>JAUCZB010000004.1 GCA_030373325.1 Cyanobium sp. CZS25K | reverse complement strand
CCCCCCCCGCCTCAGCGCACCGGACCCAGGCGCTGCGGCTCCCGGCGGTCGCCATCGGCAGGGGCGTCCAGGTCGTCCCACTCCACCAGCAGCTGGGCCTCCCCATCGATGCGGAAACGCAGCCGCAGCCGGTCGACACCCCGGTGACCGGGGGAGGTCAGGGGAATGGTGTGCGGCGCCGTGGACCAGGGCCGCACCGATGCGGCCCCCGCCGATCGCTCACGCAGCACCGGCAGCCCCGCCTCGAACACCACTTCGGCCCTCTCTTCCGGCAGGGGCTCGCCGAGCACCAGTTCCAGCTGGTCCTGGCCGTCCCTGCTGCAGGCCAGCACCAGCTCCAGGGGTTGGTCGGTGGGCCAGCTCTGGCCCGCCACGAAGAGGGGATGCCAGCGATGGCGAGCGCTGCGCCGGTCCCAGCAGCGCAGGGAGACGCCACGGGCCAGCACGTCCCGCACACGCACCCCGGGCGTGAGGGCCAGCGCCCCCAGAGCCACCGCCTCCACAGGCCTTTCGCCCCGGAGGGGCACCCCAGGGCAACGGCTCTCGAGCCACTGGCGGATCAGGGGGATCCGGCTGCTGCCCCCCACCGGCAACACCGCGTCGAGGTCGACCAGCCCCAGTCCCTCACGGCGGGCGGCCGCCAGCACCGCCTCCAGCAGCCCGTCGAGCAGCTGAAGCAGACCCCGTTCCTGCAGCAGTCGCTCGAAGGCCTCCCGGGTCAGGGTCAGTTCGCGGAAGGAACCCGCCGTTGTCTGGATCTGCCGGGCTTCGGGGGCTTCGCTGAGCTGGCACTTGATCCGCTCGGCAAGCTGCAGCAGGGCGCCGTCGGCAGGCATGCCCGGGCAGAGGTGGGCGGCGATCCAGCGGTCGATGTCCCGTCCACCCAGGGCCACACCCCCCTTGCCGATCACCCGGGCACAGCGCAGGCTCTGGCCGCTGCGGGCCAGATCCCGACCGGCGAAGCGCAGCAGCTGGGCGATCGGCGCGGCCCGCCCCTCACCCCCCTCGAGGGCCACCAGGGAGAGGTCGATGGTGCCGCCGCCCATGTCCACCACCAAGACCCGACTGCCGGGGGGCAGCCCGGCGCCGATGGCGGCGGCGGTGGGCTCATCCACCAGCGCCAGCTCCGGCACCGCCAGATCGCGGCTGGCCCGGTGCAGCCAGGCCCTGTAGCCCCGATAGGTCTCGATCGGAGCGGTGAGCACCAGCCGATCCGGCACCAGGTGCGCCGGCAGGGCCCGCCAGAGACTTTCCAGCAGCAACCCACCGGCCCGCTCGGCGCTGAGCCAGCTGCTCTGAGGGCCAGCCGACGGAGCCCCGATCCGCCGCTTGAAATCCCTGCACAGACCCGGATGATCGCCATCGGCCAGGGACGCCTCCAGCACCTGCCGGCCGATCAGGGGGCGTTCGGCCTCAGGGCTCTCCAGCCACAGCAGGCTGGGCACCACGCAGGGATCGCCGCAGCTGTAGGGCGGCAGGGGCAGCAGCCCGGCCGGACCCTGGCTGTCCTGCCAGGCCACCACGGTGGTGCTGCTGCCCAGGTCGATGGCAAGGGTGCCGGGCATGGGGGGACGCCGGTGCCAAAGGCTAGGCCGCAGCCAACGGGCAGGGGCGGGCCGGGGGGCTCCTCTAAGGTGATCAGATTGAAAATCAGGGCCGTATGCCGAGCAGCGAACTCAACGCCAAGGAGCTGGCGCAGAGGGGTGAGAGCCTGATCCGGCACTCCAGCAACCGCTACCTGACCACCGTTCGCATCGCTTTCCGGGCCAAGCAACGCCGCTTCGACGATTTCGACGGTCTGCTCGACGACTCGATGATCAAGCCGGTGCAGCGGGCCATCGTCGAACTCAGCGACGAGCAGGACCAGCCCGACCTGCTGCCGGGCTGAACCCCGCCCGTTCCATCCCGCTGTGGAGATCTGCGAAGGGGACGGCTGGCTGCTGGTGATGGATCCCGGCAGGGCGCCGTTTCCCGCCCTCATCGGTGGGGCGGGCTGGGCCAGCGAACTGAGCGGGGCGGAACTGGTCACCCTGCAACGGGCCGCCCGGAGCCTTACCACCCAGCATCAGGCGATGGCCGGCACCCTGATGGCCGAGGAAGCCGTCGACATGGAGCTGGAACTGCCGATCGGTGATGGCCGCGCCGGCGACCTCGGATCCCTGTGGCTGGGTCTGAGCGGCGATCGGCACCACTGGTCGCTGCAGCTGGTGCTCACCCCAGGCCCGGGGTCAAGGGCCATCGAAGGCACCTGGAGTGCCGCCGCCAGCACGGCTTTCGCCGCCGCCCTTGAGCGACTGAGACCCGCTGAGCCGGAGGGTGTGGATCAGGATTGTTGATCGTTGGCGATTCCCCAGCCGCGACCCTTGTTTTGCACCGTTTCTCCCCAGGCCTGCGTCGACGCCGGCTGGCCCCAGGCCGGAGATGGGGAGAACCTCCCGTGACGCCCGCCCTGGCTTGACAGGTGAACAGCGCCGTACCTCGGGGCCGGGGCCGCTGCCATGGACGGGCTGAAGCCCTTGCCATGCCTGGTGTCTCAGGCTGGGATCGGCGGCAGGACACCGGGGGCCGCCCGGTTTGACGTCGCCGATCCGGTGTGGAGAACTGGCTGACGCGCTGGATGACGAACCCGATGGCCCACTTGAGAAGCCTGCCGATGGACGGGGCGGAATCGCTGGTGAGCCTGCACGCTGAGGTGCCCGAACCGTTGCTTGTGGCGATGCGGCAGTTCATCGAGCGCCATCCCAACTGGGACCAGTACCGGCTGTTCCAGGCGGCCCTGGCCGGCTTTCTGGTCCAGAACGGCGTCCGCAACCGGGGGGTGACCCGCTGCTACCTCGCGAACCTGTTTCCAGGCCATCAGGCGTTCTCCGTGCCGGCGGCCTGAAGGGGTGCCGGCCTGGCTCAGCGATCCGGCTCCACCCCCAGCAGGGTGAAGATCCGGGTGGCGCTGGCCTCGCTCACCGGCAGGATCGAAAGCCGGTTGCCCCGCCGCACCACCGCCAGTTCCTCCACGCTGAAATGCTCCCGCAGGCCATCGAGGCTGAGCAGCGACGGGAAGCTGGCGCGATAGGCGAGCCGGACGCAGTCCCAGCGGGGGGCCTCAGGTTTGGAGGCAGGGTCGAAGTACTTGGAGGCGGGGTCGAACTGGCTGGGATCCACCACCCCGGTTTCGACCACCTCCATCAGACCCACGATGCCGGGGGGGCTGACATTGGAGTGGTAGAAAAAGGCGCGATCACCGATCTGCATCGACCGCATGAAATTGCGGGCCTGGTAATTGCGGATCCCATCCCACAGCGTGGTGCCCTCCGCCTGCAGGTGCTGGATGCCGTAGACATCCGGCTCGCTCTTCATCAACCACCAGGCCATGGTCCGTCTGCCTCAGAGTGCCAGCACCAGCCGACGGAAGTGTTCGCCGCGGGATTCGAAATCGGCGTACTGATCGAAGCTGGCACAGGCCGGGGAGAGCAGCACCCCCCGGCAGCCCAGCCCCGCTGCCAGCTCGGCGGCCAGGGCCACCACCGCCTCCAGGCCCTCCGCGTGCTTCACCACCCCGCCATAGCCACTGCCGTTCAGCAGGGAGGCGAATTCCTCCCGGGCCGCGCCGTAGAGCAGCACCGCCGCCGCCCGCTCCTGGAGCCGCTCCAGCCAGGCCGTGGCATCCCCCTGCTTCGACTGGCCGCCGGCCAGCACCACCAGAGGTCCCTCCAGGGCCCGCAGAGCCACCTCGGCGGCGTCGTAGTTGGTGGCCTTGCTGTCGTTGAACCAGGTCACCCCGTTCAGGCTGCGGATGCGCTCCAGCCGGTGGGGGACACCCGGGAAGCAGCGGCAGGCGGCCTCCATCGCCGCCGGCTCAAGCCCCGCATGGAGCCCGACCGCCACCGCCAGCAGCAGGTTCTGGCGGTTGTGGGCTCCGGGCATCGCCAGCGCGCTGGCCGGGAAAAGGGGGCCCTGACGCCCCTGCACCAGATCCTGGTCGTCGATCCAGAGCACCGGATCAAGGCCGGCCGGCAGGGCCTCCCTGGGCCCGGCGGTGATCCAGTCGGCCTGCTCCCAGCTGTCCGCATGGCGGAGCAGGTCAGGGTCGTCGGCGTTGAGGATGCGGATGCGGCAGTGCTCCAGCAGGCGCCGCTTGATGGCGCGATAGGCGGCCACGGTCCCGTGCCGTTCCAGGTGGTCGGGGGTGAGGGTGGTCCAGACACCGATGGCCGGCGCGACAGCGGGGGCCGCCTCCAGCTGGTAGCTGCTCAGTTCCACCACCAGCCAGTCGGGGCGGGGACCATCCTCCAGGCGCCGCTGCAGCACCACCTCGGCGGCCGAGATGCCGACGTTGCCACAGAGCGGCGCATCCCTGCCGCCCTGCTCCAGCAGGTGGTGCACCAGGCAGGTGACGGTGGTCTTGCCGTTGGTGCCGGTGATGCCGATCCAGGGAATGTCGCGGCTGGCCTGCCAGGCGGGCACGATCTCCCCCTGCACCTGCACCCCCCGGGCTCGGAGCTCCTCCAGCACCGGATGGTTCCAGGGGATGCCCGGGCTGACCACCACCACCGTCGGCGGCAGCGGCAACGACGCAAACAACCCAACGCTGAGGGGAACCCCCAGTCGCACGGGAATGGACTCGGCCTCCAGCAGGGCCGCCCGGGTCCGAAGCTCCGGCGTGTCGCCGCTCTCGATCACCACCACCGCCTCACCGCGGGAATGGAGCAACCGTGCCGCCCCCAGACCCGATCGACCAAGCCCCACCACCACCGTGCTGGAGAGGGGTGGAAGGGCCTCGAACGGGCTCACGCTGGCAGGCTCTCATTCACGATCGGCCGACGGTAGCAGCGAGCGCAACGGCCACACCCATCCGGGGCAGAGCCGTGCAGTTGAGAGTGAAGGAATGGGCGATACTGGAATCGAACCAGTGACTCCTACCGTGTCAAGGTAGTGCTCTACCTCTGAGCTAATCGCCCGTTCTCGGGATAACCCTAGTTACAGGATTAACGATATAGAGGAGTAACGATGGGCGTTTTCGATGAAAACCGAAACGGCCTTTCGCTGCATACATCACCAACAGGAAATTCGTTGGATCAGCCTCTCTCCCCATGGGTTTTCCTACTCGCCGGCCTTCCCTCCTGTCAACTTGAAGCCGCCGGGGACTCAACGGCGCTCCATCCGGATCCGGAAGCGCTCCCTCTTGGTGGGATCGATCGCGAGGACCACCAGCTCCCCCCGCCCCTCCAGCTGGACCCGCGACCCCACGGCCAGCGGCTGGCTGGGACTGCTGACCACGTTCCAGTCGATGCGCACCGCCCCCTGCCGGATCAGGGTGGCCATGCGGTTGCGAGACAGGCCGAAACCGGCGGATGCCAGGGCATCCAGCCGCAGGGAGGCTTCCACGCTGGTCAGCTGACGGGGCTGCCGGCGCGCCGGCAGCTGCAGCGCCTCGAGGGGCCGGGCCTCGAACCGCACCGGCACCGTTCGCACGAGGCCCTCAGTGCCATCCAGGCGCTCGGCCAGGGCCGCCGTAACGATGGCCTGGGCACCGCGATCCCCGCGCAGCCACAGGTCGCCCCGTTCCGCCTCCTCCGCACCGGCCCTGGCCAGCCCCTCGACCATGTCGGCAGCGGAGGCGGGATCAAACAGGAAGTTGCCGCTGATCTCCAGCCCCATCAGGGCGGGGGCCGTGAGCTCCTGTCCCGCCCGACCCAGCAGCAGGCAGCGACGTTCGGCGCCGGGGTGGCCGCCGTCGCTGGCATGGCTGAGCTCGCTGAGCGCATCGAACCTGGCCTCGGCCTCCTCCCGCGGGGCAGCCTCCAGAAAGCCGCTGACCTGCGGTTCCCAGGTGCGCAGGGCCGTTTCCGCCAGTCTGAACAGGGCCTCGAGGGTCTCCGGGTGGCGACCTCCCTCCAGCCCTTGCGGTCGTGGAAGCATCGGAAGGGGGGCGTTCAGGTGTCGTCCAGCCGCACGACCGCCTTCGGTCGCGCCAGCTGGATCGTGGTCCAGGGGATCTCGCTCCCGGCGGGGGCCTCCAGGAGCAGCAGCCAGCAGCCCTCATCGAGCCGGTTGCGCAGGATGCGGATGCGGTCGTCTTCCTCGGAGCTGACGCTGGCGGCGGCGGCGAAACTGCCCATCCAGCCGGAGCCCATCCCCAGCAGACCGCCGATCAGGGGTTCCCCGTAGGGACCGGCGAAGCTGAACGTGTGCAGATCGGTGATCTGGGTGAAGGTGAGCCCGGCCAGGAACCCGAAGGGCAGCAGCCAGCGGACCATCGACTGCTGGCGCCGCCGCCGGGCCGTGGCCGGATCGAGCCGCTCGACCTCCGACATGGTCGCCTCGCCACTGCCGATCGCCAGCACGCGGGTCGGGGCCGGCTGCAGCGCCAGTAAGCGTTCCCGCAAGGCCTGCAGGCGATCGCGGTCGTCCAGCACGACCACCACACTCAGGGACATGGGCTCGTCTCCGCACCGCTCTCTACACTGCACCTCCGGCCTGCCCCCCTGGGGCCTCCCCCCCGCCCCCTGCACCGCTGCCGGACATGACGAAGGTTCTGGTCTCCGATCCCATTGACCAGGCGGGGATCGACATCCTCTCCCAGGTCGCCCAGGTGGATGTGCGCACGGGCCTCAGCCCGCAGGAGCTGGTGGGCTGCATCGGCGACTACGAAGGCCTGATGATCCGCTCCGGCACCCAGGTGACGGCGGAGGTGATCGAAGCCGCCGACCGTCTGCGCATCATCGGCCGGGCCGGCGTGGGCGTCGACAACGTCGATGTGCCCGCCGCCACCCGGCGCGGCGTGATCGTGGTGAATTCCCCGGAGGGGAACACGATCGCCGCCGCCGAGCATGCCCTGGCGCTGATGCTCTCCCTCTCGCGGCACGTGCCCCACGCCCACGCCAGCACCATGGCCGGCGGCTGGGACCGCAAGACCTACGTGGGCAACGAGCTCTACAAGAAGATTCTGGGCGTGGTGGGCCTCGGCAAGATCGGCTCCCACGTGGCCCGCGTCGCCCGGGCCATGGGCATGGACGTGGCCGCCTACGACCCGTTCATCTCCGCCGAACGGGCCCAGATGCTGCAGGTGCGGCTGCTGCCCCTGCCCCAGCTGTTCGCCGAAGCCGACTACGTCAGCCTGCACCTGCCGCGCACGCCGGACACCGAAAACCTGGTCAACGCGGCGTTGCTCGCCACGATGAAGCCCACCGCCCGGCTGGTGAACTGCGCCCGCGGCGGCATCATCGATGAACAGGCCCTGGCCGACGCCGTCGAGAACCGGGTGATCGCCGGTGCCGCGATCGACGTGTACGCCAAAGAACCCCTGGCGGCCGATTCACCGCTGCGCCTGGTCAAGGAGCGCTTGATCCTCACCCCGCACCTGGGGGCCTCCACGGAGGAAGCCCAGGAGAACGTCGCCATCGACGTGGCCGAGCAGATCCGAGATGTGCTCCTGGGCCTGCCGGCCCGCAGTGCCGTCAACATCCCCGGCCTGACCCCCGAGGTGATGGAGCAGCTGAAGCCCCATCTGCAGCTGGCCGAAACCCTCGGCCTGCTGCTCAGCCAGCTGGCCGGCGGCCAGATCAGCGAGCTGGAGGTGCGGCTGCAGGGCGAATTCGCCTCCCACCCCGCCCAGCCCCTGGTGGTGGCCGCCCTCAAGGGCATCCTGTCGGCCGCCCTGGGGGACAGCATCAACTACGTCAACGCCACCCTGGAGGCCAAGGAGCGCGGCATCCACGTGCTCGAGGTCAGGGACGATGCCAGCCGTGACTTCGCCGGCGGTTCGCTCCAGCTCAGCTCCCGCAGCCCGCGGGGCAACCACAGCGTCACCGGAGCGGTGTTCACCGACGGGGAGCTGCGCATCACCACCATCGACGAATTCCCGGTCAACGTGACGCCGAGCCGTCACATGCTTTTCACCCGCCATCGGGACATGCCCGGCATCATCGGCCAGCTGGGTTCCCTGCTGGGTGAGCACAACGTCAACATCGCCTCGATGCAGGTGGGGCGCCGCATCGTGCGGGGTGACGCCGTCATGGTGCTGAGTCTCGACGACCCGATCCCCCCCAGCCTGCTGGCGGTGATCCACGGCATCAACGGCATCCAGGCCGCCCATCCGGTCACCCTCTGATGGGTCTGGTCTGGTGGCGGCTGGAGATGGCCGCCCCGGCCGAACTGGAGGAATCCCTGCTCTGGAAGCTGCCGCTCCTGGGTGTCCCTCGGGTGGCCCTGCAGCACACCCCGGAGGCCCCGGAGCGCCGTCAGCTGCTGGCCTGGCTGCCGGAAAGCGACTGGCCCGCCGACCAGCGGCAGGAGCTGGAGCGGGCCCTGGCCCCTTTGGGGGAGCCCTTCAACCTGGCGCTGCCACAGGTCCGCTGGCAACGGCAGGCTGACGAGGACTGGAGCCTGAGCTGGAAGAGCCACTGGCGGCCCGATCCGGTGGGCGAGCAGCTGCTGGTGCTGCCGGCCTGGCTGGAGGTGCCGCCGGAGCAGGCCGGGCGCCTGGTGATCCGCATCGACCCGGGCAGCGCCTTCGGCACCGGCAGCCATCCCACCACCCGCCTCTGCCTGGAGGCCCTCGAAGCCCTCGCAGGCGCGCGGCAGCGGACAGGCCTGGGGCCGGGGCTCGGAGGGCTTCGGGTGGCCGATCTGGGCTGCGGCAGCGGCATCCTGGGTCTGGCCGCCCTGCGGCTTGGGGCCGCGAGCGTGGCGGCCGCCGACACCGATCCCCTGGCGGCGAGGGCCACACGGGAGAACGCCGCCCTCAACGGGCTGGATGGCGCCGGCCCGGCGACCGGCGGTCCGGCGCCCCTGACGGTGACCACCGGGTCGGCGGAGGCCCTGGTGGAGCTGCTGGAGGGGCGCGGTGCGGATCTGCTGCTCTGCAACATCCTGGCGCCGGTGATCGAGGCCCTGATTCCCTGGTTCCCACGCCTGCTGGGCCCCGCTGGAGTGGGCCTCCTGAGCGGGCTGCTGGTGGATCAGGCCCCTGGCCTGGAGCGGGATCTGGCGGCCGCGGGCTGGCGGGTGGAAAGGCGGGTCGAACAGGACCGCTGGGGCCTGCTGCAGATCCGTTCGGCCTCGGATGTTGCATAAGGCACGCTGATCTGTGTCCTGGCTTTGATTGGGCTTCCCGGCCTGCGAGCCCAAGATCGCCGGGAAAGCCCCCTGTCGGATGTAGGAAGGGCGAGTCCTACAGGCCCTGGCTGCCGGGTGTCTGTGAGCTTCAATCTCTTTCATGGCTTCCTACAAGGTCACCCTCGTCAATGAGAGCGAGGGCCTGAACAAGACCATCGAGGTTCCTGACGACCAGTACATCCTCGACGCCGCCGAAGAGCAGGGCATCGACCTGCCCTACTCCTGCCGCGCCGGCGCCTGCTCCACCTGCGCTGGCAAGCTCACCTCGGGCACCGTTGACCAGTCCGATCAGAGCTTCCTCGACGACGACCAGATCGAGGCCGGCTTCGTCCTCACCTGCGTCGCCTACCCCACCTCCGACTGCACCATCAAGACCCACACCGAAGAAGAGCTCTACTGAGCTCCTTGCGGGGCGCTTCACGCGGATCGCCCCCTGAACGTCACGTTCTTCTCCGCCACCCTCCGGGGTGGCTTTTTCATGTCACTCCAGGTGGACACCGTGCTGGCCTCCGGCAGCGAGCATCCCAGCCCCGGCGGCCAGTACAGCTACCGGGTCCTGGGGCCCTGCTGCCGCCTGTTCGATCGGGAGGAGCTTCCCTGGCCCTGCTGCCGTCTCGCCTGGCGCAGCAAGGAACCCAGCTGGCGCCGGATCGGCCGCCGCTTCGTGCCGGACCTGGCCGCCCGTCGCTGCCCCTCCTACGCCGTGGAGCTGCTGCAGCCGGGAGCCCGGCCCACCCGCACCGTGATCACCCTGTTCCCCCAGCGGCTGGCACCCGGCCTGCAGGAGTGGTGGTACAGCAAGCTGCCGGGGTCGCTGGAGGCCGGCAACCTGGCCCCGCCACCACCGCCATCGCTGCCGGCCCCGGCGCCCTGAGGCGCCGGCATCCAGGCACAAAAAAACCGGCCGGCGCAGGCCGGCCGGCGGAGAGGGGCCGGGTGATCAGAAGTAGATCTTGCCGCCGCCCCACTGGATGCCCTGGACCTTGGGGGCCACCAGGATGTAACCGGCGATCAGGCGCAGGTCGTCGTCATCGAGGTCGCGCATCTTCACGAACACATCGCTGCTGCGCAGGCTGGGATGCACGTCGGAAATGCTGTACTCGCCGTCGTAGGAGGTGGGGTCCTTCATGTAGTCGACCAGGGCCTCCACCGAATCCCGGGCCGGGGTCGCCAGGGCGAGGGTCTCGGGGTCGAGGCCGACGTTCTGGTTGGTCTTGGTGATGCCGCCGGCGTGGCAGGTGCCGCAGCTTTCGTTGAAGAGCTTGCGGCCGGTCTTGACCTCCTTCTCGCTGAAGGTCACCAGGGTGCCGTCGGGGGAGACGGGCACGGTGAGCTGTTCGGGGCTCCACTGGGCCGCGGCCGCGGGGCCCGCGAAGCAGATCAGCAGGGCCAGGGGGAGGATCAGCAGGGTCCGGGCGATGGCACGGACAGCGGAGCGGCAGACGGCTGAAAGGGGGGCGGCTGAGCGAAAGAGGGGGGCCATGGGAGAAGCCGGCGAAATGGCGGTCGGACCGCAACTGAGACCTTGTATCACGGGCGACGGGTCTGCCGGAACCGAATCACGCGAACTGTTGCAGGCTCAGGCCGCCGTCCCCACCTCGAGGCTGAGGAAGTCCTTCGCCACGATCGTCTCGGGAAAGATGGCCCGGGCCTCGGCCACCAGGTCGTCGGGCGTCATGGGATTCCCCGCCACGTAGCGGGGGCTCAGGTGGGTGAGCACCAGCCGCTTCACCCCCGCCTCCAGGGCGGTCTGGGCGGCCATGGTGCTGGTGGAGTGCTGGCGGGCGATGGCCAGCTCCGCTTCGCCGTGGGAGAAGGTGGATTCGTGGATCAGCAGGTCGGCGCCCCGGGCCAGCACCACCGCCGCCTCGCTGAACACCGTGTCCGTGCAGTAGACGACGCTGCACCCCGGCCGCGGCGGTCCGCACAGGGCCTCGCCGCGGATCACCCGGCCATCGTCGAGGCAGACGCTGCGACCCGCCTTGAGCTCGGCATAGACCGGCCCGGGGGGAATGCCCAGGGCCCGGGCCCGCTCCACATCGAAACGGCCCGGCCGCTGCTTCTGATCCACCCGGTAGGCATAGGCCGGTACCCGGTGGGTGAGCGCCGTGCAGCGCACGGTGATGTCGTCGTCATCGAGCACCAGGCTGCCCCGGGCGGCGGCCTCCTTCACCCGATGGGTGCGCAGGGGATAGCCGATGCGGGTGGAGGAGGTGCGCATCACCCCTTCCAGATAGTCCCGCAGCGGATCCGGCCCATAGAGGTCGATGCCCCCGCAGCTGCCGGCCAGGCCCAGGCTGGCCAGCAGCCCAGGGAGGCCGAAGACATGGTCGCCGTGCATGTGGGTGACGAAGATCCGGCGCAGCTGGGACACCCGCAGCTCGCTGCGCAGGAACTGGTGCTGGGTTCCCTCGCCGCAGTCGAACAGCCAGAGTTCGGCACGCTGGGGCAGGCGCAGGGCGACGGCGGAGACGTTGCGGGCGCGGGTGGGAACGCCGGAGCTGGTTCCCAGGAAGGTGACCTGCACACCCAAGGTGCCTCAGGCCGCATGCTGCCACGCCGCCGCCTCGGTGGGTGCCAGCCGGTCCGACGGCCGGTCTTGCGGCCGGCGCAGTGGCCTCGGCAGAAGGACCCGGCCAGAATGACCCGTTGTCGCTTGCGCAGACTCGTGTCCTTGCTCCGTTTCGGATGGCGCGCCGGCATGCCGTTGGCGCTGCTCCCCGCCGCCGTGGCGGGGCCCGTCCCCATCCAGGCCAAGGCGCCGGCCCCCGTGGTGCGGGTGCTGCTGCAGGAAGCCCCCAGCCTGGAACTGGAGGCCGCCAGCGGCACCCTGCGCGTCGGCGACGGAGCGGGCCGCACCCTGCTGGAGCTGGCCCCGGGGGCACGCCTGCAGCTGCGCCGCAGCGGCCCGGCCCTGGAAGCGAGGCTGGAGGGAGCGGCCGGTGGTCCGCGGCGGGTGTCGCTGCCATCCGGCCAGGCCTGGATTGATCCCGCCCCGGGTCAAAGGGGCAACGGTGATGCCCTGCTGACCCTGCAGCAGCGTCGCTACCGCGGCCGGCTGCTGGTGCGCAGCGAGGGCGATCGCCTGCAGGCGATCAACCTGATTGACGTCGAGAGCTACCTGCCCAGCGTGGTGGGCAGCGAGATGCCGGCCAGCTGGCCCCTGGCGGCCCTGCGGGCGCAGGCGGTGGCGGCGCGCACCTACGCCCTGCGCCAGCGGCGACCCGCGGCCCCCTTCGACCTCAAGGCCACGGTGTCCAGCCAGGTCTACAAAGGGGTGGAGGCCGAAACCGACTCCACCCGGGAAGCGGTGCGCAGCACCCGCTCCCAGGTGCTGGTCCACGGCTCCAGCCTGATCAATGCGGTCTTCCACAGCAGCAGTGGCGGCCTCACGGCCAACAGCGGCGAAATCTGGCGCCAGCAGTTGCCCTATCTGGTGAGTGTGCCCGATTACGACCAGGCCAGCCCGGTGCATGCCTGGCAGCTGCGCATCCAGCCCGACAAGCTGACCCAGGCGTTCCGGGAGATCAACGGCGCCTTCCGCATCGAGGTGCTCTCCACCACCAGCTCCGGCCGCATCCGCCAGGCCCGGGTGACGGGCCCCGGAGGTTCGCTGCTGCTCTCCGGCGCCGAACTGCGCCAGCGGCTGGGCCTGCGCAGCACCCTGGCCCGGTTCGACTTCGAGGCTTCGCCCAGGGCCTACCCGTCCCTCCCCCCGCTGCCCTCCCTGGAGGGCGTGTTCACCCCCGAGGGGATCCGCTCCCTGGCGTCCGGAGTGGTTCAGGCCCCCTGGCGGACCCCCCGGCCCCCTGCCGCACCGACGCTGCTGGTGAGCGGCCGCGGCTATGGCCACGGGGTGGGCATGAGCCAGTGGGGCGCCTACGGCCTTGCCCTGCGCGGCGAGGACTACAAGGAGATCCTGAGGCACTACTACCAGGGCGTCAGGATCCTCCCCTACTCCTCGCTTTGAGGCGGCAGGGCCCCCTTCATCACCCCCAGATGGGCCGGGTCGTTCTCGCCGATGCGGCGGCGGTGGCGGAACGGGTGGCGGCTCTGCTGCTGGCGGACCGGCTGCGCCCTTCCAGGCCCCTGGGGCTGGCCACCGGACGCACCATGGAGCCCGTGTATGCCTGCCTGGCCCGCCAGCTGGGGCGGCTGGAGCCGGCCCTGGCCGCGATGGTGCGTGACGGCTGGTGCAGCTTCAACCTCGACGAATATGTGGGGCTGGCGGCGCAGGATGCCGCCTCCTTCGCCGCCACCATGGAGCGCCAGCTGGTGGAGCCCCTGCGCCTGGCCCCCGGGCGGGTGCAGCTCCCGGATGGCCGGGCCGTCGATCCGGACGCCGAGGCGCGTCGCTACGGCGCCGCCGTGGCGGCGGCCGGCGGCATCGGCCTGCAGCTGCTGGGCCTGGGCCTCAACGGCCACGTGGGCTTCAACGAACCCCCCTCGGAGGCATCGGTGGCCTGCCGCTGCGTGGAGCTCAGCGGCCCCACGCGACGCCAGAACGCCGGCGCCTTCGGGGACGACCCCGACGCCGTCCCCCGGCGGGCCATCACCCTGGGACTCGCGGAGATCCTCTCGGCCCGCCGGGTGCTGCTGGTGGTCACCGGCGGCGAGAAAGCGGCCATCCTGCGCCGCGCCCTGCGCCAGCCCCCCACGCCGGAGCTGCCCGCCAGCTGGCTGCAGCTCCATCCCGCCCTCACGGTGATCGCCGACGCCGCTGCCATGGGCTGACCGGAGGCTCTGACCTGACGGGAGGACTTCGGGGGGTCAGGCTGGAGGAAACGGCGACGGGCTGATGGCACCGCTCGAGACGACCGGCGGGGCTGCGCCCCCGGTGGCTCCCGGCAGCAGCGCCCCCCTGGGGGCCAGCCTGCAGCCGGGAGGCGTCAACTTCAGCATCTACGCCAGGGACGCCACCCTGGTGGAGCTGTGCCTGTTCGATGCCGAGGCGGCGGACGAACCCAGCCAGGTGATCCCCCTGGCCCCGGACCAGCACCGGACGATCCACTACTGGCATGCCCTGGTCGGAGGCCTCAAGGCCGGCCAGATCTACGGCTACAAGGTCCATGGCCCCTTCGCGCCAGAGCAGGGCATGCGCTTCGACCCCGGCCGCCTGCTGCTCGATCCCTACGGGCTGGCGGTGGTGATGCCACCGGGGTACAGCCGCCGCCAGGGCGGCCAGGCCGGCAGCGCCATGGCCACCGCCATGAAGAGCGTGGTGGCCGACCTGGACGCCTACGACTGGGAGGGTGATCGCCCCCTGCAGCGGCCCTCCAGCGAAGCGGTGATCTACGAAATGCATGTGCGCGGCTTCACCTGCCATCCCAGTTCCGGGGTGGCGCCGGACAGGGCCGGCACCTACGCCGGGCTGATCGAGAAGATCCCCTACCTGCAGACCCTGGGCATCACGGCCGTGGAGCTGATGCCCGTGTTCCATTTCGATCCCTGCGACGCCCCCGACGGCCTGGTCAACTACTGGGGCTACCAGCCCGTGTCGTTCTTCGCTCCCCACCGCCCCTACAGCTCCCGTCAGGACCCGCTCGGTCCCCTCGACGAATTCCGGGATCTGGTCAAGGCCCTGCACCGGGCCAACATCGAGGTGATTCTCGACGTGGTCTTCAACCACACCGCAGAAGGAGCGGCCGACGGCCCCACCTTCTGCTTCCGGGGCCTGGCCAACGCCGACTACTACCTGCTGGAGGCGGACCGGAGCCGCTATCTGGACGTGACCGGCACGGGCAACACCCTCAATGCCAACCATCCGGTGGTGCGGCGCCTGATCCGCCACAGCCTGCGCCACTGGGTGCAGCACATGCACGTGGACGGCTTCCGTTTCGATCTGGCGGCCGTGCTCTCCCGCGACGAGACGGGCCAGCCGATGCCGCTGCCGCCGATCCTGTTCGACATCGACACCGATCCGGTGCTGGCGGGGACCAAGCTGATCGCCGAGGCCTGGGACGCCGCCGGGCTCTACGAGGTGGGCCAGTTCGTGGGCGACAGCTGGCGGGAGTGGAACGGCCGCTTCCGCGACGACGTGCGCCGCTTCCTCAAGAGCGATCCGGCGATGGTGCCGGCCCTGGCCCAGCGCCTCACCGGCAGCCCCGATCTCTACGGCCACAAGCGGCGGGAAGCGGAGGCCAGCATCAACTTCGTGACCTGCCACGACGGCTTCACCCTGGCCGATCTGGTCAGCCACGACCACAAGCACAATGACGCCAACGGTGAGCAGGGGCGCGACGGAAGCGACGACAACGCCAGCTGGAACGGCGGCGTGGAGGGCCCCAGCAACGACCCCGCCATCGCGGCCCTGCGGCAGCGGCAGAGCCGCAACTTCCTCACCCTGCTGCTGCTGTCCATCGGCACACCGATGCTGCTGATGGGTGATGAGGTGGGGCGCAGCCAGCAGGGGAACAACAACGCCTACGGCCAGGACAACGCCATCAGCTGGTTCGACTGGACCCTGGTGGAGCGCCACGGCGACCTGCTGCGCTTCGTGCAGGAGCTGATCGCCTTCCGCCTGCATCGTGACGTGGTGAGCGATGCAGAGGAGATCAGCCTGGCGGGCTTGCTGCGGGAGTCCCAGATCACCTGGCACGGGGTGGAGCTGCACCAACCGGACTGGAGCGACGCCTCCCGCTCCCTGGCCGTCACGGTCACCAGCCTGCACGGGCGCTTCCGGCTGCATGCCCTGTTCAACGCCTACTGGGAACCGCTCAGCTTCGCGATCCCTGCTGGGGCGGAAGGGCCGGCCGGAACCTGGGGCCGCTGGATCGATACCGCCAGGCCCGGCCCCGAGGCCATCACCGGCTTCGACGCCCCGGAGCCGATCCAGGGCGACCGCTGCCGGGTGGAGGCGCGCTCCACCTGCGTGCTGGTCGAGCGGCTTCCCCAGGGAGACGAAACGCGCGGTGGCCTCAGCTGAGGATCGCCGCCTCCATCAGGGCGTCGTCCGCCTCGAGATTGGCGGTGACGCTGCGCACGTCGTCGAGATCCTCCAGCACGTCCAGCATGCGCAAGCAGCTGGTCAGCACCCCGACGTCCTCGAGGCGGCACGGCAGCGAAGCGATCCAGCGGTGCTCCCAACCCGCCAGCGGCAGGCCCTGATGCCGCAGCCCATCCTGGAGGGCTTCGAGGTCGGCATAGGCGCCGAACACATCGACGCCTTCGGGGTCGATGACGTAGCCGGCCACCGCCGGGCCGCCCCGCTCCTCAAGCACCAGCAGGCTTTCCAGCAGGTTCTCCTCGTCGGCCAGGGGGAGGGCCAGCCGCACCACGGCCCGCTGCTCGAACAGGTAGCTGACGCAGCCGGTCTCCCCGAGATTGCCGCCGTGCTTGCCGAAAGCCAGGCGCAGATCGGCGGCGGTGCGATTGCGGTTGTCCGTGAGGGCCTCGATCAGCACGGCCACGCCCCCCGGGCCATAGCCCTCATAGCGCACCGCTTCGAACAACGCGGCGCCACCACCGCCCTGGCCGCTCCCCTTGGCGACGGCCCGGTCAATGTTGGCGTTCGGAAGCCCCGCCAGCCTGGCCTTCTCGATGGCGGTACGCAGTTGGAAGTTGCCGGCGGGGTCCGCACCACCGCGGGCCGCCACGGTGATCTCCCGCCCCAGCCGGGTGAACAGCGCCCCCCGCCTGGCATCCACCACCGCCTTGGTGCGTTTGATCTGGGCCCATTTGCTGTGGCCGGCCATCGCGATGTCAGGAGAGGTTCAACCGGCGGCGTCGAACACCAGCCGGGGCAGGAGCAGACCCTTGCCATCGGCACGGGCGATGCCCGCCAGACTGCCATCCGGCGTGAGCACGGCGACCGCCCCCTCGGGCGACTGCTCCACCGTCCGGGGCAGCGACCGGCCGCAACGCCACGGGGACAGCTGGGCCGGATCGAGACGCTGGCGCGGCAGATCCACCAGCACGTCGAGGGGATCCAGCAGGGGGGGGAGGGGGCCGCTCGCCAGACGCTCCATGGAGATGGCCTGGTGCAGCCCGAAACCGAGGGCGGCGGTGCGGCGCAGGCTGGCCAGGGCACCACCGCAGCCGATGGCCTCCCCAAGATCCCGCGCCAGGGCACGCACATAGGTGCCGGCGGAACAACGCACCTCCAGCTCCAGGCGGCCGGTGGCGGCATCCCAGCCGAGCAGTTCCAGGCTGTGGATCAGCACCGGACGCGCCGCCAACGCCAGCTGTTCTCCCGCCCGGACCCGGGCGTAGGCCCGCTGGCCATCGACGTGGACAGCGGAGACCTGGGGAGGAACCTGCAGGATCTCACCCCGGAAGCCGGCCAGGGCCCGCTCCAGATCCTCGGGAGCGAGGGGCGGAACGGCCGCCTGCTCGAGCACCTCTGCCTCGAGATCGTCGGTGCCGGTGCGGACGCCCAGCTGCACCGTGCCGCGATAGGTCTTGTCGCCGGGCAGGTAGGGCAGCAGGCGGGTGGCCGGGCCGAGGGCGATCGGCAGCACCCCGGTGACCGCCGGATCCAGGGTGCCGCCATGGCCCACCCGCCGCAGGCCATAGGCCCGCCGCACCCGGGCGACACCGTCGTGGGAGGTGAGGCCCGCCGGCTTGTCGAGCACCAGAAAGCCGCAGCTGTGGCACGACGGGCGTGCAGGAGGCAGCCTGGTGGGATCTTCTCCCATGCTCAGGCGCCGATGACGCTGCAGGACCGGCGCGAGGTGACCTTCTTGGTGCTGGCCGGCATCTTCCTCGGGACCATGGGCATGCTGAACATCCTGGGGCTGACCCGGTTCCTGAATCTGGGCAGCATCGGCTCCTTCCCGATCATCGTGGCGATCGGGGCCTTGCCGTATCCCGTCACCTTCCTGTGCACCGACCTGATCAGCGAGATCTGGGGCGAGCGGCGCGCCTCCCAGGTGGTGTGGGTGGGTCTGATGCTCAATGGCTGGATCGTGCTGGTGCTCTGGCTGGGGGGAATCCTGCCGGGGCTCGACGGCTTCGGTGGGGCGGTGGGCCTGCCGGCCGACACCCAGGCCGATGGGGTGCCGGTGTTCTTCGAGGTGCGCCGTCTGGCCTTCGGGGCCGTGGGGGCCTCGATGGCCGCCTACATGGCCGCCCAGTTCACCGACGTGCGCCTGTTCCATTTCTGGAAACGTTTCAGCAACGGCAAGGCCCTGTGGCTGCGGAACAACGGATCCACCCTGATCAGCCAGATCGTGGACACATCAGCGGTGGTGCTGATCAGCCACTACGCCGCCCATGTGCTGCCGATCAGGGCCGGAGAGCCGGTGCTGCCCCAGCTGGCGGTGTTCATCGCCAGCGGCTACGTGTTCAAGCTGCTGGCTGCCCTGGCCGACACCCTGCCCTTCTACCTGCTGGTGGGCTGGCTGAGGCGCTACCTCGAGGTGCCGGGCGACGGCAGGGAACTGGGCGACGCCTCCCGGAGCTAGGCGCCGACGGCGATGTTGATGCGCTTGCGGTTGCGCAGGCCGCGCTTGATCGATTCGAAGCTGACGACGCCGTCCACCAGGGCGAACAGGGTGTCGTCGGAGCCGCGGCCGACGTTGACGCCGGGGATCACCGAAGTGCCGCGCTGACGGATCAGGATCGAACCGGCGCTCACGGTCTCACCGCCGTAACGCTTGACGCCGAGGCGCTTGGAATTGGAATCGCGGCCGTTGCGGGTTGAGCCCGTGCCTTTCTTGTGGGCCATGGGGAATCAGAGAAGGTGAAAGAGGTGAAAGAGGACGTGGATGCCAGGGCGGCGATCAGGCGATCGCCTTGCCGCCGATTTTGATCGCCTGGACCATCACCCGGGTGAGTTCCTGGCGGTGTCCGTTCTTGCGACGGGTTTTTTTCTTGGGGCGCATCTTGTAAACGATGATCTTCTGGCCGCGGCGGTGGGCCATCACCTTGAGCTCGACGGTGGCGCCCTCCACGTAGGGCTGACCCAGGGTGGTGCCGGAAGCGTCCTTGACAAGCAGCACGTTCTCCAGGGTGACGGTGCTGTCGACGTCAGCGCTGAGTCGGTCGAGGTCGACATAGCGATCGGGCTGAAGCCAGAACTGCTGGCCGGAGGCCTCAACGATGGCGTAGGCGCCGGTTGTATCGCTCGCCTGTGAACTCTGAGGTTCCTTCTGGGGGGCTTGGGTCATGGCTCGGGGGGCGTGGCCAGGCTGGCGGCAGGACGCCGTCATTGGGCCTGGGCGCACGGAATCGAAAGACAGAACTAAGATCTTCCCGCCTGGGTCTCCCTTCCGTCAAGAATCAGCCCATCCAGGGGAGCTCCCCGCCGCAGCGGTCGATGCCCCAGCCTGTTCTCCACATTCTCTCCCTGATCCAGACCCCTGCCCTGGCCGAGGCCTGTGTCCAGTCCCTCAGGGGCGGCCGTTACCAGCTCGTCTCACTGGACCCTGCCGCCGCACCCCTTGAGCAGCTGGAGCAGCACCGCGATGACGTTGACGGGATCCTGCTGGAGGAGGACGCCGTGGATGGCGGCCTCTTCCGCAACCTGCACGACCTGGGGCTGGAGCTGCCGGCCGTGCTGATCGGCCCGATCAGCGGCGAGGTGCAGTTTCACCACGCCGAAGTCCGCCTGCCCCCCGACCAGGTGGAGCAGCTGAGTTACAGCCTGGACGCGGCCGTCTCCCGCTTTCTGAGGAGCACCAGCCAACCAGCTGTCGCCGATGCCGCGGCCGCCAGCACGGACGGCTGGAAACTGTCGAACCGGCTGAAGGGACGCCTCGGGTACCTCGGTGTCTACTACAAGCGGGATCCCGCCCGCTTCCTGCGCAACCTTGAAACCCAGGAGCGCATGGAGCTGCTTGGCTCCCTGCAGCGCACCTACCGGGACCTGCTGATCAGCTACTTCAAGAATCCTGCAGCGGCCAACCAGGCGATCGAAAGCTTCGTGAACACCGCCTTCTTTGCCGATCTGCCGATCATCAAAATGGTCGAGATTCACATGAATCTGATCGAAGAGTTCAGGAAACAGCTGCTACTCAAAGGCCAGAAAGACGATTTTCTTCAGGACTACCGCCTTGCCCTCATCGACATCATGGCCCATCTCTGCGAAATGTATCGCCGCTCCGTTCCTCCAGACCTTCCTATCCTTCCCGAATCCGGGATCGAATCGCCCAGCCACTCCGCCTAAACCATTGACATGACTTTTCGCAAGACCTACATTCTCAAACTTTACGTGGCGGGCAATACACCCAATTCCATGCGGGCGCTCAAGACGCTCCGCGACATCCTCGAATCGGAATTCCGTGGCGTCTATGCCCTGAAGGTGATCGATGTCCTCAAGAACCCGCAGCTGGCGGAGGAAGATAAAATCCTGGCCACACCCACCCTGGCCAAGATCCTGCCGCCACCGGTGCGGCGAATCATCGGCGATCTTTCCGATCGGGAAAAGGTGTTGATCGGCCTGGATCTCCTCTACGAGGAACTCAACGATGAGGATTTCAAACTGGACATCGATGAACTGGAAGCAGGCGGTGAAGCCACCCTTCCGGAAACCTCCTGAAGCCTCCCCGATCAGGCCATCCCCGCGTCAACCCTGTTCCCCATCAGCCCCTTCGCCCTTCCATCTCTTCGATGCAGGATCCCAACGACCAAGCTGCCGCTGCCAACCGTATGCAGATGCAGAAACTTCCCACCGGGATCGAGGGCTTCGATGATATCTGCCACGGCGGACTGCCGATCGGCCGATCGACCCTGATCAGCGGCACCTCAGGTACGGGGAAAACGGTCTTTTCACTGAATTTTCTGTGCAATGGCATCCGCCAATACAACGAGCACGGTATTTTTGTCACCTTCGAGGAATCACCCCTCGACATCCTGCGCAATGCCTCCAGTTTCGGCTGGAACCTGCAGGACATGGTCGATCAGGACAAGCTCTTCGTTCTCGATGCCTCCCCGGATCCCGATGGTCAGGAAGTGTCGGGAAGTTTCGACCTCTCCGGCCTGATCGAGCGAATCCATTACGCGATCCGCAAATACAAGGCGCGGCGGGTGGCCATCGACTCCATCACGGCCGTCTTTCAGCAGTACGATGCCATTTCCGTGGTGCGCCGGGAGATCTTTCGCTTGATCGCCCGGCTCAAGGAGATCGGCGTCACCACGCTGATGACCACCGAACGCATCGATGAGTACGGGCCGATCGCCCGCTACGGCGTTGAGGAGTTCGTGTCCGACAACGTGGTGATCCTGCGCAACGTGCTGGAGGGCGAGCGGCGCCGGCGCACGGTGGAGGTGCTGAAGCTCCGCGGCACCACCCACATGAAGGGGGAATTTCCCTTCACCATGGGCAGCCACGGCATCAACGTCTTTCCGCTGGGGGCAATGCGGCTCACCCAGCGTTCCTCCAATGTGCGCCTGAGCTCCGGCGTGCCCCGGCTGGATGAGATGTGCGGGGGTGGCTTCTTCAAGGACTCCATCATCCTGGCGACCGGCGCCACCGGCACCGGCAAGACCCTGCTGGTCAGCAAGTTCGTGGAGGATGCCTGCCGCAGCAAGGAGCGGGCGATCCTGTTCGCCTACGAGGAATCCCGCTCCCAGCTGCTGCGCAACGCCACCAGCTGGGGCATCGATTTCGAGCAGATGGAGCAGGACGGACTGCTGAAGATCATCTGCGCCTACCCGGAGTCCACCGGCCTGGAGGATCACCTGCAGATCATCAAGACGGAGATCAGCCAGTTCAAGCCCTCCCGCATGGCGATCGATTCGCTTTCCGCCCTCGCCCGTGGCGTCAGCCACAACGCCTTCCGGCAATTCGTGATCGGGGTGACGGGCTATGCGAAACAGGAAGAAATCGCCGGCTTCTTCACCAATACTTCCGAAGAGTTCATGGGAAGCCACTCGATCACCGATTCCCATATCTCCACCATCACCGACACCATTCTGCTGCTGCAATATGTGGAGATCCGTGGCGAAATGGCCAGGGCCCTGAACGTGTTCAAGATGCGTGGATCCTGGCACGACAAAGGCATCCGGGAATTCGTGATCACCGGCAACGGTCCGGAGATCAAGGATTCCTTCGCCAATTTCGAGCGCATCATCAGCGGCGTCCCCCATCGCATCACCACCGACGAGCGTGCCGACCTCGGGCGAATCATGCGCAGCGTGGACGGAGAAAGCTGAACCGAGGCAGCGCCAGCGTGATCAGCTGTTGAGGGCTCGCAAGTTGGAGCGGTGGAAGCGGGCCATCAACAGGGGGCACCGCCATCTTGCATAGCGGCGTGTGATGTGATTCGCCTGAATGACGCGATCTCCGATGTCCGGCCGAGGCGCACCTGAAGGCCGTGGCTCAAGCCACGGGAATCCGCCGCTCCCCATCCAGTTCGGCCATGGTCGAGGAGCGCTCCACCTGGACCTGCAGTTCATCACCATCGGCATCCTCCAGAGGCAGTTCGAACCAGAAGGTGGTGCCCACCCCGGGCTCGCTGGCCATCCGGGCGAGGCTGCCGTGCTTTTCCAGGATGCCGCGCACGATCGAGAGCCCAAGACCGGTTCCGGCTTCGGTGTGGACGGCGTTCTCGACCCGGAAGAACCGCTCGAAGATCCGCGCCTGGTCGGCCTCGGAAATACCGCAGCCGGTGTCGGCGATCTCGACCCGCAGCCGTGGCAGGGGTGAGGTGAGGGCACAGGAGGGGTGATCACCCGGGCTGGCGCCTGGATCCAGCAGACAGTGGTCGGGCCAGGGGTAGGCCCGCAACAGCAGCTGGCCGCCAGCCTGTGTGAACTTGAGGGCATTGCCCACCAGATTGTCGAACACCTGAAGCAGAAGATCCCAGTTGCCACGGACCCGGGGCAGGTGCTGATCAGCGGCGAAGATCAGGCTGACCCCCTTCTCCTCTGCGTTCAGTCGGTAGGTGCGCAGGGTCTGCTCGATCGCCGGGGCCAGATCCATGGGCTCCAGCTGCCAGACCCGGTCCGACTCCAGCCGCGACAGATCGAGCACGTCGGTGACCAGCCGTGAAAGGCGATCGGTCTCGGCATTGGCGATGCTCAGGAACTCCTTCTGTTCTCCAGGGCTGAGCAGATCGCCCATGTCATGCAGCGTCTCCACGTAACTCTTGATGTTGCACAGGGGCGTGCGCAGCTCGTGGGACACGTTGCTGATGAAGCGACTCTGGGCGGCGTTCAGTTCCACCTCCCGGGTCAGATCCTGGATGGTCATGGCGATGCCCTTGAGGCTCTCGCCACTGGCATCCCGCACCGACTGGAGCACGATGCGCAGGGTGCGGGGCGGATCACCGAAGCTGCAGCGCACCTCGGTGTTGTCCCGTTCGCTGACGATCAGGCTTTCCAGTGGAACGTGCAGTTCCATCGCCAGCCGGTCGGGCAGTTCGGCGGCCAGTGCGCCGCCCTCCAGGTTGCGGCCCTCCCAACGGAACAGGCGCCGGGCGGTGGGGTTCGCCAGCACGATGTGCCCTTCGGCGTCGAGCAGCACGGCCCCGTCGGCCATGGTGGCGATCAACGATTGCTGCTTCACCTGGGCGGCGGTCAGCTCCTCGATGTTCGCCGCCTTGTAGACCTCCAGCTGGGAGGCCATGGTGTTGAACCCGTTGAGCAGTTCCCCCAGTTCGCCCCCCACCGGCAGGGCGATGCGGGTCTCGAAGTTGCCGCCGGCGATCGAGCGCACCCCCCGCAGCAGCTCCTTGACCGGCTGGGTGATCGTCAGGGCGTTGAACACCGAGCCCAGGATCACCAGCACCCAGATGGAGATGAACACCGCCACGGTCACCTCCCGGGTGAGGGCGGCACTGGCCAGGAGGGTCTCGTTGGGGTTGATGCCCAGGGCCACCACCCCCAGGTAGCGCCCCTCGCTCACCATCGGCACGAACACATCGGTGACCTGGCCATCCGGGGTGAGGTGCTGGCGGATCAGGGGGTTGTCGGGCCGGCGCTGGATGTCGGCAGGGAGCTCCAGGCGCCGGCTGAGCACGCGCTCACCCATGCCGATGCTGCCGCCCATCGGGATGCCCAGATAGATCACGCCGTCGGAATCGGCGAAGAAGATGTAGCGGAGGCTGCGGCTGGACTGCCAGAAGCGTTCGGCCACCGAGGCCAGTTCGCGGTCGTTGCCCTCCGCCACCAGGGGGGTGACATTGGCCGACAGCAGCAGCCCGAGATCCCGGGCAAAGCGGGTGTCGCTCATGCGGGCATCGCGCTGGATGCCATTGAGGGCCAGGAAGGTGATGCCCGTCATCAGCAGGCTCACCACCAGGGTGGCGACCGCCAGCAGCTTGGTCTGGAGGCTGAACTCGGCCCACCAGCGCTGCAGCCGCGCCCGCCAGAGGTTCACGGAATCGCTCGCCGGCTCGGGGCTGGTCGGGGCGGGGGCGGGATCGGTGCGCGTCATGGCAGGGCCGGCCGGCGCTGACGCACCTGATGGCCGATGTCGCGGCGATAGACCATGCCCTCGAATCCCACCCGTCCCAGCCCGCCGTAGGCCCGCTCGAAGGCGATGTCGAAATCATCGGCCTGGGCCACCACCGCCAGCACCCGGCCGCCGGCCGTGACCACTTGGCCGTTCTCCTCACGGCGACTGCCGGCATGAAACAGCTGCAGATCGGGGTGGTCCTCCAGGTCCCCATGGATCGGATCCCCGCGCCGCACCTCGCCGGGATAACCCTCGGCGGCGGCAATCACGCAGGCGCTGCAGCGCGGCTCGATGGTCAGGGAAGGGGCCCCCTCCAGGCAGCCGGTGGCACAGGCCAGCAACACCCGGGCCAGCTCCGGTCCCAGCAGCGGCATCAGGGTCTCGCACTCCGGATCCCCGAAGCGGCAGTTGAACTCGATCACCTTGGGACCGGCTTCGGTGAGCATCAAGCCAGCGAAGATCACCCCGCGGTAGTCGATGCCCCGGGCCCGCAGGGCCGCGAGAATCGGCTCCAGCACCAGCTGGCGCACCTGCTCCAGCCCCGCCCCATCCAGCAGCGGGGCGGGGGCGTAGGCCCCCATGCCGCCGGTGTTCGGGCCCGTGTCCCCCTCCCCGATGCGCTTGTGGTCCTGGGCCGGGGGCAGCAGCACCATGCGGCGGCCGTCGGTGAGCGCAAACACCGACACCTCGGGGCCCTGGAGGCGCTCCTCCAGCACCAGGGAAGGGCCAGCAACCTCCTGCCCCGGGGCGGCGGTCTGGAAGCGGCCGGCAAACACCTCCTCGATGGCCTGGCGGCACTGCTCGAGGCTGTCGGCCACCGTGACCCCCTTGCCCGCCGCCAGTCCATCCGCCTTCACCACCAGGGGTTGGCCATGCCGTTCCAGGGCCTCCAGGGCCTCCTGCCGGTCCGTCGCCGCCCAGTACCCCGCCGTGGGAACGCCCGCCTCCTCCATCAGTTCCTTGGCCCAGCGCTTGCTGGCCTCCAGCAGGGCCCCCTCCGCCCCGGGGCCGAACACCGCCAGCCCCTCCGCCCGCAGCCGATCCGCCAGACCGGCCGCCAGGGGGGCTTCCGGGCCCACCACCACCAGGTCGATGGCCCGCTCGCGGCAGGCCGCGGCCAGGGCCCCATGGTCGGTTTCGGCGATGGCCAGCTGGCCGCAGCCCGCCAGCGCGGCGGTGCCGCCATTGCCGGGTGCCACCAGCACCTGCTCAACCCCCGGACAGCGGGCCAGGGCCCAGCCCAGGGCGTTCTCGCGGCCGCCGCCACCCACCACCAGGATCCGGGCCGGAACCGGGCACGCGGGAGGAGCATCGGTGGCGGTGGGCGAAGCCATGGAGCGGAGGGGGGAACGGAACGGGGGTGGATCGGGGAGGAGAGCTCCCCTAGGTTGTGCGCCGGCACGGGTGCTGCACCGGTCGCCCTCACCTGCCTTGCTGCCACTCCCCTTTGCCATTCTCCCCGACCGCCGCCTCGACCGCCGCCGCGCCCATCGGATCCGGTGCGGCCAGCTGCCGGCCTCACCGCTGCCTGGGCTGGACGGGGCCCATGCTCAAGGTGCTGGGAACCCTGGCCGCCCTTGCGGCGCTCACGGTGATGCGACCGGCGGCGGCCAGGCCCACTGCCACGGCGCCGGTTCCAGCCATGGCAGCGGACGAGAGGACGCCAGCCGGCCCGGCCGCTCCCGCTTCCTCTCACCCTGACTCTGACTCTGAAGCGGCAGCGAATGGATCGCCTGAGCCGCCGACGGCGTCTGAGGAAGCGCCACCGCTCCTGAGCGAGGAGGCGTTCGCCGCCGTGCTGCGCGACGGGGACCTGGAGCAGATCGATGCGGCCTGTCGCCAGAGCGCCGCGGCCGATCAAGTGGAGCGTCTCAGGCAATTGCAGCAGCGCTTGCTGACCCTCCATCCGGCTCCCCAGCCCCTGGAGGTGGTGCTGGCCAACGCCGACGTGCTGCTCAGCTGCCGGGCGCCCAGCGAGGCCATGGACGTGCTCAACCGCTACGGCCCGGCCGCGGGAGCCGAACGGGTGCAATGGTTGCAACTTCAGTGGCGGGCCGCCTCGGCGGGGCTGGATCACCGCCGGGCGGCCCTGGCCCTGGAGCGCCTGCAGCAGGAGAGCGGCACCCGCCTCGATGGCATCGCCCTGCCGCTGCAACGCCGGGAGGATGGTTCGGTGATCAGCCGCTCGGCCCTGGAGCTGCTGGCCCTGCACCTGGAATCAAGGGGCTTCCCCCGGATCGCCGGCGAGCTGCTGGTCGGCGCGCGCCTGGGCGGCCTGGCCGGGGCCCAGCGGCTGCAGCAGGCGGTGGCGCTGCTGGCGGACGTGCCGGCTCCACAGCGGGAGGCCCTGCTGGAAGCGGCCCTCGATCAGGCGGCGGCGGCCGGGGCCTGGGGCCTGGTGGCGGAACTGCTCGACACCCAGGCCGCCCTGCCCTCGGAGCGGGCCGTGGAGCGCCGCCTGAGGCTCAGCGGCCGCATCGATGACAGCTATGGCGAATGGCGCTGGCGGCGCGAGGATCCCACTGCGGCGCCGCGCACCCGCCAGCTGGAGATCCGGCTCCGCTCCCCCCGCGACCCGGGCGGCCATGCCGCCGATCTTCCGGTACCGCCAACGGATCCGCCCCCGACCACACTGCCTGCCCCATGACCCTCTCCCCTGCCACCGGCCCCCTCCTCTATGAAGGCAAGGCGAAACGGGTCTACGCCACCGACCAGGAGGACCTGGTGGCGGTGGAGTACAAGGACGACGCCACGGCCTTCAATGCCCTCAAGAAGGCCCAGCTGCTGGGCAAGGGTGCCCTGAACTGCCGCATCTCCGCCCTGCTGTTCGAACACCTCGAACGGCTGGGAGTTCCCACCCACTATCTGGGCCTGCAGGGCAGCCAGTGGATGATGGTGCGACCGGTGCGGGTGGTGCCGGTGGAAGTGGTGGTGCGGAACGTGGCCGCCGGTTCCCTCTGCCGCCAGCTGCCGATCCCGGCGGGCACTCCCCTGGATCCGCCCCTGCTCGATCTGTACTACAAGGACGACGCCCTGGGCGATCCCCTGCTCAGCGAGGCGCGGCTGGAGCGCCTCCAGCTGGTGACCCCCGACCAGCTGGAGGCCATCCGGGACCTGGCCTTCCGCGTCAACGACGCCCTGCGCCGGCTGTTCGCCCGGGTGGAGCTCGAACTGGTGGATTTCAAGATCGAACTGGGGTTCACCGCCAGCGGCGAACTGGTGGTGGCGGACGAGATCAGCCCCGACACCTGCCGCCTCTGGAACCGGGCGGTGAGCGATGCCCAGGAGCGGATTCTGGACAAGGACCGCTTCCGCCAGGACCTGGGCGGTGTTGTCGAGGCCTACGGGGAGGTCCTCAAACGGGTCCAAGGGGTCTGTCCCGAACCACGGGTCTACGGGTAAGGTCAGCGCACTTTGCGGCCTGGCCGCTCTGCAGACGACATCCATGATCGGCGTTCGCCTCGACAGGCCCCGCACCCTTCGAAGCGTCACGCCCCTGGCGGCGACCGCCTCCTTGCCACTGCTCCTGACCCTGCTGCTGGCAGGCGGCGCCGCCAGGGCGGCCGAAAGTCCCCCGGGAAAACAGGACGATCCGACCCCTCTGCCTGCGCTGGCCCAGGCCGATGCCGATCCCTTCGCGGAACCGGCTGACGTCACCGCACCCACCGACACCACACCGCCACCAGCCGACACCCCGGCGGCTCCCTCCCCCTCAGAAACACCCTCCAGCCCAGCCGTTCCAGGCGCCGGCGCCCCTGCCGCCACTCCAGGCGACGCTCCAGGAGCACCGGCAGCCAGCGACGACCGGCCCGGCAAACCCTCCCTCAGCCCGGCCCCCACCCCCGCGGCCTCGGCCGAGCCCCGTGTCCTGATCAGCGAGGTGGTGATCGAAGGCCTGGGCGAGCATCCCGAGCGCGAGCGGCTGGAGCTGGCGGCCTATGCGGCCATGGCGGTGACCCCCGGCAACGCCATCACCCGCAGCGAGCTGGAAACGGATCTGCAGGCCATCTACGCCACCGGCTGGTTCTCCGACGTGCGGATCCAGCCCGAGGACGGCCCCCTGGGGGTGAGGCTGGTGGTGTCGGTGGTGCCCAACCCGGTGCTCACCAAGGTGAGCCTCGATCCCGCCGACGCCAAGCTGCCGGAAACGGTGCTGCAGGACACCTTCGCCAGCGATTACGGCAAGACCCTCAACCTGGTGACCCTGCAGGGCCGCATGCAGGAACTGCAGAAGTGGTATGCCGACCAGGGCTTCTCCCTGGCCCGGGTCACCGGCCCCTCCCGGATCGGACCCGACGGGGACGTGCAGCTGCTGGTGCGCCAGGGCACCGTCAAGGGGGTGGAGGTCCAGTTCCTCAACAAGGAGGGATCGGCCACCAATGACAAGGGCCAGCCGATCAAGGGCAAGACGAAGGAATGGGTGATCACCCGTGAGATCTCCATCAAGAGCGGCGAGATCTTCAACCGCCGCAACCTGGAGGACGACCTCAAACGGCTCTACGGCACCGGCCTGTTCAGCGACGTGAAGGTGACCCTGCGGCCGGAACCGGAGGATCCCGGCTCGGTGGTGATCGTGCTGGGGGTCGTCGAGCAGTCGACCGGCTCGATCTCCGGCGGCCTCGGCTACAGCCAGAGCCAGGGGGTCTTCGGCCAGATCCAGCTGCAGGACAGCAACCTCTTCGGCCGCGCCTGGGATCTCTCCACCAGCTTCACCTACGGCCAGTTCGGCGGTCTGGCTGACATCTCCTTCACCGATCCCTGGATCAAGGGGGACGCTTACCGCACCGCCTTCCGCTTCAAGGCCTTCATCAGCCGGGACGCTCCCCAGGTGTTCCAGAGCCAGAACAACGGCAACATCTTCACCGTCGCCGACTTCTACCAGGCCCCGGGAACGCAGGTCGCCTACAACATCTTTTCACCGATCAATCCCCTCGGTGAAGCCTTCGGCTCGGTCACCGCTGCCCGCATCGCCGCCGAGACCCGCGGCCAGAACGTCAGCTGGTTCCAGTACGACGGCAACAGTGTGCTGATCCAGCGCGTCGGCGCCAACGTCCAGTTCGTGCGGCCCCTCAACGGCGGCAACCCCTTCAAGCGCGCGCCCTGGACGGTGCTGCTGGGTCTGACCGGCCAGGTGGCCACACCGATGGATTTCTCCGGCACCTCCCGCCGCTTCGGTCTGGCCACCCCGAACGACGCCACCCAGTTGCTGGCCGCTCCCACCAGTTCGATCATCTGCCTGGCGTACAACTGCGCGGCCCGCAACCAGCTGCTGGGGCTGCGGCTTGCGGCGACGATGAGCACCCTCAACGATCCCCGCAACCCCACCCAGGGCAACTTCCTCAGCATCGGCACCGAACAGTTCTTCTCGGTCGGCCCCGATTCCCCCACCTTCAACCGGCTGCGGGCCAGCTTCACCCATTACATCCCTGTGCGCTGGCTGAAGTTCTACAAGGGGTGCCGGCCCAAGGCCGGCGAAACCGAGGACTGCAAACAGGCCCTGGCCTTCCAGGTGTCCGCCGGCACCGTGATCGGCGACCTGCCGCCCTATGAGGCCTTCTGTCTGGGCGGCGGCAACTCGGTCCGGGGCTACTTCGACTGCGATCTCGGCGTGGGCCGAAGTTTCGGTGAGGCCACGATCGAATACCGCTTCCCCCTGTTCAGCATCGTCAGCGGCGAGCTGTTCATCGATGGCGGCACCACCTTCGGCAGCCAGACCAACGTGCCGGGCAACATCGGTGGCCTTTTGAACAAACCCGGCTCCGGATTCTCGGTGGGCACCGGCCTGATCGTGACCACCCCCGTCGGCCCGCTGCGGCTCGAGGTGGCCAGCCAGGACTTCACCGGCGAGTGGCGCTTCAACCTCGGCGTGGGCTGGAAGTTCTAGTGACCAGCTGGCCCAGCGACTACCGCCAGGCCTGGACCCTCCGCTCCTCCGTGGAGCGCACGGGGGTCGGTCTGCACAGCGGGGCCGTCTCCCGCGTCCGCCTCGGCCCCTCGGAGCGGCCCGGCTACTGGCTGGGCTGGCTCGACGCCCTGGAACGGCCCCTGCAGCAGCTCGGCCCCAGCCAGGTGAGCGACACCCGCCTCTGCACCTGCCTGCAGCTCGGGGATCGCCGCCTGGCGACCGTGGAACATCTGCTCGCGGCCCTGGCCGGCACCGGGGTGAGCCAGGCGGAACTGCTGGTGGAGGGGGAGGAGATCCCCCTGCTCGACGGCTCGGGCCTGCCCTGGGTGGAAGCGATCGGCGAGGCTGGCCTGAGCAGCCGGGGCGAGCGCATCGAGCCCCAGCTGCCCCCTCTGCCCCTCACGCTTCAACAGGGCCTGGGTTTCGTGGTGGCCCTGCCCAGCGACCGGTTGCGCCTGGCGGCGGCCATCGAATTTCCCCAACCCGCCATCGGCCGGCAGCTCTACGCCCTGGATCTCACCCCGGCCAGCTTTGTGGCGGAGATCGCCCCGGCCCGCACCTTCGGCTTCCGGGAGCAGGTGGAGCAGCTGCTGGCCGCGGGTCTGATCCGCGGCGGCGCCCTCGACAATGCCCTGGTCTGTGACGGCGACGGCTGGGTGAATCCACCGCTTCGCTTTGTCGACGAACCGGTGCGCCATAAGCTGCTGGACCTGCTGGGAGATCTGGCGCTGGTGGGCCTTCCCCGGGCCCACGTCTTCGCCTACCGCGGTTCCCATGGCCTGCACACCGCCATGGCCGCAGCCCTCGCGGCCCAGGCGTCACGCCTGCCCGTACCCGTACCGACCCCCTGATTCCTTGACCGTTCTTCCCTCCGCCGCTCCCCAGGCCACCACGGCCGACTGTCCCGCCGCCGAAGCGGCCCACCCTGTGGTGCTCAGCAGCGAACAGATTCTCAACCTCCTCCCCCATCGCTATCCCTTCGCCCTGGTGGATCGGGTGGTGGAGTACATCCCCGGCCAGCGGGCGGTGGCGCTCAAGAACGTCACCTTCAACGAACCCCAGTTCCAGGGCCATTTCCCTGGCCGTCCGCTGATGCCCGGCGTGCTGATCGTCGAGGCCATGGCCCAGGTGGGAGGCCTGATCGTCACCCAGATGCCCGATCTGCCCAAGGGACTGTTCGTCTTCGCCGGCATCGATGGCGTGCGCTTCCGGCGGCCCGTGGTGCCCGGCGATCAACTGCTGATCACCTGCGAACTGCTCAGCCTCAAGCGCCGACGCTTCGGCAAGGTTCGTGCGGACGCCAAGGTGGATGGCGAGCGGGTCTGCTCGGGCGAGCTGATGTTCTCGCTCGTGGACTGACGCGATGTCGAGTACCGCCATGACGACGTCCGTGCATCCCACGGCTCTGGTCGATCCCCGTGCCAGGCTCGCCTCCGGCGTGGAGATCGGCCCCTACGCCGTGATCGGTCCGGAGGTGGAGATCGGCGAAGGCAGCCGCATCGGGCCCCACGTCGTGATCGATGGGCGGGTGCGGATGGGAAAGGGCAACCGGATCTTCCCTGGGGCCTGCATCGGTCTTGAACCCCAGGACCTCAAGTACGGCGGGGCCCCCACCGAAGTGGTGATGGGGGACGAGAACACGATCCGGGAGTGCGTCACCATCAACCGCGCCACCGCCGAAGGCGAGCAGACCGTTCTGGGCAACGGCAATCTGCTGATGGCGTACAGCCATATCGGCCACAACTGCCAGCTGTCCGACCGGATCGTGATCGCCAACGGTGTGGCCGTGGCGGGCCATGTGGTGATCGGTGAGCGCGCCGTGATCGGCGGTGTGCTGGGCATTCACCAGTTCGTTCACATCGGCACCCTGGCCATGGTGGGCGGCATGAGCCGGATCGACCGGGACGTGCCCCCGTTCATGACGGTGGAGGGCCATCCCGGCCGCATCCGGGGACTGAATCGGGTCGGGTTGCGCCGCAGCGGCATGGCCCAGCTCGACGACGGCGCCCAGTTCCGCCAGCTTCAGGATCTCTGGACCCTGATCTACCGCAGCGATCTGGTTCTGGCCGCCGCCCTGCGGCAGGCCCGTGAACGCCCCCTGCTGGCCGCGGCCGATGAGCTGTGCGCTTTTCTGGAGGCCTCGGTGGGGCCGGGCCGGCGCGGACCGCTGCCGGCCCAGCGCTGATGGTGCGACTGCTGGTCAGCACCGGAGAGGTGTCCGGTGATCTGCAGGGATCGCTGCTGGTGAAGGCCCTGCATGAGGAAGCCGCCCGCCGGGCGCTTCCCCTCGATGTGGTGGCCCTCGGGGGCAGCCGGATGGAGCGGGCCGGGGCCCGGCTCCTGGCGGACACCACCAAGCTCGGTGCGATCGGCCTCTGGGAACCGATCCCCCTGGTGTTGCCCACCCTCCGGCTGCAGGCCCGTGTGCGCCGCTGGTTGCGCCTGAACCCTCCCGATGCGGTGGTGCTGATCGACTACATGGGCGCGAACGTGAATCTGGGCCTGCGCCTGCGCCGGCTCTACCCCCATGTGCCGATCACCTACTACATCGCCCCCCAGGAATGGGCCTTCCGCCTCGGCGACGGCGGCACCACCCGGCTGATCGGTTTCACCGATCGCATCCTGGCGATCTTCCCGGAGGAAGCCCGCTTCTACGCCGAACGGGGCGCCCAGGTCACCTGGGTGGGCCATCCCCTGATCGACACCCTGCAGCAGCGTCCCTCGCGCCAGGAGGCCCGAGCGCGGCTCGGCCTGCCGGCGGAGGCGCCGGTGCTGCTGCTGCTGCCCGCCTCACGGCGACAGGAGCTGCGCTATCTGCTGCCGCCCATGGCCGCCGCGGTGGCCCTGCTGCAGCGGCACCATCCCGACCTGCAGGTGCTGCTTCCCGCCGGCCTGCCGGGGTTCGAGACGGCCCTGCAGCACGCCATGGAGGCCGCCGGGGCCACCGCGGTGCGGGTGATCCCGGCCGGTGAGGCCGATGGACTGAGGCCCCTGCTGTGCGCCGCCGCCGATGCCGCCCTGACCAAGTCCGGCACCGCCAACCTGGAGCTGGCCCTGCGGGGCGTGCCCCAGGTGGCCGGCTACCGGGTGAGCCGGCCCACGGCCTTCCTGGCCAAGCATGTGATCCACTTCAACGTGGAGCACATCTCTCCTGTGAACCTGGTGCTCGGCGAACGGCTCGTGCCGGAGCTGCTGCAGGACGCCTTCACCCCGGAGGCCATCGTCGCGGCCCTGCTGCCCCTGTTCGATGCGGCCTCCGGGGCGCGGGAGCGGGTGCTGGAGGGCTACGTTCGTCTCAGGCAGAAGCTCGGTGAGCCGGGCGTCACCCGCCGGGCCGCAACGGCGATTCTGGAACCCTTCCCGGGACACCCCCCATGCGACTGATCGCGCTGGTGCTCGGTCTGCTGCTGGCCCTCGGCGGGCCGGCGGCCCCAGCCCTGGCGGCCACCGAGGAGGCCGTGCTGGCCGGTGGCTGCTTCTGGTGCCTGGAGCACGATCTGGAGGGGCTCCCCGGGGTCCTTGACGTGGAGAGCGGCTACAGCGGCGGCAAAGGGGCCAACCCCACCTACCGGCAGGTCTCCGCCGGGGGAACCGGCCACCAGGAGGTGGTGCGGGTGCGCTTCGACAACACCGAGATCCGCTACGACACCCTGCTGCGGGCCTACTGGCGCAACATCGATCCCCTCGACGGCGGCGGCCAGTTCTGCGATCGCGGCGATTCCTACCGGCCGGTGATCTTCACCACCAGCGCCAACCAGGCCGTGGAGGCCCGCAACAGCCTGGTGGCGGCTGCCCGGGAACTGGGCAAGCCGGCAGCGGCGATCAAGGTGGCGATCCGGCCCCTGGCGAAGTTCTGGCCGGCGGAGGGCTACCACCAGAACTACGCCAAGCGCAATGGCGTCCGCTACAACTACTACCGCTGGTCCTGCGGCCGCGACCGGCGCCTGGACGCGGTCTGGGGGCGCCGGGCCCGCACCAGCCAGCGCTGGAAGGGCGGCTGAGCCCATCGCGGCACCCCTCAGTCCGGTTTCTTAGCAGGGGCTGCATCGGTTGTGATGCCGATCAGCCGCCGGGGAAACCGCACGGCCCTTCCCCCCTTTTCCAGCCGGAAAAATGCCTTAGCGTTTGGACCATCACCGGGGGGCCTCTGTATGTATCTGCTGACCATCCGGGACGGTCTGCAGACGCGCCACATCGGGCCTTACGCGAGCCCCAGGCAGGCGTCCGACGACCTCGACAAGCTGCAGGCCACCTGCGGCGACAAGGCCACCTGGCAGATCCACCGTCTCGAATCCCCCGCCGAACTGCACCCCCACATTCCCGGCAGGGGTGACACCGAACCGGTGGCGGTCTGACCGCAGGCTCAGGCCCGGGGCGGGGTGCGTGGATAGCCGCGCAGCAGCCCGCTCTCAACCATCAGGCCCACACCGGCATTGATCAGGATCAGGCCGAGGGCTCCGTACCAGACCCAGGGGCCGGCCTCCGGCAGCGACTGCCCCTGGTCGGCCGCCGCGGCCAGGGCCGACCAGGTCTGGATGCCCTTGCGGATCACCCCCTCCCCGAACAGACAGAGTCCGGCGGGGAGCAGGAGCACACCCAGCTGGGCCTTCACGTACCAGCGGATCTTGTGAACAGCCATGGGGCGATGGGTTGTCTGGTCTGGCAGCAAACCTAGGAGCCGGCGTTCAGGCCGCGGCACCGGCGACCAGCCAGGCCACCAGGGTGCGCACCCCGAAGCCGGTGGCCCCGGCCGGATCCAGCCCCCTGGCCTTGTCACTCCAGACGGTTCCGGCGATGTCGAGGTGGGCCCAGGGCAACCCCTTGCTGACGAAGTCCTGCAGGAAGAGGGCGGCGGTGATGGAGCCCCCCGGCCGCGGCCCGGTGTTCTTCAGGTCGGCGATGTGGCTCTTGAGCCCTGTCTTGTAGGACCCGCGCAGGGGCATGCGCCAGAGATCCTCGCCACCGGCCTTGCCGGCAGCGAGCAGGGCCTCGGCCAGGCCGTCGCTGGGCGACCAGAGCCCGGCGATCTCCTCGCCGAGGGCGATCACGCACGCCCCGGTGAGGGTGGCGAGATCGACGATGGCATCCGGTTCCAGCCCGCAGGCATAGACCAGGGCATCGGCCAGGGTGAGCCGCCCCTCCGCATCGGTGTTGTTGATCTCGATGGTCTTGCCGTTGGAGGCGGTGAGCACGTCTCCGGGGTGGATGGCACCGCCACTGATCATGTTTTCGCAGCTGGCCACGATCACATGCACCTCCAGACCGGCGGGCCGGATCTCCGCGATGGCGCGGGCGGCCCCCAGCACGGCGGCGCTGCCGCCCATGTCGTACTTCATCATCTCGATCTGGGAGCCGGCCGTCTTGAGGTTGTAGCCGCCGGAATCGAAGGTGAGCCCCTTGCCCACCAGCACCACCCGCCGGGTCGCCGCACCGGCGGGCCGGTAGGTGAGGTGGATGAATTTGGGGGGCAGATCCGACCCCTGGGCCACCCCCAGGTAGGCCCCCATCCCCAGGGCCTCGCAGTCGTCGCGCTCGAGCACCTTGAGCTCAAGGCCGAAGGCGTCGGCGATGGCGGCGGCCTCCTCCGCCAGCGACTGGGGGGTCGCCTTGTTGGGCGGAGCCGCCACCAGCCGGCGGGCCAGTTCCACCCCGCTGCAGGTGGCCGCCACGTGGGCCAGGCCCGCCTCGCCCTCCGGCCCCAGACCGAGCAGGGTCACCCGGGAGGGCAGGGACTGGGGTTCGGCCTCGCTCTTGAAACGCTGGTCGGCATAGAGCCCGAGCCGGACCGCTTCGGCCATGGCGGCGGCCGCCGCGGCCGGCTCCAGCCCCTCGACGGGTAACCACAGGGCAAGCTCCTCGGCACCGGCGGCGGCCGCCGTGCGGGCCGCAGCGGCACTGGCCTGGCGCAGGGCGTCGAGACCGAACTCGCCTGGATCCCCCAGTCCCACCAGGATCAGGCTGGCCGGTGCATCGCCAGGCCGTTCCAGGGTGATGCTCTGGCCGGGCTTGGCTTCGAAGCGGCGACGGTGCAGGACGCCCTCCAGGCCATCCCCCACCAGCTCCTCGGCCAGGTGGCGACCGCTCCCCCCGGCTGGGGCGAACAGGCCCACCACCAGGGTGTCACCCGTCCAGACCTCCTTCACAGGACCGTTGACGGCAAGACAGCGAAACTCCATGCTCCCAGCGCAGGCGACCCGTGATCGTAGCCAGCATGGCCCCGGCGCTCAGACCGGATCGGCCGTGAACGGGGTGGCCCAGCGTTCCCGGGTCTCCTTGTTGAACGGGGGCAGCCAGCGCCGGATCAGGGCCTGCTCCAGAGCCCGGCGGGGGGCGACCGCCGCCGGAACGTCGCACCAGAAGCGGATGCTCGGCTGGGCCTCCAGGCCCACCCGCGCCAGCGCCTCCCCGTAGGCCGCCAGGTAATCCTTGCAGTCGTGGTCACCCTTCCAGCGCTGATCGGCCCGCCCCGTCTCGCCCACGTAGAGCAGGAGGGGGACGGACAGCAGGGGAGGGCGGTCCATCACCAGATACAGGGCCGCGCCCCGCTGGGGAGGCCGGGGCCAGCGCCAGAAGGACAGGCTCTGGGGGCTGAGGCTGAGGGGAGCGAAGCGGCGCGCCAGTTCAACGGGATCGCCGGGGTCGGAAGGGACGGGGAAGAGCTGCCCCTGCCGGGGGGGCGACGGCCTCGCCGGCTTCGGCATGGAGCGGCGCCTGATGGTCGGCCAGGCGACCCTGCCAGGCCAGCAGCTGCTGCCGCAGCAGGGGCAGCCCAGGGGGCGCCGGGGGGCCGGCGGCCACGGCCGCTGACGGGAACAGTTCCCCCTGGCGGCTCATCGGGTACGCCTCCCGGCCGGTGGCAGCACCGGACCCGGAGCGGTGGCGTAGCGGAACCGGCCGATCCAGCGTTCCAGCTGATCGGGGGGGAGCTGCAACCGCCGCTGCAGGTCCGCCAGATCCCGGAAAGGCTCCCGGGCCCGCTCCTGGAGCAGCCGCCGGCACCGCTGGGGCCCCAGGCCGAGACGTTCCCGCAGCAGCCTCTCCGAGGCCTGATTGATCGCCAGCGGTGGCGGGTCCAGGGGCGGCCTGGTCTCATCACGGCGCTGGAAACGGAGCACCGGCAGCCAGATCCGCACCTGCCCGGGGGGGACCTGCAGCCCCTCAGCCAGATCCTCGGGGCCCAGCCACTGGACGCCGTCCGTCTGGAGACGGATCAGCCGGTCCACCTGTTCCGGCCGGCAACCCGGCAGCCGCAGCCAGTCGGCGGCACCGGCCCGGTTGACATCGAGCCTCCAGCCGAGGGCGGCCGCATGGCGCACCTCGCCCGCATCGCGAAGCCGCAGGCCCGGGTTCTGGGCCAGCTTGAGGGCAAGCAACTCCCGTTCCACCCCCTCCTCGGCTTCGGCGGCTAGCGCCGTTGGGGCCGCCGGCGGCAGCGGCGGCAGCTGCCCTGTGGCCACCAGCAACCGGCGGGCCAGGGGATCGAGCCAATGGCGCCCTGCCATGGAGGCCCGCCTGCACGCACATCGGGCCTGAAGTTAGCGGGTGCCTCAGGGTTTGGGCCAGTCGACCAGGCCCAGCTTCAGCCCGATCACCACGGCCTGGATGCGACCGCGGGCCCGCAGCTTGAGCAGAACATTGCGCACGTGGGTTTTGACCGTATCGACCGAAACCATCAGCTCCCCGGCGATCTCGTGATTCGACAGGCCCTGCACCACCCGGGCCAGCACCTGCCGCTCCCGGGCGCTGAGCCGCTCCTGCCCGCCGCCGACGGCCCCCTTTGGCATGCGCAAAGCTCCGACCAGGGAACGATCCAGATACATCTCGCCGCTGAGCACGGCGTGCAGGGCCTGTACACCGGAGCCAAGCAGCAGGCGCGACTCCGCCACGATGCCGTCGCAGCCGGCCTGCAGGGCCGCGTCGATCCGGGCCAGGCAGTGCTCCTGGGACACCACCAGCAGGGTTCGGACCTTGGGCTGGCGGGCCTTGACCTGCACCACCAGATCCATGCCGCATCCCTCCTCCAGCCGGTCACTGACCAGGAGCAGGGCGGGTCGATGCCGCCGCACCTGGGCGAGTCCCTCGGCGGCGGTGGTGGCGGCCCCCAGGATCCGGGCGCGGGTTGCCATCAGCAGGGTGATCTGGGCGCGGTTCCCCAGGCAGACCACCAGCCGGACCCCCTCGAGCAAAGCCAGTCCCTGGCTGAGATTGTCACGCACCTGGGGCAGCAGGGGGGTGAGGTCCACGGGAACAGAAGCGAGGCCGCCACCCCGCAGATGGGAATGGATCCTCACCAGGGGAGGCTCCCCATTTCGGTATCCGATGTGGCGAGCCGTGGGCATCGATACGTGGATCCGCACTCCCCAGTCGCTCCGGGTCTCTGCAGAATCGACCTCTTCAGCAGTTCGGAGCAGACGTCCCCATGGCTTTCTTCGACTCCGAGATCGTCCAGGACGAGGCGAAGCGGCTGTTCACCGATTACCAGCAGCTGATGCAGCTGGGCAGCGAATACGGCAAGTTCGACCGCGAGGGAAAGAAGCTCTACATCGAGCGGATGGAGGAGATGATGGAGCGCTATCGGGTGTTCATGAAGCGCTTCGAACTCTCCGAGGACTTCCAGGCCAAGCTCACCGTCGAGCAGCTGCGCACCCAGCTCAGCCAGTTCGGCCTCACCCCCGAGAAGATGTTCGAGCAGATGAATCTCACCCTGGAACGGATGAAGAGCCAGCTGGAAGCGGCGGGCTGATCAGCGTGATCGACGTCGTCGTCGTTGGAGCGGGGCTGGCTGGGCTTGTGGCGGCACGGGAGCTGCGCAGAAGAGGCCTGTCGGTGCGGGTGATCGAGGCGGCGCCGGCGGTGGGAGGCCGCATGGTGCGTACCCCTCTGAAGCTGGAGGCGCTCCACCCTGCTGGGGCCCAACCTCCCGCCTGGGTGGATCTGGGCGGCCAGTGGGTGGGGCCCAGCCACACGCGTTTCCTGGCCCTGCTCCAGGCCCACGGCCTGCGCCGCTTCCCCTCCCCCAACGACGGTGAGACCGTCCTGTGCTTCGGGACGCACCGGTGCACCTTCAGCGGCTTCTTCCAGGGGTTTCCGGAAGGGCAGCCGCCATCGGTTCCCAGCCGGGACTGGGATAATGCGATGGAGGCCCTGGAACACTTCCAGGCGCTGGTGGCCTCCCTGCCCGAGGGCCATCCCCATCACCATCCCGACGCGGCGGCCCTGGATCGGCACAGCTTCCAGGACTGGATCGATGCCCACACCCACACCCCCTTCGCCGCCTGGTATTTCGCCTATTTCTGCCGGGCCGTGGGTTTTCTGGGGCCGGCGGAGCCCGACCAGGTGTCCCTGCTGCACGTGGCCTGGGGGCAGCGCACGGCACCCCAGGGCGACCACCCCGAGGAGGAGCTGATCCACGGTGGTGCCGGCCAGCTGCCGGCGTTGCTGGCCGAAGGCCTGGGGGACGCCCTGGTGCTGAAGGAGCCGGTGCGGGCGATCCATCAGGCCACCAGCAGCTCGGACCCCGCCGAGGAGGGCGGCGTCGAGGTGATCACCGACCGTTCCAGCCACCGTTGCAGGGCCGCCATCGTGGCCATGCCACCGGCGCTGGCGGGCGCCATTCGCTTCACACCGGCGTTACCGGCCGATCGGCAGGCGTTGCAGCAGGGCATGACGATGGGGCGCTGCACCAAGGTGCTGGTCGCCTACCGGCGGCCCTGGTGGCGGGAGGCCGGTTTGTCGGGCATCGGCATCGGCGATCGCCCCTGGGTGGAACTGTGCGCCGACAGCACCGATCCCGAAACGGGTCTGGGGGTGCTGGCCGCCTTTGTGGTCGGCCGCCGCCAGGAGCGGTGGTCGGCCCTGGGAACGGAGCAGCGCCGGGCCGCCGTGCTGGGGGATCTGGCCGCGTTCTTCGGTCCCATGGCGCTGGAGCCGATCGCCTATGTGGAGAAGGACTGGCCGCGGGAACCGTTCGTCGGGGGCGCCTTCGCCGCCTGGATGCCCCCCGGGCTGTGGACCCGCAGCGGCGACGCCCTGCTGCGGCCCCATGGCCGGGTGTTCTGGGCCGGCACGGAGGTGGCGGAGCGCTGGCCGGGCTTCTTCGAGGGTGCCGTGGGCAGCGGTGAACGGGCCGCGGCCGATGTGGCGGCCCGGCTGGGCTGACCGACCGGCGGACCATGGCTGCCTACCATCCCCCCCAGGCAGCCGGCTGGCGTGGATGGACGCAGGAAACCCCACGACACAGGCTGAGCCGCTGACGCTGCCTCCACTGCCCGATGCCCTGGCCAGGGGCATGGCCGATCTGTTCCCCACCGGCCGGGATCCCGACCCCGATCAGCGCCTCGAAGCCAGGCTGGCGGAAGCGGAACGCCAGGGGCGTCCGCTGCGGGTGAAGCTGGGCATCGACCCCACCGGCAGCGACATCCACCTGGGTCACAGCCTCCTGTTCCGCAAGCTGCGGGCCTTCCAGAACGCCGGCCACACGGCGGTGCTGATCATCGGCGACTTCACGGCCCGGATCGGGGATCCCACCGGCAAGAGCACCACCCGCGTGCAGCTGGACGCGGCGGCGGTGGAGGCCAATGCCGCCACCTACCTGGCCCAGCTGGGCCAGGGACAGCCCCCCGAGCGCGCCCTGCTCGATTTCGAGACCCCCGGCCGGCTGGAGGTGCGACGCAACTCCGAATGGCTCGCCGGCCTCGCCCTGCCGCAGGTGATCGAACTGCTGGGGACCAGCACCGTGGGCCAGATGCTGGCCAAGGAGGACTTCGCCAACCGCTACGGCTCGGGAACCCCCATCAGCCTGCATGAGTTCCTCTACCCCCTGCTCCAGGGCTACGACTCGGTGGCGGTGCGGGCCGACCTCGAACTGGGCGGCACCGACCAGAAGTTCAATGTGGCCATGGGCCGCGACATGCAGCGCCATTTCGGGCAGCGGCCCCAGTTCGGCCTGTTGCTGCCGATCCTGCCCGGCCTCGATGGGGTGCAGAAGATGAGCAAGAGCCTGGGCAACACGGTGGGGCTCCTGGAAGACCCCCTCTCGATGTACTCCAAGCTCGAGAAGCTGCCGGACGCGGTGGTGGAGGACTACCTCACCCTGCTCACCGATCTGGACACGGCGGCGCTGCCCAGTGAGCCCCGGGAACGGCAGAAGGCGATGGCCCTGGAGGTGACCGCCACCCGCCATGGCCGAGCGGCGGCGCTGCAGGCCCAGGCCGATGCCGCTGGCCTGGTGGCTGCCGGCCTCTCCGGAGCGGGGGGGGCAGGGGACGGACTCCAGGCGGACAGCGTCCCTGAGGCCTCCCTGGCGGGTCTGACCTTCCCGCTGAAGGCCTTCTATCTGCTCAGTGCCCTGCAGGTGTGTGCCAGCAGCAGCGAAGGGCGGCGCCAGATCCAGGGCGGCGGCGTGAAGCTGGACGGCGAGAAGCTGAGCGACCCCAACCAGGAATTCAGCAGTCCGGAGGAGCTGACCGGCAAGGTGCTCCAGCTGGGCCGGAAGACCTTCCGGCGGCTGGTGGCCTGATGGCAGAGGCTGAACGCGACCTCCAGGGCTGGGACCCGGCCGATCGGATCATCCTCGCCCTCGACCGGGGTGATGCCGAGCAGGCGTTGGCCCTGGCGGCGGCGGTCCCGGATCTGCGCTGGGTCAAGGTGGGACTGGAACTGTTCACCGCCGCCGGGCCCGCCGTGGTGCGGGAGCTGAGGCGGCGGGGGCTGCGGGTGTTCCTGGATCTGAAGTTCCACGACATTCCCACCACCATGGCCGGCGCCTGCCGCAGCGCCGCCCGGCTGGGGGCCGAACTGATCACCGTGCACGCCTGCGCCGGTGGCGAAGCCCTGGCCGCCGCCCAGGCCGCGGCCGTGGAGGGGGCCGCGGCCGAGGGCCTGAGCGCCCCCACCCTGCTGGCGGTGACCGTGCTGACCAGCTGGGATGCCGCGCGCTTCCGGCAGGAGCTGGCCATCCCCACACCGCTGGACGACCATGCGGCTGCGCTGGCCGCACTGGCGGCGGCGGCCGGCCTCACAGGCGCCGTGTGCTCCCCGCAGGAGGTGGCCCGACTGCGGGCCGCCCATCCACGGCCCTTCACCCTGGTGACACCCGGCATCCGCCCCGCCGGCAGCGAAGCCGCCGATCAGAAACGGGTGATGACGCCGGCGCAGGCCTTGGCGGCCGGAGCCAGCCATCTGGTGATCGGGCGCCCCATCAGCGCTGCCGCCGATCCCGCGGCGGCCTTTGCGGCCTGCTGCGCCGAACTGGGCTGAAGCGGCCTCCTCGACGGTTTCGATCGCCTCGGCAACGCCGATGGGGATGGTCGGCTGGCGCAGGATCGGGGCTGGTCAGTCCTCAGGGGGCCTGACAGCCTGACCGATCCCGGCGGACTCCTCGGCCCGCTCGAGCTGCCGGGCCGCCCAGCGACCCAGACGCCCGGAGGCGGCCAGCTGCTGGCGCAGGCGCTCCAGTTCAGCGGCGCGTTGCTCCCGCCGCTGCTCCTCGGTGGGCACCCGATCCTCGAACGGCACATGGGCCCGCGCCGCCAGCCACCCCCCCAGGCTGCGCAGCGGCGTGGGGTCCGCGGCGTGGTCAGCCACGCGCAGCGGCCTGTTGTTGGGACGGGTGGCCTGCAAGCGATAGGAGCGATCGCCATCGGAATCGACCCTTTCAACCAGCTCCAGGGCCCGGGCTTCCCCGAGGGGGCGCAGCTGGTGGCCAAACCGCCGCTGCAGCACCAGGAGCCTGGGCTCCAGCCGCCACTCCAAACGCCCGAAGGCCAGCCAGAGCAGGCCCCAACCGCAGGCCAGGGCCAGCAACGCGAATGGGACCACCGCCGCCCAGAGGCCTGGCCTGGAGAGGGCCCCAGCTACCGATAGGGCCAGCAGGCCCCACACCACCAGATTCACCAGGCCCATCACCAGGCGATGGCGACGGCGCAGCCCCTGATCGGGCACCAGAAGCGGACTGCTGAAGGAGGGGGTGAGCTCCTGCCAGCCCGCCGGCAGGACGGCCTGGGCAGGGTTGTCGGGCCGCGGGCGCAGGCCCAGAAGGCGGTTGAGATGCTCGGCGGCCTCCTGCCGCTGGCGCCCGCTGCCCAGCCGGGTGATCTCGAGGCTGCGGCCGGGGAGCTCGGCCACCAGCGGCCCAGCCCCGGCACCCACTCCGCGCACCTGGAATCCACAGATGTCCCGGCTGGGCAGTGCCCGTCGTTGGCGGAAGGGACCCAGCCGCACCTGCCGCTCGAGACGGCCGTCCGCCCCGACGACCAGGCGATCCTCCGACCAGAGCGCACGCAGCAGCTGGTGCAGGGCGGCGGCGCCGCCGAAGGTCCAGAGGCTCACCCACACCAGCACAAACAGGGCCGCCGGCAGGGCCACCTGACCGCTCGGAGCACGGGCCGGAAACGTCGCCAGAAACCGCCACAGCAGCCCCAGGGCGAAGACCTCTCCCGCCAGCCAGCCGCACAGCCAGAGCGACAGAAACGCCGCCACGAAAAAGCGCCCGGGACCCTGGGGCCGGAAACGCAAGGTCGCGGTACCGGTTTCCGGCTTCACCCCTGCCCCGTCACAGCCCGCTTCCCCATGCTGGCGGAGCGACACCGCTGCGGCACCCTTGCGGCGATGAAAAACCCCCGCTCCGCGGACGGAACGGGGGTGGGGAATACAGGCGCAGCCCTGAAACAGCTTCAGCCGACGAATTCGCGGCTGGGGGCAGAGACGCCGGCGGGAGCGGTGCCCTTCAGGTAGGCCAGCATGGTGTCGGCGTCGGAGCACTCGAACGGGTCAGTGGGGCAGTTGTCCTCGAGCCCGGGCTCCACGAACATCTTCTCGATCGTGCCGTCGTTGACGAGCATCGAATAACGCCAGGAGCGCTCACCGAAGCCCAGGTTGCCCTTCTCGACGAGCATGCCCATCTTGCGGGTGAACTCGCCGTTGCCGTCGGGGAGCAGGAACACCTTGTCGGCGCCCACCTGCTTGCCCCACTGGAACATCACGAAGGCGTCGTTGACGGACACGCAGACGATGCTGTCGACACCCTGGGCCTTGAACTCCTCGTACAGGGCCTCGTAACGGGGCAGGTGGTTGGAGGAGCAGGTGGGGGTGAAAGCGCCGGGGAGGGAGAACACCACCACCTTCTTGCCCTTGAAGATGTCGTCGGTGGTGAGGTCCTGCCAGCGGAAGGGATTGGGGCCTCCCACGGACTCATCGCGCACACGGGTCTTGAAGACGACGCTGGGGACCTTTTCGATGACAGCCATGTGAATGTGTGAAGAACGACTTGACGACGCGCTGCTCCGGGCAGCGATCGCAAGGAGCTTAACTCATAATCGGTCCGCCTTAGGGTGGAAACCGGCTGAGCGTTTGTGCTCATCGTCTGCCCGAATCCCGCGGGCCGACCGCCCTACAGTCCGCTTTGCCTGTCGCCAGGAACCGCGTCCAAGCCATGTCCCTCTCCATGTATGAGGCGGCCGTTCCGCCCCTGGCCCGCAGCCTGCGCAACATCTCCACCATCCTCGCCAAGGCGGCCGCCCACGCCGAAGCCAGGGGGATTGAGCCGGTGGTGCTGATGCAGTCGCGGCTGTACCCCGACATGTTCCCCCTGGTGCGGCAGGTGCAGATCGCCACCGACATCGCCCGGCGGGGGCTGGCACGGCTGGCCGGCGGCGAGTGCCCGGCGATGGAGGACAACGAAACCGGCTTCGAGGAACTGATCCGCCGCATCGAGGCCACCCTCGCTTACCTCGACAGCCTCGCTCCAGACCAGATCGACGGCACCGAGACCCGGCCGATCGAGCTGCCGATCCGCGGCGAAACCCTCCACTTCAGCGGCCAGACCTTCCTGCTGTTCTTCGTGCTGCCCAACGTCTACTTCCACGTCACCACCGCCTACGACATCCTGCGCCACAACGGCGTGGAGCTCGGCAAGCGGGATTTCCTCGGCGAGCCCTGAGGCCCCCTCAGCCCTCGGCCATCACCGCCCCCAGGGGCCTTCGCAGCGCCGCCGGATCAAGGCCCTCCCGCAGGGCCAGCACAATCCCGGCCGCCTCGGCGTAGCTGGCGGCCGGGATCACCGGCAGCCCCAGGGACTCTCCGCTGACCTGAAGCAGACAGGGGTTGCCCTCCACGGCGATCACGGGCACCCCCCGCTCGGCGCAGGCCAGCACCGCCTCGCCCCCCAGGGCCCCCGCCGGGGCCACCACCGCTCCCAGGTCGACGCCGTGCAGCAGCCCGTTGCCGCTGGCCGGCTCGGGCCGCAGCGAGGGGGCCCGGCTCAGGCCCACCAGCACGCAGGGGAGGAAGGTGTGGCCCAGCTCCTCGGCCGCCGCCCGCGGATCCAGCCCGGGATCGGGCGGCAGCGGCGCCAGGGCAGGGGCATGGGCGCAGGGAACCCCCAGATGGCGCACCAGCAGGTGGCTGATCACCGCCTCCGCGCCGGCCAGGGCGTCCACACCCGTGCCGTGACGGTAGGCCGCCAGGGCGTCGCTGCCCGGCTCCTCCGGGAAGCGGGCCACCACGGCGATGGCCGTGGCACCGGCGGCCACCAGCCGCTCCCCCGCCCGCAGCAGGACATCGGGCCGGGCCAGGGTGCCCCAGCTGCTGCCGCTGGGGCCGATCGTCAGGCTCACTTCCAGGGGCACCTCGCTGCTCAGCACCGGGCCGATCGTCAGTCCCAGGCTGGCGCGGCAAGCGTCGATCACCTGGCGGTGGCGCAGCAGCAGCTCCGCTTCGATGCCCGCATCCAGCAGCACGCCCAGCCGCTGGCACGGCACCGGCGCCAGGGCCAGCTCGCCGGCGGCGAAGCGATCCAGGCTCCAGCCCTCCACGTAATGCAGGCGCCGGTCGCTCCAGTAGAGGGCGGCGGCGTTCATCACGTTGGGGTGGGTGATCAGGCAGCCACTGGCCGCCGCCAGCAGCCGGGCCGCCGGCAGGCCGTCGCCGGCGAAGCCCCCCACGGCGCAGCCCACCCCGGTGGGGATCACCAGCAGGGTGGGCAGGGGCGGGGCTGAGCTCAAGGGCCGCAATCGCCTTCAGGCCCCACCACGATCCCCTCGAGCCGCAGGCCGCGGCACGCGTCCACTGCCGTGACCGCCCAGCGAAGCGGCTCGGCGCCCGCACCGGCCAGGCGCGTGGCCTCCTGCTGCAGGGCCTGACGCAGCTGGGGCAGCAGGGCACCGGGGGAGGTCTGGAGCCACAGCGCCAGGGGCACCAGGGAACTCACTTCTGGAACTGACCGAACTGGGCCTCGTAGAGGGCGTCCTCCTGGCCGGCCAGGAGGTCGAGATCGGAGCGGGGATAGGAGACGCAGAGCAGGGCGTAACCCTTGGCCTGGAGTTCCGCCTTCACGCCCATGGCGTCGGGCTGGTGCACGCTGCCACTGCGCAGCAGGGCGGCGCAGGTGGTGCACACCCCCGAGCAGCAGGAGCTGGGCAAGGGCACGCCGGCTGCCTCGGCGGCGTTGAGCACCGTCTGGTCGCTGCGGCAGGGAAAGCTGTGGGAGACGCCGTCAAGGCTGGCGCTGATCTGAAAGACGGTGGGCTCGGACACGGGGGATCGGGGTCTGGGAGGGCGGCGTTGGGAGGGCGGCTCAGGCTCCCGGCTCGGGCCCATCCTCACCGATCGCCAGCCAGCGGCCGGGATGGGGGGCGAGGTACTCCCCCGGGTCCGGCGCCGCCGCTGGGGACGTCAGCACGAAGTCGATGCTGAGCGAAAAGCGGGTGTCGTCGGGATCCTCGTTGGGCAGCACCGCATGGTCGACCGAGGAGGGGAACAGCAGCAGCAGGCCCGCCCGGGGCGCCACGTCGTGCCAGGCCTGGTTGAGATCGGCACCGGCCCCGATCGGCCCGTCCTGACCCACGGCCAGGCCCGGTACCAGCTCATTCACCTGGCGGGGGGCGTACAGGCGCAAACAGCCGCTGCGCCCCGTGCCGTCGCCATTGAAGTAGTAGATGGCGCTGAGATGGGCGTTGGGATGGTGATGGCGCCCCACCCGCTCACCGGGTTCGCTGATCACCGGCCAGCTGCGCTGCACATGCAACGCCAGACGGCGCCGATCAAACCCGAGCGCCTCCAGGTACGGCCAGGCGTGGCCCGCCAGCCGGGCGATCAGGGGAGCGAAGAGGGGGTCGCGGTGCAGCTCCCCGGCGCCACGCACATCCCCGGTCCAGGCCACGCCCTCCTCGCTGGGCGCGGCCTGGCGCCAGGCCAGCACCCGTTGCAGCCACAAAGCCGTGTCGAGGGGATCGGGCGCCAGCTGCACCCGGCCGAGGGCCATCGGGAACAGGGGCGCGATGGCCAGGCCAGCAGGGACAGGTTCGGTGGGGTCTGCGGCAGGGATGGCATCGGCCATGGGTGAAGGCGAGGGGAGGCCACACGATCCAAGCGCTCGCAGCGCCATGGTGACGGGTCGGGCGCGGGCCTCCCTGGCGCGTGAAAGAATCCCGGGGGATGCGATTTCGGTCCAGAAAGTCTTTGGAGTGTCCAAGGCTGATGCACAGGAATCCCTGCCAGAGCCGATGATTGAGCGATGTCGTCTGGATTGCAGATCAAGGTCATCCAACGCGAGACTTTCGCTGAAAGCAGTTGCCTGACTGACAACTCCAATCAAGAACCCGCCTGAGGGGAGCTCTCTGAAGGATGAGATCCCTAGGCTCAACCTGGAAGCACGTCAAGCCACCGTGGGGATTGCCCAGCAAACCGCAGCGAGTATGGCTTGACACGATCGCTTGCCAGATCTTCCAAGGGAACGTGATAACTGGCAGCGCATTCTCTCTGACGATCCACGCGCCATTGTTCTTGCCGTGGCTTACGCTCAATGTACGCATGCAGACAGCACCACACCCCTACCTCCCGGAGCCCAACAGGCTCCGCGTGGCTATCCACATCAGAGCTGGCCGCCCTGCCCCCAGGGTGATTCAGTCTGTGGTGCACTGGGAACCCGACAGAGTCGTCGTATCCCGTGGCGTCCTCGGCACATAGGCGGGGAATTCCACGCACCATCAAAGCCACCCACCATGAAAGCCGTTGTCTATGAGCGCTATGGGCCGCCCGACGTGCTTCAGATCAGGGAGATCGCCACGCCCATACCGAAAGACCATGAAATCCTGATCCGGATCCATGTGACCACGGTCACCTCAGGGGACTGGAGGGTGCGCAGCTTGAACGTGCCCACGGGCTTCGGGCTGATCATGCGGCTGGTCTTCGGCATCTGGAAACCCAGGCAACCCATCCTCGGCTCGGAGCTGGCCGGAGTCGTGGCCGCGGTGGGGAAAAACGTCACCAGGTTCAACGTCGGTGACGCGGTGTTCGCCTTCAGCGACGTCAGCACGGGGTGCTGTGCGGAATACAAGTGCATGCCGCAGGATGGCCTGGTGCTGATCCAGCCGCCCAGCCTGAGCAACGAGCAGGCCGCCGCACTCTGCTTCGGCGGAACGACGGCCCTGGATTTTCTGCGCAGGGGCAGGGTGCAGAAAGGAGACAAGCTGCTGGTGAATGGGGCCTCCGGTGCCGTCGGCACAGCCATGGTGCAGCTGGCGAGGCACTTCGGGGCGGAGGTCACCGGCGTGTGCAGCACCGCGAACGTCGATCTGGTGAAATCCCTCGGCGCCCGCCATGTCATCGATTACACCCAGGAAGACTTCACGCAGAACGGCGAAACCTATGACGTGATGATCGACACCGTCGGCACGGCGCCGTTTTCGCGCTGCAAGCGATCGCTGAAGGAACGTGGCCGCCTGCTGCTGGTGGTGGCTGGCTTGCCGCAGATGCTTGGCAGTCTGTGGGTCTCCCTGATGGGCCGCATGACGGATCGCAGGACGGTCATCGCCGGTCCTGCCGCCGTGAAGCGGGAAGATCTGCAGATGCTGGCGGAGCTGGCGGAGGCGGGAGCGTTCCGGCCGGTCATCGATCGGCAGGTTCCGTTGGAGCAGATCGTGGAGGCGCACCGCTATGTGGACAGCGGCCGCAAAAGGGGAAATCTCATCATCACGGTGCATTCACCACCGCAAGGGCAGGCCTGAGGCTTTCATCCGCAGCAGGGCACCGGTGCTCGAGGCCGAAGCGACGATCCCAGGCCAAAACCCAACGGACCAGGCCACCCCACGGAACGGCTGCCTGAAACGGAACGCTGCCTTTGGCCGGGCTGGGAGCCAGGAAACCCGCCCAGAGCCTGGCTTCAGTCGCACAGGAAGCCGTGGGTAGCAATTTTGTGTAATTTTTCGGATAAACCCTACAATGCATAAGGGCCTGAACACATGCGTGCGATCCACGCCCCTCCGTTGCTCGGCTCCTGTTAAGGGCAGCCACCATGAACAGTCGAATCAGCAAGGCGAAGCAGGCGACAGCCCACCGGGTGGCGACGAAGTCGGCCAGGGCCAAAGCCGCCTGGAGGATGCCGATTGAACGGGCGCTGACGGAGCGAATGAAAGAGCTCAACTGCCTGCAGCAGATTGAGCAGATTGCCAGCACCCATCAAGGGGACATCGACAACGCCTTTCACAAGATCGTCAACATCCTGCCTGCGGCATGGCTCTATCCAGGCAACGCCGTTGCCCGAATCCGCAGGGGCGACCGGGTGTATCAAACCGGCGATATCGAACGCTGCCAGTCGGTTCAATCGTCTGAGATCAGGGCCAATGGCAATGGCCACCTGTTCGGATCAGTGGAAATTGGCTATTCCGAACATTTTGAACAGGTGAGTGAAGGGCCTTTCCTGGCCGAAGAGCGGCTGCTGCTGAACACCATCGCCACCCGCCTGGGCAGCTTCATCGCCAGGGAACTCGCTGAGAAGGGATGGATCAACACCCTCCAGGAACGGGAGTTGCTTTACAAGCAGCTGGTCTCGGTGCTGGGAGGAATGGCGGAGATGCGGGACCCCTACACAGCGGGGCACCAGAATCGGGTGGCCAGCCTGGCCGTGGCCATAGGGGCGGAACTCGGACTGTCGACAACGCAACGGGATGGCCTGCAACTGGCGGCCTCCGTCCACGACATCGGCAAACTCATGGTGCCGGCGGAGATTCTCTGCAAACCGACAAGGCTGAGCCAGCTTGAATTTGCTCTGATCAAGGAACATGCCCAGGCCGGCTACAACATCCTCAAGGATGTGGCCTTCCCCTGGCCCATCGCCCGCATCGTCCATGAGCACCATGAGCGGATCGACGGCAGCGGGTATCCCCAAGGTCTCCCCGGCGAGAAGCTGTTGCTGGAATCGCGGATCCTGGCCGTGGCCGATGTGGTGGAGTCCATGTGTTCCCACCGTCCCTACCGGATGGGCCTGGGCACGGAGGCCGCCCTCCAGGAGATCGAAAAGAACCGAGGCCGCCTCTACGATCCTGAGGTGGTCGACGCCTGTCTCCACCTGTTCCGCGACAAGGGCTACTGCTGTACGACCTGAAACCTGAAACCTGAAACCTGAAAACATCCTGGCCCTGCAGGATCCGGAGGTCTACGGCTTCATCGTGAGTGGCATCGGCAGTCTTGAACGTTCAACCCTTCGCTTCGCCAACCAAGCCGATGGGGTCGTTCTGCCAGGACCCTACGAAGTGAACACGCTGGCAGGCAGCATCACCAGAGATGGCGACCACCTTTGCCATGGAAGCCGCGTCCGCACCACCATGGAGCTGCTGCTGGTCTGCCCACAGGGCTGGCAGATGGGCCGGGAGCGGGATGCCGCCACCGGCCACCTGGAGCTGACGATCAGCCCATCGCCGCCGCACCACCCACCACTTCCAGGATCTCCTGGGTGATGGCCGCCTGGCGCGCCTTGTTGTAATCGAGGGTGAGGGTCTTGGCGAGCGCCTTGGCGTTGTCGCTGGCGTTGTTCATGGCCGTCATCCGGCTGGCCAGTTCGCTGGCGGCCGCCTCCTGGAGGGAGCGGAGCAGCTGGTTGGCCAGATAGAGGGGGAGCAGGGCATTGAGCAACTGGTCGGGGCTCTGCTCAAACACGAAGTCGGGTGCCAGGGACGGCTCGGCATTCTCCACCGTGCCGACCTCCACCCCGAGGCGGCCATCGCGGGTGATCAGCCGGAAGATCTCGTCATCCGAGCTGGCGATGCCCTGGGGATCGAGGGGCAGCAGGGTCTGGACCACCGGCTGGGAGCTCACCAGGTTGATGAAGCGGGTGAAGACGATCTCCACCCGGTCGGTGCTGGCCGAAAGGAACTCGGCCAGTACCTCGTTGGCGATCTCGCCCGCCTCCTGGGAGGTGGGCACCTGCTCCAGGCCGGTGAAGGTGGCCCTGATCGGGTAGGAGCGGTTGGTGAAGTAGGTGATGGCCTTGCGGCCCATCAGCACCATGTCGACCGCGAAACCCTGGCCCTTGAGCTCGGCGAAACGTTGCTCGGCGCGGCGGATGACGTTGGCGTTGTAGCCGCCGCAGAGGCCCCGGTCGCCGGTGACCACCAGCAGGGTGATGGTGTTCACCGGACGGCGCTCGGCCAGCAGCGGCGCATCGGCCCCCTCGAAACCCATGCGGGACTCGAGGTTCTGGAGCACCCGGGCCAGGCGGTCGGCGAAGGGGCGGGTGCGCAGCACCTGTTCCTGGGCACGACGCACCTTGGCGGCGGCCACCAGCCGCATGGCTTCGGTGATCTTGCGCGTGTTCTTGACCGAACTGATCCGGTCACGGATTGCCTTGAGATTGGCCATGGGTGGAGATTCCTCAGGCGGCGGCCAGCATCGAGGAGGTCACCTCGCGGATGGCCTCCTTGAGCAGGGCTTCGGATTCGTCGCTCAGCACCTTGTCGGTCTGAACCTTGTTGATGTACTCGGGCTTGTTGCTCTTGAGGTACTCGCGCAGCTCGCGGGCGAACTGGGGCACCAGCTCCACCGGCACGTCGTCGATCAGACCCTTGACGCCGGCGTAGACCACCGCCACCTGCTCGGCCAGGATCAGGGGGCTGAACTGGGGTTGCTTGAGCAGCTCGCGCAGACGCTTGCCCCGCGCCAGCTGCGCCTGGGTGGCGGCATCCAGATCGGAGGCGAACTGGGAGAAGGCGGCCAGCTCGTCGAACTGGGCCAGCTCCAGCTTCAGGGTGCCGGCGATCTTCTTGATGGCCTTGGTCTGGGCGGCACCGCCCACCCGGCTCACGGAGATGCCCACGTTGATGGCGGGCCGCAGGCCGGAGTTGAAAAGGTCGGAGCTGAGGAACACCTGGCCGTCGGTGATCGAGATCACGTTGGTGGGGATGTAGGCGGAGACGTCGCCGGCCTGGGTCTCGATGATCGGCAGGGCGGTCATGCTGCCCTTGCCCATGGCGTCGGACAGCTTGGCGGCCCGCTCCAGCAGGCGGCTGTGGCAATAGAAGACATCGCCGGGGTAGGCCTCACGGCCTGGGGGACGGCGCAGCAGCAGGGACATCTGGCGGTAGGCCTGGGCCTGCTTGGTGAGGTCGTCGTACACCACCAGGGTCGCCTTGCCCTTGTACATGAAGGACTCGGCGATGGCCGCACCGGTGTAGGGGGCCAGGTACTGGAGGGCCGCCGCTTCCGAGGCGCTGGCCGCCACCACCACGGTGTAATCCAGGGCGCCGCGCTCCCTCAGCACCTCGACCACGTTGGCCACCGAAGCGTTTTTCTGGCCGATCGCCACGTAGACGCAGACCACGTCCTCACCCTTCTGGTTGAGGATCGTGTCGATGCAGATGGCGGTCTTGCCGGTCTGGCGGTCGCCGATGATCAGCTCCCGCTGGCCCCGGCCGATGGGGATCATGGCGTCGATGGCCGTGATGCCGGTCTGCATCGGCTCATGCACCGACTTGCGCTGGATGATGCCGGGGGCCATCGACTCGATCAGCCGGGTCTCGGTGGTGACGATCTCCCCCTTGCCGTCGATCGGCTGGCCCAGGGCATTCACCACCCGGCCCAGCATGGCGTCGCCCACCGGCACCGCAGCGATGCGGCCGGTGGCCTTGACAGTGCTGCCTTCCTGGATGCCCAGGCCCTCGCCCATCAGCACGACGCCGACGTTGTCATCCTCAAGGTTCAGCGCCAGGCCCTCGGTGCCGTCCTCGAACAGCACCAACTCACCGGCCATCACCTGCTCCAGGCCGTAGACCCGGGCGATGCCGTCACCGATCTGCAGGACGGTGCCGACGTTGCTGACAGAGACCGACTTGTCGTAGTCGGAAATCTGCTTCTTGAGGATGGCGCTGATCTCGTCGGGGCGGATAGAAACCATGGGTGGGAGTCCCCGGAGGGGAGGCGATGAAGTGAGGAGGAGAGGGGGGAGAGAAGGAGGCGCTAGCTCACGTTGGCGAGCGTCAGGCCGAGCCGTCGCACCTGGCCGGCGAGGCTGGCGTCGATCACCCGGGAGCCGACGCTGAGGACGAACCCACCGATCAGGGAGGGATCCACCGCGAGGCTGATCTCCACTTTGTCGGTGCCGGCCACGAGCTTGGCCTTCTCGGCGATCAGGGCCTGCTGCTCCTCGCTGAGGGGAGTGGCCGATGTCACCGTGGCGAGGGCGATCTGGTTCTGCTCGCGGTACAGCTCCAGGAGCCGCTCCAGGACGGCATCAAGGAAGCCGATCCGCTGGCGGTCGGCCAGCAGCTTGAGCAGGTTGAGGAACGAGGGGGTAATCGAGGTTGCAAAGATCTTCGCCAGGGCCGCCTTCTTGCCTTCGATCTCCAGCACCGGGGAGGCCATGGCCTCGCGCAGGTCACTGGAGTCGTGCCAGAGGGCCAGGACTTGCTTGGCCTGGTCGATCACCACGTCGGTGTCCCCATTGGCGTCGCAGATCTGGAGAAAAGCGTCGGCGTAGGGGGTGGTGATGGTGTTGAGCAGAGGCATCAGGCGTTCCCCAGCGTTTGAATGGACTGATCGATCAGCCGGGCCTGGGTGGCGGCGTCAAGGCGCCCGGGCAGACTGGCCAGAGCCCTGGCGATGGCCAGCTCGGCAGCTTCGCGCTGCAGTTGCTTGCTGACCCTGGACACCTCGGAATCCAGGTCGGACTGGGAGTCCTGCTTCATCCGGGCCATTTCCTCCACCGTTCGCTTCTCGCTCTCCAGCCGGATGGCCTCGGCGCGGGCCTTGCCGTCGGCGCGGATCTTCTCGGCGAGGCTGCGGGCTTCACCCAGGCTCTTCTGGGCCTCGGCGAGGGACGCTGTGGCCACGCTCAGGCGCTCCTCGGCGTCCTTGAGTTCAGCCAGGATCCGCTCACGGCGGCGCTCCAGAATGCCCCCGAGGAAGCCGCGCAGGAACCATGCGAGGCCGGCGATGACAATCGCCAGGTTGATGATGTTGGTCTCGAAGATGTCGAAATTGAGACCGAAGCTGCCGTGACTCGCCAGCAGCGGAGTCGTCACGGTGGAGAGGGAGGAGGGGTTCATGATGCGGGCAGGAGACGGTCGACGATCAGGTCGGCGAGCCTGTCGGAATCAGCCTTGAGGGCCCCGAGGGCCTCGGCGCGCTGGGCATCGATCTTGCTGCGAGCGTTCTCGCGGCTGGCGATGGAGTCCGCCTGGGCCACCGCCATGGCCTCGCGATAGAGACGGTCGGAATCCTGCTCCGCCTCCAGGATCACCTTCTGGACCTCGAGACGGGCCCCCCTCAGCTGTTCCTTGAGATCGGCCTCGAGGCGTTCGGCCTGGGCGAGGTTCTCCTTGGCCTGGGTTCGGCTGGTGGCGATGTACCCCTCACGATCCTCGACGGCCTTGCCGACCGGCCGGAAGAAAAGACTGTTGAGAATGAAGGTGAGGATCACCACCTGCAGCGCCATGAGCGGCAGGGTGGCATCGAGGTCGAACAGACCTCCCTCGGGCGACCCTGCGGTCGCACCTGCCTCGGCGAGCAGAAGCCAGCTGGTCATGGGGCAAAAAGGCGGGCGGTGGTGGAGGCGTGGACGGAGCCGGGGGTGGAGAAGGGCCGCGACGGACGGGCGGCCCTGTCATCCCCGAGGAAGGCCTCCGATCAGGAGAAGGGGTTGGCGAACAGCAGCACCAGGGCAACCACCAGGCCGTAGATGGTCAGCGATTCCATGAAGGCCAGCGAGAGCAGCAGGGTGCCGCGGATCTTGCCTTCGGCTTCGGGCTGACGGGCGATGCCTTCGACGGCGCCGCCGGAAGCGGTGCCCTGGCCGATGCCAGGACCGATGGAGCCGAGACCGACGGCAAGACCAGCAGCCACGACGGACGCAGCGGAAGTAAGGGAATCCATGGTGGGGTTAGAAATGTGGGGCGCCGGGGAAGCGCGGAAGGAACCTTGTCGAGAACCCTGCGCCGGGGACACCTGGGAAGGCGGGCCCGGATCGAGCCGGACCTGCGCGCAGAGAGTTTGCCAGACCGCAGGGTCGGCCCTGCGGGGGCAGGAGCTAGTGGTGCTCCTCGTGGACAGCCTCACCGATGTAGTAGGCCGCCAGGGTGGCGAAGATCAACGCCTGGATCGCACTGGTGAACAGACCGAGGAACATCACCGGCAGGGGCACCACCAGGGGCACCAGGAAGGCCAGCACCGCCACCACCAGTTCGTCGGCAAGGATGTTGCCGAACAGACGGAAGGAGAGCGAAAGCGGCTTGGTGAAGTCCTCGACGATCTTGAACGGCAGCATGATCGGCGTGGGTTCCACGTAGTACTCGAAGTACCGGAAACCCTTGCGGCTCAGCCCCGCATAGAAGTAAGCCAGTGACACCAGCAACGCCAGGGCGATGGTGGTGTTGATGTCGGCGGTGGGAGCACCCAGTTCACCGCTGGGCAGGTGGACCAGCTTCCAGGGAATCAGGGCCCCGCCCCAGTTGCTCACGAAGATGAACAGGAACAGGGTGCCGATGAAGGGAAGCCAGTCGCGGTAGGCCTTCTCACCGATGTACTCGCGGGCGATGTCGCGCAGGTAATCCCAGAGAAACTCCAGCAGGTTCTGCACACCCCTGGGGTCACGCTCCAGGCGACGCGTGCCGACCACCACCACGGCCAGCAGGGCAGCGATCACGACCCAGGAACTCAGGAAGACCTGGCCGTGGATCTTGAAATTGCCGAGCTGCCAGTAGAGGTGCTGGCCGACCTCGAGGGCGGCGAAGGGTAGGGCGAGGGGCAACGGAGCCATCGGGGGTAGGGCCTGGCGGAACGTCGATGCCGCCGAAGCGGCTGAAGAGGGCCGCCGAAGCGGCTGAAGAGGGCCGCCGAAGCGGCTGAAGAGGGCCGCCGAAGCGGCTGGACAGGAAGAGGATTCAGGTGTCGAGGACGGCCTGAACGATCAGGGCGGGCTTGTAGAGGAGGAAGCCCAGGATGGCGGGCAGGACCTCGAGTACGGGGAGCCTGGCGGCTGCCAGCACCAGCACCACCGGCACCAGCAGCTGGGCCTTGCCCACCCCCTTGGTTTCGACGCCGAACCGGGACACGCTTCGGGCCAGGAGCCGGAGGTACAGGAGCCCGGCCAGGGCTCCCACCAACAGACTGAAGGCGGTAGGAAGGTCGAACCACAGGGCCGTGAAGGGCACCGCCAGGGCGGTGGCACAGACCGTGGAAAGAAGCATCCGGCGCTGCAGCCGCAGGTAACCGTCCATGCCGTTGTTCACCGTCGACGGAGCGTCGGCGACCTCTGGCGGGGGGGGGGCCTCAATGGTCAGATGGACTGCGACCTCTTCGGCCGACGTCTCCACGGGGGGGACGGCATCCGGGGAAGGGGTCAGGGCAGCCTGCAACCGTCGAGGCTCCGTCTTGGCGAGCGGACTTTATCACTTGGACCGTTCAGGCCCTCAGCAACAGAAGCACCCGCTCCGCCAGCAGCCGCCGCACCGCCACCAGCCGCTGTTCAGAGCCCAGGGCCATCGGAAGGGCAGCGATCGGCGTGCCGGCGGGCGCGGCCTCAAGAGCCTCCATCAGGGCCAGCTCCTCTGCTGTGATGGTCAGGGGCCGCAGGTCCGGGCCCAGCAGTGCGGTGGAAGGCCAGCCCCACAGACAACGGTTGCGCTCGCCGCCGGCCGCCAGCAACGCCTCGTCACTCCAGGGCTCCTGCGGGGCGAACGGGGCGTCGTCGCTGTCCTGGCGGCGCAGGAAGAACTCGAAGTGGCTGATGTCGGGATCGAGGCTCTCCACCAGGGCCCACTGCTGCCGCGGCGGCAGGGCAAGGGCCCGCTCCAGCAGTTCCCCCGTCAGCAACCGGGCCGGATCCCAGACCTCGGGATTGGAGAAGCCCGCGAAACCGAGGCCCGGCTGGTCGACGAAGCGGAACAGGCGCTCCAGGTCATAGCTGGTCTCCTGGGGGTGCAGATACATGTCGGCGAAGTTGGCATCAGCGGCGGTGTCGAGGGTCCAGCGCTGCTCGTGGTGCCGCCGCAGGCGGTTGGTCTCGGGAAGGGTGGCGAACAGCTCCCGCCCCAGCCGCAGGCCCGCCGGCCCGGTGCCCACGCCCATCAGCGCCAGGGCCCGCTGGGTGCGGTGGATCTCCCAGCGTCCAGCGTCGGCATAGAGAAAGAGATGCAGCAGCCCCCCCGGCCGCAGCAGGGGGACCAGGGCACGCAGCCCCAGCTCGGGCTGGTCGAGGTGATGCAGCACCCCCACCGAGTTGATGTAGTCGAAGGGGCCCTCCCCCGCCAGATCGAGCAGGCTGCGCTGCTCGAGGCGCAACTCCGCAACCTGCTCAGCGGCACCGGAGCGGGCAGTGCGCTCCCGGGCCACCGCCAGGGCACCGGCACTGATGTCGACCGCCAGCACGGCGGCCCCCGGGTTGAGATGGCAGAGGTAGTCGGTGCTCACCCCCGTGCCGCAACCGGCATCGAGGATCCGCCAGGGGCGCGACGGCGGCGGCAGGGCCCCGTCCACGGCCGCCACCACGCTGTCCACGCACCAGCGCCAGTTGTATCCCGGTGGCGGGCCGTCCTGCAGGGGATCCCCCGGGTAGGGGAAACGGTCGTAGAAGGCGCTCACCACCGGCGTGGCGGCATCCAGGGGGGCATCCAGGGGGGCATCCATCGGCGCCTTTGTGCAGCTTCCGGGTGCATTCCACGGCGCCGGCCGCCGTTCAGGCTGAGCGCCAGGGAAGGCTGCAAACATTTGTTCATCCCCCGCCGGGGGGCCAGGGGGCCAGCCGTAACGTGGCCCAGCCCGGCTCGCTCTCGTTCATGACCGTGACCGCCAGCAGCGGCAGCACCAGGGTCGCCCCCCAGCGCTACGACACCCTGCCGCTCTCCAGCGTCCGGAAGGCGGAGCAGCAGGACCGTTTCCCCGACGGCGGCGAACTGGACGCCCTGACCAACTTCTTCCGCAGCGGCCAGATCCGCGTCGAAGCCGCCCGACGGATCTCCGCCAATGCCGATGCGATCGTGGCCAGGGCCGCCAACCGCATCTTCACCGGCGGCACGCCCCTCTCCTATCTCGACGCCCCCCTCAGCACACCGGCCGTCGGCGCCGCTGATGGCGTCGCCCTCGCCGCCGACCAGGCCGCCTTCCAGCGCTCGGTGCGCACCTTCGCCCAGGGCTCCGGGGGCAGTGGCCTGCTCGGCCGGATCCTCGAGGGCGTCCAGGCCGACGCCGACGTGCGGGTTGTGCTCCCCAGTGGCTTCAACCCCATCTCGGTGGCGATCTACGGCAACGCCCGGATGCGCAAGTCGCTGCGGGACCTTGCCTGGTTCCTGCGCTACGTGGGCTACGCCGTGATCGCGGGCGACCCCAGCATCCTGGCGGTCAACACCCGCGGGCTCCGTGATGTGCTCGAGAAGGCCTGCTCCCTGACCGCCACCAACGTGGCCCTCCAGGAGATGCGCGCCGCCGCCGCCAGCCTGTTCAAAGGGGAGTCGGAATCCCGCCAGCTGGTGATCGATTGCTTCAACGTGCTCCTCAAGGAGCTTGAGGTGGCCACCCCCTCCACCCGCGCCCGCCTCGGCAGTCCCGTCAACCAGGGCCTGCAGCTGCCGGCGATCTATGCCCTTGCCGCCGAAGGCGCCCAGCGCTTCGTCATGCGGCCACGCCTTTCCGGCGCTGAAAAGGCCGAGATCATTCGCGCCGCCTACCGCCAGGTGTTCGAGCGGGACATCGTCAAGGGCTACTCCCAGGTGGTGTGCCCCGTGGAGGCCACCCAGGTGCGCCAGGGCCAGCTCTCGATGCGGGAGTTCATCCGCGCCCTCGGCCGCAGCAAGGTCTACCAGCGGCAGTTCTATGGCCGTTTCTCCAACAGCCGTGTGGTGGAACTCGCCTTCCGCCACTTCCTCGGCCGCGGTATCAGTTCGATCGAGGAATTCCGCCAGTACTTCGCCATCGTCAGCGCCAAGGGTCTGAACGGCCTCGTCGATGCGCTGGTCAATGGGATGGAGTACGCCAGGGTCTTCGGTGAGGAAACAGTCCCCTACCTGCGCGACCTGGGCGAAGAGGCCCAGGAGAGTGCCGGCTGGGGCTCGAACCGGAACCTCTTCCGCTTCAGTGCACCGTTCGAGGGTGCTCCCCAGTACATCACCCTCTACGCCTCCTACCGCCAGCCCCTGGCCGACCAGCACCCCTACGGCGGCGGCAACGATCCTCTGGGCCTCACCTATGGGGCGATCTTCCCCTCCGGCACGGCTTCGGTGGCCACGCGCCCGGCCCCCTTCAGCTACGACACCCGTCGGATCCTGATCGGCAACGGCATGGCCCAGCCCGGGCCCATGGACAGCGCCCAGTTCCGCAAGGCCACCCCTCGCCGGGTGGGCCCGAAGGTGGTGCGCCTGAAGCAGATCGCCACCGGCGGCAGTTCCACCCCTCGCCGCGGAGGCCAGCCCAGCATCCGCGGCACCGAATCCAGCACCCAGGCCGTCATCAACGCGGTCTATGTCCAGGTGCTGGGCACCGCCGGCTACGCCGGAGAGCGCAACAAGGTCGAGGAGATCAAGCTCGAGAACGGCGACATCAGCCTGCGGGAGTTCGTGCGCCAGGTGGCCCGCTCCAAGGCCTTCCGGCGTCGTTACTGGAGCGGCCTCTACATCACCAAGGCCATCGAGGTGATGCACCGCCGCCTGCTCGGCCGCCCCACCTTCGGCCGCTGGGAGATCAACGCCTACTTCGACACCGCCGCCCGCAAGGGGTTCTACGGCGTCGTCGACGCCATGATCGAAGGGCGGGAATACAACGACTGCTTCGGCGAGGACACCGTCCCCTACGAGCGCTTCATCACCCCGGCCGATCGCAACGCCCGCCGGGTGCCGGGCCTGGTGCGAACCCTGGAGACGGTCGCCGACCTCACCCCGCTCCAGCGGCCCAATGTGATCGCGCCCCAGACGCTCCGCACCGTGGGCGATCTGGTCCCCCGCAACCTGCAGGCCAGGCCGAAGGTGCGTGGGCAGTGGAAAGCGGATGTGGCCGGTGGCCAGGACGCCACGGCCTTCGCCGGCGCTCCCACCGGTCCCCAGACCGTCAAACAGCCCCCCGCCCCCACCCGCAGCTGGAGCCAGTCCCGCTGGCAACCAGGCGGTGGTGCCGCGCCGGTCTGGCGCAGCGGCGTCTCCACGCCCGGCTCCGGCAATGGCTACGGCTACGGAGCCCCCGCCAGCATCGGTGTCCCTGGCAACTGGAAGGCCCTCGTGGGCACCAGCCTCCTGGGCGGCGCCGCTGTGGCCCCGGACGGAGCGATGGCCAAGGCCCTGCGGCCTGGCTCGCCCCAGGGCTTCAGCCGCCGGCAGAGCCTGGCGCGGCCCGTGCAGCTGCTTCGCGATCCCAACGAAACCCAGGTCCAGGAAGTGGTGCAGGCGGTCTACCGCCAGCTCCTCAACCGCGTGCCCTTTGCGGCTGAGCGACAGATGGATCCCGAATCCCAGCTGCGGGATGGCCAGCTCTCGGTGGCCGAATTCGTGGCCCAGATCGCCGGCAGTGATCTGTTCCAGCAGCGGCTTCAGCGGATGGCTCCGCTGCGGGCGGCCTCGGCCGCCTACCTGGCCCTGCTCGGTCGTGCCGCCATGCCTGCGGAAGTGAGCCGGTTCCTGGCCACCCGCGCCACCGCGGGCCAGCAGGCCGCGGTGGCCGAACTGCTCAACGCCAGGGAGTACGCCAAGGCCTTCGGCCAGGACACGGTCCCCTACCTTCGCGGCCTGGCCACCGAGGACGGACGGCCCCTGACCACCGTGAACCGCACCGCTGCCCTCTATGGCGGCAATGGCGGACTCACCCCCTCGCTGCGGGGAGCGATCTGATCCACCGCTCCACCCAAGGGCGTCCTTGAACGCGACGCCCCCACCCATCGCATGATCCCCCGGGTCAGCCCCGGGGGGTTTCTTATGGCCTGTCTCTACAACGAGACGGGCAGATTTTGCTGTTGACACGCTTGCGGTGCAACGGAAGGCGACCGCAAAAGATGAACAATTGCTGCGCCTCGACGGTGATAACAACTCCGGCCAAAGCCGTTGCAAGCCAAGGGATCTCGCCAGCCGATCCGCCGTGAAGAACTGTTACCGGCCGCCAGGTTAGCGACGGCCCTTGCCACAGAATGATGCGACGGTCGGCCAAGCCGATCACCCTTACCCACCGGATACCGGTCTCCTTCACGGTGACCGCTTGTTTCGAGGCAGAACTGCATGAGCATCGTCTCCAACTCGATCATCAACGCGGACGCCGAAGCCCGCTACCTCAGCCCCGGCGAACTTGACCAGATCAAGTCGTTCGTGGCAGGAGGTCAGCGTCGTCTGCGCGTCGCCCAGGTCCTGGCTGAAAGCCGGGAGCGCATCGTGAAGCAGGCCGGAGGCCAGCTTTTCCAGAAGCGCCCCGATCTCGTCTCCCCCGGCGGCAACGCCTACGGGGAGGAGATGACGGCTTCCTGCCTGCGCGACATGGACTACTACCTCCGCCTGGTCACCTACGGCGTGGTCGCCGGGGATGTGACGCCGATCGAAGAGATCGGCGTCATCGGGGCCCGCGAGATGTATCGCGCCCTCGGCACCCCTCTCGAAGCCATGGCGGAAGCCGTGCGCGAGATGAAGACCGCAGCCACGGGCCTCCTCACCGGCTCCGATGCCGAAGAGGCCGGCTTCTACTTCGACTACGTGGTCGGCGCCCTCTCCTGAGGTTTCAACTCCCTCCCGTCCATCGCCATCAAACCCAGGATCCATGCAAGACGCCATCACCAACGTCATCAACCAGGCCGACGTCCAGGGGCTCTATCTCGACGGCAGCTCCATGGGCCGCCTCGAGCAGTACTTCGCCAGCGGTGAGCTGCGGGTGCGTGCCGCCGCCACCATCAGCGCCAACGCCTCGGCCATCATCAAAGAAGCCGTGGCCAAGGCGCTGCTCTACTCGGACATCACCCGTCCGGGCGGCAACATGTACACCACCCGTCGTTACGCGGCCTGCATCCGCGACCTCGACTACTACCTGCGCTATGCCACCTACGCCATGCTGGCTGGTGACACGTCGATCCTCGACGAGCGCGTGCTGAACGGCCTCAAGGAGACCTACAACTCCCTGGGTGTGCCCATCGGCGCCACGGTTCAGTCGATTCAGGCCATGAAGGAAACCACCGCCTCCCTCGTCGGTCCCGATGCCGGTCGTGAGATGGGCGTCTACTTCGACTACATCAGCTCCGGCCTGGGCAACTGATCCCCAGCAACGCCTCCATTACGGCTCGTTTTCCGAGGATCATTCCATGCGCCTGTTCAAGATCACGGCCTGCATCCCCTGCCCCGAAAAGGCGCGCAGTCAGAGGGAACTGCAGAACACCTACTTCACCAAGTGGGTGCCTTACCACAGCTGGTTCGCCGAACAGCAGCGGATCATGAAGCAGGGCGGCAGGATCCTGAAGGTGGAGCTGGCCACCGGTCGTCGTCAGCAGAACTGCGGCAACTGAGCGAGCCCTTCGCCCATCCGTCCCAGAGCTCGGCCCCATGGCCGGGCTTTTTTGTTGCTCAACCCCGTGGCACAGGCGGAGGCGAGGAAATGTTCACCACGGCTCGACAAACCCGCCCCTGTCACGGCTGAATGGGCCATTCCCGGTTCCTTCCAGCAGCCTTGTCGACAACTTCGCCACGCTTGCTCCACGGCCGTCCAGGCGCCGGCTTCATGCCGTTGCCCTGGCAGCAGTGGCCCGCTGAAGCCCGCCTGCTGCTGGGACTGGTGGCCCTCTGGAGTCTGCTGGGCCTGCTGGTGCTCACCTCCGCCAGCTGGTGGGTGGCCGAGCGGGAGATGGGGGACGGGGGCTACTACCTCAAGCGCCAGGCGGTCTGGCTGGTGGCCAGCTGGGGACTCCTCTGGCTGGCCCTGCGCACCTCGATGCGGCGCTGGCTGCACCTGGCGGCGCCGGCCCTGCTGGTGGGCGCCCTGATGGTGGCCGCCACCCTCGTGGTGGGCACCACCGTCAACGGAGCCAGCCGCTGGCTGGTGCTCGGCCCCGTGCAGCTGCAGCCCTCGGAGCTGATCAAGCCCTTCATCGTGCTGCAGGGCGCGGTGATCTTCTCCCACTGGCGACGCATCGCCCTCGACCAGAAACTCCTCTGGCTCGGCATTTTCGGGGCGGTGATCCTGCTGATCCTCAAGCAACCCAACCTGAGCACCGCGGCCCTGCTGGGTCTTCTGCTCTGGCTGATGGCCCTGGCCGGCGGCCTCCCCCTGACGCTGCTGCTGGGGGCCGCCGGCGGCGGTGTCGTGCTTGGCAGCCTCAGCATCATGATCAACCCCTACCAACTCGCCAGGGTCAGCTCCTTCCTGGATCCCTGGCGTGTTGCCCAGGGCGATGGCTACCAGCTGGTGCAGAGCCTGCTGGCCATCGGCTCAGGGGGCGTGCTCGGCTCAGGCTTCGGCCTCTCCACCCAGAAGCTCCAGTACCTGCCCATCCAGACCACCGATTTCATCTTCGCGGTTTTCGCTGAGGAGTTCGGCTATGTCGGTTCGGTGATGCTGCTGCTGTTCCTGGTGATCTTCGGTTTCGTCGGTCTTCGGGTGGCCCTTGCCTGCCGCAGCAACCAGCATCGGCTGGTGGCCATCGGCTGCACCACCTTGCTGGTGGGCCAGTCGATCCTCAACATCGCCGTGGCCAGCGGCTCCATGCCCACCACCGGCCTGCCACTGCCGATGATCAGCTACGGCGGCAACTCGCTGCTGAGCAGCCTCTTCCTTGCGGGCCTGCTGCTGCGCTGTTCCCTGGAGTCCTCCGGACTTGAGCCAGTCCGGCCCCGGCGGCGGGCCCAACGGCCTGCCCCGATAGGCTGAGCCCTGCTGCCACTCTCGATCGGCCATGTTCAGCCCCGGGCTGCCCTTCGCCGACTGGGCCCGCAGCAGCGAACTGCTGCTGCAGGGTTCCCTGGCCCATCCCGGCCCCCTGACCCTGGCGGTGGTGTTCAGCGGCGGACTGCTCACCAGCCTCGGCCCCTGCTCCCTCTCGTTGCTGCCCGTCACCCTGGCCTATCTGGCCGGGTTCGGCGCGGAAGATCAGGGGCGTTCCCCTTGGCAGCGCAGCGTCAGCTTCGCCGCCGGCATCGTGGCGGCTCTTGTATTGCTGGGCCTGGCCAGCGGCCTGATGGGGCGCCTCTACGGCCGCATCCCCGGCCAGCTGCCGCTGCTGGTGGCCATCGTGGCGGTGGTGATGGGCCTCAATCTTCTGGGGGTCCTGCGGCTGCCGTTGCCGGCAGGGCCCGATCCCGAGCGCTGGCGGCGGCTGGTGCCAGCGCCCCTGGCCCCCCTGGCGGCCGGTCTGGCCTTCGGCCTGGCCGCCACCCCCTGCACCACCCCGGTGCTCGCCGTGCTGCTGGCCTGGATGGCCCAGAGCGGCCAACCCCTCGTTGGCATGCTGCTGCTCTGCAGCTTCGGCGCCGGCCAGGTGATGCCCCTGCTGCTGGCCGGCACCGTGGCCGCCTCCCTGCCCGGGCTGCTGCAGCTGCGCCGGCTGGGCCAGTGGGTCCCGCCGATCAGCGGCGTGGTGCTGCTCGCCAGCGGCGGCCTCACCCTGCTCTCGGTGCTGCCGTGAGCACCGCCGCACCCCAGCCCTGGCGCCCCCTGCAGCGCCTGGCCGGCTGGATCTCGGATCTGCGCCTGGCGATCGGCCTGCTGCTGCTGATCGCCCTCGCCAGCGGCATCGGCACCGCCATCCCCCAGAAGGAGGAGGAGGCCTTCTACCACCAGCTCTACGACCCCCAGCCCTGGCTGGGGCTGGTGCATGGAAACGGGGTGCTGCGGCTGCAGCTCGATCACGTCTATTCCAGTGGCTGGTTTCTGGGGCTGCTGGCCTGGCTGGGCCTGTCCCTGATCCTGTGCAGCTGGCGTCGCCAGTGGCCCGCCCTGCAGGCCTCCCTGCGCTGGATCGACTACCGCAGCCCCCGCCAGCTCAGCAAGCTCAGCGTGGCCGAAACCCTCGTGACCGACCACGCGGCCGCCGACCTGGAGCGACTGGAGGCCGATCTGCGCGGATCGGGCTGGCAGATCCGCCGTCAGGACGACCGTCTGGCGGCCCGGCGGGGGGTGCTCGGCCGGGTGGGCCCTCTGCTGGTGCACGCCGGCATGGTGGTGCTGATGGTGGGTGCGGCCTGGGGGGCCCTGGGCGGCCAGCGGCTGGAACGTTTCCTGGCCCCGGGCCGGGAACTCGAACTGCTCGACAGCCGCGGCAGCACCCAGGTGACCCTGGCCCTCGACGACTTCCGCATCCAGCGGGATCCGGCCGGCCGCCCGGAGCAGTTCTCCTCCAGCCTGCGGCTGATCCCCCCCAGCGACGCCGCCCCCACCGAAGCCGCCATCAGCGTCAACCATCCCCTGCGCTACCGGGGCATGACCCTCTACCAGGCGGACTGGTCCCTGGCGACGATCAGCCTGCAGCTGGGCCGCAGCCCGGTGCTGGAGCTGCCCCTGCAGAGCTTCCCCCAGCTCGGCGATCAGCTCTGGGGACTGGTGCTGCCCACCCGCCCCGACGGCTCCGAGCCCGTGCTGCTGAGCCTCTCCAGCGAACAGGGGCCGGTGCAGGTGTTCGGCCCCGATGGCGTGGCGCTGGCCCAGCTGGTGCCGGGAGGGGAGGCCCAGGAGGTGAAGGGGCTGCCGATCCGGGTGGAGAGCGTGCTGCCGGCCAGCGGCATCCTTCTCAAGCGCGACCCCGGGGTGCCACTGGTCTACACCGGTTTCGCCATCGCCCTGCTGGGCGGTGCCCTGAGCCTGGTCGCAACCCGGCAGCTCTGGGCCATCGCCGATGGCCCCGGGGGAAGGCTTCACGTGGCGGGCCTCTGCAACCGCAACCTCACCGCCTTCGCGGGCGAGCTGCCGGCCTTGCTGCAGCGGCTGCAACCCCAGTCCTGACTCAGCAGGGCTGGCGAACCCCGTGGCTGACCCGCACCACGGTATGGACGTTGCCCCGGGGGTTGAAATCGGCCTCCAGCTGCATCCACACCGGATCGCAGGCGTCAACCAGGTCGTCGAGGATCCGGTTGGCTGCCTCCTCGTGGGAGATCGAGCGATCGCGGTAGCCATTCACGTAGAGCTTGAGCGCCTTGAGTTCCAGCACCCGGGGACCGGGCTGATACAACAGCCGCAGGACCGCGAAATCGGGATAGCCGGAGAAGGGGCAGGTGCAGGTGAACTCCGGCAGTTCGATCGCCACTTCGTAGGGCCGGCCTTCGCGCGGATTGGGGAAACAGATCAGCTGGGCCTCGGCGATGGCCCTCGCGCCGTAGGGAGGGGTCACGGTCTGGGGTTGGTCGGCGACACCGGTGGCCATGGTCGGCAGGGAAAGCGGATCGGATTTCGACCGTACAGGAGGCCTCCGGCGGCCCGGGCCGCCGGCTGTCGGTCAGCAGCCCGGAGTTCACGTAGCAACCGTTACGACGACCCCGGCAAAGCTCGGCGGTAATGGAGCTGTCCCCTCCCCGGCGGGGACTCTGAGAGACTCCAACCGTCGCCTTCCTGACCGCAGCACAGCCATGAAGAAAATCGAGGCCATCATCCGCCCCTTCAAACTCGAGGACGTGAAGATCGCCCTTGTCAATGCGGGCATCGTTGGCATGACCGTCAGCGAGGTTCGTGGATTCGGTCGGCAGAAAGGGCAGGTGGAGCGCTATCGCGGTTCCGAATTCACGGTCGAATTCCTGCAGAAACTCAAGCTCGAAATCGTCGTCGACGATGAACGGGTGGCCACGGTGGTCCAGGCGGTGCAGGATGCAGCCCGCACCGGAGAGATCGGCGACGGCAAGATCTTCATCAGCACCGTCGATTCCGTGATCCGGATCCGCACCGGCGACCTCGACAGCGGCGCCATCTGAGCGCTCTTCAGCGCAACTCCCCTGGCCGTCGCCCCTCAGGCATCGGCCAGGGTGTCCTTCACCAGCGCAGCGATCCTTGCGGACCAGTCACCTCCTTCGGCCTCCTGCGGGCTGAGGCTCTCCACCGGCGGGCTGATCACTCCGGGCGGAACCAGCCAGAGCAGGTATTCATGGTTCCCCGCCGGCCCGGTGAGCGGCGACGCCAGCAGCCCCTGGGGGTGCCAATCCAGTTCCTGAGCGGCCCCGATCACCGTGCTGATGGCATCGGCATGGGCCGCCGGGTCCCGCACCACCCCCCCCCTTCCCACCCGCTGGCGCCCCACTTCGAACTGGGGCTTGACCAGCAGCACCGCTTCACCCGTCTCCAGCAACAGGGCCCGCAGGGCCGGCAGCACCCGGGTCAGGGAGATGAACGACACATCGGCGACGGCCAGGTCGGGCCAGGGGTCCCCCTCGCCGTAGAGGGCCTCAGGGGTGAGGTGGCGCAGGTTGGTGCGCTCCCGCAGCACCACCCGTTCATCGGTGCGCAGGCTCCAGGCGGTCTGGCCGTAGCCCACGTCGATCCCGTACACCCGCGCAGCACCGTGCTGCAGCAGGCAATCGGTGAAGCCTCCGGTGGAGATGCCGCCGTCGAGGCACACCCGGCTGCTCACCTGGATCGGCAGGGCCTCCAGGGCCCCCGCCAGCTTCTCGCCCCCCCGGGAGACGAACCGGGGCGGCTGCTCCACCTCCAGCCGCAGGGTCTCGGCCACCTCGGTGCCGGGCTTGTCAAGTACTTCGCCGCCTGCGCGCACCCGACCGGCCCGGATCAGCTGCTGGGCCTGCTGGCGGCTGGCGACCAGGCCCAGATCCACCAGCCGGCGATCGAGCCGTTCCTTACGGGCCATCCTGCTTTTCGGCCATGGGTCCTGCCGCTCCAACGGCATGTTGTCATCGAACAGCGACCCAAACCGAACAAAAACCGATGACCAGAGGGTTCGCCGCGGAACAGTCGCAGGATGGCACTTGTATCCCGACCGGTTCTTCCCATGGCTGCCCCCGGATCCAACGTGGTGGAACTGCTCCACCCGGGAAGCTTCGTGAGGTTGCGGGACCATCCTGAGGATCTGCCCCCCTTCCAGCTGATCCGCCGCCGCGGCACCCGTTGCTGGGTGCGCCAGCAGGCCTGGGGGTCGATGGTGCAGCTGGAGCTGCCCTACCGGCGCCTGACGGCCGCCGCCTGAGCCGGTGGGGGCGGCTCGATAGGTTGGTGGATCCTTCGCCACCGCCCGGCCCTTGATCGAGCGTTACACCCTCCCGGAGATGGGCGACCTCTGGAGCGAGGAAGCCAGGTTCCGCAGCTGGCTTGATGTGGAGATCGCCGCCTGTCAGGCCAACGCGGAGCTGGGCCGGGTGCCGGCCGAGGCGATGGCCGCCATCCGCGAGAAGGCAGCGTTCGAGGTGCCCCGCATCCTGGAGATCGAGGCGGAGGTGCGCCACGACGTGATCGCCTTCCTCACCAACGTGAATGAACACGTGGGCGATGCGGGCCGCTACATCCATGTCGGCATGACCAGCTCCGACGTGCTCGACACCGGGCTGGCCCTGCAGATGAAGGCCTCGGTGGCGGTGCTGCGCACCGAGCTCGATGCCCTCGCCGGCGCCCTGCGCCAGCTGGCCCGGGCCCACAAGGACACGGTGATGATCGGTCGGTCGCACGCCATCCACGGCGAGCCGATCACCTTCGGCTTCAAGGTGGCCGGCTGGCTGGCGGAAACCGAGCGCAACCGCGAGCGGCTGGAGCGCCTGGCCCGGGTGGTGGCCGTGGGGCAGATCAGCGGCGCGATGGGAACTTACGCCAACACCGATCCGCAGGTGGAGGCCATCACCTGCCGGCTGCTGGGCCTGGAGCCCGACACCGCCAGCACCCAGGTGATCGGCCGCGACCGCCATGCGGAGTACGTCCAGACCCTGGCCCTGGTGGGCACCTCCCTGGAGCGCTTCTCCACCGAGATCCGCAACCTGCAGCGCTCCGACGTGCTGGAGGTGGAGGAGAACTTCGCCAAGGGCCAGAAGGGCAGCTCGGCCATGCCCCACAAGCGCAACCCGATCCGCAGCGAACGCATCAGCGGCCTGGCCCGGGTGCTGCGCAGCTACACCGTGGCGGCCTTGGAGAACGTGGCCCTCTGGCACGAGCGGGACATCAGCCACAGCTCGGTGGAGCGGATGATGCTGCCCGACTGCTCGGTGACCCTGCACTTCATGCTGCGGGAGATGACCGCCGTGGTGGAGGGGCTGGGGGTGTATCCGGAGAACATGGCCCGCAACATGAATGTGTATGGCGGCGTCGTGTTCAGCCAGCGGGTGCTGCTGGCCCTGGTGGAAAGCGGCATGAGCCGGGAGGAGGCCTACCGGATCGTGCAGCGCCACGCCCACGCCGCCTGGAACAGCGAAGGGGGCGACTTCCGCGCCAACCTGGCGGGCGATCCCGAGGTGAGCGCCCACCTCAGCGGTGAGCAACTGGCAGAGTGCTTCGCCACCGAGCTGCACCAGGCGAATCTGGACGTGATCTGGGAGCGGCTGGGGATCTGAGGCGCGCGGGCGGCGAGCTGACGGGGTATTGGCTGGCGAGGGCCAACCGCCAATACCGGCTGCGTATTGGCAGATCAGCCAATACAGGGCCCTTCAGCTGAGGGCCAGCCGCGTCGCGCCGGTCAGCAGGTACTGAAGCGGTTCCCCTCCCCGGCGTGGCAGCACGTCCGCGGCACCCGCATGCACCAGTTGCTGCAGCGTCTGGGACACCGAGGGCTGCTTGATCCCCCAGAGCCTCACCAGGTCGGCCTGGGTCAGCACCACCTGCACGTCCCGCTCGCCCCAGGCTTCCAACCGTTGCCAGAGGGTGGTGCCGAGCTGGTCCAGCAACTCCAGCTTGTAGCGACGGCTCAGCACGAGGGTGAGGTCGGCCAGGCCGATCGGCTGGGGACCCTCACCGTCGCCGGTCAGACCCAGCAGGGCAGAGATGCCGTCCTCCAGGGCCTTGAGCAGTCCGCGCAGATCGCCTCGGAACAGCTCATGCAAGGCATCGATCACCGCAGCCTGCACGGGCGCCTCCACCGGCAGGTCCGGCTCCAGTTGCAGGGATCGGTAGCGCGCCTCCAGCAACTGGTGAACCTCCTGGGGCGCCAGGGGGTCGAGCACCACCGGGTCGCTGAACACCGAGCGCACCTGGGTGTGGCTCTGCACGACGATGCGAACGGCATCGGTGGTGCCCACCACGATCAGGTGCAGGCCATCGAGCAACAGGGCCTGGTCGCGGATGCTGCGCAGCAGATCGGCCGCACGGGTGGCATCGGCCTCACTGAGGTTCTCGAGATTATTGAGGTGCAACACCACACCGGAGGCGCCCTGCTCCAGGGCAAAGACCAGCAGATCGCGCAGAACCCTGGGCCCATCGAGCAGCAGGGCCCCGGGGGGCGAGGAGACCGCCTGGGTGCTGGTGCCGCCCGCCCCGAAGCCGGCGGCCGACACCGTGAAGCCACCACCGCGCAGACGGATGGTGCGCACCAACTGCTGGGCAGCCTCCACGGCGGAGCCGCTCGCCTGCGGACAGGAGACGAGCACGGCATCAAAGGCGCCGGCGAGCAGCTGGCCGATCAGATCCTCACTGGTCAGATCGGCCGTGATCGGGATGATCTCGGCTGAGGTCCAGTAGCCGGCGGCCAGGGCGTCGGCCTTGACGGCCTGCACAAGGGTGGTCTTGCCGATGCCAGGCCTCCCCGCCACCGCCTGACGGGAACTGCGGGAGCCGCCGATCGCGTTGAGAAGTTGTTGCCGCTCGTTCCGGCGCCCCACGAACAGGCTGAGCGGCGTGACCTCCGAGTCCTGGCGCAGGGTGGCCTGGAAAAAGGGCGAGGAGCGGAGGTTGTAGAGCCTCCAGAGGTTCGGAAGTGCCATGGAGAGGGTATTGGCAGCGTCCGGACGCAAGCCAATACTGGCACCGTATTGGCCATTCCGCCAATAAAGGCCCTTCACCGCCAGCCCCGCCGGCCGCCCCCTAAGCCGCCGGCGGCCGCTCCGTCGCGGGATCCAGCTTGCCGTTGCCCGTGGCCAGGAGGTCCTCGATCTCGCAGACCGGGAAGCGGTTGATGGCCTTGAGGGCCAGGCGGGAGTTGCGGCGCAGCTGCTCGCTGATCGCCTCGCAGTAGGGCACCTGGGCCAGCAGGTCGACGGTGCGGCGCAGGATCCGCACCACGTCCCCCTCATCGAGGGAGGTGTTGGCGATCACGTCGTTCCAGCTGGCGCCCCGGGCCCAGGCGTGGACCAGGCCGGTGAGTTCCGGCTCCCACCACACCGGCACCACCACCGAGGCCCGCTCCTGCTGGCGTTGCAGCTCGCGCCGCAGGCCGCGCAGGTCGTGGAGGGCCTCCTCGGAGGCCGGCGGCGGCGGGTAGCCGCACCAGAGATCAGGCCGGTTCACCTCGGTGGAGATGGCCTCCAGCACCGCCGCCAGCTCGGCGGGATCGAGGCCATCGAGGTGGCCGCTCATCAGGGCCAGCCCCAGCCAGAGCTCGTTATCGCCCCGCAGGGCGGCCACGGTGCGGCCCACCTCGGTGGGCTCCAGACCCTCCTCGCCATCGAGGGCACCGAAGAAACGCAGGATGTCGATCAACGAAAGAAAGGTGTCCCAGTGGCGGTTGGCCCGGTGGTGCAGCAGCCGCTGCCGTTCGCCGATCTCCTCCTCCAGCTCCTCCATGCGGCGCCGGTGCTTCTTGAGGTGCTTGCGATCGCCCCAGCGGTGGGCCGGGTGGGCCTCCAGCTCCTGCTCCAGCTGCTGCACCAGCTGGCCCTGCTGCTGCACCTCGCCGGCCAGGTCGTAGCGGGGGGTGTGCATGTCGTGGCGGCGGGCCATCGAGGCCACCGCCAGGGCCAGGCCGCCGCTGGCGTTGTCGCCGTGGCGCAGCTCGTTGGCATGGTGCAGCTCCGGCGGCTCCAGCTGGTCGACCTGCAGGCAGCTGAGCTCGGCGTGCAGGGTCACCACCGCGTGGCAGGGCAGCAGGATCCAGACGTTCTCGTCGGTGAGGCAGAGCAGCAGCGGGAACTGGCCCGATCCCTGCACCTTGGCCACGATCACGGCCGGGGTGACCCGGCTGCGCAGCGCCGGCGCCTTGACGCTCACCAGGGTGCCCTCACTGGCGAACTGCAGCGCCAGGGTGAGTTCGTGGGCGAGGGTCTCCTCGGCCTGCTGCTGCAGGATCCGGTGCAGGCGCCGCTCCTCCCGCAGGCGGCCGCGCAGCTTCTCGTAGTCCTCGAAGTCGTCCCAGGGCACCTCGCCGCCGCTGGATTCCAGCGTGGCCAGCTGGGCCATCAGCTCGGCGATGCGGGCCTCGTCCTCGGCCAGGTCGAGCCCGGCCAGGTAGCGGCCGAAGCTGCGCTCCACCAGCTCCCGGGCCTTGGCCAGGTCGTAGCGCTGCAGCAGGTTGAGCACCATGCCGTAGCTGGGGGTGAACTGGCTCACCAGGGGATCGGCCGGGCTGGTGGCCAGGGCTCCGGCCTCCCTCACCCCCTCGAAACGGCTCTGCACCGTCACCACGTAGCCCTGGGTGTCGAGGCCGCGGCGGCCGGCACGGCCCGCCATCTGCAGGAACTCGCTGCCCATCAGGGGCCGGTGGCCGCGCTCGGTGCGCTTGGAGAGGGCCGAGATCACCGTGGTGCGCGCCGGCATGTTGATGCCCGCCGCCAGGGTTTCGGTGGCGAACACCACCTTGATCAGGCCCTGCTGGAACAGCTCCTCGATCAGTTCCTTCCAGGCCGGCAGCACGCCGGCATGGTGGGCGGCGATGCCCCGCAGCAGGGCATCGGCATGGCCGCCCTCCCGCACCGCCTCGGGGGTGACCGCCATGAAGGCATCCAGCCGGCGGCGGATCCGGGCCTGCTCGGCGGCGTCCACCAGACACACCTTGGCCAGGTCTCGCACGGAGCGGTCGCAGTTGCGGCGGCTGAAGATGAAATAAATGGCCGGCAACATCTCGCGCTCCGCCATCTGGGCCACCACGAAACCGATCGGCGGCGCCTCGGGCTGGGGCGGCCGCGGTTCCTTCGGTCCCTTGCGGCGGGTGGATTTCGGAGGCCGCCAGACCTTGCAGTTCGGATGCAGGCCGGTGCCCTCGTCGTTGAGCAAGGGGTGCAGGCCCTTGGCGCTGCAGAAGCTGAAGGCCAACGGGACGGGGCGGAAATCGCTGTGGATCAGCCGGGTGGGGCCATGCACCCGCTCGATCCAGTCGGTGAGCTGGCCGGCATTGGCCACCGTGGCCGAGAGGGCCACCAGCTGCACCCGCGAGGGGCAGTGGATGATCGATTCCTCCCAGACGGTGCCCCGCTGGGTGTCGTTCATGTAATGGCACTCATCGAGCACCACGGCCTCCACATCGGCCAGGGGATCGTCGTCCGGATGGTCGATCTGGGCGTAGAGCATGTTGCGGAAGATTTCGGTGGTCATCACCACCACCTGGGCCTCCCGGTTGAGGCTGAGATCACCAGTGAGCAGGCCCACCCGCTCGTCGCCGAACTGGTGGCGAAAATCCCGCAGTTTCTGGTTGGAGAGGGCCTTGAGGGGCGTGGTGTAGAAGACCTTCTGGCCGTGGGCCAGGGCCCGGTGGATGGCGTACTCGCCCACCAGGGTCTTGCCGGAGCCGGTGGGGGCGCTCACCACCACCGAGTGGCCCTGGTTCAGGGCGTCGATCGCCTCGAGCTGAAAACCATCCAGGGGGAAGGGGAACAGCTGCTCCACCGGGGGGACGGCCTCGCCGCTGGGCTTACCGCTGGTCGTGTCGCTGCCGGACCCGTCGGCGCGGGTGGTGCTGCCAACGGTGCTGCGATCGGGCATCGTCAAATCCTATGGGCTGGCCGCGACCCCCTGGCCTCTAGGGTCGTCGCAAGAGCGTTCGGGCACGCCCCCGGGTACGCCCCTTGGATGCCGACGGCCTGATGCCCCCCTGGCGGCGCCGGCTCCATGATGGGTTGGCGGCCCTGCCGCAACAGCGAAGGCGGCGGCTGCGCAGTTTCCGGTCCACCGAGGGGGTTGCCCTGCTGGAGGAGCCCGGCGATGCCCCAGCGGTGCCCCTGCTGGATCTGGCCAGCAATGACTACCTGGGCCTCAGCCGCCATGCCGCCGTGGTGGGAGCGGCCGCAGCCGAGCTGGACGCCAGCGGTCTGGGGGCCGGCGGCTCGCGGCTGGTCACCGGCACCCGGCCGGTGCATCTGCAACTGGAGACCGCCCTGGCCGACTGGCTGGGGAGGGAGCGGGTGCTGCTGTTCCCCAGCGGTTTCCAGGCCAACCTCGCCGCCGTGAGCGCCCTGGCGGATCGCCATGCCCTGGTGTGCGCCGACCGCCACGTGCATCACTCGCTGCTGGCCGGAGTCCGCGCCAGCGGGGCGCGGCTGGTGCGCTTCGCCCACAACGACCTGGCCGATCTGGAGCTGCGGCTGGCCCAGGCCAGGGCCCGGAAACCCGACCAGACCCGGCTGGTGCTGAGCGAAAGCCTGTTCAGCATGGAGGGCACGAGCCCGAACGTTCCGGCCCTGGCCGCCCTGTGCCGGCGCCACGGGGCCCTGCTGCTGCTTGATGAGGCCCATGCCCTGGGGGTGCTGGGACGCGGCGGCCGCGGCCTGGCCCATGGCCTCGAAGGGGTGCATCTGATCAGCGGCACCTTCGGCAAGGCCTTCGGCAGCGGTGGCGCCTTCCTTGCCGGCGAGGCCCTTCTGGGCGACTGGCTGCTGCAGGCCAGCGGGGCCTTCCGCTACACCACGGCCCTGGCCCCGCCCCTGGCGGCCGGGGCCCTGGCGGCGCTGCAGCAGATCGAAGCCCAGCCACAGATGGCCACCGCGCTGCTGGCGCGGGCGCACCGCTGGCGGCAGGAACTGGCGGCGGCGGGATGGCGGCGCCCGGCCGGCCATGGCCCGATCCTGCCGTTGCTGGTGGGGGAGGACGGGGCCGCCCTGGCCCTGCAGCAACGTCTCGAGGCCGCCGGACTGCTGGCGGTGGCGATCCGTCCCCCCACGGTGCCGGCCGGAACGGCCCGGCTGCGCCTGGTGCTGCGCCAGGATCTGCCCCCAGGCAGCCTCCCCCGCCTGATCGAGGCCCTCGGTCCGGCCCCGTCCCCCTTCCCCCTGTGATGGCCCCCAGCGCCCCCTCCAGCCTCCAGGTGATCGCCATGCATGGCTGGGCGGGTGATGGCGCCAACTGGACCCCATGGCAGGAGGTGAGCGCACCCCTGGGATGGCGCTGGTCCTGCGGCGAGCGGGGCTATGGCCCCAACACCCCGGTGGTGCCCGCCTGGAACGGGGACGGACGGCGGGTGGTGATCGGCCATTCCATGGGCCCCCATCTGCTGAGCGCGGATGTTCTGGCCGATGCCGACGCCGTCGTGCTGCTGGCCGGATTCGGCCGCTTCGTGCCGCCGGGGACGGAGGGTCGCCGGGTGCGTGCCGCCCTGGCGGCCATGGCCGCAGAGCTGGCCGAAGGTCCCAGTGAAGCGGAGACGGCGATCCGGGCCCAGTCGCTGCTGCGGCGCTTCCTGGCTGAAGCGGCCAGCCCCGATCCCCCCGAACTGCTGCCGCCTGGACCCGCCGACCAGCCGGTGGGGGCGGCGGGCCGCGAGCGGCTGCGGCAGGACCTGGCCCTGCTGGAGCGCAGCGATGGCCTGCCAGCGGGCTTCCCCTCCGGAGCCCGGGTGCTGATCCTGGAAGCCGAAGCCGACCGCATCGTGGGGCCCCAGGTCCGCGCCCTGTTGCGGCAGGCCCTGCCGCAGGCCGAGGTGGTGAGCCTGCCGGGGGCGGGCCACTGCCTGCTGCGCAGTGCGGTGATGGCACCGGTGCTGGACTGGCTGCAGGGCCTGGGCGGGGCATGAACAGCCTGCATCCGCCCACCGCGTCCCGTGCCGGCCTCAGTGGGCTGGTGCGGCAGCACTTCGGGCGCCGGGCGGCGGGCTACGAGGCACAGGCCCTGCTGCAGCGGGCTGTGGCCTGCCGGCTGGCCCACCTCTGCCGCGATCTGCCCCTGCCCGCCGGCCCCCGCGCCGATCTGGGGGCCGGCAGCGGGCTGCTGTCGCGGGCGCTGACGGTCGAGGGGCTGCTGCAACTCGACCTCTGCCCCGAACTGCTGGCGCGCAACCCCCTGCAGCCCAGGCTGGTGTGGGATCTCAACGACGGGCTGCCGGCGCAGCTGCAGGGAGCGGGCCTGCTGGCCTCCGGTTTCACCCTGCAGTGGCTCGACGACCCGAGCCGCCAGCTGGCCCACTGGTGCCGGGCCCTGGCCCCGGGGGGCTGGCTGGCGCTGGCGGTGCCCACCGCCGGCAGCTTCCCGCAGTGGCACCGGGCCGCCGCGGCGGCTGGTGTGCCCTGCACGGCCCTGGAGCTGCCGGCCGCCGACCGCCTGCTCAACGCCGCCGCCGGTGCCGGCCTCCATCCCCGCCACAGCCGGGTGCTGCGCTTCAGCCGTCCCCACCAGGGGGGGCTGGCCGCACTGCGCCATCTGCAGAGGCTCGGCGCCGGCGCCAGCCGGCGGCCGTCCCTGGGGACGGGAGAACTGCGGCGGCTCCTTTCCCACTGGCCGGAGCAGGAAGTCCTCACCTGGGAGGTGCTGCTGCTGGTGGGCCACCGGAACCATCCCGTCGCTGTCACGCCATGACCGCCCCCCTGAAGCTGGTCGTCTGCGGCACCGACACCGACGTGGGCAAGACGGTGGTGAGCGCCCTGCTGGTGCAGGGCCTGGGGGCCCGGTACTGGAAACCGGTCCAGAGCGGCCTGGAGGGAGGCGGCGACAGCGGCCGGGTCCAGCGGCTGCTGGGCCTGCCTCCGGAGCGGCTGTGGCCGGAGGCCTACCGGCTGCAGGCGCCCGTGTCGCCCCACTGGGCGGCCGAGCGGGAAGGGATCACGATCGATCCGGCCCGGCTGGCCCTGCCGGCCTGCGACGGGCCCCTGGTGGTGGAGACGGCCGGGGGGCTGCTGGTGCCCCTGGGGCGCACCTGGCTGCAGATCGAGCAGATCGCCGTCTGGGGCCTGCCCGTGCTGCTGGTGGCCCGCAGCGGCCTGGGCACCCTCAACCACACCCTGCTCTCCCTGGAGGCCCTGTCCCGGCGTTCGATTCCCGTCCTCGGACTGGTGCTCAACGGCGATCCCCACCCCGATAACCCCCGCACCCTGGCCGCCCTCGGCGGCGTGCCGGTGCTGGCGGAGCTGCCGCCACTGGATCCCCTCGACCGTGAGGGCCTGGAGCGGCAATGGCATCGCAGTGGTCTGGCCCGTAGCCTGCAGCCATGAGCCGAAAGCATCTCCTCGTGACCGGTGCCGTTGCCGCGCTCTGCGCGGGCGTCCTGGTGCTGTTCACCGACATCGAGACCAGCGTCACCCGCTGGGTCAACTGCGGGCCGCTGGCCACCAGCGGCGAGCGCCATTCGGAGCTGTGCCGCTGAGTCGCCCCGACTGGCATCCCCACCTCTGGCACCCCTTCACCCAGGTCGCCACGGCCGACCCGCCCCTGCGGGTTGTTCGGGGCGCAGGCGCCCTGCTGGAACTGGAGGACGGCCGGCGGCTGATCGATGCCATCAGCAGCTGGTGGGTGACCCTGCACGGCCACGGCGAGCCCGCCATCGCCGACGCCATCGCCCGGCAGGCCCGCACCCTGGAGCAGGTGGGCTTCTCCGATTTCCGCCACCCGGCCGCCGAGCAGCTGGCCGAGCGTCTGGCCGCCTGCAGCGGCCTGGAGCGGCTGTTCTTCTCCGACAACGGCTCCACGGCGGTGGAGGTGGCCCTGAAGATCGCCTGGCAGTGGTGGCGCAACCGGGGCGAACCGCGCCAGCAGCTGATCGCCTTCGAGGGTGCCTATCACGGCGACACCTTCGGCGCCATGGCGGTGGGGGAGCGCTCCCTGTTTTCGGCCCCGTTCGAGCCGTTGCTGTTCGCCGTGGCCCGGGCCCCCTGGCCCGCCACCTGGTGGGACGACGACGGGGTGGAGGCCCGGGAAACCGCCGCGCTCGAGCGGCTGGAGCAGCTGCTGGAGACGCCCACCGCGGCGGTGATCCTCGAACCGCTGCTGCAGGGGGCCGGCGGCATGGCCCTGGTGCGGGAAGGGTTCCTGCGCCAGGTGGAGGCGCTGGTGCGCGCCAGCGGGGCCCTGCTGATCGCCGATGAGGTGATGACGGGCTTCGGCCGCAGCGGCCACCTGTTCGCCTGCCAGCGGGCCGGGATCCGCCCTGATCTGATGGCGCTCTCCAAGGGGCTCACGGGCGGCTTCCTGCCCATGGGCATCACCCTGGCCCGGGAGGCCATCTTCGAGGGCTTCATCGGCACCACCCCGGGCCTGACCCTCTTCCACGGCCACAGCTTCACCGCCAACCCCCTCGGTTGCGCCGCCGCCCTGGCCAGCCTCGAGCTGCTGCAGGAGCGGCCGGAGCGTCATCAGCAGTTCGAGGCGCGCCACCGTCCCCATCTGGCGGCCCTGGCACGCCACCCCCTGGTGCGGCGGCCACGGCTGCTGGGCAGCGTCGCCGCCTTCGAGGTGGCCACCGACGCCCCCGGCTACCTCAATCCCGTCGGCCAGCGGCTGCAGCGCCAGGCCCTGGCCCGGGGAGTGTTCCTGCGGCCCCTGGGACAGGTGGTCTACCTGCTGCCGCCCCTGTGCCTCGACGACGACCAGCTGGCCCACTGTTACGCGGTGATCGAGGCGGCCCTCTCCAGCCTCTGAGAAGCGGTGAGCGGGCGGCGGGGCGGTCCTCCGCAGGCCAGCCTCAGGGACCCGCCAGGATCGCCGCCTCCACATCGGCCCGGGAGAGCCCATAGGGGAACTGACGGGCCGTGGTGCGGCCCTCCTGGTGCCAGCTCACCCGCAGTTCCTCCACCTCCATCTCAATGCGGGCACTCCAGTCGGGGCGGTGCAGGTCCCAGTGGGCGACGTTGGTCCGCGACTGGCTGGCGCCCAGCTGGCGCAGCCAGGCCTCCAGCGCCGGCAGGGGATGGTTGTAGAGGGGTGTGGGCGCGGGGGGCAGGGTCGCCATCGGATCCTCAGGGCTGGCTGGAAGGAAGGGTTCGGGCGGCGGGGGGAAGGGGAGGGACTGCCAACGGCGGCAGCTCGCTGCCGCTGACCGCCTGGGCTGGAGGGGCCACAGGGACCGCAGGGGCCGCAGAGCCCGAAGCCTTCTCCAGGTCGGACCACCAACTGGGCCAGGCCATCAGCTCGGCACCCCGCGCCCAGGCCACGCCCAACCCCAGCACCAGGCTGAGCACCAGGGCCACCGCCAGCAGCAGCAGGGCGAACCATTCACCGCCGGAGAGGGCCCGGCGCACCGGAACGGGCCGGGCCACCGCCACCGGCGGGGGACGCCGGCCAGGCATCGGGACGGCGGGCTGGGCCAGGCCGGCGTCGTAGAGCCGTCGGGCGGCAGGGTCACTCAACACCGCATAGGCCTGGCGCAGCTGGCGGAAGGCCGCTTCGGCCTCGGCCGCCGGCAGGGCGGTGGTGTCGGGGTGGTAACGCTTGCTGAGCCCCCGGAACGCCTGGCGCAGCTCCTGGTCGGTGGCGGTGGGCTGCAGCTGCAGCACCTGGTAGTGGGTGGGGGTGGAGGGCTTGGCTGTGGAGGACATGGTCCCTGAGGCGGCGGTGGCAGCCTGCCCGGCGTGAGGGATCCTAGGGAGAAGCCCCACTGCCCTAGCGGATGGCCGCCAGCCCCGACCCCACCGCCCCCCCCGATGCCGGCCTCTGGCAGGCCCTGGGCTGGACCCCCGACGACCACCAGCTCGCGGCCCTGGTGGCCCTGCAGGAGCAGCTGCGGCTCTGGAACGGCCGGGTCAACCTCACCCGCCTGGTGGAGGGCGACGATTTCTGGATCGCCCAGGTGTTCGACAGCCTCTGGCCCTGGGTGCCCCTGCTGAGCGCCCCCGGCGGCATTCCGGACGGCCTGGAGTTGATCGATGTGGGCACCGGCGGCGGCTTCCCCGGTCTGGCCCTGGCGATCGCCCTGCCCACGGCCCGGATCACCCTGGTGGATTCGGTGGGCCGCAAGCTGGAGGCGGTGCGGGCCATGGCCCGCAGCCTTGGCCTGGAGGAGGGGCGGCTGCACCTGCGCTGCGAACGGGTCGAGCGCACCGGCCGCTCCCCGGACTGCCGCGGCCGGTTCGATCGGGCCATGGCCCGCGCCGTGGCCAGCGCGCCGGTGGTGGCCGAGTATCTGGTACCCCTGCTCAAGCCGGACGGCCTGGCCCTGCTCTACCGGGGCCAGTGGGGGGCCGACGACCAACGGGATCTGGAGGCGGCCGTGGGGGTGCTGCGGGCGACGCTGGATCCGGCGTTGCGGCGCGACCTGCCGGCGGGCCGGGGCGTGCGCCACGGCCTGTGGCTGCGGCCGGCCGGCCCCTGTCCGGCGGCCTACCCCCGGGCCGTGGGGGTGCCCCAGAAGACACCGATCGCACCGGGGGCGATCACGCCAGGGGCCTAGGCCGCCTGCAGACGCTTCACCGTCTCGCCTCCGAGCCGCCGGCGCAGGCGCCGCAGCAGGCCGGGGATTTGGGCGGCCCAGGGGCTGGTCTCCAGCACCGCCGCCAGCTCGGCCTCGCTCACCGAGCCATCGAGGGCATCGGCGTTCTCGCCGGGGAACCAGTGGCCGCCCTGGCCCAGCAACCCGTAGCGGGCCCGGCCGTAGGCCTCCAGGTCCCAGGCCTCCAGCAGGTTGTGCAACCAGAGCAGCACCGGCAGGTTGATCCGGCCGGGGGTGTCCTGCCAGGCGGGCAGACCCTGGTCCCAGCTGGCCAGCCAGTCGTCCCCCAGGGCCCGGCGGCGCGCCTCCTGGAGCCGGGCCAGGATCGGCGGCAGGAGCTCCCCGGCCCTGGGCAGCAGCGCCACCGCCTCCAGGTGCAGAGCCAGATCCTGCGGGCCGGAGGCGCCGACGCTGATCGTATGGATGCCGGGGGCCGACAGGCAGAACAGGTCGTTGAAGACGATCGGATGCAACGGCGCGCAGAGGTCGCACAGGCGCTGCGACGGACTGTGCAGATGCCCCCCCTTGTCGGTGGGGCTGATCACGAACACCCCCATGTCGTGGGCGCTGGCGGCCTCGATCGCCGGCCGATTCTCCTGGCGGATGAAGTACCAGTGCAGGTTGATGTAGTCGAAGCGGTCGCTGGCGATCGCCTCCAGGATCAGGGGCAGCGGGGCATGGGTGGAGAAACCCACGTGCCCGATCCGGCCTGCCTCCTGCCAGCGGCGGGCCACGTCGCGGCAACCGCCTGGACGCAGGGTCTGGTGAAGCAGTTCCGGTGTGTTGAGGCCATGGATGGCCAGCAGATCGACCCGTCCCCCTTCTCCCGCCAGGCCCAGCCGCTCGAAGCTGGTCTGCAGTTCGGCCTCGAAGGCGGCCGGGTCGGCGGTGGGGGGGACTTTCGTCTGCAGGACGCGCTGGGGATCCGGCAGCCGGGGCAGCAGCCAGCCCAGCTGCCGCTCCGAGGTGCCGTAGTGGCGGGCGGTTTCGATGTGATGCAGGCCCGCCGCCAGGGCGGCCTGCAGCGTGGCCTCAAGCTTGGCCTGGCTCTCGGCCTCCACTTCCTCGGCCGGCAGGTCGCTCCAGCTCTGCTGGAAGCGCATGCCCCCCAGCGACAGCACCGGCATGGCCAGCCCCGTACGGCCGAAACGCCGGGTGGGGATGGTCACGACGTTGGGGGGGCGGAACGGGGCAGGGTGCGGCGGCGGCGGCCCTGGGAGGGGAGCCCCAGGGGCTGGATCTCCTGCTCGTCGAGCTGGGCCCTCAAGGCGGGCAGCTGCTCGTAGGCCACCCAGTGGATGCAGTCCACGGGGCAGGTGTCGATCGCTTCCTGAATCCTCTCGGTGCTGTCCCCGTCCTGGCGCAGGGCGCGGGAACGGCCCCAGTCGGGCTCCACGACGAAGGTGTTGCCGGCCACATGGGCGCAGTACCGGCAGCCGATGCAGACGGCCTCATCCACCCAGACGGCCTGCTGGCGCAGGGCCCCGCCCAGCACGGGCTCCCGGCCGGTGGCTGCCGACTCGGGGGCTACCGCGGTGCGGAAGGCGAGGGCGGGGTCGAGACCGGTGGCGGGACCCGTCGCGCTCACGGGATCAGGCGTCCCAGCGGGTCACCACCAGTTCGATGCTGCCGTCCTGGTGGTCGGTCTGCTCGCTCACCTGGAAGCCCTCCTCCATGGTGCTGGCCAGGATGGTGCGCAGGGCGTAGCGCTGGGTGAGCAGGGCCAAAAACCGCTCCACCGGGACGGGCTGCTTCCAGAGCTCCAGGTCGGTGACCAGCTCGTAGCTGCCGCTCTCCGGGTTGAGGCGGAAACCGATGTCGACCCCGTCAGCCTGGGGGATGGCCAGATCGGCGGTCACGGTCTGGCCGCGGTAGCCGCGCACCTGGCAGGAGCCTTCGGCGGGGGGATGGCCCATGTCGCGGAGGGCTTCCACCAGGGCCTGACGATCGCGCAGCTCGGTCTTGACGGTGCTGAAGTGCGACATGGGACGGAAAGGAGAGAAGGTGCGGGGAACTCAGGTTCCGGTGGGCTGGACAACCACCTGGGGGTCCTGGAGATTGAGGGGTTGGGCCTGGAACGCCTCCGAGGTGCTCAAGCGTTGCTGCACGCTGCCCAGCCGGGCCTCGATCCGCTCCGTGAGCCGGGAACACCCCTCGCCGTGCACGCCCTCCACGAGTTCCTCGACGCGCCCATCGGGACGAATGCGGAAGCGGATGGTGCGCTGGGCCATCCCGGGCGGGCTGCACAGGTGAGACCGGGATCTTAACCGCGATTTCCGGAGGTCGCGGCCGCCGCCTCGCGCCGGCCCCGGGCCCCTCAGCTGATCAGTCCCTCATCCACCAGGGTCTGGAGCCGTTCGAGCACCTCGGGTTGCTCCAGCTGCTCCAGGGCCATCCGGGCCTCATCCCGCACGGTCGAATCGCCGTCGTGCAGCATCGTGTGAAGCAGCGCCTCCACCACGTCGCGCTGGCGCGGCTCGACCAGATCGACGTAGAGGCGGCCCAGGGACCAGGCGCTGTTGCTGCGCACCGCCGGCTCGCTGTCAATGCGCAGGGTCAGCAGCAGCTGGGCGGCAGCGGGGTCGGCCTTGGCCACGCCGGTGGCGCCGGCGTCGGCCAGGGAACTGGCCGCCCAGAGCCGCACCGCGGCGATGTCCATCTCCAGGGCCCGGATCAGCGGGTTGAGCACCGGGGCCTCGGGATAGTTGCCCAGGCTCCAGGCCACCGCCTTGCGCACGTAGCCGTTGTCGTCCGCCGCGAGCAGGCCCAGCAGGGGCTCCACCGCCAGGGGGTGGGGGTTGCGCCCGAGGGCGTAGACCGCGCTCATGCGAACGATCGGACAGCCGGCCTTCAGCAGCGGCAGGAGCAGGGGGATGGCCCGGGGGTCCCGGTGCTCGCAGAAGATGCGAAGCCCCTGCAGCCGCTCCTCACGCCCCCCCTTGAGCAGTTCGATGCCGAGGTCGCACTCGGCGGCCACATCGGAGCTGGAGGGGGCGACGCTGTCGATCTCATCGAGCGGATCGCCCAGCAGCTCCTGCGCCAGCTCCCGCGCCAGCACCTCCGGATCGAGGGCCAGCTCGTGGGAAGTTTCGGGAAAGGGCAGGCCGTCGTCCGGCATGGAGCCATCCAGGTGAAGGCATCGTAAAAGGATGGCCGACAGGCGATCAGCCCAAGGGCGCGGGGGCGGCCATGTCGCCCGGGAGCCAGATGCGGGCGCTCACAGCGAACAGGGCCAGGCCGAACAGCAGCACGATCGCGACCGGCAGCAGTGTGGAGCGCAGGAACTGCATGAAGATGACAAGAGTAGATGCTGGCTGCATTGTGGTCGGAGCCGGGGACCGGCAGGGCGGCCTGAGTGTCCACCACTGAGAGTTTGTTGCCCATCGAGCAGAAGCCCGCCTGTCACGGCGAACGCCGGCCCTGAGCGAACGGTTACGGCTCTGTTCTTCAGCTGTACGTGCCATGGAGGCGGGCCTCCATCCGCTCTGGCCAGGGCGGCTGCCTGCCCTTCATCCCGTTGCTGCCGCCAGGGCTTGCTGCTGTGATCGCTGGAACCGGAACGGCTACTCCTTCGGAGAAGCCTGCGGCTAACTTTGGGAGTAGATCGCTGATCCCTTCTTGCTTCTCAGCTTGCGGACCATGCGGGTTCTGGCATCGGCATCTCTGGGGAGCGGTCCGCGTTTCGGCAGTGGAGGCTGGCCATGCGGGAGCCGGCCGGTGGCGATGGAAGCGTCGATGCCTGCCATGCCCGGCAGCGGACTCTGACACCAGCCCGGAGGCCACCTGATGGAGGAGCGGCTGGAAGAGGTTGAAGTTGCGCGAGTCAATCAACCACATACGTACCGGCTTGCCTGAAAGGGCCTGGCGCGCAGGGTGCTGTCGGTTTGCTAGAGCTCTGGGCTGGATGCCGGCAAGTTGGCCATGCAGCAATGAGGGATGGCTATCTCGACCTGGCGATCATCGCCATCCTTGTCTATCTGTACGGCCTCGTTTCGGCCCGGCTGAGGCGTTCTCCCATCTCCGGTGCCCTGGTGTTCCTCATTCTGGGAGTGCTGCTGGGCCCGGCCGTCCTGGGCTGGCTGAGCATCAGGCCCACATCGGAGAACCTGAAGCTGATCGCCGAGCTCACCCTGTCCCTGATCCTGTTCACCGACGCCGCCAACGCCAACCTGTCCGTGCTGCGGCGGAACACCCGCCTGCCCGTTCGGCTGCTGGCGCTCGGCCTGCCGTTGACGATCCTGCTGGGGGTCGTGGTGGGAGCCGTCCTGTTTCCCGATCTCCAGCTGGTGGAGGTGGCCATCCTTTCGGTGGTGCTGGCCCCCACCGATGCGGCCCTGGGGCAACCGGTGGTCTCCAACTCCCTGGTGCCTGCGGCGATCCGGGAAGACCTCAGCGTGGAGAGCGGCCTCAACGACGGCATCTGCGTTCCTCTGCTGCTGGCTTTGCTGGCCATGGCCGGACAGGCTGTTCCGGGAGGCGACACCCTCTCCATGCTGGGCGTCTTGTTTGTGCAGCAACTCGGGCTCGGCCTGCTGCTGGGGGTGACGATCTCCTTCGCGGCCGTCTGGGGTCGCGACCGCTGCCGGGAGCGCAGCTGGATCAGCGACGACTGGCAACCACTGCTCGCCATCGCCCTGCCGTTGACCTGCTTCGCCGTGGCCCAGGAGCTCGGCGGCAGCGGTTTCATCGCCTGCTTCACCGGAGGTCTGCTGTACGGCGCCCTCACCGGTCGCAGCAAGGCCGAGGAGCTGGTGGCTGCCGAAGCAACGGGGAACTCCCTCTCCCTGGTGACCTGGGTGGCCTTCGGTTCCGCCTCGGCCGTGGTGGCCGTCAGCCAGCTCAGCTGGAGCACCCTGGCCTATGCCGTCCTCAGCCTCACCGTGGTGCGCATGGTGCCGGTGGCCCTGGTGATGGGCGGAATGGGCCGGGATCTGCCCACCAAGTTGTTCGTCGGCTGGTTCGGCCCCCGTGGGCTGGCGAGCATCGTCTTCGCCGTGCTGGTGCTGGATGCGGCCCTGCCCCACGGCCGACAGATGGTGGCGGTGGTGACGTTCACAATCCTGCTGAGCATCCTGGCCCATGGTCTCAGCGCCTCCCCCCTGGCCGGCCGCTACGGCCCCTGGATGAAGACCCACTGTGGCTGACCGGCCATGGAAGCAAGCCGAGTGCAGGGCGGCAGGTCTCAGCGGCACCCACGGGCAAGAGTGGGCTGCCCCGGTTTTGAGGACATGCCGATCAGGGGCCTCTCCGGCGCCGGGAGGCAGCAGACCACCCCCTCCGCCTGCTTCGGCAGCGGCCTGGCCAAACCCTCCATGGGCGGTGTCGGTCGGCCTGCTCTGCCTGGAGCCCGACGTTCTTACGCTGGCCCGCCATCGAGACGTGGGCAGGAAGCCGTATTGATTCGGGAGGGACTCACCGTTTCGGGGAACATGAGCAGCGATCGGATCAGAAACCTTCCCCCGTGTTCCGTTGCGTCTCTTCACTGTGGATGAGGCAGCGTCTGCCAAGGTTCCAGGCCAGCAGAGAGCTCACGCACTGCTTTTTTCACGGTATGGAAGTTGGTTGTGGCGCTCTCGAGGCCATACCTTCTCAGCTGGTGGATCAGATGCTGGGACGTGACCACTACGGCCAGTTTCAAGGCCCGGCCATCCAGCTCTTTATGCAGTTGATTTAAGGTTTTTGCGGCCGAGTAATCAATGTTATCAATTCCGGTGGCGTCGATCACCAGCCCCTTGATGGCAGGCTGATTCTGTTGAATCAGAGCCAGGATCTCCTCCATGAAGTGATCGGCATTGGCATAGAAGAGGTTGGCCTCGAAGCGATAGGCCAGAATTCCAGGAGCGGCAAATACACCCGGCTCAACGGCCACCGTCTGCAGGTGGAATCCATCGGGACGCTCAGGATCGGGGGTCCAGAGGCAGGTGCGAGCCCGATAGGTGTGGCGCACCTGGTCGATCAGCGAGAGGATCACCGCCAGGGCGATGCCCTCCATCACCCCCACCAGCGCCACGCTGAGCACCGTGAAGGCAGCGATCACGAATTCATTTCTCTGCAATCGGTAAAGCTCAGCCATACCCCGGACGTCGATCAGTTTGATCCCGATCAGGAACACAATCGTGGAGAGGACCACGTTGGGTACGAGACCCAGTGGCCCGGTGAGGAACAGCAGGACCAGGAGCACGACAATTCCGGTGGTCAGATGGGTGATCTGGCTGCGCCCGCCTGCCGCATCCACCATCTCCGTTTTGGTGGGGCTGCCGTTGACCACGAAGGTGCCACTGATGCCGGCGCCAAGATTGGCGCAGGCCAGGCCAATCAGATCCCGGTTCTCCACGAAGTTTTCCTGGTAGCGCTGGGCATAGGCCCGGGAGGTGGCGGCACTCTGGGCGATGATCACCAGAAAGCAGGATCCGGCTGCCGCGAACACCCGGTCGTACCGCACCTCTCGCAGCGGCGGCAGAGACAGATGGGGAAGACCGCTGGGAACGGTTCCCACCACACCGATGCCATGGCTCTGGAAATCCAGCAGCCAGCTCGCCAGGACGGCTCCGATCACGGCGATCAGGGCGCCGGGCAGTTGGGGGGCCCATTTCTTCGCCACCAGAATCACCACGAAGACCGCCATCGCCACAAGCGTTGCTGCCCCGTTGGCCTGGCTGAGGCGCTGAAACACCGACAGCACCTGTTCGAGGGCTCCGGATCCCTGCCTCGGCAGACCGATCAACCCGCCCAATTCTCCTGCAGCCACCTGAAGGCCAATACCGGTGAGCAGGCCGATCAGGGCGCTGCGGGAAAGGAAATCCGCCAGGAAGCCCAACCGGAACAGGGCGGCGAGCAGGAGCATCACCGCCACCACCAGGGCGGTGAGGGCGGTGAGGCCCACGTATTCGGGGGAGTAGGGAGCCGCCGCACCGATCAGGGTGGCCGCCAGAATCGCCGCAGTGGCTGAATCAGCTCCCACCACCAGATGCCTGGAGGAGCCCAGGGCCGCAAAGGCCAGCACCGGCAGCAGCAGGGTGTAAAGCCCTGTGATCACAGGCGTCTGGGAGATTCGGGTGTAGCCCATCACCTCCGGTATCGCCAGGGCCGCCAGGGTGATGCCCGCGACGCCATCACGAACAAGGGTGCTGCGGGTGAGAGGGCCCAGGCTCTGGAACAGCGCTGATCGCATGCCTGGGGTCGTCATGGCGGCGGTGAATCTGAAGGCCTGCGGTGAGTTCCTGTCTTCACCAGCACGGACGCCGTGCTGCCGAGGCGGAGAATCACCGGTGGGGGCACTTCCTCAACCTCGATCCTTACGGGAATTCTCTGGGCAAGGCGAATCCACTCAAAGGTTGGATTCACATTCGGCAGCAGGAATTCGCCTGTACTGCCATTATCCTGGGCGATGCCCCAACCAATGCTTTCCACCTTGCCCACAAGGGGGTGGCGGGGATAGCTCATCAGGGTGACGGTGGCTTGATCCCCCGGTCGGATCCTGCCGATCCAGGTCTCACGGAAGTAGGCATCGATCCTGAAACTGTTTCTGTCCACCAGGGCCAGGGCTGGCTGATTTGCCACCGCCTGGCTGCCCCGTTGCAGGTTGAGGTTGGTGACAAGCCCATCGACAGGGGCACGAACGGTGGTGAACTCGAGATTCAGTTCCGCATTCCGCAGAGCGGATTTTGCCGCTCTAACCTGGGCATTCTGATCACCCGGCGCACCAAGTTTGGCAATGCTCTGCTGCAGAGATGCTTCCGACTGAAGCAAGGCGGCTTCTGCCTGCAGAATCGCGGCCTCGGCTTCTGCCATGTTGCTCTGGGCCGTGAGATAGGAAGCTGTCTGATCGTCGTATTGCTGCCTGGTGATGGCCCCGGCTTTGATCAGTTGTGCTGCGCGGTCAAAATTGGCTTTGCTGTCAATCAATTGCGCATTCAGGCCGGTTAGAACGGCTTTTTCCTTGGTGATCACCGAGCGCGCTTGCTTCACATTTGCTCTGGCTGCTTCCACCTCCTTGGCCAGGGCGCTCACCTCATCGCGGGTGTTGTCGAGATCGGCCTTCGCCTGTTTCACACTGGCTTCAAACGTGCTGGGATCGATCTCAAACAGAAGCTCTCCTTTCTTTACAGGTTGGTTGTCCTTGATCGGCAGGCGGATGATCGGGCCAGAGATCCTGGACGTCACCTGGATGACGGTGGCACGCACCTGGCCGTCCCGAGTCCAGGGATTGCGAATATAATCCCAGGCCTTACCCCCCAACAAGCCAAGGGCGACAACGACCACGATGGTGGTGGGGAGATGGCGGCGCAGCTTGGGGTTATACTTCATGCTGGGACGAGAAGGATGCTGAAAATAACCGCATAGATGATGCAGAAGGCGAGAAACACAAGCAATGGGTTCTCAAAATGGTGAAAAAGATCGGCTTTGCTCAAAGCAGTGACAGTACCCCAGGCGGCCGCCATGCCGAGCAGAACACATAGAAATTCTGGAGCAAAGAAAACTCCACGAATTTCAGCCTCGCGAGGAGGATGGCGTTGCAATGAGAACAACAGGGTCAGCAAAAGCGTGATTGCCTCCATCTCTCCCATTCAAACCATCCGGCGATCACCTGCAACTCGCGCATCGCCGATTCAAGACGAAAACCGCAGCCAAGCCACAGCGTCAGGCGGACCATTTCACGTCCCTTCGCTTGGTCTGCGGGGACGCCCATGAGCTGGGAGCGGCAGCCCTCGTTGATGGCCTCCACCGCCTGCAACGCAGACTCCAAGTGAAAGGAAGGCGATGGCAGTACGCCGTCTTCCAAGGATTCGTGATAGTCAGGAAGCGAAGCAGATGGCAGGTTGAATGAAGGGGCGTTCAGATGTGGCGGCACCTCGCTCCATTCTTCCAGCCACAGCGATAGGGATTGAACGGCATTCACCAGTTCATCTACTTGAGCTTTGTTTAATCTTAGCACTTGTAGCGGCAGTTTCTCAGCCAGCGAGGCTAGTTTCGCTGGCATATCTCGGGCCGCTTTACGATGGAAGGCCAAGCGCATCCTTTGCGGCCATTGGAGCGGGGTGTGGACCATGTGCGTCGTCAATTCGACGATCGCATTGGTACTGCACATCAGCCGCCGCAGCAGTCTTAGGGCCTGCCTTTCAGGAAGCCAGGAAACAGGTAGGTCCTGCGAAAATGCTGAAATGGAGAATGCCACAAAGACGGCGAAGCTGAGATTGAGAAAGTTGATGAAGTTATAGGTCTGTTGATTCTGAATGCTGCAGGCAACGATGAATAGACACATGGTGAGCGTCCTCATTGGGGCATTCCTGTAGTAGTAAGTGCCAATCGCAAAGCTCGCCATGGCCAGCACACTGGCGAGGCCGAGAAACCCATCCAGTTTTGGTAGCACAAACACATACACCACTCCAGTCGCCAGAAGAGCCTGAAGTGCTGGTGCGACCAAGGTCTGCCCTCTGAGCATCGGCGTCTGGGCCATCGTCAGGCCGATGCTTGGCATCAAGGAAATGATCGAGAGTCCACTGGGAAGACCAGGCAGGTAGATCCACAGCAGCACGGCGATCCAGATCTGTACCATCAGTCGGCTGGCCAGCCAGAGGTGATCCGGATCGAACATGGCCAGCCGCATGTCCAGGTGCGCTCGCAAGCCAGGAGAAGAGGCCTCGTCATGGCCGGATGGCAGAGGATTCATGAGGCCCCACAGGCGAGCGCTGAGCTCGTCGAGATGTTGCAATGGCCTCCAGCTGGCCTGAAGATGGGCTCGCTCTTGCATCGAGCACTCCATCCTCTCGGGGGTGATGGTCCCAAGCAACGGTGAAGATGGCGGCGGCGATCCTGGTGATTGCCCCGCCATGGCTTCTCCCATCGCTGAAAAGCGTTGATCCACCCCCTGTCGCAGGAGGCTCACGGATGGTTCCAACAGAAGTCGTTCCCGTTCAGCCAGACCCAGACCGGCCAGTCGAACGTGGTTCAGAACCCGGGGCAGGGCCCTGAAACCCAGTGCCACATGATGCCAGCGGCGACGTTCCATCCAGATGGAGCCACTTTCCAGCGCGGCTGGCACCACCAGGGATTCGAGCGTGGCGGCCTCGGCATCGAGTTGCCTGAGATCCCTTACCGTCTGGGGATCGACCGTGCTCTTGCCCCCGTAGGGGGCTAGGCATGACTCCAGCAGGGAGCCAAGCCGTTGCGACATCGCCATGATGTTGGCCTGGAAAGTGCCTCCCGTCCTGCCGGTGGGGATGAGAAAACCGCTGAAGGTATAGGCAAGAATTCCTGTTCCCGTTTCCTGCAGGCGCTCCATGGCGACATTGAAGTCTGTGAGGCCGTCGGGCGGTCCACCATCGATCGCGATGATGGCGGCCACAAATCCTGACACCATCCAGGCGTAAGGATAGGGGCTGCCCAGCATGCGATAGCAGCAGAATCCCTCGTACAACGAGAGGGAAAGAAAGAACCACCAGCGTTCCTGAGGAAACAGTGCAATCAGGCTCAGGGCCACCACAGCAGCCGCGAGGGTTCCCACAATGCGCAAGATGATTTTCAGCACGGATTGGCCGGCGCTGTCCAGACTCAGCACCGCCACGGAGAGGCCTGCCCAGAACGGCTTCTGCCAGTCCATCGACAGGGCAACCCCGTAGGCCATGACCATCGCCAGGGCAAGGCGCAGTCCGAATCGGATACGAGGGGAGAGATTCACGCGCCTGACTGCCCCGTCGAGTTGACTTTGCAACGAGCCATTGCCAAATGGTAAACTAGTGTGTAACCGATGCCTGATCCATTCAGTAACATTTCTGGCCAGAACTGAGCGTAGTGATATGGAGGAGAGAGCTCATCACATGGATATTTGCATCGAATCGCACTGGTTTCCGCCTAAGGCCCTGCAGCGAACGTGCATCACCGCGTTGGGCATTGCGCTCCATCATGTCCGGCTTGCAGGCATGGTTGGTCTTGACCAACACCAGAACATCTGAGCATGGCTCGATCAAGATCGCCATGGATGGATAGGAGGGCTTTCAACTTCTAGCCTTCGAGTCATTGCGAACCTAGTTAAAATGCAAACAGCTGTTTTCGATTATATGATTTCTGTCAACATCATGGCAGCGAGAAAAGATTAAGCCATTCTCCAGCATCATCTAACAATAGGTGATTGTGAGACACTGAAAGATTGTATGAGACTTCATTGCAGTACCCAAGTGCATTGCCTGCCAAGCAGGCCTGCGTTGCTAATGCAAGAAGTTGGGCTAGTTTACTTGGTACAGCCTCCACCATAATGGCAATTTCAATGACAAGAAGGCCATACCCATTGGCCGTCGCCTTTGGACTGGCTCTGCTGATGATCCCGACATCCCCTGGGATCGCAAGGGTGGCCACGGAGCACGCCAGCAACGCTAGTAGCAACACCCTGCAGCAGCTCGGTTTGGGCCTATTGCTGCTGTTGTTCGGTACGTTGCTGCAGATGGCGGCTACAAACATCTTGCTCGCTTGGATTTACAGCCGCACGTTCGAGCGATGGTCCAAGACACAGTCTTTTCGATCGGCCATCGCCACGATGCTCTCATTGTTTGTGCTTTTTTCCACCGCCGTCTTACAAGTGATGCTGTGGGCCCTCCTCTATGACCTGGGAGGAGCGCTGGAGTCGTTCAGCGAAGCACTGTATTTCTCCCTAGTGACCTTCACGAGTCTGGGTTATGGGGATGTGACGGTAGGATTGGATTGGCGTTTGGTGGCTGGCTGTCAGGCACTTTCCGGCCTGCTCCTTGTGGGATGGAGTACGGCACTTTTGGTGGTGGTGCTACAGCGGATCTGGGCGGTACGACACCAACAATACCAGAATTGAAGGATTGATGTCCCTAGGACCGCACCCCTATACTTTCACTGATCGTTCGTATGAGGCTGGCTACCGTAGTCAATACGAAGTCAGCGCCTCCCTGCTTATCAAGGGCCCACGGATCGGCGAGGGGCTTTCCCAGCGGGGGGAAGCCAAATAGCGGACCAGCTCCATCAATTTCGATCGTCTCGACGTGACTATCACGCAAGTTCTCTGGATACGGACCGCCTGGCTGTGCAGGTTGCGCTATTGTCTTCATCTTCATTTCCTTATTTCATGGTGATGAAATCCACGGGAAGCTCAGGCTCCCACCCAGGTGCCCGACCGCCGATCAGAACAGTCGAGCACCTGGGTGGCTCAGAGCTGGCTGTACGACCTCACCAACGCAGCAAGAAGCCGCTGGGAGGGCTTGACGGTCTCTAGGAGCATCCTTGGTCAGCCGGAACAAGCTGGTGGCACGACACAGCTAAGGACAGTCTCCATGGCACTCATTTCCCGGAAAGAGATGCGATGCTTGGTACCATCGAGTTTGTGCCAGATCCCCGGATGATCACTGGTCGCCTACGTGCTGCGGACACCGAGGAGCGAGTGCAGCAGCGCCTGGTTGGGCGGTATGAAGTGGTGCAGGAAATGGTGGTGGATTATGCACTGGGGCTGGCAATCCTCGGGCTTTTCCGGGATCTTCTGACCCCGGTGCTTGTGATCACAGTGTTGCTGGTGGCCAAGATGATCTGGGACATTGCGCGTCTCTGGCGCTTCGCGATCAGCTTCAACCCGATCGCGGTGCTTGGCCAGATGGCAAATACCGTAGGCGCCTGTGCGATCGCGTTGCTGGCCTGGTGCTCACTGGAACTTCTCGGTGCCATTGTGCCAGGGATTGAATGCTTTGCCCTGTCGGCAGCGCTGATGAGTGGAGCCTGGACCCTGGGAGCTGCGTTCAATACGTTCTTTATGAATGGCTTCCTTCGTAGTCATTCGAGGATTTCACTGGAGGTGAACGATGCCTGAATGGCGTCGCCGTCAGATTCTTTTGACTGCCCTGGGTGTTGGCAGCATGGCTTCGGGGTTAGGCAGTGCTCTGCGGCGCAGCACGATTCTCTCCAGGCAGGCAGAGCTTACAACCCAGTTCCTGAACAGTCCTCAGGCAGTTGAAGAGGCCGTGACCCGGGCCATCGAGGGAGATATCGAGGCCACTGCTGAGGTGCAACGCATCCTGTCGGGGCTAAACCTCACAGCTCCACCGAATCCGTATGAACGCTCAATCTCGAAGACGTTGATTTTGGCGAGCCGTCTGGCTACAGAGCAATACCTCACCGGCAAGTTCAATCTCCGCTACCAGGGCGCCATCGATAGTCTGCCAAGTTTCGGGGAACGTTTGTCTGGCTACATGCAGGTTGCCTCAATTAAAGGGCCTGACATGGTCACCGCCGAAAGGCAGGTGCCCCTCAACGAACGGGGAAAGCAGGATCCTCTCCTGGCAGGAATCAACCTGATTCGCAGCCGGATTCAGGGGGTGGCGAGCCAGGCCTTGGTGGAGCAGTGGAGCTATCCCGTGTATTGGGGTTTCGTGCTCACATGCCCGCAGCATCACATTCTGGTGCTCCGAGGCACCCAGCGGGGACACGAATGGCTGCAGACGCTCAACGCCAAACAGATAGCCAGTGGTGATGTGCCCACGCTGGGCTTTCGCGGCAGAATTCATCGCGGCTTTGCCACGATCTATGGTCGCCTCAGTAACGCCATCATCGAAGCCGTACAACAATTGGATGTGCACAAGCCCCTCTATCTTTCAGGACACAGCCTTGGTGCACCGTTGGCTAGCCTGGCTGCCCTGGACATTTCGCAGAAGGTGGCTGCACTGCGTAAGAATCTTAGGCTGTACACCTATGCATCTCCACGGCTCGGAGATCCAACTTTCGCGAAGGCTTTCAACGGTATTGTTCCGAATGCCTACAGGGTCATCAACCAGGCAGACTTGGTGCCCAACCTGCCGCCGACGAGCGCAGCAAATTTGGTGTATGTCCATGCGGGTGAGCAGTGGGCATTTACATCTGCCGCTGGTGACATCGGCCCAAACCATTTCATCAGCGCCTACCGCCATGCCATTGAAAACGAGATGGAGCAACGCGCGGGCTGACCATTTGGAGACCGCGAGGCCATGCGGTCGCTTGACAGCCCCAGGGCGCTGATCACCCTCCTGACGGTGGATCGGGGCGCGGAGCGTGGTTTGCGATACGGGGGAGCTTGCAGCGCTGGTGTCGTAGAACCCCGGATTGTGCCGCACGGGCGTTGAGGGGCACTCCCACATCGCGGTGCAGACGGATCAGGCGTAACCGACTCATCGGCGTCGGCTGGGCCAGTGGGTGGCTCGGCATGGCCGGTGAGGTCCTGGGACGGGCGGTGCCCCCCCCGACCCTGGCGATCTCACAGCCAATCGTCAGCTGAACAACCTTGTGGGACGACACACCTCGTTCACTCCGAACCAGTCCTAGTGCGGGGCGGTGATGTTCTGGTGAGGCCTCGGCGTTGCGGGGGTGGCTTCGACCAGTGGCACCCTGGGGTCTCCCCAGCCGGTTGCCGGCAGCAGGGGGGCCGCTCCCGCGGAGGGGCGGGCGGATTTGCCTGCGCCCAACACCTGCTGCACCCAGCTGAGCATCAGACCCCGCAGCACGGCCTTGTCGGCTGCTGCTCCTGGGCGCAGGTTGAAGTGGGTGCCGCCCCCCGCCAGCACCAACTGATGGCCGCGGCTTTCCGGCTGTCCCTGGAAGGGGGTGAGGGCTTCGGGGCCAAAGGGCACCACCCAGTCCTTCGAGCCGCTCACCACCAGGGCCCGGCCATTCATGGCCTTGGAGGCCCCTTCGTCGAAGAGGAGCCGCATCGGTGGGCTCACGGCCACCACGCCAAACACCCGGGGTTCCGCCACATCCGCCTGGTTGGCAGAGCGCAGAAAGCTGCACTGCAGCACCCAGCTCACATTCGAATCGGGATCGTCCAGATTCCCGCAGTGCCGCCCGAGCCTGCCATCGCTGGGCTTGAGGCCAGCCAGCTGCAGCGCGGTGATCGCCCCCCAGGAGTGCCCCAGCACCACCACCTGCTCGGAAGGGATCGGCCCCAGGGCGAGGCGGTCAGCATCCACCGCTGCCAGGAGGGCGCGAACATCCAGGGGGCGCAGGCCCAGCTCCTCGGGCTCCGGTGGGGGGATGGCGCCGGAGAGCATGGCGACCTGCTGGGTCTGGTCACTGCCGGGGTGCTCCGGCAGCAGCACCGCGTAGCCATGGCTGGCGAGATGGTGCCCCCAGCCCTCGAAGTTCACGGGGACATCCCACAGCCCGTGGGAGATGAACACCAGGCCGATGGGATGCACCCCCTGCGGCAGCAGGGCCACGCTGCGCAGGGGGTACTGGCGATGGGACACCGGAAGCTGCAGCTCGCGGCGCCGCACGGTGTAGCGGCCCGGCAGGTTCAGATCCGGATCGGCTCCCAGCGCGGGCCGTTTCGCGAGCAGGGTCTGGGCCGGTGCCTGCTGGCGCTGCAGCCGATCGAGCGAGAACAGGGCGCGCTCCAGATCGATGGAGGCCCGCTTGCCGGGCATGGCCCGCAGCAGGGAAAGCAGTGTCAACGACCCCTCCCGCTCACTGAGGCTCAGGGCGAGGGAGAGCTTCTCCCCGCTCAGATCGGTGGGCAGACCATCGACGCGTACCAGAGCTGTGGTGGCCAGGAGGGCTTCCCGCAGCAATGGTGAGCCCACGGAGCCCTGGAGCCCCTTGGCCGCGCCGGGGGGAAGCTGAATCGGATGGTTGAACAGCCGCAGCACTTTCGGCCCGATCACGCCATCGCTGGCACGGTCGAGCTCGGCCAGGTCACTGTGGCCAGCCAGCAGAACCTCGGGGCTGCTCAGTTCATCCAGCCGGACCACCAGGCTGGCGTCGATCAGGGGCAAGCGGAGCTCGAGTTCTTCGAGGGCCACTGCCGGCTCTGCCCCCAGCAGCAGAGGGGCTGCGGCCAGCAGGCTGCTGGCAAGAACCGGGAGCTGGGTGCGCCGTGGGCCGCGGCGGAAACGATCCATCGGCCTCGATGAAGAACAAGAGTACTTCGGCAACCGTGACGATCAGTGCCGGCCGCCTGACCTGATGAAAGTGTATGAAGCCCGGTTCCATCAGGCCGCGCAGCGTCAGCCTAGGCGACCGAAGGAGGAACGGTCCATGGCGCATGGCAGCTGTAGCGCATCTGGGGTGCGCGGGTCTGCAGCAGTTGATTTCCAGTGGCCATAAGCTATGGTCGTAGATAAGATTGAACGAGCTCACCTTCCCAAGATGATTGATGCGAGGTGAGTGGCCGGGATCACTTCTCAAATAAAGGCTTATCTAAGCCGCTTTCCGGTATTTTGTCAGAACAATGAGGTCAACAACTTTTTTGTTTGAGACGGCTTGGCGTGAGAACAGTCGATCTTCACTCGAGGGCTCTGTCTGCTGGTTTCCACTGCCCCGCTTTCGCAAGCTCTCGCTGGTGTGTTCTCCCTGCCCCGGCTCCCTCTGCGGCTGAAGATCCTTCCGGGGCTGCTGCAACGGGTCCCAGGGGCACCGGTCCCACGAAAGTCCTGGATGAGGCCGCCGCTCTGGATCCGCTGAAGCACCGGATTCTGGCCCAGGCCGATCACGAGCTGCGATGCCAGCTGATGCTCGATCGCGCCGAACTCTGCCTGAGCCAGCCCTGCCCGTTGGCCGTGGCCAACCTGCTGGTGGAGGGGGAGGCAGCCGTTGCGGCCATCCCGCAGTCTCCCCAGCAGCTGGCGCTCTGGCTGCGGCTGGCCCTTTTGCAAGGGCGCCATGGCGTCAGCGACCTGGCCCAGGCCTCCCTTCTGCACGCCCGCCGCAGTGTGGAAGCGGCCTCGGTGGCCCGAAGGGAGGCTCTCCTACTGCGTTTCGGCCTGGCCTACGCCGAGCACGGGGAAGAGAAGCAGGCCGGTCGCGCCGTGGCGGAGAGCGAACAGCTGCATCGGGCCGCAGCAGAGCGGACCATATCCTTTCCGTTTCCCGAAGGGAAGCTCGAGGGGCGGGTGGGCCTGGCGATGAGTGCTGCTACCTACGAAGAAACCACAGCGAATGCTGTTGCCAGCTTCGATCTCTACAAGCAATGGCCCCGCAACGACTTCGAGGTCGATCTGTTTGTCTCGATCAACTACGACAGCTCCCGGGACTTCAACCTCACCTGGCCGATCAGCCAGGGGTTCGCGGTTTACCGGCATCGCCTGGACCGGCACAATTTTCTGTTCATCGATCAGCTTGTCGCGGTGAACGACAGCACGTTCTCGACCCAGGACGACGACGACGATGATGGTGATGTCTCCGTTCTGTTCAGCACGCTGTTTGGCTACGGCTATAACTTCTGGCAAGGGGCGGATCCGAGCTCATTCCAGGCCGTGCAGCTCGGCGTGGGGCCACGCTATGAATATGCAGAAATCAACCTGACCAGGCAACGCGATCAGGTGGATCCCATTGCTGCCTTGGTGTACCGGAGTCGTGATGTCCCCATCGGTCCTGCCAAGTGGAGCCAGGTATTCGCGCTGGCCACCCCTGTGAATTCCTTCGATGAAGCCTTCCTCTGGTCGTCAACCCGCCTGGACTGGCCGATCACCAGGCAATGGATGTGGACGAACCGTCTTTCGTTGCGGTACCGATCACGGTCGCTCGAAGCAGGTTTCAAGCGGCTGAACGTGATCCTGTCCACGGGCCTCACCTGCACGTTCTGAATGCCCTTCCCTCTCCCCCCTGGATCGGCGGCCCTGAAGCGAAAGCTGCTGGTGTGGTTGCTGCCTGCTCTGGGCTGCCTGCTGATCGTGCTGACCTGCCTGTTGCCGGTGCAGGCTCAGTTTCTTCCTGCTCTTGAGGCCTCGGCGGGCCAGGTGTCTTCGTCACAGTTTCTGCCTGTCTTTTCCCAGGGAAACGTGGAATTGTCTCCCGTGTTTCTTGATGGCCGGATCATCGGAACAGTTTCGGGATTCATTGATTTCAAATCATCGGGAGCGCCCTCAGGGGATGATGCCGGCTATTCAGCGTCCGAGCGTGCCCATGTGATTCACAGCCGTCTTCAGAAGGTTCTCACCTCGATGACGACATACACATCGAGAGCATTGTCCGAGGTCGTGGATCAACAGCGTGATCTCAGTGTCTTCCAGCTTCGCCGCTTGCTGAACCGAAACCTGGATACCTTCGTGCAACAGGTGGGTTCCCGCTACGACGTGTTCCTCGTGTTCCCGCGGTCCGATCCCCCCGAGCTGATCTTCACGGTCACACCTGCCGATGTGGCCAGGATCCGGGAAGACAGTTCCGAGCCTGCCGCCATTGCCCGGCGCGTCGCCAGCGGGGTGAAGAACAGTCTTCTGGATGCCTGGGAGGAACGCCAGCCCCCCGCCCTCTGGCAGGCGGCCCGTCGGGGTGGGCTTGGCCTTCTTTTGCTCTTCCTGGCGAGCGCCCTTGGCGCTGTCATTCAAAAGCGTCTGTCTGGGGCTTCCCAGGCGCTCACCGCCAGGCTTCGCGCGGTGATCCAGGAGGAGAACCCTCCGGGTGGAGACTCCCTCTCCCGAGAGAGCGAAAGCGTCATCCTGCATGTCCAGAGGCGTCTGAGCGTGCGGATGTCCCTGCGGCAGCGTCTCAGTCTGATCTCCTTTTACCGCTCCTCCCTGTTCTGGGGGCAGTGCCTGCTCTGGGCCTGCGGCATTGCCTGGCTGGCGGGCCTCTTCTACTGGAGCCGGCCCTTCAGCAACTGGGTCTTCGGCATTTCCGTGCGCGGGCTGTTCTCGACGGGGCGTGGATTTAACCCCGAGAACCAGGGATGGGCGCCGCTGGATTGGGTCATGACCCTGGGGAAAGAAGCCACGATCGGCATTCCACTGCTGATTCTCTTCTTGGCGATGCTGACCAGGATCTCGATCAAAGCCGGGAACGTCTTCTCTGACCGGTATGTAAATAGCTGGGCACAGCTTCAGGAGGACACGCGGGCCAGGTTAAGGGCGCCGACGTTGTCCCGTGCGCTGAAGGCGTGGGTGCGCGTCGGCGTCTATCTCATCCTCGGCATGGTGATCTTCTACCAGTTGCATCAACTGGGAGCGTTGACCCAGGCCGTGGCAATTTTGCTGGGTTTTCTAAGCTTTGCCCTGTCGTTGGCTTCGCAGAATCTGCTCAAGGATCTGATCAGTGGGCTGATGATCCTGGTCGAAGACCAGTTCGCGGTCGGGGATGTTGTGTTCATCGGCGACCAGAGCGGCCTGGTGGAGAGCGTGGGTCTGCGCGTCACCCAATTGCGCAATCTGGATGGGGAATTGATCACCATCCCGAATGGCACCATTGAAACGGTGCGCAATCTCTCCAGCAGCTGGTCACGTGTGAACTATGCCCTCACCGTGTCCATCGCAGCGGATGTGGATGCGGTCATGGCCCTGATGGAATCTGTGGCACAGGATCTCTACCACGACCCTGCTTGGACCGACCGCATTCTCGAGCCTCCGGAGATGCTCGGCATCGATGAGATTGCCCACAGCGGCGTGCTCGTCCGCATCCTGATCAAGACCCAACCCCTGCAGCAGTGGCCTGTGGGCCGCGAATACCGCCGCCGCCTGAAGCAGGCCCTCGATGCCTCCGGCATCGCTGTGGGGGTTCCACGGCTCGATCTTGTGGGCCCTGTCTTGCCCAGCACCCCAGCCCCATGACCGCGTTGGCTCGATGGTCAAGCGAATGCTGTGCAGCGGCAGCGGGTAGGGCCGGTGCACAGCAGCATCACAGAGAGAGGAGGTGGTGCGCCAGGACAATCGGAGGCCCGTAGCACTCCTGCCTGGACTGGGGCGGCTTCGCGCCCACCAACCGACCTGGCTGCGGGGTGATCGGCTGGCCGGGTTCACGGTGGCGGGGCTGTGGGCGATCCTGCCGCCGCTGCTGCTCTCTGCCCTGGTCGGATCGTCTCCCCCAGCTCTCGGTGGGGGATGCCGCTCAGTACGCCTGCCTCGCCAGCCTGCTGGCCCTGTTCGTGGGACTGGTGTTCTTTCTGGGGGCCTGAACCCGAGTGGGGTTTCTCGCTGATCTGCTCTCCAAGCCAATCCTGGTGGGCGACATGGCCGGGGTGGCCGTGATCATGATCACCGGCCAGATCGGCAAGATCAGCGGCGTGAAGCTTGGGGCGGAGTCGCTGCTGGTTCAGCTCCGTGAGTTGCTTGGCCGCTCTGATGAGATTCACCTGCCCACCCTGCTGCTGGCGTTCGCTGTGCTGCCCCTCAAGGACGACGTCATGGGGCGCTTCCTCGAGAAGCTGATGGAGGCCCAGGAGGTCAAGCCACTGCTCAGCGACGAGCACTGCTTGGTGGATGGCACCCTGCTGCAGGCCTGGGCTTGGCATGCCTCGCTGGAGCGGATCGACGGAGAGGAGGATCCACCGCTACCGCCGTCAGGCCCTGGCGAGGGCTTTGGAGCACTCAAGCCAGGCAGGAAGCGGGCGAAAGGGGATTTCCGCGGCATCAAGCTCGCAACAAGACCCATCGCTCCTCCGTCGATCCGAACGCGCTGCTGTGCCGGAGTCCAAGGCCCATCCAGCGCTGCCCAGCGACCGGTGCCATGGGCCCATGGACAACCCCATGCCCTGAGCGTTCATTGCAAGGGGACGCAAGCCAAGGGCCACGGGGAGCGGGATGCCGCCAAAGCGATGGCGACGGAACATCCCGGTGCCCACCGGAAGACCATCGGTCCCGACGAGAACGACGACACCAGGGGCTATGTCGTGAGATGCGTCGCATCGGTGTCACGCCGCACGTGGCGCAAATCACGGCCCGCTCTGGAGGTTCGGCCATCGATGGGGGCACCACCCGCCACAACGGCTAGGCCAAGTCGATCCATGCCCGCCGCGGGATCGAGAAGGTGTTGGGCTGGATCAAACAGTGGGACGGTCTGCGCCAGTTCCTACCGAGGCCGCAGGCCGAGCGTGCCGGAGGCACTAGCCGCGCGGCACCGACAAGGTGAGTGCAGTGTCTGGGCTGCACGTGATCGCCTGCAACCTGATCCGCCTGGCCAACCTGCACAAACCGGTGATGGCGACGACATGAACAGATGGTTGCCCAGAGGTGTGTCCAGGCGACAGCGATCAGGCAGCCCCAACAGGGCAGAACGCCTGCAATCGGGCGTTCTGAACCGCTGATTCGCGGAAAACCAGCCCGTTCGGAGCTTGATCAACTCTCAGAAGGAACAAACGCGGCTTCTTCGGGGGGTTTTCCGCAAACTCCTAGGGTTCGCCCACTCGCCAGCCGCCATGGCCCCCACCGCCTCCAGCAGCGTTCCCCCCTGGCGTCGCCTCCTGGCGGTGGCGGCCGAAGGGGTGGCCAGCGGCACCCCCTACATGGTGGGCACCAAGCTGCTGCAGGGCTGGCTCACCGCCAGCCAGATCCCCCTGGGCCTGATCGGCCTGCTGGGGCTGGCGGAGCTGCCCTACACCCTGAAGATGGTCTGGGCGCCGGCCCTCGACCGCTGGCCCCTGCCCTGGCCGGACCGCCGCCGCGGCTGGCTGCTGGTGCTGCAGCTCACCCTGGTGGCGGTGATCGGGGCCATGGCCCTGCTGCGGCCCTCCAGCGATCCGGCCAGCCTCACGGCCATCGGGGCGATGGCGGTGCTGCTGGCGGTGGTCAGCGCCACCCAGGACATCGCCGTCGATGCCTACCGCACCGACCTGCTGCCCGATCTGGAGCGGGGTGCCGGGGCGGCCGCCTCCAACCTGGGCTACCGCACGGCGATGCTGGCCGTGGGGGCCGGCGGCTTCATCCTGGCCGGCCGCTTCGACTGGCCCCTGGCCTTCCTGTTCTCGGCCCTGCTGATGCTGGTGGTGGTGCCGTTCACCCTCACGGCGCCGCGGCTGGAACCCCTGGCCGTGCCGGTGAGCAGCCTGCGCCAGGCCGTGCTGGGTCCGGCACGGGAGTTCCTCCGCCGCAGCGGCGGCCCCCGGGCCGCGGCCCTGCTCACCCTGGTGCTGCTCTACCGCTGGCCCGATGGGCTGCTGGGCCTGATGGCGGTGCCGTTCCTGATCCAGAAGGGCTTCAGCCCCGAGGTGGTGGGGTCGGTGCTGGCGGGCTGGGGCATCGGCGCCACCATCGTCGGCACGGTGCTGGGGGGCGTGCTGTTCGGCCGGCTGGGCATGAACCGCTCCCTGTGGCTGTTCGCCCTGGTGGGGGCGGCGGGCAACCTGGCCTACTGGGGCCTGGCCCGCTTCGACGGCGGCATGCCGGCCCTGCTGACGGCCGTGGCCCTGGAGAACATCGGTGGCGGCATGGTGGGCGCCGCCTTCGTGGCGCTGCTGATGAGCCTCTGCAACCCCCGCTTCTCCGCCACCCAGTACGCCCTGCTCTCGGGCGTCTATGCCCTGAGCCGCTCCCTGCTGGCCGCCCCGGCCGGCCTGGTGGCCGAACGGCTGGGCTGGCCTGGGTTCTTCCTGGCCACCACCGCCGCGGCCCTGCCGGCCTTCCTGCTGATGCTGCGGCTCACCCCCTGGAACGGCCAGGGCGCCCGCGGCGCCTACAGCGCCGAGCGGGACGGCGGCTGAGGCCCCGGCCCTGGAGGGTTAAGCGGCTTCCGCAGCAGCGGGATGTAGCCGGGGGACTCCTCGACGGCGTTGTGGCCCCTGACCGGCAGCACCACCAGGGAGGCCACCCCGGGGCGGAAGCTGGCAAGCAGCGCGTTGGTGTTGGCCCGCGGGATCACCTCGTCCTGGGCGGCCGCGATCAGCAGGGTGGGGGCCCCCACCCGGGGGGCCTCCTGCCAGGAGCGGTACTTGTCGCGGAGCAGCAGACCCACCGGCACCAGGGGGAACTGGCGAGCCGCCACGGCCTCGATGCTGTCGAACGGCGTGACCAGCACCAGCCGGTCCACCGGACGCCGGGCCGCCAGATGTACCGCCACACCACTGCCCAGGCTGCGGCCCAGCACCTCAATGCTGGCATGGTCAGCCCGCACCCGGTCGTACAGGGCGAGGGCATCGGCGAAGAGGCCCTGCTCCGACGGCTGGCCGCTGCTGCCGCCGTAGCCCCGGTAATGCAGCAGGTAGAGGGCGTGCTCGGGGAAGGCGGCCTCCAGCAGGGGCAACTGGCCCGCCACATCCTCGGAATTACCGCCGAAGTAGAGCAGTGCCTTCGGGCCCGGTCGCCGGCGCACGGTCACCAGCACCCGGCTCCCCGGCGGTCCATCGGCCAGCGGCAGGGCCACCAGCTCGCCGCCTGCCGCTGGCGACCGGGGCTGGGGGAAGTAAAGCAGGGAGCGCTGCCCCAGGAACAGGGCCCCGCAGAGCGCCAGATAGGCCATCGCCCCGGCCAGGACAGCGAAAGCCAGCAGGGAGACGGTTCGGTGGAGCTCCATGTCGCCGATCACCCCCCCGGAGCGACCATCAGCCGGCGGCGCAGCTGGCCGCAGGCCGCATCCTGGTCGAGGCCGCGGCTGGCCCGCACACTCACAGCGATGTGGCGCCGCTCCAGCTGGGAGCGGAAGGCCTCCACCGCCTCCGGGGCGGGGCGCCGGAAATCCTCCTCGGCGATCGGGTTGTAGGCGATCAGGTTGACGTGGCTCTGGAAACCCCGCAGCAGCCGGGCCAGGGCGTCGGCCTGGCGGGGATGGTCGTTGAGGCCGCCCAGCAGGATGTATTCGAAGCTCACCCGCCGGCCGGTGAGGGCCACGTAGTGGCGGCAGTCGTCGAGCAGCGCTTCCAGGGGATAGGCGTGGGCGGTGGGAATCAGCTCCTCACGCAGGCGCTGGTCGGGGGCATGGAGACTCACGGCGAGGGTGAACTGGGCCCGGCCCAGCCGCTCCAGGGCCCGCTCCGCCAGGGTGGGCAGGGTGCGGGGCACCCCCACCGTGCTGACGGTGATCTGACGCTGGGCCATGCCCAGATCGGTGCAGAGGCAGGCGATCGCCTCGAGCACCGCCTCGGTGTTGAGCAGGGGTTCGCCCATGCCCATGAACACCACATGGGAGGGGCGGCGGTCCATCGCCTCGCGGATGCTGAGCACCTGATCGACGATCTCGTGCACCGCCAGGGAGCGCTGCAGGCCCCCTTTGCCGGTGGCGCAGAAGCGGCAGCCCATGGGGCAGCCCACCTGGCTGCTGACGCAGACCGTCAGCCGGTCGCCGCTGGGGATGCCCACGGTCTCGATGCCGAGGCCTTCGGCGGTGCCCAGCAGCAACTTGGTGGTGCCGTCGCGGGCGTCACTGCGGTGCAGCAGGGCCGAGCGACCGATACCGGCGCCGGCGGTCGAAAGCTGCTCCCGCCAGGCCTTGGGCAGCACGGTGATCCCGTCGAGGTCGCGGGCACCTCTGGCATAGATCCAGTCGTGCAGCTGACGCCCGCGGAAGGCCGGCTGGCCCTGGCTTCCTGCCCAGGCCTCCAGGGCCGCCTGGCCCATCCCCAGCAGGGGGGCGGGCCCGGCCATCAGGGCCAGATCAGCAGGCCGTGGCCCAGCTTCCACTCCACCGCCACCAGGGCGATGAAGCCCAGCATGGCCAGGCGGCCGTTCAGCCGCTCGGTGTGGGTGTGGAAGCCGAAGCGCGGCACCCGGCGCACCGGAACGGGGGTGGGCCGGGCGGGGGTCGGTGGGGTGGCGATGGCGGAATCAGTCATCGCTGAGCAGCCCCTCTTCCTGCAGGCCCTCGAGGGCCGCAGGGTCAGCGATCAACTCCTCCTCCAGGCCCTCCTCCGCCGTGGGGCGGGCGAAGGCGGCAAAGCCGCTGGCGGCCGCCTCGATGCCATGGCGGCTGCGGGTGGCCTCCAGATCCTCCTCGGAGGGGTCGTCCAGCACGGCGGCAGTGACCACCGGGGCGGGCATCTCCACGGTGTAATCGGGCCGCAGGTTCTGGTTGCGGCGGTAGCCGGCGGCCTCCTCCTCGAGGATGTCGGGGTGGGGTCCGGCCTCGGCGCGCAACTCCTCCTCGAAGCCCCCGAAGCCGGTGCCGGCGGGGATCAGGCGACCGATGATGACGTTCTCCTTGAGGCCCCGCAGCCAGTCGCTCTTTCCCTCGATAGCCGCTTCGGTCAGCACCCGAGTGGTCTCCTGGAAGGAGGCCGCCGAGATGAACGAATCGGTGTTGAGGGAGGCCTTGGTGATGCCCAGCAGCACGGGGGTGAACTCGGCGGGGGCGCCACCGGTGATGCCCATGGCGGAGTTCACCTGCTCCACCTGGCGCAGCTCGATCAGCTCGCCGGGAAGCAGGGTGGTGTCACCGGCGTCCTCGATGCGAACCTTGCTGGTCATCTGGCGCACGATCACCTCGATGTGCTTGTCGCTGATCGAAACCCCCTGCGACTTGTAGACGTTCTGCACCTCGGTGACCATGCGGAACTGCAGCTTGGAGATCGCCTCCTGGGCCGCCTCCATGGTGGGCTTGCGGCTGCGCAGGTCCTCGAAGAAGCAGTCGAGCAGCTCGTGGGGGTTGATCGGACCGTCGGTGAGCATCTCACCGGCGCTGACCTGCTGACCATCGTTGACCATCACGTTGCGGCCCAGCAGGATCGGGTACTCGGTGATCACGTCATCGGTCTCGATCACCGAAACGGTGATCGAATCGTCGTCCTCACCCTGCTTGATCTGCACGGTGCCGCTCTTGCGGCAGAGCACCGCCGATTCCCGCGGCCGGCGGGCCTCCAGAAGCTCCTCGATACGGGGCAGACCCTGGACGATGTCGCCGGTCTTCTGGCGCTCGAACACCAGCAGGGCGAGGGCATCACCGCGCTGCACCAGTTCGCCGTCCCGCACGTGCAGCACCGAATCAGGCGACACCATGTAGGGCCGGCCCAGACGGATGGTGAGGGTCGTGCCGTCGATGGCCTCCACCTGGCCGCAGCAGGGGGAGAGCACCCCTTCGGCGAGCACGTCGCCGTCGACGATGCGATCGCCCACCGCCACCTTCGGGGCGGCCCCGCCCAGATCCAGGCTGCGGGTGTCGTTCGCCCGCTCCACGATCAGACGGCGGATCGGTTCGCCGACCGTGGGATCGGGCAGTTGCACGACCCCGTCCCCGTTCTCCTTGCAGAGGATCTGGGTGGTGGCCACCACGTCACCGCGCTTGACGGTCATGCCGTCCTCCACCTGCAGTTCGGTGTGGGTGGAGCCGTGGCTGGCATCAGAGAGGGTGTCGCGACGCACCAGCAGGGTCTCCAGGATCACCAGCTGCAGACGCTCGATGGTCTTGGCCCGCTTGTCGGCGACCGCCTCCACGTCCACGGTCATCTGGGGCGTGGTGTCGAAGGTTTCCAGAATCAGCTGGGTGCGCAGCAGCTCCACCCCCTCCACCGACTTGATCAATTCGCCGTCCTTGAAGGTGAGGCGCTGGGTGGCCTTCAGACCGAGGGAGGGTCCGCCGGTCTGCTTGACGGTGGAGAGTTCAGGCAGGTGGGCGGCATCGGGGATCGCATACTCCTCGACGGGCCGCAGCAACAGGGCGCCGCCCTCGGGGGTGTCGACCTTCTCGACGAACTTCATCGCCTCGGCCACCAGGCCGGGGGCGATCTCCTCGCCGGGGTTGACCATCTTGCCGTCTTCGCCATAGCGCCCGAGCACCTTGGCGTCGGAGACCAGATGCAGCTCACCGGAGCGCACGATGATCTCCCGCAGGATGTCGTTCTTCTGGGTGACCGTGACGATGCCGGCGGTCTGGCTGAAGATGTCCTTCACCACCTCGGTGCCGGCCTCGATCCACTGGCCGTCCTCGATCATCAGGAGCGAGATGTCCTTGTTGATCTCGTGGGTTTCCTGGGGGATCCACAGCAGGGTGCCGCCCTTGCTCACCTCGTAGCCGTGCTTGGCGGAGCGGGCCTTCTTGATCGAGAGGCCAGGGGCGAACTTCACCATGCCGCCGGTCTGGGTGCGGAAGCGGTCGTCGGAGAGTTCGGCGATCACCTCACCAGCGCCGATCTTGGTGCCGGGCTGGGTCTTCACCAGGTAGCGGCTGTTGTCCTTGCCCTCCAGGTGCCAGCTCTCGCCGGTGTGGCTGGATTCGCCCACCAGCTTGCAGTCCTTGAGGGTGAGGCTGGCGGTGACGATCTGCACTTCCCGGGAATCCCCGGTGGATTCGCGCAGCCGCACAGCACCGCCATACTCGCTCTGCAGGCGGCTTTCGGCCAGCACGTCGCCGGTGGTCACCGGCTTGTCGGTCTCCACCACGGGGAGGGCGTTGGGCGGCAGGTTGTAGACGTCGCCACTGAACACCCAGAGGCGACCCAGACGCTGGGCCTTGTGGGTGATGTTGCCCTGGCGATCGGTGACTTCCCGGGGCTGGATCACATCCTCGAAGCGCACCTGACCGGGCAGGTCGCAGATGACATCCTTGGTGGCCTTCTCCACGCTCTTCTTCACCGCCGAGCCCGAGGAGATCTGGGCCAGGATGATGTCGTGGGCGACCTGGTCGCCATCGGCCACGAAGAGAATCGAGCCGTTGGTGATGTCGATCTTCTGCACCTTGCCCTTGCCCGAAGGCTTGAGGGTGAGGGTGAAATCGGTTTCGGCCAGCTTGGCCTCCACGCCGTGGGGGGTGCGGTGGTCGCGCACCCGGGCCTTGGGTCCGAACTCCACGATCCCATCCACCAGGGAGCGCACCACGCCGGTTTCGGCCGTGGACACACCACCGGTGTGGAAGGTGCGCATGGTGAGCTGGGTGCCCGGTTCACCGATCGACTGGGCGGCGATGATGCCGACGGCTTCGCCCAGGTCGACCAGTTCGTTGTGGGCCAGGGCCCAGCCGTAGCACTTGCGGCAGACCGAACGGGAGGCCTCGCAGGTGAGCGGTGAGCGCACCATCACGGTGGCGATCGCTGCCGCTTCGATGGCGGCCGAAATCGCTAGGTCGATCTCACCGTTGCGGTCAACGATGACGACGCCATCGCTGTCGACGACGGGTTCGGCCGCCAGGCGACCCACCAGTTTGGAGCCGAAGCGGCCGCGCTCGTCGGCGTTGATCGGAATGAAACGCAGGGTGCCGCAGTCCTCCTCGCGCACGATCACGTCCTGGGCCACGTCCACCAGACGGCGGGTGAGGTAGCCGGAGTCGGCGGTGCGCAGGGCCGTGTCCACCAGGCCCTTGCGGGCGCCGTAGGAGGAGATCACGTACTCGGTGACCGTGAGGCCTTCGCGGAAGTTGGTGCGGATCGGCAGGTCGATGATCTCCCCCTGGGGGTTGGCCATCAGGCCACGCATGCCCACCAGCTGCCGCACCTGGGACATGTTCCCCCGGGCACCGGAGTTGGCCATCATCCACACCGAATTGAGTGGATCGTTGTCGTTGAAGTTGCGGCGCACCGCCGCCACCAGCCGCTCGTTGGTCTCGGTCCAGGTGTCGATCACCTTGGTGTGGCGCTCCACCTCGGTGATCTCACCCAGCCGGTAACGCTCCTCGGTGGCCGTGATCTGCTCCTCGGCCTCTTCCAGCAGAACTGCCTTGTCGCCGGGGATGCGCAGGTCGTCGACCGAGATCGACACCGCCGCCTGGGTGGCGTAGTGGAAACCCAGGTCCTTGAGCTCATCGGCCATCGCCGCGGTGGCCGCGGTGCCGTGGTGCTTGTAGGCCCAGGACACCAGGTTGCGCAGCGCCTTCTTGTCGATGATCCGGTTGCGGAACGGCGGCGCCTGCTTGCTCAGGGCGGAGGCCGCCAGTTCGGCGGCGGCGGTGGCAGCGGCCAGTTCGGCGGCGGCCTTGGCGCTCTTCTTGCTGATCTTCTTGGCGGGAGTGGCGGTCATGGCAGCGCGCGTTGGAGAAGGCTGGAGGAAATCGGAAGACACGGGGCTCGGGGCTGGGCCCGGCCGGTGGAACTCAGGTGGCGGCCACGGCGTCGATGATGGTGTGGTTGATCACGACCCGGCCCACGGTGGTCAGCAGGTAGCGGCTGATCAGGGCGCCGTCCTCGTCGAAGCGGTCGCGGCGGAACTTCCACTGCTCGAAGCGGGTGCCGTCCGAGAGGGTGCCCTGCTCGGCGGGCTCGCTGTCCTCGTCGTCGCTCTCCACCTCACCGTTGAAACGCACCCAGACCCAGTCGTGCAGGCTGAGGTGCTTCTCCTCGAAGGCGGCGATCACGTCTTCGAGATCGGCGAAGGTGCGCGAACGGTCGCCGAAGGCGGGCTGCACCTTCTCCCGATCGACGGCGGTGAGGTAGTAGGCGCCCAGCACCATGTCCTGGGACGGGGTGATGATCGGCTCGCCGGTGGCGGGGGAGAGCACGTTGTTGCTGGCCAGCATCAGCATGCGGGCCTCCGTCTGGGCCTCGATCGCCAGGGGCACGTGCACGGCCATCTGGTCACCGTCGAAGTCGGCGTTGAAGGCGGGGCAGACCAGGGGATGGAGCTGGATGGCCCGGCCATCCACCAGCTTGGGTTCGAAGGCCTGGATCCCCAGGCGGTGCAGGGTCGGGGCCCGGTTGAGCAGGATCGGGTGGCCTTCGATCACTTCCTGAAGCACCTGCATCACCTCGTCGTCGGCCCGCTGGATCAGCTTCTTGGCTGCCTTGATGTTGTTGACGATGTTCTGGCGGATGAGGCGATGGATCACGAACGGCTGGAACAGCTCGATCGCCATCTCCTTGGGCAGACCGCACTGGTGCATCTTGAGCTTGGGGCCCACCACGATCACGGACCGGCCGGAGTAGTCGACCCGTTTGCCGAGCAGGTTCTGGCGGAAGCGGCCCTGCTTGCCCTCGATGATGTCGCTGAGCGATTTGAGGGCCCGGTTGTTGGCCCCCACCACGGTGCGGCCGCGGCGGCCGTTGTCGATCAGGGCATCGACGGCCTCCTGCAGCATCCGCTTCTCGTTGCGGACGATGATCTCGGGGGCGAGGATCTCCTGCAGGCGCGCCAGGCGGTTGTTGCGGTTGATCACCCGCCGGTAGAGGTCGTTGAGATCACTGGTGGCGAAACGGCCACCATCAAGCTGCACCATGGGGCGCAGATCGGGGGGGATCACCGGGATCACATCCAGCACCATCCAATCCGGACGGGCGTTGGTGGCGATGAAGTTGTCGATCACCCGCAGGCGCTTGATCAGCTTGGCCCGCTTCTGGCCCTTGGAGTTGTTGATGTCCTCGCGCAGCTGCTCAGCCTCCTTCTCAAGGTCGATGTCCTCAAGGAGCTGCTTGAGGGCTTCGGCGCCGATGCCCACGATCGGCTCGTTCTCGATCTCGGAATCCTCGGCGAAGATCTGGTCCTCGATCTCCAGCCACTCGTCTTCGGTGAGCAGCTGCTTGTAGGTGAGGTCCTTGTGGTCCCCCTTGTCGAGCACCACGTAGCAGTTGAAGTAGACGATCTGCTCCACGTCCCGCAGGGGCATGTCGAGCAGGATCGCCACGTAGCTGGGGATGCCCTTCAGATACCAGACGTGCGACACGGGCGCCGCCAGCTTGATGAAGCCCATGCGGTGGCGCCGCACCCGGCTCTCGGTGACTTCCACGCCGCAGCGCTCGCAGACGATGCCGCGGTGCCGCACCCGCTTGTACTTGCCGCAGTGGCATTCCCAGTCCTTGGAGGGGCCGAAGATCTTCTCGCAGAAGAGCCCGTCCATCTCGGGCTTGAGGGTGCGGTAGTTGATCGTTTCCGGCTTGGTGACCTCACCCACCACCTGACCGTTGGGCAGCGTGCGCTGCCCCCACTGCATGATCCGCTCGGGGGAAGCGAGCGTGATCTTCACGTAGTCGAAGTGGTTTTCGGTGCGGAGATTGCTGTTGGACATGGCGGAAACGCAGGGTGATCGAGAGAAGCGGAGAAATCAGAGCCGGTGAATCAAGCGATCAGTCATCGTCGTAATCCGCGACACCGAGGGACTCGTAGGTGGGACGGCTGGGGGTGCTGCGGCGGGGATTGACGTCCTGCATCAGGTCGACTTCCTCACCGGCGTCGGTGTAGACGGCGATATCGAGGCCGAGGGACTGCAGCTCCCGCATCAGCACCTTGAAGGACTCGGGCGTGCCCGGCCTGGGGATGGGCTTGCCCTTGACGATGGCGTTGAGGGCCTCGTTGCGGCCCTGCATGTCGTCGGACTTGACGGTGAGCAGTTCCTGCAGGGTGTAGGCGGCGCCGTAGGCCTCCAGGGCCCACACCTCCATTTCCCCGAGTCGCTGGCCGCCCTGCTGGGCCTTGCCGCCCAGGGGCTGCTGGGTCACCAGGGAGTAGGGGCCGGTGGAGCGGGCGTGGATCTTGTCGTCGACCAGGTGCACCAGCTTGAGGATGTGGGCATAGCCCACCGTCACCGGCTGGTCGAAGGGTTCGCCGCTGCGGCCATCGATCAGCTGGATCTTGCCGGGGTTGGTGGGGTCGTAGACCCACTCCTTGCCGGGCAGCTTGGCGGCTTCCTCCAGGTAGGCCTGCACCGTCTGCTTCGATTTCTCGGGTCCGTACATCTCATCGAACGGCACCACCTTGACGCGGCAGTCGAGGTGAGAAGACGCCCAGCCCATCAGGCATTCGAACACCTGACCCACGTTCATGCGGCTCGGCACCCCCAGGGGGTTGAGCACGATGTCGATGGGGGTGCCATCGGGCAGGTAGGGCATGTCCTCCCGGGGAAGGATGCGGCTGATGATGCCCTTGTTGCCATGGCGGCCGGCCATCTTGTCGCCCACCTGGATCTTGCGGCGCTGGGCCACATAGACCCGCACGACCATGTTCGCGCCCGGCGGCAGTTCGTCGCCCTGCTCGCGGGTGTAGATGCGCACATCGACCACCCGGCCCCGTTCGGTGCTGGGCACCCGCAGGGAGTTGTCGCGCACGTCACGGGCCTTCTCGCCGAAGATGGCGCGCAGGAGCTTCTCTTCCGGCGGCTGGTCGGATTCGCCCTTGGGGGTCACCTTGCCCACCAGGATGTCGCCGGATTCGACGTAGGCACCGATGCGGATGATGCCCATCTCATCGAGGTGGCCCAGGCTCTCCTCGGCCACGTTCGGGATTTCCCGCGTGATCTCCTCGGGTCCGAGCTTGGTCTGGCGGGCTTCGATCTCGTATTTCTCGATGTGCACCGAGGTGTAGAGGTCGTCCTGCACCAGCCGGTCGCTCACCAGGATGGCGTCTTCGTAGTTGTAGCCCTCCCAGGGCATGTAGGCGATCAGCACGTTCTGGCCCAGGGCGATCTCGCCGCCTTCGCAGGCCGAGCCGTTGGCCAGCACCTGGCCGGCGATCACCGGGTCGCCTTGGCGCACGATCGGCCGCTGGTTGAGGCAGGTGTCCTGGTTGGAGCGCTGGTACTTCTGCAGGAAGTGGGTGTGATCCCGGCCCTGGTCGTCACGGATGACGATGGCGGTGGCGTCCACGAAGGAGACGGTGCCGTTCACCTTGGTGATGGGCACCATGCCGGAGTCACGGGCCACCTGGGTTTCCAGGCCGGTGCCCACCAGGGGCCGCTCGGGCCGCAGCAGGGGCACGGCCTGGCGCTGCATGTTGGAGCCCATCAGGGCCCGGTTGGCGTCGTCGTGCTCCAGGAAGGGGATCAAGGAGGTGGCCACCGAGATCACCTGCACCGGCGACAGCTGGACGTAGTCCACCTGCTCGGGGGGCACTTTCTCGAAGTCCTGGCGATAGCGGACCGGCACCAGATCGACGGTGATGCGGCCTGAGGCGTCGGTGGGCACGTCACCGGGGGCCACCCGGCACTCATCCTCCAGGTCGGCGGAAAGGTAGAGGGGATCGCCCTGCTTGAGGACGATGCCGTCTTCCACCCGCCAGAAGGGGGTTTCGATGAAGCCGTACTCGTTCACCCGGGCGTGGGTGGCGAGCGAACCGATCAGGCCGGCGTTGGGGCCCTCCGGCGTCTCGATCGGGCAGATGCGGCCGTAATGGGAGGGGTGGATGTCGCGCACGGCGAAGCCGGCCCGCTCCCGGGTGAGACCGCCTGGGCCGAGGGCGCTGATGCGGCGCTTGTGGGTCAGCTCGGCCAGGGGGTTGGTCTGGTCCATGAACTGGCTCAGCTGGCTGGAGCCGAAGAACTCCTTCACCGCCGCCACCAGGGGCTTGGGGTTGACCAGCTGGGCCGGGGTGAGGGATTCGGTCTCGCCGACGGTCATCCGTTCCTTGATGATCCGCTCGAGGCGGTTCAGGCCCACCCGCACCTGGTTCTGCAGCAGCTCACCCACGGAGCGCACCCGGCGGTTGCCCAGGTGATCGATGTCGTCGAGGCAGGCGCCACCCACATCGAGCTCGAGATTGATCAGGTAGTCGATCGTGGAGAGGACGTCTTCGGCGGTGAGGGTGCGCACCGCATCGGGGATGGTGAGGCGCAGTTTCTTGTTGATCTTGTAGCGACCCACCCGGCCGAGGTCGTAGCGCTTGGGATCGAAGAAGCGGCTGTGCAGCAGCTGCTGGCCGCCGCTCACCGAGGGCGGTTCACCGGGGCGCAGCTTCTTGTAGAGCTCCAGCAGGGCCTGGTCTTCGGAGCTGATGCCCTCTTCGTTGGAGGCCTCGATCGACTTCTGGTAGTACTCCGGGTGCCGCAGCTTGTCGAGGACGTCGTTGTCGGACAGGCCGATGGCCCGCATCAGCACGTGGGCGTTGATCTTGCGGGTCTTGTCGACGCGCACATGCAGCAGGTCGTTCTTGTCGGTCTCGAACTTCAGCCAGGCGCCGCGGTTGGGGATCAGGCTGGCGTTGAAGGTCTTGCGGCCGTTCTTGTCCTGTTCGTCCTTGAAGTAGACCCCAGGGCTGCGCACGATCTGGTTGACGATCACCCGCTCTGCGCCGTTGATGATGAAGGTGCCGCGCTCGGTCATCAGGGGAAGCTCCCCGATGAAGACCTCCTGCTCCTTGATTTCACCGGTCTCTTTGTTGACCAGACGGCAGGTGACATACATCTGGGAGGCGAAGGTCGCATCGCGACGCTTGGCCTCTTCCACGTCGTGGCGGGGGCGTTTCAGGCGATACTGGTCGCCGATGAAGTGCAGCTCCAGCTTGCCGGTGTAGTCGGTGATCGGAGAGAAGCTGTCCAGCTCTTCGATCAGGCCCTTCTCCAGGAACCATTTGAAGCTCGCCCGCTGTACCTCCACGAGATCGGGAAGGTAAGTGACGGTCTTGGCGACCTGGATCGCGCTGCTCATGCGGTGAACCTGCAGGAACGGGGGTGGTAGGGCGGACCTGGACGGGGTAAGGAAGGGGATCGCGGCGTGACCTGCCTGGGCTGCCCGGGGGTACGGGCCATGCCAACAGGCGCTCAGCCGAACCACCCGTCCCCGGGGAGGGGACGAACGATCCGGCGGGAGCGCTTACAGGGCTCGCTGCGGGTTTGCCGACTCAATAGATGCCGTCGTGGACAAAAGGAGCGCTTCCGCTTCCAGGCCAATAAGACATCATACAACCTCAGGGGGCAGACGGAAAAGACGGGCGGCATTGGCCGTCGTCGTCGTCGCCACCTGCTGGAGCGTTTCCCCCCGGAGTTCCGCCACCCGGGCCGCCACCGCCGCGACGTAGGCAGGTTCGTTGCGCTTGCCACGCTTGGGCACCGGCGCCAGGAAGGGACAGTCGGTCTCCACGAGGTACCGGTCGGCCGGCACTTGGCGAGCACAGGCGTGGGTGGGCTCGGCCTTGGCGAAGGTGACCGTGCCGCTGAAGCTGATGTAGAGGCCGAGGGCCAGGAAACCGGCCATCTCCTCAGGTGTGCCCCCCCAGCAATGCATCACCCCACGGGGGCAGCAGCCATTGCGCTGGCGCTGGCGCAGCTCGGCGAGCATGGGTTCGGCCGCATCGCGGCAGTGGATGATCACTGGCAGATCCAGGGCCACCGCCAGATCCAGCTGGGGCCTCAGGGCCGCGAGCTGTTCGTCGAGGTTCGTGGCCCGAAACAGATCGAGGCCGAGCTCACCGATCGCCACCACCCGGCTGTCGTCACGGGCGGCGGCTTCGAGCACGGCTGCGGTGTCGCTGTCCCAGTGCTGGGTGTCGAGGGGATGGACACCGACGGCGTAGCGCAGCTCAGGGAAGCGGTCGGCCAGGGCCCGGATCGCGGGAATCTCCGCCGGCTCCACACAGGCATGCACCAGTGCCTTCACCCCCGCCTCACGCCAGCGCTGGGACACTTCCTCGAGATCCGCATCGAAATTGCGGAACACGATGTGGCAATGGCTGTCCACCAGGGATGGAGCGGACTCGCAGGTGACGCCCATGGGGTGGCGCTCAGGCGCCGGTGCTGCCGGCGGCGGCTGGCTCAAGCACCTGCTTCACCGCCACGCTGAGCCGGGACTTCTGGTTGGCGCCGGTGTTGCGGTGCACCACGCCCACCTTGACGGCCTTGTCGATCTTGCTGAAGGCGGCGTTCATGCTGGCCTGAACAGCGGCCTTGGCTTCGTCCCCGGGCTGCTGGCCATAGGCGCTGCAGGCGGTGAAGCAGCGCTTCATCAGGGTACGCAGGGCGGACTTGTAGGTGCGGTTGCGCAGGCGATTGCGTTCGGCGATCTCGATGCGTTTCTTCGAAGACTTGTTATTGGCCACAGGCGTAGGGGCGCTGACTCGGCAAACGCGGATCCTACCGCGTGGGCCCTGGCCAGTCCCAGGGCCTAATTTCTTGACAACTCTCCGCCTCCGGCACCGCCCCGTGGTCGCTTCCACCCCTGCCAGCAGCAACCTTGCCGGTGGAGCCGCCACGGAGCTGCCGCCGCTGCGCATCGCCTGTCTGCGGGATGGGGGACTGGCCGGTGAACGGCTCGAAGCGATCGCCGCCCGCACCGAAGGCGCCCGGATGCACCAGGAGGAGGAGCGGGTCGCAGCGATCCTTGCCGACGTGCGTCAGCGCGGCGATGCGGCCCTGCTGGAGTACAGCGAGCGCTTCGACGGCCTGCGGCCCGATCCGCTGCGGGTGCCCAGCGAGCGCCTGGCCCAGGCCTGGGAAGCCTGTCCAGAGACCCTGCGCCAGGCCCTCGACCTGGCCCACGAGCGGATTCTCGATTTCCACCGCCGCCAGATGCCGCTGGATCTGGCCGTCGCCGGCCCCCACGGTGAACGGCTGGGACGCCGCTGGCGCCCGGTGCAGCGGGCGGGGATCTACATCCCCGGCGGCCGGGCCGCCTACCCCAGCACGGTGCTGATGAATGCGATCCCCGCCAAGGTGGCCGGCGTGGAACGGCTGGTGATGGTGACCCCGCCCGGACCCGGCGGAGAGCCGAACGGCACCGTGCTGGCGGCCGCCCACCGGGCCGGGGTGGAGGAGGTGTACCGGGTGGGCGGCGCCCAGGCGATCGCGGCCCTCGCCTTCGGCACCGCTTCGATCCCCGCCGTCGATGTGATCAGCGGCCCCGGCAACCTCTACGTGACCCTGGCCAAGAAAGCGGTCTACGGCAGGGTCGGCATCGATTCCCTGGCCGGCCCCAGCGAGGTGCTGGTGATTGCCGACCACACCGCCAAGCCCGCCCAGGTGGCCGCCGATCTGATGGCCCAGGCGGAGCACGATCCCCTGGCGGCCGCCATCCTGATCACCACCAGCGAGGAGCTGGCCGCCGCCCTGCCAGCCGCCATCGAAGCCCAGCTGGAGGGGCATCCCCGGGCCGCCATCACCCTGCAGGCCCTCAACGACTGGGGACTGATCGTGGTCTGCGGCGATCTTGCCGAGGCGGCGGCCCTCAGCGACCGCTTCGCCCCGGAGCACCTCGAACTGCTGGTGGCGGATCCCGAAGCCCTGGCCGATCGGATCCGCCATGCCGGCGCCATCTTCCTCGGTCCCTGGTCGCCCGAGGCCGTGGGCGACTACCTGGCCGGGCCCAACCACACCCTGCCCACCTCCGGCACCGCCCGCTTCGCTGGCGCCCTGAGCGTCGAGACCTTCCTGCGCCACACCAGCCTGATCCAGTTCAACCGGGCGGCCCTGGAGGCGACCGGCCCGGCCGTGGTCACCCTGGCCGAGAGCGAGGGGCTGCACAGCCACGCCGAGTCCGTGCGTCAGCGGCTCGGGACCCAGGACAGCTGAGCGAACCAGCGTTCATCCGCCTGCGGAGGGCGGGAGGCTCCAGCCGGGCAGGTCCTCCGCGGGCATCGGCCGGGCGATGGCGAATCCCTGGGCCAGCTCACAGCCCATCACCCGCAACGCCTGCAGATGCTCAGCCGACTCCACGCCTTCGGCCACGCAGATGCGGCCGAAGGCGTGGGCCAGATCCACCACGGCCCTGACGATGGCCCGATCGGCGGGATCCACCAACATCCGGGCCACGAACGAGCGGTCGATCTTGATTGTGGAGATCCGCAGCCTCCGCAAGCTGGTGAGCGAGGAGTATCCGGTGCCGAAGTCATCGAGGGCAAAGCTCACACCCAGCTCGCGGCAGCGCGCGATGTTCCGGGCCACCTGTTCCAGATCCTCCAGGGCGGCCGTTTCCAGCACCTCCAACTTCAACGCCGAGGCGGGCAGATCGGGATGGCGGGCCAGGGCCGCGCGGATCCGCTCCGCGAAGCCTGGATCGCGCAGCTCCCGGGCCGACATGTTCACGCTCACCGCCACACGGGGCCGTGCACGCCTCCAGACCGAGCAGTGACGCAGGGCCTGCTCCAGCACCCAGTCACCGAGGCGGGTGATCTCCGGTTGATCCTCGATCCAGCCCACCCAGGCCTCCGGCAACAGCAGCCCCTGCTGGGGGTGCTGCCAGCGCACCAGGGCTTCGGCAAAGCGCAGCTGCCCAGTGGCCAGGTCGATCACCGGCTGTACGAACAGGCGCAGCTCCTGCTCTTCGATGGCCTGGCGCACCCTCTCCAGGCGGGAGCGCTGCAGCGACTGGCGCCGTTCCAGCGCCACGTCGAAGTGGTGCATCCGCCCCGGACCGTCGCGCTTGGCGGCATACATGGCCTGGTCGGCCTGGCGCAGCAGGGTATCCGGATCGGCAGCGTCGGGGGGCACCAACCGGAAGCCGATGCTGGTGCTCACGGTCACGCTGAGCGTCTCTCCAAGAAGGGTGGGCTGGGCCACCGCGCTGAGCAGCCGCTCACCCAGCGATTCCAGCTCAGCCAGGCTGCTGAGGCCGGGCAGGATCACCACGAATTCGTCCCCACCCAGCCGGCCCACCGTGTCGCCCGGTCGCAGGCAACGGCAAAGGCGCTCGGCCACGGCCACCAGCAGCTGGTCCCCCACGGCATGGCCATGGCTGTCATTGATGGGTTTGAAGTTATCCAGGTCGAGGTAGCCCACTGCCAGGTGGGTGCCGTCGCACCTGGCCCGCTCCAGCTCCTCGCCCAGACGTTGACTCAGCAGGGAGCGATTGGGCAGGCGGGTGAGCGGATCCTCGTAGGCCATCTGACGCAGCTGCTGGTCGATCAGACGACGTTCGAACCCCTGGGCAAAGCCGCTCACCACGATCGAGAGCACAGCCACCTCCTGGTCGTTCCAGAGGCGGCTGCCGCGGATGTGGTCGAAGCCCGCAAACCCCTCCAGCCGCCCACGCCGCACCAGGGGCAGCACCAGCAGCGACTGAATGCCCTGGGAGTTCAGCAACTCCCTCTCGGGGCCCGCCGCGGCCGGAAGATCATCCAGCGACTCGAGATTGATCGCCCGTCCGGCCCGCATTTCCCCCATCCACCAGCAGGCCCACCCCTCCGGCAAGGACTGGAGCAGGTGGATCTGCGGTTCCACCCCGGGGGCACACCATTCGTGGGTGTTGCTGGCAAACCCCGGATACCGGGTCAGGGAGAACACATAGGCCCGGTCCACATCGAACAGGCCGCCGATGGACGCCAGGGTGTGATCAATGGTGGCGTCCAGTTCACTGGTGGGCTCAACGATGAAAGCCTCAGCCGTCTCCGCCAGTAGCTGAAGCAATCGCTTGCTGAGGTCGACGTTGGGCACCGTTCGCCCAGCCCACAGAGAATCTTTCCATTCTGAAGGCCAGGCACCCTGTCCAGCGGAGGAGTGGCTCAGCGCCGCGCGAGATCGCGCACCCCGGCCACGCCGTCCACGACCTCACCCACCAGCACCTGATCGGCCAGGTTCACGAACAGGCCGTTCTCCAGCACCCCGGGGATGTTGTTGATCGTCGCCTCCAGGGCGGCGGGATCGCCGATGCCGCCCTCGAAGGCCACATCCAGCACCAGGTTGCCCTGGTCGGTGACCACCGGACCGGCCTTGCGCACCGCCATCCTCAGTTCAACCGAACTCCCCATGGCGGTGAGTTCATCCCGCACCTGGCGCCAGGCGCCGGGCAGCACTTCCACCGGCAGCAGGAAGCCGAGGTTGAGGCGCTCCACCAGCTTGGTGGCATCCACCACGATCACGAAGCGATCGGCCCGGCGGGCCACCAGCTTCTCCTGCACGTGGCAGGCGCCGCCCCCCTTGATCAGCTGGAAGGACGGATCCACCTCATCGGCGCCATCGATGGCCAGATCGATGCGCTGCACGGCGTTCAGCGCCTGCAGGGGGATGCCCAGCTCGGCGGCCAGCACCTCCCCCTGGAAGGAGGTGGTGACCCCGACGATGCCGCTGAGTTCGCCCTGCTGCAGCTTGCGGCCGAGGGCCTGGATCATCAGCGCGGCCGTGGAACCTGAACCCAGCCCCACCACCATGCCGTCGCGGATCTGATCCACCGCCGCCGTGGCCACGGCCCCCTTCATGCGGTCCTGGAGATCGGACATCGGAGTCTGCCGGAAATGGCGCAGACCGTAGCAAGGGGGACTGTCCTGACCGCCTCGGCGCCTCCTAGCCCGCCTGGGGCAGGGCCGCCGGCCGGATCGAGAGCTGCAGCTCCCGCTGGCCGCGCACCACCTTCAGTGGCAGGGGTTGGCCCACCTGGGACCGCTCCACCTGCTGGAGCAGGGCCGAGGGGGTATTGACCGGCTGGTCGGCGATGGCCACCACCAGATCGCCGCGGTGGAGGCCGGCCGCCTCCGCCGGACTTTCCGGCAGCACCCGCTGCACCAGGGCCCCATCCCGCTCGGGCAGCTGCAGCAGGGCATCGGGATCCTTGTTGTTGTCCCGGGCCATCCGGGCGGTGAGCGGCACCAGCTGGAGGCCCAGGTAGGGATGCACCACCGTGCCCCCCTCACCCAGCTGGTCGGCCACCCGTTTGGCCAGATTGATGGGGATGGCGAAGCCGAGCCCGGCCCCCGGCCCGGAACGCACCAGGGTGTTGATGCCGATCACCTCACCGGCGGCATTGATCAGGGGCCCGCCGGAGTTGCCGGGGTTGATGGCCGCGTCCGTCTGGATCAGGTCGAGGCGTTTGTCGGCAAAGCCAAGGCTGTTGATGTCGCGGTGCAGGCTGCTGACGATCCCCAGGGTGACGGTGCGTTCCAGGCCATAGGGACTGCCCAGGGCGATGGCCCAGTCGCCCACTTCGAGGGCTTCGGAATCCCCCAGGGGCGCGGCGCTCAGGGGGGACCTTCCGGCGATGCGCACCACCGCCAGATCGGTGACCGGGTCGGTGCCGACCACCCCGCCATCCAACTGGCGGCCATCGGCGAGGGTCACGGTCACCGCGTCCACCTTCTCCACCACGTGGGCATTGGTAAGCACCAGGCCACGGGGCCCATCGATCACCACCCCCGAGCCCTGGCCCCGTTCCCGCGTGCTGCTGGAGGGGTCGCCGAACAGGTCCCGCAGCAGGGGATCCAACAGGGTGGGGTCGAAGGGGGGCCTGGCGACGTTGCGCTCGGTGTCGATCCGCACCACCGCCGGGCCCACCCGCCGGGCGGCGTCAGCCACGAAGCTGTGGGGGGTGAGGGCCGGGGGATCCGCCTCGAGGGCCGCGGCGGGCAGGGGCAGGGCGGTGAACACCAGCAGCAGGGCCAGCACCATCAGGACCCGCAGCCGCCGGCTCAGGGAAGACAGGGGGTGGGAGCGTTGCATGAGGCGAGGCTAGGCCCGTCGAGCGGCGCCCAGCGCAGCAACCGCTGCCGCAGGACGCCGTCCTCGCCGATCTCCAGCCAGCGCCCGCCAGGGTCGTCCGGACGTGCCAGGGGGCAGCACTGCACGGGGGGAAAGCTGCGCAGGGTGGAGGGGCAGCCCAGCAGGGGCACCTCCGGCCGGCCGGGCAGGTCCCCTTGCCAGTGCTGGTGGACGTGGCCGAAGACCAGCCCCCGCAGGCCGGACAACGGCCGCAGCCCATCAATCAGGGCCGCACCATCCCGCAGCCGGATGGCATCCATGGCGGTGTCGCCGATCGGAACCGGGGGATGGTGCACGGCCACGAGCAGGGGCTGGCCCCCGGCCGGCACCTCGGCGGCGAGCTGGCGCTGCAGCCAGTCCAGCTGGAGCGGGCCCAGTTCGCCGGCGGTGTCACCGCTGCAGTGGCTGTCGAGCAGCAGCAACCAGCCATGGCCGCAGCGCACCAGGGCCGGAGCGATCACGGCGCGGCGCCCCAGGGCGGCCCGCAGCAGGGCGGGGTGGTCGTGGTTGCCCGCCAGCAACGCCACCGGCAGCGGCAGCGTCTGCAGCACTTTCCCCAGGCGGACGTAACCGCCCCAGCTCTCGTCATCGCAGAGGTCACCGCTGATCAGCAGCAGATCGGGGGCCTCCCCGAACGCCCGAAGCTGGCGGAAGGCCTCCTGGAGCCCATGGTGCAGCAGGTCCAGCGCCGGCCGGCCATGGCAGCGGCCGGCGGGATCGGCGAGCAGATGGGGATCACTCAGTTGAAGAATTCGCATCGGAGACCGCTCTGGCTGGCCCTGAGCGGGACCGCATGACCTGAATCGGCTTAACTTTGCCCCCAGTCCGCCCCGAGGCCATGGCCACCATCCCTCCCGGCACCCGGCAGCGCTGCACCCTCTGCAAGGTGGAGATCCAGGGGATGGCCGGAGGCAAGGATCTCGTCCACTTCAGCCAGGGGGCCCCGGGCAGCCGGGCCAAACTCTGGGCCCGGGTCTGTCAATACCTGCGTACCCCCGAGCAGTGCGGCCAGTGCCTCAACCAGGACCTCAGCCTGCGGGGGGAGGTCAGCGCCAACGATTACTACGCGGAAGCGCCGGTCCTGGAGCTGCCCAAACCTCCGGGACCCCATCCTCTAGGGTGAAGCCATGCCCGCCGGGCATCACCCCTGTCACCGATCGCTTTTCCCCTGAAAGGAGGAACGCCTTCGGTTGGGGGCAGTGAACACTGCAGCGCACGGCGGACGATCCCGCCAGCGGGAGTCCTCTCCCTCCGCCGCCTGTCCTTGCCCCACCCCCTCACGAACGATCTTGAGACGCTGGCACGGCCTGTGGTCGAGGAAGTGCATCTGGAGATGCAATCTGTCGAGGTGCTGGCCCACCGCCTTCCCCTCACGATCGTCGTGAGGGTGCAGCGGGCCGATGGCACCGATGTGAACCTCGACGAATGTGCCGCCGTGAGTGGTCCCCTCGCCGAGGCCCTCGAAGCCTCCGGACTGCTGACGATGGCCTACGTCCTGGAGGTGAGCAGCCCCGGCATCGGAGAGGAGCTCCTCACCGATCGGGACTTCGTCAGCTTCCGCGGCTTTCCGGTGGAGCTGATCCGCCGGGAGGCCGGCGGTGCGGAGGTGCGCCGCACCGGCCTTCTGCTCGGCCGGGATGAGCAGGTGGTGCAGCTCAATGAGCGTGGCCGCATCCTGCGCATCCCCCGCGACGAGGTGCTGAGGGTGCGGCTCACCGAAACACCTCCCGATTCCTGAACCGTTCCGGTTCGCCCTTCCTTCCCTTCCTGCCCATCCGCCCCCGAGTTCATGGCCCTGGTTCTGCTCCCCGGTCTCAACAACCTGATCGAGGACATCAGCGACGAGAAGAAGCTGGCCCCCCAGGTGGTGGAGGCCGCCCTGCGGGAGGCCCTGCTGAAGGGCTATGAGCGCTATCGTCGCACCCTCTATCTGGGCATCAGCGAAGACCCGTTCGAAGAGGACTACTTCAGCAACTTCGACGTCGCTCTCGATCTCGAGGAAGAGGGCTATCGGGTGCTGGCCAGCAAGATCATCGTCGAGGAGGTGGAGAGCGACGACCACCAGATCGCCATCGAAGAAGTGCGCCAGGTGGCCGAGGACGCCCAGATCGGCGACACGGTGGTGCTGGACGTGACGCCGGAGAAGGAGGACTTCGGGCGCATGGCCGCCGCCACCACCAAGCAGGTGCTGGCCCAGAAGCTGCGTGATCAGCAGCGCCGCATGATTCAGGAGGAATTCGCCGACCTGGAGGATCCGGTGCTCACCGCCCGGGTGATCCGTTTCGAGCGCCAGAGCGTGATCATGGCCGTGAGCAGCGGCCTGGGCCGCCCGGAAGTGGAGGCGGAACTGCCCCGGCGCGACCAGCTCCCCAACGACAACTACCGCGCCAACGCCACCTTCAAGGTGTTCCTCAAGGAGGTGAGCGAGGTGCCCCGTCGCGGCCCGCAGCTGTTCGTCTCCCGGGCCAATGCGGGCCTGGTGGTCTATCTCTTTGAGAACGAAGTGCCCGAGATCCAGGAAGGCTCGGTGCGGATCGTCGCCGTGGCCAGGGAAGCGAATCCTCCGTCCCGCGCCGTCGGCCCGCGCACCAAGGTGGCTGTTGACAGCGTGGAGCGGGAAGTGGATCCGGTGGGGGCGTGCATCGGCGCCCGCGGCTCCCGCATCCAACAGGTGGTGAACGAACTGCGGGGCGAGAAGATCGACGTGATCCGCTGGTCTCCGGACCCGGCCCAGTACCTGGCCAACTCCCTGAGCCCGGCGCGGGTGGAGATGGTCCGCCTGGTGGATCCCGAAGGTCACCACGCCCATGTGCTCGTGCCCCACGATCAGCTGAGCCTGGCCATCGGCCGGGAAGGGCAGAACGTCCGCCTGGCGGCCCGTCTCACCGGCTGGAAGATCGACATCAAGAATGCCCAGGAGTACAACCAGGTCAGCGAGGATCAGACGGTGGCGGCCCTGATTGCCCAGCGGCAGGAGGAGGAGGCCCTGCAGGCCGAGGCCGAGGCCCGGCTCGAGGCCGAACAGGCCACCCGCGCCGAGGAGGACGCCCGCCTGCGGGAGCTTTATCCCCTGCCCGAGGACGAGGAGTCCTACGGGGATGGGGAGGGAGAGGACACGGCCGCTTCCGAAGAGCTGCCTGAAGAGCTGCCTGAAGAGCTGCCCGAGGATCAGGCCGAAGAGGCGGCTGAAGCTGTTGTCGCCGATGCCGACCCGGGCGAGGGCCTCCGGTGACGTCGCCCGCGAGGAGGCCGGTGCTGCGCCGCTGTGTCTCCTGTCGTCGCCTTTGCGACCGCACCCACCTCTGGCGTGTGGTGCGCCAGGCCGACGGGACGGTCAGCCTGGATCAAGGGATGGGGCGCTCGGCTTACCTCTGCCCGGAACCGAGCTGCCTGGAGGAAGCCCGCCGCCGCCGCCGCCTCCAGCGCGGCCTGCGTTGCACCGTGAGCGATGCCATCATCGCCAGCCTCGAAGCACGTCTCGAGCGATCGGCCCCGCAACCGCTGAGGCAAGATGAACCATGGTCGCCACGAGCGTGCGGCCCCGGGGTCCTTTCGGCCCCACCGTACGGAGACCTTTCTGAATGACCAGCAGCGGCAAAGTGAGAATCTACGAGCTGTCGAAGGACCTGGGCCTGGACAACAAGGACGTGCTCGATGCCGCCGAGAAGCTCTCCATTGCGGCCAAGAGCCACAGCAGCTCGATCAGTGATGACGAGGCCTCCCGGATCCGTTCGCTGATCGGGGTCAACGTCGCCAGCCCGTCACCGGCGCGGCCCGAAGCTCCTGCGCCCAACCCGCCCGCCAAGGCGATCCTGGCGGTCAAGAAGGCCGCTCCGGTTCCCGTGAGCGCACCAAGAGCCGGCGAGTCACCCGCGGCACCCCCCGCCCCGCCAGCCAGCCGGCCCCCCGCGCCCCGACCCGCGGCTGCGGCAGCACCGGCACCCGCCCGGCCCGACCCCCCGGCGGCACGCCCCAAGCCCCCGGCCACGCCTGCCCCGGGCCCGGCACGTCCCCGGCCGGTGGAAGCCGGCAAGCCCGCCGTTCGTCCGCCGACGATCATGGGCAAGCCAGCCGCCGCCGGTTCGCCCCCAGCGGCCACCTCACCGGCCCCCGGCAGCCCACCGGCCCGTCCGGTCCCGGCGGCCCCCGCCCGCCCGACCTCCGTGGCCCCTCCGGCGAAACCCCTGGCGGCGCCGAAGCCCGCCAGTCCGGCACCGGTGAACCGCACCTCCCAGCCCCCGGTGCGGGTCGGCTCGCCCCAGCGGCCCCCGGCACCAGCCCCGGGCCGGCCCGCCCAGGGGGGCTCGCCCACCCGGCCTCCGGCCACCCGCCCCCAGCTCGTCGGGCGACCCCAGCCCGGTCAGGGCGGCGCCACCAGCAGCCGGCCAGCCCCACCGTCGGCCCGTCCCCAGCGGCCAGGAACTCCTGCGCCGATCCGACCCGGCAGCGCCGGCGCCAGGGCCGGCTCGGCCCCCGGGCGGCCCGGCCCCACCCCGCTCGAACTGGTGGGCAAGCCGATCCGCCGCGACTCCGCGGGGCCCGGCACCACCGCGGCCGGGCGTCCGGCGGCCCCAGGCCGGCCGGGAATCCCGGCAGGCATGCGCAAGCCGATGGCCCCCGGCGAGCTGATGCAGCTCCAGAAACCCACCGGCCGCCCCACCGCCCCGCCGCCGCGGCGGCCCGACAGGAGCGAAGGCAGCGGCGAGGCCGGTGCTCAAACCGAAGGGGTGACGCGGCCCACCGCCACCCCGCCGGCGGCGCCCCGGCGGCCCGGCTTCCGCCCGCCCACGCCGGCCGGCGCCCGAGCCCCCGGGGCGCGGCGTCCCGAGTGGGACGACAGCGCCAAACTTGAGGCCCTGCGCAGCCGCACGCCCCAGAAACAGCGCCAGAAGGTGCACATCATCGGCGAAAACGATGATGCCCTCACCGCCGAAACCGGTGGCTACGCCGGGGAGCAGGAAGCCATGGTGCTTCAGGCCAGCCTGGCGCGCCCGGCCAAACCCCGCACCCCCGCTGGCGCCCATGCCAAGCCCACCGTGGCGGTGCGCAAGCGCAAGAAGGAGACCACCCGCCAGCGGCAGCGGCGCCGCGCCATGGAACTGAGGGCCTCCCGCGAGGCCAAGGCCCAGCGGCCCGAGATGCTGATCGTGCCCGAGGGCAACCTCACGGTGCAGGAGCTGGCCGACCGACTCGGGGTGGAGAGCTCCGAGATCATCAAATCCCTGTTCTTCAAGGGGATCATCGCCACGGTCACCCAGACCCTCGATCTGCACACGATCGAGACGGTTTCGGAAGAGTTCGGTGTGCCTGTGCTCCAGGACGACGTCGAAGCCGCGGCCAAGAAGACGGTGGAGATGATCGAGGACAGCGACATGGCTCACCTGATCCGGCGGCCACCCGTGGTCACCGTGATGGGTCACGTCGACCATGGCAAGACGAGCCTGCTCGATGCCATCCGCAAGACACGGGTGGCGGCCGGCGAAGCCGGCGGCATCACCCAGCACATCGGCGCTTACCAGGTGGACGTGCCCCACGGCGACGAGCACCGCAAGATCACCTTCCTGGACACCCCGGGCCACGAGGCGTTCACCGCCATGCGAGCCCGGGGCACCAAGGTCACCGACGTGGCGGTGCTGGTGGTGGCCGCCGACGACGGCGTCCGTCCCCAGACCCTGGAGGCCATCAGCCACGCCCGCGCCGCCGAGGTACCGATCGTGGTGGCGATCAACAAGATCGACAAGGAAGGGGCCCAGCCCGACCGGGTCAAGCAGGAGCTCTCCGGGCTCGATCTGGTGGCCGAGGACTGGGGCGGCAACGTCGTGATGGTCCCTGTGAGCGCCATCAAGGGCGAAAACATTGACAAGCTGCTGGAGATGATCCTGCTGGTCACCGAAGTGGAGGACCTGCAGGCCAACCCCGACCGGATGGCCCGGGGTACGGTGATCGAAGCCCACCTCGACAAGGCCAAGGGTCCGGTGGCCACCCTGCTGATCCAGAACGGCACCCTCAAGGCCGGCGACGTGCTGGCGGCGGGTCCGATTCTCGGCAAGGTGCGCGCCATGGTCGATGACACCGGCAAGCGGGTGAAGCAGGCCGGTCCCTCCAGCGCCGTGGAGGCCCTGGGCTTCAGCGAGGTGCCCACCGCCGGCGACGAGTTCGAGGTCTATACCGACGAGAAGAGCGCCCGGGCGGTCGTCGGCGACCGGGCCACCGAGGCGCGGGCCACCCGACTCGCCCAGCAGATGGCGTCCCGGCGGGTGTCCCTGGCCTCGATGTCGGGCCAGGCCAGCGAAGGCGAGCTCAAGGAGCTCAACCTGATCCTGAAAGCCGATGTCCAGGGCAGCGTGGAGGCGATCCTCGGATCCCTCGAGCAACTGCCCCAGGAAGAGGTGCAGGTGCGGGTGCTGCTGTCGGCGCCGGGCGAGATCACCGAAACGGACGTCGACCTGGCGGCCGCCTCCGGTGCCGTGATCGTGGGCTTCAACACCTCGATGGCCTCCGGTGCCAAGCGCGCCGCCGATGCCACCGGCGTGGATGTGCGCGATTACGACGTCATCTACAAGCTGCTCGAGGACATCCAGATGGCCATGGAAGGCCTGCTGGAGCCCGAGCTCGTGGAGGAGAGCCTGGGCGAGGCCGAGGTGCGGGCCGTGTTCACGATCGGCAAGAGCGCCGTGGCCGGTTGTTACGTCACCAGCGGCAAGCTGCAGCGCAACTGCCGCATCCGTGTTCATCGCGGCAAGGAGCTCGTCTACGAAGGCGACCTCGATTCCCTGCGGCGCAACAAGGACGACGTCAAGGAGGTGGCCACCGGCTTCGAGTGCGGCATCGGCTGCGACAGGTTCACCGGCTGGAAGGAGCAGGATCGGGTCGAGGCCTTCAAGCTGGTCACCCAGCGCCGGACCCTCAGCACCTGATCCCGTGACGCCCCGCAGCGAGCCGCTGCTCTGGCTGCAGCTGATCTGCGTCGGGGTGTTGCCTCTCGAGGCCCTGCTGCTGCTGCTGGTGCTGGCCGGCAGCGACCCCGGCCGCCTGCCTGGGCTGGAGAGGGTCTTCTGCTGGGCGATCGGCGCCCTGGCGCCGGCCCTCCTGCTGGCGCGTCGCCCCGCCGACATCTGGTCGTTGCTGCTGCTGCAGACCCCCCTGCGGGGCCGCCGGGAGCTGCAGCGGCGGCTCAGCAGGCTTCAGGCTGCCCCTGGCCTGGCGCTGGCCACGGCTGGCGGTGCCGCCCTGCTCCTGCCCTTGCTGTGGTGGAGCGATCGCCATGCCGCGGTGGCATCCCCCTTCACCCCCTTCACCGCCTGCCCACGACTGGTGGCCCTGCTGCTGGCTGCCCTGCTCCTGGTGGTGATGCTGTGGCAATGGCAGCAGCTGATCCAGTCCCTGTGGCTGCTGAGCCGCAGCCCCGAGGACGTCGCCGGAGCCCAGCCATTCACCCAGGAGGAGCTGGAGCAGCAACGGCTCAGCCTGGGCCTGCCCCTGCTGCTGCCGGAGCCCCTGCGGCTGCCTGCGTCCGTGGCGCCTTCAGCCGTCGACCCTGTTGCGGTCGAACCAGAGCAGAGCACCGAAGAGGCCGAAGGCACCGACCTGGATCAGCAGATCCACTGAGGCCACCTCCGAGCCGGCGGAGGCGCGCAGCGCCATGGCCGCCAGACCCAGACCTGCAGAGGCCACCAGGGCGAACCACAGGGCCCGCCGCAGCCCCCGCCAGGGTGTCTTGGCTTCCGCCAGCAAGCGCCGGCGAAGCTCCGGATCCAGGGATCTGTTCGCGTTGGATCCCATGGAATGGCGGCCATCGTGGGGCGATACGACGAATGCTAATTTCTTGGCCGATGCCGGTGTAGCTCAGGGGTAGAGCAACTGATTCGTAATCAGTAGGTCGTCGGTTCAAATCCGATCACCGGCTTCTCCGCTCACCCCGCTTCAACGCTTGGGTCCCCAGGGCGAGCGCGGGGCGTCGTTTTCCCTCCAGCGGTCTCCCGCGCGGTGCTCTCAACGGCCATGGATGATCTGAGGGCCCGCCATGAACGTCTGCTGGAGACCCACCACGGGGCCCTGTGCCTGGCCGCCGATCGCCTGCTGAAGGAAGCGGCCTGGTCACTGGCCACAACGGCCCTGCTGCTGCGCCCCGATCACCCAGACCGGAGCCAGGTGGTGGCGGTGGGGGACCTCGGCCGCTGGATCGAGCATCTGGGACCGGATCTGGATGCCTTCGTGAGGCTGCGGCGCCAGGGGCTCACGCCTGAGGAGGCCTACGCCCGATGCCGCAGCCTTGAGGGAGAGACCTTCCTGCGCAGCTGGAGTGACCTCCATGGGAAACAGCCTCTGGTCAGCCACGACGATCTCCACAGCTTCGCCGTGCTGTCGCAGCAGGGCTTCGCCAGAACACCGCGCAACATGCTCGTGGTGGTGAACTGGGGCGACCAGGTGACGGCATTCCTGGTGTCCTGCGACCGCCTGAGCAGGGAGGCCGTGCCGCCACCAGCCTGAACGGATTCCTACAGTGGCAGCAGGCTTCTGGCCAGGGACTGGCGATCAGTCGTCGTCTTCGGAGGATCCGGCGGGAATCAGGCGAATCTGCTTGCGGCCCAGCTTGATCTCGAACTCATCACCGGGCTGGAGATCGAGCATGGCGGTGTAGGCCTTACCCACCAGAAGATTGCCATTGCCCTGGACGGTGGCCACATAGCTGAGCTTACGCCCACCTTTGGACGCCCCCTTGCCACCACCTTCACCCAGGCTGACACCCTTGGCTTCCAGCAGAGCCTCATAAAACGCCGTGAAATTCAGACGCTCTGCGCCATCCTTCTTGGTGCTGACGTAGCCGCAACCACGCACCAGATCAGATTTGGAGACATCGCCCAGCTCCTTGACCTTGGCCAGGAGATCAGATCCAGTGAGCATCGCAAGCAGGAAAGACCTTTCGACACGCATTATAAAGGTTGATCCGCTTGTCGTCATTAGACGAACGGTCAATACACCCGGCCGATACACCAGCCTGCCGATACACCAGGGCTTCAACGCCGAAGTGGCTGATCAGTCCTGCTCCCCGCCCTCAGCACAACGCAATCGGTCATTCGATCTTGACCACGTCGAAGCCGTCACCACCCAGGCGATTGAGTTCACCGGCAGCGCGCAGGGCCGCCTCGTGGGTATGGAAGAGATAGGCCGAAGTCGGATCGCCCACGTCCTCCAGTCCCTGGTCATCAGGACGGATCGAGACGTAGGCGCCGTTGGAGAGGCGCTGCAGCGCGTAGCGCTCGGCCTGGGTGCACTCCAGAGGATGGGCCGGATCGATCTCGGGTGCCCAGAAATGCATCACAACCGCTGTGCGTGGCTTCTCTGAGCTACTCCAGAGGAGGCCCCCCCGCGAGAGCGCGCCATATGTCGTTGCAACCTGCCCTCGCCGGCGGCTCAGGTCTCATTGCCGCCGAAGTCATCGTCATAGCCCTGGTAAGGATCGAATTCACTCCAGCCTGGACTGGCGTTCTGGAGCAACCCATAGCGGGCGTCCACATCATTCATCAGGGTGTTACCGGTGGGCACCGTGTCGCAGGTGATGGAGCCATCGGCTCCGGTGACGCAATTCTCGAACAGCACGTTCGCCTGAGCACCCCCCGCCCCCCCCCCAACAAATAGACCATCAGGAGGCCTGCAAGGGAAGCGCTCCGGAGTCCGCAGGAGTCCCGACAGGCCTGGCTGGGTTGCTGATCGTCGACCATCACCGGGGGGGCATCTGCTGGGATGATGGCACCGCTTCCGCCAACGCACCCATGTACACCGACTGGACCGCCGTGATCCTGCTGCTGCTCACGGCGGCACCCCTGGCGGTGGTGGTGGCCACCGCCGCCTTCTTCATCTGGCGGCGGAAGCGGACGTCGCGGTGACGATCCGGAAGAACATCCCATCACTGCCCATGGCCGGGGAGCGTCCCTGGCCGAGGCAGTCGAGGCAGGTGCGATAACGCTGATCATCGATCCGCAGCAGGCCGCTGCCACCGCACTGGGGACATTGGGATGGAGCAACAGAGTGGGTCCGCGTTCCGGCAGAAGCAGAAGGAACCAGGGCTGTCATGGCAGGTTCGCAGGGGTTTGTTCTCATCTCCTCACTGTGCCTGGCCCAGACCCCTTCGATCCCGAAATCATCCTTAAGCCTTTTCGTCCTGGCTCCGCTCCCGGTGCATGCAGTGTTCCAGTGCCTCCGGAGCCAGGCCGGCCGCCAGCTCCGCGGCACTGAGACGGCTGCCCTGAGGCACCAGATCCAGACTCGCCGCCAGCCATCCGATCACGCCCGGGGCGTCCATGCCCTGGCTCCTCAGACCGGCCAGCCCCTCCGCCCCCGCCCGTTTGCTCAGCCGGTCGCCCCTGCTGTCACGCCAGAGGGGGACGTGGGCATAGGTCGGCGGGAGTGCTCCGAGGGCCGCCATCACCGCCACCTGGGCCCCGGTGGAGGGCCAGAGATCGTCCCCTCGCACGACCTCGCTGATGCCCATCAACAGCTCGTCCACAGCAGTGGCCAGGTGATAGGCCACCACGCCATCGGCCCTTCGCAGCACCACGTCCCCCACCGCGGCGGGACCGTCCTGGCTACCGCGGGGCCCGCAGCGCTCGTGCCATCGCAGGACACCGGGCTCCAGGCGCAGACGCCAGCTGGGCAGCCGCCCGGCCTGGTCCCCCCAGAGGGGCGGTTGATCCCGGCAGTACCCCGGATAGACAGACAGCGCCCCATGGGGGGCCGAGACATCGGCCAGAAGCCTCCTGCTGCACCGGCACGGGTAGAGCCGCCCGGCCTGGCGCAGGGCCGAAAGAACGCTGGCATAGGCGCCCCGATGGGCGCTCTGGCGCTCGACGGGACCATCCCAGTCGAGCCCGAGCCAACGCAGATCCTCCACAATCGAGGCCTCGGCGCCTGGCCGGTTGCGGGGCCTGTCGAGATCGTCGATCCGCAGCAACCACTCCCCCCCCCTCAGCCGGGCCTCAAGCCAGCCGAGCAGGGCGGTGCGGATGTTGCCCCGGTGCAGTGGGCCCGTGGGGGAAGGGGCGAAACGGGTTCTGTAGCCCTGGCGTCGGCGCTCCAGTCCCGAAGCAAGTCTTGCCTGGAGATGGGAGGGCAGCCGCAGGGACGGGGTTGGGGCCCGGGCGGCCGCTGCCATCGCCAGAGGAGGGCTGGTGCGGATCAGCCCTGAACTTTGTCCTTGAAGAGCTTGCCGGCGGTGAAGGCGGGCACGCGCTTGGCGGGGATCTTGATCTTCTCGCCGGTCTTGGGATTCAGACCCTGACGGGCGGATCGCTCACGGGGCTCGAAGGAGCCGAAACCGAGGATGGACACCTTTTTGCCTTCGACCACCGAATCGACGATGGTTTCGATGGCAGCATCCACCACGAGAGAGACGTCGGTTTTGGTGAGCTCCGTACGGGCGGCCACGATGTTGACGAGATCAGCTTTGTTCATTGTTTGGGGGAAGCCTCCGGATTGGTGGCGATGGCGGGGTTCGGGACGTCGAGTGATGGAGGCGAATCGGAAGTCCCCGACCGCCCGTGCGTTCAGCGCGCCAATCGTATGGGTGTTGTGCCGGGGCCGCAACAACAGAAGTCCACTCATCACAGCGGTTTGGGGGCCACGGGAGCACCAGGCGGGGGCTCCGAGAGGCTGGCTGCGACCTCCAGGCCCCCACCGGGGGACTGGAGCGCCAGGGTCTCCAGATCCAGGCCCTCCAGCAGGGAGGCGCCCTGTTCCACCAGTTTCGGCCCCCTCAGAGCCCCGAGTCCGGCCCCGCTGGCGATCCAGTCGGGAGATCCAGCCGGCAGCCACCGGCGCAGCCGTTCCACACTTCGGAGCTGGCGGCCCCAGTGAAAGGTGCCGCGCTGACGCAGGGGAGCCACGTGGCCCGGCGCCACCGGAACCAGCAGCCGGCCGCAGAACAGCCCGTCCTGGTGGGCACCCTCCGGCCCGGAGACGAGCACGACGCAGGCCCCGGGGGACGGCCCCGGCGTCCACAGCACCTGCACGTCCGGGCTCAGCCGGTGCTCGTCCGCGAAGGTCTGCAGGGGATTCACACCGGGCAGGAGGTAGGCCTCCTGTTCCTGCACCAGGACCGGCCATCCCAGGGCCTGCTGCAGGCGGCGGCAACGGCCATGGCCGGCGCGGCCGGTGAGCAGGATCCAGGCCCGCTCCGGCCCGGCCCCCGCCGACCGCTGGCGAGGGCGGCCGGCGAGAAAGCGCAGGTTGGCCCGGGTGTAGGCAGGACAATCGATCAGCAGATCGGCAGCGGCAGCCTCCAGCAGCCAGGAACTTCCCCCCTGGCTCTCGCGGCTGGGGGCGAACAGCCACAACCCCGGCCGCACCCGTTGCGGCGGGCGGCCCTCCTCGGACGGCAGCAGGCAGGCGTCAGCGGTGGCCATGGCCCCATTGAACCCCCGGCGGCACCATCCGGAAGCCCGACGTACCCTGAGCAGAACCTCTGGCCAGTCATTTGTCGGCGACCCGGATCGGACATCCCTGGCCACTGGGGGCTTCCATCACCCGCCGGGGCGTGAATTTCTCCGTGGTGGCCCCCCTGGCCACCCGCGTCGAGCTGCTGATCTTCGCCGACGGCTCGGCCCGGGAACCCCTTGAGGTGATTGAGCTCGACCATGCCCACCGCTCCGGAGAGCACTGGCACGTGGAGGTGGAGGGCCTCGGCCTGGGCTGCTGTTACGGCTACCGGGTGTTCGGTCCCCTGCAGCCCGGCAGCCATGGCTTCAACCCCTCCAAGGTGCTGCTCGACCCCTGCGCCAGGGCGATCACCGGCTGGGACGTCTACCAGCGGGGAGCCGCCGTCGGGGCGGCTCCCAATGCAGCCGCCTGCCTCAAGGGCGTGGTCACCGAGCGGGACAGGTTCGACTTCGATAACGCCCCACGGCCCCGCCATCCCTGGCACAGGAGCGTGATCTACGAGCTCCATGTGGGCGGATTCACCCAGGGCAGCGGCTGCCCGGTGCCGTCCGAACGGCAGGGCACCCTGCTGGGGCTGATCGACACCCTGCCCTACCTCCAGGAGATGGGCGTGACGGCCATCGAACTGTTGCCGGTGATGGCCTTCGATCCCCAGGATGCCCCCGCCGGTCGCCTCAACCACTGGGGTTACAGCCCGGTGAGCTGGATGGCCCCCCATCCGGCCTATCTGGTCGACGCCGACCCCCTCCAGGGCCGACAGGAGGTGCGTCAGCTGGTGACCGCCTGTCATCAGGCCGGCCTCGAGGTGCTGCTGGATGTGGTCTACAACCACACCAGCGAAGGCAACCAGGAGGGTCCCACCCTGAGCTGGCGGGGTTTCGGCGACGCCCTCTACTACCACCAGACCCCCAAGGGCGACTACCTCGACGTCAGCGGCTGTGGCAACACCATCGCCGCCAACCGTCCCCTGGTCCGGCGCCTGATCCTGGAATCCCTGCGTTGCTGGAGCACGGAACTGGGCATCGACGGCTTCCGCTTCGACCTGGGCATCGCCCTGACCCGTGGCGAGGCGCTGGCTCCCCTGGATGCGCCTCCCCTGTTCGAGGAGATGGAGGCGGATCCTGATCTGAGTGATCTCAAAGTGGTAAGCGAACCCTGGGACTGTGGCGGCCTCTACCGACTCGCCGACTTCCCGGCGCGCCGGGTAGCCAGCTGGAACGGCCGCTTCCGCGACGATGTGCGCCGGTTCTGGAAAGGGGACGACCGCACCAGCTGGAGCCTGAGTCAGCGCCTGTCAGGCAACCCCGACCTGTTCAACGGTCTACCCGCCCAGCTGGGTCGCACGATCAACCTGCTCACCGCCCACGACGGCTTCACCCTGGCGGATCTGGTGAGCTTCGACCGCAAGCACAACCTGGCCAACGGCGAGAACGACCGCGACGGCGACAACCACAACAACAGCTGGAACCATGGTGTGGAGGGCCCCTGCACCGACACCGGCGTCAATGACCTGCGCGACCGGCAACTGCGCAACCTGCTGGCCTCCCTGCTGCTGGCCCCCGGGGTGCCGATGCTGCTGATGGGTGACGAGGTACGTCGCAGTCAGGGAGGAAACAACAACACGTGGTGCCAGAACAACCCGCTGGGCTGGATGCACTGGCGTCCGGACGCGGGGGACCTGGCCCTGCGTCGCTTCCTGAGGCGCCTGATCCAGCTGCGCCAGCGACTTGCGGCCCTGCTCAACCAGGAGTTGCCCCCGGTCCCCACCGGGCCGACCAGGGGCGCCGGAAGCCCTCCGCTCTGGAGGGAATGGCACGGCCTTGAGCTGGGCAAACCGGACTGGGCCAGCTGGTCCCACTGCCTGGCCTGGAGCCTCCACGATGCGAACCTTGGCCCCCTGATCTGGTGCGGCATGAACGCCTACTACCAGCCGATGCAGTTCGAGGTGCCCGGCCAACCCGCCGGCTGGCGGCGGGTGATCGACACGGCCCTTCCCGGGGATCACGCCCTTCCGGCGAGGCCCGAACCCTGGCTGCCGGTGGCGGCTCCATTGGAGAGCCGCAGCCTGATGCTGCTGGTGGCGACACCGCTGCTCGAGGCGGCGGCGGAGAAAGACGAGGAAGCGGGCGGCGGGAATCGAACCCGCATCATCAGCTTGGAAGGCTGAGCCACAAATCGCCCAATCTCATTGCTACACCTGACTTCTCAACAAGAAAAAAGCCGCGTGTGAGATGTTTGGTGAGATGTTTTCCGATCTAAACCCTTTTCGCCACTGGGCAGGGGCATCAGACGAGCGGCCCAAGGAACGACCGCGAGACAGCAATTTAGACCGACGAGACAGCCACACAGGCGCCCGCCAGGGCTAACGGCAAGCTCGCCTTATTCAAAGGAAAGCCCTTTCCCTTGAATAAGATCTATCGGTATTCAAGGTTCGCCCCAGAGGCTCCATGCGGCGCGACACCACCGGGCGTTACGAGATCACCAGCACCGCCGGTGAAGCAGTGCGGGCCTTCGTGCCGGCGCCACTGCCGCCTGATCCTCCCCTGGAGCTGGCGGGGCCGCTGCAGTCACTGCACGAGCGGGCGCTGCTGGCCTGCGGACGGCTTGACGGGATCTCCTCCCTGCTCCCTGACCCCGAGCTGTTTCTCTACGCCTATGTACGGCGTGAGGCCCTGCTCTCCTCCCAGATCGAAGGCACCCAGTCGTCCCTCTCTGATCTGCTGCTCTTTGAGCTGGAGGACGCTCCCGGCGTTCCCTTGGATGACGTTGTGGAGGTCTCCAGTTACGTCGCGGGTCTGGAGCACGGCCTGGCCCGGCTCAATGAGGACTTCCCGCTCTCCTCCCGGCTGCTGCGGGAGATCCACGGCCGATTGTTGGCCCGGGGTCGCGGCGCTGATCGCCTGCCGGGTGAGTTCCGGCGCAGTCAGAACTGGATTGGCGGCACCCGGCCGGGCAATGCGAGCTTTGTGCCCCCACCACCAGGGCTGGTGGACGAATGCATGGCCGCGCTGGAAACCTTCATCCACGGCGGACCCGAGGGTGAGCACGCCCTTCCGGTGCTGGTGCGCGCCGCCCTGGCCCACGTGCAGTTCGAGTCCATCCACCCGTTTCTGGATGGCAACGGCCGCCTGGGCCGGTTGCTGATTGTGCTGATGCTGATCGACGCCGGGGTGCTCAGCCAGCCGTTGCTTTACCTCAGCCTGTTTTTCAAGCAACACCGCAGCCGTTACTACGAGCTGCTGGATAGGGTGCGCCACAGCGGGGACTGGGAGGCCTGGGTTGACTTCTTCCTGGAAGGGGTGGTGAGCACGGCCTCAGCGGCCGTGGCGACGGCCCAGCGGCTGCTGGAGCTGTTTCGCGTCGATGAAGCACGGCTGCTTGGGCTCGGCCGCACCGGACCCAGCGTGCGCCAGGGCTACGCAGCCCTGCGCCAACGGCCTCTGACCAGTATCAACCAGCTGAGGCAACTGAGTGGGCTGAGCTTCCCCACCGCCAGCAAGGCAATCGAGACCCTGGTGGAGCTGGGCATCGCCCGAGAAGTCACCGGAGGCCGGCGCAATCGCCTCTTCGCCTACGACGCCTACCTGGCGATCCTCAGTGAGGGCACAGAGCCGCTCTGATCCTTCCCTCCCTGGGCGTCACTGCTGTTGCAGGTTGTGCCGCCAGTGTCTACAGACACCCCAGGGCTCCGGTCGTCAGCGGCCGTCCTTCAGCGTGCCACGGCTGCGCCTTGGCGTGCATCGGCCAGCCGCCGCCGCCGCCCTCCGCTCCAGGGCCGTGTGGGGGATGGCTGGTAGGGCCCCCTTTCCCGCGGCTGCGGTGGCTGGGCATTCGCCCGCATCAAGGATGGAGGTGATAGCTCCAAGTTTGCTCGCGCGGCTGCGCGGCCAGCTGGTTATTCAGCACAGAATCTGGCGGGTCTGATTATCAGCTTTCCGACCCACCAGCTCATGGCGTCGCCTTGCATAGATCCATTGCCCTGCAGCCACTCTGCCCGCTGCGCAGTGCGTTTGTACTGGCAGAAGAAGAGCTGTACCAATGGCCCCAAGCCCATCGCCTGCGGCAACGAAATCCTTGGACAACTTGCCCCGTTCGTTTGCTCCATAGCACATGAGCTTGTCCTCTGCTGCAGTGGCCCAGGCCGCTGCATTGCCTCTTCCTGGCCTCCTGCCGCCGCCGGCGTTGGCCCATCGCTCGGTCGTCATCGTCGCTGCCGGTGGCCGCGATCTCTCCTGGCCCCAGGAGCGCATCGCCTCTGCTCTGCTCCAGCGCTCTGGCGGGCGGCCTGTCCATCTGCTGCTTCATGGCGGGGCCCGTGGCGCCCATCAGATCGGCTGGCGGGTCCAGGCCCTCGCCGCTGATTGGCGCCGCTATGGCCGCAGTGCCGGTCCCATCCGCAATCGGCGCCTCCTCGAGCAGGCCCTGGTCGAGGCCCAGGCCCACACCTCCCCGGCGTTCTGCGCCTCGGTGCTGGTGATCGCCTTCCCTGGTGGGCCAGGCACGGTCTCGCTGGTGCAGCAGGCGCGCCGCTGCTCCTCCCGTTCGCCGGTGCAGGTGGTGGTGATGGAAGTGCCACCGCCCTTCTCGCCCGAGCCCCTCGCCCCTTGAGCGGCTTTTGACACCCCGTTCTTCTTTTCCCTAAGAGTTTGCTGAAAAACCCCGTCAAGGACCATTCGGTGCGGGAACGCCTGACATTGAGCCCAGTGTTCACGGGCGCTGCGCCCAAAGGTCAGGCTCAAGGCATGACGGCCTCGGGACTTTTTCAGCAGGCTCCTAAACGAACCTTGGCATCGACCAGCTCGGTGAGCATCCCGGCCAGCTGACGCTCAGCCCCCTGCCGCGCCATCGGATTCGCTGTCTGCAAACAGAGGAGGGGGAGGTTGAGACAGGCTTGAAGCTTGTCAGTGCCTAACACGGCTGTGTCTCTATCACCGTCTGTTGCTTTTGCATGGAAGGAAGGCGCTCCAGCAATCGCGTGAGAATGAGGCTTAAGGTCGCGATAGCCTACTTCGAACATTCAGGGATCAGTCCCTGAGCCTGCTGGAACCAGCGCAATTCCCTACTGCCGTTATTCCGCCGTTCCCACTCGGCCCGGCCCGACCTCAAGAAAGACACTTCCCTGCGCTTCCGTCAGGACGTCAAGCGCCATGCCGATGGCCTCGGGCCGGGGCAAGACCTGGTGATGGTGTTCATGGAAGCCATTGATCTGGACCCACCACTGACGCTGGTGAGCAGCGATATGCACCTGGAGCTGGAGGGCTACCCGGTGGAGCAGGGGGCAGAGATCGAGATCCCGCTGCTGCCGCCAGGGGCCCGTGGGCCAGCCAAGGGTTTCGGCTGAGGAATCCAGCAGGGAGCGCGCCCCAGCTCTCGATACCGTGGGACTGCTTTCTGCCTGTCCCGGCCCGGCGATGCCTGCCCATACACTCCTGCCGGCCGTGAACCGTCTGCTCCAGAAGGTGGAGGAGGCTGGCGGGCTGCCGGTGATGGTCATTCAGCAGGACGACCTTGAGGATCTGGCCACGGTGCGATTGGCCACACAAGAACAACAAACGCACCGGATCATCTACCGCGACGCCGATGAGCGCAGCAGCTACCACGTGGCCTTTGAGGCCGCCCTGCTGCTGCGCATCGTCCAGGTGCCAGCCGAGCAGCAGGTGAGCCTCCACGAGACACGCGAGGCCAGAGAGAAGGTGATCTCGCAGGTGGAGAGGATGTTCAAGGGCCAGATCAGCCTGGCTCAGGCGCGGAGCGCTGGGCTCCAGTACTACGACGGGGTGCTGTTGCGGTTGCGCTCGACAGGACCGGGGCTTTGGGCGGACCGCTGGCTGTTCGAGCAGGCGCCCGAGCTGCGGGGTCTGCAGGCGGCGCTACTGCAAAGCCAGGTGCAGGAGAACCTGATCTGCCTCGAGGGCGAGGTTGAGAGGCTGACACCCACCGCCGTGTTGCAGGCCACCCGGGCGATCAATGCAGCCTGTGCCTTCCATAGCGCCGAGCTGGTCGGCATCCCGGCACTGGCGATCCAATACCAGGCCGCAGGCTTTGAAACCCTGGCCAAGGAGCTGATCGCGATCACCAGCGCTGAACCCGCAACGGCGGATCCGGATCGGGAGATCGTTGATGGTTGGGCCGAGAAGCTGGGCCTCTCGCGCTGGTACTGCTGGAAGGCGCCGTGATGTAGGCACGCGTTCTCGATCGAGAGGCCACCTTCGATGCCCCCATGCAGCCGAAGAGCTGTCTCATGCCGCCATGGGCGGCCACTTGCCGGCGGTGGTTGCCAGCGGCAGCATCGGGATCAAGCGAGATCCGGCCGTTGTCGGAGCTGCCGGCCATGGATGCATTCGGGGCACTGATCGAGGAAGGGAAGCTCCATGAAGCCCGCCCCCTGCTGCAAGCGGCGCTGTTGCTGATGCCGCAGAACGCCCCAGCGCTTTACTACCTGGGGCTGCTCGCCAGCGAGGAAGGCGATCTGGAGGAGGCCCGCTCGCTGCTGAACCGGGCGGCCCTCGCCAGCGCGGGCAATGTCAGCATCCAGCCCCATGCCCTTGAAGCCCTTGCGCTGGTGGCTGTGCAGCAGGGCGACAGGGCGGAGGCCCGCCGGGCACTGGAGAAGGTCATCGAGTGGGGCCGGATAACGGCTTTGCTGTCCACACTCTTGAGAACTTGCGGTGATCGCTGGGCCGCCGGAAGTGGCAGCGACGCGCTTCTGCCAGGCGTTGGCGGTGGCACCGGATGAGCTGATCACCACCTTCAACCTGGCCCGGGCATTGCTGGAGCTGGATCCAGGCAAACAACTCGACGAAGCCGACCGGCTGCTGCTGCGGGTGATCGAGGCCCAGCCCTACATGGAGCTGGCGGCCAAAGCCCAGGATCTGCGGGCCGTTCAGCCCGATGGGTTGCGGCAGGACGGCGTGAGCTACTGCCTCTTGGCCCTGCAGCTGTTCGAGGGGCTGGACCAGCAGCACTTCATGGCAGTGCTCAGCGAGGAAGTCGCCGTGGGACAGGGCGGCCTGCAGATCAACGAACCCGACATCTCCCGCACCCTTGCCCGATGAGGACTCAGGGCTGGGGATCGGCGCTGAATATGAGCAGGATGTGCGTCGGTCTGGTCTCGCGGCCTGTCTATGTCAGAGGCCAGTGCCCCTCAACACACCCCAGCACTTGGCGGCAACCACCGCTCCTGAGCGGGCCTCCTGAAACACCTTGCTTGCCACCACCGGCAGGCCGGCTGACCGGAGCCGGCGCATCAGCGGGCTGTCGATGAACAGGCTGGTGACCACCATCACATCGGCCGGCCCGTCCGGCTCGAAGGGGATGGGGGAGAGGCCAAGGGTGCTGGCGTGCGCCAGGGCCTTCTGGACCTTGAAGTCCCAGCCGTGGGCGTCCTCGCCATGCAGGGCGATGGTGCCGCCTACAGTGGGAATGGTGACCGTGGTATCGAGCCAGTCGTGGCTGCGCAGAAGCCCCTGGCGGCTGGTGCTGGTCCGCGGCAGCAGCGGCGGGGGCTCCAGCTCTGAGCCGCTGATCCCTGCCACCCGCACCGGCGCCCGCGATGGATGCAGGTGGGGCAGGCCGTGGCGCAGCAGGGCAGCCAGGGCCAGGGTGTCGCCGAGCGCCGTGTGGGCGTCGTCGCCGGAAAGGTTGATGCCGTGGGCGGAGCAGAGCTTCCCAAGGCTCAGGAATGGGTTGGGCATGGTGTCGATGCCATCGCCCAGATCGAGCACCATCTCAGACAGCACCTCGCTGGCTTCCCAGAAATGGTGCCGCAGGATCGGCCCGTCGAACCGATCAAGGTTGTGAGCGATGAGAACGCGGCCTTCCAGCAGGGCCGCCAGGGTTGGAGCCACCGCCTGGAAGCTGGGCGCGGAGGCAGCCAGGCAGTCATCGATGCCATGCACGGCGGCATTGGGGATCGCCACGCCGGGGTTGATCACGGTGCTCCACTCCTGCTCGATCTCGCCCTCGCTCGTGAGCAGCAGCAGGGCGATTTCCACGATGCGGCAGAGCTGGCCGGTGCCGGTGGTCTCCAGATCGAGCACCGCAAAGCCCTTGGCGCCGGCAGGCAGCAGCTGCGGCAACGGCAGTGGTTGGTGACGTAGAGCCATCGATGCGATCGAGCTCTCCCTGACATACCAGAATTCAGACCCCGAAACTCGCCGTTGATGCCAGGGGCTTCGCGATCCGCATGGATTCCTGCCGCTGGGCAGCCGCCATACCCGCCATTCGCCCGAGCCATCGCCGCTGCTGGAGGCGCTGTTGGATGTCGATCCAGGGCCCCTGCACGGCCGCATCCCCGAAGACCTCGGCTCTGATCGCATCGATGGAGAGCACCAGGGCCGGTGGTTCTCCGGGGGCGGTGAGCAATGGCGCCAGAGCCCTGGCGAGCGTCGTCTTGCCACTGGCGGGCTGACCGATCAGCAGCTGGCAGCGCAGCGGCGAGGGATAGCGGAAGGCAAGAAGGCCAGGCGGCGGATGGCCCAAGTCTTTCGCAGGTGAATCGATCTCGCCAGGGGCTGGCCAGCTGACGCTGGCCCCCTGCGAATCAACAGCGTCCTGTGGCCAGCTCCGGCACCGTTCAAGCCTGCCTGCCGTCAAGGCGACGCCACGGCCCCACCGACGACCCGCCAGTGCCTCTTGAGCACCTGCATGTGCTCGATCTGCTGGAGCTCACCGGATCACAGTCCAAGGCCGCCAGTGCCCTGGCCGTTCCGTCTGCAGCCAGGACAGGGGGCCAGCGTCTGCCGCTATGACAGCAATGAGAGCCTGCGGCTGTTGCGCCTGACACATGAGATGTTTCGTCTCAAAGCCTGGCACGGCCAAACAGGCGCTGGCAAAGACTGGAAGCCCTAACGCCAGTCGCAGCAAGGGCTCTGAGCCGAAAACCCTTATTGAGAAAAGGAAGCGGGCGGCGGGAATCGAACCCGCATCATCAGCTTGGAAGGCTGAGGTTTTACCACTAAACTACGCCCGCAGCAGTACTGGAGTACTGGCGACTGGTTCTCTCGAACCGGCTGCAGCATTATGACTGGCACCGGACGACCTCTCACCGGAAGACCCACACCGGAGCCCCTCCAGGTTTGACCTCCCCCACGCCGTCCACCCCGCCGTCGTCAGCGCCGCCCCTGCCGACGGCGGTCAGAGACACGGCGGATCTTCCAGCCGGTGAGCGCCGCAGGGTGCTGCTGGCCTACGGCATGGGGGACGCGGGGACCGGGATGGCGGCTTCCCTGATCGGCTTCTATCTCTTCATTTTTTACACCTCGGCGGCCGGGCTGCCGGCCTGGATGGCCGGGCTGGTTCTGATGACGGCCCGGCTCTGGGATGCCATCAACGACCCGATCGTGGGCTGGCTGAGCGACAAGACGCGCAGCTCCTGGGGCCCCCGGCTGCCCTGGATCCTCGGCAGTGCCGTGCCCCTCGGCTTCGCCATGGCCCTGATGTGGTGGCTGCCCCCGGGGGGGCTCTGGGTGAAGTTCGCCATTTTCGTGGCCATCTCCGTGGTGGCCAACAGCCTCTACACCTGCGTCAACCTCCCTTACTCCGCCCTGGCTGCGGAACTGACCACCAGCGTCAACCTCCGCACCCGCCTCAACAGCGCCCGCTTCACCGGCTCGATCATCGCCGGCCTGGTGGGCATCATTCTGGGGGGCGTGCTGCTGAAGGATCACCAGAACTCCGACAGCTATCTGCAGGTGGGGATCATCTCAGGGGTGATCATCACCTCCTCCACCCTGATCTGCGGCTGGGGCATCGCTCCGGCCGCCCGACACTGCCAGCGGCCCACCAGCCAGCGGGGAACCACGCGACGGCTGCTGGCCAGGGTGAGCCGCAATGGCCGCTTCCTGATGGTGCTGGGCCTGTACCTGTTGCTCTGGTGCGCCCTGCAGATCATGCAGACGGCGGCGCTGATCTATCTGCCGGTGGTGATGCGGCTGCCGGAGGGCTGGAGCAACTGGATCCTGCTGCCCTTCCAGATCAGCACCTTGATCGGACTCCAGGTCTGGACAGGCTTCGCCCGTCAGCGCGGTCGTCTGCCCGCCCTGCACTGGGGCACCTCCCTCTGGATCGCCGGCTGCCTGCTGGCCATGGTGCTGGTGCCCCTCGACAGCGCCGTCGGCCCCACCGGCTCGGCGGGGAACCTGCTGCGGCTCGGCTCCCTGGTGGGCACGATCCTGATCGTGGGCCTGGGGGCCTCCACCGCCTACCTGATCCCCTGGGCCCTGCTGCCGGATGCCATCGATGCCGATCCGGAGAAACCCGCCGGCCTCTACAGCGCCTGGATGGTGTTCACCCAGAAGATCTGCATCAGCCTGGCCCTGTTCTTCTTCGGCAACCTCATGAGCCTCAGCGGCTATCAGGCCGCCAAGGGAATGCTTCAACCCGACGGGGCCCTGCTGGCGATCCGGATGTGCATGGGCCTGATCCCGGCCCTGCTGGTGGTGCTCGGGCTGGTGGTGATGCGGCGCTGGCCGGAGCGGGGCCCTCACCCGGAGACCCTCACGGCCTCCGCTCCATGAAGGCGCCGCGCTGGCTGCAGCGCCTGGGCGCCAGCCTGATGATCGGAGGGCAGGCCGTGAGCGCCATCGCCCGAGGCCGCGTCGGCATGGTCGACCTGATCCAGGAACTCCTCGAGGCCGGACCGGGCAGCTTCCTGATCGTGCTGATCACGGCGCTGGCCGCCGGCACCGTGTTCAACATCCAGGTGGCCGCGGAGCTCTCCAAGCAGGGGGCCAGCGCTGCCGTGGGAGGTCTGCTGGCCCTGGGCCTCTCAAGGGAAATCGCGCCCCTGCTGACGGCGACCCTGCTCACCGGCAAGGTGGCCACCGCCTATGCCGCCCAGCTGGGCACCATGAAGGTGACCGAGCAGATCGACGCCATCACGATGCTGCGCACCGACCCGGTGGAATACCTGGTGGTGCCAAGGGTCCTGGCCATGGTCGTGATGGCGCCGGTCCAGTGCCTTCTGTTCTTCTGGATGGCGATCTGGTCAGGCCAGGTGAGCAGCACGCTGCTATACAGCATTCCACCGACGGTCTTCTGGAACTCGGTGCGGGTCTGGATGGAACCCGACGACCTCCCTTCGATGCTGCTGAAGGCCGTGGTCTTCGGACTGATGATCGCGGTCATCGCCTGCGGCTGGGGACTCACCACCCGTGGGGGCCCCAAGGAGGTGGGCGCCAGCACCACCGGCGCGGTGGTCATGATTCTCGTCAGCGTCGCCCTGGTGGACGTGCTGCTCACCCAGTTGCTCTTCGGCCAATGACCACCGTCCCCCCCTCGCCCCCAGACAACGCCACACCGGACAGCGACCCCGACGAGGTGGTGCTGCGCCCCCGCTTCTGGGTGCCGCTCGGGATGCTGCTGCTGGCCGCCGCCTCTCTGGGCCTGCGGCCACTGTGGAGCGGCATGCTCTGGACCGCCCTGGGGACAGGCCTGCTGGGACTCTTCCTGCTGCTCCAGACGGCCCTGCTGCGGTTGCGCTTCGCACCGGAGGCCCTGCTGGTGTCCCGCCGCGACACCGTGATCCGCCGCTTCCCCTACGACACCTGGATCGGCTGGAGGGTCTGGTGGCCGGCCCTGCCGGTGCTGTTCTATTTCCGGGAGGAGAGAAGCTTCCATCTGCTGCCGATGCTGTTCGACGCGACGGCCCTGCGGCAGCAGCTGGACCACCGCCTGCCGCCCACCACCCCCGCTCCCCGCGACCCCGCCTGAGTTCCCCGCTGCCTTGCTGCCTCGCCTGCCATGAGCGACCGACCCGAACCGCCCGCCATCACACCCCCGGACACCGCCCCCCAGGGCATCACCCCCGGGAGCGAAGGGCTGCTGGAGCTGGCCCTGACCGAGCTCCGGGAGCGCCGCACCGAGCTCCTGGGGGAGATCAGCCAGCTGGAGACCCGCCGGGAGCAGATCCGCCAGGAGATCGCCGGCAGCTTCGCCGGCCAGTCAGATGCCATCGCCCGGCGGCTCAAGGGCTTCCAGGAGTACCTGGTGGGGGCCCTGCAGGATCTGGCCGCCGCCGCCGAGCAGATGGAGCTGGTGGTCCAGCCGCTGGTGGTGCAGCCCTCCCCCCTCGACCAGATGCCACCGGGCGCCGTGGGTGGCGATGCCGGGGACGCCACCATGGCGCCCGCCGCCGCCGGGCTGTTCAGCGACGATGCGGACCTGGTCCGGGAACGGTTGGGGCAGTTCGGCGGGCAGCCTGATTTCTATGCCGATCCCTGGAAGCTTCGACGCACCCTGGAGCCTTCCGCCGCGGCCCGGTTGGAGGACTGGTTCCTCTGTCAGGGCGGCAGGGGCGCCCAGGCGAGCGGTGGCAGCCGCAGCCGCAACGCCCTGGCGGCGGCAGCGGCGATCGCGATCCTGGGGGAGCTCTACGGCGAACGCTTTCAGACCCTGGTGCTGGCCAGCCAGCCGGAGCGCCTCGGGGAATGGCGACGGGGCCTGCAGGACTGCCTGGGGCTGAGCCGCGACGATTTCGGCCCGGCCAGCGGCATCGTGCTGTTCGAGCGACCCGATGCCCTGATCGAGCGGGCCGACCGGCTGGAGGAACGGGGGGAGCTGCCCTTCATCGTGATCGATGCGGCCGAGCAGGTGATCGAGATTCCGATCCTTCAGTTCCCACTCTGGCTGGCCTTCGCGGCCGGTCCCGGTGAGATCGACGCCGAAGCCGATCTCTACTGACCCTTCCGTCCTTCCCACCATGGATTTCCTCCCCGATCTGCTCGTGCTGCTGGCGGGCTACCTGCTCGGCTCGATTCCCTTCGGTTGGCTGGCGGGCCACTGGCTCGCCGGCCTTGACCTGCGCCAGGAGGGCTCCGGCTCCACCGGCGCCACCAACGTGCTGCGGGTGCTGGGCAAAGGCCCGGCCCTGGCGGTGTTCCTGCTCGACGTGCTGAAGGGCACAGCTGCGGTGCTGCTGGCCAAGGCGGTGCTGCAACCCCTCGGGTTCAGCACCATCAGTGACTGGGGGGTGGTGGCGGCGGGCCTGGCGGCCCTGGCGGGCCACATCTGGCCCCTCTGGCTGGGCTGGAAAGGGGGCAAGGCGGTGGCCACCGGCCTGGGGATGCTGCTGGGGCTGACCTGGCCCGTGGGGCTGGCCTGTTTCGGCATTTTTCTGGCCACGCTGAGCCTCAGCCGCATCGTGTCGCTCTCCAGCGTGGTGGCGGCCCTGTCCCTGCCGTTGCTGATGCTGGTCTCCTTCGGCACGTCCGGCCTGCGGCCGGCCTACCTGAGCCTGGCCCTGCTCACCACGGCACTGGTGCTCTGGCGCCACCGCAGCAACCTGCAGCGACTGATCGCCGGCACCGAACCCCGCCTCGGGGCAGGGCGAAGCTGAACAGGGCTGGGTCGCGCCGTGGCCCTGAGGGGGCTCAGGCCAACTGACGGCTGCGCTCCGCAGCGGCCAGCACCGCTTCGATCAGGGCCGAGCGCAGCCCGGCCCGCTCCAGCACCCTCAGGCCCGCGGCGGTGGTGCCGGCGGGGCTCATCACCATGTCCTTGAGCTGGCCGGGATGCAGCTCCTGTCCCTGCAGCAGCGCCGCCGTACCCGCCAGGGTGCGGTGGGCCAGGTGCATGGCCAGGGGACGGGGCAGGCCCGCTGCCACCGCCCCATCGGCCATGGATTCAGCCACCAGGGCCAGGAAGGCGGGACCGGAGGAGGTGAGAGCGAGAAAGGGGTCGAGCTGGGGTTCGGGCAGATCCAGCACGTCCCCCACCTGGGCGAACAGCTGGCGCACCTCCTCACGCCGGGCCTCCCCGATGCCCTCGCCCCAGCTCAGCCCCGTCAGACCGGCCCGCACCAGGGCCGGGGTATTGGGAACCGCCCGCACGCAGGCCCGGCCTGGGAACAGCGCCTGCAACCGCCGCAAGGGCACCCCCGCCAACACGGAGATCAGCAGGGGCTGCTGACCGGGCGGTACCGCCGAAAGCGCTGCTGAAGCGGCGGAGGCCGTCGCTTCGATCTGCTGGGGCTTGACCGCCAGCAGCACCACCGATGCGGCCCAGGCCTGGGCCGCATCGGTGGAGACCTGGATCCCGAGCTCGTCGGCCTGGCACCTGGCGGAGGACTCGGTGGACACGGTCGCCCGGACAGCGGAACGGGCGACCAGGCCGGCATCGAGGAGTGGCAGCAGCAGGGCCCTGGCCATCCGGCCGAGGCCCACCACCCCGAAGCTGGTGTCAGACCATGGCATCCGAACGGCCCCAGGCGGGGCTGGGGGCGGCTTCCTGCTGGTCATCAACCGGGCCGGTGCGCCCCGAGACCACCGTGGGGGAGGCGGCCTCCTCGCTGCCGGCGGTGGTGACCGTGACGCAGCTGGGAGCGAACAGGAAGATGCTCTCGCCCACCCGTTCCTGATGACCGTCGATCGCATAGGTGCCACCGGCCACGAAATCCACGGCGCGCTGCGCCTGATCCGGCTCCATCATCGTGAGATTCAGGATGATGGTCTTGCGCTCCCTCAGGGCCTGAATCGCGCGGGGCATTTCATCGAAGCTGCGCGGCTCCATGAGGCACACCTCGGCCGCGGCGCTGGTGATGCCGGGCATGCCGATGACGTTGGTTCCGGCGAAGGGATCGTCGCTGGAGAAATCCGTGCTCAGAGCGAGGGCTCCGGTGGTTCTGGTGGCCGTTGAGGCGCCGGTGGCGGTGGTGGTGTCACCGGGGTCGTAGTCGAGTTCGTCGTCGAAGTCGCCATCCAGGTAGTCGTCACCGGAGACGACGGCACGCAGGCGGGAGAACAACGACACGGAGTCGACCTCGATAAGGATGTTGGCCTTGAATAGCGTCCCACATCCCTGCCGGCAAGATCGGGGAGCCCATTCATGGCTGGATTGGGCGGCTTCCGAAAAGAACACTGCCGAGACGCACCCAGGTGCTGCCTGCCGCGATGGCTTCGTGCCAGTCGCCGCTCATCCCCATCGAGCAGTCGGGCAGCCCCAGGGCATCGGCCAGATCGCGGCACTCCCGGAACAACTCCAGACGGGCCTCGGGGGTGAGGCCAAGGGGGGCGATGGTCATCAATCCGAGGCAGCGCAGCGGCTCCAGGCGGCCCAGTTCGGCCCCCAGGGCCCGCACCTCGGCGGGGTCGAAACCGGTCTTGGCCGGGTCGGCGCGGAACTTCACCTGCAGCAGGATCCCCGGGGCCAGCCCTTCCTCGGCGGCGATCCGCTGCAGCCGCTCAGCCAGGGCCAGGCTGTCGACCGAATGGATGGTGCCGAAGCGGCGCAGCACGGCACGGGCTTTGTTGGCCTGCAGCCGGCCGATGAAATGCCAGTCGAGGTCAGGCCCATCCGCCAGTTGCTCCTGCTTGGCGATGGCCTCCTGCAGCCGGCTTTCCCCGAAGCTTCTCTGGCCCAGGGCCGCGGCCTGGCGCACCAGATCCGCCGGATGGCCCTTCGACACCGCCAGCAGACGGGTGGTGGGTGGCAAGGCCAACTTGAGGGCCTCCAGCCGTTCCGCCAGGGTGGACCCGTACGACTCCGCCGCCGCCGGCGACGCTGCCCCCATCAGATGAAGGTCTGATCGAAGAGCTGGCGCCAGCGGGCCTGGGCCTCGGGTCCCTCGCGACGGCAGCGGGCCAGGTTCTGCTCGGCGAAGTGGCGGGCGTCCATCAGGGGGATCACCTCGAAATGGGCTCCCCGCTCCTGGAGTGTGACCAGGAAGAAGATCCGCTGGGCGTAGAGGGTGGCATAGAGATCGCGGCTCTCGGCCACCGGCGCTACCCGATAGAGCATCCCGAACGTGGGGTGGTTCAGATAGCGCTCCGTGCTCACGACTCCCTGCTGGCTGCGGCCATTAAAGGGCACCGACTTTCCAGCGCAGCGCCAGCAGGGCCACCAGGGCCAGCACCGCCACAAGACTGGCGCCTGTGGGGGTGACCGCCGGCTGATGCAGGCGGTCAGGGGGAAGCCACATCCCGCCCCGCGCCATCAGGGCCTCGGCCCCCTGCTCGGAGCGCAGCAGCACGTTGGCCAGCAGCCGCTCCCCCACCGCCAGCACCAGTCCGAGACTGGCCTTCCAGCCCAGCCGACGCAGATTCACCGCCCGGGTGGCGATCGAGCGCAGCAGGTTCTGCAACTCCTCCTGCACCAGGGGCAGGAACCGCAGGGAGAGCAACAGGGTGAACCCCAGGCGCTCCACGGGCCAGCCCAGGGCCCGCAAGGGGCCCAACCACCAGGCGATGGTCCAGACCAGCTCCTCGGGGGGGGTGGAGAGCAGCAGCAGATTGGCGCTGTGGATGACGGTGAACAGCAGGGTGGCCCCGTTGATGCCGAGTTCGGCGGAGCGGCGCGTCACCACCAGGGGGCCCAGCTCCAGCGGGCCCGCGGACACGGGGCCCCAGCGCAGCAACTCCCAGGACAGGCCCGCCCTTGAAGGGGCAGGGGCACCCGGAGGGCCGGGGACCAGGCGCAGCTCGCCCGGGGGACGCTGGAGACTGGCCGGCGACCCCCCTCCGGCCGGCAACAGGGCGGCCAGCAGCCCCACCACAAGCGCCAGGGCGATCAGCAGCGGCAGGCTGCGGCGCCAGAGGCGCCACGGCAGGCCACTGAGCGCGGTGATCAACAGCAGCAGACCCACCAGGGCCAGACGCCAGAGCGGCCCGGCCAGGATCGGCGTCACCAGGAACGCGACCGTCCAGACGAGCTTCACCCGTGGATCAAGGCGCTTCAGCCAGCTGCCACCGCCAACGCGACCTGCGTCGCCGTCATCGACGTACTGACCGATCGGCAGTTGCCGTAACCAGTCCATTCAGATCACGCCCCCACCATCGACCTCAGCCGCCCCGGCTCTGCTGGCGGGCCTGCTCCTTCTCGGCGTCGCGCTGCTGCTTGCCGCGCCAGAACAGACGCACCGGCGATCCCTCGAACCCCAGGGCCTCGCGGATCTGGCGCTCGACGTAGCGGCGGTAGGTGTCACCGAACAGCTTGGGATCGTTGACGAACAGGGTGAAGCTGGGGGGGCGTGTCGCCACCTGGGTGCCGTAATACAGGCGGCCCTGGCGGCCGCCGCGGGTGGTGGGTGGCGAACGCCAGCGCAGGGCCTCCTGCAGCACCTCGTTCACCACCGACGTGCTCACCCGGCGGCGGTGCTGCTCCACGGCCACCGCGGCCATGGCGAAGATGCTCTCCACCCGCTGACCGGTGAGGGCGGAGGTGAACAGCATCGGGGCCCAGTCGAGGAAGTAGAGCTTGGCCCGCAGCTCCTTCTCCATGGCGCTCATGGTGTGGCTGTCCTTGTCGATGGCGTCCCACTTGTTGACCACCACCGCACAGGCGCGGCCGTCCTCCTCGATGCGACCCGCCAGACGCTGGTCCTGCTCGGTGACGCCGTCGAGGGCATCGATCACGAGGATGCAGACGTCGCTGCGCTCGATCGCCTTGAAGCTGCGGGTGATGCCGAAGTACTCCGGGCCGTAGTCGACGCTGCGGCGCCGCCGGATGCCGGCGGTGTCGACCAGCTTCCAGGTGAGCCCCTCCCGTTCGAGGGTGGTGTCGATGGTGTCGCGGGTGGTGCCGCGGATCGGGCTGACGATGGCCCGGTTCTCGCCACAGATGGCATTCAGCAGGCTGGACTTGCCCACGTTGGGGCGACCGATGATCGCCAGCTGGATCGGCTCGGCCTCCTCAGTTTCCGTGGTGGCCGGCAGGAAACTGATCACCCTGTCGAGCAGCTCAGCGGTACCGGCGCCGTGGATGGCGGAGATCGGGTGGGGTTCGCCCAGGCCCAGGCCCCAGAAATCAGCCGCCATCGCCAGGCCCTGATCCGGGGACTCGCACTTGTTCACCCCCAGCAGCACGGGCACGGCCTGGCCCCGCAGCCACTCGGCGATCGACTCATCGGCGGCGGTGACCCCCTGCTGACCGTCCACGATCACAACCGCCACCGATGCCTCGGCCAGGGCCAGGTTGGCCTGTTCCCGGATCTCGGGCAGGAATTCGCTGTCGTCATCGAACACCAGGCCCCCGGTGTCCACCACCCGGAACGTGCGGTCACCCCAGAAGCCCTCCTGGTAAGTGCGGTCCCGGGTCACACCGGGCTGGTCATGAACGATGGCCTCACGGCTGCGGCACAGCCTGTTGACCAGCGTGGACTTGCCCACGTTGGGGCGTCCGATCACGGCGACGACGGGGAGCGCCAATCTGACTTATTCCTTACGACGGATGCGTGACCTAGACCCTACAGAGCGACCGACGGCTCAGCCCACCGGCGGATCGCCGGGATGGCCCGCCACCGGATCGCTGGGCGGCTCGAGCAGCGGCGGCAGGGGGCCCGCCTCGGACAGGGGTTCGCCACGCCCGGCCAGATGGGCCAGCAACCAGCTCACCGCCGTGGCCCGACGGGTGCGGCGGGGGTAGAGGCCGCCGATGCGATACCCGCCGAAGCCGAGTTGCTGCTTGAGCAGCTGCTTGTGCTCGGGGGGAATCGAACGGGTGAGCCGCACGCTCGCCGGCCGCTCGGCGATCAGCTCCGGCGCCTGGGGAAAAGCCTCCGCCCAGGCCGGCGGAGTGTCGGGTCCGGCCTGCCAGCAGCCATCGGCGGCCTGGAGGTAACCAAGCCGTTCCCAGACCAGCCGGCACACGAAGCGATCGCTGGTGCGGTCGGCCAGCACCGCTTCGAGAAGGGCGCGACTGAGCGGAAACGGCCCAGGGGCGGCATCGGGCTCCGGGGCAGGGGCGGCGGAAGCGTCCACGGCGGCAGCTGGCATCCGAGAGTGACTCCAGCATGCCCATTCCCCCCAGCCATCCCTGCTCCACCGGCCCCCTGCGCCTGGACGGCAACGGCACCGACAGGCAGCTGCGCTGCCGGGTGCTGCAGTCGCCCCTGGCCGGGGTCAGCGACGGCATCTTCCGCGGACTGGTGCGCCGCTGGGCTCCCGACGCCTTGCTGTTCACCGAGATGGTGAATGCCACGGCGCTGGAGCTGGGCCATGGCGGCGCCAAGATGGCCGCCCTGGACCAGGATCCCGGCCCCGTCGGGGTGCAGCTGTTCGACCACCGGCCCGAAGCCATGGCCGAGGCGGCCCGCCGGGCCGAGGCCGCCGGGGCCTGGCTGATCGACATCAACATGGGCTGTCCGGTGCGCAAGATCGCCCGCAAGGGGGGCGGCAGCGGCCTGCTGCGCCAGCCCGATCTGGCCCTGCGGATCGTGGCGGCGGTGGCGGCGGCGGTGCGGGTGCCGGTGACGGTCAAGACCCGGCTGGGCTGGTGCGGGGCCAGCGCTGATCCGGTGGGCTTCGCCCTGGCCCTGCAGAACGCCGGCGCCCGCGCCCTCACCCTGCACGGCCGCACCCGGGAACAGGGGTTCTCCGGCCGGGCCGACTGGGGGGCGATCGGGCGGGTCAAGGCGGCCCTGCGGATTCCGTTGATCGCCAACGGGGACATCACCAGCCCGGAGGACGCCCTGCGCTGCCTGGCCATCACCGGCGCCGACGGCGTGATGGTGGGGCGGGGCACCCTGGGGCGCCCCTGGCTGGTGGGGCGCATCGCGGCGGCCCTCGCCGGCCGGCCCCTGCTCCCCGAGCCGGATGGCCGGGCCCGGATCGCCCTGGCCCGGGAGCACCTGGAGGCCCTGGTGGCCGCCCGCGGCGATCAGGGGCTGCTGATCGCCCGCAAGCACCTGGGCTGGACCTGCCAGGGGTTCGCCGGCGCGGCCCGGCTGCGCCAGGCGCTCATGCGTGCCCCCAGCCTGGAGACCGCCGTGGAACTGCTCCACCGGGCAGCGATGGAGATCACCGTTCCAGGGCCATCCCCAGCAGGTCCCGGCTGCCGCTGATGGCCTGCACCGCCAGCAGCAGGGCCGTCAGGAACGCCGCGCTGACGTGCAGCCGTCGCATCCGGGGGGAACGCAGGGTCTCGGGGGCGGCCGCCATGGCGAACAGCAGCAGGCCGCAGAGCAGCACGCCACTCCAGTAGTGGGAGCCCCAGACCGAGCCGTCGAAGGGACTGCGGCCCAGGTGCCACAGGGCCGGCTGGCTGCCCAGGCCCAGCAGCCCCAGCCAGCAGATGAGGGCGAAACCGGCCCGCAGCCCGGCGCCCTTGGCCCGCCACAGGGCCAGGCAGCTGACCAGGCACCCCACCCCGGCCATCAGCAGGGCCGCGCCGGCGCCGGGGCCGCCGACGGCGCCCCCCCTGACGTAGGTGGCCGCCATAGCGACCAGCACGGCCACCACCACACCCGTGGTCACCCAGCGACCGTGGTCAGTGTGCTCCACCCCCACCGTCGGCGGCAGGGGGTTGATGTCGAGGCGGCGCTCCCGCGCCAGGATCCCGAGCCGGATGGTGGCGCCCACCACCGGATAGACGAACAGGATGATCAGCACCGGGTGCAGCAGGGCGAACCAGTCGGTGGCGGTCATCCCGGAGGCGGTCATCCCGGCGGAAGGCATCGGCAAAGGCGGGGCGTAACGCGAAGGGTCATGGAAGCACCGCCGGCCACCCCTGCCGGATGAGCAGCAGGGAGAAGTAGGGGACCTCGGCGGCGGGCACCTCGGCCGCCGGACAGAGCCGCTGGTCGGGCCAGCCCACCCGCTGGGCGAACAGGGCGTCCGCCAGCAGGCCCCGCTCGGCCAGCAGCGGGCGCACCCAGGGCCAGCGCCCCCCCAGCTTGAGCAGGGCCAGCACCCAGCCACCGGCGGCCGCCTGGGCCAGCAGGTCCTCGAGCTGGCCGGGCTCCTCCGGGGTGGGGCGGATCAGCAGCCCCTCCTGCTGCAGGGCCAGGGGCCAGGCCCCGGCGGCGGCGGCCGCCGCCACGGCGCTGATGCCGGGGATCAGGCGCAGCGGGAGGGCGGGATGGCGGTCCCGCAGGGCCAACAGCACGTAACTGCTGCTGGCGAACAGAGAAACGTCGCCCTCGCAGAGCAGCACCAGCGACCGCCCGTCGGCCACCTCGGCGGCGAGGCGGTCGGCGGCGGCAAGCCAGGCCTGCCGGCGGGGCTCGGCTGCCGCCACCATCGGGAACACCAGGGGCAGCCGCCGCTGGCCAGCACCGATCCAGGGGCCGGCCACGGCGGCCGCCATCCCATGGGCCCCCTCGCGGGCGACCGGGTAGGCGATGGTGTCGGCGGCTTCGATGGCCCGCACCGCCGCCACGGTGAGCAGGTCGGGATCGCCGGGCCCCACCCCCACCAGGGTGAGGCCGGCGCTGGCAGCACGGTCGGCGATGGGGGGAGGTCCGCTTCAGACCTTTCTAGGCTGCAGATCCCCAGACCGCCCTGGAGCGCTCCCATGACCCACCTGGTGATCCGTTCCGCCGCCGGCGACGGCCACGCCTCCCCCCTGCTGCGGAGCAGTGACGCCGACGTGATCGCCCGGGAACTCGGGGCCCGGGGGGTGCGCTTCGAGCGCTGGGCCACACCGGCCTCCCTGGCCGCGGACGCCGACCAGGCCGCGATCCTGGCCGCCTACGCCACCGAGGTCGCCCGGGTGCAGGCCGGGGGGAGCTACCCCACCGTGGACGCGATCCGGCTCGGTCCCGACCATCCGGACCGGGAGGCCCTGCGGGCCAAATTCCTCTCCGAGCACACCCACGCCGAGGACGAGGTGCGCTTCTTCGTGGAGGGCCGCGGACTCTTCTGCCTGCACATCGGCGACGAGGTGCTCCAGCTGGTCTGCGAGCAGGGCGACTGGATCGGGGTGCCCGCCGGAACCCGCCACTGGTTCGACACCGGCGAGCGCCCGTCCTTCTGTGCCCTGCGCTTCTTCGACAACAGCGAGGGCTGGGTGGCCACCTTCACCGGCGATCCGATCGCCACGCGCTTCCCCCTCCTGGAGGAGGTACTGGCCGCGGCCTGATCGGGCGGCCCAGCGATGCATGCGGAGCAGGTCTCAGCTGTGCATGCGCGGCTGGGGATGGAGGCTGGCCAGGATCTCCGCCTCGCTCGCGGCCAGCTCCGTGAGCCGATCGGCCACCACCGGCCGGGGCCAGCGCCGTTCGCACAGCACCCAGTAGAGGCCGAAATGGCGGGCCTCGCTGGCCAGCAGATCGCCGTAGAGCTCCCGCAGCTCCGGGTCGGGGCTGTGGGCGGCCAGCAGAGCCATGCGCTCGTGGCTGCGGGCCTCGATCAGGCCCGCCACCAGGAAGCTGTCGAGCCGCCGCTCCGGCTCATTCCGCCGCACCAGGGCGGCCAGGGCGGCGCCGTAGGGCGGGGCGGCCAGGGGCCGCAGGCCCAGGCCCCGGCGCTCCAACAGGGCCTGCACCCGCTCGAAGTGCTCCAGCTCCTCCCGGGCCAGGGGGCTGAGCACCGCCGCCAGCTCCCCATCGGAGGGATAGCGGAACATCAGTTGCAGGGCGGCTCCGGCCGCCTTGCGCTCGCAGTGCGCATTGTCGATCAGCAGAAGCTCCGGGTGGGCCAGGGCCTGCTCCAGCCAGGCGGCGCTGCTGGGAGCCGCCAGCCACTTCACCCGGGCCGCTGCGGCCACGGGCGGGTCGGGAGCCATCGGGGCGGTGACGCTGCTCATGCCGCCGCCCGCAGATGGCTCACCAGGCCTTCGAGGGCCAGGCGATAGCTGGTAGGGCCGAAGCCGCAGATGACCCCCAGGGCCCGATCGGCCAGCAGGGAGCGATGCCGGAAGGGCTCCCTGGCGTGGGTGTTGCTCAGATGCACCTCCACGAACGGCACCGCCACAGCCAGCAGGGCATCGCGGATCGCCACCGAGGTGTGGGTGTAGGCGGCGGCGTTGATCAGGATCCCGTTACAGGGCGTGTCCCCGGCCGGGTCGCCGGCCTGCTGGATGCGATCCACCAGGGCCCCCTCGTGGTTGCTCTGAAAACTGGCGAACTCCACCCCCAGGGCTGCGGCCTGCTGCTGCAGAGCGGCATCGATGGCCGCCAGGGTGCTGCTGCCGTACAGACCTGGCTCCCGCTGGCCAAGCAGGTTGAGATTGGGGCCATGGAGCACGAGCAGGCGCATCGGGTGGGGAGGTCGGCTGGTAAGTTCTGAGGGTGTGGTTCGGGTCGGTGCCCGAGTGGTTAATGGGGGCGGACTGTAAATCCGCTGGCTCTGCCTACGTTGGTTCAAATCCAACCCGGCCCACCTTCCACATGCCCTTGTAGCTCAGTGGTAGAGCACTCCCTTGGTAAGGGAGAGGTCACGAGTTCAAATCTCGTCAAGGGCTTCCTCAAAACCCTTTCCAGCACTAGGGTTCCGGGAACAGCCGCTGGGTGATGCTCGGTGCATAACGGTGCTTCTGGGAGACTGAACGGGAACCAAACGGGAACCAATCGGGAACCGCAGCCAGCCAAAGCAGGTGGTTCCCGTTCCAGCTCCACTGGTTCCCGATCCAGGGGGCCTGGTTCCCGTTCGGACCCAGCCGGGTCCCCTTCTGGGCCACGCTCGTCGGTTGGCGATCCGATCGTCCAGCACCTCTCCAGCTGCTGTGGCGCGCTCTTTGGCAGAGGGTTCAGCCTGGCGCTCCATCGCGACAAGCTTTACGTCCGCACCCTTGGCACCAAGGTGCCCCTCCAACTCCCTCTCCACGCCCACTGGGAGGAGGTTCTTGAACGGGGCCAGCTACTCCGCGATCACCTCGAACAACATGGCGCTTATGTCCGCCACCAATGGGAGAGCCAGATCAGTTGGGGGGCAACCCCGACCACCGGTGACGGAGCCACTCTGAGGGAGAGGGCCTATGAGCTGTGGTGGCTGCGCAAGCGGACCGAGGGATGCAGTCGGTCGAGTTTCGACAAGCACTACGGCAGCTTCATCCAACGACTCGATCCCCGGCACCCCTTCTCCGACGGTTCGCTGATGGGCGTGATCGAGAGCACCGACCCCCATGGGCCCACCCGCAAACGCCTGGTGAATTTTCTGCGGGAGCTCTCCGAGTTGTGTGGTGCGAGCTGGAATGCTCCCCTGCTTGATCCCCTGCAGATGCGAGGCAGGCGGGTCCACCACCGCGATCAACCGTTCTTCTCAGATCAGGAGATCGAGCAGATCCTTCACAACGCCGCCCAGCGCCCCCATCGGCGTTGGCAGAAGGTCCTGAGCCTGATGGCGGTGTACGGGCTACGCCCATGGGAGGCATGGATCGCTGAACCCTCCCCAACCCACCGGGACTGTCTCTGGATCCCAGTCGGCAAGAAGAACTCCAAGGGGACCAATCCGCCTCGTACGGTGCCGCCTTACCACCCCGAATGGGTCCAGACCTTCCAGGTGTCGTCCCTCCTGGAAGAAGCCGCACCACAGCTGAACAACCTGGCTGTAGCCGGTGCGAGAACGAACCAGCAGCTACGGCGCTACGGGTTCTGTCTTCCGGGAGATGGCCAGACGTCCTATGGCTTCCGCCATGCCTACGCCCGCCGACTGCACAGCCCGCTTCACCGGGTCACTGACACGCATGGGGCCCTGTTCATGGGGCACACCGTCGCTGCCCACAACAAGGCGTACCGGCAGTGGATCGAGGGCCAGGCCGATCCCCTCGAAAGCCTGTCTCTGGGCTGAGACAGGGGGAAAACCCTCGGAGCCCTTGCGCTGACGCCGCTCTCGGCCGCAGCGGCGCCACCGCCATGACTCCTTGACTCGCACTCAGGACCTCCAGCTCTGCCTGTTCCCCCCTGCGGGCGGAGACATGGTGCCCTCCACCCACGCCACGGAGGAGGCCCGTCACTAAGGGCCCCCTGACTCCACTGTTTCCGCCTCTCAGCCGTCGACGCCATCGCTGCGTCGCGTCGCAGCGGGGAGCTGTGCCAGAGCGGCCAGCCCGCCATTCCCGAGAGCCCTGGGGTCGAGACGCGTCTGATCCACCAGTACGTCGGGGCGCAGCTGGAATCCAGCGTCCAACTTGGGCAGGTTGCGTCGCAGGCTCGCTTCTCCCGTGGAGGTGGACGCCATCGGAGCTTTCGAGCGCGGCAGGCACCGTGTCGGTCCCAGCAGCTTGCGCAACTGTCCCTGGAAGTTCGAGAGCGGCACCACAGGAGAGCAAGTGAACTGGCACCAGGCCTTGAAGACTTCGAACATCTCCATCCAGTCCTGATCCGCCACGACGGTGTCAGGCCCATCAGGGCCCGCCGCAGGGATCAGACAGGCATCGGCCCAGAGACTGACGGAGTCACCGCTAACGGCTGCGTCCCGGGCACTGTCCTCCAGCAGCCCGGCGGGGTCCTTGCCATCGAGAACGGCCAGAACCTCGCCGACCGGCATGCGCAGGGCCCAGCTGACCGCTTCCGCGCGGATGGACAGGTAGCGCTCCGATGGCGCCTGAAGATCCGATTCCAACCGGTAGTCCTGGTCGCCCCGCCGCGGCACGGTGCAGAGGGTGCGGACCCTTCGATGAAAGCCATCGGTGCCGTCGCTGGAGATGAACGGTCCGGTACTGGCCAAGATGTATCGGCAGTCCATCCGGCGGGACTGCTCAGCCTCCCCGCAGTGCAACTTGCGCGTGGTGACGAGCTTGTTCTCCACGAGCTCGTAGAAGGTGTTCCAGCGCTTCTGAGCCTTGAAGGAGGTGGGACAGTCCGGAAACACCACCAGCCGCCGGCCCAGGATGAACTGGTGAACCTTCTCCGGTCCGCTGAGCAGCGAGGGACAGAGCATGTCTCCATGCAGCTCAGGCGGGAAAAGCGAACGCAGGAAGTCGATCAGCAGACCCTTGCCGCTGCCACTGGATCCCTGGAGATGAAAGCACTGTCCGTAGCGGATGCTGGGGTCCACTACCCAACGGATCATGGCCCGGATGATGGTCTGCGCCCCCGGTAGGTAGCAGCGCTCCATGACCCTCTCCAGCTCAGGAGGACAGGCGGCAGCGTCCTGAAAGGGAAGGGCGAGTCGATAGGTCGCGCCGTGGTCAGGATCGTGGTCAACCAGCCGTTGCTGCTGCAGGTCGTACGTGCCATTGGAGAAAACGATCACATGGGGGCGGTGATCGACGCTCAGCAGAGGCTCCCGGCCCAGGCAGATCTTGAGGCTCTCGACCGTCGCCATGACCTGGGCGTGCGAGCCAAAGATGCACCCCTGAGAATGGCGCGGTGACCAGCATCTGCTCAGGATCTCCTGGGCCTGACGCTTGAGGGCATTCGTCGTGACGGGTCGCCAGAAGCCCTGCTCGTAGGAATAGACGGTTTCCCCAAGGCAGCGCAGCAGACCAGCCGCTTCCAGCTGGATCCGCCTAGCGGATTGAAGGTCGATCGGCGAGCCATCGGCCAACCAACACCCCTCGGGGAGAGTGCTGACGGCGGGGGCTGCCTTGGAGTGCACGCAGGCTGGAGCGGGACTGCTCACCGGAGGGGGCTTCGGGAGGGAGAACGGACGTCGGCGGGGGGAGGTGCTGGAGCGTCGGGAGCGCCGGAAACGCCCAAGCGAGGCGGGCGGGCTGGTCGGTGGGGTCATGGACGGAGTCCTGGTAGGTGAGTGGTGGGCGAGTGGGTGTTGACGGCAGGAAATGGCCGCGAAGCCGAGGACTGCCCAGCAGCCCCCGGCCTCGCAGCCAGCGCTCAGCGAGAGAACTTCTTCAGGCGGAGACGGTGATGGCGCATCGAGATCCTGCTCAGCAGCTTCTCGATTTCGACGATGTTGTATTGGCGCTTGGGCCGTGTCTGGTCAGGTCTCAGCAGCAGGTAACGGAAGTGCAGGCCAGGCCGGAACTCGTCGTTGCGGACCAACTTGTTGACGGACCATCGGGAGATCTCCAGCACCTCACAGACCTGTTTGAGGCTGATCCAGGGCGAAGCGATGGGGGACGCCCCCGACCTGGGCAGCTTCCACCCACCAGCTGGGGCGGACTGGTCGGAAGCATCCAGACAGTGACTTAACGGGGCGGAACAAGCTGGCGTAGCGGGACGCCTGGCTGGTCTGGTCGAAGGGGGACGGAAAGCTGTACAGCGCTTGTATGAAATGGGTTTAGGCCGGTGGCCAGGCCTGTTCACGATCGTGAATGCGGGGGACTCAAAGACCATACAGCATGTTCCCACCTGTACGCGCAGCCCCGGCGTACACAGGCCTGACAAGCCAGCGGGGCGGGCCCATGACGGGGCGTGGAAACGGAGGCGCACTGACGTCTTCCGCCTACGAATCCAGCTCCTGCAGGGGGTTTGACGCCCAGGGCCGCCACTCGCGACAGGCCTGTTCTGCAACAGGAATGGCCCATCGAACTAGGATGGCCAGAGCCAGCCAGAGGACCATGCCGAAGACGAGCACGCACCGGTCAGAGGCAGAACCACCGGCATCTCGCACAACCGACACCGCCAACCCCTCGGCCAAAGACAGCCCGGCATCAGAAGGGCACCAGAAGGGAGTCGTCCTTGGGGCTGAGCTGGACGACCCATCCGAGTGGGGTGACTTCAACCACATCCCACTGGCCCGCAGGATGGAAAAGGGACGCCTGGATATGGGCCGCCTGCTGCGCTCATGGATCACCCTGAATGGTTGGACCTATGACGACGTCACATCCATCATTTCGGTATTCTCGGGAGGGTTACCTCTTCTGCACGGAAGTCAGATCAGCAACCTGATCAGAGGGAGACTGGAGCCAAAACCCAAGCTTTTTGTGGGATTGGATTACCTCAACAGAGCCTGTGCAACAAACGAAAAAGATCGTGCAGATCTCGACCCCGTCATCTCCAGGAAGCTTGTTGACGTGCGATCAGTTGCAAGCATCTCCCCAGAGAAAACCAGGCTCTGGACAGCAGGGGACTTTCTGAACTATTTCTCCGGACTCTGCTTTCCACCAATGGCCTGGCTGTACCTCGAAAACCTGAATGACACGGATGCCTATGAATACGTGCAAACGTTTGCCAAACTGGTAAAGGGACTCGCTGATATCAGAAAACGTGATTACTACCCAACTTACAGCACATTGGTCCAACACTTTCCTAATAACATCCAGTCTCATGCCATGTCCGTTGCTTCTGGCGCCGAAACCATCCCAACAGAGAAGCTTGAACAGTATCTGATCCTCTACGCACGTGGATTGAGCCACTGGCTTGGCGCTGAAGTGACCCCATGGAAACTGACTCAATTCCTCCAGCATCAACGCAAACAATCAGATCTGCCGAGTGATCTTTATGACTATTTCGTCATCCCTGAAACAATCTATACGGACGGACGCAAGGCATCGGAAGTGGAGGTTGAATTTCTACCCAGTCAAGATTACGAGCAGGCTTGCGGCGAGGGACTTCTGGACATTCTCGGAAATCCCGAAGTAAATGATTGAACGTCAGAACAGATCAACGACTCGGCTCCCCAGTTTCGCCTCTCAAGCGCCAGGCATCCCCTGGGGATGAGCTACGGATCAACCCCTCCCCCCCCCTAAGACACGTCAGCTGCTGACGCTGCCTCAAAACACTGGTGCCACGACCATGTCCCCGAGGGTCTGTTCCTCCATCCGCGAAAGCTGTTGATCAGGAGCGGAGAGGAACCTGCAGAGTGCCCCGCGCGATAGCCAGAAAGTCCTTTCCCACAGCAGAATCTATGGCAACAGATACACGCCAGGGTCCGAGCAAAGAGAAATGAGAGAAGCCGTATTTCTTCAATTTGCTTCTTCCATGAAGCAATTATAATGCCCTATGAGCTATATCCTGTCTGCAGTTATAGGTTCACACCTCTGCTCCACGCGACAGACTCAGGCACACACGTCTGGGCGTGCCCAGCCACCCCCACCGGTGCGGGCCATGCGGGCCCGCTCCTGCCCAGAGGAGCGGGCCCGCATGGCCCTCAGGCCGTCACCTGCTCCCGCAGGCTGGCCAGGGCTTTCTGCTGGGCACGCTGCACCGTCATCGGGCTGATCCCCAGCCGACGGCCCGCTTCCCGCAGGCTCAGACCTTCCAGCACCGTGAGCCGCAGGGCAGCCGCCTGGGCAGTGGGCAGTTGCTCCACCAAGGCCTCCAACCCCGGCTCCAGGGCAGCTTCACCCTCCGGGGAGGTGGACTCAGGGGCGGCCAGGGCCTCCAACCAGCTGCCCCCACTGCCCTCCAGCGGCTGATCCAGGCTCTTGTGTTTCCAGGTCGCTTCTGAGCGGGCAGCGGCCGGCAGCCGGACGATCAACGCCCGATCACGCAGCCAGTGGGCCAGGGCACCCTGGATGCAGCGCTTGAGGTACGCCGGGGCGGTGGTGGGATCGGTGACCCTGCCGCAGGCCCGAACGAGCTCCAGCTGGGCGACCCCGAGCGCATCGCCGGCCTCCAGCAGGTCGTGGTAGCGGCGGTGGAAACGACGGGCCAGGGCTCCGGCCAGGGGTAGGAACTGATGCACAAGGCGATCGCGGTCTGAGAGGGGGCGCATCGTGGGGTTGGCGCAGGACGCACCCCCAAACCCGCAGCAGAGCGAAGGGAGAATCGGGGGACGACCAAGCCAGCACCACGACGCCCCCTCCAGCCGCGTGTCGTGTCAACAGCAGCACCCCCACCAGGGACAGCAGCCCACAACCCAGCCGCGCACCACTCAGCGCAAGCCGCAACCCACCGGGGAGCCCCAGCGAGCCGACCCCCGAACACAGCAGCTGCTGCTCCCCTCCCTGCAAAAACCTCCAGCAGCAGCAGCCCCACCCGCGCCACGGCGGGCGCAGCGGAACCCCGAGCAGGCGCGAGTGGGTGGAGCGCAGCCCGCAGGCGCGGGCACCCACCAGGTGTTCAAGGTCCCAACCACCCCCAGCGCCACGGGCGGTGGCGACGCAACCCCGAGCAGGCGCGAGCGGGTGGAGCCGACACCGCAGGCGCGGGAAAACCAACAAGCGCTGCGCCACGAGCAGCACGTTTCCCCCCACCACAGGGGCATGCGCAGCAGGTGTCCCCAAAGGGGCCGCAGCCCCTCAGGCGTTAGTCCCGCTGCCAGCGGCGTTCACAGCGGCGCAGTTCCAGCTCGATCGCCAACCGGCGCGGCAGCTGATGCAGCGGCCAGACCAGGGCCACAAACCAGCGCAGACCCCGCGTCTGGCGGTACAGCCAGAACCAGCAGGTGAGTTTCCAAGAGCGGCTTTTCATGGCTGAGGTGCCAAAGAACACCGCTTCCACCACCCGGGGGCCAGGGCCGTCCAGGGGGCCATCGGCCCGGGGGGTATGCACCCCGCGCAGCCCTTGACGGGTCTGGACGCAGACCAAAAGGCGTAGCCAACCAAAACCCTGCTCCCCGGGTGAGGCTCAGCGGTGTCTGGCGCAGCGGCCATGAACCAGCCGCCGCTACCAGCACCTGGCGGCTCACCAGGGTTCAAAGGCGGCAAAGCCCGGCTGCTCCTCCACCTGGGGTTGCTCCAGATAGGGGTTGGAGGACCAGCTATCCCAGGCGGAGCCCAGCAAGCCCTGGTCAGCAGCAGCGGGGAGGGAGAGTTCGCCCTGCAGATCCACCGGCGCGGGCTCGATCCAGCCGGCAGCGCATTCGGCTTCCCAGGCGGCAATCGTGGCGGCCAGCTGCAGGTCAGCGGGGTGTTGGTGAGCAGTGGTCAGCGGCTCCATGGGAGGAACGGCAAAGAACACCGCCTCCACCCACTGGCTGCAGGTGCCAGGCAAGGGTGGTGCTACAGCAACACCCGCGAAGCCCTTGCCGGTGGCTGCCCCCACCCTTCGAGGAGAACGAGAAGCTGGTGGGGGGCCGGTGGATCATCGGGGCGGGGTTTGGCGGTCCCCCAGAGCCGATCCAGCGGCCCCCACAACGAGCCCCACGGCTTGGCGGGCCTCCCCGAGCACCTGGTACAGCACCTGCGGGCTCTGCCGGAGCAGCTCGATCCAGTGCCCCAGGTAAGCCGCGTGGTTCTCCAGCGCACTGCCGATCTCCAACCGGTCCCCCAGCAGCACCGAGCCCAGCTCGGCCACCAGTTCCTCGCGGGCGTAGGCCCTGGAGCCACACCGACCACTCAGGTCACGCTTCAGCCGACTGGCATGACCGGTGGAATGAACCGCCTCATGGGCCCAGGTGGCATAGAAACCTGCGGCTGTATGAAACGCCTGGCGCTCAGGCAGCTGGATCCGATCGGTTTCAGGGGCGTAAAACGCACGTTCCCCGCCGTAACCCACCGGCACCGGCCAGGCGCCCAGCAGAGACTCAGCCGCAGCCAGGCGTTCCGGTTCCGGTCTGGCGAGCATCCCGGCCTCCCGTTGCCGTTGGGCGATCAGATCCCCCAGACCCTTGCCATCGAGATCAGCGGCGTTGAACACGACCACAGGGCGGAAGCTGACCCACGTCCGCTCAGTAGGGGTGTCTTCTGTAGGGCGCGAACTGGTTGCGGTACCAGGGTCCGAGGTGTCCGGGTTACCCGACCCCCCAGCCTGAGTACGCCGGTTCAGCTGGGGCCGCAGGATCCTCACCCCCTGCGAGCCCTTACGGGGGAAGATCCCTTGGGCACGGGCCTCAGCAAACCCGCACCAGTAGGGCAGGGCCGAACCCCTCAGGTGCATCCCCAGGCACAACAGGATTGGGTTGGCGCCTTGATACCGGTGCCCGTTCAGCAGGTTGACGTGGTGCCCACCACCGGTGGAGTCCCACTCCCGTCGCCAGGGCGTGGTGCCGGCCTCCAGCAGCTGGATCAGCGCCTCGACCAAACGGTCCGCAGGGGGTTCGGGACTCGACTGGCTGGTGGGCTCGGAGCGGGTCTTCGAACGGGAGCGGGTGGCAGGAACAACAGCAGCCATCGGGCAGCAGCGCAGGAACCGAAGCACTCGCGCGGCCAGCAGCAAGGGCTGGCCCGGGAGACAGCGGCCTCCAGGCAGTTCCACCGGGCGTCACCACCCCAAGGCGGGCCAGCTCGCGTCAGCCCTTGTGCGGCCGCGCATGCTGAGGAATCCTGCGCGTCGTCTCCTTCAGGGACAACTGCAGAGGTCAGCGTGTTGGCTGAGTGCTATGGGCTGAACTGCCAATAAGCCTGTGGTGGCTGCACGGCGACGATTAGGTAGGCGGGTCCGCGCAACTACATAGGCGGGTCTCAGGACGCGACAACAGGGCTCCGATTCCGGTCAGGAGCCCTGCGATGCCCGCCCCTCTGTCGTTGCGGATCAAGGAGCGGTACATGGCCAAACGCTCAGGCGGGCTCAGCCAGCAGATCGCCGCTGATGCGGTGGGGATCTCCGTGCGCAGTGCCCAGCGGATCGACCGGGGCGATCACCAACCCCGAGACCATCATGGCCGCCACTGGCGCACCCGCGCCGACCCGCTTTCCGATGTATGGGACAGCGTCTTGGTGCCCATGCTCCAGAAGGCGCCGCAACTGGATCCGCAGACCCTGCTGCTCCACCTGGAGGAGATCAGACCCGGCCAGGAGTGGTACCGGCGCAAGCGCACCCTGCAACGGCGCGTGGAGCAGTGGCGGGCGCTGCACGGCCCGGCCCAGGACGTGATGTTCCTGCAGGAGCACCGCGCCGGGGTGCTGGGCATCTCCGATTTCACGCTGCTCAAGGGTGCGCCGATCACGATCGGTGGGGTGGTGCTGGAACACCGGCTGTTCCACTTCCGCCTGCCGTTCTCCGGCTGGTGCCATGTGGAGGTGATCCACGGCGGAGAAAGTTTTGTCGCTGTTGAATTCCTGGTCGGACAGCCCGGCCACATTCTGATTGTGGCCCTGGTCCTGCTTGCTGGCTGGTCCCTGCTGCGCTTCTCCGGTGCCGTCAGCGGGCCGTCAGCCCGCCCCCTGCTGTGGGCCTCCCTGGCCTGGGGGGTGTATGCCGCCTGGGAGGCTCTGGTGCAGCTACGCACGCCTGAGGCCAACATTCGGGTGGATCTGCTGCTGATCTGGCCGCTGCTGGCCGGGCTCACGCTGTTCGCTTTGATCATGGGCGCCATCGGGACAAGACGATGAGAGAAGAGGCCAATCGACCCGCAAGAGCCCGAAAGCTTGTGTTACTCAACATTGGTGGTCCGCTTTACCAAGCAGGACCATCCGTCCTCCAATTCCCGCTTTGTCAATGGTTCTCAGCTTTCGCCAAACCTCCGCAGCCCTCGGCGCGGGCCTGCTGCTCACCGGACTGTCCGCCCCCATGGCGCCAGCCGCCATGGCCGAAGTCCTGGTCAGGGCGCAAGGACGCTGCAAGCTGATGAGCGGTGGTTACCAGGCCTTCAACGGACACTGCGTCTTCAAGCACAAACGCTCCGGCAGCGTCGACGCCTATGTCGTGAAGCTCGATGACGGAACGGATTTCAGTTTCTCGGGCCCGAATCTGCAGGCCCTGAGCGTCCAGACCTACAACGGCATTCGCAACGTGCGTCACACCGGCCAGCCGGATCATGAAGTCTTCAGCTGGGACGATGGCGAGCCCCGCAAGCTCTCCGTGCGGCTGGACAATGTCCAGAATCCCGACGTCACCTTCGAGGATCAGCCCCAGAAAGCCGACGCCGGTTCCCTGCTGGGTGCTGCGGTGGGTGCCCTGATCGGTGGGCTGATCTCCGGCAAGCCCATCACCACGACCGAGCCGGCCCGGGAGGGCGCTCCGGTGACCGACCTGCAGTCGCTGGTGGGCGCCAAGGGGGGCCAGGCCGAAGGAACCCTGACGTCGAAGGGCTACACCTACCGCGGCGGCACCAAGCTGGCCGACAGTTCCTTCACCTACTGGCAGCAGCCCAGCACAAAGAACTGCGTGGCGATTCGCACCACCGACGGCCGCTATCAGTCGATCACCTACACCAAGAAAAGCGACTGCAACTGACCAGCTGCTGGATCAATTGCAGTCGATGCAGTAGCAGCAACTGGATCAGCCTTTGATCGCACCCCCCGTAGGCCTCAAGCCACAAGGGGGGTTTTACTTTGGCGACCTGGCCTTCAGGCCTCCTGTGTTCAGACGCGCTTGAGCAGGCGGAGGATCACCAGCAGGATCACCGCACCGAGGGTGGCCACAACGATGCTGCCGAGCAGGCCGCCTCCGAGGGCTCCGCCCAGGCCACCGAAGAGAAGCCCACCGATCAGGGCCCCGACGATGCCGACGACCAGATCACCGATCAGGCCGAATCCACCCCCTTTGACGAGAACCCCTGCGAGCCAGCCGGCAATGATTCCGACGAGGAGAAACCAGAGGATGTTCATGGTGGAACCCGCTCAGGTCAGAAGTGCTAACGGAAGGTAACCATCGAGGTTGCGACAGGCGTGGTTTCGTAGAACTTCGTAGTCCTTACCATCGACATCGCCCCGCCGGGGGCAATCTTTCGGTCGCCAGGCTGGTTCCCACCCCCGGCGAACGGTTCGTGACCCGCTGCGCCCTGCCAGAGCTGGATCAACCACCAGCGGCTGGAAGTTGTGTTCAGATCTTGGGGCGGTTCCCAATACCGACGGCTTTCTCCGCTTCGTGCTGGGGACGGGGCCCTCCATGGGACGGACAATGAAGGTTTCCCCTTACCCATGGGTCATCGCTCGTCCTCCTGGGCACTGATCATCACCGGCCTTCTGATCGTGGCAGGGCAGGCCGCACCTGCCAGAGCCCAGCCTCAGGTCCAGGGCAGCCCGATTCGCTCCCTGCTCGAGAACGGAGCAGGACGGCTCTTGTGGATCTACTTGATTACCCATAAGCCTCCGCAACCCTGAGAGCCCCCTCTGTGACTGGTTTGCAGCAGCAAACAGCATTGGCAATGCGCTCTGTCATCGCAGCCATCGCAAAGCGTCGGTTGAAGCGGAAGCAGTACCCACCCAGGTAGCGCCTGGCGTACTTGTCAAAGTTGAAGGCATGGAAGGTGCCGTTGAAGCTGGTCTTGAGGTTGCCCAGCACAGTGTTGATCCAACGGAACTGCGGTAGCTCGTTGGGGTGCTTTCCACCGGTGACAACCGCCTTGTGGTGGCAGTTGGCCGTGGTCACGGCGCGGAAGCAGGCCAGGCCATCGGAGAGCACCTGGCTGCCGGGCATCAAGTGGCGTTTGGCCCAGTCAGAGATCGCTTCTGAGCTGAAGCCACTCACGGCTGTGATTCTGGCGTGAATCGGATGCCCTGCCTCGTTCAAGGAGACGGCCGCAACGATGTGGATCTTGTTCTCTGATCCCCGACCTGCCTTGCCACCCGGGAGTTCTCCGCCAAGGTAGGAATCATCGATCTGGATCTTTCCCCGCAGCAGGTAGGCCTCCTCCCGCTCAGTCATTGCCCGCAGGATCTTGTTGTGCAGCAGCCAGGCCGTGTCGTATTTCACGCCCAGGTGGCGGCTGAGCTCCAGCGAGGAGATCCCGGTTTTGGCCTGGCCGATCAGATAGAAGGCCAGGAACCAGGTGGTCAGCGGCAGTTTTGTGGCCTGCATGATCGTCCCAGCCGTGAGCGTGGCCTGATGGCTGCAGGTGCGGCACTGATAACGCTTGAGGCGGCGTCCGTAGACGAGCCCATGCTCATGGCCATTGCAGCGGGGACAGCGGAACCCATCGGGCCAGCGCGCCTGCTCCAGAGCAGCCTCACATTGCTCCTCGGTGCCGTAGAGCCGCTGGAACTCACGCAGCGAGAGGCCTTTCTGGAACTGGATGCCGCTGCGCGCCATGATTAGACTAGTATCTGTGTACCAGCCTATAGGGCCTGGGTGGCCGTCGCGGAGCGAGCTGGGTAATCAAGTGGATCTATGACGGGATCCGCCACGTGGAACTGCCCCTCGCCGATGGGAAGGCGGTGATCGGCCTGAGCTGTCGGCATCAGACCTGGACCCTTTTCAGCATCAAGCGCAACGGCCGGGAGGTGTACAGCTTCCGCAACGATCCCAAGTGGGGGTACCAACCGGCGCAAGCCGAGGGCAACCTGTGACGCGCCCTTGCTGTGGCCGCCCATCTGCCCGCAACCCCGCCCTGTGCTGACCTGCGGCGTCGCTCATCAGGCGCTGAACAAGACGAGGCCCAGGCGTGGCAAGAGCTTGAGATAGCGGCGATGCCTTTTCTCCGGCTGCACAAATCCCGCTCTTCCTACGCCCGCTGCCGCCATGCCCCCCTCCACACGTGATCTGTTAGCTGAAGTCCTTGGCGAACGACTGCTGACGAGCGAGACAAGCGTCGTGGCGTCACCCCTCTCGCCATCGGCAGCGGCAGATCCCTCCCCCGGCCCCTGGCGCGTCACCGCCGAGGTGCATGGCGGCAGGGTGCAGATCAGCAACAACCGCGAAAGCCGGGTGGTGCGCAAGCAGGAAGTGGAGGTGTAGCTGCGGGGCCACGAGCCAGCCGCTGCCCCCCGGCGCTGAGCGTCCTGGCAACAGCTGGTGAGGTTTGCGCCGCTGGAGATGACCCGCCACCAATCCACCAACACCGGTCCGATCATGGCCCTGGTGGCCGCTGAGATCGCCGTCCTGCTGGCCTTCGTGGGGGTGTGCGAGCTGCGGGCGTCCGGCCCCGCCATTTGCGAGCACCGCTGGAGCCTGGTGCTGCCATCGGTGGCCCTGGGGGGCCAGTCGGCCGCCACCTACTTCATGGACAACAGCCGCGGCACAAGCGCGCCCAGCTCGGCTCCAGCCCCGCGCCGCCATGCGCTGGGCCAGTACACCCGTCGCCCTGGCGACGAGGAGAGTCCTGATTGATGCGCAGCTTCTGAGAGGGGGCCCGCAGGCCCGCAGCTCCTGCCGCAACCGGCCCAGGGCCTGATGCTCAACGCGACTGACGCTGGTGCGGCTGCGCTGCTGTCAAGGGCGAATCCCAGGTGCCGGTGCCCACCGCCGCCTGGAGCTGGAACCCCAGCGAGCAGTTCGCTACCCCGAGCCTGCAGGAGTGCCTCACCCCCGTGTTGGTGGTCTCAGGCGAAGCAAGCAATGCTCCCACTGCGGCCATCACCGAGATCAGCTGGAAAGGGCTGCGCTGCAACCTGGAAGTGAACGGGGGAACGGCCGGCATGAATGCCGACCTGCGCCGCGAAGCAGCCGGAGGCCCCTCAGTGGCCACCACGGCCAAACCGATCGACGATGGCGGCGCCCGCCTGCTGATGGAAGATGAAGAGCTGGAAGGTGCAGTGGTGGTGGCGGTGCTGTTGAGCCGAGATGACCGGGTGATCGCCCAACGCTGCACCGTGGTGGGAGGAGTTACATGAGCGCCGAAATTAGACCTAGTGTGGTCGCATCGGCAGAGACAGCCATGGCAGATGTGGTCGCAAGTCAGGTGTCGGTGCGGGACCTCAAGACCCATCTCTCCGAATGGCTGGCCCGCGCCCAGGCCGGCGAGGTGGTGGAAGTCACCTCCCACCGCAAGCCGATCGCCAGGCTCACTGGCATCAAGAAGCCCAATTCCCCGGCTAACCCGCTGCAAGCGGCCATTGATGCCGGGATCATCAGCTGGAACGGCCAGAAGCCGGTGTTGCCTCCGCCCGTGAAGCTGCGTGGTGAGGGAAAACTCGTCAGTGAAATCGTGATGGAAGATCGAGGTTGAGTTGGTGATCCTGTTCTGCGACACCAGTGCCTTGATCAAGTTGTTGATCAGTGAGCCCGGCTCCGATCAGATGGAGGAGACCAGCTCGCACGCCGAAGCCATTGCGGTCTGCCGGATCACTTGGGCAGAGGCCATGGCGGGCATGGCCCGTCGGCAGAGGGAAGATCCAATCAGTGGGGATGACATCGAACAGGCCCGTCAGCGCCTGGTCCATAGCTGGAATCAGTTCACCATCGTTGAAGTCAGCCAGAGGCTGGTGGAAACAGCTGGGCGCTTTGCCGATGTTTTCGCTCTGCGCGGCTACGACAGCGTGCAACTGGCAGCGGCCCATGAACTCGACCAAAGCACGGATCAACAACTGACCTTCGCCTGTTTCGACCGCAGACTCAAGCAGGCAGCATCCCTGCTGCAGCTGGAGGTCTTGGCATGACTAGCGCACCAGCTGCCACCAGCGAGATGGACCATCTCGACCAGCTCGGCGCCAAGGCCTTTGATGGCTACCTGGTGCGCAAATACTCCAGGCAATACCCGGTGCCCACCTACGTGGTGGAGTTTCTGTTGGGCCGCTACTGCGTCAGCACCGCTCCGGCCCGGCGGGCCCCATTGCCACCTCACGCCTATGCACGGATGCGGTTCGTGTGGCTGAGTGACGATCGGCAAGCCTTCAGGCTGAGCTGCCGACCGCATTCACTGTTTGGGCGCAATGGTCATCCGTCGGCAATGATTGCGATGGACAGGGCGGTTACACCCGCAGGGCCCGATCATGCCCTTCTGGTGATGCTCCAAGTGGGTTGCCTTCAGCCAGTTGCTGGCAGGGGCAAGCGGCGGCCGTGATCAGAGGCCCCGTTTCTGGGGTGTGCCCTCACAGGGCAGCCTGTGGGCGCGGGGATCCTTGTCGTTCCACTCCAGGTAGGCGGTGCCCGGTTCCGCTCGGCGCAGGGGGATGGCCGGCGGCACGCTGGGGTTGGTGGGATAGGTGCGACCGTCGTAGCGCAGCTCCGCGTAGTACCCGGTGCCGGCATCCACCCGCACCCGGGTGATCAGGTCCTTCCAGCGGTTGTGGCGTCGCTCGGTCACGATCAGGGGATCTTTGAACAGGCTCATCTGGGTGATGAGCTGCAGGCGGCCGGGGCTGGGCTCGCGAAAGATCAGCAGAGGGCAGCCGCCGGTGCCGCAGACCATCGGCCCCAGCACCTGGGCCACCACCTCGGGTCTGTCATCGCCGCCCAGATCCACCCGGCTCCAGGTGTAACGAGGCGCAGGCATGCGCTCGCATTCGGCCTTGATCTTGGTGCGCTTCACCATCTCCCCCTCGTCGCTGCCGGGATCGGGCCCGTGGCCCTGGCCGTCGTCGATGCGCACCGGGAAGAGAACCTCGCGCAGGGCCGCCTCGAGGGCGGGGTTGGGCCGGGTCTCGGGCGGCACCGATCGCACCACCGTCGGCCTGGCTCTGGTGGTGGGCTGGGCCTGCAGCGGTGGCGCCAGGACCAGGCCGGCCGCCAGGGGCAGCAGGGGCAGGGCGACGCAAAGAGCCAGCGGGATGCGGCGCTGAGGGCGAACCATCCGGGGCAAAGGCAGCAACACATCCCTTCCTAGCCGCAAGGTGCTGAGCACCTGTTCGGTCCGTGGACTGGAGCTGGACATCAGGGTTCCGATCTGGATGCCATTCTGCCGGGAGGGTGTCCGTGCTGCACCGCGGCCAGGTGCTGCCGTCTGCAATGGATGGAGCTCTTTGTGGGCCGCCCGCAACCCAGAAGCTCCACTGCTTCAGAGTCGATCGAGAAGTCTGCCGCTCACGTACTTGTGAAGGACACTGCTGATCAGGGTCTGGTAGGGAATGCCCTCCTGCAGGGCACGGGCACGCAAGGCGCCCAGATCCTCACTGGTGAGGCGAATGTTGATGCGCTGATCCTTGGTGGCCGTTGACCTTGCGGAGGCTTCCAGGCGGGAGCGCTCGGCAGCCGTGGCCACTGAACGGAGCGTGCACGCCTCGAAGGCTTCCAGGATCTCCTGCTCTTCGTGATCAAGGGGGGTCATGGTGCGTCTCCTGGGCGGTAGGCGATGGTGGCTTTGCTGCTGGAAATGATGGTTTTGAGAAGGAGGTGATCGTCGGCCTCGACATAAGGCACCAGATGGGCATAGCCGGAGATCAGAACGACAAGAATGCGCTGGCCTGGGTATCGGGCCTGGTTTGGATGCTCGACGATGTCGAGCAGATCACCGGATTCGATAGCGACCACCACGGCATCAAAGGAAGCTCTGATCAAAACGACTAAATCCATAAAACCTAGTCTCATTCTCATAAATGAGACGATACTGAGCAGATTCTGCCCTTGTTTTGCTCACAGAAGTCCACGCACAAAGACGTTCAGGCAGTTTCTGCCATTGGTTTTGCCTTGATTTCTGGATGAATGTCGACCTTTAAGACACATTTGCTCCCGTACCATCCAGAGGTTTGCCAGGGCAAAGAGCAACTTCAGCTTGAGATCGTTCTTGCGGATACCTCTGTAGAAGCCCTTCCGGAAGCCGAACTGACATTTGATGATCCGAAAGGGCTGCTCCACTTTGGCGCGGAAGTGGGCCTTGGCCGTCTCCATCAGATCCAGAAGCCTGCCCTCTGGTGTCTCTGGAAGCACTCTGCGCTGGCCGGGCTTCATGGCAATCCTGAACTCAGCCTCGCAGTTCTGGAAATCGGTTCGTTTCTCAATGCCGATGTGGCCAGCATCACCGTAGATGAGGCTCTCATCCCAATGCAGCCGCTCAGCTGCTGTGTTCAGCTCATGCACGTTGGCCGCGGTGCTCACCACGGAGTGGACCAAGCAAGATGCGGCATCAACGCCGATGTGGCAACGCATCCCAAAGCGGCAGGTCTGGGCAGTGTCAAACTGAACGAGCTCACTGTCAGTGATTCCACGGAATCCAAACCGACGATGTTGGCCTGCGTGAATGAGGTCCTCAATCACCTGTGGAGCCGTCGGATTGTCGCGAATAATCAGCGTTCCAGGCGCCTCGTCTGTATAGCGGTACTGCGCTTGCGAACCCTTTGGAGCGAGGGCCTTCTCAGCCTCGGTGCCGCGAATCACAGTGAACCCCTCGTCCTCAAGGTTCTTCAGGATTCGATCCAGCTTGGCAGGATCGAAGGGGGTCTCCCCCCACGAAAACGAGTTTCCCACGCGAGTCCGAGACCTGGGTCGGGGAGCAAACTTGATTGTCGAGGGGGGGATTCCCTTGGCCGTCGCTTAGCCCAGTCCGACCTCAGCACCGACCGAGCGGAGATGCTGCGCCAATAGCTCCGCCCCACTTCACCCCCGTCAACGCGGCATCACGAATCCCAGCTGCATCAGCACCGTTAAGTGCGGTAAGGCTGCTCCGGAGCTGTGACAGCTGACGGGCCAATGTAGTCGCGGTTCTCGCCAGGTGAAAAGCCTGGAACGGCTGTTGGGCCAACATATTCGCGTTCGAGAGGTTCCGCCACCCGCCGAGGCCCTGTTTTCCGTCGCTCTGACTCTCCGGCGAGAGGATCCGAAGCGATATAGTTCCAGTGCCAGAACTCTCCAGGAAGGACTTCAAACCCGAATTGTCGGGCATTTCTCCCTCCGTCGGCGTTCATCCACTCCTCAAGTTCAGATCCTCTGAACTTCGACTTTCTAAAATCTAGCGCGAGCGCGCGTTGATGCTTGCTGTAGCCAGGAGTCGCGTAATCCTCCCGGATTCGCCTCGCGAGTTTCTCAGCTCCTTTCGCATTTAGCTTACCGCCGTCATCTTGAAAGTCTTCCAGTTTTCGAGCGAAGGATGCGTCCCATTTATCGAACTGCTCATCAGCATCTCGATAACTCGACGACAGCAAGTCTCGCAAGGTAAAGCTCGTTCCAAGTTCGCGGTTTGCAGCGGCTAGCATGTCCGATGCCGCCGCTGCCACCTCTGATTGAACCTCAATTCGCTGAGATACAGACGTGAGAAATATGTCGGCAACTCCCCACACGAACGTACGTTCTCGAGCGCTTTGCGCAACAGCTTCCCTATAGACGTCTTGCTTGAATCTGAACTCTGCCTCAGACAGTTCTCCCTTAGTAAGGTCTTCGAAGCGGTAGGGAGAGTCCGCATCGAAGTCCCCCAAGAGAAGGCGTCCCTCAAGCTCCACCCCAGTGATGTGAGTCGGATTCGTTCCGCCTTTGACCACATCCGGGTTCGGTTCATCACGGAGGTCGAACTTCACGTCTTTGGGTGGCCTGGCCGCTGTTCCGCCAGGATCTCGCAGAGACAACGGATTCCCCGACACATACGCATACCGATTAACCCCATCCCCAAGCCCAATCGGATCACTCGCCGTCCACCGCCCCAGCCAGCACGCGTAGTACCGCGCCCCGTGATACGAAAGCCCTGTCTCCTCGTCGCGCTCCTTGCCCGTGTACCGATATCTCTGCGGGGAGACATCGATGCTGGAATTGACCGCCTGATACGACGACGTGCCGTAGGGGTGATACTCCTCGCAGGAAATCACCTCTCGCGCCTCAGTCAGTTCCAACGCCGCCGAGCCCAGGTGGTTGCTGTACTGGTAGCGCTGATGTGTCGTTGGGCTCGGAACCAAATCGCCGTCCTGCACCGTCCGCGTCTCGAGGTCGCACATCCGCCCGGCGTCGTCGGCGATGTGCAGCGTCTCCCGCTCCAGCCGGACTGCGCCATTCGTCCGCTCGCGGTACAGCTCGAAGGGGCCGAGGTAGATGCGCTCGAAGGTCCGTGAGCCGCTCTGATTGATCCGCACCTTGCGCACCCGCTGCCCGGCGGCGTCGTAGACGAAGTAGACCATGCCGCCCCCGCCCAGGTCCGCCGAGCGCATCTGGTCGGCATGATCGAAGACCACCTCGCTCAAGTGCGGCATCGACGTCATGTTCCCGTGCGCGTCGTAGGTGTAGCCGTGGCTGAATTCGCCCGGTGCGTCACCTGTCGCCGTGTTGGCCAGCAGTCGGTTCCCATCGGTGGCGTAGCGGTAGCGACGGTTCCAGTCGCCATTGGTGGCGCTGTGCTGCATCGAGAGGATGTTCCCCACTACGTCGTAGACGTACTGCTGCGTGTAATTACGCATCGCGCCGCCGTCCTGCGGATGCACAACCGGTCGGGGATCATCAGCTGATGGTTGGGCTGCATTCTGTCCAATGTGCTCTCGCCCTTCCCCACGGATGAGCCGATACAGCGCGTCGTATTCGAACCGCTGCGTTCCCGACGTCACCTCGCCGTTGTAGTAGATCCACTGCTGGGCGGCATCCGTGATCTGGACGATGTTCCCGACCACGTCGTAGGTGTAGGCGAGGTCCTGGAACCGTCGTGCCGGCCCTGTCGTGAGCAGCCGCGTCAGCCGCTGCGTGACCGGGTCGTAGGTATAGGTGGTCTCGGTGCCGTTGCCGTAGGAGATGCGCGAGCGCCGGCCCTTGGCGTCGTAGTCGATGTTGGAAACGAAAGTGGTCTCGTTGGAGGGGCCGCGGAGGTTTGCCGAGACGCCTTCAAGCAGGGCTGCCTCGTTGTAGGTCAGCCGGACGACGGAACGGTCCGGTGTCGTCTGGGTGACCGGGCGGCCCAGGGCATCGAAGGTGCTCTCGGTGCGGAACACCTCCACGTCCAGGGCGCCCGAAGCCGCGGCCTCCAGCTCCGCCACATCCTCCAGCCCGCTCAGTGCCGACCAGTCCAGGGTCTGGGTGACATCGATCGCGAGCCGGCGCTCCGCCGCCACCAGAGCGCCCTTGAAGTCGTAGGCCTCCGCCGTCTGCACGCCGGCGCCGTCGTAGACGCGATAGGCCTGTCCGCGCAGGTTCAGGGCCTCGGGGGTGTCCAGCGATTCGCCGTAGATCGTTCGCGTCGTCAGGCGTTCCTCGCCGGAGGCCTCGACGAACTGATGGGTCGGCCGCAGCCCCGGGTCGTAGCGCCATCGGAAGGTGAAGCCACGCTCGTTGAAGGCCCGCAGCGGGTTGCCCACCACATCGGCGATGGCGCGCCGCCAGCCGGCGTCTACCGAGGTCTCCTGCAGCACCTGCCCCGCCATGCCGACCACGTTCTCCTGGGCGCTGTTGCCGCGGGCGTCGATGACCTGGAGGGTGTTGCCGGCAATGTCCAGCACGACGCGGGCCTCGGCCAGCTCGCCCTCCAGGTTCTCGGTGACCACACGCACGGCCCTGCCCAGCGCGTCCATCCGGCTGACGGTGGGCGTGCCGTGACAGCGGGCGCTGAGGGTTGCGGCCCGGCGCCTCGGATCGCCGGCCTCCAGGGCGATGCGCTCGGCGTACCAGGCGGACTCGAGCACGGTGTCGCCCCGGTCGTGGCTCACCTGCGTCCAGGGGCCGAACTCGACCCGCGCGAAGGAGCCGTCCGGGAAGTCCGTCCACACCAGTCGGCCCAGGGGGTCGTAGTGCAGCACCGGCGTCACGCCCTGCTCGCGCAGCTCCGCCTCGTCCTCGTAGCCGGCGGTGCTGGAGAAGTACGGCTCGTACTGCTTGACCGGGTTGCCCTTGTTGTCGAAGACGGTGCGTCCGCTGCCGACGTAGCGCCTAGCGGTGAAGGCGAGGACGGGTCTGCCGGCGCCGTCGAGGATGAGCGCGCCGTTGGCGTCCCGCTGGGGGGCCTCGCCGGGTTCCGCGTTCGCCTTGGCCAGCAGTGTGGAGCCCGAGCCGTCGAAGTAGGTCCAGCTCTCCTGCCAGCGGGTGGCAGGGTCTCGGTGGGTCTCGCGGGCCCGCCCGTAGGCGGAGAGCGGCTCGCCGCGATCCTGCCAGGCGAAGACGTCGTAGCTGAAGGTGGCCGTGGGGTCCTCGGGCGTATCGCCCTCGTCGGTACCTTCGCTGCCCATCAGCGCCATCGCGATCACGCGGCCGAAGGTGTCGAAGCCCATCTGGGTGCGGTTGCCGTTGGGGTCGGTGCTGCGGAACGGGGCCAGCACCCGGTAGTCGTGCTCGAACCGCGCGACGTTGCCCAGGGCATCGGTGATCCCGGTGACGAAAAGATGGTGGTCGTCGTAGGCGACCCTCGCCTCGTTGCCGAAGGGGTCACGGCCAACGGTCGGCAAGTAGAAACGCGCCGGATCGAACACCTGGGTGCCCGAGCGCGACCACCAGAGACCTTCGGCCTGCCCATAGCCGCCCTCGCCCTCGAGCAGCGCCGCATCGACATCGTCACCGAACACCGCCGCGCGCTGCCCCTCCGACAGCACCGCTCCACGGGACGCAAACGGCAGCGCCCGCACCCCGCACTGCCCGGGCGGCAGGGGGCCTGCGAGATCATCCGCGTAGTAGAGCGCATGGGTCCGCGACAGCAGCCGCCGCGCCGGCCCGGCCGGAGAGGTCTCATAGGGGACCTGGGGCGCTGCATCGAGGACGGTGCGCAGGGCCTCCATGTCCACCCGGGCATCGGCCGACACCGGGAATCCATGCAGCTCGTGGCTGGACGACGCGAACGGGACGCCGGTGCGGTAGGCATCCGGGGTGTCGATCAGGCAGAAGGAGGCGTTGCTCACCAGCACCGCGCTCTGCTGCTGCTCGGGGATCTCCGGGTTGCGGGCGGGATAGCCCACCTGGGCGGAGCGCGTGACGTTGCCGTGGGCGTCGACGTCGAGCACCAGGGCATGGGCGACGCGGGGGTTGTCCGCATCGCGCTCGTAGTGCAGCGACAGCGCTTCCCGCGCGTGGGCGAACACGACGGCGTGCGCCGGCTTGTCGAACCGGTGCTCCGGCGCTGCCGGCTGCTCGAGCCGCAGCGTGAAGTTGGTCTCGCTCACGGCATAGGGCACGTCGTCGAGCCCGGATCCATCGAGCCCATAGACCTCGGAGCGCAGCGCCCGGCCACGCAGCGCCCTTGCGGCTTCGAGGCACTCGCGCGCGCTCAGCCCATCCGGCAGCACGGTGTCCGGCAGTCGCCAGATGGCCCCCTGCGGGTCGCCGCTCCAGTACTCCTCCTCCAGCTGCCGCGAGATCCGCGCCTGGACCGGATGGGCGCCGGTATGGAACCAGGTCTTGGTGTAGACGGGCGGCTGGTGGAGCTGGGCCTCCACCCGGTCGAACAGCGCCAGCTCGAACAGGCCGTCCCCGGCGAAGTCCTCGTAGGACTCGGTGTCCCAGCGCTCCACCATCGCGAAGCCGCGAAACTCCCGCTCGATACCGTCGTAGTGGCCGTGGTGGTAGGCGTAGGTCTGCACGAAGCGTCGCCGCGCGATCGCGTCATAGCTCTCGACCCGCGTGACCACGTAGGTCGGGAAGGGCAGGGTGGTCAGCCAGGGCCGGCCGGCCGCGCGGTCGCGCAGGTACTGGGTGGTGGACGGCTCGTAGGACAGCCGCGTCTGCAGGCCCATGCCGTTGTCGCTCCCCAGCAGCAGGTGCGGTTTCTGGGGCAGCAGGTCGAGCACCATCACCTGGTGGGGCTCGGCCCAGCCGGCCGCCGTTGACCACACCAGGCTGGCGGTGCCCTTGCCGAAGACGTCACGCACCTCGACCGCCGTTGCCGCATCGATGCCGGGGAACGGGCGCAGGTGCTGGACGCCGGAGAAGGCGTTGCCGGAGCGGTTGAGCCAGGAACGGGCGCCTCTGTTGTCGAGATAGAGGATGTCCGTGGTCCCGCTGCCGTCCAGGTCGCCAAGGCGCACATGGGCCGGCTGGAAGTCCGCCCGCGCGCAGAAGAACGGACTGCCGTCCATGGTCACGCGGCGCCCGAAGCGTCCGTGCCCGAGGTTGGGCCAGTAGTGCACCGCGCCGTTCTCGATGCGCACGATGTCCTGCAGACCGTCGCCGCTCATGTCGGCCAGCTGAAAGGTGCCGGTGCCGTCGGCGAACAGCACGGCCGGGCCGTCCAGCTCCCGCGCGGGTTTGGGCAGCATCCGGCCGGGTCCATGGCCATGGCGGCCGAGGGATGGATACCAGATGAAGTGGTCGTCCCTGGCGATGAGGAGGTCCGCGCGACCGTCGCCGTTGAGGTCGAGTTGCTGCAGGTCCGGATCGGCCCAGTCGATGTTCGGCACCGTCTCGAAGGGCTCGAATGCCTCCCAGCCGCCCGCGACCCGGGCGTAGGAGCCGGAGTGGCCGAGGGTCCGGACGGCGAACTCCAGGCGGCCGTCGCCGTCGAGGTCGGCCAGCTGCGCCCCCTGGCCGAGCCGCGCCGTCGTCGGCTGCTCGCCGACCAGCGCAAGCGATCCGAAGCGTCCGTCGCCGAGCGGGCGCTTGTAGTAGAGCGCGTCGCCCTGTTGGCTCAGGATGCCCGGCAGTCCCTCACCGTCGAGGTCCGCAAAGCGGAACTCGACGCCGTCGATGCCTGGGCCCACATTCTCCAGGCTGGATTCGTCGATCTCGACGAGCCTTGGGTCAAGCTCCACGGAGCTGTACTCCAGGCGAAGCGCTGGCAGGTCCTCCGGCACATAACCGCCGCTCGCGGAGTCGAAGCTGTAGGCCCGCTGGATCACCGAGGTGAGCTTGGCGAGATGCGGGTCCTCGTCGTAAATGAAGTCGGTCGAGGCGACCAGCCGCGGGTCGGTGGACAGGGAGCTGATCCGATGGAACATCAGCACCCGGTTGCAGCGCCTGCGCGTGCGTAGATCGAAGCCGGAACGGAAGCTCGAGAACGGGTCCGGCCGCAGCGCCCAGGGCCGCTGCTCCGCCGGCGTGACGAACAGCTGACCGGCCTGGTCCATGCTGCCGTACTCGCCGTAATCGAAGACCACCTCGAACAGAAAATCGGCCGCCAGCTCCGGCGTCCCGTTGCCGTATTCGATGCGTGAGAGATGGAGATTTGCGACCGGTCCCCGGTTGGACTCGGCGATGAAGTCCCCGAGCGGCCCCGCGTCGTCCTCTGCCTTGTAGGTGTACCGGGCAATGTTGCCGCGGTCGTCGCGCGCCTCCTCCAGCCTCCATTCGAACACGCGTGTCCTGTCCTCCGGATCGGACAGTCGCGACTGTGGCGAGCTGCCGTAGCGCGCCACGACGTTGTCCGGCGTGCGCACCTGCCAATGGGTGGTGCCATCCGTCAGCGACACCCACCGCTCGATGCGGGCAAATCCGCCTTCGACCCTCGGCCGGTAGGGATAGATGGCAAAACCGTCGCGCTCTTCGCGCACCCGCAGGCCGGCTGCATCACGCAACGGCACCAGGTCCTCGGAGCCTGCCAGCAGGAAGGTGTCGCTCTCCAGCGCATCGCGATAGATCGGCAGTTCCTGTTCCGTCTTTCGCCGAATCGCCGGAACCGCCAGGGACCAGCCCAGGCCGAACGGGCCATTGCCGGAGCCCGACGCGTAGGACAGACCCAGCGATGGGGCGACGGCCCCGCGACAAGGTGATGTCGCAATCGGAATCGACATCGCTCCGGCGCCGGTGAAGGCGTTGGCCTCGAAGCGCTCGCCAATGCCCCTGATGGCACCGCCGCCGCGGGGCATCTCGACCTTCGGCACCCAGGGCTGTTCCTGGGCCGGGGTCTGTTGCGTACCCTCGCCCGAGCCAACGGAGCGTGGGTCGGCCTGCGCCGGCTCCGTTGAATCCGTTCGCGGAGCGGCGCCGACCGCTGCGCCGAGTTTGGGCTCTTCGTCGTCGCGGCGTTGCATTTGGGCTCAGGACGCGTTGATGGTGAATCGGGCCACGACCCAGAGGTCGTCGACCAATGCCGCATCGTCGATCGTCACCGCATCGCCAAGGTCGAGCGACCAGGGCGCATCGGTGACGGGCGACACGATCCCGTCCCGACCGAAGCGACCGGGATCGGACCCAATCATGGGTTCGAACCCCGCCGCCGGGTCGGCGGCGATCCCGGCCTCGCCGGTGCCCGCTGAGAAGCCGGCCCCGACCAGGACCACCTCGACTGACTGGATCGTCGGTTCCAGTCCGCGCAGCATGTAAGGGAAACGCTCCAAAGTGATGGGGAGCACCATCGGCGCGCCGGTCTCACCCTCGTTCGGCCGCAGGAAGCGTTCCCACTCCACAGCGAAATCCTTCTTCGCGCTGAGCACGAATGCGAGCCCCTGCTGGCTTGCGCTCGCCAAGGCAGCGTTCAGTTGCGTGCGGAGCTCGGCCTCCATGGATTGCCGGAACGGCGTTCCTCCATCCCGGGCGGTGTAGTCGATGCGGATCTCCACATCGGAGATGGTGTTGTAGTCGAACTGCCGGATCTCACTGGGCAGCCGCAGATTCCAGTGGCTGTCCACACCCGCTCCCTCAAACGGCAGGTACCGCTCGTCGCGGAAGTTGACCTCGAACAGGCCGCCATCCTCGCGCGCATGGGACGTGGCAATGCGCTGCGATCCGCCGTAGGTGATGCGCGGCTCCGCATCGAGCGAGGGTTGGCTGCGCAGCGCATCCCGCTGCAGGGTCAGGGTGGCGCCGATGCTCGTATGCGGACCGGCCACGGCTGGAATAGTGAGCCTGACAGAGCGGATGCGACGCAGGTAGTGGCCCGGGTGGTCCAGGTCAAAGACCACCTCAGGCAGGTGGAAGTCGCAGGTACCGTTCTGCCGAAGATTCTGTAGCGCGATGGGGTCCACCTGACGCAGGGAGACCCGCTTGGTGAGCTCAAACTCCCGCTTGTCCCTGTCGAGATAGGCCGATTCCATCCGTTTGATGTCGAGATGCAGGCGCTCCCCGGCCATCAGCCCCTTCTTCAGCCCGTCCCAATAGCCGAATTCGATGAAGCTGTCACTGGTCTCCAGCTCGAACTGCATGGCCCGCTCGGCCTTCTTGGCCATGTCGAAGGCCAACTTGTAAGCCTGAAAATAGAGGCGAGAGATCTCGCCGATCATCCAGTCGTAGAGCTCCTTGCTCGTGAATTTATCGCGGTAGAAAGCCTCGATTTCTTCGGCCTGCTCGATCTGCCGCTCAAGGTTTGAGCGCTCCTTTTTGGCGATCGCCTTGCGGATTTTTGCAGCAATGATCTGCTTGTTGATTTGAACTTTCTCAAGAGTGGCAAGCCTCTTCTGTTGCCTCCAGTCCTGGTCACGTCGCAGATAGCCAGCCGCGATCTGTGCCAACTGAGCATTGGTGTCGTGCTCGAAGGCGCCTCCACCAAGAGCCTCACCGAGGAAGGTGAAGTAGGCAGAGAGTTGGGTTGACCCAAACGAACTTGAAAACCCAGTCGTACCGATGCTGATGTTCGGATAGATTGCGAAAACGGAGGACACCTGATCGAACATTCGCTTCGCACGTCGCGCGTCGCGGGCGCTGGCGATTGCCTCGATTTGGTCTACCTCGGCCTGGAGCAGCCCATCGTCCAACAGTTTAGTGAAGTACGACTCACGCTGACCGGCGATGTCATCGGACGCCTTCAGCACCTCGATTTGGTCGCTCGCCTCCTCGACCTGCCATTCCCGCACCTGCCGCATCCGCTTGAGCACGCTGGTCTCATGCAGGCTTCGCAAGCGCGACAGGGCCTCCGCATCACGCTTCTCCAGGGCACTAAGCAGGGCGCCACCAAGCGCCTTGACGTCATTGCAAAGATCAATCGCTCGACCAACCAGAACCCTGTAGCGATGGGTCGGGAGCGGCGCGTTGAGCCCGTCGATGGCTGATGTCAGGTCGACGCCAGCCGCTCGCGCCCGGACCAACAGGGCCGGATCGATGGGCGCCTCGAACAGTGCCAGAGACCGCTCCACACCCTCGATGTTCATGCAGTTTCTGATTTTGAACAACCTGTCGGCGACGGTGTCCCAGTACGCCAGCAACTGCGGGTTGGGGGGCAGACAGAAGGTCCACCACAGGGGTGCCGGCGGGCCTGACGGGGGGAGCTGCTGGAAACCGCCTATCGGCTGATAGGGCGGGACCTCGCGCGTCTCACGGGCGAAGTCGGTGGCGCCCGGTGAAATCGGCGGTCTGACAGTGCCGACGGACGCCTTCAGCGTGGTGTCGTAGGTCGGGGGCTCCGGTGGCGTGACGGGTATTGTCGGTCCATCGCCGATCTGAAGACTGCCGATGGAGCTCTGCTCCGGATAGAACCCCTCGACCTCCGCAAGCCCACCGAAGAGCACTGGGAAATCGATCGTGGAGTAACGCTCCACCTGCACATTCGAGTGCTGAACACGTTCGGGCTTTGGCCCCAACAATTCAGCCGCCAGCAAGTACAATTGCGTGGCTTCGTTGACAGACTCGATGCTGTCGCGGCGAAACAGCGCATCCGCCCAGTCGAGTAGGTTGTCGAGATAGCCGCGGACAGCAACCCAGCGATAGGTTCCGGACCGAACCGATGCGATCGCATGTGGGTTGAAAGGCTCGTAAAGCCACCGCGCCACACTCTTGACGAAACTGGTGAGTGTCGCGGGATCAGCCCCAAATCCATCGGTGCTGAACAAGGCTTGAATGACATCCGGCTCACCCACGCGGGCCTCCTGGAACAGCGGTTTGACCATCCAGAATCGCTCCGGCCCGGTGATTGATCCTTCTTCGCTATTGAGCGGATTGAAGATGAAGCGGTACCATCCATCAGCCTCTTCATAGCTACCCTCACTTCGAAGCCGACTGGCAATCATCAGCGGCGCGTGAAAGAAGACTTCCCAATTATATTGGGAATAGGATCCTTCAGCCGTGAACTCGAATTCGGCAAGAGGAAAGGGATGTCGAACAAAATGGGTAGCCTTCACGATCTGAAACCGTGTCGAGTCTTCGACTTGTTCATTGGGTCGAGCGAATATTGCATACTCAGCCTGTTGCCGCCGAATACCACCCGCCTCCGGCGCAAGAACACCGTTTACTCCCGTGATGTTGAGAGCGGAAAGAAGATCACAAGTAAAAGGGTGACTAAAAGAGGCCATTGATATAGCAGCATAAGAGGAGAATGTAGCTCCTGTGCTCACAACGGTCTCCGGGATCCTGAGCTCGGTCGGGCGGGAAGCGGTTTCACCTGCCTTTATGAGCTCTGTTCCAACGAATGAAAACGTCAGGCCGTCGGCATTCTCAGCCTGGACAGGCGGGTCTGTCTCATCGTCATTCAACCTCCGCAGCTCAATGACGGTATCCAAAAGCGGAGCGCCAATCTCGACTTTCGGGTGGGGGTCGAGCATTTGTGCCTCGTTCCAGTCGGGTCCCGCGCTGCCCAACGCTTGACCAATTAACGGTGCAGCATTCAGGAATACGGTTCCGGATGGCCCTTCGACAGCATAGGGCCGAATAGTGATTCTGGAGCCTAGGTCTTGGTGGCAGGCTGTGATCGTGAATTCTGTAGGGTTGGAATCGAACTGGTGTTTGCCAAGTGCAAGGAAGCTATTAGCATTCTGAAAGCTATTCGACCACTCGTTTACTATGAACCTGGCTTCCCGTGCGTCCACGCGCTGTGCCCGTGAAATCCCATCCAAAGTCTCCGTAGTTGCTAAACCGGTGAGGTTTTCCATCACTGGAGCGCTACCCGCCTGTACAAACTCGTCTTGACAAGGATCGAACCTGAAAAACCGGTACTTCCCGTCGCCCACAACCTCAACGCGCAGTGAACGTCCGTTTTGCAGCAGTGTCCCCCACAACGAGTAGTTCTCCCGATTCATGTCGGGTGCTTTCCACGACGCCACCTTCGAAGACTTCTTGGGCGCCCATCCACCATTCTTGCGCTCCGTATAACAGAGCACAAATCGTAGCCGCGGTTCGGTCTCCTCTCCTTTGGAACCCTTTGTCTTCGCGGCCTCGATGAACTCAAGCCAGAACAGGAACAATCGATGGTTAAATGAGCGCAGCAATAGGTGCTCGCCGCTGATGCCAACATCGGCTGGCTCCCAGGGCGTCCAGTGTGTATCTCCCACCTTCTTCCGATAGAAGTAGTGATAGGGCTGAGATCGGGTTCGTCCAACGACATGGACAACGTTCCGGCGCGTATCTGGTTCGTATACCTCGTGCATATCGAGGATCGCCAGGTTGGAGACTTCGTGCAGCTTGTTCAGATAAAGCTTGAAACCTTGCTCGACATGGTCGCTGGTGAGCTCGCCCTGCTGGAGGTGAGCCTCGAGCTCGCGGAAGAACGGGGTCTTGTCGGAACGAAGCTCCGGGACGATCCAGTTCTCGGGGTAGAAGAAGACCTTTCGGTTGGCCTCCCATACCCGGTAATTCTTGCGCCATTCCCAGTCCCGCGTGAAGCCCGGAGAGAAGGACACACCGTCCTCCAGCCGCAACAGCACACGCTGAACGTAGAGCTGCACCGAGCTGATGGCGAGCTTCAGACGCGAGGTCTGCATGCACGCGTTCATCTCGGGGTCGAGCAGGTAGTAGGCGTAGACAGACTCGGGGCTCTCGAAATCGCCGCGGGCGATGATGTAGTCGAGCAGGGCGTCCCGTCGCAGCTCGCGCATGCGATCGGAGATCGGCCGAATCACGTCTGCCCAGGTCTGCTCGGTGTAACGAGCACGCAAGGCCTGCTTGGTGGCCTTGGCCATACCGTCGTCCGGGGCGTTTCGGGCCCACGCCGCCAACTGCTCGGCACGAACGCCGGTGCGACGCACGGCGACCCCCATATCGCGCAGCCGTGCCATCCGGGCGGGGTCTCGAAGACCATCGCCGTCGAGGCCGAGCCAGCCGGCTCCGCGCGCCCAGTCGATGTCCAGCAGGTTCCAGCCGCTGATGGACGCCAGCGCGTCGAGCTGCTCGTTGCGCTCGTCTCCCGGTGCCGGAAAGCCGTCGGAGATCGCCTGCAGGCCCTCGGAGGAACTGGTCAGCCCGCCAAGCAGTTCGCTCCACAGGCGGACGTCGTGCCACTGGGTGAAAAGGGTCCGGGCAGTCGCCGCATCGGTCGCCGCCACCGGCAACGCACTCAGGTTCATGGCGCCTGCGGAGGCGAAGATCCAGTCCAGATCGCGGGCCTCGAGTCCAAGGCCCGCGACCAGCATCCCGGCCTTGTGGAAAACTGCCAGCGCTTCTCTGTTGCCGCCGTCAACCAGCACGCGGAAAACCGAGACAGCACTGCCTGAAGGATGAGCGACGTGATCCATCGCGAGCTTCGCGACCGTGTCGGCGGAGAGCGACGAGAACCCGGCGAGCTGCGCCAGGACGGTCGCCTCATAGCCGCTGCTCCGGCGCCGCTCGATCAGGGTGGGGATCACCGCTGCGAGACGTTCATCGAAGACGAGCGGATCTCCAGACGGGCCTGGGAGGGCATCGAGATAGGGGTCAGCGTTGCTGACCAGGCCTTCGAGCAGCTCACGGATCCTGTCGCCATCGGTAGTTCCGGCAGGTGGGATCGGCTCCAGGGAGAGGATGCGGACCATGTCGATCGCCGCCTCGGCCGCACCGAACAGCGCCTCCGCATGCGCGCGGAGAACCTCGGCGGGCACCCCATCGACCAGCAGCAGCGCGTCCACGTCAGCCTTGCCGGCAGCGATGTCGGCGAGCACCGCGTCGAGCGCTGAGTCGGTGGGATGGAACCCGAGCTCCGGAGCGAATCGATGGCGGCAGAGGTACTCCACGCCGTCCAGACCGACCCCTGACGCCTCGGTTGTCTGAACGATCTCAGCGAAGGTCAGGGTGTCGCCCGGCGAGGCGAACGGGTCGACCTCAACCAGCTCCAGGTACCGCAACAGCTCGGGGACACGCAGCCCCAGGGCGCGGGCCAGCCGGGCGTGCCCAAATAAAAGGGATACGAGCACGATGTCGAGGGTCGCCCTCAGTCCGGCGCCGATCGCGTCGAGGAGCAGCCGCAGATCACTGTCGTTGATGCCGAGCCCCGAGCGCAGATGTGAGAAGTGCTGGGCTTCGTCGAGGCTGCCGCCGAGGGAGAATTCGCCGGCGGCAGCCGCAAGCACCTGGTTGCTCTGGAAGATGCGCGCGAAGACCGAGGGCTGGCCGTCGTAGCTGTGCTGGTCGAGATCGGCCCAGATCCCCTCGTCGAGGCTGATCCCCAGGGAGTCGCGGACCTCGAGGGCGTCGGCGATGGCGCGCAGCGTCGAGGCGGTCATCCCGCCGAAAGCCTCCAGCATGATGTCCAGCTCACGCCAGGACGCGTCCACGCGGCGGGCGATGCGCAGGAACCGGTGGATCCGGTCTGCTGCCGCCTCGTCGAAGCCGCGAATGGACAGACCGTCGAGGTCGCAGGTCGGTGGTTCATCACCCGGGGGGCCGATCTCGAGTGGTTCTGGAACCAGGCGTCGGTAGATCCTGCGCATCGTGAGCAGGCGTGCCAGCTCGTCGAAGGACAGTGCCGTGACCCGAAGCACCCGTCGCAGATTCCCGGCCAGGGTCGCCGCCCATGTGCCCTCTTCAGAGGATCCGAATCCCCAGCGCTCGTAGCCTGGAACCGAGCCAGGCGTCAATGGCCCGGCCGTCGCCAGTTCAAACTCCAGCGTGCCCATCCCCAGGCGTTCCGCCGTTCGGGTATCTTCCGAAATCACCCTGTCGGAGGCGTCCTCCGCGAACAGGGCCATCGCCTCGGCGCGCGAGAAGCCGAGCCGCTCCAGATGCGCGTGGGTTTCCACAGCGGGCACATCGACCGGTAGCGACCAGGGAAAGACCGCCTGCGCGGGACCGTCGTAGGCGGCGGCGTTGCCGGTAGGCTCGGGGTTGAGACGCAACTCTGTCTCGGTCCATGTGGTCTGTCGCGTGTTCGGCCGGGCCCGTGGCGACAACGCAGCGTCTTCGAGGACCTCGTTGACGATGTCGATGTAGGGCAACACCGTGTTGGTGTTCTCGCAGGACAGCTCCAGGTGCGCGATATCGCCACGCCGTGTGTGGAAGGCGGAATAGGCATCGGCCCCTTCCAGCATGCTCAGCAGGTCCACCAGATAGGCCGCCGGACTGAACATCGAGCGGCAGTCTTCGCAGGCGCAATAGTCGAGCGAGCCGAACAGCGACGCCAGGGTCGCGGCTCCCGGTCCCTCGGAGCCATCGACCTTTAACGCCTGGATGGCACCGATGGAAACCGTGTTCATCGACGCGCCGTACTGGGCCATCAGGGCCAGCGAGAAGCCGTGCTTCTGCAACGCCGACGCATAGACGGCCTTCGCCACCGCTTCGCCGGACATTCCATCATGGACACCTTCCAGCCGCGGGCCGAAGCGCTGCACAAACCCCGGTTTACCCGTGCGAACGATCTGCGCCGCGGAGTCGATGCCCCCGTCGAGCAGGACCCGGGTGACGTCGTAGCGGTGGAAGCGAGGTGTCAGCGTGAAGACCCGCTGAACGCGCTTGAGATTGGCTTCGGTCGTGGCGGCATCGAGGCCGCTCGGCACCGCGGACGGGTTGGCTTCGAAATACGCGGCAACGACGGTTCTGGTGATGTCGAAGGCGGGGTTCGCATCGATGAACTCGGGAACCCCTATCGCGCCAGGCATGGGGGCGGCAGCGAGGCGCCTCGCGACCCGCTGCGTGGGGAACTGTTCCTCGACGACACGTTCCAGTGTGGCGGCATAGAGGGATTCGCGCTCTTCCCGAAGACCCGGGAGCGTGTCAGGGGCGCCGTGTGCGGTGACGAACCTGCTCCATGCGGATCGATCCCAGCCAGCGAGTTCTTGCAAGCCGGTGACGTTGCCGGCCACACGTTCGCGCTGCAGAGCGCGCAGGGCCGGCTCGAAGCCGTTCACTATTCCGGTCGCATCCGTCGTGAACCTCAGGGTCTCGATGTCCGCGGGCGTGAAATCCGACTGCGTTTCCAACCCAGCCCAGAACTCGCTGCCGGTTCCTTCGTGCTCCACCCACAGTGCAAGGAATCGATCCCTGACCCGAGACGCCAGCCCGCTTGTGGCGATGAGATTCGAGATGGTGGGATCCGTTCCGGACAGAACGGCTTCGACCCTGCGCTCGGTGTAGAGAGCCGCGAGCGCATCAACGTCGAACGCATTCCCGTCAGCCATCGTCGCCCCCACGACGTTCTCGTCCAGCGCGCGCTGCAGGGCGTCACGAATGGTCTGGCGCGTCTGCCCAAGCTGTCCCGGCACATCGGCTGGCAGCCCAGAGCGCATCAGCGCATAGCTGGCCTCGCGGGGAATCCCCCGAGCGGCTGAGATGCGCTCGGCCTGAATGGCCATGGCCACCTGCGCTGGAGGGAGGCCGGTGCGCTTGACAAGCAGGGCGATGTCTTCACTGCTGAGGGCACCGCTACCGCGCTCCGCAGTGATGGCAGACTGAACTCGGACGTACTCAGGCTGGCCGCGATAGTCGCGGATGTCCGTCGTGAGCACATCGACTTCATGCCGCGGATCCGGGTCCACGATGACCGGCGTACGCGCGATCTCTGTTCCCGTTCGGATCTCAGAGACGATAACAACGATCGCGAGATTGGTCGCGTCCGCTGTCGATGTCTCGCCCCCGGGGTACGTCAGGTCGAAATTCCCCTGCGCGTCCGTGAGTCCGTCTGCCAAGGCCGTGCGACGGCCGACGTCGGCGCGTTCGATGACAACCGAAACACTTGCCTGGCCCACACCGCCGGCGTCGATGACACGCCCAAAGATGGAAAAGTTCAGCCGCTCGGTGCGGCCAAGGTCGACGAAGACCAGCTCGGGAAGCCTTCCTTCGGCAAAATCTTGCAGCTGAACCCTCTGGGAGGTGGTAGCAAGACGCGACCTTCCATTGTAGACAGAAATATAGAGCTGAGCCCATGCGTTCCAGATGCTCTGTTGGGACGCCCCAGGGCCGAAAAGACGCGCCGCATCATCACGTGAAAGCTCAATAACAAAGCCACCAGACTGGTCTGTGACACTACGGAGTATGAGGGAAGGGACCCTGGTCTCCTGATCCGCAACAACAACGCGAAGGTCAGAAACGCCGCGATCTGTACCGCGTTGAACGACCCTGCCATGCAGCTCCAGGCTTGTCTTTGACATAGTTGATTTACATCTAAGAAGAATCAGACTTCTGGGTGCACCAGCTTGACCGCTCTCCGGATAACAGAGAATGCAGGCAACCCCTTGGGAAAGCAATACTTCAAACCTCTAGCGCTTTAGACCAATAAACGGCCTTGCTAGGGGCCCAAGATGTAACCTATCTTAAAAAGGTTCCAGAGGACTCGCCAGGATCAGTCCATATCCCCAACAGAGACTGGGATGGTGTCCCTCGAGCTGAGCTTCCCGGGGAGATCCATGGCACCTTCAGAGGAAAGATACGGAGGAGTCTCAATAGCCAGTCCTCCATGAAGATGTACTAGGAGCCTGTTGCGCATAGATCACCCCAGCTCCTCTCCACAGACGCCCATGAATCTGCCCAGATCCCAATGACAGCAATGGATCTGGCTGGGAGAATGGGTCATGCAAAAGCCCAAGACCTTCCGCCCCTGGGTTCCGGGGCAGACCTCCTTGCTGCCGGCCT
>JAUCZB010000003.1 GCA_030373325.1 Cyanobium sp. CZS25K | reverse complement strand
GGACGTCGAACCATCCACGCGTGGCCGGTGCACGCCCTAGGGCGATCGTCATGGGAGGAGCTTCACGAAGCGTTACATGCAGATCGTAAAAGAAGATCCCCCTCCTCTGCGGCCTTCCGCACCGCCAGCCGGCGGGAATGAGCAGAAGTACCCACCTCCTCCCCGCTGGCCGACGATTCGCCAGAGTGGCCTGGCCAGTCCTCACCGCCGTCCCGGCCCCCAGCCCCCTCCACCATGTACGTCGTCGAGATCTCCCTCCGGCTCAGCCCCATGCCCGTGGCCGTCCAACGCAAGGAGCTGGAGGCCGCCCAGGCCCTTTACGGGGAGGTGCACCAGGCCCTCGAGAACGGCCACCCCAAGGTGCTCCAGCTGACCTGTGAAAAGGACGAACAGAAGCGCGTCAGCCTCCTGAGCGGCGAAATCGTTGCCGTGCAGCTTTATGAGAAGTCGGCGGCCGCCGGCGGCGGCAAACGGCCCGGCTTCAGCTTCGAGCCTTGACACCGTCCGCGGCTGTGGTGCCACCCCTGAGCATCGAGGGGCTCCACTTCGGCTGGGGTCAGGGCCGCAATGCCCTCCACAACTGCCGGCTGCAGATTCCGGGTCCGGGTCTCTGGATGCTCGTGGGCAGCAACGGCAGCGGCAAGAGCACCCTGCTCCGCCTGATCGCCGGCCTGCTGACACCCGCCGAGGGGAGGATCACCTGCCAGGGCCGACCAGCCCTGGTGTTCCAGAACCCCGACCATCAACTGCTGCTGCCCAGTTGCGGCAGCGACCTGCAGCTCGGCCTCCCCGAGGGTCTCGACGACGGCGAGCGCGCCGAGAGGGTGGCCTCGGCCCTGGCCCAGGTGGGCCTGCCTGGGCTGCAGCAGCGGCCCATCCACAGCCTCAGCGGCGGCCAGAAGCAGCGCCTGGCGATCGCCGGGGCCCTGGCCAGCGCCGCGACATTGCTGCTGCTGGATGAACCCACGGCCCTGCTGGATCCGGACAGCCAGAGGGACGTCCTGGAGTTGATCCATCGCCTCTGCCACCGGAGCACGTCCCCCCTCACCGCCCTGTGGATCACCCACCGTCTCGAGGAACTCGAGCGCTGCGACGGGGCCGCCCGCATGGAAGGCGGGGCGATCGGCCCCTGGCAGAGCGGCGAAAGCCTGCGCCGCTCCCTGGCCCCCTTGCCCGCTGGCGGGCCCGAAAGGTAAGGTCTTCAAGCCCGGGGCTCCGGGTGCTTTCCTCGGTAGCTCAGTGGTAGAGCGGTCGGCTGTTAACCGATTGGTCGCAGGTTCGAATCCCGCCCGGGGAGTTTCATCATTCGCTCCACGCGGGGCCTCCCGTGCCGGGCCAGGATCGGCACCTGCACCCTGATCCGAGCCAGGGAAAGGGAAAAGGTGAAAATGAGCCCTGTGGTCACTTGTGCTCACTTCTGCAGCACCCCTGACGTCCCGCCGCACGCCATGAAGCCCTCCATCCTGCTGATCGAAGATGACGGCGACATGCGCGATCTGGTGGCCGGCCATCTTGAGCACGGCGGCTTCGACGTTCAGCGGGCCGAGGACGGCATCAAGGGCCAGGCCCTGGCAGTGCAGTACAGCCCCGATGTCATCCTGCTCGACCTGATGCTGCCGAAGGTCGACGGCCTCACCCTTTGTCAGCGGCTGCGCCGCGACGAGCGCACCGCCAAGATCCCGATCCTGATGATCACGGCCCTGGGCAGCACCAAGGACAAGGTGAGCGGGTTCAATTCTGGTGCCGATGACTACCTCACCAAGCCCTTCGATCTCGAGGAGCTGATGGTCCGGGTCAAGGCCCTGCTGCGCCGCAGCGATCGGGCTCCGCTCTCCGCCAAGCACAACGAGATCCTCAGCTTCAGCTGCCTCACCCTGGTCCCGGAGCGTTTCGAGGCCATCTGGTTCGATGCCCCCGTCCGGCTCACCCACACGGAGTTCGAGCTGCTCCACTGCCTGCTGCAGCGGCACGGCCAGACGGTCTCACCGTCCCTGATCCTCAAGGAGGTGTGGGGGTACGAACCCGACGACGACATCGAGACGATCCGGGTGCACATCCGCCACCTCCGCACCAAGCTGGAACCGGACCCGCGCAAACCGCGGTTCATCAAGACCGTGTACGGCGCGGGCTACTGCCTGGAGCTGCCGGCCAGCGACCAGATGGAACCCCTCGCCAGCATCATCCGCAACGCCAGGGAGGCCAGGCTGCAGGAACGGGCCGCCGGCGGCAGCGTGGTGGCCTGACACCAGAGCCTCACCCGCCCAGATCGAGCAGGGCCACCTCCCAGGCCAGACGGGGCTGCACATAGGCCAGCAGATGGCTGCGCAGCTGCTCGATGCGCCGCAGCGGTGCCGGATCCAGGTGCTGGCGCCAGAGGTGCAGTTGCCACCAGTCGAGCAGCCAGAGCTGCTGTTCACCATCGAGGGCCTCGCTCAGGTCCCGGGCGAGGCCCAGGGCCTCCATCGGCTCCCGGCCCAGGGTCAGCAAGCGTTCCGCCAGCCCCTGAGGCAGGCTCTGCCAGGCACGCCGGTGGCGCAGCAGGGCTCCGGGTGAGCCGGCGGCCAGCGCGATCAGCTCGGGGGGATCGGCCGCGGCCCCCTCCGGCCTGCCCTCCTCCTCCACGGGCAGGCGCCCCAGCACCTCGCGCACCAAGGCAGGGGACAGACGGGCGAAGGGGATGGACTGGCAACGGGAACGGATGGTGCTCAGCAGCCGTTCCGGCGCCGCCGTCAGCAGGATGAGGAGGCCATGGCCAGGTTCCTCAAGGGTTTTGAGCAGGGCATTGGCGGCCGCTTCGGCCATCGCTTCGGCGCTGTCCAGCACCACCAGGGAACGCCCTCCCTCCAGCGGACGCCGGGCCAGGAATCGGGTCACCTCCCGCACCTGCTCCAGGCGCAGCTGGGGGGGGGTGCGGCGACTCAGGCCCAGGGCCTCGGCCTCGGAGGCCTTCACCAACCGGCCCTGGTGCAGGTAGGTGGGTTCGACCCAGAGCAGATCAGGGTGGTTGCCCTCGGCCAGGCGCCGCCGCAACGGCACCGATCCGGCGGTTCCGCCGGCCAGCACCCCTTCGAGCAGGCGCAGGGCCGCCAGGCGGCGTCCCACCCCATCGGCCCCCACGAACAGATAGGCCGGCGCCAGCCGCTGGCGCTCAAGGGCGGCCGTCAGCAGCGTCACCGCCTGCGGCTGGCCGATCAGGTCGGAGAACAGCTCAGCCATCGCCCCCTCCCCCGGGCGCTCCGAGGTGCGCCGCGATCAGGGCACGGCAGAGCGCCGTCACCTGCTCCCTGGGCCGGCCGGCCTCCACCCGCCGCCAGCCCCTGGCCTGGGCCAGGGAGGCGAAACCGTCGCTGACCCGCTGCAGGAAGGCCTCACCGCCGGCCTCGATCCGGTCGGCGGGCCGGTCGCCGCGTCGCCGCAGGGATCCGGCCAGGGGCAGGTCGAGCCACAGGGTGAGATCGGGCTCCAGGCCGCCGGTGGCCATCGCCTCGAGCTGAAGGATGGTGGCCAGGGGAAGGCCACGGCCATAGCCCTGATAGGCAGCGGTGGATCCGCTGAAGCGATCACTGAGCACCCAGTCGCCGGCAGCCAGGGCCGGACGCAGGCATTCCTGCACGTGCTGGGCCCGGTCGGCGGCATAGAGCATCAGTTCGCAGAGGTCGCAGGGGGCGGCCCCTTCCGGGGGCTGCAACAGCAGGGCGCGCAGGGCCTGGCCGAGGGCCGTCCCCCCCGGCTCCCGCGTCACCACCAACCGCGCGCCGGGATCCATCAGGCCGCTGAGCGGCAGCCAGGCGCGCAGGGCCTCGATCTGGGTGGTCTTGCCGCAGCCGTCGATGCCTTCCAGCACCAGGAACCGTCCCCTCATGACGATGGATCCGAAGGGCTGCCCTGAAGCAGCAGGGCATTGCCGACCACGGTGATGGAGCTGAAGGCCATCAGCAGGGCGGCCAGTTCGGGCGAGAGGCGCAGTCCGAAGCCCGGCAGGAGAACGCCGGCGGCGATCGGCAGCACGATCAGGTTGTAACCGAAGGCCCAGGCCAGGTTCTGGCGGACCTTGGCCATGGTGCGCCTGGCGATCTCCAGGGCGCGGACGATGCCTTCGAGACCGTCGCCCATCACCACCAGCGCCGCGCTCTCCTGGGCGATCTGGGTGCCCGTTCCGACGGCGATGCCCAGGTCGGCGGCAGCGAGGGCCGGGGCATCGTTGACCCCATCACCCACCATCGCCACGGTCCCCTGGCGATGGGCCCGCAGGATGCGTTCCAGCTTTTCCTCGGGCCGCAGGCCCCAGGCCAGCTCCTCCGGCCGCAGGCCGAGCTGGCGGCCCAGGCCCTCGACGCTGGCCCGCCGATCACCGCTGAGAAGCCCCAGCTGCAACCCCTGCCGCCGCAGGCGGGTCACGGTGGCGGCGGCATCGGCCCGGAGCCGGTCCTCCACGGCGAGGAGCCCCAGCAGCCGTCCCTCGCCGGCCACCGCCAGCAGGCTGGCGCCACCGGCCTCCAGGTCCTGCTGGAGGGCCTCGGATCCGGGGTCCACCACCACGCCGTTGTGGGCCAACCAGGCCAGTCGGCCGACCTGCACCAGCCCGCAGCCCTCCACCAGGCCCTGCACCCCCTGGCCAGGGAGCGTCAGGACCTCGACGACGGGAAGCAGGGGCAGCCCCCGGCACTGGGCCTCCTGGAGCACCGCATGGGCCAGGGGATGGCGGCTGTGCTGCTCAAGGCTGGCCGCCAGCTGCACCAGCCGCTGGTCCTGGGCCGTCTCCGCCGGGCGGCCTGACGCCTCGCCGACGACCCGGACGGCCGTCACCAGGGGGCGGCCGAGGGTGAGGGTGCCGGTCTTGTCGAACAGCACCGCCTCCAGCCGGGAGGCGGTCTCGATGGCGTCGCCGCCCCGGAACAGCAGGCCGGAACGGGCCGCCAGGCCGGAGCCCACGGTGATCGCCGTCGGCGTGGCCAGACCCAGGGCGCAGGGGCACGCCACCACCAGCACCGCGATGGCCAGCTGCAGTCCCAGGCTGAAGGGCGTGGCACTGACCTCCCCCCCGTGGCCGTGGGCGCCATGGCCGGCGGCAGCGACCGAAATCAGCACAGCGGGCCAGTGCCGGCTGCCCCACAACCACCAGAACAGGAGGGTGGCCGCCGCCAGGGCCAGCACCACCAGGGTGAAGCGACCAGCGATCCGGTCGGCCAGGCCCTGGATCGGAGCCTTGCGGGCCTGGGCCCGCTCCACCATGTGAACGATGCGGGCAATGGCGCTCTCGGCCCCGCTGCGCTGCACCTCCAGCACCAGGGACCCCTCCAGATTGAGCAGACCGGCGGCCAGCTCACTGCCCGGCTCCACGGCGCGCGGCAGGGGCTCACCCGTGAGGCAGGAGGCATCCACGCTGGAAGAACCCTCCAGCACCACCCCATCCACCGGCACCCGGTCCCCCGGCAGCAGCCGCAGCCGATCCCCCGGCCGCAGCCCCCCCACCCGCACCTGCCGGGGGGGACCATCGCCCAGCAACAGCAGGGCATGGTCGGGCTGCAGGGCGCTCAGCTCCTCGATGGCCCGACCGGTCCGGTAGCGGGCGCGCTCCTCGAGGAAGCGACCGGTGAGGACGAAGCCCAGCAGCATCACCGGCTCGTTGAAGTAGCAGGGCCAGCCGCTGGCCGGCCACAGCCAGCCCACCAGACTCGAGAGGTAGGCACTGGCCACGCCCAGCCCCACCAGGCTGTCCATGCCAGGCGCCCCAACCAGGGCCGAACGGACGCCGCGGATGAGGATCGGCCGGCCCGGAAAGGCCAGGGCGAGGCTGGCCACCAGGGCGTGGAACCAGGGGCTGCCCAGCAACGGCCAGGGGCCAGGCCAGGCCAGCTGGCCGGCGTCGGCCAGATGTCCCAGCCCGGAGACGAGCAACAGCAGCAGGGCCACCAGCAGCTGGCGCCAGTGGCGCCACCACTGGTCGGTCTGCCGCCGCTGCCGCTGGCTCGCCGGCTCCAGCTCCTGGGGGCGCAGCCGGGCCTGGAAGCCCAGGGCCTCAAGGCTGCCCAGCAGGGCGGGCAGCGGGTCCGTGGTGTCCCCATCGGGTCCATCGACCGGGGGCTCCAGATCGACCCAGGCCGTGCGGGTGAGCAGGTTGACGCTGGCCTGGCGCACCCCCTCGGTCTGCAGCAGCCGCTGCTCCACCGCACGGACGCAGCCGCCGCATTTCATGCCCTCCACGTCGAGGAGCAACGGCTCGGAGGAAGTGGCAGGGGGGGGGGCGCTCACGCTGGAGGTGCCGGGGCGGGCACGGACCGGGGCCTCAGGCTAGGGAGCCACCACCGCTTCGCCCTGCCAACCCCCTGCCCCATCGCCCTGCTGGCGGCCGCCCAAGGCAGGATGGTGGCAGGAACCGGACCTGGACCCTTGCCCCGCTCGCAGCGCAACGACAACTTCATCGACAAGAGCTTCACGGTCATGGCCGACCTGATCGTCAAGCTGCTGCCGATCGATCCCAAGGCGAAGGAGGCCTACGTCTATTACCGCGACGGTCTGTCGGCCCAGAACGACGGCGATTACGCCGAGGCGCTCGAAAACTACGAAGAGGCCCTGAAGCTCGAGGAGAACAGCATCGACCGGGGCGAGATCTTCAAGAACATGGCGATCATCTTCATGAGCAATGGCGAAGAGGAGAAAGCCCTCGACTTCTATCGCCAGTCGCTGGACGCCAACGCCAACTCCCCGTCCTGCCTCAAGAACATGGGTCTGATCTACGAGAAGTGGGGGCGGCTGGCCGAGGAGAGCGGCGACCAGGACGCCGCCGACCGCTGGTTCGACGAGGCGGCCGTGCACTGGACCAAGGCGGTGCGGCTCTACCCCGGGGGCTACCTGGACATCGAGAACTGGCTCAAGTCATCGGGGCGCAGCAGCGTCGACGTTTACTTCTGACACCCGCGTCCAAGGCATTCATGCTTCAGCAGCTGCTCTTCTCCACCCCATGGCTCAGCCAGCCAATCTGAAGTACCACCTCTATCTGGGCTTGCGAGAGGTCGCAGACCTGACAAGGAATGCGCTTCCTGCATGGCTGGTACCTCCCCGGAGAGATCTTGGACAGGAGATCAGCATCGCAATCACCACCTTCAGCGAGAGATACGAGAATCTACTCAAACCTCTCTACTTCAGACTTAGCTCAATGTTCCCTGATGTTCAGATCATCGTGGGAATCAATGGCCAAGCCGACCAGGGGAGCCAGCTCGAGTACCTGAATCGGGTACAGGAAGAGCTGATCTCAAAAGCTCCCCCCAACCACATCTTCATCCTCCACGACAAACCCGTAGGCCTGGCGCGCATCTGGAACGAGCTCCTTTCCCTGAGCCAGTCACCCGCAACCATCATTCTCAACGACGACCTAGATGTACGCCCCTGGTTCAGGCGATGGGCCGAGAAGGTCGACTGGACGACCGACCGGCTTATTCGCCTCAACCACACATGGTCACATTTTTCGATCACCCGATCTCTGATCGACAGAATCGGAGCTTTCGACTCAGACTTTCCTGGCATTGGCTTTGAGGATCTCGACTACGAAGCACGCCTGCACTTTTCAGCAGAGCCAATCGTCAACCTCCGCTGTGCCCAGATCAGGAATCTCGATCACCACCCGAAAAAGACTTCTTTCGACCATATTTCTGATCGCATCTGGGGGAAATACTCATCCCTGAATGAGCAGCACTTCTTCTCCAAATGGGAGCGCTCACCAGATCCAGGCGATGCCTATATCCGCATGCTGCGAGCCCACGTCCGGGCCATCGGCAACCACCACGCCCACCGGCTGAATGACACGGCACCCCGGGGTCGCCTCGGGAACACCTTCTACGCGGACAGGCCGGCCTGAATCGAGGGCTTTCCAGCTTCTATGAATTCACCCCGTCCTGGGATTCATCTCCTCATCCGACATCCTCGGACTCTGACGCGGACGGGTTCACCCCCAGGCCGGCCACCAGGGCCTCGGCCACCGTGGCCGCTTCCAGCAACTGCAGACCCAGGCCGGCGGCCACCGGCCCCAGGGCGCTGCCCCGGGGCACCACGGCCCGGGCGAACCCCAGCCGGGCCGCCTCCTGCAGCCGCAGCTCCAGCTGGCCCACGGGCCGCAACTGGCCCCCCAGGCCCAGTTCCCCCAGCAGCACGGTGCCCGCCGGCAGGGTGAGGTCGCGGTAGCTGGCCACCACGGCGGCCGCCACCCCCAGATCCGCCGCCGGCTCCTCCACCTCGAGTCCGCCGGCCACCGCCAGGTAGCAGTCGAACCGGGAGAGGGGCAACCCCATGTGCTTCTCCAGCACCGCCAGGATCTGGTGCAGGCGGTTGGTGCCGATCCCGGTGGCGGTGCGGCGCGGGCTGGCGTAGCTGGTGGGGCTGACCAGGGCCTGAATCTCCACCAGCAGCGATCGGGTGCCCTCGCAGGCCACGATCGTGGCGGTGCCGGGGCTCGGACCATCCCCGGCCAGGAACAGTTCGCTGGGGTTGCTCACCTCCACCAGGCCGGCCCCCTGCATCTCGAACACCCCCAGTTCGTGGGTGGCGCCGAAGCGGTTCTTCACGGCCCGCAGCAGCCGGTGGCTGGCGAAGCGGTCCCCCTCGAAGGTGAGCACCGCATCCACCAGGTGCTCAAGCACCTTGGGGCCCGCCAGCATCCCCTCCTTGGTGACATGCCCCACCAGCACCAGGGCGGTGTGCTGACGTTTGGCGATGCGCTGCAGGGCCGCGGCGCATTCCCGCACCTGGGACACCGACCCGGGGGCGCTGCCCAGCTCGGCGTCGTGCAGGGCCTGGATGCTGTCGATGATCGCCACCTCCGGCCGCAGGCTCTCCAGCTCCTGCAGCACCAGCTCCAGATCGGTCTCCGCCAGCAGGCGCAGGCCCTCGTCGCCATCACCACCAACCGCCGCCGCCGCAGGGCCGTCGTCGGCCAGGCGCCGCCAGCGCAGCTTCACCTGCTGGGCCGACTCCTCGGCGCTCACATAGAGCACCGCCGCACGGGAGGCCATCGCCCGGGCGCTCTGCAACAGCAGGGTGCTCTTGCCGATGCCCGGATCGCCCCCCAGCAGCACGAGCGACCCGGGGACCAGGCCGCCCCCCAGCACCCGGTCCAGCTCGCCGTAGCCACTGGCCAGGCGCTGCAGGGGCCGCTCCCCCACGGCCTGGATCGGTTCGGAGCGGCGCGGGCGGCCCGGAGCCCCACCCCCATCGCCGCCCGGCCCGGAGGCGGCCACCACCGGCCGACGACGGCGGTTGTCACCGCCCTGCTCAAGCTGCTCCACCAGCGTGTTCCAGCCACCGCAGCCGGCGCAGCGGCCGAAGTATTGCCGCGTCCTGGCGCCACAGGCCTGGCAGACAAACGCGGAACCGGGACGGGCCAAGGGGGAGAGAGCAGCGTGTATGAAGAAAGGTGGCGTTCGGTGAATTCGCGCCCTTCCGGCCGGTTCAGTGGGTCGGAACCGTGTTGCATTCTCTCCGCCGCAATGACGGCTTCCCCAACCGCCAAGGAAACCATCCTCGTCGTCGATGACGAGGCGAGCATTCGCCGCATCCTGGAAACCCGTCTGTCGATGATCGGTTACCAGGTGATCACCGCCAGCGATGGCGAGGAGGCCATTGAGGCCTTTCACCGGGTCCTGCCGGACCTGGTGGTCCTCGACGTGATGATGCCCAAGCTGGACGGCTATGGCGTCTGCCAGGAGCTGCGCAAGGAATCCGACGTGCCGATCGTGATGCTCACCGCCCTCGGCGACGTGGCGGACCGGATCACCGGCCTCGAGCTTGGAGCCGACGACTACGTCGTCAAACCCTTCAGCCCCAAGGAACTGGAAGCCCGCATCCGCTGTGTGCTGCGGCGGGTCGAGAAGGACCCCGGCGCGGGGATCCCCAATTCCGGCGTGATCCAGGTGGGCGATCTCCGCATCGACACCAACAAGCGGCAGGTGTACCGGGGCGACGAGCGCATCCGCCTCACCGGGATGGAATTCAGCCTGCTGGAGCTGCTGGTGAGCCGCTCCGGCGAACCCTTCAGCCGTGGCGAGATTCTCAAGGAGGTGTGGGGCTACACCCCGGAGCGTCATGTCGACACCCGCGTGGTGGATGTCCACATCTCGCGGCTGCGCTCCAAACTGGAGGATGATCCGGCCAACCCCGAGCTGATCCTCACGGCCCGGGGCACCGGCTATCTGTTCCAGCGCATCGTTGAACCCGTTGCCACCGAAGGATCCTGAAGGCGGTGGGCGCGAAGGCCGCCGCTTCGTCGCCAACCGCACCAAACCCAACCGCACGATCCGCCGCCTGGTGATCTGGTACCGGCGCAACGCGGCCGTCACCAGTCTCGTGGGCACCGCCACCGCCACCGCCACCGGAGCCGCCTCGGGAGCGGCCTCCGTGGCGGGCAGCATGGCCGGCGCCGCCACCAACGTGGCGGGCTCCGTGCTCCAGCCCCTGGTGTTCGATCCGCTGCGGCGTCTCCAGCAGGGGGGTCACACCGGCAACGGCATCGACATCGACGACCGGCAGCGCCTCTGGGTCGCGGTCGACGGCATGGGCGGGGACCACGCCCCGGGACCGATCCTGGAGGGGTGCCTCAGGGCGGTGAACCTGCTTCCCCTGCGCATCCGCTTCGTGGCCGAACCGGCCCTGCTGCACCAGGCGGTGGAGACGATGGGTCTGGGCCACGACCTCGAGGAGGCTACCCAGTGCGGCCTGATCGAGCTGGTGCCCAGCGGCCCCTCGGTGGGCATGAACGAAGAGGCCACCGTGGTGCGCCGCAAGCGCGACGCGAGCATCAACGTGGCGATGGATCTGGTCAAGCAGGGCAAGGCGACCGCCGTCTATTCCGCCGGCAACTCCGGCGCCGTGATGGCCGCCGCGATCTTCCGCCTCGGCCGGCTGGCCGGCATCGACCGACCGGCCATCGGCGCCCTGTTCCCCACCAAGGACCCCAGCCAGCAGGTGCTGGTGCTGGATGTGGGGGCCAACATGGACTGCAAGCCCGAATGGCTGCACCAGTTCGCCCTGCTCGGGAACATCTACAGCCGCGACGTGCTGCAGGTGCAACGCCCCCGCATCGGCCTGGTGAACATCGGCGAGGAGGAGTGCAAGGGCAACGACCTCTGCCTGCGCACCCATCCGCTGCTGGTGGGCGACGACCGCTTCGTGTTCGCCGGCAACTGCGAGGGGCGCGACATCCTCTCCGGTGACTTCGACGTGGTGGTCTGCGACGGCTTCACCGGCAACGTGCTGCTGAAGTTTCTGGAGTCGGTGGGCAGCGTCCTGCTGGACGTGCTGCGGGCCGAGCTGCCCCGGGGACGGCGGGGCAAGGTGGGTTCGGCGTTCCTGCGCAGCAACCTGGTGCGGATCAAGAAACGCCTCGACCACGCCGAGCACGGCGGCGCGCTGCTGCTCGGGGTCGACGGCATCTGCGTCATCGGCCATGGCAGCAGCCGGGCGCTCTCGGTGGTGAGTGCCCTGCGGCTGGCCCACTCCGCCGCCAGCCATGGCGTGATGGACGACCTGCACGCCCTCGGCGAGGGGAGCGCCGGGGTGGCGACCACCTGTGGTTGACTGAGCCCACCTGTGAACCGGATGGGTGCCGCTCGGGTCTGATACGACGGGGTCCGGGGCCGCCTTCCGGGGCATGGCCCTGGTGGGTTGTGGACGGGCGCTTCCCGCCGCCAGCGTCACGAACGACCAGCTGAGCGAGCGCGTCGAGACCAACGATGGCTGGATCCGCAGCCGCACCGGCATCGGTGCCCGCCGGGTGGCCGGTCCCGGCGAGACCGTCACCAGCCTCGCCGCCGAGGCGGCCCGAGCGGCCCTCGACCATGCCGGCTGGGCGGCCGAGGAGGTGGATCTGATCCTGCTGGCCACCTCCAGCCCCGACGATCTGTTCGGCACCGCCCCACGGATTCAGGCGGCTCTGGGTGCTCACAGGGCGGTGGCCTTCGATCTCACCGCGGCCTGCAGTGGCTTCCTGTTCGCCCTGATCACGGCGTCCCAGTACATCCGCACCGGGACGATGCAGCGGGTGCTGGTCATCGGCGCCGACCAGCTCAGTCGCTGGCTCGACTGGGACGACCGCCGCACCTGCGTTCTGTTCGGCGATGGGGCCGGTGCCCTGGCCGTGCAGGCCTGTGACCCCGCCGACGATGGGCTGGTGGGCTTCCGCATGCGCTCGGATGGCAGCCGCAACGCCTGCCTCACCCTGGCCCAGGTGGACGAGCACCGGCCCCTGGTGGGTGGCCTCTCCGCCCAGGTGGGCAGCTTCGCGCCGATCCACATGAACGGCCAGGAGGTCTACAAGTTCGCCGTGCGGGAAGTTCCCGCCGTGCTGGCCGAGCTGCTCGAGGCCACCGGAACCGCCCCCGCCGACGTGGACTGGCTGCTGCTGCACCAGGCCAACCAGCGCATCCTCGATGCGGTGGCTGACCGCTTCGCCATGCCCGGTGAGAAGGTGCTCAGCAACCTGGCCGCCTACGGCAACACCTCCGCCGCCACGATCCCGCTGATGCTGGATGAAGCGGTCCGCGATGGACGGGTCGACGCCGGTGACCTGATCGCCAGCAGCGGCTTCGGCGCCGGCCTGAGCTGGGGGGCCGCCCTGTTCCGCTGGAGCGGTCCGGCCACCCCCCCTGCCGAGCCCTAATCTCCTGCCGTTGCACGGGAGGCTTGCATGGCCATCGCCTGGGTGTTTCCGGGACAGGGTTCACAGAAAGCGGGCATGGCCGAGGGGGTCATCGATCTGCCCGGGGCCCGGGAGCGCTTCGAACGGGCCTCGGCGCTGCTCGACCGTGATCTGCTGGCCATCTGTGCGGGCGGCGATCTCAATGACACCCGCAACACCCAGCCGGCCCTGTTCGTGGTCGAGAGCCTGCTGGTGGACGAGCTCCACCGGCAGGGCCGCCGCGCCCAGCTGGTGGCGGGGCACAGCCTGGGCGAACTGGTGGCGCTCTACGCCGCCGGTGTGTTCGACGCCGAGACCGGCCTGAAGCTGATGCGCCGTCGCAGTGAGCTGATGGCCGCGGCCGGCGGCGGCGCCATGACCGCCGTGATGGGCTTCGACCGCGATGAACTTGAGCAGCTGGTGGCGGCCACCGAGGGGGTGGTGATCGCCAACGACAACAGCGCGGCCCAGGTGGTGCTTTCCGGCACCCCGGAAGCGGTGGCGAGCATCAGCGCTGCGCTGCGCTGCAAACGGGCCATCCCCCTGGCCGTGTCCGGAGCCTTCCATTCGCCGTTCATGGCCGCCGCCGCCGCGGCCTTCGCCGCCGCCCTCGAAACGGTCCCCTTCGCTGACGCCAGGATCCCCGTGCTGAGCAACGCCGATCCCCGGCCTGAAACCTCCGCCACCTTGCTCAAGGAGCGGCTGCGGCAGCAGATGACCATGGGGGTGCGCTGGCGCGAAACCATGGAACGGCTGCAGAGCGAGGGGATCACCACCGCGGTGGAGATCGGTCCTGGCAACGTGCTCAGTGGCCTGATCAAGCGCAGCTGCCCGGGGATCGGCACCGCCCAGATCGCCGCAGCGGGCGACCTGGGCCAGTGAGGCGCCGCCGTCGACCACCGGCCGAACCACCCGCCCTGCTGAGCACCCCGCGGCCGAGCCTGACCTATCGGCTGATCAGCTACCTGCTGGTGTTTCCCGTGTTCCGGCTGCTGTTCCGGGGGCGGACGGCTGGCAACGCCAACGTGCCCCTGGAAGGGGCCGTGGTGGTGGTGGCCAACCACGGCTCCCACCTGGACCCACCGCTGCTGGGTCACGCCCTTGGCCGCCCCGTGGCCTTCATGGCCAAGGCGGAGCTGTTCCGGGTGCCGCTGCTGGGCCCGATCATCCGGGCCTGCGGGGCATACCCGGTGGAGCGCGGCGCCGGTGATCGGGAAGCGATCCGCACCGCCACCGACCGGCTGCTTCAGGGCTGGGCCACCGGCGTCTTCATCGACGGCACCCGCCAGCCGGATGGTCGCGTCAACCAGCCCCAGCCCGGGGCCGCCCTGCTGGCGGCCCGGGCCGGCGTGCCGCTGCTGCCGGTGGCGATCATCAACAGCCACCGGGCCCTGGGACCGGGCGGCCACGGGCCCCGACTGGTGCCGATCCACATCCGCATCGGCACACCGATCCCCCCCCCGGCCTCCCGGCGCCGGCCCGATCTGGATGCCGTCACCCAGGCCGCCCAGGAGCAGATCAACCGGATGCTGGATCTCGGCCCGATCAGCGGAACCCTGCTTTCTCCAGCCAGGGAGCCACCCGCTCTTCCACCCACGGCCTGATGTCCTGACCGCTGATCACCCAGAGGGCAGCCCTGGCACCATCACCCCACAACCGGCGCCGACCCTCGACGACGCAAAGATCGCCACAGGGCACAGGCACCGGCGTGAGGTGGATGCCGCGACTGCCGGCCACGATCCGTCCCACCAGCAGGGCCCGCTCCATGTGATCGGTGGAGGTGACGAGCAGGGCGTGCCGGATCCGGGCTTTGCGCAGATCGTCGACCAGGGAGGTGAAGTTGGAGACCGTGTCGCGGGCCCGGTAATCGAGCTGCACCTGGCGGGAGGGTAAACCCTCCTTCTGCTGGAACAGCCAGTGGGCGTACTCCGGGTTGGTGCCTCCAGTGACCACCACCGGCAGACCATCGGCACGGGCCAGGCGGGCGGCCGCCGCCTCCCGATCGGCATCCCCCCCCAGCACCAGGATCATCTGGGGCGGCGGCGGGGTGGGCCACCACCCGCCGCGCGAGAGCCACAGCAAGGCCAGTCCCGCCAGACCCACCAGCACCAAACGCCCGCGGCCGGGTCGCCGCGGCGGTGGCAGTGGACGGCGAGCCCGCTGCCCCCCCCCTGCCGGGGTGGGGGTGACGGCGGCGGCACTTCGCGACCGGCGCCGGCGAGCCCGTGGGCGGGGTTCGGGACGGCTCAGCACGGGAAGGCCTCCACCGGACTGGTGGGATAGAGGGGCAGCACCGGCTGCCAGGGGGCGGCCAGTCCCGCTGCGGCGATCGCGCCACTGAAGCCGAGCAACTGGATCACGTCATCCGGCAACTGCACCAGGGCAGGCCGGATGGGGTAGGGGGACAGGTCTTCGCTGCACCGGTGCAGCCTTGGGACCTCCAGCTCGGCAACGCCGCCGGGCTGGGCCGGATCGGCGCCATACAGCCCCGCCACCACCCCGCGGCGCGGTAACTCCTGCAGCAACCAGAAGGGACCCGCCTCGCTGGGCGGCTGGGGTCCGGCGAGCAGGCGGCGGGCCATCAGGCGGAAACTGCTGATCCCGTCGAGGGGCAGGGCCAACTGCTGGGCCAGGGTGCGGGCCAGCACCACCGTCAGGCGGGTGCCGGTGAACCCGCCGGGGCCGGTGGCCACCGCCAGACGGCCAAGCTGGGGCCAGGCGCTGGCCGGCAGCACGGTTTCAAGACAGTCGAACAGCCCGTTGGAAAGGGAGCGACCGAGCGGGAAGGTCGCCAGCCGCTCGGGCGCCGCCGCCCCGAGGCGCTGCAGCCCCACGCCGAGGCTGTCGCTGGAGCTGTGCAGCGCCAGCAGCCAGCGGCAGCCGTCCGGATCATCGGCAAGGCTCGTCATGACGGCAGCGGTCCGTCGGGGCGGCAGCGGCGCCAGCGGCCCGGATCGGAGCGGAAGTCGGAGCAGGCCCGTACGTCCCACTCCACCCCGACACTGGCCCCGGTCATGGACCCGCCACTGGACCCACCACCGTCGAGGTCGACCACCTGCACATGGATGCGGGGCTGCCGGGGGCTGAAATCGGGGCTGGGATTCAGGTGGGCGACGCCATGCTGACGTTCGACCGCGTGGTAGGCCTGACAACGCTCGACCCAGTGGCAATCCACGCAGATGCACATGCCGCCGCGGCCCAGCAGGGCGCCCATTGTGGCGTGCGAGCCGGGACGTCAAGTCCCGGAACTGTGGCGGGCCCTGGCACCGGAACGCTGGCCGCTCGATCCCGCCCAGCTGCCGGCGGGTACGGCGCTGGTGGGGGGAGCCGTCCGGGACGGCCTGCTGGGTCGCCTGAACGACCGGCCGGATCTGGACCTGGTGGTGCCCGTAGACGCCATCGACCTGGCCCGGCGCCTGGGGCGGCGGCTCGGCGGCAGTTGCGTGGTGCTGGACCAGGAGCGCTCGATCGCCCGGCTGGTGCTGCAGGGCTGGACGATCGATCTGGCCCGCTGCGCCGGGGCCGATCTGGCGGCCGATCTGACCCGTCGCGACTTCACCGTCAACGCGATCGCCCTGCCCCTGGGGGGAGCGACGCCATCGAACAGCAACGATGCAGCTGATCTGCAGCTGATCGACCCTTGCGGCGGGATGCAGGATCTGGCAGCGCGGCGGCTGGTGGCCATCAGCGAAGCCAACCTGCTCGACGACCCCCTGCGCCTGCTGCGGGGGGTGCGGCTGGCCTGCGAGCTGGACTTCGCGATCGCTCCGGCCACCTGGGAGCTGATCGGGCGCCATCGGCAGAGGATCACCGCCGTGGCCGGGGAACGGGTGCTGGCGGAACTGGAACGGCTGGCCGCCTCTCCCCAGGGGCACCGGGGACTGCGGCAGGCCCTGGAGGCGGGCCTGCTCCAGCCCTGGGGGGCCTCTGACGGGTCCCTGCCGCAGCTGGCTCTGCTGGGAGCCCGGCGCCCCGAAGCCTGCGGTCTGACGCCCACCGAAGCGACCTGGGCGCTGCCACTGGCGCGGCTGGCGGCCGTGCTGGACGGCCGGACCCTGGCAGGGCTGCGGGCCAGCCGCCGGCTGCAGCAGCGCTGCGAGCGGCTGCGGCTGTGGCACGGCCGGCTCCGGCAGACCGCAACGCCGGCCGCGGGTCTGTCGCTGGAGGCCCTGGACGAAGCGGAGCGGCTGCCACTGCAACGCCAGCTGGAGGAGGATCTTCCGGCTCTGCTGATGCAGCTGGAGCCTGAGGCGGCGCGGCTGGCCATGGTGCGCTGGCGAGACCCGGCGGATCGCCTGTTCCATCCCCGCCCACCCCTGGACGGACGCCGGCTGCAACAGCTCCTTGCCATCGCCCCAGGCCCCCGGCTCGGCCGGCTGATCGACCACCTCACGCTGGAGCGGGCCTTCGGTCGGCTGGGCGGAACGGCAGCGACGCAGACAGCGGAGATGGCCGATCGCCAGGTGGCAGAAGAAGCCGTCGCCGCCGCCCGTCTCTGGCTGGGGCGCCAGGACGACAGGAGGGAGCCGGACCCTCGGCGTGATTAACTGCTGAATGCAAAGGCGCGATTGCACCGCCTGCCAGAGTTTTTTCCCTTTCCCGAGCCCCCTCCCCATGAGCGTTCGTCTCTATGTCGGCAATCTGCCGCAAACCTTTGATGCCAAAGAGCTGGATGCTCTCTTCTCGAACGTGGGAGAAGGGGTGCGCTTCAAGGCGGTGAACGACCGGGAGACCGGGAGCTGCCGGGGCTTCGGCTTCGCCAACGTCAATGATCTGGCCCAGGCCGAAGCGGTGATCGCCCAGCTCAACGGCAAGGACTTCGGCGGCAGCACCCTGCGCATCGAGATTTCCGAGCAGCGCCGCGACACCCGCCAAGCCCCCGGCAGCGATCGTCGCCCCGGCAGCGCCCCGACGGCCGCCCGCAAGAGCGTCAACAAGGTGGTGCATGCCGACGCCGTCGGCGAAGGGGCACCTGATCCCCGCTGGGCCGGCGAACTGGCGAAGCTCAAGAACCTGCTGGCCAACCAGAAAGCCGCGGTCTGAGCTTCCGGCCAGCTGCCGGCCACCCGTGCCCCTGCCTTGACCTGAGTCCACTCCCCTGGCGTGAAGGGGAGGTGTCAGGGCAGCACGGCCATCCAGCGGGGATCCCCTTGAGGCCAGAGAGCCCCGGCGCCATGCCCTCCATTTCAACGGCCAGCGGAGGCGGCATCTTTCCAGCGGACTGGCTCAACACCTGGACGTGGCAGGGACAGACGGTCAGCTATGCGGTCAGCGGGCTGGCGACGCCTGACGGGGCCGGGCTGCTGCCCGTCCTGCTGATCCACGGCTTCGGCGCCTGCAAGGAACACTGGCGGCACAACCTGCCGTCTCTGGCGGTGCACCGGCCCGTCTTCGCCATCGACCTGATCGGCTTCGGGGCCAGCAGCAAGCCCCCCTCCCGGCTCGAAGGGGAACCGGACGACGGCCTGGCGCTGCTCTACGGCATCGACCTGTGGGCCGATCAGGTGGCGGCCTTCGTCCGGGAGGTGATCGGCACCCCGGTCCAGCTCGTCGGGAACTCGATCGGGGGCGTCGTGGCCCTGTCCGCTGCCGTCAGGCTCGGGGACGACGTGCGCCAGGTGCTCCTGATCGACTGCGCCCAGCGCAGCCTGGATGACCGTCGCCTGAGCGAACAGCCTCCTCTGGGCCGGATCGGCCGGCCCCTGCTGAAACGGCTGGTGCGGCAGCGCTGGCTCACCGGCCGCCTGTTCCGCTGGCTGGCCCGACCCGGTGTGATCCGCAGGGTGCTGGGAATGGCCTATCCCTCCGGCAACGGCCTCGATGAGGAACTGGTGCAGTTGCTGCTCAGCCCGGCGCGCAGTCCGGGCGCCGACGAGAGCTTCCGGGGCTTCATCAACCTCTTCCGGGACCGGCTCGCTCCGGACATGCTGGCGGAACTGACCACCCCTGTCCGGCTGCTCTGGGGAGCGGCGGATCCATGGGAGCCGGTCGCCGAGGCCCGGCGCTGGGCCGAGACCTTCGCCGCTGTGCGCGAGCTGCGGATCCTTCCGGGCCTCGGCCACTGTCCCCATGATGAGAACCCATCCCTGGTGAACCCGCAGCTGGAGGAATGGCTCGCGCTGGGGGATCAGCCCTGAACTGGCCCGTCGGCCGGGCGGATGGGAGGCCGCTTCAGCGCGTCTGGGCGATCACATAGGAAAGGGGGAGATCAAGCAATTTGCCGACCCTGGGCACGAAAGCGCGGTGATTGAAGACGTCATAATCCAATCTCTCAATGACATCGAGGATGCCCCGGTACAGGCGCAGGGAGGCCCACACAGGCCAGCGGGCATCGGGAGCCAGCCAGCGCACCCCGGCCTCGGAACGGTTGAACCAATCCCTGGCCCGCTCGAGCTGGAACCGCATCAGAGCCTGCCAGTTCTCGTTGAGCCGACCGGCCATGAGATCGGCTTCGGAGTAACCGAAGCGGTCGAGATCCTCCTGGGGCAGATAAATGCGTCCCCGGCCGCGATCTTCACCAACGTCCCGCAGGATGTTGGTCAACTGGTTGGCGATGCCCAGGGCCACGGCAGCTTCGGAGGTGTCGGGACGCTCGCTCCATGGCGCCGAGGTGTAGGCCGCATCCACCCCCATCACTTCCTGGGTCATCAGGCCCACGGTGCCCGCCACCCGGTAGCAGTAGAGCTGGAGGTCGGAGAAGCTGGCGTAGCGATCACGCAACACATCCATGCGCTGGCCCTCGATCATGTCGAGATAGGCCTGCAGCGGCTGCGGGAAGCGCTCGATGGTGTCCAGCATCACCCGATCGAGGGCATCGACGGCACGACCGGCGAACAGGGCGCGGGTGCGCTCCTCCCAGGCATCGAGACGCTCCAGCAGGACCTCGGCGGACAGCGTCTGGGCCTGGGCGCTGTCCATCAGTTCGTCGGTGCGGCGACACCAGACGTAGATCGCCCAGATCGCCCGGCGCTTGGCCGGCGGCAGCAGCATCGTGCCGAGATAGAAGGTCTTGGCCCAGCGGGCCGTTTCCTGCCGGCAGGATTCGTAGGCCTCCTGCAGGTCGGAGGCGAGGCAGAGGGGCTGCGGGGCCAGCACACTCACACCGTCGCCAGGCTCTTGGCGGATGCCGGATCCTGGTCTCTGCCGGCGAGATGGGCGTCCACGGCTGCGGCACAGAGTTTGCCGCTCAGCACCGCCCCCTCCATCGAGGCCAGGTAGCGCTGCATGGTGAAGCAACCCGCCAGGAAGAAGTTGGGGATGGGGGAGTCCTGGGAAGGCCGCAGCTGCTGGCAGCCCGGCACGGTCTTGTAGACGGAGAGCGGCGTCTTCACGACCACCGACTTGCGCAACCGTGCCGGGGTCTCGCCGGTGAAATGGACGGGGAACAGACGTTTGAGCTCCTCAAGCGTGGCGGCCACGATCTCTTCATCCGGGCGGCCGATCCAGTCGGCGGCCGGAGCAAAGACCAGCTCGAGCATGGAGCGATCCGGGTCCTCATACTCCCGGCAGGTGTTACTCATGTCGGCATAGACGCTGAGCAGATCGGAGCGGCTGAACAGCAGATGGTCGATGTCGGTGAGCTTGCGGTCGAACCAGAGGTGAATGTTGATCACCGGCACTCCCCTCAGGCCATCGAGCTTGCTGAAGTAAGGGAGCTGTTTCCAGGGTTCCGGCAGCAGGAGCTTGAGCGGATCCACCGGCATGGCGCTCACGTAGGCATCGGCCTGGATCTCCCGCTCGGGCTGGCCCTTGATGCCGCCGATGCGGAAGCCGGTGACGTTCCCGTCCGCATCGATGAGGATTTCCCTGAGGGGCGAATTCAGATGCACCTCCCCTCCCCTGGCCTCGATGGAGTCAACGATGGGCTGGCAGAGCCGCTCCGGGGGGTTGCCGTCGAGGAAGGCCATGCGGGAGCCATCCGTCTCCTGGAGGAAACGGTTGAGCGCAGTCAGCACCACCGTGCTGGAAATCTCATCAGGGTTGATGAAGTTGAGCGCCTTGCTCATGGCGAGAAAAACTTCATCGTTGACGCGATCTGGGATATTATGAATCCGCAGCCATTCACTCCAGCTGTACTTGTCGCATTCCTCCACATAAGCCTGACCGCGCAGCATGGCGGGAACCAGGCCGAGACCAAAGGCGATCTTCTCCGGCCAGGTGAGCATGTCGTTGTTTCCCAGGATCGCCGCCACGCCATTGATCGGCGCCGGCAGATCAGGAAAATCGAAACGGCTGTAGGTGCCCGGCACCTCCTTCTGGTTGAAGATCATCGCGTGGGACTTCCACTGCAGGCGATCTTCGATGTCCAGCTCGGCGAAGAGTTGGCGCATGTTGCGATAGGCGCCGAAAAAAATATGCAGGCCGGTTTCATACCAGTCGCCATCGGCGTCCTGCCAGGCCGCCACCTTGCCGCCCAGCACATCTCTGGCCTCGAGCACGATCGGGGTATGGCCGGCGTCACAGAGGTACTTGGCGCAGGACAGGCCGGCCAGCCCGGCCCCGGCGATGACAACCCGCATGTCGAACCCGAGATCAGCAGCAACCTTATCGGGCCTCCCGGGGCAAGGGCGACCGGGCCGAGGCGGGGGGAGCGGCGCCGAGGCCGCCGCCGGCGGGAGGCGCCGACGGAATCGGCCGCCGACCTACCTAAAGTCTGGGAAGCACTCCACGGGTGCGACTCCCCTCCTTCCGAATCCCCGCCCCGAGGCCGAGCCCATGGTCGAGACGCTGCTCAAGTCCACCACCCGCCACATCCGGCTATTCACGGCGCGGGTCGAGAACGACGATCTCATCCCCGACCCGGATCAGCTGACGCTCGACATTGATCCTGACAACGAGTTCCTCTGGGACGAGGCGGCCCTCGAGAAAGTCCGCGGCCAGTTCAGGGAGCTGGTGGCCGCCCAGGCCGGCCAGGAGCTCAGTGACTACAGCCTGCGCCGCATCGGCTCCGAGCTCGAGGGTCTGGTGCGTCAGATGCTCCAGGCCGGTGAAGTGAGCTACAACCCCGAGGCCCGGGTGCTCAACTATTCGATGGGCCTGCCCCGCAGCCCCGAAACCCTGTGACCCGCTCCCGAAGCTCCAGCGGCCGACCCGAGCCGGGCGGCTACGCGCCCCGCTCCGACCGCTACGACACGCGGGCGGATCGCTACGACACGCGGACCGACCGCTTCGCCACGGGCTACGGCCGCCGCGACGACCCGCCCTACGGGGCCCAGGGCCGCCGGAGTACAAGCAGCGGCGGCGGCGGGCGCCCCCCCTCCGGCAACGGCGGCGGCCCCTCGGGGGGAGGCCCCAACATCCAGCTCAACGTGGCCACCGTCGCGGTCCTGGCGGGCGTGCTGGTGGTGGGCATCGGCATCGGCAGCGCCGTGACCAGCACCACCCAGGGCAACCAGGGCAACATCGCCAGCGCCCAGCAGCTCGACATGGCGGTACCCGACCCGGAGTTCTGCAAGCAGTGGGGGGCCAGCGCCTTCGTGATGGACATCGAGCTCTACACCACGATGAACCCGAGCAGCAGCTTCGTGACCCAGCCCACGCTCCAGCCCGGCTGCGTGATCCGCCGCGAAAATTGGTCGGTGCTGCAGAAGGAAGGGGCGGTGACCGCCGAACAGATGCGCCAGTGCAAGCAGCGCATGAACACCTTCGCCTATATCGGATCGGTGCGCGACAAACCCGTGGTGCGCTGCGTCTATCAGACCGACATCTCCGGCAACAAGTTCCAGACCAGGGGGATCGCCGGCGCCGCCGATGACGCTGTCGGCATCACGCCGGAGGCCGATCAGTTCTGAGGCCGTTGCGCTCGGCCAGCCCCGGCGCAGCCTGCACCTGACGCAGGGGGCTGTCCGGGCTGGCGAACACCGGCAGCACCTCCCGGCGGAAGGCGTCCGAGGCGCGCGAGCAGTAGCGGGCCGGATGGGTGATCAGTTTCAGCTGGCGTCGCACCATCAGGTCGGCCACCTGGGGCCGATGCAGGGTGCCGGCCGCCAGTTCCCTCTCGATCGACACCACCGGCAGGAACGCCGCCCCCAGTCCCGCCTGGACGGCGTTCTTGATGGCTTCGAAGGAATTCAGCTCCATCTCGATCTTGAGCCGCTGCACGTCGAGCTTGGAGCGACTCAGCAGCTGGTCCACCATCTTGCGGGTGGTGGACTGGGCATCGAGGCAGACGAAACCGAGGCGGTAGAGATCATCCTTGGTGAGCTCGGGCAGGCGGGCGAGGGGGTGCTTGGGGGGCAGCACCAGGGCCAGTTCGTCATTGGCGTAGGGCACCACCTGCAGCAGGTCGTTGAGGTCGGCGGGCAGTTCGCCGCCGATGATCGCCAGGTCGATCTGGCCGTTGGCCACGCTCCAGCCGGTGCGGCGGGTGCTGTGCACCTGGAGCTGCACCGCCACGTCGGGGTACTTCTGGCGGAACAGGCCGATCATGCGGGGCATCAGGTAGGTGCCCGTCGTCTGGCTCGCCCCCACCACCAGGGAGCCGCCGCGCAGGTTGTGGAGATCGTCGAGGGCCCGGCAGGCCTCCTGGCACTGGCTCAGGATCCGGTCGCAGTAGCTCAGCAGCAGGTGGCCCGCTTCGGTGAGCTGGGCCTTGCGGCCACCGCGGTCGAACAGGGAGACGTCGAGCTGCTTCTCCAGGTTCTGGATCTGCAGACTCACCGCCGGCTGGGTGACGTAAAGACTGTCGGCCGCCTTCTTGAAGCTGCCCTCACTGGCAATGGCCCGCAGGATGCGCAGCTGGTCGAGGGTGAAGGGCAGATCTGCCATGGGTCGGGGAGGCCGCGGGGGGACCGTTGGCCGGATCCGGCAGGCCGTGTCGAACTCTAGGGGTCCCCCCCGATGGCGAGAATCCACCTGTCACATCCGCTCCCGGTCGGCGCCCCCATGCCTTCGCTTCCCCTGCTCCCGGCGGGCCCCCAGCACAGCAGCCTGGTGATGCTGATCCTGCTGGTCCTCTTCGCCCTGATCCACAGCGGCGGAGCGTCGCTGAGGGTCTGGGGGGAGGCACGGATCGGGGCCCGCCTCTGGCGCCTGCTGTTCGCCGGCCTGAGCATCCCCTCGGCGGTGGTGGTGGTGGGGTACTTCCTGGCCCACCGCTACGACGGCCTGAGGCTCTGGAACCTGCAGGAGCAGCCCTGGATGGTGCCGCTGGTCTGGACCGGCACGGCCATCAGCTTCCTGTTTCTCTATCCGGCCACCTACAACCTGCTGGAGATTCCGGCCGTGCTGAAGCCCCAGGTGCGGCTTTATGCCACGGGGATCATCCGGGTGAGCCGCCACCCCCAGGCGGTGGGCCAGGTGCTGTGGTGCGCCACCCACCTGCTCTGGATCGGCACCAGCTTCATGCTGGTGGCCTGTGTGGGGCTGATCGGCCACCACCTGTTCGCCGTCTGGAACGGCGACCGCCGCCTGCGCAACCGTTTCGGGGAGGCCTTCGAGGAGCTGAAGGCCTCCACCTCGGTGCTGCCCTTCGCCGCCGTTCTGGACGGGCGTCAGACCCTGGTGGCGGCGGAATTCCTGCGCCCCTCCCAGCTGGGCATCGCCATCGCCATCGCCGTGATCTGGTGGGCTCACCGCTGGATCGGCCTCGGCGCCACGACCTTCGCGCGCACCGCCCTGGCCCACTGGCTGGGCTGAAGGCGCCGCCGGCCGGCGGCGGTCGATGGGCAGGCCCCCACAGAGCCGGGGGCCTGCGGGCGAGGCTGCCTAAACTCGCGCCAACAGAGCCCCCAGGATGCCCTCCGCTTCCGAACTTGCCTGGCTGATCCCAGTGCTCCCTTTGCTGGGGGCCTGCCTCACCGGCCTGGGGCTGATCACCTTCAACCGCACCGTCAACCGCCTGCGCAAACCGGTGGCGCTGCTGCTGATCACCAGCGTGGGGATCGCCGCGGTGCTGAGCTTCGCAATCCTGGCCGAGCAGCTCGCGGGGGCCGGCGGCACCGAGGTGCTGTTCGACTGGGCCGGCGCCGGCACGTTCCATCTCCAGATGGGCTTCCGGGTGGATGCCCTCGGGGCGGTGATGCTGTCGCTGGTCACCACCATCGCCCTGCTGGTGATGGTTTATTCCGACGGCTACATGGCCCACGACAAGGGCTATGTCCGCTTCTTCACCTATCTGGCCCTGTTCAGCAGTTCCATGCTCGGGCTGGTGATCAGTCCGAACCTGCTCGAGATCTACGTGTTCTGGGAGCTGGTGGGCATGTGCTCCTACCTGCTGGTTGGCTTCTGGTACGACCGGGACGCCGCCGCCAACGCCGCCCAGAAGGCCTTCGTGGTCAACCGCGTGGGCGACTTCGGCCTGCTGCTCGGCATCCTCGGTTTGTTCTGGGCCACCGGCAGCTTCGGCTTCGAGGAGATCGGCGAACGTCTCGCTGGGGCCGTGGCCGGCGGTGGTCTGCCCACCGGCGTGGCCGTGCTGCTCTGCCTGCTGGTGTTCATGGGCCCGATGGCCAAGTCGGCCCAGTTCCCCCTGCACGTGTGGCTGCCCGATGCCATGGAAGGCCCAACGCCGATCTCCGCCCTGATCCACGCCGCCACCATGGTGGCGGCCGGCGTCTTCCTGGTGGCCCGTCTCCAGCCGGTCTATGAGCCCTTTCCGCAGGTGCAGCTGGTGATCGCCGTGATCGGCACCATCACCCTGTTTCTGGGGGCCTCCATCGCCCTCACCCAGATGGATCTGAAGAAGGGGCTGGCCTACAGCACCGTCTCCCAGCTGGGCTACATGATGCTGGCGATGGGCTGCGGGGCCCCGCTGGCCGGCATGTTCCACCTGGTGACCCACGCCTTCTTCAAGGCGATGCTGTTCCTCGGCTCCGGTTCGGTCATCCACGCCATGGAGGAGGTGGTGGGCCACGAGCCGGTTCTGGCCCAGGACATGCGCCTGATGGGCGGGCTGAGAAAGTACATGCCCGTCACCTCCGCCACCTTCCTGGTGGGTTGCATCGCCATCAGCGGCATCCCTCCCCTGGCGGGCTTCTGGAGCAAGGACGAGATCCTTGGCCAGGCCTTCAACAGCTTCCCCCTGCTGTGGGCCATGGGCTTCCTGACCGCCGGGATGACCGCCTTCTACATGTTCCGCCTCTATTTCCTCACCTTCGAGGGCCCCTTCCGCGGCCTGGACGCCGGCATCCGCGCCCAGTTGCTGAGCGCGGCGGGCCAGCCGCCAGAGGCCACTCCGGAGTCCACCGAGGATGGCCACCACGGCCACGCCAGCCACCCCCACGAATCGGGCTGGCAGATGGCGGCCCCGCTGGTGGTGCTGGCAGTGCCTTCGGCGTTGATCGGGCTGCTAGGCACCCCCTGGAACAGCCGCTTCGGCAACCTCGTCGATCCCGTCGAGGCCGCCGAGGTGGCCGAGCATTTCAGCTGGGGGGAATTCCTGCCCCTGGCCGGCGCTTCAGTGACCATCTCCAGCCTCGGCATCGGCCTGGCCGTGTTGGCCTACGCCCTGCACCGCATCGACCTGGGCACGGCCGTGGCGGCCCGGTTCCCCGCGATCAACCGGTTCCTGGCCAACAAGTGGTATCTCGATGCCATCAACGAGAAGCTGTTCGTGCAGGGCAGCCGCCGCCTGGCCCGCCAGGTGCTCGACGTCGACTCCAAGGTGGTGGATGGGGTGGTCAACCTGACCGGTCTGCTCACCCTGGGCAGCGGCGAGGGCCTCAAATACTTCGAGACCGGCCGTGTCCAGTTCTATGCCCTGATCGTCTTCGGGGGCGTCATCGGCCTGGTGCTTCTGTTCGGGGCCTTCGGCTGAGCCTTCTGTGTGTGACAACGCCCATCCGCAGGGTGGGCGGGAGGCCGGGATTTCTACACTCCGCCCAGATGGACAGCACCGTTCTGTGCCCTTTCCCTGGCTGAGCACCGCGATTCTGTTCCCGATCGGTGCCGCTCTTCTGATCCCCTTCGTCCCCGACAAGGGCGACGGCAGGCAGGTCCGCTGGTATGCCCTCGGCGTCGCCCTCACCACCTTCCTGGTCACCGTGGGGGCCTACCTGCGCGGCTACGACCCCGCCGACCCCGGCCTGCAGTTGGTGGAGCGGGTGCAGTGGCTGCCCGATCTCGGCCTGGCCTGGTCGGTGGGGGCCGACGGCCTCTCGATGCCGCTGATCCTGCTCACCAGCTTCATCACCTCCCTGGCCTGCCTGGCGGCCTGGCCGGTGACCTTCAAACCGAAGCTCTTCTACTTCCTGCTCCTGGCCATGGACGGCGGCCAGATCGCCGTGTTCGCCGTGCAGGACATGCTGCTGTTCTTCCTGGCCTGGGAGCTGGAGCTGCTGCCGGTATACCTTCTGCTGGCCATCTGGGGCGGCAAGAAGCGCCAGTACGCCGCCACCAAGTTCATCCTCTACACGGCCGGCAGCTCCCTGTTCATCCTCCTGGCGGGGCTGGCGATGGGATTCTTCGGTGGTGGGGCCCCCAGCTTCGAGTACACGGTGCTGGCCGCCAAGGAGTTCGGCACCGGCTTCCAGGTGCTCTGCTACGCGGCGTTGCTGATCGCCTTCGGCGTCAAGCTGCCGGTGGTGCCCCTGCACACCTGGCTGCCGGATGCCCACGGGGAGGCCACGGCGCCGGTGCACATGCTGCTGGCGGGCATCCTGCTCAAGATGGGCGGCTACGCGCTGCTGCGCTTCAACGTGCAGCTGCTGCCGGAGGCCCATGTCCAGTTCGCCCCGCTGCTGGTGATCCTGGGGGTGGTGAACATCATCTACGCCGCCCTCACCTCCTTCGCCCAGCGCAACCTCAAGCGCAAGATCGCCTACAGCTCGATCAGCCACATGGGCTTCGTGCTGATCGGCATCGGCAGCTTCAGCGCCCTGGGCACCAGCGGCGCCATGCTGCAGATGATCAGCCATGGCCTGATCGGCGCCAGCCTGTTCTTCCTGGTGGGGGCCACCTACGACCGCACCCACACCCTCCAGCTCGACGAGATGGGCGGCGTGGGCCAGAAGATGCGCAAGATGTTCGCCCTCTGGACGGTCTGCTCCCTGGCCTCCCTGGCCCTGCCCGGCATGAGCGGCTTCGTCTCCGAGCTAATGGTGTTCGTGGGCTTCGCCACCAGCGAGGCCTACAGCCTCAGCTTCCGCATCGTGATCGCAGTGCTGGCGGCCATCGGCGTGATCCTCACCCCCATCTACCTGCTGTCGATGCTGCGGGAGATCTTCTTCGGCAAGGAGAACCCCGAGCTCGCCTCCCACACCCACCTGGTCGATGCCGAGCCGCGGGAGATCTACGTGATCTCCTGCCTGCTGGTGCCGATCATCGGCATCGGCCTCTACCCCCGCCTGGTCACCGACAGCTACCGCGCCGCGATCGAGGCCCTGGTCGACCGGGAGGCCGTTGCCCTGGTCAAGGTGGGGCGCGCCCCGGTCCCGGCGGTGATGGCCACCGGCGCCTTCGGCAGCCTGCCGCCGGCCCTGCTGCACGCGCCGGCCCTCGGCTGAGGCCAACCCCGCCACGGCGGCGGGCCGCTCGGGGGCCGGTTACGAAACCCTGCGCAGCCCCGGGGCCATGGCGCCATCCTCCGGGGAGGATGCCTACGCTCCTCCATCGCACAGCGAGGGTCTCCATGCGGCAGATCAACTTCCTTCTGATCTTCAGCTTCGGCTTGGCCACGGTGATGTTCACCCTGGAGAACACCACGGCCACCACGGTGCATTTCCTACCGGGGTTGAGCACCACCCTGCCCCTGGCGGCCCTGCTGCTGGTGGTCGGTGGTCTCGGTGCCACCGCCGCCTGGATCTACGCCGTCTGGAGCGGGGTGGTGCGGAAGGTGGAGACCCTGCAGACCGCCGGCGAAGTGGAGGCCCAGCAGGTGCGGATCAGCGAACTGGAGAACGATCTGCGCCGCTACCGGGCCACCGTGGACGCCCAGCTGGGGCTGCTGCCGGCCGCCGGGGAGAGCTCGGCGCCGTCCTCCGAGGCCGGTGGGGAGGAGGGCCTGTCCCTGGCGGTTGACTGAACCCGCGGGGGCGGTTCAGTCATCACCGCGACTGGTGCCGACGGGCCGCAGCCGGTAGCTTGCCCTCGGACGGCACCCCCCGAGCAGGACATCGCGCGTGGCAGAAGCGGGCGCCAGACTCGCCATCCGGTTGCTCCAGGACGCGGCCGAACGGGGCGACATCGATCCCTGGGACGTGGATGTGATCGCCGTCGTCGATGGCTTCCTCGACCAGCTGCGCCAGCGCATCGAGCTGCCCAGGCGCCTGGCCCCCGGGGGAGGCAGCTACGAACGGGATCTGGCCGAGTCCAGCGAGGCCTTCCTGGCCGCCTCGGTGCTGGTGGGGCTCAAGGCGGAACTGCTGGAATCGGCCACCTTCCCACCCGAACCGCTGCTGGAGGATTCCTTCGCCCCCGAGGACGACGACGGCTGGGACCACACCGCCATGGCCCTGCCCCGGCGGCCGGAACGGCACCTGCACCGACGGCCGGTGGCGCCGCCGCCCCTGCAGCGCCCCGTCACGCTGGGGGAGCTGATCCGGCAGCTCGAGGACATCGCCGAGCGGCTCGAGCAGGAGGGGGGGGAAGGACGAACCAAGCCCCGCAGCCGCCGCTACAGCGAACGGGCCGCGATTGCCCAGGTGGCCTCCCTGGCCCACCGGGAAAAACTGCCGGAGACCACCGCCGCCCTGAGCCGCTTCCTGCTGCAGTGGACGCCCACCGCCGAGAGCCTCGAATGGGTGGCGTTCGATGTTCTGGTGGGCGCCTGGGCGGAGGCCGTCGAGAGCGCCTCCGCCACCTCTGCGGAGGACGGGGACCTCGACCGGGATCGGGTCGGGGTGTTCTGGGCCCTGCTGTTCCTCTCCTCCCAGGGCAAGGTGGAGCTGGAGCAGGCCGGCGGTCTCTACGCCCCCCTCAGCCTGCGTCGCCGGCGCGAGGAACGGGCCGATGCGGTGAGCCTGCCACGCTTGCCGGGTCAGGGGTCAGATAGGGGGCCGGCTCTGGAAGCAGTGGCTGCCTGAGTCTTCTCCTTACTCTGGGCTCGACCTCCGACATGAAACGACGCCGATGAAGGCGATGATCCTGGCGGCAGGCAAGGGAACACGGGTGCGTCCGATCACGCACACCACGCCCAAGCCGATGATTCCAATCCTGCAGAAACCCGTGATGGAGTTCCTGCTGGAATTGCTCCTGGAGCACGGCTTCGACGAAATCATGGTCAACGTCTCCCACCTGTCGGAGGAGATCGAGAACTACTTCCGCGATGGCCAGCGCTTCGGCGTCCAGATCGCCTACAGCTTCGAGGGCCGCATCGAGGATGGCGAGCTGATCGGTGAAGCGATGGGATCGGCCGGCGGTCTGAAGAAAATCCAGGACTTCCAGGCCTTTTTCGACGACACCTTCGTGGTGCTCTGCGGCGACGCCCTGATCGACCTCGATCTCACCGAAGCCGTGCGGCGCCATCGGGAGAAGGGGGCGATGGCCAGTCTGATCACCAAGCGGGTGCCCCGCGACCAGGTGAGCAGTTACGGGGTGGTGGTGACGGACGAGGCCGGACGGGTGCTCTCCTTCCAGGAGAAGCCATCGGTGGAAGAGGCCGCCAGCGACATGATCAACACGGGCATCTACATCTTCGAACCGGAAGTCCTCGACTTCATCCCCAGCCGCGAAGCCTTCGACATCGCCGCCGATCTGTTCCCCAGGCTGGTGGACTCCGGGGCCCCCTTCTATGCCCTGCCCATGGAGTTCGAGTGGGTCGACATCGGCAAGGTGCCGGACTACTGGCAGGCGATCCGCAGTGTTCTGCAGGGGGACGTCCGCCAGGTGCAGATTCCCGGCCGGCAAATCCGTCCAGGAATCTACACGGGCCTCAATGTGGCCGCCGACTGGGACAAGATCCACGTGGAGGGGCCGATCTTCGTGGGTGGCATGACCCGTATCGAGAACGGCGTCACCATCATCGGGCCGGCCATGATCGGGCCGAGCTGCCACATCTGCGAAGGCGCCACGATCGACAACTCGATCATCTTCGATTACTCCCGGATCGGCGCCGGCGTGCAACTCGTCGAGAAGCTGGTGTACGGCCGCTACTGCGTCGACCGCAACGGCGACCATTTCGATCTCCAGGAAGCCGCCCTCGACTGGTTGATCACTGACGTACGACGCCAGGACGTGGGCACCCCTTCACCCCAGCAGAAGGCCATGGCCGAGCTGCTGGGCACCGACCTCGCCGCCGGCAGCGCCCCCTAGCCCCGCCAGCTGAAGGATCTGGGGGATGCGATGTTCGGCCTTGATGGCCATCAGGTGCACCCCCTGGGCGATGGAGCGGTAGGTGGCCACCTGTTCGGCGGCGATCGCGACCCCCTCCGCCGCCGGATCGGCGGCCCCGGCGAGGCGATCGATCAGGGATGGGGGAATGCAGGCCCCCGGCACGACACGGTTGATGAACTGGGCATTGCGGGCTGACTTGAGCAGAAACACCCCGGCCAGCACCGGCAGCCCCAGCGGGCCGGTGATCTCATCGACGAAGCGGCGCAGGCAGGCCGCATCCATCACCATCTGGGTCTGGAGAAAGCGTGCCCCGGCCTCCTGCTTGCGCCGCACCCTGGAGAGCAGTCCGCTCCAGCTCGGCGACTGGGGATCGGCGGCGGCTCCGGGGAAGAGCGCCGTGGCGCCATCCGGCAGCTCCCCCTTCACCGGATCCTCGCCGGCGTTGAGGGCCCGCACCTGCTGCAGCAGCCGCACCGCCTCCAGCTCATTCACCGGTCGGACGCCGGGCTGATCTCCGGCCCGCACCGGGTCTCCGGTCAGGCAGAGCAGGTTGTGGATGCCGAGGGCGTGGGCGCCGAGCAGATCGGCCTGAAGAGCAATGCGGTTGCGATCGCGGCAGGTCATCTGCAGCACCGGCTCCATGCCGGCCTCCAGCAGCAAACGGCACACCGCCAGGCTGCTCATCCGCATCACGGCCCGGCTGCCATCGGTCACGTTGACCGCATGCACCAGCCCACGCAGAGCCACCGCCGCCTCAAGGGTGCGACTGGCATCGCCTCCACGGGGCGGGGTCACTTCCGCCGTGACGGCGAATCGGCCTTCCGCCAAGGCCTGTCGAAGCTGCAACGGCCACCTCCAAGACAGGGGCATCATGGAACAGCCGCTGCCTAGAGTGAAGGACCACCACCGAGGAGCCGATGGTTGAGCCCAGGCCCCCGGCAGCTTCGGTGTCCCCGTCCCCATCCCCGTTCCTGGAGCGGCCCATGGTGCATCCACGCAGCGAGTTATCGGAACGGGAGCTGGAGATCATCGAGCTGGTGGCCACCGGGCTGACCAACCTGGAGATCGCCGGGCAGCTGACCATCAGCAAGCGCACCGTCGACAACCACGTCAGCAACATCTTCACCAAGACCGGCGCCAAGAACCGGGTGGCCCTGCTGAACTGGGCCATGGATCACGGCAAGATCTGTCGCGACGGGTTCAACTGCTGCGCCCTGCCCCCTGACCATGGGGGCAGGGCGCAGCAGGTCTAGGGCAGCAAGGCTTCCCGTTCGGCCGCCGTCCACACCTCCAGGGGACGGTGGGCCATGGCGGCGTTGCTGAGATCGCGGCGGTCCGTGATCTCCCTGGAGCACCAGGCGGGGATGGCCAGCACCTGATCGGCCCTCTCCAGCTCCACCTCCGCCACCACCAGGGGGGCATTGGCCTCAGCAAACACATCCACCACCCAGTCGCCTCCGGGCAGATCCAGCACGAAGCGCGTCTTGCTCAGCCGATGCTCACACTGGGCCAGCAGGGCCTCCCCATCCGCCGCAGGGATCACGTACTCATACTCCTGACGCGTCAGGGGCTGGCCGGCGGGGAGTGCCGCCGCCGCCGGGCCCGGCGCTGGCAGCTTGAGGGTGAGGAAAGCGACCGTGGCTCCCGCGGGCGGCAGGGCCAGACGCACCCGGAGCGTGAGTCCAGCCTCCCCCGTCGCCAGATAGCCCTGGCGGATCGCTGTCTGCCGCAGCACAAGGCGGCGCCACTGATCGCCACCGACCAGGAAGCGGCGCTCGATTTCCAGGGCCATGGCGAAGCAGGCGTGTTCAGTTGCGGGAGGGTTCGGCGGCCGTGAGACTGCCGGCCCAGTGGAGCTTGTGGGTGAGGGTGCGGTAGTAGGAGGGACTCTGCTCCAGTTGCAGCATCAGGGCGGGATGGCGGCCCTGCACAAGCACGCAGCGGTCACCGGGTTCCAGCACGGTGGCATGGGCACCGTCCTTCCACAGCCTCACCCGCCGGCTGGTTTCTCCCAGGGGCCACACGGACAGCCTGGAGCGGGGTGGCACCACCACGGCCCGACTGGAGAGGCTCATGGGGCAGATCGGCGTGAGCACGATCGCTTCGATGCCGGGGTGGAGGATCGGTCCACCGGCGGCCATGGCATAGCCGGTGGAGCCGGTGGGGGTGGCAATGATCAGGCCATCGCCGCGGTACTGATCCACCACCTCACCGTCGATCTCCAGCTCCAGCACACAGGTGGGTGAAAGCTCCTCGAGGCTGGGGCGGAAGTAGAAGTCGTTGAGGGCCGCATGGGGCTCCTCGCCGCCGTCGGCAGGTCCTGCTCCGGAGGGCACGTCACCCGGCTGGGGAACCCCGTCCCCCCGGTCGATCCAGGCTTCCAGCATCATGCGCTGCTGGATCGCAAAGCGGTCGTCCCGCAGACGCTGCCAGAGGTTGTCAGCGGGGTCGTGGCCGGCGGAATCGCCGTTGGCCTCACCCTGGAGCCTCAGCAGCCGCCGTTCATGGGTCAGGAAGCCCAGGTGGCCGCCGACGTTGAAGCTGAGCACCGGAACGCCGAAGCGGGCCAGATAGCGGGCCGCCCCCAGCACCGTGCCGTCACCGCCGAGAACCACCGCCAGATCGGGCAGCTCAGGCTCGGTGGCCAGCAGTCCGGGGAACGGATTCACGGCCAGACCGCTCACGGCGGTGGTGACAACGACCCCCTGGGAACGCAGATCCTGGGCACAGCGCCGGGCCTGGCGCTGGGCGGCCTGGCTCCCTTTGCGGAGGATCAGCCAGACCCTTTCAAGCCGCATGGGCCGGAGCGCGGAAAGCCTGCACGGCTACCAGCGCAGGAGATTGAAGCGTTCCATGTCGACGGTTTCGCGGTTGCGATAGAGCGACAGCAGGATGGCCAGACCCACGGCCGCCTCGGCCGCCGCCACCGTGATCACGAAGATGGCGAACACCTGCCCGCGGATCAACTGACCATCGAGGTAATCGGAGAAGGCCATCAGATTGATGTTGACGGCATTCAACATCAGCTCGATGCTCATCAGCACCCGCACGGCATTGCGGCTGTTGATCAGCCCCCACACACCGATGCAGAAGAGCATGGCCGCGACGGCCAGAAAAGCCTCGAGCGGAATCGGAGAGGCGACGTCGAAGATCATGGCTTGGAAAGCAGGGTGGGCTCGGTGGCGGGCGTCTCGATCAACAGCGGTGTTCTGTCCTTCTCGATCAGGCCCTGATCGGCTGGCTCACCGGTGATCACGTCGGTGCTGAACACATCGCGGCGAGCCAGAACGATGGCCCCGATCATCGCCATCAGCAGCAGCACCGAGGCCAGTTCGAAGGGCAGGAGATAGTCGGTGAAGAGGTGCTCCCCGATCCGGATGGTGGCCTCCTCGCCCACGGGAGTCGGCCCCGGCAGGGCCCATGGGGTGGTGAAGGCCACCCGCAGCAAAAGGGCGAAGAGGCCGGCGCAGACCGCACCGGACAGGAGACGACGCACCAGCAGACCGGGAATCGCGGCGAGGGTTTCCTGCTTGTTCACGAGCATGATCGCAAACAGGATCAGGACATTGACAGCGCCCACATAGACCAGGATCTGGGCCGCCGCGACGAAGCTGGCGTTGAGCAGCAGATACAGCCCGGCCACCGAGAGGAAGACCCCGCCGAGAAGGAAGGCGGAATAGACGATGTTGGGAAGCAGGACGACGCCGAGGGCGCCGAGCACCGTGGTGGCTGACAGCACCAGGAAGCAGATCTGCTGGGTGGTGGAGGCGATCGACATCAGGACACTCCGGTGCTGTCGGAAGGGAGGGTTTCCAGCACCTGGGCAGGCAGCTGGCCGGCCCGGGGCTCGCTGGCGGGCACCCCATGGGGATCCATGGCGCCCTTGGGCAGGTAGGCCAGCTCCCGCAGGGCGAACACCGCCGGATCGGAGGTGACGCTGGTGGGCAGGCGGCCGAGGGCGACGCTGTCGTAGTTGAGGCTGTGACGATCAAACGCCGCCAGCTCGTATTCCTCGGTCATGGAAAGGCAGTTGGTGGGGCAGTACTCGACGCAGTTGCCGCAGAAGATGCACACCCCGAAATCGATCGAGTAGTTGCGCAGTTCCTTCTTCTTGGTGGCCTTGTTCATCACCCAGTCCACCACGGGCAGGTTGATGGGGCAGACCCGCACACAGACCTCGCAGGAGATGCACTTGTCGAGTTCGTAGTGGATCCGGCCCCGATAGCGCTCGGAGGGGATCAGCTTCTCGTAGGGGTACTGCACCGTGATCGGACGCCGGCGCAGGTGATCGAAGGTGACCGCCAGACCCTGGGTCATGGTCTGGGCCGCACTCACCGCCTCACGCGTGTAGTCACCGACTTGCTTGAGAAACCCGAACATGGCTGGGGGCGAGGGGGTTACGGGATGGGCACCATGATGGCCCAGGGACGCGGCGCTGTTGGTATCCGCGCAACGGGTTCAGCCGCCGAAGGCGACCGGGAACGCCAGCTTGAGGCCGGCGGTGACCAGAAGATTGACCAGGGCGATGGGCAGGAGGAACTTCCAGCCCAGGTCGAGCAGCTGGTCGATCCGCACCCGTGGGGTGGTCCAGCGCAGCAGGATGGCGAAGAACACCAGCAGGTAGGCCTTGAGGATCGTGCTGACGATGCCGATCGAGCCGGTGATCACCTGCACCAGGGGGGCGTCGGGGGAGACCCCGAGCCAGCCGGTGATCCATTCCACGGGAAGCGGGAAGCTCCAGCCGCCCAGGTAGAGCACCGACACCAGCAGGGCCGAGAGCACCAGGTTGATGTAGCTGCCCAGGTAGAAGAGGGCGAACTTCATGCCGGAGTACTCGGTCTGGTAGCCGGCCACCAGCTCCTCCTCGGCCTCCGGCAGGTCGAACGGCAGGCGCTCGCATTCCGCCAGGGCACAGATCCAGAAGATCACGAAGCCCACGGGCTGGCGCCAGATGTTCCAGCTGAAGATGCCCGCTCCGGTCTGCTGGGCGACGATGTCGACGGTGCTGAGGGAATTGCTCATCATCACCACCGCCAGCACCGCCAGGGCCAGGGGGATCTCGTAGCTGATCGACTGGGCCGCGGCCCGCAGCCCCCCCAGGAGGGAGTACTTGTTGTTGCTGGAGTAGCCGCTCATCAGCAGGCCGATGGGCTGGATGCTGCTCAGGGCGATCCACAGGAAGATGCCCACCCCCACGTTGCTGATCAGCAGGTTCTGGCCGAAAGGCACCACCAGCCAGGAGAGGATCACCGGCACCACCACCAGCACCGGCCCGAGGCTGAACAGCAGGGCATCGGCCCGGGCCGGAATGATGTCCTCCTTGAAGACCAGCTTGAGGCCATCGGCCAGGGGCTGAAGCACACCCAGGGCACCGGCGTACTCGGGACCGATGCGCTGCTGCACCGCCGCCGAGATCTTCCGCTCCAGCCAGACGCTCACGAGCACCCCGACCACGGCCCCCACCAGCACCAGCAGCATCGGCAGCGGCAGCCACAGCAGACGGGCCGCACCGGGGGTGAGGCCCATGGTCTGGGCCAGGTCGATGAAACTCGACTGGAGGTCGAGACCGGGGGGAGCGATGGCGGCACCCAGCAGGCCAGTGGACAGCATCAGAGAACTCCGGTGGAGGGGAACCTAGGGGGAAACGGGTCAGCCAGGAACCGGACGGCCTTCCAGGGGGAGCCAGCCCCGCTCGCCGGAGCCGGTGTAGATCTGCGAGGGACGGTAGATGCGGTTGGCACCCAGTTGTTCCTTCCAGTGGGCCAGCCATCCTGCCGTACGGGCGATGGCAAAGATGGGGGTGAACAGGTCGCGGGGAATACCGAGCTTTCGGTAGACCAGACCGGAGTAGAAGTCGACGTTGGGGAAGATTCCCTTCGGCCCGAGCCGGCGCTCGGCGACCTCCTCGAGCTTGAGGGCAACGTCGTACATGGCGTCGTGGCCGAAGCGCTGGAACAGCTCCTCGGCCAGGCCCTGGAGGATGGCGGCCCGGGGATCCTTGACCCGGTATTCGCGATGGCCGAAACCCATGATCTTCTGCTTCTGGGCGATGGCCCGATCCAGCCAGGGTTCCACCTCATCGAGGCTGCCGATCTGGTCGAGCATGTCCAGCACATCTTCGTTGGCTCCGCCATGGAGAGGCCCGGCCAGGGTGCCCACCGCCGAGGCCACCACCGCGTAGGGATCGGTGAGGGTGCTGGCGGTGACCCTGGCACTGAAGGTGCTGGCGTTGAGACTGTGCTCAGCGTGCAGGATCAGACAGGCATCGAAGATGCGCGCCGCCAGAGGATCGGGCTCCCGCTCGGTGAGCATGTACAGGAAGTTGGCCGAATAGGCCAGGTCGTCGCGGGGCTGGATCGGATCCTGCCCTTTGCGGATCAGCTGGAACGCCGCCACCATCGTGGGGATCTTGGCGATCAGCCGCACCACCGCATCGATGATGTACTGGGGGTCGTAGAGGGCGCGGCGGGAATAGAACAGCCCCAGGGACGCCGCACTGGCCTGCAGGGCATCCATCGGGTGGCCCGTGGCCGGGAAGCACTTCATCATGTCGCGGATGCGGAAACTGAGCCGCCGGTGCATCTGCACCTCCTGCTCGAACTCCCGCAACTGGAAAATGGTGGGCAACTCCCCCCAGATCAGCAGATAGGCGGTTTCCAGAAAGCTGCTCTGGGTGGCGAGCTGCTCGATGGGATAGCCCCGGTACGTGAGCAGGCCCCGCTGCCCTTCGATGTCGCAGATGGCCGACTGGGTGGCCGGCACCCCCTCAAGCCCGGGGCGGAACGTGGGGAGCATGGGCTCCGAGGGCGACGGTGCCAGGGGGGGTGATGGAGGCAGTGGGTTTCCCTGAGGGTCCTTGGCCTCTCGGGTTTTCTCCGCCGCCATGCCGATTCCTCTGGATGGAACGAACTTAGGCGCAGGAACCGGGACCTGACGTAGCACCCGCTGCCGGCTCAGGGACGGGGAAGCCAGAGCTTCGGGCGCATCAGCCACTCCAGACGGGCCGTCCCTGCCAGCGGAGCGCCGGCTTCCACCAGGGGAAGACGCAGCAGGGCCAGGCCCGCCTTGCGCAGGGCGATGGCGCCCGGTGGCGCCCCCAGCAGGCGGGCCGCCAGCTGCCCCAGATCCGGCTCATGGCCCACCAGCAACAGCCGGCAGGGTGTCGCTTCGCCCGCCTGGCTCAGCCAGGCGGGCAGCAGGGGCAGGGGATCGCCCCCCGGCTCGAGGGCCTGGGCCAGTTCGATGGCAGGGGCCAGGCCAGCCATCAGGGCGATCTCTCCGGTCTGGCGGGCCCGGGCCAGGGGGCTGCTGAGCAGCCGATCGGCCCGCAGACCCAGGCCGGCGGCCCGCTCCAGCACCGCCAGGGTTCGCGCCCGGCCGGCGGCGGTGAGCACCCGTCCAGCGTCGGGCCGGGTGGGGCTGCGTTCCTCGGCAATGCCATGGCGCAGCAGCAGCAGTTCCCAGGCCGGAGACGCCACCCTCAGGATTCCCCGAAGTCGAGTCGTGCGTGCACCGCCAGAGCACCGGACGCGTCCTGGAGAGCCAGGGCCAGGCCCTCGACAGGCTCGCTGAGAGGGCCACCCGCCAGGGCGGTCAGTCGCTGCCATGGTTGCCAGGCCGCCAGCAGGGCGCGGGCCCGCGGGCCATCCAGGGCCCACTGCAGGACCGCTTCCGGAGCGGCCAGGGCCTCCAGCTGGCCCTGAAGGCGCCCGGCCCTCCTCGTTTCAGCTCCGTCGAGGCTCGCCAGCTGGCCGAGGGACGCCCCCCACCAGGCCTGGTCGCCCCGCTGCCAGCGCCAGCCCAGCAGGGGGGCCTGCAGCTGCTCGGACCGGTCATCCCGGCGGCCCACGCCGGACTGCAGACGAGTCCAGACCTGCAGCGGGTGGCCTTCCACCTCCAGGGGGGCCGCCAGCAGGCCGTCGGAGGCCAGGGAGGCCACCACGGCCGAGACCTCCGGTCGATCGGCCGCCGTGCCGAGCAGCCAGCGATCACCGCTGGCGGCGGCCAGCAACGGCCCCCTGGCCGAAGCCACCACCAGGGCAGGCACGGGGCCTGCCGGGTCGGGCGTCCCCGCCATGCGGGAGAGGAGCGGCTGCAGCAGGGGGATCGTGGCGATCGTGACGGGATCCTGCACCAGGGCGAGGCTGGCGGTGGGGCGGTGCAGGGCCGTCAGCAAGGCCCGGCCCAGCGCGCCATCGGCGCCGACCTCCGGCAGCACCGTCTCCGGCGGCAGCCCCAGCAGGCCGGACAGCCGCAGGCTGCGCCCTTCGGGTTGCAGAGCCAGCAGCAGACCACCGGGCCTCTGGTCGGGAGGGACCGGCAACGGCAGCCCCAGCCAGCGCTCCAGGGCACCGGGAGCTGCCTGCACCAGGGCGGCGCCGGTGCCCAGCCGAAGCAGCCCCTCCTGGAAGGAGGCCTGGCCGGCCTGGTTGAGCTCATCGATCTGGGACACGTCCAGCGCCTGCTCCAGCACACCCCGGCCCGAGGCGATCAGGACGAGATCGTCATCCACCAGGGCCGTGGCCAGGGGCCTGGGCGTCTGGCCCAGCAGGGCTCCCCTGCCGCTGATCAGGCCCATGCCCCGGTAGCTGCTGATCTGGAGATCCGTGCCCGCCAGGCTGCGGGTCTGCCAGAACCGCTGCAGAAACCGGCGGGCGCCGCCGTCGTCACGGCTGCCCAGGGCCAGCAGCCAGCCGCCCCGGGGGGAGGCTGGCGAGGCGGCGCCGGCGTCCGCTTCGAACAGAGCCAGACTCACCGGTGAGGCCAGCCAGGCGCTCAGTTCCGTCGCGTAGTCGAGGCCCGCCGCGGCGAAGGCCCCGTCGCGCAGCCGGCCGATCGCCTCGGCCGCCTGGCGTCGCTGACGGGGCGGGGCCACGGCGCGGGCGTAGTCCAGCGGCCGTTCGCCGTCGCTGAAGAGGTGGATGCTGAGGGGGGCATCCCGGGGCACGAACCGGGCCGCCCGCGGAACGACCAGCGGCAGGCGCTGAAGCTGCAGGGCACTCCGCTGCCACACCAGCCACCAGCCACCGAGCCCCAGACCGAACACCACCAGCACCAGGGCCAGCAGCACCGCCAGGAATGGGCGGGCCTTCATGCTTTCTCAGCAGGATGGGACCATCCTGACGCCACCCCCCCTCCGACGCCCGCCATGGACGAGCCGACCCAGCCGGGGACCCCCCGCACACTTCCCGCCCTCGACCTGCAACGGCGCCTCGAGGCAGGGGAGCAGCTCCTGATCGTCGACGTGCGGGAGGACGCTGAACTGGCCCTGGCCCGCCTGCCTCTCGCAGTGCTGCATCTGCCCCTGAGCCGCCACCGGGAGTGGCTGCCGGAACTGGAGAAGCTGCTGGACCGGCAGCAGCCGGTGGTGGTGCTCTGCCATGCCGGCATCCGCAGCTGGGACTTCGGCTGCTGGCTGATCCAGGAACAGGGGTATGGCGACGTCTGGAATCTGCAGGGGGGCATCGACGCCTGGAGCCGGGAGGTGGACGCCCAGGTTCCTCGTTACTGACCACCCGCCCGGGGGGGTTTGTGGCCCGCTCCTCCCTAGGATCAATTTCTCTTTAACTTTTCAGCCTTTCCCCATTCCTTGGACACCCTGCCGCGCCGACAACAGGAGGTGCTCCGGGCCACGGTGCGGCACTACGTGGACACCGTCGAGCCCGTGGGCAGCCAGACGCTGGTGCGGCGCTTCGGGCTGCCCGCCAGTCCCGCCACCGTGCGGACGGCCATGGGGGCCCTGGAACAGCGCGGTCTGCTGACCCAGCCGCACACCTCCGCCGGCCGGATCCCCAGCCAGCGGGGCTATCGCCTGTATGTCGATCAGCTGCTGCCGGCCCCGGGGGCTGCCGCCCTGCAGCTGGAGCGCGAACTGGCCGGGATCAGCCTCCAGTGGGCCGCCCTGGATGATCTGCTGCTGCATCTGGCCCGGCGCCTGGCCGATCTCACCGGCCTGCTGAGCCTGATCACCCGCCCCCAGCGGCCCAGTCCCCTGCTGCAGGCGGTGCGGCTCGTACCCAGTGGCGACCGGCTGCTGGTGTTCCTGGTCCAGGGTCCCGACTTCAGCACCAGCCTCAACCTGCGCCTTGGCGCCGGTCTGGAGGAGGAACTGCCGATCCTGGAGCGGTGGAGCAACCAGCAGCTCCGCGCCGGCGGCAACGGCCGCATCCCCTGGGAGCGGCTGCCGGCGGAACTGCGCCGCAGCGGCGGACTGCTGCGCCAGGCCCTGGAAAGCCATGGCCGCATCCGCAGCGAGGAGCTCGATGCGGTGGTAGCGGCCGGCCTGGGCGGCCTGCTGGCCCAGCCTGAATTCAGCCACACCTCCAGCCTGCTTCCCCTGGTCCAGCTGGTGGAGCATGGTCCCCGCAGCCTCCTGGGGCTCAGCGGCGACCATGACGCCCTCGCGACCGAAGCCATCTGGATCGGCACGGAGCATCCCCATGCGGCCCTCGGCCAGTGCTCGGTGGTGCAGGCGACCTACCGCACGGGGCACGGCGGCCGCGGCCAGGTGGCTCTGGTGGGTCCGATGCGCATGGCCTATGCCACCGCCCGTTCGGCGGTGCAGTCGGTGGCCTCGATCCTGGAGAAGCTGCTCAGCTGATGACCTATTGCCTCGGCTTTCTCCTCCACAGCGGCCTGGTGCTGGCCTCCGACTCCCGGACCAACGCCGGAGTGGACTACATCTCCAGCTACAGCAAGATGCATGTGCTGACGCCGGCCCCTGATCGGCTGTTCGTGCTGATGGCGGCCGGCAATCTGGGCACCACCCAGGCGGTGCTCAACCGCATCCGCCGCGACATCGAAAACCACGGCGCCGGCCCCAGCCCCCAGTGGACCCGCCAGGATGAGCCTGCGGCTGGGCCGAGCATGCTCACCGCCCGTTACCTGTTTGAGGTGGCCGATTACATCGGCCGGCTCAACGTGATGGTCCAGAAGGAGTTCAACCCCAACCTGCGTCAGGCGGGCGCCAGCGGAGAGGCCAGCTTCATCCTCGGCGGCCAGATCGCCGGCCAGCCCCATGGGCTCTACATGATCTATCCCCAGGGAAACGCGATCATGGCCACCGATGACACACCCTTCCTGCAGATCGGCGAAACCAAGTACGGCAAGCCTCCGCTGGATTACATCGGCCGACCCGACCTCTCCCTGGAGGATGCGGCGCGCCTCTGCCTGGTGTCGGAGATCGTCACCCGACGCTCCAATCTCACCGTGGGGCCGCCTTTCGAGATCGCCATGGTGCGGCGCGACGATCTCAAGGTCAGCCGTCATCTGAAGCTGGGCAAAGATGCTCCGGAAATTGCCAGCACCATGGAGGTCTGGGCCCGCCACATGCAGGAAGGACTCAACAAGCTGCCCCGCTTCCCCTGGGAGCAGGACCCCCTCTGAAGCCCCGCCCCTGACGGGCCCGGCCTGCGGCTACCCCGCCAGCCCCTCGCCCAGCTTCTCCGCCACCGTGTTGACGTCCTTGTCGCCGCGGCCGGAGAGGTTGAGCACCACTTCGGTGCCCGGAGGGAGGGTGGGGCAGAGGGATTCCAGCCAGGCGAAGGCGTGGGCCGTTTCCAGCGCCGGGATGATGCCCTCCAGCTCGCTCACCCGCTGCAGAGCCGCCAGGGCCTCCGCATCGGTGACGGCGGCGTACTCGGCCCGGCCGATCTCGCGCAGATAGCTGTGCTCCGGACCGACGCCCGGGTAATCGAGGCCGGCACTGATCGAGTGGGCCTCCTGCACCTGGCCGTCCTCGTCCTGGAGCAGCAGGCTCATGGCGCCGTGCAGCACCCCCACCCGGCCCTCGGTGATGGTGGCGGCATGGCGCCCCGTGGCCACGCCTTCACCGGCCGCCTCCACACCGATCAGGCGCACACCGGTGTCCTGAACGAAGGGATGGAACAGGCCCATGGCGTTGGATCCGCCGCCCACACAGGCGATCAGCACATCCGGCAGACGGCCGAAGCTTTCGAGGCACTGGGCCCTGGCTTCCTGGCCGATCACGGCGTGGAAATCCCGCACCAGCATCGGGTAAGGGTGCGGGCCGGCCACCGAACCGAGGATGTAGTGGGTGCTCTCCACGTTGGTGACCCAGTCGCGGATCGCTTCGCTGGTGGCGTCCTTGAGGGTGGCGGTGCCGGCGGTCACCGGCTGCACCGTGGCCCCGAGCAGCCGCATCCGGAACACGTTGAGCGCCTGGCGGCGCATGTCCTCGGCGCCCATGTAGATGACGCACTCCAGCCCGAAGCGGGCACAGACCGTGGCCGTGGCCACACCGTGCTGGCCGGCGCCGGTTTCGGCGATGATCCGCTGCTTGCCCATCCTCAGCGCCAGCAGGGCCTGGCCCAGGGCGTTGTTGATCTTGTGGGCACCGGTGTGGTTGAGGTCTTCGCGCTTCAGCCAGAGGCGCGGCCCTCCCTCCGGGCGGCGGTAGTGGGCCGTGAGCCGCTCGGCTTCATAGAGCGGTGTGGGACGCCCCACATAGGTGCGCAGCAGGTGATCCAGCCGGGCGGTGAAGGCGGGGTCGGCCCAGGCCTCGGCCGCGGCCGCCTCCAGCTCCGCCAGGGCGGGCATCAGTGTTTCGGGAACGTACTGCCCGCCGAAGGGGCCGAAACGGCCCAGGCCATCCGGGCGGACCGACGGCTGCAGCTCGGCCGGATCGGTGCTGCGGGTTGGGGCGGTGCTGGTCACCGGTGCTGCGGAAAGGAGATAATTCACCTTAGGGAGCCGCCACCCAGGGCGGCAGAAGCGGACCGGAGGATCCGGGGGGCCACCAGAGATTCATCAGCCCGAACTGTTGTCAAACGAGCTCAATACGAACCTCCAAAATGCTTCCTGACCAATACCTGTCTTCCCTGACTCTCGCGGAACGCTTGTATCGCCATCAGCCTCAGATTGCCGAGCAGATTTATTCGCCGGAGCTGCTCCAGTTCCTGCGTGATGGTGTGGTCATCTTTCCGCAGGCGCTGGACCTCGATCTCCTCGATCAGGTGGACGCCGACCTGCACGACCTGCCGAGGCTGGCCCGGACGTCCCTGCTGCACGGCATGATCGGTATCGATGGCAAGGCGGATCACTACGAAGCCAGGGTGCTGCGCAATCTGCCGATGCTGGGCGTCACGGATTTACGCGAGGCAGGACCCGGGCTGAAGCTCAACGACCTCCATCGCTACTTTGATTCTGCCCGTGCCCTTGCCTTCGCCAATCCCATCATTCGCTTTCTCGATGAGCTCTTCGGATCGGCTCCGGCGCTGATTCAATCGCTGACCTTCTGGAAGAGCAGTGAGCAATCTCTGCACCAGGACTTTTCCTACGTTCACCATCACAGCCGACTCGGCCACCTGGCCGCCGCCTGGATCCCGCTGGAAGACATCAGCGATCAGGCCGGACCACTCGTCTACTACAAGGGCTCCCATCTGCTCGAGAGCCATCAGTTCTACGACTGGCACCAGGGTGGAATCCTCGCCAGCCGGGACACGGACGCCGAGACGGCCGCGGGTTACGACCACTATCTGGAGACTCTCATCGGCGAACGGGGCTGGACACCCAGCATCTATCTGCCCCGCAGAGGCGATGTGCTGATCTGGCATGGGGCGCTGATCCACGGCGGCACCGCCATGGGCGATCCCGATCTCACCCGTCGGTCCTACGTGTGTCACTACACCGCCGCTGCGAACCACAGGGCCATGGCCCAGCATCGGATCGGTGATGGCTACGACTTCTCCGAACCCCCTTCCCTGCCCGAGACGATGCGCTCCCGGTCGCTGCCCTCCCGGCTGATGTCCGCCGCCGGCCGTCGCCTGAAACAGCTCATCACGGGAGCCCGCAGCCATGCCTAAGGGGAGCTGGAGGGAGTTCAGCGGCTCAGAGAGCCTGGAGCGGCCCGAGCCCCCATCGGCCCCGCCGGCCAGGGCCCTGCAGAAGGTGCGTGTGCAGCGCACCAAGGCCGGCAAGGGCGGAAAGCTGGTGACCGCCATCACCGGCCTGGAGGCCCCCGAGGCCGAGCTGAAGGCCCTGCTCAAGCAGCTCAAGGCCGCCGCCGGCACCGGCGGCACCCTCAAGGACAGGGTGATCGAACTGCAGGGCGACCAGGTGGCCGCCGCTCTCACGGCCCTGGAGAAGGCGGGCTACCGGCCCAAGCAGGCCGGGGGGTGATCAACAGCCGATGGATCTTGACCGGCCAGCGCTTGAACATCATGACGCCTGAAGAAGGAGATGCTGCGTGCGTACAACGTTGACGCTCAATGACGACCTTGCCGCAGAGCTCAACCGCACAGCCCGCCTGTCCGGGAGAAGCTTCAAGGACGTGGTGAATGCGGTGATCCGCCAGGGGTTGTCGGCCGGAGAGTTGCCGTCACCAGAAACTGACCATCCCTTTGTGGTGCAAGCCCAGGCGTGCGGGTTCCTGCCAGGCATTGATCCGTTGCGGCTGAATCAGCTTGTGGATGAACTGGAGGTGGAGCAGTTCACGGCTGCACACCACCCAGAAGATCGGCCCACATCGTGATCATTCCCGATGTGAATATTCTGGTTTATACCTACAACTCAGACGCTCCGGATCATGCGCGGGCCAAGACCTGGTGGGAACAAGGCATTCGCAGTCGTCAACCCGTCGCGATCCCCTGGGTTGTGGCCCTTGGCTTCCTCCGGATCACAACCAGCCGGGCCGTCCTGCCAAGGCCCATGGCGATCGAAACCGCTCTTGGCCATGTGCGCTCCTGTCAGGTTTCCAGGAAGCCGGCGTGCTCACGGCAGCCCTGATGACGGACGCCCACATCGCTGCACTGGCCATTGAAAACCAGGCGACCGTGCATACCAACGACAGCGATTTTGCCGCTTCCCCGGTCTGCGCTGGACCAATCCCCTCGCCAGGCGGTCCGGCCGCTCTGCCTAGGGCAGCGTTGGATACTGGGCCCACCAGCTTTCAGCAGAGCGCAATGACCTCCCCCTCGGTCCCCTACGGCGAACTCACCAACCAGGGCGCCTCCAGCAACATCGTCTGGCACCACTCCACCGTGACCCGGGCCGCCCGCGCCCATCAACGGGGCCACCGCAGCGCCATCCTCTGGTTCACGGGACTCTCGGGGGCGGGGAAGAGCACCCTGGCCAATGCGGTGAATTCGGCCCTGTTCGAGCAGGGACTGGCCTGCTACGTGCTGGATGGCGACAACGTGCGCCATGGGCTGTGCAGCGATCTGGGCTTCTCCGACGCCGACCGGGAGGAGAACATCCGCCGGATCGGTGAGGTGGCCAAGCTGTTCCTGGATGCCGGCGTGGTGGTGCTCACCGCCTTCGTGTCCCCCTTCCGGGCGGACCGCCAGCGGGCCCGGGACCTCGTGGGAGCGGGCGATTTCCTCGAGATCCACTGCGCCGCCGACCTGGAGGTCTGCGAGCAACGGGATACCAAAGGCCTCTACGCCAAGGCCCGGGCCGGGGAAATCAAGGAGTTCACCGGCATCTCCAGCCCCTACGAGGCCCCCGAGGCCCCCGAGCTGCGGGTGGCCACGGGTGAACAGAGCCTCGACGACTCGGTGGCCCAGGTGATGGCCGAACTGGAGCGGCGCGGCATCATTCCGGCGCCGGCGGAGCCCTGAACGGTTCGGCGCGAAGCCGCAGGGCCCAGGCATCGAGGAAGGTCTTGGCGCAGCTGGCCACCGGCACCGCCAGCAGCAGGCCCAGCAGTTCGCCCAGCCCCAGCAGCCCCCCCAGCCGGGCCCCGATCGGCAGGCTGATGAGCAACCAGGCCGGTTGCAGCCCCACGATCGACCCCATCAGCCGCGGCTGGATCACCTGATCCACCACCTGACCGACACTGATCGCCACGGCCAGCACCTCCAGGCCGGTGCGTGGATCCTGGAGGGCCAGCAGCACGCTGACCACCACGATGGTGAGGGCACTGGCATACGGAATCAGGGTGGTGAAGCCGATCGCCACGGCGAACAGCACGCCGTAGGGAATCCCGAGCAGGGTGAACACCAGGCTCTGGGCAGCGCTGAGGATCAGGGCCAGCACCACCTGGCCGGCGAAGTAGCCCCGGAAGGTGCGGTCCAGGGTGCTGAGCACCAGGGCGCGTGTGGGTGCAGGCAGCCACTCGACCAGCCCCCTGGCGATGCCCTCGCCCCCCAGCAGCAGGAAGACCGCCAGCACCAGCACGATCACCGTGTTGACGGTGATGCTCACGGTGGCCCCCAGGATCCCCAGCACCTGCTGGCTCAGCTGGGAGGCAATCTTGCTGGTGCGGGTGATCAGGTCGCTGCTGAGCCCGCCAAAATCGGTGGGCAGCCCCCGCTCGGTGGCCCAGCTCTGCAGCTGCCCCAGCAGCGTTTCCCCCTGGGCCAGCCAGCTGGGCAGGGCCAGCACCAGGTCGCCGAGCTGCTCCACCAGCCGGGGCACCAGCACCAGGGCCGCCAGCACCACCACCGAGAGGCTCAGGCCCAGCACCAGCAGCAGGGCCAGCCCCCGCGGCAGCCCCCGCTGGATCAGCCAGCGGCTGGGGATGTCGAGCAAGAAGGCCAGCAGGGCGGCCGTCAGGAACAGGGCCGGGAACGGGGCCAGTGGCACCAGCAGCTGGCGCAGCACCCACAGGTTGAGCACCAGCAGGGGCAGGGCCAGGGAGAACCGCAGCCATGGGGGCAGCACCAGCCGCTCGAGCATCAGCGGGAGCAGGGCATGGCCCCGGTGGATCGACGATCGCCGTCCAGCTTGGCCTGCCGGGCCGGCAACGGCCAGCGCCTCATCCCTGGCCCATGGCTTCCAGGTAGGCGGCGCTGCCCAGGGCCTGCAAGCGCGCATCCTTGGCCACCACCTGATCGTGGAGGCCGCGCCGGTAGGCCTCCAGGGCCTCGGCGAGTCCGGGGTCGGCGGTGGCCAGGATGGAGGCCGCCAGCAGTCCGGCGTTGAGGCCGCCGCCGATGGCCACCGTGGCGACCGGGATCCCCGCCGGCATCTGCACGATCGAATGGAGGGAATCCACCCCTGAGAGGGCCTGGCTGCGCACGGGCACACCGATCACCGGCAGCATCGAGAAGGCCGCCACCATGCCGGGCAGGTGGGCCGCACCGCCGGCGCCGGCGATGATCACCTGGAAGCCCCGGGAGGCGGCGGCCTCGGCGAAGGCCGCCATCTCCCATGGCGTGCGGTGGGCCGAGAGCACCCGCACCTCGCTGGCGACCCCCAGCTGCTCAAGGATCCGCACGGCCGGCTCCAGCGTGGGCAGATCGGAATCGCTGCCCATGACGATCGCCACCCGGGCAGGGGCGGTTGGCATGGAGGCGGCGGGATCGGGATCCATGGGACGGGGGCAGCGAGGATGGCATTGTCCCGCCCCGAGGCTGCCTGGATGCGCTGGCTGACCAACCTGCAGCTGGCCGGCGTCGACCCGACCTGCGGCGACGCGGGGTGGCGCTGGCGGGTCGGTATCGACGGCGACGGGCTGATCGCCCGGGTGCTGCCGATACCGCCGGGGAGCCGGGCCGGCGGCGAGGACTGGGGCGGCGACTGGCTGTCCCTTGGGGGCGTGGACCTGCAGATCAACGGCGGGCTGGGGCTGGCCTTCCCCGAACTCACCCCGGGCGATCTGCCCCAGCTGCAGTCGCTGCTGGAGCTGCTCTGGCGGGATGGGGTGGACGCCATCTGCCCCACCCTGGTGACCTGCGCCCCGGGGGGCCTGCGCCAGGCCCTGGCAGTGCTGGCCGAGGCCCGCCACCGGCACCGACCCGGCCGCTGCCGGCTGCTGGGCGCCCACCTCGAGGGGCCGTTCCTGGCGCCGGAGCGGCGCGGCGCCCACCCCGCCCAGCACCTGCAGGCCCCCAGCAGGGCGGCGTTGGCGGAACTGATCGACGGATTCGCGGGGGGCGCCGAGGCCGATGTCGCCCTGGTGACCCTGGCACCGGAACTGGACGGTGCCGCCGAGGTGATCGAGGACCTGCGGTCCGCCGGCGTGGTGGTGAGCCTGGGCCACAGCGGCGCCGATGAGGTTCAGGCCCGCCAGGCCTTCGGGCGAGGGGTGGGGATGCTCACCCACAGCCTCAATGCCATGGGCGGCCTGCAGCATCGCGCCCCGGGACCCGTCGGCGCGGCGCTGCTGGATGGGGAGGTGGCCCTGGGGCTGATCGCCGATGGCGTCCACGTGGCCCCGACCATGGCAGTGCTGCTGCAGCGGCTGGCGCCCCGCCAGCTGGTGATCGTCAGCGATGCCCTGGCCCCCTACGGACTCGCCGACGGCGCCCACCGCTGGGACGATCGGGTCCTGCTGGTGAAGGAGGGCAGCTGCCGGCTGGAGGACGGCACCCTGGCCGGGGTCAGCCTGCCGCTGCTGGAGGGGGTGCGGCGTCTGGCCGGCTGGAGCGGCCAGACGCCAGCCGCGATCGCCGCCGCGACCCTCGCTCCCCGGCGCCTGCTGGGGGAGCACCGGCCTCTGGAGCAGCTGCTGCTGGGGCAGCCCCTGGGGAACACCCTGCGCTGGAGCGCGGCGAACGGAGACCTGCGCTGGCGCCGGCCGGAGACGATCCCCGGCGGGCAGCAGGGTCCTGGCTCTGCGCCAACTCCCTAGGATCCGCCCCACCTGAACGGCCCTGCGCGCCATGCCCCCGGAACTGCAACACCCCGCTCCAGCCGAGCAGGAGGCCGTGAAGGAGGCCGTGAAGGAGGCAGAGAAAGCGGAGGTGCAGGCCTATTTCGAAAGCACCGGGTTCGAGCGCTGGAACCGCATCTACAGCGACAGCGAGGAGGTGAACCGGGTCCAGCGCAACATCCGCATCGGCCACCAGAAGACCGTGGATGCGGTGCTGGCCTGGCTGCAGCAGCAGGGCGACCTGGCGAACCGCAGCTTCTGCGATGCCGGCTGTGGCGTCGGCAGCCTCAGCCTGCCCCTGGCGGCCCTGGGGGCCGGCTCGATCGCCGCCAGCGATCTCTCGGCCGCGATGGTGGCCGAAGCCAGCCGTCGCGCCGTCGAGGCGGGCCTGCCGGCGGAGCAGCTCAGCTTCATCGCTTCCGATCTGGAAAGCCTCCAGGGCCGCTACGACACGGTGATCTGCCTGGACGTCTTCATTCACTATCCCCAGGCGGCCGCCGAAGCGATGGTGCGGCACCTGGCGGCCATGGCCGAGCGGCAGCTGATCGTCAGCTTCGCCCCCTACACGCCGCTGCTGGCGGTCCTCAAGCAGATCGGCCAGCTGTTCCCCGGGCCGAGCAAGACCACCCGCGCCTACACCCTGCGGGAGGACGGCATCGTGGCGGCGGCCGCCGCCGCCGGCTTCCGCCCGGTCCACCGCAGCCTCAACCAGGCGCCGTTCTATTTCTCCCGCCTGATCGCCTTCGAGCGGGGCTGAACCTCCGGGGCGCCCCCTCAGCCCCAGCCCCACGCCGGCAGCGGTGCCTCCCAGCCGAGGCTGGCCCCATCGGGTCCGCTCAGGCTCAGCCGATGGGCATGGAGCCGGTAGCCCCCCTCCCCCGGCAGCACCTCCGCCCGGGCCGAACCGCCGGCCCGATACAGCCGATCCCCCAGCAGGGGCGCCCCGACAGCGGCACAATGGATGCGGATCTGATGGGGCCGGCCCGTGGCGATCTCCACCTGGGCCAGATCCCCGTCCTCTCGGAGCATCAGCAGGGTCAGGAGGCTGCTGGCGTCCAGGCCGTCAGGAGCGGCACACCAGATGCGCCCCAGCAACGGATGATCCTGCTGCCCGATCGGCGTGGTGATCGGCAGGGGATCGCCGGGCTCCTGCGCCAGGGCGCCCGGCACCAGCAACGTGCGGTAGATCTTGCGGCAGCGCGGCACCGCTCCCCCCTCCCCGGCCGGGCCGCTGCTCTCCCGCAGTTGCGCGCTCAGCCAGGCGCGGCTGGCCGGCCGGCGCGCACACACCAGCAGGCCGGAGGTGAAGCGCCCCAGGCGGTGCACCGGGCGCGGAACGCCGGCGGGGTCGTCGCCATGGCGGCGCTCCAGCTGACGCAGCACGGTGTGCTCCAGGTAGCCGCCCGCCGGCAGCACCGGCAGGCCGCTGGGCTTGTCGATCACCAGCACATCGCCGTCGTCGTGGATCACGTCCCAACCGGCCGGCACGGCGGGCTCCTGCCAGGGAGGACGGCGCCACACCAGGCGATCGCCGCCGGCGAGGAGCACATCGGCCCGCAGCGGTTCTCCATTGCGGCTGATCTCTCCATCGGCGAGGCGCCGTTCCCACTCGGCCCGGCTGGAGTGGGTGTAGCGGCCTGCGTAATGGCCCAGGACGCCCATCCCGGCCGCGGCCGGATCGATGCGGTCGCGGTAGGCCCAGCCGTCGTTGAGACGGGCCGGCAACCAGCCCGGCGGCAGGTTCACCGGTGGGGGGTGGACGGCGTCAATCCACCAGGCTGTGCTCGAGGGCGAAGCGCACTAACTCGGTGCGGCTGGCGGTGCCGGTCTTGATGAACAGCCGGCTCACGTACTTCTCGACGTTGCGGATCGAGGTTTCCAGCCGGCGGGCAATCTCCTTGTTCATCATCCCTTCCGCCACCAGCTGCAGAACGCTGGCCTCGCGGGGCGTGAAGTCGAGCTTGACATCGCTGACGGGCTTCCTGGCGCTGCCACCACCCCCGCTGCCGGAGCCACCGCCGCCCCCCAGCATCGAGCGGATCTCGGTGATCTGACGGGCCATGGCACCGATGTCGGCATCGGCGAAGCGGGCTGCCTCCGCCAGCAGCCGCTCCTGACGGCGCACCACGTTGCGCACCCGGGCCACCAGTTCGTCGGGGTCGAACGGCTTGGGGATGTAGTCGTCGGCGCCGGCCTGGAAGCCGGCGATGCGGTCGGCCGTCATGCCCTTGGCCGTCAGGAAGATCACCGGGGTGCCCCCGAGCCGCTCATCGGCCCGCAGCCGCTTCAGCAGGCCGTAGCCGTCGCAGCGGGGCATCATCACGTCGGTGATCACCACATCGGGCATCTGGGCCTGGGCCGCTGTCCAGCCTTCCTCGCCGTCATTGGCGGTGGTGACGGCAAAACCCTCGTCCTCCAGGTAGGCCTTCACCGCCGTGCGCAGGCCGGGCTCGTCGTCCACCAGCAGCAGCCGCACCGGGGTGCTGGCGGGGGCTTCAGCCACCTCCTCCAGACCAGAGGACTCGGAGATGGGGCCGGTGGGGGCGTTGGGATCCTGGCTCATGGGGGAAATCTATCGACCGGGACCAAGGACCACCTGTTCCCGTTCGGGCAACAGGCCGCTGTAACCGAGCTGGCGGGCCAGCGGACCCAGGGTGGCGGGGTCCTTGCCGGCCTGGTCGGGCACGCAGACGGCCCACCACATCAGGTGATCAAGCCGGTTGGAGGGGGTGATGACCCCGCCCGGATTGAGTTCGCGGATGATCAGCCGGCGTGCCGTGCCGGTGATCCGCAGCGGGCTGGTGAGGCTGCAGCCGATCTTGTCGGTGGCGACGGTCACCCGGTCGTCGAGCTCCTCCCACACCTGCACGCGCCACATGCCCGGCTGGGCGGGCTCGCTCACCAGGCCGTAGATGCCCACCACCTCCCGGCCCCGGTGGGTCACCCTGTCCTGGAGCACCCTGAAGTCCTTGGGCCGGTTCTCGGCATTGCTGCGGGAGTCGTCCTGGGCGGCGGCGGGACGGGGCAGCGCCAGGGACCAGGCCAAGGTCAGGGCGACCGAGGACAGAACGGCCCCCAGCCGCAGGGCGATGGCACCGGAGGAGCGGGGACGGATCAGCATGGCTCCATGCTGACGTACCTCGACCACCACGCGAGCACCCCGTGCGATCCAGCGGTGGTGGCGGCCATGGCGCCCTGGTGGACGGAAAACGCCGCCAATCCCTCCAGCCGCCTGCACCGGCCGGCCCTGGAGGCGGCGGCGGCCGTGGACATCGCCCGGGCCCGGGTGGCCGAGGGGCTGGGGGTGGCCAGCGACGCGGTGATCTTCACCAGCGGCGCCACCGAAGCCAACAATCTGGCGTTGCGCGGCGTGGCCGAGGCGGCCCTGGAGCGGGGCGAGCCGCGCCGCCGGCTGGTGACGCTGGCCAGCGAGCACCGGGCCGTGCTGGAGCCGCTGGCCTGGCTGGATCGCCACGGCTTTGCGCTCACCGTGCTGCCGGTGGGGGCCGATGGCCTGGTCGATCCGGCGCGGCTGGCGGACGCCCTGGAGCCCGACGCTTTGATGCTGTCGGTGATGGCGGCGAACAACGAGATCGGTGTGCTCCAGCCCCTGGCCAGCATCGGCGCCCTCTGCCGCGACCGGGGGGTGCTGTTCCACTGCGACGCCGCCCAGGCGGTGGGCCACATCCCGCTGGCCATGGCCGACCTCGGCATCGACCTGCTCAGCCTCAGCGGCCATAAGCTCTACGGCCCCAAGGGGGTGGGGGCCCTGCTGCGGCGTCCGGGCGTGCCCCTGGCCCCCCAGCAGCTCGGCGGCGGCCAGGAGGGCGGGCTGCGGGGCGGCACCCTGCCGGTGCCCCTGATCGTCGGCCTCGGCGCCGCGGTGGCCGGCGCCCTGGCCGACCGGGAGGAGCGGGCCGGACGGCTCGGGGCCCTGCGGGACCGGCTGTGGGCGGAGCTGGCGGCCCTCGGCGGTGTGCGCCGCAACGGCCACCCGCGCCACTGCCTGCCCCACAGCCTCAATGTCACGATCGAAGGCGTGGACGGCAGTCGCCTGCACCGGCTGCTGCGCCGGGTGATGGCGGTGAGCAGCGGTTCGGCCTGCAGCCAGGGCAGCCCCTCCCACGTGCTGGCCGCCCTCGGCCTCGACCGCCGCGCCGCCGGCGCCTCAATCCGTTTCGGTCTGGGCCGGGGGACGACGGCGGCGGACATCGACGTCGCCGTGGCGGCCGTGCGCGACGCGGTGGCGGAGCTGCGAGCGCCTGTCTAGCTTTCGGGACATCCACAGGTGGATCGATGGCCACACCCGTCGGCCGCCAGGGGCCCCGGCTCGACTTCGGTGATGCGCTCCAGGAGGGCTGGCGGGCCTTCAGCCGCAGCCCGGGACCCTTCGTGGGTTTCCCCCTGATCGTCATCGCCCTCCAGTTCGTGATCCAGCCCCTGCAGAGCCGCATCAGCAGCGGCGGGGTGGCCTCCAGCGATCCCCTCGACTGGCTGCTCTACCTGATCGGGCTGACGGCGAACCTGCTGCTCAACCTCTGGTGTGCCATCGGGCTGGTGCGCGGCGCCGGCAGCGCCCTCCAGGGCGGCCACCCCTCCCTGGGGCAACTGATGCGCTGGGACGGGGAGGTGTTCGGGCGGCTGCTGCGGGCCTGGCTGCTGCTGGCGGCGGTGGTGCTCGTGCCCCTGATCGGCCTGCTGCTGCTGGTGGGAGGCCCCCTGGCCCTGCTGGGGATCTACGCCGACCAGCTCGTAGCGAGCAACCGCACCCTGGTGGAGGTGCTGGGCCTGAGCCTGGCGGTGGTGTTCCTTCTTCTGCTGGGCGTGCTGCTGCTGGGCGTGATCTACCTGGCGATCAACCAGAGCTTCCTCACCCAGATCGTGCTGTTCGAGCGCGCCGGCTCCCGCTCCGCCCTGCAGCGCGGGCGGGAGCTGGTGGACCCCAGCTGGCTGATGGTGCTGCTGCTCACCCTGATCGGGGGCCTGCTGATGCTCCTGGGGCTGCTGGCCTGCCTGGTCGGAGCCTTCGTGGCCTGGCCCCTGGTGGTCTGCATCGCCACGGCCGCCTACCGGCAGCTGGTGCTGGCCAGCGGCGCTGCCGATCCCCTGCCGCTCCCCCCCAGCCGCTGAAAGCGTTTCAGCCGCCAGCTCGGATGGCGAAGGGGCCCACGGTGAGCAGCACGAACCCCAGCACACCCACCAGGGCCAGCAGCAGCTGGGCCAGGCGGCTCACCAGCATCCCGGCCACCACCGCCAGACCCACCAGCAGGGAGCGGCGCAAGCGGCCCAGGCCGGGGGGCCCCAGGGATGGCGGGGCGGTGAGAAGCTCACCGAGGCTTGCCCCGAGCAGCGGCCCCACCAGGGCACCGAGCAGGGGGCCACCCACAGGCAGGGCCGGCAGCAACCCCAGCAGGCCCACCAGCAGGCCGAGGCCGGCACCGACGTAACTCCAGCGGGTGGCCTGCAGCCGGGCCGGGCCCAGCACCAGCCCCAGGGCATCGGCGCCCCAGCCCAGCAACAGCATCACCGCCGCCAGGGCGAGGCTGGGCCAGCCTTCGGCAAAGCCCACCGTGAGACACCAGACCAAAGCGCCCAGGGGCAGCAGGGCCAGGCCCGGCAGCACCGGCAGCAGGGTGCCGGGGATCGCCATGAGCTGGATCAGCAGGGCACCCCACCAGGCCAGATCGACCCGCTGAACGGGCGGCAGGGAGGGATGCCAGAGCAGCGAGGGCAGGGCCAGGGCCACCGGGTGAATCAGAAATGGCGGCCCGACCAGGAGGGGCCCGTGCCGGAACCCTTGCAGCAGAGCGGGAAGGGATTCAGGAAGGGTCATGGCAGGCGGCGGGCCACTCGCAGCTTGGCGGAGCGGCTGCGGGGATTGGCCTCCGCCTCGGCCGGATCAGCGACCAGCGGCCGGCGGGTGATTCGCTCCAGCCGCCCGTCGGCCAGGAAGGCCTGCTTCACCAGGCGGTCTTCGAGGGAGTGAAAGCTGATGATCGCCAGCAGGCCGCCGGGCTCCAGCCAGTCCGGGGCGTGCCGCAGCAGGCGCTCGAGGGCCCCGAGCTCATCGTTCACGGCGATCCGCAGGGCCTGGAAGCTGCGGGTGGCAGGGTGGATGCGGCCGTGGCGGGCCTTCGGTGGATAGCAACCGGCCACGGCGTAAGCCAGCTCGGCCGTGCTGCGTTCCCGCCAGAGCTTCGCCTCCCGCTCGGCCACCAGCCGCCGGGCGATCCGCCGCGACAGGCGCTCCTCGCCGAACTGAAACAGCAGGTCCGCCAGCACCCCTTCCTCCACCCGATCAAGCAGCTCGGCGGCGCTCTCGCCCGCCTCGGGGTTCATGCGCATGTCGATCGGCCCCTCGGCGCGGAAGCTGAAGCCCCGCTCGGCCCGATCCAGCTGGGGGCTGCTCACGCCCAGATCCGCCAGCACCGCCACGGCGCGCCGGTCCGCCGGCGGCATCCAGGAGCCGAAGTTGGCGGCTTCGATCCGAACTCGGTCGCCATAGGGGGCCAGCTGCGCGGCCGCCGCCGCCCGGGCGGTGGGGTCCTGGTCGAGGCCGATCAGCTGCCAATGGGGGTGGGCCTCCAGCAGCAGGGCGCTGTGGCCGCCGCCGCCGAGGGTGCCGTCGATCAGGAGGGGGGCGCCTCCAACGGCATCGCCGGGGGGGTGGACGCTGAAAGCCTGCACCACCTCAGCGGCCAAGACGCTCTGGTGGGTGAAGGGCGTGCTCATGGCTTCTGTCCTAAAGCAGCCGAGCTGGGCAACACCTCCCTTAACGTTTTCCCATGGCTGCCGTTGATCTCCATCACCAGCACTTGCAGCGGCGCTGGGCCCAGGAGCAGGGGCTTGTGGAGGAACGGCGGCAACGGCTGCTGGTGGCAGCGGGCCGGGCCGCAGAGGCCCTGCGCGAGCGTTGGCCGGTGCTGCAGGGGGTGTGGTTGTTTGGTTCGGCGCTGGATGCCAGCTCCTTTCGGCGCCACTCCGATCTGGATCTGGTGCTGGAAGGGCTGCCCGCCGCTGCCCAGCTGGAGGCCCTGGGCCTGGTGGAGGGTGTGGTGGATCAATCCCTGGCCGACGCCGGCCAGGAGGGCATCGCCATCGACCTGGCGCGCTGGGAGGATCTGCCGTCCCACTGGCAAGAACGCCTGCGGCGACAGGCCATGGCTCTCACTTGAACCCATGGCAGCCCCTTCTCCCCAGCAACTGCGTGATCTGGCCCTGGATCTGGCTGTGGAGGAACGGAAGCTCGATGCCCTGGTGGACAGCCTGGCGGCGCTTGGAGGGGTGGCCGTTGATCGCCTGCGAATCGACGCTGCAGCCCTGCGCCTACAGAGCTTTTACACCGGAATCGAACGTTGCTTCCTGCAGATCAGCCGGGTGCTCAATGGCGGCACCCCCGACGGGCTGGATTGGCATCGGCGACTCCTCGAGCGCATGGGCCAGCCCTCGGAGGAGCGACCTGCCGTGCTTCGTGAGGCCTCCATCGCTTCATTGCAGGAGTTACTGCGCTTCCGCCACCTTGTGCGGCATCTTTACGCGTACGAACTCCAACCAGAGCCGGTGAAGCGGCTGCGCACCCTTGCCCTCGCCCTCTGGCCGGAGGTGCGGGGCGCGTTGAACGCCTTCCAGGTCTGGCTCACAAGCCCGTGGGATTGACCAGCAAGGATCGACGGGGCATGCCAGGAGCTTTCAGCCTGCTCAATCTGATCCAAGGCCTGGGCGTTGGCAGCGGCCAATGGCCCCGCCAGGGATGCGTGGTGGAAGTAGTGATGCTCCTCGAACAACTGGCGAACGACCACTCCCGCACAAGCCAAGGCGCGCCAGAGACGCCGTTTGAGATGGAGATTGTGCCTGGATGTCAGCCGATGCGCGTGCCCATGACGCAACCTGTGTACCAACGTTCAGGGCGCAATAGATCGGGGGTGAGCCGTAGTGCTCCCCGCCTCGATCTCCCGCAGCCTTTCCCTGAGCAGATCAGCCAGCGGTGGCATCAGCGCGGCATTAAAGAAATCATCATGGCGATCCAGCACGGGATGCCAGCGCACACCCCGGCGGGCATAGAAGCGCCAGAGCCACTGCTTCTGCAGCCAGGTGGAACGGGTGGAGAGCACATCCACCGCCACCGGCAGCCTGGGCGGTCGGTAGAGGGTCTGAACCTTCACGTAGTAATCGGAATGGTTGAGCAGGGTGGGATTCACGGCCCGCGTCTCCAGATCCTCTGGCGCGTTGATGGGTTGCTGCCGCCGCATGCCGGCCAGATGGAAGCGCATCGCGCTGGCGCGCTGGTGCAGGAAGCCACCCAGTTGGCTGGGGCCCGTGTCGAGCAACTCCCGTAACCTCAGGGGCAAGCGGCGCAGCAGGTGGCCGGCCACCATCGGTGCCCGCACGCGGCGGTGCAGATCGGCGGTGGCGCCGGTATCCACTACGGCCAATAGACCGATGGAGCCGCCGAAGCGCAGCAGTTCGGCGGCCACGGCATGGGCATACCAGCCACCTGCGGAATAACCGATCAGGTGGTAGGGCCCGCTGGGATAAAAGGCGCGGATCTCGGTCGCATAGGCGGCGGCCATCTGCTCCACGCTGGTGTGACGTGGCAGGGTGCCATCAAGACCGATCGCCTGCAGGCCATACACCGGCCGGTCAGGGGCCAGGGCCCGCGCGAGGGCAACGAACACGAAGACATCGCCGGCGCCGCCATGGATCACAAACAGCGGTGGGGCCTCCCCTTGGGGCTGCAGGCTGACGAGGAAACGGCGGGGATCGTGGGACCTCTCGCCACCGATCAACTGGGCCAGTGCGGCGATGGTGGGGTGCTGAAAGAGTGCGGCGACGCCGATCTCGGCGATACCGGAGTCGTTGATTCGCTGGATCAGCCGTGCGGCGACCAGGGAATGGCCGCCGATGTGGAAGAAGTTGTCGGTGATGCCGAAATCGTCATGGCCGAGCACGTCTGCCCAAATGGCATGGAGCTCGCGCTCACGTTCGGTGCGCGGATCAACCCGCTGCTCCTGATCCCCCGAGAAGGAGGGAGCGGGCAGGGCGTTGCGATCCAGCTTGCCGTTTGTGGTCAATGGCAAAGCCTCCAGCTCCACAAACGCTGCGGGCACCATGGAGTCGGGCAGGCGCTCGGCGAGGAAGGAGCGCAGCTGATCGGCGGTGGCTGGAGAAGCTGGTGTCGGCGTCGAAGTCGGTGTCGGTGTCTGTGTCGGTGCAGCTGGGGCGGCGGATGCGGTTTGGTTTGACGATGCGGCTGCGGCAGCCCTCACCATCGCGCCGACACCATCCGCAGCTCCCGAGGGTCCAGGGGTCTGCTGCACCCAGTAGGCGATCAGCCGCGGGTTGGACGGATCATCCCGGCGCAGCACCACCACCGCCTGGCCAACAGCGGGATGGGCCAGCAGATGGGCCTCGATCTCACCCGGTTCGATGCGGAAGCCCCGCAGCTTGATCTGCTGGTCGATCCGTCCATGAAAGGCGAGGCTGCCGTCGGCATTCCACGACACCAGATCACCGGATCGATACAGACCCGCTGTGGAGCCCGGGGCGAACGGATCGGCAATGAAGGTCTCGGCGGTGAGTTCGGGGTTGTTGAGATACCCCCGCGCCAGTCCCGCTCCGCCGATATGGAGCTCACCAGGCACACCGATCGGGCAGAGATGGCCATCGCGATCCAGCACCCGCACCAGGGTGGCAGCAATGGGCCGACCGATCGGCAGGCCGCCAGGATCCAAGGCGTCACCGGCCGCGAGGCGATGGCAGCAGGTGAAGGTGGTGTTTTCGGTGGGGCCATAACCATTGATGAGCTGGTGACCCGCCGGCAGCCGATCCAGCAGCCGTTGCACCGCGCAGGGAGCCAGCACATCCCCACCGGCCAGGATCTGGCGCACGCCGGCCAGAGCTTCAGGTTGTTCCTCGATCATGGTCTGAAACAGGCCGGCGGTGAGCCAGAGGGTGGAGATGCGCTGCTGGCGCAGCAAGGCGGCCAGCTCCTGCACCGAAAGCTGCCCCGGTGGCGCCATCACCAGGGTGGCGCCGTTGAGCAGGGCCCCCCAGATCTCGAACGTGGCCGCATCGAACGACAGCGGCGCCAGCTGCAGCATCCGATCACCGCATCTGATCGCATAGGGATTGGTGGGATCCAGCAACCGCAGGATGCTCCGATGCTCGATCAGCACCCCCTTGGGCCTTCCCGTGGAGCCAGAGGTGGTGGTGAGGTATGCGAGCTGGCGGGGGTGATGCTCTCGCGAGAGCGGATTGGGAGCCGGCCGACCGTCGAGCACCAGGGGGTGATCGCTCAGGTGCAACAGCCACGTTTGCCGATCGGTGCCGCCGGGGATCTCCCAGTCGGCCGGGCTGATGACCACGGCGGGAGCAACATCCTCAAGGATCTGCCCCAGGCTTTGCAGCGGCCAGGCCGGATCCAGGGGCAGGTAGGCCCCACCGGCCTTGAGGATGGCCAGCAGGACCACCACCAGGTCGATGGAGCGTTCCAGCGCCAGGGCCACGATCACCTCGGGACCCACGCCGCGAGCGATCAGGGCGTGGGCCAGACGGTTCGCTCGGGCGTTGAGTTCGCTGTAGGTGAGCGCCTGATCCCCGAACACCAGGGCGATGGCGTCGGGGGAGCGTTCCACCTGCAGTTCGAACAGCTGGTGAATGCACAGCGCCGGCACAGCGAGGCTGGGGCCCTGCTGCCACAGTTCAATCCGTTGCCGCTCGGATGCAGCGAGGCAATTGAGGGCAGCGGCAGGAGCATCAGGGGCCTGCACCGCCGAAGCCAGCAGCGTGACCAGATGGCTGCTCTGCCGCTCGATGCGATCAACGTCGAAAAGATCCGTGGCTAACAGAATCTGACCATTCAGTCCGCCGCGCGGAGCCCGGCGCAGCACGAACTCCAGATCAAACCGGCAGGTTTCGGGGCCACTGGGGAGTGACTCCGCGTCCAGACCGTCCAGCATCTGGAGGGTCGCCCCCGGCAGCTCGACCAGTTGCAGCGTCACCTGCACGAGCGGATTGCGGCTGGTGTCCCGGGCAAGGTTGAGAGCCTCCACCATCTGCTCGAAGGGCAGCTCCTGGTGGTCGTAGGCCCCGATCGAGGCGTCCCGCACCTGGGCCAGCAGTTCCCGGAAGCTGAGCCCGGGTTCAAAGCGTGTGCGGATCGGCAGCGTGTTGATGAAAAAACCGATCAGGTTCTCCAGTTCGGGATGGTTCCGCCCCCAGATCGGCACACCGATGGCGAGGTCGTCCTGGCGGCTGTAGCGATGCAGAAGCAGCGCCACCACGGCCAGTAACCCCATCTGCAACGTGGCTCCCTCCCGGCGGCAGAGCTCCTCGAAGGGCTCCAGCAGCGCCGACTCGATCGTGAACCCAACGCTTCCCCCACAGTGCGTGGGCATCGCCGGCCGCGGCCGATCGGCAGGCAGCTGCAGCGGCTCCAGATCCATGAGTTCGCTGATCCAGTACTTCCGCAGCTCCCGGAGCCGGTGGCCACTCAGCCGTTGCCGCTGCCAGGTGGCGTAATCCTGGTAGTGAACCGAGAGGGGCTGGTGATCAGGGGAGCGGCCGCTGTGGTGGGCGTTGTAGAGCTCCACCAGATCCCGAGCCAGCACGGATCGCGACCAGCCATCGGAGGCGATGTGGTGGTGATTGATCAGCAGCAGGTGGTGCCGGTCATCAACCGCGAGAAGTCGTGCCCCCAGCAGCAGGCCGGCTGTGAGATCAAAGGGCGTGCGCTGCTCCTGCTCCAGCCACTCCTGGATCACCGCCGCAGGATTGCGGGCAGCCAACGCTTCCGCTTTCAGGGCAAAGGGAGCGGCAGGGTGAACGATCTGGACCACCTCACGGTCCCGCAGCTGAAAGGAGGTGCGGAGGGTGGGATGGCGCTCGATCAGTGCCCCCAGGGCCTGCTCCAGCACTGCCACGTCGAGCACACCCCTGAGCCGCCAGAGGGCCGGCAGGTGGTAGGCGGTGAGATCCGGCTCCAGCTGATGCAGGAACCAGAGGCGTGCCTGGGCCTGGGAGGCGGGAAAGGCCTCACAACCTGGTGGCCAGGTGCCGGCCAACGGCTGCGCGGTGGGGATCCGCTTCAGCTCGCCTGGGTCTGCGCAGAGCTCCTGGTTTTCGCCCTCCTGGCCTGAACGGGCGTTGCGCATCGGGGCCAGCTGCTCCGCCAGGGTGCGGGGGCTGGGGCAGGCAAACAGCAGGGATGGCGGCAGCGAGAGGCCCAGCTGCTGCTCCAGCGCCTGGATCACGCGCATGCCGGAGAGGGAATCCCCTCCCAGCTGAAAGAAGTTGGCGTGGCGGCCCGGCGGCGGCTGCCGCAACACGGCAGCGAAGGTGGCGGCGATCTGATCTTCGAGCTCGCTGCGGGGCTCGTCATGCCGTGGGGCCAGATCGACAGCGAAAGCCTCCGCAAGTCGGCTCCGCTGCACCTTGCCGGTCGGCCCCCGGGGAAACGCCTCCACCAACAGGATGCGGGTCGGCACCTCATGGGGGGCCAGGAGCTGGAAGGCATGATCCCGCAGCTCCTGCTCATCGAGCCCGGCCCCGGGTTGCAGCACCACGGCTGCCGCCAGGTCCTCACTCAGGGTTGGATGGGGCAGCGCAAAGGCCATGGCCTCCCGCACACCGGGATGCTGCAGCAGGGCCGCATCGACCACGGCAGGGGTCACCTTGAGTCCGCCCCGGTTGATCCGCTCACTGAGGCGACCGCGCAGCTCCAGATAGCCCTCGCGATCCAGCCGGCCTTCATCACCGGTCTGCAGCCAGCCATCGCGGCAGGCGGCGGCGCTGGCCTGCTCAGGGCCGAGGTAACCCGCCATCACCGGCCGGCCCCGCACCACCACCTGCCCCCAGGCGCCCACCGGCAGCGGCTTGCCCGCCCCATCGACCACCGCCAACTCCTCCACCACAGGCTTGCCCACGGACCCGGGCCGAGGCGCATCGATGGGGTTGCCGCAGATGTGGGGGCATTCGCTCATGCCGTAGGCCTCGATCACCGGCACCCCGAAGGCGCTGCGCAGCTCGTCGATCAGGCGGCCGGGGAGAGAGATCGCTCCGGAGCGCAGAAAACGGAGGCGATGCCCGGCAGCCAGCGGGATGCGGCCGTGCTGATCGAGCAGGGCGCGATGCATGGCGGGCGGCAGGCTGATCCAGCTGATCCCGTGCTCCGCCACACAGGACAGCACCGCGGCGGGATCGAAGCCTTCGGCCACCACCACGCTGCCGCCGCTGGCCAGGGGCATCAGCAGAGCGGAAACCAGCCCGTGCACGTGATGCAGGGGCAGGGCCAGGAGCGTCCTGTCGTCGGGGCTGAGGGCCAGGGAGCGGGCCATGGCCTCACTCCCCCCGAGCAGGGATGCCTGGCTATGGCAGACCCATTTGGGCACGCCGGTGGTTCCCGAGGTGGCGATCACGATGAATTGCCCGGCGCGCCCCCCCTCTCCTTCCACTTCGGGCTTGCCCTCGGCAGCGGGATGGAACAGGAGCTCCGGATCCAGCACCGGGATCCCCAGAGCCTTGGCCGCCGCCGCCAGCGCCGGTTCGCCCCCCGGGGCCAGCACCAAGGCCGCCGGCGCCAGCCCCTGCAGCACGGCAGGCCAGCGCTCCGCCGGGGTGCCGGCCCGCAGGGGCGCCAGGCTGCAGGCCCCAGCCACCTGCAGCGCCACGACGGCCCCATCCAGCCCCTGGGGCATCAGCACCGCCAGCCGTTCTGAGGCGCCCAGCCCGGCCTGGCGCAGAACCCTGTGGCCCTCCTCAAGGCGATGCCCCAGATCCGCCCGCGACAGCCATGGGCCCTGCGTGCCACAGAGAGCTGGTGCCTGCGGGTCCTGATCCCGCCAGATCTGAAGCGCCTCAAGGATGGTCCTGGGTCGCTTCATCGCGACGCTGAGCGGCTGAGGCTGTAGGGCGCCAGCACCTCAGGATCGAGGGCCGGCAGGGGGAGCACGAGAAGCCGGGGACCTCGGGACGGCAGGGCGGCCAGCGCCGCCACGATCTCCTGGGCGCCTTCGACCCGGCAGGCCGGCAATCCCATCGAAGCCGCCTGGCCGCACCAGTCCACGGCCGGCAAGTGGCCGAGGGCCTGGGCCCCGGATTCGCGCAGCCGGGCATAGGGACCTCCGAGCACGCCATTGACGGCCAGCACGAAGGTGATCGGCAGATGGTGTTGCACCGCCGTTGCCCATTCATGGGCCAGCATCCGGGCGCTGCCGTCCCCCGTGAAGCAGCACACGGGCCGATCGAGCTCATGGAAGGCGGCGCCAATCGCGGCGGCGATCGCCCAGCCCATCGGACCGCTCTGGGGACAATCGAACAGAGGCAGGCCCCGCTCCTGGAATTCCATCCGCATGGCATGGCGGGCCTGGCCGGCATCGCCGAACCAGAGCGTCCCGAAGGGGAGGCTCGCCAGGAGGGCCCGCACCACGGCTCGGTAGCCGCCGGGCTCAGTGGGCTGCTGGACGACGGCGGCTGGATCGGCGGCGGCTGGATCGGCGGGCACCACCGGGCCGGTCACCGGGCGATGGTGCTTGTACGCCTGTTGAGACGGCAGGCTCTCCCCACCGGCTGCGGGCCAGGGTGCCGCCAGGAGGTCGGCGGGGATCGTGAGCGCAGCGGGCCTGCCTGCGGCCAGGGCCTCGCAGGCCAGTTCAAGCACAGCCGGCAGCTCCAGGGGGCAACCGATCGACACAGCAGGGATCTGCAGGGCATCCAGGAGTTCCCGGTCGCGGCTGCCGAGCGCCCCGGTGTCCTGGAAGGACGGAAGGCCTGTGGTGCTGGTCTGTCCGATGATCGCCAGCAGCGGGAAGCCCTCCGCCCGGGAAGCCTGGAGGGCCGGGATCAGCATCGCCAAGCCTGGCCCACCCCCGCAGAACACCAGGCCGGCCCGACCGCCGGCCAGGGACCACCCCTGGGCCATGAAGCCCGCTCCGGTTTCGGACGCGGCGATCACCACCTCAAGGCCGCCGTTGAGCAGGGCCTGGGGCAATGGCTCGACGTGGTGGCCCAGGTAGCCGAAACAGCGACGGAAACCACGCGCAACCAGGCTGCGGGCCAGGTGGTCGGCAACGGTGAAGCTCATCCCATGAAGGCCCCACCGTTCACATCCAGCGTGGCGCCGGTGATGTAGCTCGCCTCATCAGAGGCCAGAAACACGATCGCCGCGGCGATCTCCTCGGGACGGGCAAAACGACCGAGTGGGATCCCGGCAATCACCTGGGCACGGATGCGCTCGGGCCTCTGGTCCCACCGCTGCTCCACGCGTGCCGTCACCGTGATGCCGGGCGCAACGCAGTTCACCCGAATCCCGCAAGGGCCCAGCTCCTGGGCGAGCTGGCGCGTGAATCCAATCAGGCCCGCCTTGGCCGCGACATAGTCACATGCAGCCATGTCGGTGCGATGGCGTCCTGCCTTGGAGGACACGTTCACGATCGAGGCTGAGCCTGTGGCCTTGAGAAGGGGAAGAGCCACCTGGGTGACCATCACCGCTGACTTGAGATTCTGACGAAGGGTCTGATCCCAGTCCTCGGGGGAGAGCGCGGCAAAATCCGAAGCATGGTGACTGCCTCCGGCATTGTTCACCACCACATCCAGGCGACCGAAATCCCGCTGGATCGAGCGGATCAGATCGTTCACCACGCCGGGATCGGCGCAGTCGCCGGCGTAGGAGCTGACGCCGGGATGCAGCGCACGAAGATCGGCGACCGCCCGGGCCAGATCCGACTCCTGCCGCGCCGTGATCACAATCCTGTAACCACGACGAACCAGCAATCGGGCCGTGGCCAGACCGATCCCGCGGGAAGCACCCGTGATCAGGGCCACGCGATCCTCACCGGCCAGGGACATGGCTGCCTGTTCCGTCGTCATGGGGGGAAGGCTTCGGGCGGATCAGACTTTGATAGAAAGATGGGGATGAAATACACGCTTTTGGCGAAACTGCTGTGGCTGCAGGTTCACCTGGGGCAGAGTCACATCTCCCCTCAGCCAATCTGGTGAAGCGAACCTACAGCAGGGGTCAGGCCGTCCGTCGGCATCGCAGCGGCATTCCCTCGCCGCACCGTGCAGCAAGATGCCGATCTCCTGATGCCTGTGCGCTGTGCCGCTCGGGCGTCGCACCGGCCTGCGCCGTCGCGACAGAAGTGGCTTGATCGGTTCCCATGGCCCGGGGGAAGAGGGTGGAGGGCCCCCTGAAGGCAGGTTGCGCAGAGGAACCTCGGGCCCCGGGATCAGCAGGTGCTCAGCCGCACGGCCCTTTGGGTGGCCGCAGGCCTGATCTCCCGGCAGGCTCCCTAGAATCCGCTCCACCTCGGCAACGGCACGCCAGCCGCCCCTCCCCATGACCCAGCTGGAAACGCGCACCGAGCCGATGGTGGTCAATTTCGGCCCCCATCACCCGTCGATGCACGGGGTGCTGCGGCTGGTGGTGACCCTCGACGGCGAGGACGTGATCGACTGCGAGCCGGTGATCGGCTACCTCCATCGCGGCATGGAGAAGATCGCCGAGAACCGCACCAACGTGATGTTCGTGCCCTACGTGAGCCGCTGGGACTACGCGGCGGGCATGTTCAACGAAGCGATCACGGTGAATGCCCCCGAGAAGCTGGCCGACGTGCCCGTGCCGAAGCGCGCCAGCTATATCCGGGTGCTGATGCTGGAGCTCAACCGCATCGCCAACCACCTGCTCTGGCTCGGCCCCTTCCTCGCCGACGTGGGGGCACAGACGCCCTTCTTCTACATCTTCCGGGAGAGGGAGATGATCTACGACCTCTGGGAAGCCGCCACCGGCCAGCGGCTGATCAACAACAACTACTTCCGCATCGGCGGCGTGGCCGTCGATCTGCCCTATGGCTGGCTCGAGAAGTGCGCCGACTTCTGCGACTGGTTCGGTCCCAAGATCGATGAGTACGAAAAACTGATCACCAACAACCCCATCTTCCGCAAGCGGATTGAAGGGCTCGGGGTGATCGGCAGGGAGCAGGCGATCAACTGGAGCCTCTCCGGCCCGATGCTGCGGGCCTCGGGCGTGCCCTGGGATCTGCGCATGGTGGATCACTACGAGTGCTACGACGATTTCGAGTGGTCGGTGGCCTGGGAGAAGGAGGGCGACTGCTACGCCCGCTACCGGGTGCGGATCGAGGAGATGCGCCAGTCCCTGAAGATCCTGCGCCAGGCCATCGCCATGATTCCCGGCGGACCCACCGAAAATCTGGAGGCCCGGCGGATGGCCGAAGGCAAGAAGAGTGAGTGGTACGGCTTCGACTACCAGTACGTCGCCAAGAAGGTGGCGCCCACCTTCAAGATTCCCGATGGCGAACTCTACTGCCGGGTGGAATCGGGCAAGGGTGAACTGGGCGTGTTCATCATGGGCAACAACGATGTCACCCCCTGGCGCTGGAAGATCCGCGCCGCCGATTTCAACAACCTCCAGATCCTGCCCCACATCCTCAAGGGGGCCAAGGTGGCCGACATCATGGCCATCCTCGGTTCGATCGACGTGATCATGGGATCGGTGGATCGGTGAAAACGGCCGGTCGGCGCTGGATTCGCCGGCTCGAACGCTGCGGCCCCCTCCTGCCCCTCGGGGTCACTGGCCTGTTGCTGCTCAAAGGGTTGCATCCTGGCCTGCCCGGCTTCAGCTGCCCCCTGAGGGCCCTCACAGGCATCCCCTGCCCCACCTGCTATCTCACCCGGGCCACGGCGGCGAGTCTGGTGGGTCGCTTCGGCGACTCGGTGGCCCTGCACGCCTTCGGACCGGTGCTGGCCGCCGGCCTGCTGATCTGGTCCCTGCAGGCCCTGCGGACCGGCCGGCTGGCGCCCAGGTCGCTGCAGGGCGCTCATCTGGCTGCCATGGGCCTGCTGCTGCTGCTCTACTGGGCCGGGCGAATGGCGCTGACCTACGGCATCGGCCTGCAGGCCTTTCCGCTGCCTTGATCAGGCAAGCAGCGACGCGCCCAGCGGCAGGGGAGCTTTGAACTCTGGCTCAAAGGCTGTGGAAGGAAGAGAAAATGGCAGAAGGCATAAAGAAGCAAGTGGAGATTCCCCTATCCGGCCGATCCGGCCACAAGCGAAGTCCACGCAGCCAACCTGCGCCCATTCGTCTCTCCGGATGGGCGGGGGAAGACGCCAACGACGCGGTGAGGCCATGGGGCCATCTACGCTGCCCTATGGATGGGCCTCCCCCGTTGCTCCCCGGCCCACCCAAGGAACTTCTTGCCCCAACTGTCCAGCCCTGAAGCACCCGTTGATGCTCGGATACTGATTGCCCAACCCGACTACGCCAGACAACTCCGCCCCCTGCTGCCAGCCAGCGCCTTCGCACCCGACAGGAGCACCCTCACGGTGCTTGGCCTCAATGTTTCGATTCTGATGCTGGGCTGGGCCATGGCCCGCCAGCTCAACATCAGCCACTGGCAGGGCCTGATTCTGTTTCTGCCTTTTGCCCTGGTGATGGGCAACGCCGTGGTGGTGCTGCTGTTCGGCACCCACGACCTGATGCACAGCAAGGCGATCCGCCAACCTCAGCTGCGACGGGTCGTTGAGCTCCTTGGCCTGGCCCTGCTTTGGATGCCCCCCACGCTCTGGAAAGCCGTTCACAACAGGGAGCATCACGGCAAGACCAATTCCGAACAGGATCCGGATCGCAACTACACCTTCAACCAGCCACAGAGCTGGGGAAAGCGGATCCAGAATCTTTTTGTGCCGTCGGTGGAAGTACAGCCGTTCTGGCTGTATCTGGGCATGACATCCGCCTGGGGTGTGCATGCCTTCCGGAATCTGACATCGGTGCTGCTGTTCAACAACGGATCCACCCGCTACCCTGTTTTTTCCTTCCAGGTGAGCGCCAAGGAAAGACGCCAGATTGCCATCGAACTGGCTGCCGTGGTGATGATTCACCTGGCGATCATCGGCCTTGTTGGCCTAAGGCCGGTGCCTCTTCTCCTGGGTTACTTCCTGCCGATCTGGATCGGCTACAGCATCGTGATTGCCTACATCTACACCAATCACATGGCCTGCCAGATCACGGACATCAACGATCCGCTGATCAACAGCATTTCCCTGAAGATGCCAGGCATCTTCGACACACTCCATTTCAACTTCTCTTACCACACCGAACACCACATCTTTCCCGGAATGAATCCGGACTACTATCCTCACGTGCGGGCTCTGCTGCTGGAGCACTATCCCAAGCGCTTCAACCTCCTTGGCGCTCGCCAGGCCTGGCAGCTGCTGATGCAAACCCCCAGGCACTATCTGGATGCCACCACCTTCGCCAGCAGCTGCGGCAGCATCAACCAGCCCTGTCCCCTCAGCGTTGATCCGGCCCCGGGCACCGGGGTGTGAGCGTTCAGCTCAGCACCCCCTGGTGATAGGCGGCGTTCTGGATGTAGAAGGTGGCCACTGGCACCGCCACCAGCGAGGCCAGGCCGCAGGTGAAGACCGTCACCACCAGCACCAGCAGCCAGGCCAGCAGTTCGATGCCGGCGAAGAGCCGACCCTGGGGCGAGCCGTACACGGCCTGGAACGAGGAGGAGAACGCCTCGAGGACCGGGCTGTCGCCCAGGAACACCTTGTTGACATAGACCGGCATCACCAGGGTGACGGCAATGCCGGGCAGGATGCAGAGCACGAAACCGATCACGGCAACGATCGTGAACAGCAGCCCGGCCAGGAGATAGCGGATGGGCCGGTGCATCAGGACACGCAGGGCCGCTTCAGTGCCGATCGTTTCCCCGCTGGCGTAATGCATCGCCGGGACCGCCACGAACAGCACCCCCACCAGATTCGAGAGAACCGAGAAGGGCAGCTGAACCACGTTGCCGAGCACCGCCAGCAGGCCGGCCGTCGACTCTGCGGCCGCACCTCCGCTGGAGAGGCCGACGCCCAGGGCGGTGAGCGCCAGGGAGGCCACGAAGCCGATGACGGCGATGACGATCGTGACCACCCAGATCAGCAGGATGGTGGGAATGTGCGCCAGGAAGGCGGCCCAGGCCTTGGAGATGCTGGGCGGCTCGTAGGCGATCGCGGCGGCCAAGGGAGGCGTTGCGTACTGCGCGGAACCTAGGGGCGTTCCGAGGTGCCAGCAACGGAACCGGGATGCCGGCGGCAGGAGAGGGGCGCCAGCATGGGCCGAGGAGCGCCACGGCGGCGCCATCAAGGTTCGATGCCCCCTTCCGACTCACCGCTCCACACCCAGCTCCCCAGCCCACCGCCCACGCCGGCGGACTGGCTGCTGCTCTGCCGCACGGTGCGCTTCGGCGACACCGATGCCGCCGGGGTGATGCACTTCCACCAGCTGCTGCGCTGGTGCCATGTGGCCTACGAAGAAAGCCTGGAGCGGTTCGGGGTGGCGCCCGGCGCGATCTTTCCGGGGCCGGGCCGGACCCCGGCCGTGGCCCTGCCGATCGTGCATGCCAACGCCGACTACCGCCGGCCCCTCAGCTGCGGAGATCCCCTGGCCATCGAGCTGCGGCCCCTGCGGCTCGATGGCGGCCGCTTTGAGGTGCGCTACCGCTTCCTGCACAACGGCAAGGAAGCGGCCTCGGGGCTCACCCGGCATGTGGCCATCGATCCGGCCAACCGGCAGCGAACGGCCCTGCCGGGCTGCATCGTGGAGTGGCTGGAGGCCAGCCGCACGGGCGCTTAACGGCGGTGCAGCCCTGCCCAGGCCAGGGCAGCCAGCTGCAGGGGCAGCAACGCCCCCATCAGGGCCAGGGGATGCAGGCCGTCGTGGGGGGTGGCGGCCAGAGCCATGAAACTGACCAGCCCGCCGCCCACCAGCAGGGAGAGGGCCGGCCACCGCGGCCGCCCCCCGGCCGGCTGCAGCGCAGGCATCAGAACCACTCCCTGGTGGCATCGATGTACTGGGCCTGGAATTCCTCCGGGGACTTGGTGAGATAGATGACGCCTTCGATCACCCCGATGATGCCCATCACCGAAGCGCCAAAGCCGCAGGTCAGCACCGTGACCAGCAGCATGATCAGACCGGCCTTGCTGTAACCAAGGACAAATTTGTGGATGCCCAGCGATCCCAGGAAGATGGCCAGCAGCCCCGCCGCCAGCTTCTTGTTGCTGGTCTCGACCTGTTGACTGTCGGTCATCGCGGCAGGTGCTGTTCAGAAGGCTTCTAGCGAGTCCAGCCACCGCTGCCAACGTCCCCGCTCCCATTTGCCGGCGGCGGTCGGCGCCAGCGCCGGGCAGAGCTGCCAGCGGCGGGGCCGTTCGGCGGGGGGCCAGGTGGCCGTGATCGCCTGCAGAACCCCCAGCAGCTCCGCCCCTTCGCTCTCCCGGCGCGGACGGACCAGGGCCACCAGGTGCTCGCCCCATTCCGGATCGGGCCTGGCCAGCAGCAGCAGCGCCTCCAGCCCCGCCCGGGCGCGGGCCGCCTGCTCCTGCAGCCGTTCCTCCAGCCGCTCCGGGAAGACCGTCTCGCCGCCACTGTGCAGGGCCCCATCCAGACGGCCCAGCACCTGGAGCCCCTGCGGCCCGATCCGCCCGCCGTCGCCGCTGCGCCACCATCCGCCCGGCTGCAGCGGCAGCGGCAGGAAGCGGCCCGCCACCAACCGCCCCGGGCTGAGGCGGCCGCAGCGCACCTCCACGGCCCCGGTGGCGCCATCGAGACGCAGGGCCACGTCGGCCAGGGGCTCACCACAGCCGGTGGCGCCAGCCAGGAACCGCTGCGGCGCCAGGGCACACACCATGGCGGCGGTTTCAGTGGCGCCGTAGCAGGGGGCCAGCGGCAGCCGGGCGCGGCGGGCGGCGGCGGCCAGCCCTGCCGGCAGGGCGGCGCCCCCGACCCAGATCACGGTGCAGCCGGCCAGCCAGGCGGTGGCCTCGGGGCTGGCCATCAGCCGCACCAGCTGGGTGGGCACCAGCGACAGCAGCACGGGGCGATCCCGGGGCAGGGAGCAGTCCTGGGGCAGGCGCTCCGGCCGGCGCAGCAGCGACGGGGCCAGCCAGCGCAGCCCGCCCCCCCACTGGCGGGCCCGCACCAGCGGCAGCAGCCCGCTGACGTGGTGCAGCGGCAGGGGGGCGAGATGGAGGCAGGCGGCCGGCTCCAGGCCGAGGGACACCAGCCAGGCCGCAGTGGCCTCGGCGGAAGCCTGCAGGTGGGCCAGGGGTTGCAGGCACCAGTGACGCCCGCCGGCGCTGCCGCCGCTGCCCACCACCACGGCGGCCCCGAACCGTGCCAGGGCCGCCAGCTCCCCCCTGGCGCCACCGAGGGCCGCCGCCAGATCCCCCTGCTGGCCCGGCCCCGCCAGGGCCACCAGGCGCTGCTGTCCCCAGGCCTCCTCCAGGCGGGCCGCCGCCACCAGGGGATCGGCCTGGGCCACATCCAGCAGCAGGGGCGCCCAGGGGGGAGCGGTCACGCAGGATCTCCGCGGAGCGCCACGGGCAGGCGGCGCCAGGGGGAACGCTAGGTCTGGCGGCGACGATCGCGGGTCGCCCGGCCATGGCTCAGGCCGCCGCCGCCCAGACCCGCTCCGGCCCGCCTTCAAACAGGGGGCCGGCGGGCAACCAGTCGGGGGCCAGTCCGGGGGCCACCGGCGTCGGTCCCTGCCATTGCAGTGCCGCCAGGTGGGCCGTCCAGCGGGCGCCGATGCCGGTTTCGAAGCCGGTGCTGAGCATCAGCCGGGGCACCCTCCGCTGCAGCTGGACCAGCAGGGGCCGGGGATCGCCATCCTGAGAGGGGCGCCGCACCTGCCAGCCCCCCCAGCTGTCGCGCAGCTGCGGCCGCTGCCGCAGGGACTCATCCAGGGCCACCGGAACCCGGCGGGCCAGCTGCTCGAGGCCCTCCTGGTCGTCGGCCGCCAGGGGCTGCTCCAGCCATTCCAGCCGCGGCTCCCGCGCCAGCCGGTCGGCCCAGGCGGCGGCGGTGGACCTGTCCCAGCCGCCATTGGCATCGAGCCGCAGGCGGCTTTCCGCCGGCAAACGTTCGAGCAGTTGCTCCAGCAGCCGACGCTCCAGCCCGTCGGCCGCCGCGGCCACCTTCCACTTGAGCGTGGGCGGCGGGAGCGGGGGCCGTGCGCGTGCAACGGCGCCGGCCCTGCCGGGCTGATCCAGAAACTCGAGGGCCGCGAGCATGGCCACTCCGGCGGGGAGCAGCCGGGCCGAAGGCGGAGCGGCAAGCCAGCCGCCCTCGGCCGCCGCGCCCACCAGCCCATCGCACTCGGCCAGGGCGGCCCCGAGGGCGAAGGCCAGGGTGGGCGGCAACGCCGGCAGGGCCCGCTCCAGAGCGGCCCGCCCCATCACCGTCCCCAGGGCCGCCAGGGCCGCCAGGGCCGCGGCCAGCGCCGGGCCATCACCCGGGTCCAGCGGTGCCGCCTCGCCCCAGCCGACGGCGCCTCCGGCCCCCTGCAGCCGCAGCAGCCAGCCCCGCTTCTCCTGCACCAGGCCTGAGGCCGTCCGCAGCGGCCTGGGCAACCGGAAAGCGAAGGGCCTGACCCGCAGCTCCAGGCGACCCTCGGGCACCCCCACCCCCACCCCCTCGGCCGCGCTGGCGCTCACCGGCCCGCCAGCGCCGTCAGCCAGGGGCCCAGGGCCAGGCCGCAGGCCAGCCCCAGCCCGTTGAAGGCCTGGAAGCGCAGGGCCAGGAACTTGCTGCCGACGATGCGCTCGGGCCGGTGATGCTCATCGCCGAGGAGCCGGATCAGGGCCCGGGCCGGCGGCAGGCCGATGGCCCCCAGCAGGGCCGTGAGCGGCCACCAGCCCAGCAGCACCGGCGCCCACTGCAGCGCCAGGGCCACGGCCACGAACCAGGGCACCAGGCCGGCGGCGCGCCGGGTGCCGAGGCGCACCACCGGCGAGCGCTTGCCGTGGGCGGCGTCCTCCTCCACCTGGTGGAAATGGGAGCAGAACAGCACCAGGGTGGTGGCCAGCGCCGGTCCGCTGCCCAGCAGCAGGGCGGCCGCCCAGGGCACCCCGCCCGCCCCCTCACCGGCCGGGGCCAGGGCCAGCAGGGCGGCGGCGGTGGCGCAGGGGCCGAAGGCCAGCCAGCAGAGGGGTTCGCCCAGGCCGCGGTAGCCGAGGCGGAACGGCGGCCCCTGGTACAGGTAGCCCAGGCCGCAGCAGAGCAGCACCAGCAGCAGCACCACGGCGCTGCTGCGCAGCGCCACCAGGGCCATCAGGGCCAGCCCCACCACCAGACAGCCATTGGCCAGGGCGAGCACCCGGTCCCGCCGGCCGGTGAGGTTGACCACCGAATGGGGCTTGCCATGGGTGTCGACGCCCGTGTCGGCATCGAAGACATCGTTGGCGAGGTTCTCCCAGGCCAGCAGCAGCACGGCCGCCAGCAGGAACAGCAGCAGCTGGTCGGGCCGCAGGCCCAGACCCTGGCCCAGCCGCCAGCCGGCCGCCAGCAGCACCGGCATCACCGCCACGGCGTACATGGGCCACTTCACCGCCGCCCGCCAGAGGCGGCCGCGAGAGGAGACCTCCGAGGCGGCGCCACCCCCCGCGGCGTAACGGCTTGCGACGACCTGTGGCTCAGACATGGGGGCCGCGGGCGTTGGGCGGGGAAAGGCCCATACATTTGAGCAGCCTTCCGCCCCGGTCCCGCGGCCCCTTGGTGCAGGCCCCTGCCACCTTCCCCGCGCTGCTCTCGGCAGCCACCGCCGCCAGCCGGCGCCTGGAGGAGGAGGGAGTGCTCAGCCTGGCCCTGCCGATGGCCCCCCTCGACCCCCTCGTGGCGCTGACCCACCTGGGCAGCGGCGGCGATTTCCGTTTCCTCTGGGACGGCGCCCCAGGGCTCAGCATCGCCGCCGCCGGCCAGTGCAACAGCCTGGAGCTGAGCGGTCCGCGGCGCTTCGAGCTGGCCCAGCGCTTCAGCAGCCTCAGCCTCAGCCGCCTGGCCACCGAACCGGCCCCCTGTCCGACCCTGGCCCGGCCCCGGGTGCTGCTGGCCTTCGCCTTCTTCGAGAGCCCGCTCCATCCCGGCACCGGAGCGGCGGGGGTGCAGGCGGTCCTGCCCAGCTGGCAGCTGAGCCGCCAGGGCCGCCACTGCTGGCTGCGGCTGCAGCGTGCCCTCGGCGGCGGCGTCACGGCCCGCAGCATGGCCGAGGAGCTCTGGGACACCCGCCGGCGGCTCGAGGCCCTGGGCGGTTCCGGGCACCCCGGGGTCGGCCAGACCCCACCGGTGGGCATCGCCCATGGCTCCCACTGGCAGGCGGGCTACCGCTCCGCCCTGGATCGGGCCCTGGAGCTGGTGGAGGGTGGCGACCTGCAGAAGCTGGTGCTGGCGGTGCGCCAGCAGCTCGTCCTCGATGGGCCCCTTGATCCCCTCAGCCTGCTGTCCCACCTGCGCCGCAGCCAGCCCGGCAGCTGCCGTTTTCTCTGGCAGCGATCGGAGCGGGAAGCCCTGGTGGGGGCCTCACCGGAGCGGCTGCTCACCCTGCGGCAGGGGCAGCTGCGCAGCGATGCCCTGGCCGGCACCGCCCCCCTGGGGGAGCCGGCCGACGACCTGCTGCACTCCCGCAAGGACCTCCACGAGCATGGGTTGGTGGTGGAAACGATCACTGCCGTGCTGCAGAAGGCGGGCCTCGATCCACGCCGGCCAAGGCGGCCGCGGCTGGCTCGCCACGGCTCCCTGGTGCACCTGCACACCCCAATCACGGCCGCGTTGCGGGGCCAGGCCCCGCTCACCCTGGCGGAAGCCCTGCACCCCACCCCCGCGGTGGCGGGTCTGCCCCGGCGCGAGGCGATGGCCTGGCTGCGCAGCCTCGAACCCTTCGAGCGCGGAAACTACGCCGCACCAATCGGCTGGATCGACACCGAAGGCGACACGGACCTGCGGGTGGCGATCCGCAGCGGCACCCTGCGGGGCCAGCAACTGGAGCTGACGGCTGGAGCGGGACTGGTGCGCGGCTCCCATCCGGAGCGGGAGCTGCAGGAGGTGGCGCTCAAGCTCGGGGTGCTGCAGCAGCAGCTCAACCTGCCCCTGGCCGCCGCCTTCAGCCAGCCAGCAGGCGCTCGATGACCTGATCCGCCAGCGGGACGCGCCCCAGCCACTCCACCTCCCGCACCCCGGTGGGGCTGGTGACGTTGATCTCACTGAGCCGGCCATCGATCACGTCAATGCCGACGAAGAAGAGCCCCTCGGCCCGCAGCACCGGCGCCAGCTCGGCGCAGATGCGCCGTTCGGCGTCGGTGAGGTCGGCGGCGACCGGAGCGCCCCCCAGGGCCAGGTTGCTGCGGAATTCGCCCGCCTTGGGCAAGCGGTTCACGGCGCCGAGGGGCTCCCCGTCCACCAGCAGGATCCGCTTGTCACCAGCGCTCACCCCCGGCAGAAAGGCCTGGACCATCACCGGCAGCGATTCCTGCTGGGTGACCAGCTCCAGCAGCGCCCGCAGGCCGGGGGCGGCCGCCGTGGCCCGCACCACCCCCTGACCGGCCCGCCCCGCCAGGGGCTTGAGCACCACCTCCTCGTGGCCAGCGGCGAAGGCCGCCAGCTGCTCCACCCGAGCGCTCACCAACGAAGGCGCCATCCGATGGCTGAAGCGCAGGGCGCCCAGCTTCTCGTTCCAGGCCCGCAGCGCCGCAGGACGATTGAGGACGACCACCCCGACGGCCTCGGCCATCTCCAGCAACTGGGTGGCGTAGAGGTAGGCCTCGTCGACGGGCGGATCCTTGCGCATCCAGACCCAGCGGAAGTGGTCCAGCGGCACCTCACGGGGCTCTTCGGCCACGTACCAGGGATCCGGCACGGTCCAGCCGTCCTCCGTGGCGGCCATCTCCGCCAGTCGCACCGGCTGGGCCCAGGCCCTCGGCAGATGGGAACCATCGACCGCCCCGGCGGTGGAAAGATCCGCCTGGGTGCAGACCCACACGGCCAGGCCAGCCCGCTGGGCCGCCTGCATCAGGGCCACGCTGGAATCCTTGGCCGGCCGCAGACGCGTGATCGGATCGACCACGAACAGCTGGGCGTCTGGATCGCGGCTCATGCGGCCAGACGCAGAATGGCGGCGAGGGCACCGTCGTTGTTGAGCTTCTGAAGCTCGACGTAACCGCCGATCGCGATGCCATCAATGAAGATCTGGGGAGCGCTGGTGCGCCCCCCCGAGCGCTTCAACATCACCTCCTTGTTGATCTCATCGTTGTCGATGATGAACTCGTTGTAGGTGACACCAAGCCTGTCAAGAAGGCCTTTGACCCGAATGCAATCGGAGGCGAAGCGGTTGGTATAGATCTCGACCTTGGCGGGTGACTTGACGTCCACCGCCTCTTCCAAGGACTCAACCGGGGGGGATCCTGGTATCTCCATCCAGCCTCACGGCCTTTTGACGAAGTTTAGAGGCCGTTGCCCCGCTTCACCTGATACGGTCGTGGCACAAGATCTGCTGGCTGCGGTGCTCGACCTCACCGATTTCAAACGCGACCTCTCCGAACTCACCGACCGCCTGGGCCATGCCCAGGACTGTCTTTGACGTCCCTGCCCTGAAAGCCCGCCAGCGGGACCTGGAACAACTCGCCTCCCAACCCGGCTTCTGGGACGACCAGCCGCAGGCCCAGAAACAGATGCGCCGTCTGGACGAGGTGAAGGCCCAGCTGGATCAACTGGGGCGTTGGCAGGCGGCCATCGCCGATGCCCGCGCCAGCCTGGAACTCCACGACCTCGAACCCGATGAGGAGCTGCTGGGCGAGGCCAACAGCGGCCTCCAGACGCTGAAGGCGGATCTCGACCGCTGGGAGCTGGAGCGGCTGCTGAGCGGCCCCTACGACAAGGAGGGGGCGGTCATCTCGATCAATGCCGGGGCCGGTGGCACCGATGCCCAGGACTGGGCCCTGATGCTGATGCGGATGTACACCCGCTGGGCCGAGGACCACGGCATGAAGGTGACCGTGGACGAGCTCTCCGAGGGGGAGGAGGCGGGCATCAAGAGCTGCACGATCGAGATCGACGGCCGCTACGCCTACGGCTACCTGCGCAACGAGAAGGGCACCCACCGGCTGGTGCGGATCTCGCCCTTCAATGCCAACGACAAACGCCAGACCAGCTTCGCCGGGGTGGAGGTGATGCCCAAGCTGGAGGAGGACGTCAAGCTCGACATCCCCGAGAAGGACCTGGAGGTCACCACCTCCCGCTCCGGCGGCGCCGGCGGCCAGAACGTCAACAAGGTGGAGACGGCCGTGCGCATCCTGCACATCCCCACTGGTCTGGCGGTGCGATGCACCCAGGAGCGCTCCCAGCTGCAGAACAAGGAGAAGGCGATGGCCCTGCTGATGGCCAAGCTGCTGGTGATCGCCCAGGAGCAGCGGGCGGCCGAGATCGCCGACATCCGCGGCGACATCGTCGAAGCGGCCTGGGGCAACCAGATCCGCAACTACGTGTTCCACCCCTATCAGATGGTCAAGGACCTGCGCACCGCCCAGGAGACCACCGACGTGCAGGGGGTGATGGACGGGGATCTCGATACGTTCATCCAGTCGCTGCTGCGCCAGGGTGTGGAGATCGCCGCCGACGCGGCCGCCTGATCACCCCCTGATCTCCACCGTCGCGCCCCCCATGCCCGAGCGCCCCAGCCCCCAGCCCTCCCCCGCCGCCGAGGGCGAGGGCATGGGCGAGAACCCGAGCTTCGTGAAGCTCGCCATGCGCAACATGGTGCGCAAGGGCCGCCAGAGCCTGCTGCACTTCGGTCTCACCGCCCTGGGCCTGACCGGTTTCCTGCTGCTGATCGCCTGGCTGGGACGGCCCAGCCTGCCCGGATGACGGCGCCGGAGATCGACCTGGCCTTCAGCCTGGAGCCCGGGGCCAGCGGCGAAGCCGCCCCGGGGCAAGGATCCAGGAGCGCTCTGCTGGATCCTGCCCAGGCGGAGACCCTCTGGAGCGCCCATCTGGCCGCCTGGCTCAGCCAGCTGCTGCCGGAGCTGCCGGCCCAGCTGCAGGCGGCGGGCTACAGCCTGGGGCTGCAGCTCTGCGATGACGAGGCCATCGCGGAACTCAACCAGACCTGGCGCCACCGCAGCGGCCCCACCGACGTGCTGGCCTTCGCCGCCCAGGAGGAGGCGCCGCCGGCCCCCGGGGGAGGTGACGACACCTGGCTGGAACTGGGGGACATCGTCATCTCGCTCGACACGGCCCGGCGGCAGGCCGAGGAGGCCGGCCACGACCTTGAGGAGGAACTTCTGTTTCTGGCCAGCCACGGCCTGCTGCATCTGCTGGGCTGGGATCACCCCGATGAGGGGAGCCTGGCGGCGATGCTGGCGCGCCAGACCGCTCTGCTGCAGGCGTCCCCCTGCTGACAGGGGCTGTACGCCACGGCCATCGGCGGTAGGGTGCCGCTTGTCCCTCCAACGGCGGTGCCATGCCGATGCTCGTTCCCGAGGAACATCCGCCGGCGCTGCGCGAAGTGATCGGCGATGGGCAACGGCGCGGCAGGCGCCTGCGGGTAGGGGCCTGGAAAGTGGCGGGGGATCTGCCGGCGAGCTTCCGCTATGCCGCCCAGGGCCTGGCCTACGGCTTCGCCAGCCAGCGCAACTTCCGGATCCACGTGTTCACCGGCGCCGTTGTGTTCGGCATGGGTCTCTGGCTGGGGCTGGCCGCCGACCGCCTGGCCGTGCTGGTGCTGACCGTCGCGGCGGTGCTGGTGCTGGAGTTGCTCAACACCGCCACCGAAGCGGTGGTGGACCTGGCCATCGGTCGCCAGTTCCACCCCCTGGCCCGCGTCGCCAAGGACTGCGCCGCCGCCGCCGTGCTGGTCGCCGCCCTCTCCTCGCTGCTGATCGCCCTGCTGCTGCTGGTGCCCCCGCTGATGCTCCGCCTCGGCGTCTAGACCCACCCCATGCTCCTGGTCCTCGACAACTACGACAGCTTCACCTTCAACCTGGTGCAGTACCTGGGTGAACTGGCCGCCGACCACCCCCTGGCCGCCGAGGTGCGGGTGGAACGCAACGATTCCCTCGACCTCGAGCAGATCCGGGCGCTCGATCCGGCGGCGATCCTCATCTCTCCGGGCCCCGGGGACCCGGATCAGGCCGGGGTGTGCCTGGAGGTGCTGCGGCAACTGGGGCCTACCGTGCCGGTGCTGGGCGTGTGCCTGGGCCACCAGTGCCTGGCCCAGGTGTTCGGGGGCCGGGTGGTGCGGGCCAGGGAACTGATGCACGGCAAGACCTCTCCGGTGCACCACCGGGGCGCCGGGGTGTTCGAAGGCCTGCCCGAACCGCTCACCGCCACCCGCTACCACAGCCTGATCGCCGAGCGGGAGAGCCTGCCCGACTGCCTGGAGATCACGGCCTGGCTCGAGGACGGCACGATCATGGGCCTGCAGCACCGGCAGCACCGCCATCTGCAGGGGGTGCAGTTCCACCCCGAGAGCGTGCTCACCCAGGCCGGTCACCAACTGCTGGCCAATTTTCTGCGCCAGGCGTCCCACTGCTAACTTCGCGCCACATCACGGGCCCTGTGGGGCCAGACCCGACGCCCATGGTTGACCCCACCGCCACAGGACTCCGCCTCGGCCTGGGCCTGGCCCTGGCGGCCGGGCTCACCCTGCCGGTGCCGGCGCTGGCCCAGAAGGGCGGTGGTGTCACGATCACCAACCTGGGCCACAGCGCCCTGCTGATCCAGGGGGGCGGTGCCCGGGTGCTGCTCAATCCCTTCCAGGCGGTGGGCTGCGCCGCCGGCCTGGCCGAGCCCCGCGTCAGCGCCGATGTGATCCTGGCCAGCAGCCTGCTCAAGGACGAAGGCGCGCGGGTGGCCAGCGGCAAGTTCCTGTTCAAACCGGGCTCCTACCGGCTGGCCGGCCTGCAGATCGAGGGCATCGCCGCCCCCCACGACCGGGTCGGGGGCCGCCGCTTCGGCAGCGCCACCCTCTGGCGCTGGCGCCAGGGCGGCCTCGACATCGCCCACCTCGGCGGCACCGCCGGCAGCCTCAGTCCAGCCGACCGCGTGCTGCTGGGTCGCCCGGACGTGCTGATCATCGGCGTGGGTGGCGGTGGCAAGGTCTACACCGGCCAGGAGGCGGCCGAAGTGGCCCGGGACCTGCAGGCCCGCCGCGTGATTCCGGTGCAGTACAACAGCGGCAAACCCCCGGCAAGTTGTGATCAAGGGTCGGTGGAGCCGTTCCTGAAGGCCATGGTGGGCGCCACGGTGCGCCGCACTGGCCCCACGATCTCCGTGGTGCCCCCGCTGGGGGAAGGTGTGGTGGTGGAGGTGATGCGCTGAAGCTTCTGCTGCGCTGAGGCCTCACGCCAGACCGTCAATGCGGCGGTAGGCCTCCCAGAAACGGCCCATCTGCTCGCTGGTGCCGAGGCTGACCCGCAGCGAGCCATCGATCAGCGGCTTGCCGGCCATGGAGCGCACCAGGATGCCTGCCCGACGCAGATCGGCCTCCACCGCCGCCGCGGGCCGGCGGGGCCAGAGCAGCAGGTAGTTGCCACCGGCGGCATGGTGGCGCACCCCGGCCCGCCCCAGTTCCTCCAGCAGCCAGGCGCGGGCCCTGAGCACCTCGGCCACATAGGCATCGGTGTAGGCCTGATCGGCCAGGGCGGCACGGGCGGCGGTGACCGCGAAGCTGTTGACGTCGTAGGGCCCGCAGACCCGGCCCACCCGCTCCACCAGCGCCGGCGCGCCGATGGCGAAGCCGATGCGCAGGCCCGCCAGGCCGGCCGTCTTGGCCAGGGAGCGCAGGACCAGAAGGTTGGGGGCAGCGGCGAACATCCCCTCGGCCCCCGGACAGGGCGCCCAGCTTTCCCGCAGACAGGGCAACACGCTGTCGCCGGTGAAGGCCTCGTAGAGCTCATCCACCACCACCAGGGTGGTGGGCGCCGCCGCCGCCAGCGCCAGGAGGCGCTCTGGCGCCAGCCGGGTGCCGGTGGGGTTGTTGGGATTGCAGATCAGCAGGATCCGCGGGGGGGCCGCCGCCGCCGCCGATCCGGAGGGGTCGAGCGCCGCCAGGATCTCCTCGAACGGGAAGCCGAAATCGGCGCCGCGGTAGGGGATCGCCTCGATCGCCATGCCCTGCATGCGGGCGCAGGGGGTGTAGTAGCCGAAGGTGGGGCTGGTGGTCAGCAGCCGCTCACCCGGGGCGCCGAAGGCTTGGAAGATGGCATGGATGGCCCCATCCACGCCGTTGAACAGGCCGACGTGGGCCGGCGAGAGGCCTCGGTCGCCAAGGGAGGCCAGCACCGCCTCCCGCAGGCCGTCGTATTCCGGATAGATGGCGTAATGCTCGGCCGGGATGGCGCGGATCGCCTCCACCACCTTCGGGCTGGGGCCGATGGTGTTCTCGTTGAAGTCGAGCCGCAGCAGACCCCGGCGCCCCTCGAGCGGGGCGCTGTAGGCCGTGAGGGTTTCCACCTCAGGCCGTGCCCGCGGTGCTTCGCCCCCTGCCGCTGTCGTGGCGTGGGCCTGAGCGGAGGAACGATCAAGCGCCATGGCGTCGCGGCGACGTTCGTGCTGGGTGCCCAAGCTAAAGGGGGGCGGCATCCCCACCCTGGAGCAGATCCTGGCCGGGGCTCACATCCGCTCCAGGGTGGGAATCCCCAGCAGCCCCAGGCCCAGCCTGAGGGTGTCGGCCGTGAGCCGGCAGAGGGCCAGGCGGGAGCCACGGGCGGGTTCCTCGGCCCTGAGCACCGGCACCTGGTCGTAGAAGCGGTTGAACACCTGGGAGAGCTCGAACAGATAGCTGCACAGCCGGTTGGGCAGCAGTTCCTCCTCCACCTCCAGAACCACGCCGTCAAATTGCAGCAACTGGCGCACCAGCGCCCATTCCTGGGGCTCGCTGAACACCAGGGGGTCGGGGAAGGCCGCAGTAGCCGCAGCATCGCCCCCCGTCGCCCCCCCTTTGCGGGCGATCCCGGCGATCCGCACCACCGCATAAAGCAGATAGGGAGCCGTGTTGCCGCTGAGGGCCAGCATGCGATCGAAGCTGAACTGGTAGTTGGTGATCCGGTTGGTGGACAGATCGGCGTACTTCACCGCCGCCAGGCCGACGGTGGTCGCGACCTCGCTGATGAAGGACTCCTCCTCCTGGCGCTCCTCCTCGGCCAGACGGCGGCGCAGGTCGGCTTCGCAGCGCTCCACCGCCTCATCCAGCAGCTCCTTGAGTCGCACCGTGTCGCCGGCGCGGGTTTTGAGCTTCTTGCCATCCTCCCCCTGCACCAGCCCGAAGGGCACGTGCTCCAGATGGCCGCCCTCCGGGATCCAGCCGGCACGGCGGGCCACCTGGAACACACCGGCGAAGTGGCTGGCCTGGCCGGCGTCGGTGACGTAGATCACCCGGCAGGCGCCGTCGCCGTCGGGGGCTGCGCCGAAGCGGTAGCGGATGGCCGCGAGATCCGTGGTGGCGTAGTTGAAGCCGCCGTCGCTCTTGCGCACGATCACCGGTGGGGCCTGGCTGGCCGTGCCGTCCTGGCCCTCCAGAAACACACATTGGGCACCGCCATCGCTCACCAGCAGGCCCGCGGCGGCCAGGTCGGCCACCACCGCCTCCAGGAAGGGGTTGTAGAAGGATTCGCCGCGCTCGTCGAGGCGGATGTCGAGGCGGTCGTAGAGGCGCTGAAACTCCCGGCGCGACTGGTCGCACAGCAGCTGCCAGGCCCGGCGGGACACCGGATCGCCGCTCTGCAGCTTCACCACCTCCTCGCGGGAGGTGGTCTGGAAGGTTTCGTCGCTGTCGAAGCGGGCCTTGGCCTGGCGGTAGAAGGCCACCAGGTCGCCCAGGTCGACGGCGTCGGCAGTGTCGAGGGCTTCAGGGGCCACCTGCTTGAGGTGGGTGATCAACATGCCGAACTGGGTGCCCCAGTCGCCGACATGGTTGAGCCGCAGCACCGGATGGCCGCGGAACTCCAGCACCCGGGCCAGGGCATCGCCGAGGATCGTGGAGCGCAGGTGCCCCACGTGCATCTCCTTGGCGATGTTGGGGCTGGAGAAATCCACCACCACCGGTGCGCCGCCGGGGGCCACGGGCTCCACCCCCAGGCGCGGATCGGCCAGCCGGCGGCCCACCTCGGCGGCGAGCACCTCAGGCCTCAGGGTGAGGTTGATGAAGCCGGGGCCTGCGATCTCCGGCGGCAGGCACAGGGCCGCGAAGCCGGGATCCGCCTCCAGCTGGGCCACGATCGCCGAGGCAATCGCCCGGGGCGCCAGCTTCAGGGGCCGGGCCAGGGCCAGGGCGCCATTGGCCTGAAAATCGCCGAACTCCGGTTTCGAGGCCGGCCCCAGCTGGGGATCCAGCGGCATACCGGCTTCCCGGGCGGCGGCGGCCGCCTCGGGGAATGCGCTCTCCACTGCCCCCAGCAGATGGCTGTTCAGGGCGTGGGCGATGCGCAGCATGGAGCGGAACCGGTCGAACGGCAGGCGTGGAGACGATCATCCTCCCCAGCGGGGCGGAGGGGCCCGGGGGCCCCAGAGCGCCAGGAAGCCACCCGGGAAATGATCTGGATCGCAGCTCACCTCAGCGAGGCCACGATCAGCAGCCAGGCCAGCGCTCACGTCGAAGCTAGAAGCCAACAGCCAAACGCCATTGATCACCGGTCAACGGCTTTACAGGGCCTCAGCCCCCGACGGGTCCAGCCGGCAAGGCCCTCAGCAGAAGACTGTCAAAGACCCGCGCTGTTGTGCCGCCGATGCCCTGCGAGAAGGGGATGGGCTCGGCAACCCATTGACCTTGATGTTGCGGTGCCCGAGATAGTCCTGGATGAGGCGAGTGTCCGCGCCCTGATCGGCGAGAGCAAAGCCGCAGGCATGGCGCAGCATGTGGGGATGGACGGCCACCGGGAGCTTGGCCTTCTCGCCGTACTTGCGTAGGGCCAGGTTGACGGTCGAGCGGTGCAGGGGCTTGCGCTGCTCACTGAGGAAGAACGCCCGCCCTGGGGCTTTCATCCGTGCCCACTCCACCAGCCAGGCCTTGATGGCGCAGATTTCGTCGCCCCGCAGCGGGTGGGTGGTGGAGAGCCCCCCCCTTGAGGCAGGCGACGTGGAAGACGCGGCTCTCGATGTCCACCTGCTCCAGCACCAGGCCGCAGGCCTCGTAGACCCGGAGGCCATGACGAAACATCAACAGGACTAGACAGCGGTCGCGGGTCTCTTTCCGGCTGCCTTTCACAGCCTCCAAGAGGCGCTCTATTTCCCTGCCGGAGAGGTGTTTTCGGTCATTCATCGTTTTGTCGAGAGATTCGCCTCCTGAGCAGGCCCAAACCCCTTGCAAGCCGGGGGGTGCCTTTGGAGACTATCGACAAAATGAATCTATTTGTCGATAGTTCAAGAAATTGCCCAAAAACGGCAGCACGCTGCGGCCATAAAAAAGGGGGTCTCGGCCACTTCAGGGAAGGGCAGAAGCCTAAGCAATCACTGCAGCAATTTGGTCACTAAGGCTTCGGCCTGCGCTGTCTCGCAGCTGAGCCATGAGGAACAGACCCTGGCCATTACTCTTTGAAGCCCACAGTTCGCCTACATTTATTTTCTCGCGGCTGTCGTCATTGGTAACATAAGGCTCGCCCTTGTATTCAACGACCAAGACCCTCCCATCCTGCAGCATCGCCACAAAGTCTGGGTAGAAGCGATCTGTTGAGGTTTGCAGCCAAAATGATGCATCCGGTCGCTGCGCAAGGTTCCGTACCCAGTATTTCACTTGCGGCGCTGCATCGAGCAGCTTGGCGCATTCAAACTCTTCACCACTCGCCTTCAGCTCGCCGACGCAGCCGAAGAAGTGTTTCCTAAACTGCAGCGCTCCGCTGTAGGGCCAGGTTGCAGGGTAGGGAAGGTTGTCGAACGCGAATCCGTCGGAGACGCTGGTCGTCACATGCGCTTCGGCGCCAAAGAGAAATGTTTGGTAGTTTGCGGCAAAGGCTTGTCGTCTGTAGGCGGCAATTTTCTGCTGCACCGCTTTAGCGAGCTGGAATTTAAAGCGCAATAGATCGTTCAAAGCAAGTCCGCGTGTCGTGGTTAGGTGCGCAACGATTCTGCGACAGAACTCCAGAAGGACTGGCTGGGTTAGATCTGGTTGACGGCATTCCTTGTCAAGCCAACGCGATAGCCGAAGGTCTGTCCAGTCGAGCTTTAGTAAGCCGATTTCAAGCTGGGTGCTCTGCTCGATGTGCGAGTAGACAACCTTTTCGCCACGCAAGTCCACTTCCCAGCGCTCAGCTGTCTCATGGATGCTGAACTCAGCTGGCGTCAGTTCAGCGGCGTAGTTGTTCAGGCTCCAGCCACCGAGGTCAAGAATGAGATCTTTCTCGACAAGCTCGAGTTCACCCTGCACCTCAAGGAAAAGGCGCGGCACAGGAAACTTCTCTCCACGCGTAGCTGGCGAAGTGCTGTTGCGATGTGCAATGCGATGGCGTTTCACAGCCTGACGCACCCTCTCTTGGCCCTCGGTTGTCATTGAGGCGACAAGCCGTTGCTCAAGCTCTTGCGGAATATCTCCCTGCACGGTGACAGTCACCGTGCCGTCTTTGCGAGTCTCAACCTGTACGCGCTCGGCAACCTCAGGGTCTAGCCCTGATAGGTCTGGCGCAACATCCAGAGTCTCTAGTAGTACCGGCACTTGGTTGAACAGGTCTTCAGTCGTATCAAGGCCGGGCAGGGGGGGTTGCCGTTGCTCGATAACACTCGCGGCTTCATCCGGCTCAAAGCCCATTTTTTCCACCAACGTATCGGTGAGAGCCTCTGCACCCTCCCCGAAGCGCTGGCTGGAAACGTGCGCATAGGCACGATTCAAGGCTGGTTGGCTTCGCTCTTCGGCATAAGGCATACGCAGGACACGGCCTAGGAGCTGTTCAATATCGGTTGCGCTACCGATGTTGGCAACGGAGCAAAGAACATAGGCAAAAGAACAATCCCAGCCTTCCTTGAGCGCTTCAACTGTGATGATGAAATCGACCACACAAGCAGGATCAAACAAGTTGAGGCTGTCCAGCTCACGTTGAGACCCAGTGGCGACGGCGATTTTTTCTGCCGGGATATTCTCATTCTCAATGAGATATTCCTTGAGCACTTCAACAGTGACTTCCTGGCCTCTATCCTGCCCTTGAAAAAGCGTTAGCGGGCGAATGTAACGCGGGTCAGCCAGAGCGGTATCGGCCAGGCGCGAGCGTGTCTCTATGGCACCATGCACAGCTGAACGCCAATCTGGATGCTCAGTGAGCACAATTGGCAGCTTAATCATCTGCGCCCCTTTCACTTGGGCAGCGGAAGCTCGATAGAGCACGTTGCTGCCGGTCCTTGGGTCGGTGTTTGGCGTGGCAGTGAACTCAATGATGCAGGCCGGGCACAATGCGGCCAGCATGTCGAAAGACAGGTTCGTGCCTGCTTTGTGCGCCTCGTCCACAATGATCAGCGGGCGATGAAACGCCATGAGGTTCACGAACGAGAACTTGATCCTCCCGTCTTCGGCGCGCTCAAGACCTGGCGCGTCGGAGGGTATGTGGACGAAATGCGGTTCGTAGTTCTCGGAATGGGCATAAGCCCTGCGACCGTCGGTGTTACTGGTGCGTAGGCTCTGAATGGTGATGACGATCACTGTTACGCGCTCGGTGAGGTCTTGCGGGCGTATTTGGGCAATCTCCGCTGCATCGAACACCGATACGCGCCCATCAAATGCATCATCGAGCGCTGCACGGTAGGGATGGTCTGGCTTCTTGAGCGCTTCTGCGGTCTGCACGCGAATGGTGTTGGTCGGCACCATCCAAAGCACCACAGGAAAATCGCGCTCCAAGTAGTTCCGCCCGGCGATTGCGACGGTATGCGCAGCAAGCAGCGTCTTGCCCCCGCCGGTGGGCAGTCGCAGACAAACATTGGGCACCCCCGGCAAGCCGGGCATGGTGCGGTAGGGCGGCGGAGTCTGCGGCGAATCACGGCTACGCCAGCTCTCGATAAAAGCCTGCTCCGGGTTCGCCAGGGTGCGGGAGCGTTTGAGGAAGCTGGCGAGTGTGTCGAGCGCAGTGCGCTGAAAGGACTTGAGTTCCATTGTTCTTGTGCTCCTAACGCGCCTTAATTTCGTAGGGGATTTGCCGAAAGGTAATGCGCTCCGCCTGCAAGCGCTCTGCGCTTAAACGGCAACTCTCGCCGAATATGACCTTCTGCCCATCGTGGTTTGGCAGGCTGGCAAGGATGCGCCCGGTTAAGACGTTGCCGCCGTCAGCGGTCAGGTCGCCCAGGATGCCGTTGAAGAGAAGGTAGTAGCCGACGCCTTCGTGCTCACCAAGGAAAGGTGAGGTAGCGCTCCCCTTGTAGGGGATGCCCGTGGAGATAAACCACAGGTGCGCTGCCAGTGGCGCGAAGCGGATACATGGCGAGACTTGGCCGTTCTCGTCGAACACGGGGACACCCAGTTTGTAGAAGCGGAAGCCACCGCCGCCCTGCCAGCCGACTGCCTCGGAGATGCCTCCTTGCTCGCCTTCGATAACCTTCTGCAGCCTTGGTACACAGTGGGTGATGGCGTGGTTGCCCATTTCGATGCCGATGTAACGACGGCCCATCTTGTGCGCGACCGCTGCCGTAGTGCCTGATCCTAGGAAGCTGTCAAGCACCAGTTCGCCGGGATTGGTGGAGATGTGAACGATGAGACGTAGTAGCTGTTCAGGCTTTGGGGTTGCGAACGGCTCTATGTCTGGCAAAAGCTTGCGCAGATGGTCGCGTTTGGCACTCTGATTTGTCCCCGCCTCTTCAGCAGGCCACCATGTTCGAGGCGCGACGCCTTCTCGGACTACGTCGGCATACCGCTTAATGACTGGCAATCGGTCACCGTTCCTGCCGAAATAAACCCGGCCTTCGGCCAGCGCAAGATTAAATGTCTCTTCAGAAAATGCCCAGTAACGCCCAACCTTAGGACGAACCACTCGTCCAGATGGAAGAGTTATGGGGAAGCGTTGCTTATCTGTTCCACTCTTTGCTGTTCCATCGTCACCTTGCCGCCAAGCACCACGAGGATCATTGTCTGGATTACGGAACCGACCGGCCTGAACCACAGTGCGTTCAAGAAGATTTCTCTTCGTGGCCCATATCTTCCTATTAATGGCGTATGCAAGCACCATGTCATGAGATGATGATATGTCGGCATCACCTCGCCCGCCTTTGTCTTTCTCCCAAGCAACAGTGGCTATGAAGTTCTTCCGGCCAAAAACTTCATCCATGATGACCTTTAGGTAGTGGCCTTCATTATCATCAATCGTGACCCAAATGCTGCCGTCTTCGCTCAGCAGGCTATGTAGCAGCTCTATGCGTGGATACATTAGCGCAAGCCACTTTGCATGCTCCAAGTTGTCGTCGTAGTGCTAAAATGCGCTGCGTGTGTTGTAAGGCGGGTCGATGAAGATGCACTTCACCTTGCCTGCGTAGTAGGGAAGCAGTGCTTTCAGTGCATCCAAGTTGTCGCCCTGCACGAGCATATTTCCAGTATCGGGTTCACCATGCGAGTGCTCCGCCACGTGCTCAAGCAGGCGGTAGGGAGTGTGGGTAGCCGTGTGAATATCGAGATCGCGGGTAAGCCAGTGCAGCAGGGGCATAGCGTCCTATCGTCCTCTAGTCGCAGACAAGACGAAACAACATGCCCGCGCTGGGCTATTACGGCAACCAGGCAAATTGTCAGCGTTTTGCGAGGTCAATCCTCAACCTCCACCATCTCCAGCACCGGACTGTGCTGCTGACGCTCCAGCAGCTCCAGCTTCATCCGCACCCGGCTCTGGTTGAGCATCGTCACCTCGCCGCCGGTGACCTTGACCAGGGCACCGATAGAGGCCAGCCGCACCAAGGCTCCGTAGTCGTCTCCGGCAATCGTCACCACGCCCAGCACCGCGCAATCCTTCGGCAACAGGCGCGTGCAGCGCCGCCAGTCGCCCTCCAGATCAATCTGCAGGCTCGGAGCGACGGGGGCAGGGGCAGAACGATGGCGACGGGTTCTCAGGGCTTTCATCGCCCTTGATCTTGCCCATGAATCACGACGGCTGCAAGCCCACGCTCCTGACTGCTCCTGCCCCACTTCCAAGATGTGGCAAGCGATCTGACCGGTTTCAAAGCCGGGTAAAGACCCCCCAAACGCCTGGCGGGTGCAGCGGAGAAGCTGGCCTAAACGCCCTCCATAGCCTGAGATAGTCGCTCCTACAGCGTGTCTCGCTTCGACCTCCCTCTGCTCCTTCGCCTCTTGATCGCTTCCCTTCAATTTCTGGAAGCATTGCTCCGCTACCTGGGCCGCTGACCACCCTCACTGCGGCTTCGGGCCACCTCGGCTGCCCCCACCAGGGGCTCCGGTCTGGTGCTGCCGCTCCCGCCCCAGCGGGACGGCTGCACCAGGCAGGCGCTTCGCCACCCATTCGGCCGCCCGCCGGTAGTACTCCAGCCGCCAGCTGGCCAGGGCCGGCAGAGCCGCTCCACCCGCAGCAGCCAGCGCACCGTCGCCAGCTCCCCCGCTCTGCTCCACCTCGCCCCTGGCGCTGCGACCGCTTGTGGGGAGCCCGGTTCCGCCGGTCAGGCCCCCGTCATCGCTCTCGGTCGCGATCCCCGTCGTCGTCCCTGTTTCGATAGAGCTCCGCCCGCTCCCTGGCGGCCTTCTCGTTGCGGCGGCGCAGCTCCTCGAACTGTTCGTTGAAGCTCTGCCCCTGCGCTGCCACGGCGCGGCAGCTCCTTGTAGAAGACGACCGGCGTTCCCTTCTCGCCCCGGCGCACCAGGGCCCCGTGGTCGTCTCCGGCAATGATCACCACGCTGATCACCTCGCAGTCCTTCGGCAGAAGGCGACTGGCGGCGGATTATCAGCGTTTTCATCGCGCTTGTGGCTGGGGATGCGACTCCTGCCCCCCCCCGAGGATGGGCAACCGCCAACACCCTGAATCGCGGGCAAGCTGCCAAGTCCGCCCGTTCACCCCAAACACCATGAGGATGGCCGACAGGGAGGCGGCACAACCGGAGTGGGCAAGCTCTCACTGACTGGGGAAGGCCCGGCATGTCAATTGACACATCGCTCAGGTCATCCTTGTCGGCCTGGGACTGCTGCATCTGGCGGCCTACCTGAATCCCGACAATGCAGCGCTTGCCAAGCGCAGAGATGGGCTGGCCCGCCGGCCTGGGCATCCGGTTCAAAATCTTGTGCTGCCGCTGCCAGAAGCCAAACGCACGATGCTCTCCAGTCTCAAGGAGGTGAGGGAGCAGGTGGAGGCCAGAATTGAGGCCCGGACATCCAAGGCCATCGAGGCTGCAACCAGGGACAGCCTGCGCGTGATGCTCTCCGCCATCGCCCTGACCATTGCCATCGCGCTGGGCGCCCAGCACAAGGGAAGTGATGGACCGCTGCTGGTGAAGGGGCACACCATGCGGAGCGTCCGGGGTGCTCGGGAAGCCCACGCCTCCGGAGGGGGCGGCGCGGGCTGACCCTACCCGGCCTTTCGCCCCCTCCCGACGACGCTTACCTTTCCAACCTTGTTCCCAAAGCAGACGAGGATGCGGCCAGCTTCTCCACCTACCTCGCCGCCGGCACTTACCACCTCGGCATCGACGGCGTGGGCTTCGGCACTCCTCTCGCCAGCACCCCCACCGGGTACACCGACTACGGCAGCCTCGGCCAGTACCTGGTGAGCGGCACGCTGCAATCCACCACCCAACCGCCGCCCACCACCACCCTCCAGGTGCTCGATCCCAACGGCGCCGCTCAACTACGGCGCGACACCAGCACCGATCTGGTCTCCGTTCAGGTCAATGGCGTCACCTCAGCGGTCCGCTTCCAGGGCGCCCAGCTCAAAGCCTGTCAATTCAGCGGTTGGCAGATTCTTGGCGCCGAAACCGACGGCAGCAACCAGAACCAGATGCTCTGGAAGGAACTCTCCACCGGCCGTCTCCATACCTGGTCGGTCGATGGCAACTGGAACTACATCTCCTCCGAAGCCATCGTCACTCCCACCAGCAGGGCCGGCCTACTGCTCCAGCAGCAGCAGTGCATGGTCAATGTCAACGGCACGCCGCTGACAACCAAGGCTCAGAGCTCCTCCCTGGAGGCGGTCGATCCGATCATCGGCGGTGGCACCAGCCTCGCCCCGGAGGCCAACGACGCCTTCGCCTACGACCGGACGGTCCTGGCAGGTCCCCAGCCGGAGAACCTGATCTTCAGAACCAAGCCGATCCTGCCCTGGCTGAACATACCTCCCTTGGCGAGATCCATTTCACCGCCGCCGATCCTTTGGCATCGCTGTTCTCTGGCGCCGGCCTCGACAGCTCACCAACCACCCCCTGGCTGGTCGCCACCCAGCCCCTCCTGTGACACCCTGCCCACGCGCCGGCCTCTGACCTGACGGCCCACAGGCAAACAATCAGGACACCAGCCCCAGCGCCTCCTCCAGGCCGGCGAGCACCACATCGGCCGTCAGCTTGATGCGGTAGCGGCAGGCCTGGGTTTCGGTGCAGGCGAACGTGCCGTGCTCCCAGTACTTGTTGCTGCCGGCGCCGCCGCCACAGAGGCCGAAGTAGGCACACTCCTCGCGACAGCGGTCGGTGCCGGCACGCATGTCCGCCAGGATGCGCTGGAACTTGGGGCTGGCGGCAATCGACACGAGGCTGTCGCTCTGGACATGGCCCAGCACGAAGTCGCCGTACGTGTCGGTCTGAACGGATAGCAGTTCGGGATCGAAGGTGGAAATCGCCCCGCGGGCATCCACGTTGACAATCGCGAACGGGTTGTTCATGTCGGTGCATTCCAGGCGCGCATCCGCCTGGGCCAGGCTGCAGATGCCCTCGAACTCCCGCACCCGCATCCGCTCGGGGTGCTCCTGCCACAGCTCCCAGAACCGCTGCAGGAACTGGCGATAGGCCGCCTCGGCATGGGGACGGCTGAGGGTGGACACCCGGTTCTCCCCCTCCGTCTCCTCCATGTTGAAGGCCACGTCGGTGATGCCGTTCTCAACGAAGAAGGCAAACAACTCATCGGCGTGGCGGAGGGATTCCTCGGTGATCACGGCGATCGCCTGGAAGGGGATGCCGCGGCGGCGCAGATGCTCGATGCCGCGGACGGTGGCGGCATGGGTGCCCAGGCCGGTGCGGGTGCGGCGGTGGACATCGTGAAGGAAGGCCGGCCCGTCCATGCTCACGCCCACGGCGATCCCGTTGCGCTCGAAGCAGTCGCACCAGGCCTCGTTGATCAGCGTGGCGTTGGTCTGCACCGACTGGTGGATGGTCAGGGGCTCCCCCTGCCAGCGCTCCAGCGCCCGCCGCACGCAGGCGCTGGCTGCGTCGTAAAACGCGATCGGCACGGTGAGCGGTTCACCGGCATGCCACAGCAGGGTGAAGTCGCCGCCCACATAGGGGCTCTCCAGCACCCGCTCCAGGGCCGCCTCCAGCAACTCCAGCGACAAACGGTGCCGGTCGTCCCGGTTGGGCAGGTAGCAGTAGTCGCAGTCGAGGTTGCAGTAGGGGGTGGGTTGGACCACCAGCAGCTGCAACGGCCCGAAGCCCTCCGGATTGCCCGGTGGCGGGCTAACAGCTGACGTCACCAGAAGTTGCGGAAGCCACCGTTACGGAAGCCGCCGTTGCCCCAGCCCCCATTGCGGAAGCCGCCATTGCCCCAGCCCCCATTGCGAAAGCCGCCATTGCCGAAGCCACCGTTGCGGAAGCCGCCGTTGCCCCAGCCGAAGCGGGGCCCGCCCCCGTTCACGAAGATGTAGGCGAGGCGACCATCGGGGACTTTGGCCCGACCCTCCGCCCCCACAGGCCCGGGCGACTCCTGCCCCATGGCCTGGGAGATGCGCCGCAGGCGGGCGTCGATCGATCCGGGCGCGGCCTCCAGGGGGGACGAGGCCTGGGCCAAGGCGCCGGCGGGAGCCAGGGCAGCCAACAGCAGCAGGAAACCGAACAGACCGGAACGGGGGTGGTTCGTCATCGGAGGGCTGCCAGGAAAGGAGGGAGGAGCGGGACGGGGCGATCAGGCCACCGCAGGGTGGAGGTGCAGGAGGTCATCGGGGAGCCGCCGGCGAAGGGGCCGCCAGCTGGAAACCTTCGCGGGTCAGCAGCACGGATTCGAAGAAGGCGCGGACCCGCTCGGCGGGCACCACCAGCACACCGGTGGGGCCGACCCAGGGGGCGACGCTGGCCACGGCCTCGGGGCGGCCCTCCAGGTAGCCCTGGAGCAGGCCCGCGATGGCCAGGTTGACCACATTCAGCAGCCTGGAGTTGTTCTCCGGCACGATGCAGCCGACGCCATAGCTCACGTAGGGCTGCTCAGGCACCAGGGCCACGCCGGAAAGCCCACGCTGGTGCCGCAGACCGGCCAGCACGTTGGCATCGCCCAGCACCCCCGTCACCCGTTTCTGCTCCAGGGCGGTGACGGCCTGGGCCAGGGTGGCCACGGTGACGGTCTTGGCTTTGGGCTGGAGGGTTCCGAGCAGACCGGCCCCGAGGGACCCCTCCACCACGGCGATCGGCTGACCGGCGAGGGACTCCGGAGAGCCATCGAGGCTGCCGCTGCGGGTGAGCAGCCTCAGGCCGGAGAGACCGATCGGCAGGGAGAAGTCGACCAGGTTCTCGCTCTCCCAGCTGAAGGGCACACCACAGGCCAGGCCGGCCTTGCCACTGGAAACGACTCCCACCGTGACGGCGGTGTTGTCCACGGGCACGAAACGAATCCGGACGTTGTTGCCGAGCTCCGCCTTCAGCTGGCGGTCGATGCGACGGGCCAGATCGATGGCGTAACCCTCCGGTTCCCCCTTCGGCCCGATCTGGACCAGGGGCGGGCTGTCGGCGGGACCCACCATCAGCACCTCGCCCGACTTGGCCGCCTGCTCCAGCACGGCGTCGGCGGCGCTGGCTGGCGCCACGGACCCCAGGGACCAGAGGCAGGCCAGGGCTCCCAGGGCCAGGACCCTGCTGCGGCGGGATCGGACGGAACCGGAGGCAATCGGCGCAGCAGGAAAATCCATGGGCAGAGCCGTGCACATGCTGCACCTTAAGGGCGGTTTCCGGGCTTGCCCACGGCCGCGTTGGGGCTTGAAACGCCCCGGCCTGGGACCTACCAGTTTCGGAACGCCCCACCGCGCATGGCGCCCCCATTCACGAAGCCACCCCCGCCCCTGGCATTCACGAAGCCGCCGCCTCCATTGCGGAAGCCGCCGCCGCCGCCGTAATAGGGGTGGGCGTTGGCGAAGCCGCCCCGGGCCGCGTTGGCGAAGCCGCCCCGGCCGCCGTTGGCGAAGCCGTAGGCCAGCCGCTGATCACCGGCGGAGGCGCCGTCCGCCCCGCTCCCGTCACCCTGGGCGCGGAACGCTGCGCTGATGCGCTGCAACCGTTGCTCGATGGAGGGTGCGCTGGCCGAGGAGGGCAGCAGGGCCGCCTGGCCAGCGGCGGGAGCGGTCAAGGCCGCCAAAGCCAGGGAGAAACCGAGCAGGGCCGTGCGGGAGGTGATGGACATGGGACGGAACTCCTTAACGGGCAGGTGAGGTGGGGGCGACAGCCGATGGGGTCGTGGCCGACAGGGGCCTGACCCGTTCGTAGTTGAGCAGAACCGACTGGAAATAGGCCTTGATCACCTCGGGGGGCAACTCCAGGACTCCCTTCGGACCCAGCCAGCGGTTGACGCTGGCCACGGCAGCCGGCTCATCGTCGAGGTAGCCCTGCACCATCCGGGCAATGGCCAGATTGACCAGGTTGCGGAAGGTGGAATTGTCCTCCGGAAGAATGCAACCCACCGCAAAGCGGGAGAAGGGCTCCGCGGGCACCAGGCCGTAACCCTTGCCGCCGAGGCTCTGGAGGGCACCGGCGAGCAACAGGGAATCGCCCCCCACGCCATCCACCTGGCCGGCCAGCAGCGCCCGCACCGCCGGCTCGATTCCGGCGAAGGGCACCCGCACCGCCGTCGGCTGCACGGCCGCGATGGTGGCGCTGCCCAGGGAGTCCTTCACCACGCCGATCCGCTTGCCCGCCATCGAGGCCGCCGAGCCGTCGAGCCCCCCCTGCCGGGTGAGTACGCGGATCCCGGAGAGGGCGAAGGGCATGGAGAAGTCGACAAACATCTCCCGCTCCCAGGTGAACTGAACTCCACAGGCCAGATCCACATCACCGCGGCTCACGTCACGGAACACCGCCAGCGGATCCGCATTGGCGGTGTAGACGATCTTCACCGGCCGGTTGAGATAGGTGGAAACCTCCGCCTCGATCCACCGGGCCACATCGAGGCTGTAGCCCACCAGCGTCTGGCTGGCATCGCGGTAGGCGAAGGGCACCATGTCGGTGGGGCCAGCCATGGTGATCTCGCCGGTGCGCGCCGCCTGCTCGAGCACCGATTCGGCCCTGGCTGCCGTGGGGTTGCCCAGCGCCGCCACCAGCGCCAGCAGCAGGGAGGGCCCCACGACGGCGCAGCGCCGGGCCCAGGCGGCGACGCCGATCGGGACGGCCTGTTGAGGAGGTGTTGGCTGTGGAAGGGCTGGATGCGGCACGGGTCGCTGCGGCACGCGGGTCGGCTCGGGGGTCATCGCTGCCCACTCTGGCAACCGATCGGGGATGGAGCCATCGGTGCCAGGGGAGTGCGGCGATTCTTCACCAAGGCCCCGGTTCAGGCCAGCAGGGGGTCGAAGCGCATGCTCAGATCCAGCCAGGGGCTGCGGGTGACCGGAGCGCTGGTGGAGATCAGATCGATGCCGGTGGCGGCGTAGGCCGCCAGCTGCTCGGGCCGCACCCCCGAAGCCTCCAGCACCACCGACGGCGCCAGGGCCCGCAGCCGGGGCACCAGGGCCGCCAGCGCCGCGGGGCTGAAATCGTCGAGCAGCACCGCATCGGCCCCCGCCCGCACGGCGGCTTCGGCTTCGGCGGCGGTCTCGGCCTCCACGATCACCCGGGCCGGCCAGGGGGCCGAGGCCCGCACCGCCGCGATGGCCGGCCCCACGCCCCCCGACCAGGCGAGGTGGTTCTCCTTGAGCATGGCGGCATCGTCGAGGCCGAGGCGGTGGTTGGTGCCGCCGCCGCAGCGCACGGCGTACTTCTCCAGCACCCGCAGGCCCGGGGTGGTCTTGCGGGTGTCGGCCAGGCGCACGCCGGTGCCCGCCAGCCTCTGCACCAGGGCGGCGGTGGCGCTGGCGATGCCCGAAAGACGCATGGCCAGGTTGAGGGCGGTGCGCTCCGCCGCCACCAGGGCGGCCGCCGGCCCCTCCAGTTCCAGCAGCCGCTGACCGGCCACCACCGGCTCCCCGTCGCCCACCAACAGCCGCACCGAGGCCCGGGGATCGAGCAGCGCCAGCAGCGGTGCCACCAGCACACCGCCGCAGAACACCCCGTCGGCGCGGGTGACCCAGTGGGCCCGGCCAGTGCGGCCCACCAGGGCCGGGGCCGTCAGATCGCCGCGGCCGATGTCCTCCTCCAGCCAGCCGCGCAGCTGGGCCTCCAGCGCCGGGGTGAAGGAAAGCACCGGGAAAGCGGCCACGGCAGGAGGCACGACGACCCCCATGATGCTGGCCAGGAACAAAGCTGCTGCTTCGGCCCGTTCAGGTGCCCGCGGGGTCTGCGCCGGGGGCCGGCTCGGCCGGGGCGAAGGGGGGGCAGACCCGTTTCACCGGATCACAGGCATAGATGGTGGGCTTCTGCCAGGCCAGGGGGATCTCCAGCAGGTCGCGGCTGCCGGTGATCCCCTGGACCAGGAACAGCACGGCCGCCAGGGCCGAGGCGCTGAGATGCAGCCGTCGCCAGCGCAGGTCCTTGAGGATCTCGGGGCGGGCGGCCAGCGAAAAGATCATCAGCCCAACCACGGCCACTCCTGACCAGTAATGGGATTGCCAGAACTCGGCGCTCAAGGGGTTGTCGCTGAGGCGGAACACCTCGGGCTGGGCACCGAGCCCGAGCACCCCGGCCCAGGTGAGCAGGGCGAAGACGAACCTGTAGACCTTCGCCTTCACCCGCCAGAGGGCCAGCAGGGACACCACGGTGCCCACCAGCACCAGCAGCAGCTGCAGGGCCCGGCCGCCACCCCCGGTGAAGCCCTCAGGCGGCTGCTTGGTGACGATCACCACTGTGAGGGCGACGAGCACCACCAGCACCACGCCCGCCGAGAGCCACTGGCCCAGGTCGGCGTGGTCGCGGCCGGTGGTGGGGGGCAGCTTGGCCCTGTCGACCCGGCGCGATCGGGCCTGGAGACCGAGCCGCGCCACCATGCCGATCAGGGGGTAGATCAGCACCACCGCCAGGGCGGGATGCAGGATCCAGAGCCAGTCGATGGTTTGCATCCGCCGCGGTGGGGATCGTCCTTCAAAGCATTGGGGCTGGGCGCTCAGCGGTCAACTGGGGTGAGCGTTTCGTGATGCCGGCGGCGCCGGCTACTTGCCGATGCAGAAGCGGGAGAAGATCCGATCCAGCACCGCCTCGCTCACCTCCTCACCGGTGATCGCCCCCAGGCCGGCGATGGCGTCGCGCAGATCGATGGTCCAGAAATCCCAGGGCAGGCCCCGGGCGGCGGTCTCCAGCGACCGCTCCAGGCTGGCGGCGGCCGCCGCCGCCAGCTCCCGCTGGCGTCCGTTGAGGGCCACCTGCAACCCCTGGATCTCGCTGGCACCGCATTGGCCCAGCAACGCCGCCACCAGGTCATCGCGGCCCGCGCCGGTGAGGGCGCTGATGGTCACGACGGGGGCTTGAGGCGAAGGCGGCGTGGCCTCGGCCGCAGCGGCCCTCTCCGGCAGGGCATCGCACTTGTTGCCCACCAGCAGCAGGGGCACCGCTTCAGGCACCAGCGCCTGCAGCTCCTGGTCGGCGGCGGTCCAGCCGGCCACCAGATCGAAGAGCAGCAGCACCGCATCGGCCCCGGCCAGGGCCTGGCGGCTGCGTTCGATGCCCAGCTGCTCCACCCGGTCGGCCGTGGGGCGGATGCCGGCGGTGTCGAGCAGGGTGAGGGGCACGCCCTCAAGCACCAGATCACTTTCGAGCAGGTCGCGGGTGGTGCCGGGCAGGTCGGTGACGATGGCCCGCTCGCGGCGGCTGAGCAGGTTGAGCAGGCTGGATTTGCCCACATTGGGCCGGCCGACGATGGCCACCCGCAGGCCCGCGCGCAGCAGCTCCCCCTGGCGGGATTCGGCCACCAGTTGCTCCAGCTCAGCCTGTACCGCCCCCAGTTCGGCCCGCACCGCCGTCCCGTCAAGGGCAGGCAGATCCTCCTCGAAGTCGACCCTGGCCTCCAGTTCGGCGAGCTGATCCAGCAGGCGCTCCCGCAGGCCGGCGATGCGGCGCTGCAGGCCGCCGTCGATGCCGGCCATGGCCAGCTCAGCCGCCCGGCGGCTGCGGGCGGCGATCATCTCGGCGATGGCCTCGGCCCGGGTGAGGTCAAGCCGGCCGTTGAGGAAGGCCCGCTGACTGAACTCCCCGGCCCCAGCGAGGCGGGCGCCGGCGGCCAGCACCAGCTCCAGCACCCGCCGCACGGCGATCAGGCCGCCATGGCAGTGAAACTCCACCACGTCTTCGCAGGTGAAGCTGCGGGGGGCCCGCATCAGCAGCAGCAGCGCCTCGTCCACCCGCCGGCCATCGGCCGGATCGACCATGTGGCCGTAAAGCACCCGGTGACTCTCCCAGCGCTGGGCGCCGGGGGCCTGGAACAGACGCCGGCCGATCGCCTCGGCCTGCGGACCTGAAAGGCGCACGATCGCCACGCTGCCGGCCCCGGCGGCGACCGCGGTGGCGATGGCGGCGATGGTGTCCCCATTAGGGTTCGCGGCATCGGTGACCTCTCCCCGCGTCACTGGACCCATGGCACCGTTTCGCCCCCAGTCTCCGTCCTTGCCGCAGGCCCTGAGGGCGGTGAAAAGAAAGCTGAGGCAGGCGATCGAATGGCTCTGGCGCCAGGAGGGCAGCCACGGCCAGCGGGCCCGGGGGCTGGCGGCCGGGGTGTTCATGGGCTGCTTCCCGATCTTCGGCTTCCAGACCCTGCTGGGGGTGGCCCTGGCCAGCCTGGTGCGGGGCAACCACCTGCTGGCGGCAGCCGGCACCTGGATCAGCAATCCGTTCACCTACGTGCCGCTCTACTGGTTCAACTACCAGCTGGGCTGCCTGCTGCTGGGCCCCGGCAAGGGTTGGCCGGGCGGATCGATGCTGCGCCAGGAGACCCTGCGCCAGCTGGGCTGGGACTTCACCGCCCGCCTGCTCATCGGCTCCACCCTGGTGGGACTGGTGGCGTCGTCGATCAGCGGGATCCTGTGCTGGCGGTGGCTGGAGCGCAAGCAGCGGGCGAGCTGAGTGGGCAGGGCGGAAGGATCAGGATTCAGCCAGTCCCGGAAACACCATCAGGTCGATATGGCCTCCCGCCGGTTGGCGCCACTCGCGGAATTCAGCCGCCAGGGCACGGTGCTCGTGATTGAGCGATTGCGACTCCAGATCCAACAGGCGCTGGTGCACCAGATCGAGCGTGTTGTCGATGAGCTGGGCGGCCTGTTCGGAGGTCATGGCATCGCTGCGATGGAGAAAAGCCTGAGCTTCGAGGTGTTGTAGAAGACGCCGCCCGGGTGGGCTGTAGCCCCTGACACGCGCCGTCTCTCCCGTCGGCGGACCCGCACCGATCACCCCTCCGCGGCGGTCTCGGTGGACATGGTCTGCGCCAGCCACTCCTGCAGAGGCGTCCAGTCGTCCCGTTCGTCGATGGCCGCCCAGATCCGCTCGATCACCGGCCGGATCGGCGTTTCCGGCAGGTTCCAGCGCTGCAGAGTAGGGACCCATGAGGCATGCAGCCAGAGAGATGGAGCACGATCGTCCATGAGCCGTCTATGGAACCGGCTTCTGAACCGGCGCGTGGCCCTTGTCGGTGTGGTCATCGGAGGAATCCTGCTCATCACCGCTGTGGACTTCTTCAGCGGCAGCGAGCTGCGCGTGTTTCCCCTCTATTACCTACCCATCTCCCTGGCCGCCTGGTCCTTCGGTCGGACTGGGGCGGTGGCAGCGGCCGTGCTCAGTGCCATCGGTTGGCGATGGTCCAAGCAGCTTGCGGGTCTGGAGTTCTCTCTGCCCGTGATCTGGGTGGCAAACACACTCGTGCAGGGCACCTCGTTCACCTTCGTGGGCTTGCTGATGGCCAGCCTGCGGAGGTCGCTCTCACACGAGAGGGCCCTGAGCCGAATGGATGCGCTCTGTCCTCTGCTGAACAGTCGGTCGTTCTACAAAGAAGGTGATCGCCTGCTCGCGCTCTGCCGGCGCAACAAGCGCCCCATCACCTTGGCCTCTATCGACCTGGACAACTTCAAAGCTGTCAACGACACACTTGGCCACAAGGCTGGCGATGAGTTCCTGCTGACAGTGGCTCAGGTTCTGCTCTCATCCATCCGAGCCAGCGACCTTGCCGCACGATTGGGCGGAGACGAGTTTGCGATCATGTTGCCGGAAGCGGGTCCAGATCAATCCCGATGGGTGCTGGAGAGAATCCGTGGCGCGATCTGCCAGGCCGCTTCCGATCTTCCCAGCGCTGTCAGCGTCAGCGTGGGTGCCGTCACTGACATGACGTCTCGACATGATCTCGGGACGATGATTCAGATGGCCGACACGATCATGTATTCCGTCAAGACCGATGGCAAGAATCGGGTTCACCTGGAGGTGATCGGTAACGATACAGCCATGGGCTTGCGGTCGTAAGGCCGGTGAACGATGGGCCGGCTTTGTGATTGGGGCCTGATGACTGCAGCAGATCTGCAGTGCTGTCACCCATTCATGAATTTCTGGATACTGTTGAAGTGATAGCAGAGCACCCGAAGCATGAAGGTGGAGTGATCATGAAGGTGGAGACATGAGAATCGCGCAGATTTCAACACTCCATGAAAGGGTGCCGCCGGTCGGATATGGAGGTACCGAAAGGGTCGTTCACTATCTCACCGAAGAACTGGTGTGGCGCGGCCACGATGTGGTCCTGTTTGCCAGCGGTGACTCCAAAACCAGTGCGCGCCTCTACCCATGCGTGGCAGAGGCCCTGCGCCTTGGCGGCCAGGTGGATGATTCCAGCGTGTACAGTCTGATCCAGCTTGATCAAGTCATCCAGCAGCTCGATGACTTCGACATCCTCCATTTCCACAACAGTCCCTACCATTTCCCGCTTGCAAGCCTGCTGGGTGTCCCCCACCTGAGCACCGTGCACGGCCCCCTGCATTCGCCCGAGCACAGGAGGCTCTACACCCACTTCAAGAAAGTGCCCCTGGTATCGATCTCAGAAACCCAGCGCCTGCCTGTGCCGGAGGCCAACTGGCTGGGAACCGTTTACCATGGTTTACCCAATGATCTCTATCGCTACCAGGAAAGCCCAAGGTCTTACCTTGCGTTCATCGGCCGCATCTCGCCGGAGAAACGATTGGATCGCGCCATCGCCATCGCCACGGCCGTGGGCTTGCCTTTGAAGGTGGCCGCCAAGATCGATCCGGTCGATGCTCCCTATTTTCACGAGCAGATCGAGCCACTGCTGCTGAACAATCCCCTGGTTGAATTCGTCGGTGAGGTGGATGACGACGGCAAGCAGGATCTGCTGGGCCATGCCCTCGCCCTTCTGTTTCCGATCGACTGGCCGGAACCCTTCGGGCTGGTGATGATTGAGGCCAACGCCTGCGGCACCCCGGTGATCGCCTGGCGCAACGGTTCCACCCCTGAAGTCATCCGCGAAGGGATCAACGGTTTCCTGGTGACCTCGATCGAGGAGGCCATCACCGCCGTCCGCCGACTGGAGGAACTGGATCGCTTCCGGATCCGCAGCCACTTCGAGGTGTGCTTCTCGGTCAGTCGCCAGGCTGAGGACTATGAACAGCTCTATCGGCACCTGATCCAGGCACGCCGCAGCCACAGCCCTGATCACCGGACACCGGTGTATGCCTGATCAGCGGCCTGCCTTCGTACTCAAAAACGAGGAAACCTTCGCGATCCTGGATTCCCGTGGCGAGATCTGCCCGGACCTCCAGCACGATGCCGGCATCTTCCATCGCGGCACCCGTCATGTCAGCCGGTTGCAGGTGCTGCTGTGGGATCGACCGCCCTTGGTGCTGAGCGCCACCGAACGTGGGGCGGTGGGCGTGCTTGTGAGCCATCTCAGCAACAACGATGGCGGAGCGGGTGGTGCCGCGGCGATGACGGTCCACCTGGAGCGCAGCACCGTGCTGACCGCCACCGCCTGCCTGCAGCAGTTCTGCTTCACCAGCTATGGGGAGCGGCCCGTCCAGATGCCCCTGACCCTGCGCCTGGATGCGGATTTCCGCGACATCTTCGAGGTCAGGGGATACCAGCGATCGGAGCGGGGCCGCACCGTCCGTCGCGGCGCGGACGGCACCCTGGAGCTCATCTACCGGGGCCTCGATGGGGAGGACCGGGTGACGGTTCTGCGCCTCAGCGTTCCCGTTTCGGATGTGAGTGAGGGGCATCTCGGGCTGGTGATGACCCTGGAGCCCAGTCACACCCGACGGCTTTGCCTGGTGCTGGATTTCCACCCCGACTCCCGGCCGCTGGGCGCAGAGGAGCACTACACGGCCGCCATGGCCGCCACGATCCAGCGGTTCCGGGACGCCCGGCGCAGCGCCGCCTCGGTGGTCAGCGACAACCCGGCCTTCAACAGCTGGCTGATGCGCTCCTTCTCCGACGTGCATCTGCTGGCCAGCCAGGTCGGGGATGGGCTCTACCCCTACGCCGGGGTGCCTTGGTTCAGCTGTCCCTTCGGCCGTGACGGCCTGATCACGGCGCGCCAGATGCTGATGGTGGAGCCACGGCTGGCGCGGGGCGTGCTGGGCTATCTGGCCAGCCACCAGGCCGCTGTCGCGGATCCCGCCCATGACGCGGAGCCGGGAAAGATCCTGCACGAAGCGCGGCTGGGAGAGATGGCGGCACTCGGAGAAGTGCCGTTCTCCAGTTATTACGGTGCCGTCGACTCCACGCCCCTGTTCCTGATGCTGGCAGGCGATTATCTCTGCCGCAGTGATGATCATGACTTCATCGCCAGTCTGCTGCCGGAACTTCAGGCGGCCATGGCCTGGATCCACAGGGCCGAAGCCTCCAGTGCCGATGGCTTCCTTCGCTATCAGCGGATTGCCAAGGACGGCCTGCGCAACCAGGGCTGGAAGGATTCCGACGATTCCATCCACCTCGCCGATGGCCACCTGGCCGAAGGCTCGATCGCCCTGTGCGAAGTGCAGGCCTATGCCTATGGAGCACGTCGATCACTCGCCGCGATTCTGCAGCACCTGGGCCGATCGGGGGAAGCAGAAACCCTGCTGGAAGAGGCCGCCGCTCTGCAAAAGCGTTTCCATCAGGCCTTCTGGACACCATCGATCGATTCCTATGCCCTGGCCCTCGATGGGGAAGGGCAAGCCTGCAAGGTGCGGTCGTCCAATGCCGGTCACTGCCTCTGGACCGGCATCGCCACGGCTCAGGCGGCTTCAGCGATCACCCGGCAGTTGATGGCCCCCACCAGCTTCAACGGCTGGGGCATTCGCACCCTGGATGAACGGGAATGCCGCTACAACCCGATGAGTTATCACAACGGCTCCGTCTGGCCCCATGACAACGCCCTGATCGGCATGGGGATGGCCCAGTATGGCCACCGCTCCGAAGCCCTGCAGATCCTGACCGGACTGTTCGAGACCGCCAGCGCCGTGCCGATGTTCCAGCTGCCGGAGCTGTTCTGCGGCTTCCCGCGCCGGGAGGAGGAGGGGCCCACCTTCTACCCGGTGGCCTGCAGCCCCCAGGCCTGGGCCAGTGCCAGCGTGTTCGGTCTGCTGGAAGCGGTCACCGGCATGTCGATCGAGCGACAGGAAGGCAGCGGCCGGGTGCAGGTGATCCTGCGCAACCCCGGCCTGCCCAAGGCGCTCAACATGCTGGACATCAACGGGCTGCGACTGGGAGAGGAGGAGATCAATCTTCAGTTCAACCGCAGCGATTACGACGTGGGCGTGCTGGTGCGCAGTCGAACCTCGGGGGTGGACGTGCTGATCATGAAGTGAGTTCCGACCCATGGCGGCAGGAACAAGCTTCAGCCGATGCCGGTGCGGCAGAGATCGAGCACATCCGCCATCGAGCGGATCTGGTCCATGGTGGTGCGCAACTGGCCCGCGCTGAGCAGCTCGACCCGCAGGTCGATGCGAGCCGGCTTGCCGGCACTGGTGCGCACCCGGGCATCGCTGACGTTGATGCGATGGTCGGAGAGGCGCATCAGGATGTCCTTCAGCACCCCCACCCGATCGAGCACCTCGATGCGCAGCCGCACCGGGTAGCGGCGCTGCTGGGCCTCGCCGAGGGGGTTCCAGCGCACCGGCAGCCGCCGTTCGGCAGGCACCTGGGCCACGTTGGCGCAATCCTGCCGGTGGATGGTGATGCCGTGGTTGCCCAGGGCCACGGTGCCGACGATCCCCTCGCCGGGCAGGGGGCTGCAGCAGCCGCCCAGGCGGTATTCCAGGCCTTCGAGCCCCAGGATCGGGCTGGTGGAGGGGTGGCCATGGGGCGCCTGGCGCGGCTGGGCCGCCGCCACCCCGGCGGCCACCTCCTCGTTGCTGGGCGCGGGGGCGGCGGCGGCGGTGCTCAGCCGCACCTCCTCCCGCAGGCGGTTCAGCACCTGCTGCAGGGTGACGCCCCCGAAGCCGAGGGCCGCCAGCAGATCATCGGTGCCGACCAGGTTGCAGCGCTTCGCCACCCGGGCGATCGCCTCTCCGTTGAGCAGGGCATCGAAGCCGTCGCGGCCCAGCTCCCGCTCGAGCATCTCGGTGCCCCGCTGGATGTTGTCGTCGCGGTGGCTGCGCTTGTACCAGCCCCGGATGCGGTTGCGGGCCGTGGGGGTGGCCACGAAATTGAGCCAGTCGAGGCTCGGGTGGGCGTTCTTGGCGGTGATCACCTGCACGAAGTCGCCGTTCTGCAACGGTGTGGCCAGGGGACAGAGGCGGTCGTTGATGCGCACGCCCTGGCAGTGGTTGCCCACCTCCGAGTGGATGCGGAAGGCGAAGTCCACGGCGGTGGACCCCTTGCGCAACCCCACCACATCCCCCTTGGGGGTGAACACGAACACCTCCTCGTCGAAGAGGTCCTCCTTGATCGAGGCGAGAAAGTCGCTGCTGTCCTCGCCGCCGTCGTCCTTCTGCCAGTCGACCAGCTGCCGCAGCCAGTTGAAGCGCTCGGTGTCACCGGCCGCCGGTGAGCCCCCCTCCTTGTACTTCCAGTGGGCGGCGATGCCGTATTCGGCCACCTGGTGCATGTCGGTGGTGCGGATCTGCACCTCGATCGGGCGGTGGCGGCCGATCACGGCGGTGTGGAGCGACTGATAGCCGTTGGGCTTGGGCAGGCCGATGTAGTCCTTGAAGCGGCCGGGGATCGGCCGGAAGGTGTCGTGCACCACGGCCAGGGCCCGGTAGCAGCTCTCCACGCTCGGGCAGAGGATGCGCAGGGCCGCCACGTCGTAGATCTCGTGGAAGGCCTTCTGCTGGCGCTGCATCTTGCTCCAGATGCCGTAGAGATGTTTGGGCCGGCCGCTGACGTCGCACTCCGCCAGGCCCACCGACGCCAGGCGGTCGCGCAGCAGCTGCACCGTGGCCCCCAGCCGTTCCTCCCGTTCACTGCGCTTGGTGGCGACCTGCTGCTGCACGTCGCGGAAGGATTCGGGCTCCAGCACCTTGAAGGCCAGATCCTCCAGCTCCCACTTGAAGCGGCCGATGCCCAGCCGGTTGGCCAGGGGGGCGTAGATGTCGCGGGTTTCGCGGGCGATGCGCTGCTGCTTCTCGGGTTTGAGGGCCGAAAGCGTGCGCATGTTGTGCAGACGGTCGGCCAGCTTGACCAGCACCACCCGGATGTCACTGGCCATGGCCAGGAACATGCGCCGCAGGTTCTCCGCCTGGGCCTCGGTGCGGTTGGTGAAATGGATACCGCCCAGCTTGGTGACCCCCTCCACCAGGGCGCGCACCTCCTCGCCGAAACGGGCCTCGATCTCCTCGGGGGTGACCTGGGTGTCCTCCACCACGTCGTGGAGGAAGCCGGCGGCGATCACCGCCGTGCTGGCGCCGATGTCGCGCAACAGACCGGCGACGGCGATCGGATGGACGATGTAGGGCTCGCCACTGGCCCGGAACTGGCCGTCGTGGAGCTGGTAGGCGAAATCGAAGGCCGTGGCCACCAGGGCCTCCGGATCGGCGGGGCGCACCTCCTCGCTGGGGGGCGGCAGGTGCTGGAGGGCCTGGCGCAGCCAGGCAGGCAGGGGGATCCCGTAGGCCCGCCCGGGCTCCTCAGGGGAGGCTGGAGACTGGGAAACGGGGGCTAGCTGCACATCTGCAGCAGAAGCTGGGGCCGAGGCATAGGCCAGCGGAGAGGAACCTTGCTCCGGCACCGCTCTCAGCATCACACCCTTCAGGGTGCCCCCATGGTATGGGGCAATCGTCACGAACCACGGGATTTGCGCATTCGGCCATCCAGACTGCTCGTCGCCGGCGTCGTCCATGGCCCTGCCCGTTCCGACCATCCAAGCGGCGCCGGTACTGCGGATCGGCCATCTGCTGGTGCGCTACCCCGGCAGTGAACAGCCCACCCTCGATGGGCTCGATCTCACCTTGAGCGCCTCCCTAGCTTTGGTGCAAGGGAGCTCCATTCGCTTCCCCGCCACCCACCGTTCGGACCGGAACCGGCAGCGGTGGCTTTGGCCTGTCCACCCAAGCCAGGTCGCCCCATTGGGATGCTTCGCCCGCTTGTCACGTCCAGGGATGAGCCACTCGATGACACCTGCATCCTCCAGGACAGCAAGTAGCGATTTCTTAGTAGAAAAATAGAAACAGATTAAACCTTGGCGAGCCTTGCTGAGCCTTCATGGCAAGGTAGAATTTGATTCTGAATTGACGGTTCGAGCAATGGTTGTTCTCAACTGGAAGGGCGGTCTCGGCAACGTCACCCTCGCCCCGAGCACCTCGATCCTGGTGCCGTTTCAGACCGCCCTGGCGAGCCTGCTTCCGGTTCCCATCCCGGCCTTCACCGTCGCACAACCCGATGAATACGGCATCTATTTCCTGGTCGAGTCCATTGATCCGACCACAAATGCTGTCACCTTCAAGAGGGACAGTGACGGCTTCAAAATACCTTTTGGCTACACCTCCTACCAAACCACCAATATCGCCTCTGCCCCTCCTACGGTAGACGATTACCTGATTGCCATCGGTTATCCGCCCGGAACGCTCCCTGGCGGCACCTACAGCAATGCCCTCAACCTGACGACCATCCGCCTGGGAGATGGCAACGATGTTTTCACTCTGAGCGGCAGCGGCATCACCCAATCGCTCAGCGCCGTCGTCAACAAGGAGGCCAGCCAGGGCTATATCTTCCAGTCCAACATTTTTGCTGGTGCTGGCGACGATCTGGTTGTCGCCCTGATGCCCTGGCAATCCGTGTTCAAGGGCGGCACCAACACGGCCTACCGCGATGCCATCCATGACCCCTCAGGTCTCGGCGTCGCAGTCACCCTGAGTGACAGCCTCACCCTAGAGGAAGTTCCCTTTGGCGATACCATTGAACTGAAGGGATCCCGATTCGACTGGGATATCGAATTCCGCGACGGCGATGGCGACGGCAGCGTCACCCTGGCATCCATTCTGAACGAAAGTGACTATATCGCCACGTCGAACAATAACAGGATCTTCGGGTTTGAACGCATCCTCTTCGGCGACATCCTGTTTGATCTCGTTCTGTATCGGCAGCTGGAAAGCAGCGTTGTTTACGGACAACCTGATTACTTCCTGACCGGCAGCGAGCCCCAGGCTCCGGAGCTCAACTCCGACATTGCCAGTGGTTCCGATCTCTGGGAAGCCTTTCGCTTCAACCGCACCAAGATCCAGGGAATCACCGGCACGGCGACGGATGCCACCGATGTGTTCACGGGTGACGCCAACGACACCCCTTTTCTCGTTGGGGCGCTTCGGTTCGCATCGTTGAACACCGAAGCTGGCAACGATATCGTCGAGATCGGCAATGTGGATCAGGCCACGGTTGACCTCGGCAGTGGTTCTGATCAGCTGAAGGTGAATGGCACCTTCTCCCGCGCCAGCGCGCTCGGGGGTGAGGGTGATGACAACATCATCCTCAGCACGGTCAGCAATTCGAGCATCTTCGGCGGCACGGGCCGGGACGTCGTCGAGGTCACCACCGCAACGACAGACACGGCTTTCGACGGTGGGGGCAATGCTGGCGACACCCTGCTGCTGCCGGGCAGCTTTGCCAGCTTCGCCCTGACCTCCAGCAACACCGGTGGGGCCGTCACCTTCACCGATGGCTCCGGCAACAGCTTCACCGGCTTCCAGTCGATCCAGTTCAGCGACATCAACCTGGATGCCCTGCAGACGCTCAGCCTCACTGGGCCCGCCGCAGCGGTGGCAGAGGGTTCGGCGGCCATCTACTCGATCGGTCTCAGTGGCAGCGGCCTGGCGAACGGCGAGAGCGTTGCGTTCTCCCTGCAGCTGGGTAATGACACCGCCCAGTTCTCCACCGATCTGGCGGCACTGTTCCTGAACTCGCTGCAGGCCGCCGCCGGCATCGTGTTGCGCAATGTGAGCGTGGATGCCGGCACCGGCCTGATCCGGGCGGTGGCCACAGCCAGCCGGGCGTTCGCCACGGCCGCCCCCATCGCCACCCTGACCCTGCCGGTCACGGTGGACCTGCTGACGGAGCCGGACGAAACCTTCAGCGTCACCCTGACGGACTTCGTGCAAGCCCAGACGGAGATCACCACGATCAGCAACGTGCTGCCCGTCACCATCAGGCTCAACGGATCTGCCACGGTCACGGAAGGATCAACTGCCGACTACGCCGTCGTTCTCGATGGCGTCGGCCTCGCCATCGGCCGCAGTGTGACCTTCCGCCTCGATTCGGCCGGCGGCACCGCCACGGAAGGTGCAGATTTTGCCGCCCTTATCGCCACAGGCCTGCAGAAAGCGGGTGGCATCCAGCTCAGCGGCATCAGCACCGCCGCCGATGGCACCGTGACAGTCACCGCCACAAACATCAGCGGGGCCGCCCTGGCGGTGGGCGCCACGCTGCTGACTCTGCAAGTGCCGATCACCACCGATTCGGTGGTGGAGGGGAACGAAACCTTCGGCGTCACCCTCTCCAGCAGCACGGCGGTGGTCAGCAGCGGGGTGGTCACGACCACGATCAACGATCTGGTGCCCACGCCCACCATTGCCCTCAGCGGACAGGCGTCCGTGGTTGAGGGGCAATCGGCGGCCTACGCCGTGACGCTGGACGGCAGCGGCCTACTGGCCGGCCAGAGCGTCACCCTCACCCTTGATTCCGTCAGTGGTACCGCCACAGAAGGCCTCGATTTTGCTGCCCTCCTGGCTGCCAATCTCCAGCCGGCTGCCGGCGTTGCCTTCAGTGCCATCAGGACCGACCCCGTCTCCAAGGCCATCACACTCACTGTCACCAACACCAGTGCTGGTTCCCTGGCCGCAGGATCCCAGCTACTCAGCTTCTCTGTCGTCACCAACGCCGATGCCATTGCCGAAACGAATGAAACCTTTGCCGTGACGCTGTCGTCGCCTCCAGCAGGAGCGACGGTAAGCAACGGTTCCGTCACCACAACAATCGGCAGTCGCAGTGGTCTGATCTCCAATTCCCTCACACCAGCCGAGTGGCTTCAGCTGAATGGTGATGCCCCTGGTGCCCCCCCCTTCGCGGGGTTAGCCGGATCAGAGAACGATCCGATCTTGGTGAGCACAGGCGATGCCGCCAACAGCATCAGGCTCAACGATGCGATCGCCTTCGCCACTCTCGATACCGGTGGCGGCAACGATCTGATTCAAGTTATCTTCCCCACTCCCCTCGATCCAGAAGATCCGCGAGATTCGGTTACGCCGTTTGTCCAATTCGGTCATGGAGCCTACAAGGCCACCATCCGAACGGGAGACGGGAACGATGTCATCAATATCCAGTCCTTCGAGAACAGTGAATATATTCGCTTCACTCCTCAGGATCCCCCCAGCTACAACCGGCCTGACTACTACGACTCCGTCGTTGATGCCGGCAGCGGCAACGACTACGTGTATGGATTCCTGCCCTACAAAACCCAGTTTCTGGGCGGCGATGGCATCGACACCCTGTTCCTCTATGGCCGCTACAGCGACTGGAGCGTTCAGAAGGTTGATCCAGCGGGCAATGGCCTGGATCTCAGCGATGCTTCCAGCGATTACACCACCTGGAACGCATCCACCAGCCTCAGCAACACCGCCATCGAGAACACCGTTCGCGGCTTTGAATTCATTCAGTTCAACGACATCAATCTTGATCTGGTTGAAAAGCTGAAACTCACCCCGGCTGCTGCAGCCTTCGTTGAGGGCCGTACGGCGTCCTATGCCATCGACCTGGCCGGCAACGGCCTGCAACAGGGCCAAAGCGTGGCCTTCTCCCTCCAGCTCAGCAACGGCAGCGCCCAGTTCGCCTCTGATCTGGCCTCCCTTGCGCAGAATTCTCTCCGAGGGGTAGACGGCATTGCCCTTCAGGATGTGACTGTTGATGCGGCGACCGGGATGATTCGGGCCGTGGCATCGGCCACGAAGAACTTCGCCTCTGGATCCACGATTGCCACCTTGGCGCTGCCGATTCAGGTCGATCTCATCGCTGAGGTTGATGAAACTTTCGGCCTCACCCTGGGGGGCTTCATTCAGCCCCAGACGGTGACCACCACCATCATCGACAGCAATGTCGCCGTTGTGAAGCTCACCGGCTCCACCACCGTCGCCGAAGGATCGGCAGCAGCCTATGCCGTCTCTCTCGATGGGGTCGGCCTCGGTGCCGGTCGATCCCTCACCCTCACCCTGGATTCCGCCAGCGGTACAGCCACAGAAGGGCTCGACTTCAACGCCTTGGTCGCCGCCGGTCTCACCGCCTCAACGGGCATCACCCTCAGCGGCATCACCACCGCTGCCAACGGCACGATCACCCTCACCGCCACCAACACAAGCGCTGCGGATCTGGCCGCTGGCTCCGCGCTCCTGTCCTTTGGGATCACCACCACCAACGACCTGATCGCCGAGGCCAACGAATCCTTCTCCCTCAACCTCACCGGCGGAACGGGAGTGACGGTGGAGGGACCCGCCAGCGTCCTCACCACCATCACCGATGACGACGCACCTGCCCTCAAGCTCACCGGCTCCGCCTCCGTCGCAGAAGGGGCCAACGCCTCCTATTCCCTCGCCCTTGATGGCGTTGGGCTTGGCGCAGGTCGCTCCGTTTCCTTCACCCTCGATTCCGCCAGCGGCACCGCCGCAGAAGGGCTGGATTTCGCTGCTCTCACTGCCGCCAGGCTGACCGCAGCATCCGGCATCACCCTCAGCGCCATCAGCACCGCTGCCAACGGCACGATCACCGCCACTGCCACCAACACCAGCGGTGCGGATCTTCCAGTTGGCGCCTCGATCCTCTCCTTCTCGCTCGCCGCCAACTCCGATTCGATCGTGGAAGGCACCGAGACCTATTCCCTTTCCCTGGGCGGCGCCAACGGGTCCGGCTCCATCACCACCGCGATCAACGACGGCAATACCGCCGTGATCCGCCTGGGCGGTTCGGCCTCCGTTCTGGAAGGTGCCAATGCCACCTACGCCGTCTCCCTTGATGGCGTAGGCCTCGGTGCCGGCCAGAGCGTCACCCTCACCCTCGATTCCGCCAGTGGCACTGCCACAGAAGGTCTCGATTTCGCAGCGCTTCTCGCTGCGGGCATCACCGCCGGGGCCGGTGTGACGCTGAGCGGAATCAGCACCGACCCGGTGACCAAGGCGGTGACGCTGACGGCCACCAACACCAGTGCCGGCTCCCTGGCGGCTGGATCCCAGCTCCTCAGCATCTCGATCCCCACCACGGGTGATTCATTCGCGGAAGGCTCGGAAACCTTCTCGGTATCTCTCACCAGCACCAACGCCACGGTGAGCGCCGGTTCCATCACGACAACCATCACCGATAACGACACCGCGGTGATCAAGCTCACCGCTACCGCACCTCCCCTGATGGAGGAAGGTCGGTCCGCCAACTATGAAGTCTCATTGGATGGTGTGGCTTTGGGTGTAGGCGGCAGCGTGACATTCACGCTGGATTCCTCGAGTGGCACCGCCATCGAAGGAATCGATTTCGCCGCATTGAAGCCTGGTGCGCTGAGAGCCGGGACGGGAATAACGCTGAGCGGCATCAGCATCGACCCAATCACCAAGGCGGTGACGGTGACGGCCACTAACACCAGTGGCGCAGATCTGGCGGCTGGGGGGCAACTTCTCAGCTTTGCAATTACGAGCCTCACTGATTCCGTCGTAGAAAACAGTGAGTATTTTGGCTTGAGCCTCACCAGTATCACGGCCACGGTGAGCGAAGGGGCGTTCTTGGGGTCTGTCATCAAGGATTCCCCCTCCAGCTTCCAGGAGCCTGGCGCCTTCAACTCCTTTCGTGCTGCGCGTGAAGGTGCACTCCCTTTTATACTTGATAATCTATATTCTCTTTCACAACAGGTTCCTTTCGGTAATCCAATCAGCGATTTTAGCGGGAATCCTCACGGCGGTAGCTATGGACCTGGAACCGAGGACTCTTACAAGTATCAAGGTCAGGCTGATGTGAACGGTGATGGGAATCCTGAGCAGATTTTCACAAACAGGGTCAGTTCACGTTGGTCCACGGTCAACCTTGATCCGATCACGGGCCAAGCGGACTACTCACGGCATGGCAGTGGAGGAAGCACTCGTGTTGTCGGGATTTACATTGATCCTCTCGTAGCTGAAGGAGAAACAAATAATGGTTTCCTGCTAAGCGGTGAAGTGGCTCCCAAACGCTTTGGCCCCTTTGACAGCCAGCAACGCTTTCAGAACGACCTAAGGACCGACAATTTGCAGCTCAAGGCTTCAGCTGATTACAATGGTGATGGCTTAATGGAAACCTACTGGAAGGTTCTGGATGGCACGTCCTATCTTCATGCCTATATGCACGCTGATGGCAACATTCAATATGCTAACTACCAAAGCCTTCAGCAAATGACTGACTTCCTTATCCCTCTTGGACATGGGGATGCTATTCCTCTAATCACGGCATAAATCCTTTTGCTGATTAGATTAGCTGTATGTGTTCAGGGGGCGTGATGCCCCATCGCGACAATCACCACCCGATCGCCCCTCTGAGGAGAGGACTCGGATCTGATTCGTGTGACCGCCACTTCAGCGATCGGGCAGCAGTGAGGGCATCACGCCACCGCGGTGATGGGCGATCCATACTTGCTCCAGGAACTGCCACAGGTCCCGACCCTGCTGCCTGAGCGTTGTCGTGGCCGTGAGCAGGCGGCTGCGGCAAACGGCACCGCTGGCGGACTGGACGCCATGACTGATCTTGCGCTGGATGACTGACTCGCGCAGGGCGCGTACGCCCAGATCGGCGATGCCGAACCCGTCGACACCCTGGTCTGTGACGGCAAGACGCTCAGGGGGTCAATCGATGAAAACGCCACCGGCGCAGTGCGTTATGGCCTCCGGCCGACTGCGTCTACATTGCCCAGGTCAGCCTCTATTCCAACAGCCTCGGCGTGGCGATCGAGCAGAGCACCTATGCCACCGATGCCGGTGGTGAGATCGCGGCGCTGCGCGAGCTGCTGGATCGGGTTGATCTCGAGGGGTTGCTGGTGCAGGCGGACGCGCTGCATGCGAACCGCCCTTTTCCCTCAACCTCGAACAGCGTGGTGCCGACTTCCTGATCGCGGTGAAACACAGCCGCCGCAAGGGCTTTCAGGTGATCAAGGATCGCCTGACCTACGGCAGGAAGGCACCGCTGCAGGCCAGCAAACGCGAGCGCAAACACGGTCGTGACATCACCTGGACGCTCTGGAGCATGCCAGCACCGGAGTGGGTGGTGGAGAACTGGCCTGGCAGTGCCAAGGTGATCGCGGTGCGCAGCAAGGGCGCCCGCAATGGCAAACCCATCGATGAGACCAGTTACTACGTCAGCAGTCTGCGCACTGGCACCGAGGCTCTGCTGCGCCACGTGCGAGACCGCTGGTCGATCGAGAACTCCTGGCACTGGCCCCGCGACACCCAGCTCAGAGAGGACGCGCACCGCTACCGCGAGACCAACGGCGTGCAGATCATGGCCACGCTCCGCAGCCTGGCGATGAATGCGCTGCGCCTTGATGGTTTCTGGTCCATCGTCGAGGGACTGGCTGCCCTGGCGCACGACATCAAGGGTTCGTTAGAGCTTCTGGGCTGGCGAGAACCTGTTCAGCTACAAGCTTCTGGATGACTTCTAATGAGCCCTGGGGGAGAGGTGTCGAGATCCGCAACCTGGAGGTCACAGGAAGCCGAAGTGGCCTGTCCAAGGCCCAGCCAGCCGCCAGGCTGGTGATTCGCTCATGCTTGGGCCTCTGATGGATCCACTCTCTGCCATGGCGTTATCTTCGGCCCTTCCCGACGGAGGCCCACCATCGGCGGCTGCCCCGGTGCTCCGGCTGAGAGGCCTGCGGGTGCGCTATCCCGGCAGCGAACAACCCACCCTCGATGGGCTCGATCTCACCCTGAGCGCCGGAGAGCGGCTGGCCCTGGTGGGCCCCTCGGGCTGCGGCAAGAGCACCGTGGCCAAGGCCGTGCTGCAGTTGCTCCCCCCCGGCAGCGTCTGCGAGGGAGAGCTGCTGCTGACCGGTCAGGACCCCCGCCAGCTCAGGCGCGGCGCCCTGCGCCGGCTGCGGGGCGAGGCGGTGGGCCTGGTGTTCCAGGACCCGATGACCCGGCTCAACCCTTTGCTCACCATCGGCGAACACCTGCGAGACACCCTGGCCGCCCACCGCGGCGGGGGTCGCCAACGGGCGAAGGAGCTGCTGGCCCGGGTGGGCATCGCCCCGGAGCGCTACGGCAGCTTTCCGCACGAATTCAGCGGCGGCATGCGCCAGCGGCTGGCCATCGCCCTGGCCCTGGCCCTGAATCCCCCCCTGGTGATCGCCGATGAACCCACCACCAGCCTCGATGTGGCGGTGGCCGCTCAGGTGATGGCCCAGCTCAGCGACCTCTGCACCGAAACCGGCAGCGCCCTGCTGCTGATCAGCCACGACCTGGCGATGGCCGGCCGCTGGTGCGATCGCATCGCCGTGCTCGATCAGGGGCGGCTGTTGGAGGAGGCCCCCAGCCACCAACTGCTCACGGCGCCGGCCTCCCCGCTGGCCCGGCGGCTGGTGGGCGCCGCCCGCCTGCGGGAGGGCGGCCGCAGCCAGGCCCCCGCCGCCGCGCCGGTGCTGCTCGAGGTGGAGGAACTGCGCAGCTGGCACCCCCTGCCCTCCCTTCCCTGGCAGCAACGCTGGATCAAGGCGGTCGACGGGGTCAGCCTCACCCTGCACGAAGGCGAGACCATCGGTGTGGTGGGGGCTTCGGGCTGCGGCAAGAGCAGCCTCTGCCGTGCCCTGATGGGGCTGGCACCGGTGCGGGGTGGGGCGGTGCGGCTCCAGGGCGTCGACCTGCGCCAGCTGCACGGCCGGCCCCTGCGGCGGGCCCGGCGCCGCCTGCAGATGGTCTTCCAGGACCCGCTGGCCTGCCTCAACCCCCAGATGACGGTGGGGGAGGCGGTGGCCGATCCCCTGCTGATCCATGGGCTGGCCCCCCGCCCGGAGGCCCGCCGCCGCGCCCGGCAGCAACTGGCCCTGGTGGGGCTGGATCCCCCCGAATCCTTCCAAGACCGGCTGCCCCGTCAGCTCTCGGGCGGCCAGCAGCAGCGGGTGGCGATCGCCCGCGCCCTGATCCTGGAGCCCCAGGTGCTGCTCTGCGACGAAAGTGTCAGCATGCTGGACGCCGAAGTGCAGGCCGACGTGCTGGCCCTGCTGCGGCGCCTGCAGAGCCAGCTCGGCCTCGGCATGCTGTTCATCACCCACGACCTTTCGGTGGCCGGCGGTTTCTGCCACCGCGTTCTGGTTCTCGATGGCGGCCGCGTCGTGGAGCAGGGAACCGGTGCCGACCTTCTGGCCCATCCGCAGGCGGCGATCACCCGCACCCTGGTGGAGGCCTGTCCGCGCCTGCCCGCCCTGCCCTGAACCCCCATCCATTCCTTGCCGCCATGCTGCGCCGCCTGCTCCTCCGCGCCCGCTACCTCACCCTCGTTCCGATCCTGGCGCTGCTGGCCAGCTGCCTGGCCCTGTTCATCCGCGGCAGCCGGCTGATCCTGGAGCAGCTGCGGCTGGCCCTGGTCGGCATCACCGACCTGGTGCACCTCAACCGCTTCGAGATGGACATCCTCGAAGGCATCGATCTGCTGCTGGTGGGAACGGGCTGCCTGGCCCTGGCGATCGGCATGTTCTCCCTGTTCATCAGCGAGCTGAAGCTGCCGCGGACGCTCAGCTTCCGGAACTTCCACGAAGTGAAGGGAATGTTCGCCAACTTCATCATCCTGGCGATGGCGATCTCCTTCCTGGAACTGCTCAACAGCTTCCAGCCGGACGACCCCTCCCTCCCCACCGGCAACGGCCAGGGGATCTTCTTCGCCGGCGCCGGCATGGCGCTGGTGACCCTGGCCCTGCTGGCCTTCAAGAACTGGGGCGGGGAACGGGCCGAGGCGCGTTCCGAGGCGCCGGATCAGGCGTGAACGCGGCGGCGCAGGGTCAGCAGCAGCTTCTCGAACACCTCCGGCAGTTCCGCCTCGCACACCAGCCGCTCGCCGCTGATCGGGTGGTCGAGAGCCAGCCGCACCGCATGCAGGGCCTGGCCGGGAAGGGCCACGGGCAGCCGGCGGCAGCGGCCGTAGGTGGCATCCCCCACGATGGGATGGCCCATGTGGGCGCAGTGCACCCGGATCTGGTGGGTGCGGCCCGTGTCGAGCCTGAAGCGCAGCAGGGCATGGTCGCCGAGGGGTTCGATCAGGCGCCAGTGGGTGCAGGCATGGCGGCCGGTGGTGTCGGTCACCACGGCGTACTTCTTGCGATCGGCCGGATGGCGGCCGATGGCGCCCACGATCGTGCCGCTCTCGGCCGCCGGCCGGCCGTGCACCACCGCCAGGTACTCCCGCGAGGCGATGCGCTTCTGGATCTGCACCTGCAGCTTCACCAGGGCCTCCTGGCTCTTGGCGACCACGATGCAGCCGGTGGTGTCCTTGTCGAGGCGGTGCACGATGCCGGGCCGCATCTCGCCGCCGATGCCGGGCAGGTCGGGGCAGTGGTGCAGCAGGCCGTTCACCAGGGTGCCGTCCCTGTTGCCGGGGGCCGGGTGGACCGTGAGCCCGGCGGGCTTGTTGATCACGATCAGATGCTCGTCCTCGAACAGCACATCCAGCGCCATCGGCTGGGGCACCAGGTAGGGCAGGGGCTCCGGCGGCGGCATCCACAGCTCCACGGTGTCGTCGGTGCGCAGGGGCGTCTTGGCCCTGCCCGTGACGCCGTTCACCCGCACATACCCCGCCTCGATGAACTTCTGGATGCGGGCGCGGCTCTGCTCGGGTCGCTGGGACACCAGCCAGCGATCGAGCCGCATCGGCAGCGGCTTCGGGTAGTGGAGCGTGAGCAGCTCCCCTTCGCCTACGCCGAACGCGGCCATCATCCAGGAGGCAGCTCCAGGGCGATCGCCCCGAGCAGCGAGCGGCGGAAATCATCGAGGAGGCGCTGGGCCATGCGGGCGGTGTCGCCGCTGGTGTGGCGGGCCGCCGCCGCGGCGAGCCAGGCGTCGGGGTCGGACGCCGCCACCCCGTAGCGGCGCTCCAGCAGGTCCGGCGCCACGCCCGCCGCCGCCACCGGCTCCAGCTGCGCCAGCAAGCGAAGGAAAGCCTGGGCCACCGCCTCGCCGTCGTAGGAGGCCTGGCCGATGTCGTCGCAGAGAGCGAGCCGCAGCCCGGCCAGCTGGTCATCGAGGCGGGGGGGCAGCACGCCAGGAGCGTCGAGCAGGTCGAGATCCTGACCCAGCCGCACCCAGCGCAGGCTGCGGGTGACACCGGCCCGGCGGGCGCTCTCCACCACCTTCTGGCGCACCAGCCGGTTGATCAGCGCCGACTTGCCGACGTTGGGGAAGCCCAGCATCAGGGCCCGCACCGGCCTGGGGCGCATGCCGCGGCCGGCCCGGCGGGTGTTGAGCTGCTCCCCGGCCCGGATCGCCGCCTGCTGCAGCTGTTTCACACCGGTGCCGACCTTGGCGTCGCACCACCAGGGCACCTCGCCCCGCTGGCGGAACCAGCCATCCCAGGCCAGGCGGGCCTCGGGACTGACCATGTCGCGGCGGTTGATCACCAGCAGATGCTGCTTGCCCCGGATCCAGCGCTGCAGGCGCGGGTGCCCGGTGGCCAGGGGGATGCGGGCATCGCGCACCTCGATCACCAGATCCACCTTCTCCAGGTTGGCGCTGAGGGCCTTCTCCGCCTTGGCGATGTGGCCCGGGTACCACTGGATCGGTGGGGCGGCCGTGCTGAGGCGGACCGTGTCGCCGGGGTCCGGCATCAGGGCACCACCAGCACCGGACATGGCGCCAGCTGCAGCACCCGGGCGGCAGTGCTCTGGTGGTCGCCCTCCAGGGTGATGCCCCGGGTGCCCATGACGATCACGTCGGCATTGATCTCATCGGCCACATCGCCGATCACGAAGGCCGGCTTTCCCTCCCGCTCCAGCACCTCGCAGCTCACCCCGGCCTGGGTGAAGCTGGCGCGGGCCTGCTCCAGCAACCGGGCCACATCGGCCGGATCGTGCATCACGCCCTCCTCGGCCTCCACCACCGACAGCAGCACCACCCGGCTGCCATGGCGCTGGGCGAGCTGCAGGGCGACGGCCGCGGTTTCCATCGTCTGGCGGCTCTGGTCGATGGGGAAAAGAACGGTGTCGAACATGGCGGAAGGCCCAGCCCCCTTGTCCTAGCGCCGACCGTTGCGGGTGCCAGGGACGGGAGGTGGGAAGAACCGAATCGCGCCGGCGGCGGGGCGGGACGGCCCGGGGGCTAATCTCCCCCCGCCTTTCCTTATCTGTAACCATGGCGAAGCGATCCCTCTCCAGCCTCAGCGCCGATGATCTCCGCGGCAAGCGGGTGCTGGTCAGGGTCGACTTCAACGTGCCCCTCGACGACGCGGGCGCCATCACCGACGACACCCGCATCCGGGCCGCCCTGCCCACGGTGCGCCACCTGATCGACCACGGCGCCCGGGTGCTGCTGGCCGCCCACTTCGGCCGGCCCAAGGGCCAGGTGAACGAGGCGATGCGCCTCACCCCGGTGGCGGCCCGCCTCAGCGAACTGCTGGGCAAACCCGTCGTCAAGACCGACAGCTGCATCGGCCCCGACGCTGAAGCCAAGGTGGCCGCCATGGCCGATGGCGATGTGGTGCTGCTCGAGAACGTGCGCTTCTTCGCCGAGGAAGAGAAGAACGACCCCGGCTTCGCCGAGCAACTGGCCGCCCTGGCCGATATTTATGTGAACGATGCCTTCGGCGCCGCCCACCGGGCCCACGCCTCCACCGAGGGCGTCACCAAGTATCTCAGCCCCAGCGTGGCCGGCTTCCTGATGGAGAAGGAGCTGCAGTACCTGCAGGGTGCCATCGATGAACCGAAGCGCCCCCTGGCGGCGATCGTGGGCGGCTCCAAGGTGAGCAGCAAGATCGGCGTGCTGGAGTCGCTGATCGACAAGTGCGACAAGGTGCTGATCGGCGGCGGCATGATCTTCACTTTCTACAAGGCCCGTGGCCTGGCGGTGGGCAAGAGCCTGGTGGAGGAAGACAAGCTGGAGCTCGCCAAGGAACTCGAAGCCAAGGCGGCCGCCAAGGGCGTCCAGCTGCTGCTGCCCACCGATGTGGTGCTGGCCGACAACTTCGCCCCCGACGCCAACAGCCGGACCACCGCGATCGACGCGATCCCCGATGGCTGGATGGGCCTCGACATCGGCCCCGATTCGGTGAAGGCCTTCCAGGAGGCCCTGGCCGACTGCCAGACCGTGATCTGGAACGGCCCCATGGGCGTGTTCGAGTTCGACGCCTTCGCCGCCGGCACCAACGCCATCGCCCACACCCTCGCCGACCTGAGCGGCAAGGGCTGCTGCACGATCATCGGCGGCGGTGATTCGGTGGCGGCGGTGGAGAAGGTGGGCGTGGCCGAGAAGATGAGCCACATCTCCACCGGCGGGGGCGCCAGCCTGGAGCTGCTGGAAGGCAAGGTGCTGCCCGGCGTGGCGGCCCTCGACGAGGCCTGAGCCCCGGCGGTGCCTCCGGCTTCAGACGTCGCCGGGGCGGCCCTGGGGACGCTCACCGCCCCACTTCCCCTTGCGTTCGCCGCTGCCCCACTGGGGCAGGGGAATGCCGTTGCGCTCCAGCAGGGATTTCATGGCGGTGCGGTGCTGCTGGCGCTGGCGCTGGCTGGCGTCGCGCTGCTCCTTCATGCAGGTGCGCAGGGCCTGGCTGCTGCCGGCGGCCGACAGGCAGCGTTCGCCCCTCTGGAGGATGGCGATGCGGGCCTGCTGATCGCTGATGGCCAGCCGCTTCTGTTCGGGGAAGATCTTCTGCATCTGAGCCGGCGTGGGCCGCGCCGGGCCGGAAGGGGCCGCCTGGGCCAGGGCGGCACCGGTGGAGCACAGGGCCATGGCCAGGACGGTGGCCCGGAGGGGATGGCGAAGCAGGGAAGGCATGGGAGGAAGATTCATCGACCTCTTCATCGTGACCGGCAGGTGTGACGGCCATCCGACTGGCGCAGCGCCATCTGTGACCGGATGCAACTGACACCGGCCAGCCGCCGCCGCCGGCCTCTCATTCGCCAGGCAGGGGCCAGGCCCGGAGCGCCACGCCGAAACGCCCTGGCGCCGGATCGGCACCGTCCCCCGGCGCCTCCAGCCGCCGCAGGTCGCCGCCGTGGTCCCGGGCCACCTTGGCGGCGATGGCCAGGCCCAGCCCGCAGTGCCCTTCGCCGCCACGGGCCTGATCAAGCCGCTGGAAGGGCGTCATCGCCCTGTGCCACTGCTCCGGGTCGATGCCGTCGCCGCTGTCCCAGACCTGGATTTCGAAGCCGCTCTCCACGGGCCCCGCTTCGCCCTGGGTTCCACCCGCCCCCTGCCCCATGCCCAGGGGCCGCAGCACCACCCGCAGGGGCGGGCGGCCGTAGGTCTGGGCGTTGTCGAGCAGGTTGCCCACCGCCCGTGCCAGGGCAATCGGGCGGACCCGCCGGACCAGTGGTTCCAGATCCAGCTCCAGGGGCACCTCCTCCACCGCCGCCGCCGACTCCGCCACCAGGGCATCGAGCGGCACAAGCACCGGCACTTCGCTGGCTTCCGCCCCCGCGAAGATCATGAACTGGCGGGTGATCCGCTCGATCGAGCGGATGTCGGCCTGGGCCCGCTCCAGTTCCTGCGGCGGCAGGGGGCCCTCGGCGGCGAAGGCGAGGCGCAACCGCAGCCGGGTGAGGGGACTGCGCAGGTCATGGGCGATGCCCGCCAGCATCGTGGTGCGCTCCCGGCTGGCATCCTCCAGCCGCAGCAGCATGGCGTTGAAACGGGCCATCAGCTGGCGCACCGCCGGGGCGCCCATGGCCGGCAGGGCGGTGGGCAGGGCCTCGAGACCCACATCAGCCAGGGCCTCCTGCAGGCGGAGCAGGGGCCGCTGGATCTCCAGCGTGAGGTAGAGCAGCAGGGCTCCGAGGCCCCCCAGGCCGATGGACAGGGACAGAAAGAACGGATCGGGCGGCCAGCCACGGGGGGAGGGCAGGGGGGCGAACAGCCACACCCTCTCGAGGGACGAGGCCATCTCCACCCACACGCCCCGCCGAGGCAACAAGGCCGGCCGCACCGCCGGACAACGGCCCAGGCGACGGCACAGTTCCCGCTGCAGCCGGTGGGTCTGCCAGCGCAGGCGCCGGTCGGCGCTCGTGGCGGACTCCGGCAGGTTGCCGACCGCCAGGCGCATGCCGCTGATCTTGCCGAGCACCTCGGGGCTGAAACGCTCCAGGGCCACTTCCCCCAGCACCACGTTCGAGGCCACCTCCGAGCCTGTCTGGACCAGCTGCTGCTGGGCCAGCCGCCGGCCGAGAAGCACCTGCAGCATCACCAGACTGAGGAAGGCGGCCGCGGTGCCCGCCAGAAGGTAAGCCAGCGTGCGCGGCAGCGAAGGCCGCCAGGCGCGCTCAGGACTGGCGGGGCTTGCCATCGGGGACGAACACGTAGCCGTAGCCCCAGACCGTCTGCACATAGCGGGGCCGGGCCGGTTCCGGTTCGATCAGCCGCCGCAGCCGTGACACCTGCACGTCCATGCTGCGGCTGTCGGTGTCGCTGCCCGGGCCCCGGGCCAGTTCGATCAGCCGCTCCCGGGACAGGGGCCGGTGGGGATGCTGCACGAAGGCCGCCAGCAGGGCGAATTCGCCGCCGGTGATCGCCAGCGTCTCCCCCTGGCGCTCCAGGGTGCGGGCCGCCAGATCCACCTCCAGGTCGCCGAAAGCGACCCGCGCCCCATCGGGCTGGGGCAATCCGCCGGGGAGCGTGCCGCGGCGGCGCAGCACCGCCTCGATGCGGGCGGTCAGCTCCCGGGGCAGAAAGGGCTTGGCGAGGTAATCGTCGGCCCCCTGCTCCAGGCCGATGATGCGATCCACCGCATCGGCCCGGGCCGTGAGCATCAGCACCGGCAGGTCGTCGGCCCCGTCCCGGAGGCGCCGCAGCAGAGTGAGACCGTCGTCGCCTGGAAGCATCAGGTCGAGCACCAGCAGATCGGGACGCTGGCCCTCCAGCCGGGCCATCAGCTGGGCGCCATCGCCCATGCAGCGGACCTCATAACCCTGTTCCCCCAGGTAGGTGGACAGAAGATGGCGCAGGTCCGGATCGTCATCCACCACCCAGATCCGATGCGGTCGGCCCATGGCTCAGGGCTGGAGCGATTGGCGATCGGCGACGACGCGCACCCGCTTGGTGGCGCTGACGATGCCGTCGGGATGCACCAGCAGCACGGCCCAGGTCTGGGAACCGGGGGACAGGGGCGCCTTCACGGTCTTGAACAGTCCCCCGCCCCCGAGGGCGCCGAGTTCCATGCTCGGGCTGTCCATCGTGGCCTGCTGCTGGGGGGTGATGGCCGTGATGCCGCCGGCGGCAAGGGCACCGTCGAGCGGCTCATCAAAGATCACGTCGACGTCGTAACGCTGACCGGTCAGCACCGCATCGGGAATCAGCAGGCTCACCGGCAGGGGCTTGTCGCCGCTGCGCAGCAGGGAACGCTCCCGCAGCACCGTCTGGCCGTTGATGCGGGTGCCGTCGCTCTGGAGGGCCAGCTGCTGCTCGGCCTCAAGCCGGTAGGTGGTGCCGCCCTGGCGCCGGGTGCCGGCCACCCGCAGGGTGACCGTGGGCTGGCCATCCCGCAGCTGGGCACCGGTGCTCAGCTGCCAGCGGGCATCGGGGAACTGCTGCCGCAGCAGGCGGCGACGGCTCTCCAGCTGGGCCGGATCCAGCCCTGGGCCGGCCCGCAGCAGACCGGCCAGGGCCGTGTCGGAACTGCTGTTGAGGGCGCTCTCGAGGGCCTGCAGCTGGGCAGCGGAGGGGGGGGCCGCCAGGACGGGAGCCACACCTCCGCCGGCCAGCGCCACGGCCACCAGCAGGGCGCCCAACCGCTCGGGTGAGCGAACCGGGTGCAGGGGAGCGTTCAGCGGGCGGGACGGGGCCATGGAGAGGGAGGGAACCGGGGCAGCGGTGAGCGGACCGGAATCAGCTTTTAAGTTAGGCGCGCTCGTCCCACCCGCCCATGCCGACCCTGCTGATCGCCGCCAGCGGCACGGGTGGCCACCTGTTCCCCGCCCTGGCGGTGGCCGAGGCCCTGCCGAGCGACTGGCAGGTGCACTGGCTGGGGGTGCCGGACCGGCTGGAGACCGAGCTGGTGCCCAGCCGCTACCCCCTGCACACGGTGCGGGCCGGCGGGCTGCAGGGGAAAGGACTGCGGAAGCTCTGGAACCTGCTCCAGCTGCTCCTGGCCGTGCTGCCGGTGCGGCGCCTGATCCGGCGCGAGGGGGTGAGCGCGGTGTTCAGCAGCGGGGGGTACATCGCCGCGCCGGCGATCCTGGCCGCCCGCTGGTGCGGGGTGCCCGTGGTGCTGCATGACAGCAACGCCATCCCAGGCCGGGTGACCCGGCTGCTGGGTCCCCTCTGCACCCGCGTGGCGGTGGGCCTTCCCCAGGCGGTCGAGCGCCTGCCCCGCTGCCGGCCCCTGGTGTGCGGCACCCCGGTGCGGCGTGCCTTCCTCGCTTCAGCGGCCCTGCCGGCGTGGGTGCCCCGGGGCAGCGGCCCCCTGCTGCTGGTGATGGGCGGCAGCCAGGGGGCCCTGCGCCTCAACCGCATGGTGCGGCCGCTGCTGCCGCTGCTGGCGGCGAGTGGCTGCCGGATCGTGCATCTCACCGGCAGCCAGGATCCGGACGCCGGTCAGCTGCACCTCGACGGGGTGGTGGAGCGGGCCTTCAGTGACGAGCTGCCGGGGCTGCTGCAGCACTGCGATCTGGCCATCAGCCGCGCCGGCGCCGGCAGCCTCAGCGAACTCGCCGTCTGCGGCACGCCGGCGATCCTGGTGCCTTTCCCCCAGGCCGCCGATCAGCACCAGGATGCCAATGCCGCCGCCGCCGCCAGCCTGGGCGCCGCGGTGATCGTCTGGCAGCACGGGCCCGGGGAGCCGGCCCTGGCCCGGGCGGTGTGGCGGTTGCTGGGGCCCCGCCTGCGGGGCACCCCCGCCTGCGCCGACCCCCTCGATCAGATGCGCAACGGCATGGAGACCCTGGCGGTGCGGGACGCCGACCGGAGGCTGGTGCAGGTGATCGAGCAGGTCATCGGCCGCGGCTGAAGCGCTGCAGGGCTCCCAGCAGGCGGCGGTTGCCGGCCCGTCCCTGCACGGCGATCCGCAGCCAGTCCTCCCCCAGCCCCTCGAAGGAGCGGCAGTCCCGCAGCAGGATCCGGTGCTGACGCTCCAGCGCCAGCCTGAGGGGCTGGAGCGAACCGGCCGGCGGACGGCTCCGCACCAGCAGGAAATTGGCGGCCGAGGGCAGGGGCTCCAGTCCCGGCACCTCCGCCAGACGGGCCGCCAGCCAGGCCCCCTCCGCGGCCACCCAGTGCTGGACCCGTTCCTGCCAGCGCCGCAGGCCGACCTGATCGTCCAGCAGGAACTGCCCCGCGGCCGCCGCCAGACCGTTGACGGGCCAGGGGTCGCGCCAGGCGGACCAGCGGGCCAGCCGCCCGGCGCCGCCCAGGGCATAGCCGAGCCGCAGCCCGGCGATCGCGAACAGCTTGGTGAGACTGCGGATCACCACGAGATTGGGATGGTCCCGCAGCAACGGCACCAGCGACTGGTCCTCGCCGGCGGGCACCAGCGGCAGGAAGGCCTCGTCGACGATCACCAGGGAGAAGCGCTCCAGCAGGGGCTCCAGCGACGCCCGCCGCCAGAGCTGGCCGGTGGGGTTGTGGGGATTGGTGAGCCACAGGACGGCCGGACGGGAGGACGCCGTGGTGGAGGTGGTCTCGATGGCGGTCTCGATGGCGGTCTCGATGGTGGTGGTGGCCGCCGCCAGGGGCCAGGCGGAGGGACCGGCCTCGCTCCACGCCAGGGGCAGTGGCAGGCTGCGCCAGTCGCCACCCCAGCAGCCGAGGGCCCGGCGATAGTCGGCGAACCCCGGCGCCGGCAGCAGGCTCAGGCCGCAGGCGGCGGCGTCCCGCGCGGCCCAGGTGAACAGCTCGGCGGCGCCGTTGCCGGGCAGGACCATGGCCGGATCCAGCCCATGCCAGCGGGCGATGGCGCCGCAGAGGGCCCCGTACTCCCGGTCGGGATAGTCCCGCAGATCGGTGGCCAGCGCCCGGCGGAGCAGGCGCCGCAGGCGGGGCGGAGGACCGAAGGGCACCAGGGAGGCGCTGGCATCCAGCAGCTGATCCGGGCGGCAACCGAGACGGCGGGCGGCCGCCTGCAGATTGCCGCCATGGCGATCCGGCGGTTCAGCCGTCCCCATCGCCGGGTGGTGAGCTGACACCGGCTCCAGCGAACATTGAGGCGGTTGTAACACGGAAGGGTGGCCGGACTGCTGCAATGGATGGGCCACCGGTGCACCGCACTCCCCCCGTGCCCACGTCCCCTCTCCAGCCGGTGATCAGCGCGATCGGCGAGGTGCTGCTGGGCAAGGAGCATCAGGTGCGGCTGGCCCTGGCCTGCCTGCTGGCCCGCGGCCACCTCCTGATCGAGGACCTGCCGGGCATGGGCAAGACCACCCTGGCCGAGGCCCTGGCCCGCAGCTTCGGGCTCGGATTCAAGCGGGTCAGCTTCACCAGTGACCTGCTTCCCGCCGATCTGACGGGTCTGAACGTGTTCGACCCGGCTGCCGCCAGCTTCCACTTCCAGCCCGGCCCCCTGTTCAGCCAGGTGCTGCTGGCCGACGAGATCAACCGGGCCAGCCCCCGCACCCAGAGCGCCCTGCTGGAGGCGATGGCCGCCGGTCGGGTGAGCGTGGACGGCACCAGCCATCCCCTGCCCCGCCCGTTCCTGGTGATCGCCACCCAGAACGGCCTCGACCAGGGGGGCACCTCGGCCCTGCCCGAATCCCAGCTGGACCGGTTCCTGATGCGCCTCAGCCTCGGCTACCCCCCCCGCCAGGCGGAACGGGCCCTGCTGCAGGGCGAGGGCCTGCGGCCGGATGGCATCACCCACGCCTTCGGGCCCGATGACCTGCTGCAGCTGCAGGAGCGCTGCGACCGGCAGCACTGCAGCGGGGCCCTGCTCGACTACGTGCTCGACCTTCTGGAGCGCAGCCGCCGCCAGCCCTTCCAGGGCCATCCCCTCTCCCCGCGGGCCGGTCTGGCCCTGGTGGCGGCCGCCCGCGCCTGGTCGTTGCTGGAGGGTCGCGACCATGTGATTCCGGACGACGTGCAGGCGGTGCTGGCCGCCGTCTGCGAGCACCGCATGGACGGCGGCCAGCGTGGAGACACCGACAGGGAGCTGAGCCAGCGGCTCCAGGAAGGCGTCGATGGACTTCGGTAGACCCCAGCAGGGCGAACGGGTGCGGCTGCAGATGCGCAGCCTTTACATCCTGCCGACGCGCTTCGGCTGGCTGTGGCTGGCGGGCACCGTGCTGATGCAGGTGGTCGGCATCCAGATGCAGAGCAATGGCACGCTGCTGCTGAGCTTCCTGATGCTGAGCCTGTTCCTGCTCGCCCTGCATCTCACCCACTTCAACCTGCAGGGCGTGGAGCTGGGCTGCGGCGCACCGGCGCCGGGGTTTGCGGGGGATCCCGTCCCCTATCCGATCCAGGTGCGCTGCCCCGGCCGCAGCGAAGGTGTGCGCCTGCGGCTGGGGGGCGAGCAGGCCGGGGCACCGCTGTCCCTGCCGCCGGGGGACCATGAACTGGCCGTGGCCTGGACCCCGCCCGGACGGGGCTGGCAGCGGCCGGGGCTGCTGCGGGTGCAGACCACGGCGCCCCTGGGGCTGTTCTGCTGCTGGTCCCGCTGGTACCCGGCGGCGGCCCAGTTGATCTACCCGGCCCGGCGGGCCGGACCGGTGCGGCTGCTGGCCGTTGCCACCGCGCCGGTGGCCGGTGCACCGTCCGTCGCCAGCCGCCATGACGGCAGCGAGGACTGGCGCGACCTGGCCCCCCATCGCCCCCAGGACAGCCCCAGCCGACTGGCCTGGAAGCTGCTGGCGCAGGGGCGGGGGGAGTACGCCAAGCGGTTCCTGGATCGCCCCGAGGCGCCCCCCCTGCTGGCGCCGGAACCGGGCCTGCCCCTGGAGCAGGCCCTCGAACACCTCAGCGAGCGCATCTGGAGCTACCACGGCCGGGGCCTCAGCTACGGCCTGGTGCTGCCCGGCCAGACCATCGCGGCCGGCAGAGGCGTGCTGCACCGCGACCAGTGCCTGGCGGCCCTGGCCACGTGCCGATGAGCCCCCCGATGAGCCGCGCCGCCGCCCCCCTGCAGTGGCTCACCATGGGGTTGCTGGCGGTGGGTCTGCTGGGCCTGTCGCCGGCCCTCTCCCTGAGCCTGCTGGCCTTCGGCCTGGCTGTTCTGACGGCCCTCAAGCTGCGGGAAGCGCGCCGGATCGAGGAACGGCGGGTGGTGGCCCTGCTGCAGCTGGTCTGTGCCGGGCTGCTGGCGGCCCTGCGGCCCGAGCTGGGCCCGAGCCTGCTCCAGGGCCTGGCCATCCTGATGGCCCTGGCCGGCCTGCTGGCCCTGGAACTGGGGGCGGGTCCCGACTGGAAGGCCCTGCTGCGCCGCAGCCTGCAGGTGTTGCTGGCGGCCCTGCCGATCGCCCTGGTGCTGTTCCTGCTGCTGCCCCGGCTGACGCCCTTCAGCAACCTCGGCACCGGCCACGGCATGGGGGCCGTCACCGGCCTCAGCGACAGCATGGAGCCGGGCTCCATCGCCAAGCTCTCCGTCAGCCGCGAGGCTGCGGCCCGGGTCGCCTTCCCCCTCGGCGGTGGGCCGCCACCCCTGGAGCAGCGCTACTGGCGGGTGCTGGTGCATGAACGCTTCGATGGCCGCAGCTGGCGCAGCGCCGAACCGCCGTTCGCCCGACCTGCGGCCGGCCAGCCCACCCCGGCGCCGCCGCCCCCCGCCCCGGGCGAAGGGATCCAGCTCTGGCTGACCGAGCCCAGCGGCCTGTCGACGGTCCCCTGGAGCGGTGCCGGCAGGCCCCTTTCCGCCGACCTGAACCTGCAGCGCAGCGGCGAACTGCTGAACCGGGCCCCGGGCAGTCAGCGGCGCGTCTATGCCCTCACCCGGACGGCGGAGCCTGGGGACTGGCGCAGCGTGCCCCCCGGCCCCAGCGATCTGCTCCTGCCCCGGGGGGAGAACCCGAAGCTGGAGGCCCTGGCCGGCGAATGGCGGCGTCTCGGCAGCGAGCGGGAGCGGCTGAACGCCGCCGGCAGCTGGTTCCGCGCCCAGCCCTTCCGCTACAGCCTCGAGCCCGGGGCCCTGCCCCGCCAGGCGCCCCTCGACCATTTCCTGTTCGAGACCCGGCTCGGCTTCTGCGGTCACTACGCCAGTGCCTTCACGACCCTGATGCGGGCCGCGGGGGTGCCGGCGCGGGTGGTGAGCGGTTACCGCGGCGGGCAGTGGGTGCAACCCGTGGGCGGCACCGGCTACATCGACCTGCGCCAGGCCGATGCCCACGCCTGGAGCGAGGTGTGGCTGCAGGGGGAAGGCTGGCGGCGGGTCGATCCCACCGCCTGGGCGGACGGAGACCCCCTGGCCAGCGCGACGGCGGGGGCCGGCAGCCTTGCCGGCGCCGGCGGCCCGTGGGACTGGCTGCAGCAGCAATGGTGGGGCCTCGACATCGCCTGGGCCCGCTGGTGGCTGGGGTATGACAGCGAGCAGCAGCAGGCCCTGGTGGCCCGGCTGCTGGGCAAACAGCGGCACCTGCTCGGACTGGTGGTGCTGCTGGCGGTGGCCATCAGCCTGGCCGCCAGCCTGGGGGGCCTGGGCTGGCTGGGCCGCCGCCGCAGCGGCGATCCCCTGCGCCTGGAGCTGGAGCGGACCCTGCGGGCCTTCGCCCGGCAGGGCATGGCGCCCCAGGCGGGGGAAACCCTGGCCGGCTTCGCGCAACGGCTGACGCGCCGCTGGCCTGAACTGGCCGGTCCCCTGGGCGACTTCGTGGAGCAGTACCAGGGGCAACGCTTCGCCAGCACCCCCAGCCGGAGCGGACGGCGCGAGGCGCAACGGCTGGGACGGGTGCTGCGCCGTTCCCTGAACACCGGCATCCAGTCCAAGGAAGCGGTACAACGGGTTGACCGCTGAACAGGCGACCATGACCAGCGTCCACGGGTTCGCCTCTCACGGGTGCAGGCCACGCTGGGGCCAGCTCAGAGGCCTGCTGGTCGCCTGCTCAGCGACTCTGGCCCTGCTGCTGCCAGGGCCTGGGCGGGCGAGCAGCGACGACGATCTGATCCGGCTGCTGAATCAGCGGAACTGTCCCGGCTGCAAGCTGCAGGATGCCGATCTGGTCCATGCCGACCTGCGGGACGCGGACCTGCGGGGCGCCAAACTCCAGCGGGCCAACCTGGGCCAGGCCCGCCTGGACGGGGCACGCCTGGAAGGGGCCGATCTCAGCTTCACCAGCCTCCAGGGCGCGTCCCTGCGGGGTGCGGATCTGCGGGGCGCCAGGCTGGAGGGCACCGACCTGCGCCACAGCGATCTCAGCGGCGCCCAGCTCGATGCCGGCGGGCTCGCCCGCAGCCACTGGCAGGACGCCCGCGGCGTGGGCCCCGAGGTGTTGAGCTACCCCGAACTGCACAACGCAGGGGTCACCGCGGCCATGGAAGGCCGCCATCCCCAGGCGGAGCAGCTGTTTTCCGAGGCGATCCGCCTGCAGCCCGAAGCAGCGATCAGCTGGGTGGCCCGGGGCCTGAGCCGCACGGAACAGGGCAAGACCGAGCTGGCCGCCCAGGACATCAACTACGCCGCCGTCCTCTACGGCCAGGCTGGCGAGGAGGCGCAGGCGAAGCAGCTCACCGCCGTGGCCGCTGCCTTAGGGAAACCGGGCAAGAAAGCGAATGAGGGCAAAGGAATGGGAGGGCAGATGCTCAGCGGAGCCGCTGGATTTGCCCAGTCGATCGCCCCTCTTGCCCTGAAATTTCTGCTGCCTCTCGCGTTCTGATCAGGGGTTTCCTCCAATATCAGGGGGTCATGGGGTGCACTAGGGCGTACCGCCCAGGAAGGCACGTGAGGCCGGTGTGGAGGGCTGATAGCCGTAACCGTAGGTTCCACCTTCGGTGTCATTGATGATGCGGGGAGTCACCATGATCACGAGCTCACGCTTCTCTCGGTTGTTGGCGGAGGCACGGAAGAATTGGCCGATGAAGGGAAGATCCCCCAAGATTGGCCATTTGGAAACCTCAGCCACGTCGAAGTCGGAGATCACACCAGTGAGGATCAAAGTCTGACCGTCGCGCACCCGCAAGGCACCTGTATCGAGGCGACGAATACTTAAGATATCAATAAAGCCGCAACCCGTAACTGGCAGCCTGTCGGTGACGGCAGAAACGCTAGGCGAAAGTGAAAATGTAACAAAACCATTGTCGTCGATCTTCTCGACCCTGGCTCCCAATACCAAGCCTGCCGTGGACAGAGTCGGTGTACAGGTAATGACATTACTCGCCGCCCCTGTGTTAGAAGAAGAATTGGTTTCATATTCGGTGATTACATTTGTACCTACACGGACCACGGCCTCATTTGCGCGGCGGCGGCCAATAGGAGAATCTATCGTATATTGATCCAGCCCTCCCGGGCTATCAGTGTTACTGTTACTTGAACTAGATCCACCGCTGCCAGTCTCACGTAAAAACGAAGCATTTTCCTGTAAAATAATGGTAGGACTGGCGATTAACTTGGTATTTCGAGAAACGATCTGGGCACGTACGAAGTCAAAAAAAACTGTTATCAGGGTAGTTAAGCCCAGGATTGGGCCTCCGAGATCCAGAGTAGTTAGAAGATGAAGAATCAGAAGAGCTAAAGGACGAAGAAAATGAGCGATTAGAGTTTTCCTGAAGGCTAATATTGCGCCCTAGAGAGCTAGACAAAGCCCGCTCGATTCTGCCCGTTACATCATTCGTTGAACGACTGAGTTCAGAGTCAATGAGTCTCAGCGCGCCACTTGGCAAGAGCTCATAGCCCGTTTCCCGAATAAGATTCGAATTAATAGAGGAAAGCTGATTCAAAGTCAAGTTACCTGTCTCGGCAGAGCTAAGACTTAGCTGCCCAAGAGAAGAACCGCCGAAAGTGCCCGATTGGGAATTGTTGAGATTACTTGATCGAGTGAGTGCCTCTCTATCGGCAAAGTTATCAGCCGTAGCGGGTAGGTTTCTGCCAAATGCTCCAAGCAGCTGGCCATTATCATTGACAATGAAATTGTTTCCCCAGCGGAAGGCAAAACTATTGTTGATCTCATAGTCGTTCTCCAGGTTCACATCCAGGATCTTCACCGCAAGAGCCACCTGCCGCTGACGCAGATCCAGCTGCTTGAGATATTGCTCGGCGATGGTCACCAGCCCCGGTGCGCCCACCAGGGTGATGGTGCCCAGCCGGGTGTCGGTGGTGGCCCGCAGGCCGATGAGGGGGCCGTTCGTGGCCCCGAAGGACTCCACCGTGGTGGTGGTGCTGGCGGTGGTGGTGGAGGCCGTGGGGCTGCCGGCGGGGGCGGCGGTGGCAGCGACGCCCTCAGAGACGGCGGTGGTGATCGTGTTGGTCTTGGTGACCTGGGCCCCCAGGTTGGCCAGGTAGTCGGCTGCTGCGTTCGGTGGCACCTGGTTCAGCCGGTACACCTTCGAGAGCTGGGCCCCGAAACTCTTGGCCAGCACGTTGGGGCCAGCGAAGATCGTGTTGCCGTCGCGCTTGCCCTGCAGGCCGGCGGCCAGGAGCGCCGAGTTGATCGCCCGGCCATAGCTTTCGCGGCGGAAGGAGATCGAGATCGGCCGCATGCCCGCGGCCGCTGTGGTGGTGGCGGCAGCACTGGGTTCATCCACGTAGACGAACCCATAACCGCCCAGCTGACTGAGGGCCATCAGCACGTCCTTGGCGGGGGCGTTGCGCAGGGTCATGGTGACCGGCGGGCCGCTCACATTCACATAGCTGGGATTGCTGATGGTCATGGACCCCACGGCCATGTCCCCCAGCGGTGGGGCCACGGCCCGCGGCTGCAGAGGCGGGATGAAGCCAGGCTGGGGAACCCTGCCCGGGGTGGTGACGTTGGGGGTGAGGGTCTGGAGGGTGCTCAGCGCCGGGGCGTTGAAGGTGAGGATCAGGCTGCGGCCGTCGGCGCTGACCACGGGCCGGCCGAGGGGAAAGCCCGGGGTGGGGGAGACCCTCAGTTCGAAGAGGTTGCCTGAGCCGTCGAACGTGATGCTCTGCAGCCCAGCCTCGGGGAGGGACAGCTGCACCGGACCGCGCCGCAGGGCCGTCGGCGAGGCCGTCTGCAGCCGGCCCAGCCAGATGGCGCCCTGGGTGGTCTGCTGCAGCACAGGCGAAGGGCCGGTGCCCTCGATCACCACCTCCACCGAATCCGGCATGCGCCGCAGCTTGATATCCAGGGAGCCGCTGGCCTGGGCCACGTCGGACAGCCTTAGGCCGGAGCCCTCGGTGGAAGGAGGTGGAACGATCGCTGCGGAGACGGCGGCGACTCCCATCGCCGGTTGGAGGATCGCCGCGCCGAGAGAGGCAGAAAGAACGCGCCGCCACGGACGTTTTGCCACGTTCCGTTGATCTCCGAATCGGTCGAATGGTATCGGCGATTGTGTGGCATTGCCAGTTGCCGGATCCGGTTGCATCGGCATGGTCAGCGGGAAGGGGCAGGGGGTGTTGGAGCGGGGGCGGGTGTGGCTGGCGCCGCGGCTGGGGCTTTGGTGCGGCTGTAGAGACCGAGGGTGAGCTTCATCACCACCTCCTGGGCACGGGGTTGGGACTTTGTACCGTCGGAGGGTCCATCGTCAGGGAGCGTGAGGTTGAGATCGCTCTGCACCACCAGCACGTTGAGCGCTTCCAGGCGCCGCAGAAAGGCGAGGAGCGAAGGAAACGACCCTCTGGCCGATACCAGCAGGGTGCGCTGGGTGAGCCCCTGCAGGGCCAGGGGGTCGGTCGCAGCGGCACCCGCGCCAGGGGGCGTCCCGGCGGGAGGGGTCCCTGCCGCAGGAGCGGCGGGCGCCTTGGTGGGGGGGGCGGCGGCCTGGGTGGGCTCGAACAGCGTCAGCTGAACGGCGGAAGCCTCGGCCTCACGGTCGAGCATGGCCAGAAAGGTGGAGAGGTCGCCGTTGCCCGTGATCAGGCGCTCGATCTTGGCCTTGCTGGCCATGGCCGCCTCGGTGTTCTCCTGGGTGGCCACCAGCTGCCCCCGCATCAGCGCCACCTGATCACGCAACTGCTCCAGCTCCTGCAGGCGCTGGCTGTCGCGCTGCAGCGAGGCCCAGAGGGGCAGCAGGCCGGCCAGGATCACCAGCAGGCCCAGCCCGCCGAGCACGGCCGCCGGGAGCATCAGCCAGAGGAGGCGCAGGGTGGCGACGGGAAGCCTTTTGGACCCAGCCTGAAGGTTCGTCATGGGATGAGGCCCTCCGTCTGGAGCAGTTGAAGACGGCGCGCCATCCCCTCGGATCCGAGTTGTTGCATGACGCTCAGCTGACGGGCGGGAGAAAGGCTGGCGAACGGTCCGGTCAGCTCGAACCGGACCACCGCGGGGATCGCCGCCGCGGCCTTGCCTGGACTGGCGTTGCTCGGCGGGACCCGCTCCAGCTTGACGAGGGTCACCCCCTTGGCCTCCAGGAGCGGGGAGCGACCCAGCTCCAGCTGCAGGGCGTTGATACGGGCAAAGGCCAGCGGATCAAGGGCCCGTCCCTTGAGCACCAGATTCTTGTCCTCGGCTGCCACACTCTGGATCTGAACGCCCTCGGGGGTACGCAGCTGCAGGTCGGCCAGGAGGGCCGAGGAGGTGCGCAGGGTGGTGAGGCCTTCGGTGAGGCTGCGATTGGTGGCGGTGAGCTGATCGAGTTTCGCCTTGCTGGCCGCCATCTCGGTCTGAATCTGGCTCGACTCGGCTTCGAAGCGGGTGAGCTGGGCGGTCTGGATCTTGACGAACTGGTGGCGGAGGAACACGAGGAGCGTGGTGCCCACCGCCGCCCCCAGGACGACCGCTCCGATCAGGGCACCTCTGAGCAGCAGGGGGCGTCGATCCACCAGCGCCGAGACCATGCTCTGCTGGCCGAGCTGCTTGCGCCGCTCCCGCAGCAGATCGAGGATGGGTGCCCTCATCGGGCCGGCTCCACCGTCGCCAGACCCTGAAGCACCAGGGACCCGAAGGGCTCAGGGGTGAGGATTTCGGCCCGTACCCCCAGGGCATCCTGGAGGCTGTCCTGGCAGGAGAGAGGCGCGCTGAGCAAGAGGCGAAGACGACGGACGGAAGGATCTCGGCGGCGGTAGAAGGCCACGCAGCGGTTCACTTCCGCAACGAGTTTGTCATCCTCCTGGGGCAGGGGCCAGTCGAACACCGGCTCGGCCCGACGCAGCAGAAGCAGCCGGCCCCCCGCCGGGAGCGGATGGATCAACAGGGTCAGTTCGTCCTCGGGCGCCAGCGCCAGCAGGGTGTTCAGCGCCGCCAGCCGGCAGGACGGGGCCGGGGACAGCCGCTCGAGCTGGACACCGGCCAGGTTGAACACGTCGATCCAGTCCTCGACCAGCTTCCTGGAGGCCACGGCCAGCAACATGCGGGCGGCGGACCCCGGCAGGGGCCGCAGATCGATGGTGGCCTCCGCCAGGGGGACCGCGAAGCGGAGGGGCGGATCGATCGTCCGCAACGCTTCGATGGGGTCGTCGGGGATCGCCTCAAAGGGCCAGTCGATGACGCGCCATTCCGCTGCCCCCTCAGGCAGGGAGGCCAGGACGACGGCATCCAGCAGGCCGTCGCGCACCAGGAGATCACCGATCAGATCCCCGAGTGGCTCCTTCTCCAGGGGCTGGCCATCCCGACAGGTGAGGGGAGGCAGGGGCAGATCGATGCTCACGGGCTCCGGGCCGCCATCCTTGAGCACCTGTCCCTTCATGCTGTCATCCTGCAGCTCCAGCAACAGTTGACGGGGAAAGAGCTGCGCGCGGATCGGCCGCAGACGATCGTCCAGATCATCCTTCAAGCCGATCAGGCCAGAAAAAGCCAACGCTGCGATCCGGTGCGTCCGAAAGCTACCGAATCATGGGCGCCAGGGCATCCCCGAACCTACAACCTCAGAAAGCGTCCGGCATCCATGGACGTCGAGCTGGCGGGTCAATCCCTCCAGAATCGAGGGCACAAGTGCAGGCCCTTCGTAGATCCAACCGGTGTAGATCTGAATCAGGGAGGCTCCTGCACTGATCCGCTCCCAGGCGGCCTGCGCCGAGTCGATGCCGCCCACACCGATCAGTGGCAAAGCCGGGCCCGCGGTGGCCCGCAGCCTCCTCAACACCTCAACGGCCCGCCGCCGCAGGGGCCGGCCGCTCAGGCCTCCGGTCTCCTCGGCGAGGGTCAGACCCGAGGCCGCCAGACGACGTCCCTCCAGCCCGAGCCGGTGCACCGATGTGTTCACCGCGATCACACCGGCGAGACCCTCCTCGTAGGCCAGCCGGGCGATCGTGTCGATCGCGTCGTCCTCCAGATCGGGGGCGATCTTGACCAGCAGGGGAGGGCAGGCCGGCAGGCGCCGCAGCCGCTCCACCAGGCGCCGGAGCTGGGCCTCCTCCTGCAGGTCCCGCAGCCCCGGTGTGTTGGGGGAGCTGACATTGACGACGGCATAGTCGGCCAGGGGAGCCAGCAGCTCCAGGGAGGCCGCGTAATCGTCCGGAGCCATCTCCAGTGACACCGCCTTCGATTTGCCCAGATTGATGCCGAGCACCGCGGGACGTTGCCCGGGCGGGGGCATCAGCTGGCGTTCCAGGGTCCGGCGCACGCCCCTGGCGCCATCGTTGTTGAAGCCCATGCGGTTGAGCGCCGCCCGCTCCTCGGCCAGCCGGAACAGCCTGGGCCTGGGATTGCCCTGCTGGGGCTGCCAGGTGATGGTGCCCAGTTCGGCGAAACCGAACCCGAACAGATGCCAGATGGCGGCCGCCACGCCGTTCTTGTCGAAGCCCGCAGCCAGACCCACCGGGTTGACAAAGCGACAGCCGAACAGGGTCTGCTCCAGGCGGGGATCGCGCCGCTGCAGCTCCGCCCCAAGGCCCGCCAGGCTGCCGCTCACCAGGGGCCAGTGGCGGCGCAGGGCGGCCTGGCCCAGGGCCAGGAGGGTCAGGCGGCTCAGCTGTTCGGCATCGGCGCCGTCATCACGGCGCAGCAGGGGCTCGACGAACCGCGCGTAGAGGGCGCCGGTCCCCACCTGGCCGCCGCCGGTCGATTGCTCCTGCGGCATCCCGTCTCTCCTCACTGCGGCCTGTCCAATCCTCCCGCGCCACGCTCCAGACGCCAGCACCCGTTGCCCAGCGGCCTCACGAGCCAGTCCCGCCAGAGCCAGGGATCCGCTTTCCCCTCGAGGGTGGCGGTGGGCACCTCCAGCAGCCTGGCCAGTTCCACGGCGCGCAGGCTGTAGCCGCCCGCAGCGAGCCGATCGGCCAGCTCCATCCTGGAGAGGAGCTGCTGGAGTGAGCGGGGGGCCCCATCCACCGGTTCGGGAGCGGCCGTGGCCTCAGCAACAGACGCCGCTGCGGGGGGCTGGCTTTCCACCGCCAGGGTCGGTGACTGGCCACGGGAGAAGGCGACGGCGATCGCATCGCAGCGGTCGTTGTCGGGATCACCGCTGTGGCCGCGCACATGGCGCAGGGCCAGCCCCGGCAGCCTGGCCGCATCCAGCTGCTCCCAGAGATCGCGGTTGAGCACGGCACCGCCTGAAGCGGTGCGCCAACCCTTGCGCTTCCAGCCGGCCATCCACTTCTGGAGACCGTCGATCAGGTAGCGACTGTCGGTCCGGAGCACCAGATCGGGATGGCGGGGCAGCTCCCTCAGCGCCTCCAGCACCGCCAGGGCGGCGGTGAGCTCCATGCGGTTGTTCGTGGTGACCGGTGCCGCCCCCCCCAGCTCCCGGAGGGAGCCGTCATCAAAACGCAGCAGGGCCCCCCAGCCCCCCGGGCCCGGATTGCCACGGCAAGCCCCGTCGCAGGCGGCAGCCACTACCCGCACCGGTCGATCGCCCATGGAGGTCTCTTGACAGCATCGCTTGAATTGGACCCTCTCTCCCGGAGAACGCCCGGGTCCTGGAGGTGTTTCCATGAAGCGAACCTACCTGGCCCTGGCGGGCCTGGCCCTGGCCGGTGCAGCCCTGCCGATGGCTCAGCCCAGGCTGGCCGCGGCAGCCAGCCTCTTCCAGAGCAGCGAGGTGGATGCCGAGCGCTTCGCGGTCCTGGCCAGGCCTGTGGGCGACGACGACTGGACCCTGCTGGTGCTCGAGCAGCTGGCCGCCCAACCTGCCTGCTGGCAGGCACGCCCTGACGGTCTGGTGGATCCGACCCTGAACCGGTTCGACTTCACCGGCATCTGCAGCCGCTATCTCGACAGCAACGGCTATTCCCTGCGGGTCGCCGACGAGGACCTGGGCACCACCTACCGGCTGCGGATTCAGCAGCTGGGATCCCGCCTGGAACTGCAGGCCATCTCCTCCACCAACTCCGCCGTCCTCGTGGTGGGCAGGGCCGAAGTTCCCCTGCGCGATCGGGATGGCTTCGTGGCCCTCAAGCTTGAGCCCGGCTGGGATCTGAAGCGTCGAACCTATGAGGAGAGGGCTCTGAGCCACCTCTACTTCGCCAGTCAGACCTCCCTGCCCCAGCTGATCGCCAGCGCTGGAGGCACCGCTGCCGGCCAGAGCTGGCGGCGGCCGCTGGGCCCGGACAGAGACGAACTCCCGGCCGTGGCAGCAGCCGACCCGACGCTGGACCTCGGCGAGGACGCCCCTATGGCGAGGAGCCCCGGTCGGGCGATCGCCCTTCAGGTGATTCCCTACAGCGACAGCAACGGCGGAGGGCTCTGATCCCTCTTCAGGGCCTCGCCTGACCCGCTGGGGAACCGCACCTGGGCCGGTTGAATCACCGGACTGTTCCCCTCGCACCTCCGCTTCCACCCCCTTAATCTGGTCTGGTGAGGAGTGAAGGACGCTCTTCCAGGGTCGAAACGAGGACAGACTCCCGGAATCGTTCCATCTCCAGAGCCCCTGCCTTCGGCGGGGCTCTTTTTTTTGACTGGCTCCCGGCGTCCGGCGCGTCCCATGAAAAAGCCGGCCACAAAGGGCCGGCGAAGGAAGATGGGAAACCGCCGAGCCCGGTGGCGGCGGCTTCAGCCGGTCACTTGATGGTGACCTTGCCACCCACTTCTTCAATGCTCTTTTTGAGAGCTTCGGCATCGTCCTTGGAGATGCCTTCCTTGACGGCCTTGGGCGCGGCTTCCACAAGGGCCTTGGCTTCGCCCAGGCCGAGGCCGGTGGCCTCGCGGACGGCCTTGAGCACCTTGATCTTGGCAGCCGGATCGAAGCTATCGAGGATGACGTCGAATTCGGTCTGCTCTTCAGCAGCCTCAGCGGCCGCGCCGGGGGCGGCGGCGGCCATGACGACGCCGGCGGAAGCGGCGGCGGAAACGCCGAAGGCCTCTTCGATCTGCTTGACGAGCTCGGAAGCCTCAAGCAGGGAGAGGGTCTTCAGTTGTTCGAGAATCTGGTCGGTGGTAGCGGACATGGGGGGGAATCAGCAACAGAACGGGAGGATCGGTGGAGCCCAGGGGTTCGCGGAAGGCGAACTCAACCTTCGCCGGATTCGGCGTGCTGCTTGAGCGCCCTGGCGAGACCGGACGGAACCTCATTGATGCCCACGGCCAGCTTGGTGGCCAGGCCGTTGATCGCACCGGCGATCTGGGCCATGAGCACCTCCTTGGAGGGCAGATCCCCGATGGCCTGGATGTCGGCAGGGGAAAGGAGCTTGCCTTCGAAAAGGCCTCCCTTCACGTCCGACTTCTTGGTGTCCTTCTGGAAGGACTGCAGGGCCTTCACCGCACCGCCGACATCGCCCTTGACCAGGACGAAGGCATTGGTGCCGGTGAGCAGGGAATCGAGATCCGACCAGGCGCTGTCACCATCGATGGCACGGCGCATCAAGGTGTTTTTGGTCACCTTGCACACGCCTTGGCTGGCCTGCAGACGGGTCCGCAGATCAGTCATCTCCTTGATGGTCAGGCCCTTGTAATCAAGGACCAGCGCCAATTCGGCTTCACCGAGGAGCCCTTTGAGCTCTTCGACGATCTGTTGCTTGTTCTCCAGCGTGCGGCCCATAGGAGGTGGATCGGATCGGGGGAACAAGCAGGGAACGCGGCCCTGACGGGCCCCCCGGAAGGGAGGGCTTCGAGGCCGCTCATTGCTCCGCTCCGATCTGAGGGACTCCGGCGGAGACCCCAGCACAGGCAAAAACCATTCGCGTGAACCTCGGCAGGACTTACGAAAGCGACCCACCGATCAAGATCGGCGATGCTGACAACCTGCTGTCTGGGGTGGGGCGCGTGCCCTTCTGGACGAATCCAGTTGATCAACCTACATCACGGCAGGCCCAGTTCCCGCAGCCGCGACTGCCAACGGGCGTAACCGGCGGCGTTGAGATGGACGCCATCCACCGTGTAGGCGCGCTTCAGGCCATTGCCATCCGCCATCACCTCGGTGAGATCGACATAGTCCTGGGGGGGAGTCTGTCGGGCGAGCAGGCGGTTGAGTTCCGCCACCCTCCGAACGCCGTCAGCACCACAGCGGAAACGGGCGCAGGGAATGGTGGACTGGATGATCACCCGGGAGCCGGTGCCGAGCTGAAGGCCCGTTCGCAGCCATTGAATCCGGCCAGCGACCCGGCCGGGGTCGTAGCCCCAGACGATGTCATTGATCCCGACCATGACCAGATAGGTGCCGGCACCCGTCTGTCGGATGGACGGCAGACGGGCCATCAGCTGGAAACTGGTGTCGCCGCTCACGCCCTGGTTGTGCACCACCCGGTCGGGGAAGGCCGCCTGCCAGTCGCCCTGGGCCGTGAGCGAATCGCCGACGAAGGTGACCACAGCCGCGCGTGGTGGCTGCGATCCAGGCTCCGGCGCCAGGGAGGCGATGGAAGTGGGATCGGGCCTGGTCCGCAGGCCCCACCCCAGCACCAGCAGCGTGAGTGGCAATGCCACCCAGCCACCGATCCGCAACCAGGACGACGAACCCACGGCTGTGGCTCAGCTCTCCTGCTTGATGTCCTGGAGAGCGGAGAAGTCGACCTGGACCGAAGGGCCCATGGTGGAGGCGACGTAGAGGCTCCTCCAGTAGCGGCCCTTGGCACCACTGGGTTTGTTGCGGTCGATGGTTTCCTGCAGGGCCTTGAGGTTCTCCAGCAGCTTGGCGGTGTCAAAGCTGGCCTTGCCGAAACGCACGTGGACGATCCCGGCCCGGTCGGCCCGGAACTCCAGCTTGCCGGCCTTGAACTCGCTGATGGCGCCACCCAGATCGGTGGTGACGGTGCCGGCCTTGGGGTTCGGCATCAGGCCGCGGGGACCGAGAACCCGGCCGAGCTTGGCCACCTTCGGCATCATGTCGGGGGTGGCGATCAGCAGATCGAAGTCGATGGAACCACCGGCGATCTGATCCACCAGCTCATCATCGCCGGCCAGATCAGCGCCGGCGGCCTTGGCTTCGGCCACCTTCTCGCCCCGGGCGATCACCGCGATGCGAACGGTCTGGCCGGTGCCATGGGGCAGGGCCACGGTGGTGCGCAGCTGCTGGTCGGTGTACTTGGGATCGATGCCGAGCCGCACGTGGGCTTCGATGGTCTCGTCGAAGCGGGCGGTGGCGGTGTCCTTGACCAGCTCGAGGGCCTCGAGCGGCTCGTAGGAGCGGTCCTCGACCTTGGCGGCCAGGGCCGTGAAGCGTTTGGAGATTTTCGTCATGGCGGGAAGGGGTGCGGACGACCGTGGACGGTCTCCCCCGGATAGGTGAACGGAATGGAACGACGACCGCTGCCGGTCAGTCCTTGACGGCGACGCCCATGTTGCGGGCGGTGCCTTCGATGATGCGCATGGCCGACTCAACGCTGGTGCAGTTGAGGTCGGGCAGTTTGGTCTTGGCGATCTCTTCGAGCTGAGCTTTCGAGATCGCACCCACGGATCCCTTGGCGGAGGTGGCGGCACCCTTGTCGATGCCGGCCGCCTTGGAGATGAGCACCGAGGCGGGCGGGGTCTTGGTGATGAAGGTGAAGCTGCGGTCTTCGAAGACCGAGATCTCCACCGGGATCACGTACCCGGCTTTCTCCTGGGTGCGGGCGTTGTATTCCTTGCAGAACGCCATGATGTTGACCCCGTGCTGACCGAGGGCAGGGCCCACCGGTGGTGCAGGGTTCGCTTTGCCGGCCTGGAGGGCCAGCTTGATCACAGCTACGACTTTCTTGGCCATCGGCTGGGCAGGGGGACGGAACTCCCTTGCGGGAGCGCGGGACGGAACTCCCTCGCGGGAGCACTGCGGATCGCCGGGGCGGTGGCCGGCCCGGCGGCATGGCGGCCCTGGAAGGGACCGCCCGGGGCCGCCCTCCGCAGGGAGGCGGCCGCCGCTGGATCAGCTCTGTTTGCTGATCTGGGAGAACTCGAGCTCGACCGGGGTCTCCCTGCCGAAGATCGACAGGAGGGCCTTCAGCTTGCTGCGTTCGCCGGAGACCTCGATCACCTCGCCCTGGAAGTCCTTGAACGGACCGGCCGTGACGAGGATCTGATCGCCCTCGGTGAGGTCGACCTTGAGGACGGGCTTCTTCTCGGCGGCACGCTTGAAGATGCGGTCGACCTCCTGGCGGCTGAGGGGCCGGGGCCGGATGTGGCCGCGGGCCTTGCCGGTGGCGCGGCGCTCCTCCTGGCCCACGAAGTTGATGACGTTGGGGGTGCTGCGCACCGCCATCATCGTGTCCTCATCGAGGACCATGCGCACCAGCACATAGCCGGGGAACACCTTCTCCTCGATGGACTGGCGGCTGCCGTCCTTCTTCAACTTGACCCCGGGGGTCTGGGGAATCTCGATCTCGAGGATCCGGTTGCTGACCCCCAGCGTGACGGCCCGCTGCTCCAGCGTGGCCTTGACCTTCTTCTCGCAGCTGGAGGCCACCTGGACGGCGAACCAGCGGGCCACCTGGGGCTTGGCGGCTTCGGGCGCCTCGGCACTGCCCTCGGCAGCGGGGTCGGTGCCCTCGGCAGGGAGCTCCAGCACCTCGGGGGCGTCCGGTTCGATCTCAGGCACGGCAGACAGGGGAAGGGTCATCAACGGAAGATCTGGGCCGACCCCCAGTGATAGAAGCGGTCGATCGCGGCGATCGCCGCGGCCGAAAGGCTCACCATCAGGATCACCGCCACCGACTCGCTGAACAGCTGCTGACGGCTCGGCCAGACGACTTTTCGCAGCTCCCCGAGGGTGGTGGAGAGGAAACCGGTGGCCCCCTCCTCGGAGGAGAGGCCAGCCGGACCGTCGTCGGGTTCGGGCATGCCGTTCCTCTGGGCCAGGGGCCCATCGGGACTGCTCGTGGTGGTGGTGGCTGGGGGAATGGGTTCCACGGCGTGGATTCCGATGTCCGCCGTGACGTCGGCAGGCATCGACAAACGATCACCCTACCGGACGTGCTTCCCCGGCGTCCGGCAGGGGGACGAAGCGAAAGTCCGCTTCCCCGGGACCACCGAGCTCCAGCCGCACGCCCCTGGCGCCACTGAAGTGATCCGCCAGCAATTCGGTGGCCAGGGGGTTCTCGATGCGACGACGCAGCACACGCCGGAGCGGCCGGGCCCCGTACTCCGGCTCATAGCCTTGCTCGGCCAGGGCCATCACGACGGCCTCGTCCAGTTCCAGCTCCAGATGCTGCTCCCGCAGCAGGACGGCCAGCTCCGCCAGCTGCAGCCGCACGATGCGCTCGAGATCGGCACGGCCGAGGGGGCGGAAACGGATCACCTCGTCGATGCGGTTGAGGAATTCAGGGCGGAACTGGCGCGCGAGGGCCTCCTCCACCGCCAGATCGAGGGCGCGCTCCCGGGCCTCCTCGGCCTCGGCATGGGGCGGATTCCCGCCGGCGTCAGAGGATGGTGGGGCCGAGCGGGCCCGCTCCAGGATGGCGCGGCTGGCCAGATTGCTGGTCATGATCACCACGGTGTGACGGAAGTCCACCGTGCGTCCCTGGGAATCGGTGAGACGGCCGTCATCGAGCACCTGCAGCAGCAGATTGAAGACGTCGGGGTGGGCCTTTTCCACCTCATCGAGCAGCAGCACCGCATAGGGGCGGCGGCGCACGGCCTCGGTGAGCTGGCCCCCTTCCTCGTAGCCCACATAGCCGGGGGGGGCCCCCACCAGGCGGGCGACGGCGTTGCGCTCCATGAATTCGCTCATGTCCAGCCGCACCAGGGACTCCTCCTCATCGAAGAGGGCCGCCGCCAGGGCCTTGGCCAGTTCCGTCTTGCCGACGCCGGTGGGCCCCAGAAACAGGAAGGACCCCACCGGCCGGGTGGGGGCCTGCATGCCGGCCCTGGACCGGCGGATCGAGGCCGCCACCGCCGCCACCGCCTCCGGCTGGCCGATCACCCGTTCAGCGAGCCGCTGCTCCAGCTCCAGCAGCTTCTGGCGTTCGCCGGCCAGCAGCCTCTGGATGGGGATGCCGGTCGAGCGGGCCACCACGTCGGCAATGTCCCCCTCCTCCACCTGCTCCCGCAGCAGCGGATCGCTCCGCAGTTCCGCCTCCAGGGCGGCACGGCGCTGCTGCAGGCCGTGCAGCTGGTCGTACTGCAGACGGGCCGCTTCCTCCAGATCCCCATCCCGCTCGGCCTCGGCGATCGCGTGGCGCAGGTCCTCGTCCTGCTGCAGCAGCTCGCGCAGTTCCGCCAGGCGCTCCCGCTCCCCTGCCCAGCGGCGCTGCAGACGTTCGAGCTGATCCTGGCCGAGGCGCCGCTGCTCCTGCAGCTGCAGACGCTCCTCCAGCGGCGCCGCTTCGGCGGCCAGCAGGTCGAGTTCCACCCGCCGCAGTTCCGCCTCGGCCACCTCCACCACCTGGGGCTTGGAGGTGGCTTCCATGCGCAGGTTCGCCGCGGCCTCGTCGATCAGGTCGATGGCCGAGTCCGGCAGGCAGCGGTCGCTGATGTAGCGGGCCGCGAGCCGTGACGCCGCCACCAGGGCCCCATCGGTGATGGTGACGCCATGGTGGAGTTCGTAGCGCTCTTTGAGCCCCCGCAGGATCTCCAGGCAGGTGGGACCGTCGGGTTCGCGGATCATCACCTGCTGGAAACGGCGCTCCAGGGCCGGATCCTTCTCGATGCTGCGCCGGTAGTCCTCGGGGGTGGTGGCGCCGATGCAGCGCAGGTCGCCCCGGGCCAGCACCGGTTTGAGGATGCTGGCCGCATCGGCGCCGGAGCGGTCGCTGCCCACCACGGTGTGCAGTTCGTCGATGAACAGCACCACACCGCCGCTACGGCCGCCCCCCCCGTGCTCGCTTCTGGCGCCATCGTTGTCGCGGACCTCGGCCAGCACGCTGCGCAGGCGCTCCTCGAACTGGCCGCGGAACTTGGCCCCGGCGATCAGGGCCCCCAGATCCAGGGCGATCAGCCGCAGGCCCCGCAGCGCATCGGGCACCTCACCGGCCACGATCCGCTGGGCCAGGGATTCGGCCACGGCGGTCTTGCCGACGCCGGGCTCCCCGATCAGCACCGGGTTGTTCTTGCTGCGGCGGGAGAGCACCTGGATGAGACGGCGGATCTCCGGGTCCCTTCCCACCACCGGATCGAGTTCGCCGGCGCGGGCGGCGGCGGTGAGGTCGCGGCCGTAGCGGGCCAGGGCGCCGGGCTCGGGGTCTTCCTCCCGCTGCAGGGTCATGGGGGTCTCCCCCCCCGGCGCCGATCGCGGCGACGCCATCGGAGTCGGCGGCGGCGAGGCTGGGGATGGGACCGGTGCGGCGACCGCTGCGGCTGCGGCCGGCGCCGGGACGGACGGCTCCGCCGCCGCCGGCAGCGGCCGCCACTGGCGCAGCAGCAGATCCTCGCTCAACCCCTCCTCCGCCAGCAGGGAGGCCCCGATCCGGGGGTCCGCCAGCAGGGCCAGCAGCACGTGGGGCACATCCAGCAGGCGGGATCCCCAGGCGGCGCGGCGACGGTCGGCCTCCTCCAGCAGATCCTCGAGGGCATCGCCGATGTAGAGCGTGCCGCCGCCGCCGTCCGGCTGTTCGGCACAGAAGGTTTCCAGCCGGTCCAGCAGGCGGTCCTCGTCGAGCGGCAGGGGGTTCACCCAGGCGGAGAAGCGCCGGTTCATCAGCAGGGTGAGCAGCAGATGCTCCACATCCATGGAGCCGTGGCGCCAACGCCGCGCCTGCTCCTGGGAGGCGATCAGCAGATCCCAGGCGGCGTCACTGAAGCGGTCGGGGTCGCTGGTGAGGCTGGCCGGCGCACCCTCCGGCCCCCGGTCGTCGCGCAGGCGGGGGTCAGTGCGCATCGGGCCGAGACGACGTCTGGATCAGTTCCACCTTGTAGCCATCCGGATCCTCCACGAAAGCGATCACCGTGGTGCCGTGTTGCATCGGACCGGGTTCGCGCACCACCCGCCCCCCCTTGGCGGCGATGGCCGCGCAGGTGCCGTGGATGTCATCGACCCCGATGGCCAGATGGCCGAACCCCGTGCCGATCGCATAGGCGCTGGTGTCCCAGTTGTGGGTCAGCTCCAGGACGGTGGTGTCCTTCTCATCGCCGTAGCCCACGAAGGCCAGGGTGAAGGCCCCGGAGGGGTAGTCCTTGCGGCGCAGCAGCTTCATGCCCAGCACCTCGGTGTAGAAGCGAAGGGAGCGCTCCAGATCGCCCACCCTGAGCATGGTGTGGAGGAGTCGCATCGGTGATGGGCCAGCTCGGGCCATTCTGACCAAGGGACTGCCGGGCCGGGCCACCCAGCCGCGGTGGCGCCGGGAACACAGGCAGGGGCGGAGAGGCCCCATAGGATTCGCCCACCAGCACGCTCCCTGTGTACGACTCTCTCGACCTCGTCATCGACTCCATCGTGGCCCGTGAGGTGCTCGACTCCCGTGGCACCCCCACGGTGGAGGCGGAGGTGTACCTGGAGGGAGGCGCCTTCGGCCGCGCGATCGTGCCCAGCGGGGCCAGCACCGGCGCCCATGAGGCCCACGAACTGCGCGACGGCGAGAAGGCCTACTTCGGCAAGGGCGTCAGCAAGGCGGTGGAGAACATCGAGGAGCGCATCGCTCCGGCCCTCTGCGGCCTGAGTGCCCTGGATCAGGGCGCCGTGGACGAGGCCATGAATGAACTCGACGGCAGCGACAACAAATCGGCCCTGGGCGCCAACGCCATCCTGGCGGTCAGCCTGGCCACCGCCCATGCGGCCGCCAAGGCCCTGGGCCTGCCCCTTTACCGCTACCTGGGCGGGCCGATGGCCACCCTGTTGCCGGTGCCCCTGATGAACGTCATCAACGGCGGCGCCCACGCCTCCAACAACCTGGATTTCCAGGAGTTCATGCTGGTGCCCCATGGGGCCGGCAGCTTCCGCGAAGCCCTGCGCATGGGTGCCGAGGTGTTCCACACCCTCAAGGGACTGCTCAAGGACCTGGGCCTGTCGACGGCGGTGGGCGACGAGGGCGGCTTCGCCCCCGACCTGGCCGGCAACGACGCCGCCGGTGAGCTGCTGATGCAGGCGATCGAAAAAGCCGGCTATCGGCCCGGCGATCAGATCTCCCTGGCCCTCGACGTGGCCAGCACCGAGTTCTATGCCGATGGTCGCTACGCCTTCGGCGGTGGCAGTTACACCAGTGCCGAGATGGTCGACCAGCTGGCGGCCCTGGCGAGCCGTTTTCCGATCGTCTCAATCGAAGACGGTCTGGCCGAGGACGACTGGGAGGGCTGGCGTCTGCTGACCGATCGCCTGGGCGGAACGGTGCAGCTGGTGGGCGACGACCTGTTCGTGACCAACACCACCCGCCTGCAGCAGGGGATCGACCAGGGCATTGCCAACTCGATCCTGATCAAGGTGAACCAGATCGGTTCGCTGACCGAAACCCTGCAGGCCATCGACATGGCCAGCCGTGCCGGTTACACCAGCGTGATCAGCCACCGCAGCGGCGAAACCGAGGACACCACCATCGCCGATCTGGCCGTGGCCACCCGCTCCGGCCAGATCAAAACCGGCTCCCTCAGCCGCAGCGACCGGGTCGCCAAGTACAACCAGCTGCTGCGCATCGAGGACGAACTGGGCAGCCAGGCGGTCTACGCCGGGGTGGAAGACCGGGGGCCGCGGGGCAAAGCCTAGGGGGCGCGTGTTTCGATGCGGCCTCCCGTGGCGACGTGCTCTTCATCACCCTCAAGAAAAGTGCGCCGTTGTTCCCCCCCACAGCCCACTACGACGATGCCTGGAGCCATGAAGGCGGGCGGGCAATGTCGATCAGCTGGCAGCGGCGGTTGAGCGGCAAGAGAACAGTGGTGCGTTCCGAGAGCCAGCCGGCTGGATGGACCATGCTGGGCTGACATCCGCCTTGGAGGAGCTGCTTCTCTCCCTCGACACCTCATCCACCTGCCAGCGCACCTGCCGCGGGCCATGGCCATTCCTTGATCATCAATCTGTGCTAGAGCAGAAAAGCAAAAGCGCAACATCTTTTGGGCGCTAGAATCCGTCATTTTGACTATTTCAGAGGCGTCGCGATCGTTATGATTGTTGCGGGGCATTGTTATTATCCATGGGGAATTGACACCTTTACGGAAAGGGTGTTGCCAATCTGATCACAGGATCCACCGCGCTTTTCGTTTTCATCTCGGGTTTCTTCTTTCATCGCGTCTACGCTCCGAAATTCAAGCTCAGACGCTTTCTGGCCAAAAGGGGAAGAATCGTTCTGCTGCCCTATGTGGTGCTGTCCAGCCTGAGGTTTCTGGCGACCTTGATTCGCCATGGTCCTCCCGCGACGGCAATGGACCATCCAGTGATCAGCACACTGCTGCACTATCTCCTGTTTTTTGGCAAGGCACCGCCGAGGCACTGACAGGCTATTGGTACATTCCGTTCATCATGCTCATCTTCGCGGCCTCGCCCCTGTTTCTGCAGTACATCAAGCTTTCGCTGAAGATTCAGCTCACCATCTTCTCTGCCTTGATCGTGGTGTCCATGTTGGTTCACCGTCCATGGCACAATCTCTCACCCATTCATTCGGTGATCTACTTTACGCCGATTTACCTGCTGGGAATCATCTACGCGATGCACCAGAAGGCCATAGCCGATGCCATCAAATCCAAAAGCCTGCACCTGGGACTGGCCACAGTGGCGCTGTCGGCCCTTCAGGTCCATGTCACCGGCAGCTACGGCAATTATCACAAATCAGCGATCGTCTCCTATGCAGGATTCGATTTGAATATTCTTCAGAAACTGTTGATCATCTTCTTTCTCCTGTCTGTCCTGGCCAAGCTTGAGAGCCGATCCATACCCCTGTTGAGCTATCTCGCCTCGATCAGCTTTGGCATCTATTTCATTCACCCCTGGGTGCTGCTGGCCTTCCAGAGGCTCTCGATGGAGCGCCACCTCGCCTTCGCTCCAGGGCCCTTGATCTTCCTGCTCAAAACGCTGCTCATCCTTGGCATCTCCATTGGGCTGGCCGAGACACTGAAGCGACGGCTTCACCAGCGCAGCCGGTACCTGATCGGCTATTGAGCCAGGTCTCCGCCGGCCGGGCTCAGGGGCGGAGATCGCCAGCGAGGGCCGCCCCAGCGGGAGGCATGGGCAGCAGCGGGGTGGGATCCACCGCCACCAGGCCCTGCGGTTGCCGTTGGCGCAGTTCCAGGTGCAGATGGGGGGTGCTGGCGTTACCGCTCTGGCCCACCTGGCCCAGGGGTTGGCCGGCGCCGACGCTCTCGCCCGGCTCCACCGAGGCCCTCAGCAGGTGGGCGTAGAGACTCGACCAGCCGGCGCCATGGTCGATCAGCACCGTGAGGCCGTAGCCATCGATCACGGCCACCCGCTGCACCCGGCCGGCCAGCACCGCCAGCACCGCAGTCCCCTCGTCCGCGATCAGATCCAGCCCGGTGTGCATCCGCCAGACGCCCCGCGCCGTCGAATACCGCCAGCCCCAGGGATCCTGCTCAGAGGCCCCAACGGCCATGGGGTAGTGGAGTGGCACTGGAAGGCTCAGCCCGACCTCGCCGGGCCCGGGCGGTGGCGTCTGGAGGGCGAGATCCCCCACGGCCACGACGCCGGGAACCAGCGAGGGCCGCTCAGGCCTGGCGGGCGCCGACACGGGCGCCGGTGAGGGCATGGGGGTGGGCGTAGGCGTGGGCGTGGGCGTTGGGGCGGGGGAGGGGATGAGCGGGGCCGGCGGCAGCAGGGCCGCAGGGAAGGGCTCCGTTTCAGCCCCCGCCCCACTGGCCGAATCGGGGATCAGCGGCTCGCTCAGCGGCGGCCCGTCGATCGGTGCCGCGCCAGCCGGGGCGCCCAGCAGGGTGAGCAGCAGCACCGGTAGCCAGCGGGGGCTTGCGGGGGCCATCGAACCAGCCAGGGGCAGCTGCGTTGTACCGCCTCCCGGGGCCCGATGCCCGCAGGCGAGCGGTCAGGGGATCTGCGCCTCCAGAAAGGCGATCACCTCCTCGCACCAGCGGATCCATTCCTGTTCGAAGAGGAGGCCGCGACGCAGGGTGAGATAGCGGTACTGCTCCTGCAGCGGCAGCGCCTCGAGAGCCTGCATCTGGGCTTCCTTCTCCTGGTAGGAGGCCAGCTGCCGGCCGTGGATGGCACGGCGGCGCCGCACCTCCTCCAGCAGCGGCGCTGGCGACCCGTAGGGGCCACCCAGCACCTTCACCAGCAGATCCTCCCGGATCGGGGTGGGCGCCGAGGGCTCCACTGACCAGCGCACCAGCTCCTGCCGACCCGCGTCGGTGATGGCATACACCTTGCGATCGGGCTTCCCCAGCTGCGGCACCACCTCGCCGTGCACCCAGCCGTCCTGCTCCATCCTGGCCAGCTCCCGGTAGATCTGCTGCTGGCTGGCCTTCCAGTAGCAGGCCACGGTTTCCTCGAACTGCTTGCTGATGTCGTAGCCGCTGGCGGGCTTCTCGCTCAGCACCGTGAGGATCGTGTGGGCCAGGGCCATGGGCGTGGCCCGGGCCCTGCCCGTCGCCGTGGTCACGGCCCAGCCGGTGAGCCAGTACGTCACCAGCCGGGACTACACCGGTGAGGTGGTGGCCGGCCGCAGCAGCAGCCTGGGCTTCGAGCTCGGCGGCAGCCTCGCCCAGGTGCTGGTGGAGGAGGGCGACCGTGTGGTGGCGGGCCAGCCCCTGGCGCGCCTCGACAGCCGCCGGATGCGGGCCCGGCGTCAGCAGTTGCTGGCCCAGCAGCGGGTCGCCCGGGCCGCCGTGGCGGAGGTGCGTCAGCAGCTCACCCTGGCGGAGCTGCAGCGTGAACGCCGCCGCCGGCTCCATGCCCAGGGGGCGATCTCCCGCGAGGATCTCGACCAGCAGATCTATGGCGCCGGGGCGCTGGCCAGCCGCCTCGCCCAGGCGGACGGTCAGGTCGACGATCTCAGCGCCCGCCTGCGCCAGACCGACGTCGACCTGGGCCGCAGCGTGCTCATGGCCCCGTTCGCCGCCACGGTGAGCCGGCGCCAGCTCGATGAGGGGGTGGTGGTGAGCGGCGGCCAGGCGGTGCTCACCCTGGTGGAAGCCGCCCCCGCGAGGTGCGGGTGGGGGTGCCGCCGTCGGTGGTGGCGGGCCTGAGCCCCGGCGAACGCCATCCGGTGACCGTGGGAGATCGCCAGCTGCCCGGCACCATCAGCGCCCTCCTGCCGGAGCTCGATGCCGCCAGCCGCAGGGCCACGGTGGTGCTGCGCTTGCCGGCGGCGGATCTGCCCGTGGGGGCGACGGCCCGCCTGTCCCTGCAGCGCCGCGAGCGGGGCGAGGGCTTCTGGCTGCCCACCGACGCCCTGGTGGCGGCGGAGCGGGGCCTCTGGTCGGTGTACGTGCTGGCACCGCCCGGCACCAGCGGCCCTCAGGATCAGGGGCGGCAGGTGGCCCGGCGCCTGGTGGAGCTTTTGCACAGCGAAGGCGACCGCTCCCTGGTGCGCGGCACCCTGCGCCCAGGTGAACAGGTGATCGCCGCGGGCACCCATCGGGTGGTGCCGGGCCAGCGGGTGCAGGCCGCGAACTGATGCTCGACCTCTTTCACCGCAACCGCCTGCTGCTGCTCACCCTGCTGCTGGTGGTGGTCTGGGGCTTGTCGTCGCTGCTCACCCTGCCGCGGCTGGAGGATCCCCTGATCACCCAGCGCCATGCCCTGGTGATCACCGCCCTGCCGGGGGCCACCCCGGAGCGGGTCGAGTCGCTGCTCACCGAACCGCTCGAGAAGGCCCTGCTGGAGCTGGAGGAGGTGGACCATCTCGACTCCACCTCCTCGTCCGGCACCTCGGTGATCGCCGTGGCCCTGAAGGATTCGATCCGCCAGGTGACGCCGGTGTGGAGCAAGGTGCGCAGCAAGCTCGACGATGCCACTCCCCTGCTGCCGCCGGAGGCCTCCAAACCGGAGTTCCGCGACGGCAGCATCGGCGCCAGCGCCCTGATCGTGGGCCTCACCTGGGAGCTGCCCGGTGCCCCCAACCTGGCGATCCTGACCCGGTTGGCGTCAGACCTGGACACCCGCCTGCGCGCGCTCCCCGGCACCGACAAGGTGGAGCTCAGCGGCGAGCCCGAAGAGGAGATCCGGGTGGCGATCGGCGCCCGGGAGCTGGCCAGGCTCGGGCTGACGGCCCAGGGCCTCTCGGAGCGCATCGCCGCCAGCGACGCCAAAGAGGCGGCCAGGCAGGTGCGGGGCGCCCGCAGCGCGCTGCTGCTCCAGGTGGACGGCGCCCTGGATTCGCTGGAGCGCCTCCGCGCCATCCCCCTGCAGACCGGTGCCGACGGTGCCAGCGCCCGCCTCGGACAGGTGACCGAGGTGAGCCGGGGCGTGCGCAGCCCCGCCAGCCGCATGGCGCTGGTGCACGGCCATCCGGCCGTGGTGGTGTCGGCCACGGTGGCCTCCGGCGAGCGGGTCGACCGTTGGGCGCAAGCCGCCCGGCTGCTGCTGGCCGAGGTGCGCGCCACCCTGCACGAGGGCGTGGGGCTGCGCACGGTGCTGGATCAGAGCCGCTACGTCCAGGAACGCCTCGATGGTGTGATCGGCAACCTGATCACCGGCTCGCTGCTGGTGCTGGCCGTGTCGGTGCTGATGCTCGGTGGCCGGGCGGCGCTGGTGGTGGGTGCGGCCCTGCCCCTTTTGGGCCCTGATGGTGTTCGGCTGGATGCGGGTGCTGGCGATTCCCCTGCACCAGATGTCGGCCACCGGTCTGGTGATCGCCCTGGGGCTGCTGATCGACAACGCCATCGTCGTGGTCGACGAGGTGCAGCAGCGGCTGCGGACCGGCGCCGCAACCGGCGAGGCGGTGCGGCAGTCGGTGGGCTATCTGCTGGTGCCGATCCTGATGACCGCCACCCTGGTCCTGTCCTTCCGCTCCTTCCGGATGGCCGTCCTGATCGCCTCGGTGGCGCTGCTGTCGGTGGGGCTGGCGGCCCTGGCCCTCAAGCTCAGCGGATCGGTGTTCGGCTTCACCGCCATCCTGGGCACGCTCGGGCTGATCGGGCTGGCGATCAACGATTCGATCGTGGTGCTGAACGCCATCCGCACCGATCCGCTCGCCGCCGTCGGCGACCCTGCCGCCACCACCGCCGTGGTGCTTCATGCCACCCGCCACGTGATCGCCACCACGCTCACCACCGTGACCGGTTTCCTGCCCCTGATGCTGGATCCCACCGGCTTCTGGCCGCCGCTGGCGATCGCGGTGTCCGGCGGTCTGGTGGGGGCCACCGCCCTGCCATGCTGCCCGCTCCACAGACCGCCATGGAATGACCAGCACGGGTGAGGCGATCCGCTTCTCCGATGGGGCGGCCTACGACCGCTTCATGGGGGTGTGGAGTCGGCAGGTGGGGCGCGCCTTCCTCGACTGGCTCACGCCCGCCCCGGACCAACGCTGGCTCGATGTGGGCTGCGGCAACGGTGCCTTCACCCAGCTGGTGGCGGAGCGCTGCGCCCCGCGGGCCCTGGCGGGCGTGGATCCCTCCGAAGCCCAGCTCAGCTTCGCCCGGCGGCACCCGGCGCTGGGGGCCGCCTCCTTCCAGCTGGGGGATGCGATGGCCCTGCCCTGGGAGGCCGACGGCTTTGAGGTCGCCGTCATGCCCCTGGTGATCTTCTTCGTGCCCGACCCCGCCCGCGGTGTGGCGGAAATGGCCCGGGTGGTGGCCGCCACAGGAACGGTGGCCGCCTACGCCTGGGACATGGCCAACGGAGGGTTCCCCTACCAGGCGGTGCGCTCCGCCCTGGAGGAGATGGGCCACAGCCTGCCGATGCCGCCAAGCCTTGAAGCCTCCCGCCAGGAGGTGCTGCAGGAGCTGTGGGCTGGCTGCGGACTGGAGCGGATCGAGACGCGGCAGATTGCGGCGCAACGCAGCTTCGCCAGCTTTGGCGAGCTCTGGAGCATCCTGCTGGGGGGACCGAGCGCCGGGCAGATCCTCGCGACCCTGACGGAGGACGAACGGCAGCAGTTGCAGGAACGGCTGCGCAGCCACTGGCAGGTGCAGGGGGAGAAACCGGTCACCCTCACGGGCCGGGCCAATGCCATCCGCGGCACGGTGCCGGCACGGCAAGGCGGCTGAGGTTGCCGGACCCAGAGTGAGGTTGGTGGCCCCCACTTCGCAGGTCGCGGCCGGGTGAGCGGATTCGCGTACCTGGGCTACGGCTTCCGGCGCGTGGAATCCTGAGCTTCCATCCTGGTGCCCGGTTTCGCCGCGTTTCCGCCATGCCGCCGACCCTCGGCCGACGCCAGCTGCTCTCGCTCTCCGGCCTGGCGGTGGGGGCCGGCCTCTGGCAGGCGTGGAAGCCGGCCCGATCCCTGGCGGCCCCGTCCTCGGGCCTGGTGGCCCCGCCCCGCAGCGGCACCCGCCTGGTGCTGATCAGCGATCTCAACGCCTCCTTTGGCTCCACCACCTACATCGCCGAGGTGCACCGCGGCGTGGCCCTGATCCCGCCGCTGCGGCCCGATCTGGTGATCTGCGCCGGCGACATGGTGGCGGGCCAGAAGGCGGGCCTGGGCCGCGAGCGGCTGGCCGCCATGTGGGCGGGCTTTGATCGCAGCGTGCTCAGCCCACTGCGGCGCGCCGGCCTGCCGTTCGCCCCGGCGATGGGCAACCATGACGCCTCCGGTGCCCGTTCCGGTGGCCGCTTCCTCTTCGGCGACGACCGCCGCGAGGCGGCCCGCTTCTGGCGCCCCCGCCGCGACACCCTCGGGCTCACGTTCGTCGACAGCGGCGACTTTCCCTTCCACTACGCCATCCGCCAGAACGACGTGTTCGTGCTGGTGTGGGACGCCTCCACCGCGACGGTCCCGGGGGAGCAGCTGCGCTGGGCCGAGCGGATCCTGGCGAGCCCCGCCGCCCGCAGCGCCAGCCGGCGCCTGGTGGTGGGCCACCTGCCGCTGCGGGCCGTGAGCCAGGGCCGCGACCGCCCGGGGGAGGTGCTGGCCCAGGCAGCGGCCGTGCGGCAGCTGCTGGAACGCCATGGGGTGGAGGCCTACGTGAGCGGCCATCAGCACGCCTACTTCCCCGCACGGCTGGGGCAGCTGGACCTGTTCCATCTCGGGGCCATGGGCAGCGGTCCCCGCCGCCTGCTGGGCCGCAACGCCCCCCCCTTCCAGACCCTCACGGTGCTGGATCTGGTCGGCAGCCCCCCCCGCCTGGTGGACACGAGCTTCGATCTCCAGACCCTGCGCCGAATCGACCCGCAGCGCCTGCCCCGCTCCCTCACCGACGCCGCCGGCCAGGTGCTTCCCCGCCGGCCCGACGCCTGAGGCGACAAGGCCGGCGCGGGCAGATCTATCGTCGCCGCCAACGGACGCCGACGCCATGAAACTGCCGCAAGGTTGGCGGATCTATGCCCTGGTGCTCGGCCTGAACGCCCTGGCCCTGGCCTTCTGGTGGGTCGACCGGGACGTGGTGCCCCACCCCTCCACCGGCGGCATCGGCACCTGGCTCGCCGCCCGTCTGGGATCCTGAGTCACCCTTGATCACCATGGAAACGAAACCACAGCGCCGGGCCATGGGCACCCTGGCCCTGGTCTCCCTGCTGGCGGCCCTGCCGACGGCGGCGAACGCCTCGGCCCTCAGCCCGGCCCCCAGTCCAGCCCTCACGGTGGCGGCTCCGCCCTCCCGCCTCGAGAACACCGCCTGGGTGGTGGAGCGGCTGGGGGATCGCCCTCCCCTGGGCGGCACCAGCCTCACGCTGCGCTTCGAGAACGGTCGGGTGGCTGGCAGCGATGGCTGCAACCGCTACGGCGCTCCGGTGACGCTGCGGGGGAGCAACCTGCAGGTGTCACCCCGGGGCCTGAGCACGAAGATGGCCTGCCCACCGGCCGTGATGCGGCAGGCGGAAATCTTCCAGATGGCGCTCAGGAACAGCCGGGGTTTTCGGGTCGGCGGCGAGCGCCTGCGGCTGCTGGCGACCGACGGCCGGCCGCTGCTGGTGCTGGTCCCCCAGTCGCAGCAGCTGGTGGGGCGCGAGTGGCGGGTGGCGGGGTTCAACAACGGCCGCCAGGCGCTGGTGAGCCCGATCCTGGGTACCGCCCTGTCGCTGCGCTTCCTCAACGGCGGCCAGCTGGCCGGCTCGGCCGGCTGCAACCGCTTCACGGCGCCGGTGCGGCTGGAGGGAAGCCGCCTGAGCATCGGCACCCCGGTGGCGACCCGGAAACGATGTGCGGGCCCCGGGGTGATGGAGCAGGAGCAGCAGTTCCTGGCGGCCCTCCCCACGGCCGTCAGCCTGCGATTCGAGGCAGAGACCCTGGAGCTGCGCCGCGCCGACGGCGCGATCGCCCTCAGCCTGCGCCGCCTCCCGGCACCTTGAGCGGCAGACGGTCAGGATCCGCTTTCGTGTGTCGTGCCCTGGCTCCCGGCTAGCGTTTCGGGCTCAGCGTGGCACCACATGGACCTGCCAAGGGTGGTGTTCTTCGGCCGCACCGGAAGCGAAGCGCTCGCGTTCTTCAACCTCGACCTGGAGACCTGGCGCGGCGGCAGGGTGCTCGACTGCCCCGGCGGGCCCGGTTCATTCACCGCCCTGGCCCGCACCGCCGGGGTGGAGAGCGTGGCGACCGATCCGCTCTACAGCCTTCCCCTGCCCGATCTGGAGCGCCGCTGCCGCGACGACATCGCCTTCACCATGGAGAGGCTGGCCGTGAGCCCGGCGCTGCGGCCGGACTTCGACCTGTCGGCCTTTCGCCAGGGCAAGCTGAAGGCCCTGGAAACCTTCCTGGCCGACCGGCGGCGGCATCCGCAGGCCTACCGAGCCGCGGCTCTGCCCTGCCTTCCCTTCGAGGCGGAGAGCTTCGACCTGACCATCAGCGGTCACCTGCTCTTCTGCTATTCACCGATTGCCGACGGCGGTCTCAGCGACCAGCCCGACTTCGACCTCCCCTGGCACCGTCGCGCCTTGGCCGAACTGCTGCGGGTGACCCGTCGGGAGGTGCGGATCTACCCGGCCCACACGATCGAACGGAATCCCCGCGTGCATCCCTGGGTGGAGCCCCTGCTGGCCTCCCTGCCGCCCGACTGGCAAGGGCAGCTCGAGCCCACCACCTACGACGAGGGCTTCACCGGCGAGACGCCGATGCTCCTGCTGCGGCGTCGAACCGGCAGCCGCTGAATCGGGAATTCAACACCTAATTCTGTCAAATTCGATACAAAAAACGGGAAATGTAACGGCCCGTGGCGTCTTTTTGCCCCTGGGGGACACACTGAAAAAAATTGCACCAGGAGTGAATCCCCATGACGTATCTGACCTGGAGGCGGGAGCTGGTGCGCTCCGCCATCGATCAGATGCTCGCTGCCACCGATCCCGACCGCGGCCCCTTTGGAGATGGGGGCATTCTGTTCAACGCCATGAAGCAGAAGCTGAGCCAGAGCCTGCCGGCCCTGGAGATCGTGGCCGCTGCCGACGACATCCTCACCGCCCATCGGGGCTTCTGCGAGGGACGCAGTTGTGAGGTGGCCCAGGCCCTCAAGGTGTGCCTCTCGATGCCCGCAGAGAAGCAGGGCCTGGAGCGGCGGCTCGTGCTTGATCGCGACCGCGTGGAGCACAACGCCTTAGACCATGACGCCAACCTGCTTCTGGTCTGGGATGGGCGTCGGAGCAGCGCCATCGAGGAGCTCGGCGCCGCCGACCTCAGCGAACGCTTCCCCTGCCAGGGCACCGAGGCCCGCTGGGACACCTACGAGTTCGTGGCCCTGCTGGAGGCCCGTGCCCTGCAGTGCCGCCGCACCCGGGTGGCCCTGGAGATCGTGGCGGAAGATCCCGCCACCACCCCCTCCGCCGGCACGGTGGTGCTGGTGTTCCCCGCCGACCCCGGCACGCGCCCCTGGGTCGCCACCGTGGCCGTGGCCCTGCGCTCCGAAGAGCTGGCCGAAAGCGAACCGCCCACCCTCGATGGCTACCAGGCCATGCGGGTGCTGGTGGGTCCCACCAGGACGTCGACATAGCGGCCGAAGGCCTGGCCTTCGCTGAGGAACAGCCGCGGAATCACCAGCTCGCACTCCAGCAGCAGCAGCGCGCCCCCCTCGTCACGGATCCCGTCGATCCGGGCATAGGGCAGTACCCCGAAGCGCCTCCGCAGGCGCTCCTCCACGGCGGCGGCCCAGCGCCGTTCCTCCGCACTGGCCTGGCGGGCCCTGTTGCTCCCTCCGAAGCGTTCGTGGGCGATCCAGCCCCCTGCCGCCACGGTCTTCTCCACGGCATGGGAGAACCGCCCGCCGAGAAACACCGCGCTGAATTCCCCCGCCCGGCAGATCGCGGGCAGGAACCGCTGAACGCACACCTCCCCCTCCTGCGTGAGGCGTGCCAGCCAGCCATCGGCGTCGTCCCCGTCCCCGGGGGTGGTGCCGTCGGCCGCGGTGATCGCCAGGCGCGCACCATCGCGACCCACCCGGTAGGTGTGCCAACTCTTCGCACCGATCGCCGGCTTGAGCACCGCCTCGCTCCAGCCGCACGCCTCCAGGAGCCCCTCCAGGGAACCCCGCCAGCCGCGGGGCAGCCAGCGGCTGGGGATCAGGGCCACCCCCTCCCGCTCGAGCTGGGGAAGGTAGTCACTCTTGGCATGGCCCGCCACCACCACCGGCAGCGGATTGGCCAGCGGCACCCCGAGGGCCTCGAGGTGCTGCGCCAGGGCCCTGATCCGGGGCAGGAAGTCACCGTGGCGATGGCTGTCGCGGCAGTCGCGCACACTCACCCGATCAAAGCGGCCCCAATCGAAGCGGCCCCAGTCGAAGCGACTCCCATCGATGGCGCCACCGCCCGCCACCCCGCCGCCGGCCGGCGAGGGCAGCGGCACCAGCTCGCTGGCGATGCCCCGCTGGGCGAGAACCGCCCGCAGGGCCGGCGTCTCGTCGTGGATCCGCCCCAGGTGCAGCAAGGCGATCCGTTGACGGGCCGCCGTCAGGGATGCCGTCATGGCTGCCGTGGGCGGCTCAGCTCGGCAGGATGCCCCACTGCCGCTTCACCTGCACGCTGGTGATTTCCCAGGCCTCCTCGGCCGCGACGACCGGCCCGCGGGCCGCCTCGGGCGCCAGGCCCCGCCTGGCGAATTCGTTCTGCAGCAGCAGCTGGAACAGCACGCTCTGGGACACCAGCCCGTGCAGCCGCTCCTCGCCCCCCACCCGTTCCATCAGCACCGGATGGCCCTGGCCATCGCGCAGAGCCCGCAACTGCTGCTGCAGCCACACCCACTCGTATTGCAGCATCGCATCGCTGCAGCGGGACAGATTCTCCCGATAACAGCCGGCATGGCACTTCATGGCGCCTTCCGAAAGGCCCGCCGCAGCGCCGGCGTCCTTCAGGAGCTGCATCGCTTCGCTCAGGAAACTCACGGTCGTTCAACGATTCCTCACCAACGCTAGAAACAGCCCGCGCCACCGCCCATGGACGGCAGCGAGGGGCAATCTTCCGTAGCGCAGAGAAACAAAAGGCAAAGTCGGTGGCCATGGCTACACAAGCAGGGGCCGCAGCGCCGCGGGGCTCAGAGCCAGTGCTTGCGGCGGAAATAGAGATACAGGCTGACGCTGATCATGATCATCACAGCCCATACCGAGTAATATCCACCCCGCCACTGCAACTCCGGCATCTCCTTGAAGTTCATCCCATACACGCCAGCAATGAAGGTGAGCGGGATGAAGATCGTGGAGATGATCGTCAACACCTTCATCACCTCGTTCATCCGATGGCTCAGGATCGAGAGATAGGTGTCGTGCATGCCTCCGAGAATGTCACGGTGGGTTTCCACCAGATCGATGATCTGGATGCAGTGGTCGTAGAGATCGCGCCAGAACACCCGGCTCTCGCCCGTCAGTAGGGGCGACTCGCTCTTGACGATCATGGCCACCTCCTCGCGGATCGGCCAGACGGCCTTGCGCAGGCTCAGAATGGATCTCTTGAGGCCATGGATCTCCTTGATGTCTCCGGGGTGGGGATCCTCCAGAAGCCGATCATCCACTTCCTCAATGATGTCGCCCATCCGCTCCACGGCGAGGAAGTAATGGTCGACAACCGAATCCAGAAGGGAGTAGGCGAGGTAGTCAGACTTCATCAGGCGGATTCGCCCCCCGGAGGAGCGGATGCGGTCACGCACGCCATCGAACACATCGCCATCATCCTCGAGAAAGGAGATCACAAAATGATCTCCAAGGATCACGCTCACATGTTCGATATCAATGTTTTCGCTTTCCTCATTGAAGGCGATCATCTTCAACACCATGAAGATGTAGCCGGGAAACTCCTCCACCTTGGGACGCTGGGTGGTGTTGGCGATGTCCTCCAACGTCATCGGATGGAGGCCGAAGCACTCCCCGAGTCGCTCCACCAGGTCGACGTCATGGACGCCGCTGACGTTCATCCAGGTGATGCTGTCTTCGCGTACGACATCGGCACAGCCCCGCACCGAGACATCCAGCTGCTCGGACCAGCCAACGGGGTCGTAATGGATGACATCGATCTGGACCTTCGCCAGCCGCTGCTCCCCCACGAACACGACGGTGCCGGGGGAAGACCCTGGCCTGATTCTCCTGGTACGGATGGCGCCGGAGACGCGGATGCGTGGTGACGGTCTCAGCGGCCTGGTCTTCATCGCCCGGCCACCGACAGCGAGGTCAAAGAAAGCCTATCGGCATCACGGGTTCAGAGAAAGTCGGGACGCAGCAGCGCGCTGCGGGCCAGCGACTGCTGCAGGGGCGCCCATTCCTCCCCCGCCACCATGGCTTCAAGGGACGACAGGGAGCGGTGGTAGTGCCCCAGCGCCTCCAGCAGCGCCGCCCGGTTGGCGCGCGCCATCAGCATCCCCAGCTCCGGATTGCCGCCGCCGACGCGGGTGGTGTCGGCGAAGCCGCTGGAGGCCAGGGCCCGCACCAGATCGGCCCCCTCACACGTCTCACCGCCCCCCGCATCGGCCGCCTGCAACAGGGCTGCCCCCACCAGAACCGGCAGATGGGAGATCAGGGCCACGGCCCGGTCATGGGCCTCCGCGTCGCAGCACAGCCAGCGCGCCCCGAGGGCTTCGGCCAGCTCCCGCACGGCCTGCAGCGCCGCCGGATCGGTGCTCGCCTCCGGGGTCGCCACCGGGGTCGCCACCCAGGGCCTGTCCCGGAACAGACCGATCTCCCCCGCCTCCACCCCGGCCCGGGCGGTGCCCGCCATCGGGTGGGAGGCCACGAATCGGGATGGATCAGGGCCCCCACCGCCGGCCGCCGCTGCCGCCAGCAGCAACTCCCGCCAGCGGCGCAGCACCGGCCCCTTCACCGAGCCCACATCCGTGATCACCGCCGCGGCCGGCAGCGCCGCCAGCAGGGCCGGATCCGGATCCAGCAGCCGGTCGAGGGGCAGGGCCAGCACCACCAGGCCGCACCCCTGCAGCACGGCCGGGTCGGTGCTCACCGCGCTGGCCAGTCCCCGCTCCCTGGCCCGCTCGGCGGTGGCCGGCCGGTGCACCAGGGCGTGCACCCGGGCCCCTGCGGCGATCAGATCGAGCCCCAGCGAGCCCCCGATCAGCCCCAGGCCCACCACCCCCACCGGTTCGCGCTGCCAGAGGGGTGTCATCGTCGCTGCGGTTCGGCTGGGGCCAGCTTCCTACGATCCGGCGATGTTGGAAGCCCGCGCCCACCAGCACCTCAAGGCTCTCCTGCAGCGGGAGGGGGTGGAACGCTGGCCCCATCACCTCACCCTCAGCCGGCTGGTGGCCCGCAGCCTGCGGCGCGCCGATCACACCCTGGTGCGCCTGGCCCCCGGCACCGCCCCCAGCTGGTGGATCAGCCTGCTGGTTCCCCTGGCCCTCAGCGAGGCCCCGCTCGCCCTGGTGGTCACCCCGGCCCTGCGCCAGCGGTTGCTGCTGGTGGAGTGGCCGCGCCTGCGCAGCGTGGGACTGGAGCTGGCCTGCTGGGAGGGACCCGGGGCACCGGCCGGCACCCGTCTCTGGCTGCTCGACCACCGGGAGCTGGTGACGGCATGGCGCCAGGGCGAACTGGGGGAGCGCCAGCTGGTCATTCCCGAAGCCGAGACGCTGGAAGTCGCCCTGCGCCAGGCCCTGGAGGTGGAACTGGAACCCCGCCACTGGGATCTGCTGCGCCGCGTCCAGCCCAGCGCCGAAGGCTGTCTGCTGAGCCTGCACGAACGGCTCAGCCGCCGGGTGCTGGCCCATCCGCGCTCCCCCCACCGGCTGGTGGCCCTGGCGGACGACGACGAAGCGCCCCTGCGCCATCTGCTGCGGCTCCTGGAGCCCCTGCCGGATCCCTGGCCCCGCTGGCTGAACGCCGGAGCGGGCTGGAGCAGCTGGGCCCGGGTGGAGCCGTCGTTGTTGCAGTGGAACCTGCTGCGCCAGCCCCTCGAACCCCTGAGCGAACTGGCCGGCCTGCTGGTGGGACGGGGGGCGGTGCTGATCGGTGAGCTGGCCACCGGCCGGGCGGCGGAGGGCCAGCCCAGCTCCGCTGCCGCCCTGGGACTCAAACCGGAGGTGGTGCTGGATCTGGCCGATCCGCCCCTCTCCGACCCCCTGCCCCTGTTCGCCCCCCTGCGCCAGCCACTGCCCAACAGCCCCCACTACGCCGAGCACCTGCTGGAGCAGGGCCGGCGGCTGGTGCTCGGCCAGAGCGGCCTGACGGTGGTGCTGATCGAGGATCCGACCCTGTGCCTGGGCCTGGCCAGCGGCCTGGCCGCCGAATTCGGCAGTCGGGTGAGCCACCAGAACATGGCCCCGGAGAGCAACGGGGTGGTGTGCTGCAGCTGGAGCTGGTGGCTGGAGCATCAGCCGCGGCTGCCCCTGCCCTGCCAGGTGGTGGTGGGCCTGCTGCCGATCGCCAGCCTGGAGGATCCCCTCACGGCGGCCCGGGTCGGGGTGCTGCGCCAGCAGGGCCGGGACTGGTTCCGGGAACTGCTGCTGCCGGAGGCCCTCAACCGGCTGCAGCGGGGGGTGGCCGGCCTGCGGCGCAGCGGCGGTCGGCTGGCGGTGCTGGATGGCCGGCTGCGCGGCCGCAGCTGGGGGCGGCTGGTGTTCACCGCCCTCGAGCCCTGGGTGGCCCTGACCCGGCTGCGGCCGGACTCCTAGCCTGCCCCCAGTTGCCACTGAAACCCTGATGGGCGAAGCCAAACGCCGGGCCGAACAGGGCCTGCCGCCCCGCGACAAGCCGCGCGTCAGCAAGGCCAAGGAGGTCGACACCTCGCCTCGGATCGTCGACTGGCTGCCCCTGACCCGCAACCAGGCGTCCCGCTTCGTGGCGATCACCACCAAGGGCGCCTGGATCGGCATCGGCGCCCTGGCGCTGTTCTGGGTCACCGTGCGCTTCATCGGTCCGGCGGCCGGCTGGTGGACCCTGTCCGACGGCTGAGGTCCCGCCGCCACGAAGGACGGGGTGCCGGTCTCCACATCTGAGCATTTGCACCTAGCGAGAATCGGAAGAAATCCTTATGATCCGGGGATCATGATGGACACGACCCATGTTTCTCCGGCTGGCCGAGCAGTACCGCTCGGCCGTTGAGGATCTGATCCTGAGCCTCCAGGCCCTGGCCGTTTCTCTGCGGAAACAGGGCCATGTGGCCAGCTGCTACACCTGCGGCGACGGCCGTGACGGCCACGGAGCCTCCTTCGTCGCCGATCTGGGCGATAACCACATGGTGCGGCTGCTGGTGTCCGATTTCGGCATCAGCTGGGTGGAATCCCGCCATGGCCAGGAGCTGGTGAAGCTGGAGGGCGCCGACGCCATCCAGGAACTGCAGCGGGTGGTGCTGGTGCTGCAGCCCACGGACGAGCCGGCCGCGGCCGCGCCGATAGCCACCGGCCCCGTGGTGCCGGCGCAGCCCTGAGCAGCGCCGGCCACGCCCGGTCCTGGGGGCTCCTGGATCAGCCGGCGGCGGGCAGCTCCTCCAGGTCGGCGCCATCCGCACCGGCCTGGGGCTTGGCGGCCGCCAGCTTGGCTGCGGCCGCCAGGGGTTTCATGGAGTTAGCCGTGACCTCGGAACCCTCGGTGAGCTTCTGGCGGGTGAGTTTCTCGATCACCTCCTTCGGCTCGGGGTTCTGTTCCAGCCAGGCGATCGTGTTGTCGCGGCCCTGGCCGATGTTGTCGCCCTCGTAGCTGTACCAGGCTCCCTTGCGGGTGACCACACCCGTCTCTTCCGCCAGATCCAGCAGACAGCCCAGGGTGCTGATGCCACGGCCGAAGAGGATGTCGAACTCGGCGATGCGGAAAGGAGGCGCCACCTTGTTCTTGGCCACCTTCACCTTGGCCCGGATGCCGTACTCCTCGGTACCGCGCTTGAGGGTCTGGATGCGACGGATGTCGAGCCGCACCGAGGCATAGAACTTGAGGGCGTTGCCACCGGTGGTGGTTTCCGGGTTGCCGTAGGTGACACCGATCTTCTGGCGCAGCTGGTTGAGGAAGATCACCGTGCAGCCGGATTTACCGATGTTGCCGGTGATCTTGCGCATGGCCTGGCTCATCAGCCGGGCCTGGCTGCCCACCGCCAGATCGCCCATCTCCCCCTCGATCTCGGCCCGGGGCGTCAGGGCCGCCACCGAGTCGACGACGACGATGTCGACGGCGGCGGACCGCACCAGCTGGTCGACGATCTCCAGGGCCATCTCGCCGGTGTCCGGCTGGGAGACCAGCAGGTTCTCGATGTCGACCCCCAGGGAGGCGGCATAGACCGGATCGAGGGCATGCTCCGCATCGACGAAGGCCGCCACACCGCCACGCTTCTGGACCTCGGCGATGGCATGCAGGGTGAGGGTGGTCTTACCGGAGCTCTCGGGCCCGTAGACCTCCACCACCCGACCCTTGGGGTAGCCGCCGCCGAGGGCCAGATCGAGGGTGAGCGCCCCGGTGGGGACCGTTTCCACCCGCATGCGGGAGGCATCCCCCAGCCGCATGATCGAACCCTTGCCGAAATTGCGCTCGATCTGGTTGAGCACCAGACCCAGGGCCTTGTCGCGCTCCGCGGCGGCCTTGGGGTCGCCGCCGGGGGCCGCGGCGGAGACATAGGAGGTGGACGGGGAAGGGGAGCTGGAGGAGGCAGCGGCCCTGGAATCGGCAGGCATGGTGGGGGTGGGTGATGGAACGGGCCGCAGCAGGCTGGAGCCGTGCAGGCGGGGGAATGGGAAAGGGGGCCGGAACCGGGCGCCATCCTGCGACCTCTGGACAACCAGTGCCACCCGGAGAGACCGGCGTATCAATCTGTAGTACGGGCGTACTCTAGCGGCTCATGGCCAGAACGCCAGGGGGGCCTCGAAACCGGTTGGCTCCAGCCAGCGGATCCCCAGGGGGGCCAGCCCATCCCCGTCCCCCGGGCCCAGGTACCCCCACGACACCAGGTAGCAGCGCACCGCCTCCAGCCCGGGGGTCCGCCGCACCAGCTCCAGGGTGGGGCGCCGGTCCTCGACGAACCACAGGGGCCGCTCCAGCGGATCGCGCTCGGCCAGCAGGCGCCCCAGCACCGACGGCTTGCTGCCCTGCTCGTGGCCGAACAGGGCCAGGGGGGTGAGGCCGGCGGCGGCCAGCAGACGGGCGGCGAAGGCCCCGCCCTTGGTGGTCAGCACCGCCCAGTCGGCCCCCTCCGCCGCCAGCCGGCCCAGGCGCGCCTGTACGCCGGGGTAGAAGCGGTGCAGGGCCAGCCAGGCGTCGAGGTCGGTGGCGATGGCCTCCTGCCGCAGACCCTCAAGCGCCTGCTGGAGCTGCTCGGTGCTCCAGCCCCAGCGCGCCAGCGCCAGGGCCAGGAAGCGGTCGTAATCGGCCAGGGCAGCGGCCAGATCGAACCCGGGCCGTCCCAGCTCGGCGGCCATCAGCACCATCTCCCAGCCCTTGTGGATCAGGGGCCGCAGCCGGGCGAAACCCGCCGGCGCCTGCTCCGGCAGGTGCAACGGGGGGATGGCGGCACCACTGGCGCAACCCCCGGCCGCCAGGGCCAGGGCCGCCCGCCGGGCCGACCACCAGTATTCGGCCATGCCGTCCACCAGCACGCCATCGAAATCGAACACCAGCAGAGGGCGTTCAGGCACCGGTGCAGAAGGGAGAAAAAACTGGGCCGCTAGGATTCGAACCTAGGAATGTCGGGACCAAAACCCGATGCCTTACCGCTTGGCGACGGCCCAATCAAGCCCAAGGGAATGGGAATGACGCCGATCCGGAACCGGCGCCTTGCTAGTTACCCACAGCGGCTGGTCCTTCGTCAACTCGCCCGCATCCACCCTGGCGACAGGACGCTTCAGGCGGGAAAGACACGCAGCCGTTGCTGACGTCCGCGCCCGAACACGGCACTGCGCAGCCGGTAATGATGCACCAGCTCGGCCTGCATGGCCCGCACGGCTTCGCTGCGGGGCAGCAGCTCCACCGGCCGGCCATGGGGCAGCACCACCTGCTCCACCGCCAGCCGGCATTCCTCCAGGGCGGCAAGGGCGTCATCGAGACGGCCCGGGTCGACGCCGGCAGCTGTCAGGCCGGCGGGGTCGTGCGGATCGGACGGAACAGCCTCGGCGCCTCCCCCCTGACGCCGCTCCAGCAACCGCTCCATGGCCCGCTGCAACTGGTGGGGGGTGTCCGACTTGATCACCAGGATCGGCAGGCCGAGATCGCGGGCCTGGCGACGCAGCTCCGGGTCGCGCCCCAGCTGGCCGCGCACGCTCAGCACGGCATCGGCCTGTTCCGGCTCCTCCACCACCTGCACCGGCAGCTGGCGGCGGCGCACGGCCTCCTCCAGCTGCTGGACCGCCAGACCGACCCCGTAGACCCGCAGCGCCGGCGCCGCCGGATCGGGCAGGGGAACCATCGCCAGGGGGGCTGCTGCGGGGCGCCGGGGGGACGGGGCCGTGGCCCAGGCGGGCGCTGGGGCAGGGCGGACGGGGCCGTCGTCGCGCAGCACCAGGCGGCCGTCCATGCCGAGCTCCCGCGCCTGGGGGTGGGTGGGCTGGCCGCGCAGCAGCAGGTCCACGGTGCCGGCCACATCGCGATGCACGAGCCAGCGATGGCGGCTGTGCATCTCCACCGCCAGGGGGAAGGTGGGCTCGGCCGCCCGTTCCAGCACGGTCTTCTGGGTGCGGCGGCGGCGGGCCTCCTCATCCCCCAGGGTCACCGACTGAATCCCGCCCACCAGATCGCTGAGGGTGGGGTTGCGGATCAGGTTGGCCAGTTCGTTGCCGTGGGCCGTGGCCACCAGCATCACGCCCCGTTCGGCAATGGTGCGGGCCGCCTGGGCCTCCAGTTCGGTGCCGATCTCATCGATCACGATGACCTCGGGCATGTGGTTCTCCACCGCCTCGATCATCACCTGGTGCTGCAGCTCCGGCCGCGCCACCTGCATGCGCCGGGCCCGACCGATCGCCGGATGGGGGATGTCGCCGTCGCCGGCGATCTCGTTGCTGGTGTCGATCACCACCACCCGCCGCTGCAGGTCGTCGGCGAGCACCCGGGCGATCTCCCGCAGGGCCGTGGTTTTGCCCACCCCGGGACGGCCCATCAGCAGCAGCGACTGCCCCGTGTCCAGCAGGTCGCGCACCATCGCCACGGTGCCGAACACCGCCCGGCCCACCCGGCAGGTGAGGCCCACCACGTCGCCGGTGCGGTTGCGGATGGCGCTGATGCGGTGCAGCGTGCGCTCGATGCCGGCCCGGTTGTCGCCGCCGAAGGGGCCCAGCCGCTCCAGCACGGCCGCCAGGTCGGAGCGCTCGATCGCGTCGCTTCCCAGGGCCAGCACGCGTCCGGGATAGCGGGCCTCCGGCACCCGGCCCAGATCCAGCACCACCTCCAGCAGCCCCTCCCGCTGCTCCTGCCCCGCCAAGGCCCGCTGCACCTCCGGCGGCAGCACGGCCAGCAGACGATCCAGGTCGTCGGTGACCCGCTGGGGGGAGAGGGAAGGGGGGGGCGAAGGCTCCAGGGGGGGCCGGGGGGAGCAGTGCCTTCGTTCTAGCCGGACCTGATGCCAGCCCAACGTCAGGCCTGCCAGACCTCAGCGGCCGCCGGCAGCACGGGCCAGCCAGGGGGCCACCAGCGCCTCGGCGATGGCCAGGGCCCGGGGCCAGAGCCGGGGGACGTCCAGCAGCCGGCGTCCCTCCGCCTCGGCCTCCTGCAGCAGGGGCTGCAGCTGCCGGCGGGCCACGCCGCCGAAGCCCACTCCGGCGGCGTGGCGCCTGGCGGCAGGGGAGCGCGCCAGGACGGCCATGGTGTGGGCGTTGGTGCCACCGGCCAGCTGCAGCGGGCCCGGGGGCGCCAGCGGACCCAGCCGTTCCAGCAGTCCCACCGCCGCATGGGCCGTGCCGGCCCCCACATCGCCGCTCATCGGCCGCCCGTCCAGCTGCCAGAGCGGCCGGAAGCCGGCCCCCCGCAACAGGCGAAAACGCTGCCACAGCTCCGCCGCCAGCCCGTCGGCCGTGGCACCCCCCTCCAGGCCGGCACTCACCGCCACCCGGTGCAGATCCACCCCACTGGCGACCAGCTGCGCGACCCGTTCAGCGAAGGCCTCCAGCCGTCCCGGCCGGGTGTGCAGCTCCACTGCATCAGGGGCGAGCTCCGCCAGCAGATCCCCCACGGCGGCCGGCGCCAGCACCTGGCTGCGCTCCTCGATCAGCCCCAGCGGGCAGGCGGGCAGGCAGCGGCCGCAGCCGTAGCAGCGGGCCGCTTCCACCCCCCGGCCGCCGATGGCCAGGGCGGGGCAGACCCGCTCGCAGGGCCTGGGGCAGGACGGCGGGCAGCGGCGTGGATCGAACCAGGCCTTGCGGAAGTGGGGGTCGATGCCGTCACTGAGGCTCACCATCAACCAGGGGCGCCGGGCGCCATGGGTCCCCGCCCAGTCCATGCCGCGCCGGGCGGCGGCCACCACGGCCGGATCGGCAGCCACATCGATGCAATGCACCCCGGCCAGGGCATGGATGCCTGCCAGATCCTCGATGGCGGCCAGATCCTGGTTGCTGGCCCCGGCGATCAGCTTCACCCAGCCACCACGGGCGAGGGCCAGCTCGGGGTCCTGCCGGACCATCGGCGCTGGGCCCCTGGCCTTGGCACCCATGGGTTGCACGGCGGGCGAAGGAGAAATCCTGCCACCAGCCGGGTGCTCAGCTGGCCTGGGCCGGTTCCGCCGCCACCTCGGGCTGGGCGAGCCCCAGCCGACGCACCAGCAAGGGGGCGGAGAACCCCTGCAGGCCCACGGTCATCAGGATGGTCAGGAAGACCAGACCCTTGAGGACACCGCCGCCGGCGACCTCGGCCCGGTCGAGTTCGAGGGCGAAGAGGCTCACCACCGCCGCGGTGACGATGCCCCGCGGGGCGATCCAGCTGAGCAGCGCCTTCTCCTTCCAGTCGAGGCTGGGCAGACCGAGGCCTGTCAGCTGGATCAACGGCCAGCGCGCCAGCATCAGGGCCAGCACGCAGCCCAGACCGCCCAGGCCGAGGGGACTCAGTTCCGCCCAGGAGACATCGGCGGCCAGCAGGGGGAACAGCACCGTGATGGCCAGCATGGCCAGCTGGCGGATCAGCTCGTCGAGCTGGGTGGCCGCGGCATCGAGACGCAGACCCACCACCACGCCGGCGCTCACCGCCGCCGGCAGGCCCGATTCCGGCAGCAGGGCCTCACAGCCGCTGAACATCAGAAACAGAACCCCCAGGGTCAGCTGCAGCTCGAGGCCGCTCGCCTCGGCCGAGGCCGCTCCCTCCCCGCCCCTGGCCGTCGCCACGGTGCCGAGCCGGCTGAGGGCCTCCGAAAGCAACAGCCCGGCCAGGGCGCCGAGGGCCACCCCGCCGCCAAGGCGCTGCAGCAGCCGGGTGGCCACCTCCTGCCAGCCGCCCAGATCCCCCAGGCTCACCTGGAGCAGCACCAGGCCGAGCACGGCGCTGACCGGTTCGAGGATCAGGCCCTCCGCCTCCAGCAGCTGACCCAGCTTCGGAGCCAGGCGCAGCTGGCGCACCATCGGGGTGACCACCGTGGGGCCCGTGGCCAGAGCGATCGCGCCATAGACCAGCGCCAGGGACCAGGGCAGGCCCGCCAGGAGGTGCGCCAGAAGGGCCGCCAGGGGCAGCCCCAGCACCAGGCGCACCATCACCAGCTGGAGCACCGAGCGCTGCAGGTCCCGGCCCGCCAGCCGCAGGTTGAGTCCGCCATCGAAGAGCACCAGGCTCACCAGCAGACCCACCAGCGGCTCCAGACCGGCGCCGAGGTTCTCGGGATGGACGAGGTCGAAGCCGGCATGGCCCGCCAGCAACCCCATGCCCAGCAGCAGCACCACCGCCGGCTGGCCGGTGGCCCAGGCCGTGGCCTGGGCCAGGGAGCCGGCAAAAAAAGCCGAACCCCAGATCAATGCCAGCCGCTCACTCAACGCCCTGGAGCCCGCGGAACCGGGCCAGGCTATGGGGAGCCGGGTCCGGCTGGTGGGAATTCAGGCGGGAAGGAGCTGCTCGAGCGGCTGCCAGCGCAGGGCCCGGGCGCCGCCCATCTCCACCACCAGTTTCAGGCGCGGTTCGCGCCGGCAAAGTTCGCAGAGGGCGGCGAGCTCGGAGCTGCTCAGCACCTGCCCCTCCAGCAACCACAACAGGACCGGCCCCTCTCCGGCCAGCTGGGGGCCCAGCAGGGGCATCACCTGCTGCACCTCGCCCACGGCGGCCGCACGGCCCACGCTGTGATGGCCGAGGTGGGGGGGACGGATGCCGTGCAGCTGCATCAGGTAAGCCTCCGGATCCCCCAGACCCCGGGCCGATGTCAGCAGGGCGCGGTAACCGGCCGCCCGCAGCCGCCGAAGCAGCCTGGTTTCAGCACCACCCTCAAGGGGCACGAAGAGGGCGAGGGCACCGCAGCGCTCCAGCTCGGTGCGGAAACCACGGCCGGTCATCAGCAGAGGCATCGGGAGCGGCAGGCGAATCGCCCTGCGAGTCTGGCAGCCGGTGCCGGGCCCGGGGGTGGCGGTGCGCACCATGGGGTACTGTTGTCTCTTGTACTGAAGATCTGTGCCCGTCCGCTAGCCGGGCCTCCAGAGAACGGTACGGGGTCCGTCAGTGGTGACGAACCCTTTCTGGCCCGTACGACCCTCGCAGCGCTTCGTCGCTGTCAGGAGCGTCGGGATACTGCCAAAGGCATCGATATCAGATCAGGAGAGTTCGCTCTTCCGCCCTGTTTTCGCTTTCGGCAAGTCCCAGCCCGCTGATTCGCCTCGCTAGCTCCTGACCCTCAGGTCAATCTGCGATTCCACGAATTCAGCCCCCGCCGCCCAGCGGTGCCTCCCCGGAAGAAGGGCCTCGCTCCTTTCTCCATGGCGGTCCGCCGCGGTTGTCCAGCTGGTGTTGTTCTCCCTCCCATGTCCATCGGCATTCTCGGGAAGAAGCTGGGTATGTCCCAGTTCTTCGACGAAGAAGGCAAATCCATTCCGGTCACCCTGATCGAAGCGGGTCCCTGCCGCATCACCCAACTCAAGAGCGAAGCCACCGACGGCTACACCGCGGTGCAGCTCGGCTTCGGCGAAACGCGCGAGAAGCTCGTCAACAAACCCGCCAAGGGCCACCTGGCCAAATCCGGCGAGGCGCCCCTGCGGCACCTCAAGGAGTACCGGCTGGAGGCCATCGACGGCCTCGAGCTGGGGGCGCCCGTCACCGTGGGTGACTTCAGCCCCGGCCAGAAGGTCGACGTCAGCGGCGACACGATCGGTCGTGGTTTCTCGGGCCTGCAGAAGCGTCACGGCTTCAGCCGCGGCCCCATGAGCCACGGCTCCAAGAACCATCGCGAGCCAGGATCCATCGGCGCCGGCACCACCCCCGGCCGGGTGTACCCCGGCAAGCGGATGGCCGGCCGTTACGGCGGCAAGCAGATCACCACCCGCGGCCTCACCATCCTCAAGGTGGATGCGGACCGCAATCTGCTCGTCGTGAAAGGCTCGGTGCCCGGCAAGCCCGGCGCCCTGCTCGACATCCGCCCGGCCCGGCGGGTGGGCAGCCCCGCAGCGAACTGAGGAGAACACCCATGACTGACTGTGTGATCCGCGACTGGCAGGGCAAGGAGAGCGGCAAGGCTCCCCTCGATCTCAAGGTTGCCAAGGAAACATCCGCCAACGGCCTGCTCCACAGGGCCGTGGTGCGCCAGCTGGCCCATGCCCGTCAGGGCACCGCCAGCACCCTCACCCGCGCCGAAGTGGCCGGCGGCGGCCGCAAGCCCTACAAGCAGAAGGGCACCGGCCGGGCCCGCCAGGGCTCCATCCGCACCCCCCTGCGGCCCGGCGGTGGTGTGATCTTCGGACCCAAGCCCCGCAGCTATGAGGTGGCGATGAACCGCAAGGAGCGTCGCCTGGCCCTGCGCACCGCCCTGATGAGCCGCGTTGCGGACATCACCGTGGTGAAGGGATTCGCCGAGGGGCTCGACACCCCGAAAACCAAGGAGATCACCGCCGCCCTGGCCCGCTTCGGCATCGATGCCGGCGCCAAGGTGCTGCTCGTGCACGACGGGGCTTCCGAGGCTGTGCGCCGTTCGGTGCGCAACCTCGAGAAGGTGAAGCTGATCGCCGCCGATCAGCTCAACGTGTTCGATCTGCTCCATGCCAACAAGCTGGTGCTCAGCGTAGAGGCACTGGCGAAGATTCAGGAGGTCTACGCCGATGTCTGAGCGTTTTGCAGGCCGGCTGGCGGACGTGATCCGTCGCCCGCTGATCACCGAGAAGGCGACCCGCGCCATCGAGATCAACCAGTACACCTTCGAGGTGGACCATCGGGCCGCCAAGCCCGACATCAAGGCGGCCGTCGAGCATCTGTTCGACGTCAAGGTCGTCGGCGTCAGCACCATGAATCCTCCCCGCCGCACCCGACGGGTGGGGCGCTTCGCCGGCAAACGCGCCCAGGTGAAGAAAGCGGTGGTGCGCCTTGCCGAAGGCAACGCCATCCAGTTGTTCCCTGAGTCCTGAGGGGTCTGAAACGTCATGGCAATCCGCAACTACAGGCCCAACACCCCCGGCACCCGCACGCTGGTCGTCACCGACTTCAGCGACATCACGGGCAAGAACCGGGAACGGGGCCTGGTGGTGTCCAAGCACCGCCACAAGGGCCGCAACAACCGCGGCGTCATCACCTGCCGCCACCGCGGTGGCGGCCACAAGCGCCTCTACCGCATCGTCGACTTCCGTCGCGACAAGCACGGGGTGAGCGCCAAGGTGGCCGCGATCCACTACGACCCGCACCGCAACGCCCGTCTGGCGCTGCTCTATTACACCGACGGCGAAAAGCGCTACATCCTCGCGCCCGCCAATGTGGCCGTGGGCCAGAGCGTCGTCTCCGGGCCCGACGCCCCGATCGAGAACGGCAACGCCCTGCCCCTCTCGGCCATCCCCCTGGGCTCCAGCGTCCACAACGTGGAGCTCTATGCCGGCCGTGGCGGCCAGATGGTGCGCACCGCCGGGGCCAGTGCCCAGGTGGTGGCCAAGGAGGGCGATTACGTCGCCCTCAAGCTGCCCTCCACCGAGGTGCGGCTGGTGCGCCGCGAGTGCTACGCCACCCTCGGTGAGGTGGGCAATGCCGAGCAGCGCAACACCAGCCTGGGCAAGGCCGGCCGCAAACGCTGGCTGGGCCGTCGGCCGGAAGTGCGCGGCAGCGTGATGAACCCCTGCGACCACCCCCACGGGGGCGGCGAAGGCCGGGCACCGATCGGTCGTTCCGGTCCTGTCACGCCCTGGGGCAAACCCGCCCTGGGCCTCAAGACCCGCAAGCGCAACAAGCCCAGCAACCGGTTCGTGCTGCGGAAACGACGCCGCACCTCCAAACGGAGCCGTGGCGGACGCGACTCCTGATGACCCACACCGCTCTGCCGTTCGCCTGATCCGCCATGGGACGCTCACTCAAAAAAGGCCCGTTCGTCGCCGACCACCTGCTTCGCAAGGTCGAGCGGCAGAACGCTGCCGACGACAAGTCCGTGATCAAGACCTGGTCACGTGCTTCCACCATCCTGCCGATGATGATCGGCCACACGATTGCCGTTCACAACGGCAAGGCCCACGTACCCGTCTACGTGACGGAGCAGATGGTGGGCCACAAGCTGGGCGAATTCGCCCCCACCCGCACGTTCCGCGGTCACATCAAAGACAAGAAGGGAGGCCGCTGATCCGATGGCAACCACCACACCCGACACCCAGGCCCTGGCACACGGCCGCTTCATCCGCGGATCCGTGTCGAAGGTGCGCCGGGTTCTCGATCAGATCCGGGGTCGCACCTACCGCGACGCCCTGATCATGCTCGAGTTCATGCCCTACCGGTCCACCGGCCCGATCACCAAGGTGCTCCGCTCCGCGGTCGCCAATGCCGAGCACAACCTCGGCCTCGATCCGGCCACCCTGGTCATCAGCCAGGCCAGCGCTGACATGGGACCTTCCCTGAAGCGTTTCCGCCCCCGCGCCCAGGGCCGCGCCTACGCCATCAAGAAACAGACCTGCCACATCAGCATCGCTGTGGCAGCGCCCACCGCCTGACCCCCGAGGACACCGCCCGATGGGACACAAGATCCATCCAACCGGCCTGCGCCTGGGGATCACCCAGGACCACCGCTCCCGCTGGTACGCCCCAAGCAAGACCTATCCCGTCCTCCTTCAGGAGGACGACCGGATCCGGTCGTTCATTCATAAGAAGTACGCCGCCGCCGGCATCAGCGATGTGCTGATCGCCCGCAAGGCCGACCAGCTCGAAGTGGAACTCAAGACCGCCCGTCCGGGCGTTCTGGTGGGCCGCCAGGGCAGCGGCATCGAGGAGCTGCGCGCCGGCATCCAGAAGACCCTCGGCGATACCCACCGTCAGGTGCGCATCAACGTGGTCGAGGTGGAGCGCGTCGACGCCGATGCCTTCCTGCTGGCCGAGTACATCGCCCAGCAGCTGGAGAAGCGGGTGGCCTTCCGGCGCGTCATGCGCATGGCGGTCCAACGCGCCCAGCGGGCCGGGGTGCTGGGTCTCAAGCTCCAGGTGAGCGGCCGCCTCAACGGCGCCGAGATCGCCCGGACGGAGTGGACCCGCGAAGGTCGCGTGCCCCTGCACACCCTTCGCGCCGACATCGACTACGCCACCAAGGTGGCCACCACCACCTATGGGGTCCTGGGCATCAAGGTCTGGGTGTTCAAAGGAGAGGTGCTTCCCGGTCAGCAGGATCAGCTGCCCGTGGGTGGAGCACCGAAACGCCGGGCGAACCGCCGGCCGCAACAGTTCGAAGACCGCTCCAACGAGGAGTGATCAGGAGGCCTGAACCATGCTGAGTCCAAAACGCGTCAAGTTCCGAAAGCAGCAGCGAGGCCGCATGCGCGGCACCGCCACGCGCGGCAACATCATCGCCTTCGGCGATTTCGCCCTGCAGGCCCAGGAGTGCGGGTGGATCACCTCCCGACAGATCGAGGCCAGCCGCCGTGCCATGACCCGCTACGTCAAGCGGGGGGGACAGATCTGGATCCGGATCTTCCCTGACAAACCCGTCACCATGCGGCCGGCCGAAACCCGCATGGGTTCCGGCAAGGGTAACCCGGAGTTCTGGGTGGCCGTGATCAAGCCGGGTCGCATTCTCTTCGAGATGGGCGGCCCCGAGATCACCCCCGAGATCGCCAAGGAGGCCATGCGTCTGGCCCAGTACAAACTGCCGGTCAAGACGAAGTTCCTCGCCCTGGCCGATCAGGAGGCCGCCGCCCCCGAACCCGCCCTCGCCGTCGAGTCCTGACCATGGCCCGTCCCACCATCACCGATGTGCGATCGCTCAGCGACGCCCAGATCGGCGAACAGATCGACAGCGTTCGCCGCGAACTGTTCGACCTCCGCTTCCAGCAGGCCACCCGCCGCCTGGAGCACCCGCACCGCTTCAAGGAGGCCCGCATCAAGCTGGCCCACCTGCTCACGGTGCAGGAAGAGCGTCAGCGCTCCACCGTCGCCTCCTGATTCCCCCCTCGATCCCCATGGCACTCAAGGAAAGGGTCGGCACCGTCGTCAGCGACAAGATGGACAAAACGGTGGTGGTGGCGGTGGAAAACCGCTTCCCCCACCCCATCTATCAGAAGACCGTCCGCCGCACCACCCGCTACAAAGCCCACGACGAAGCCAACAGCTGCCGCGTGGGTGACCGGGTCCGGATCACCGAGACCCGCCCCCTCAGCCGCACCAAACGTTGGGCCGTGGCCGAGGTTCTCTCCACCACCAGCGCCGGCTGAGGAACCCCCCATGATTCAGCAGGAAACCTTCCTCAACGTCGCTGACAACAGCGGCGCCAAGCGCATCCAGTGCATCCGGGTCCTCGGCACCAACCGTCGCTACGCCCACGTGGGCGATGTGATCGTCGCCGCCGTCAAGGACGCCATGCCCAACATGGGCGTCAAGAAGTCGGATGTGGTCAAGGCCGTGGTGGTGCGCACCCGGGCGACGCTGCGCCGCGACACCGGCAACGCCATCCGCTTCGACGACAACGCCGCCGTGATCCTCGGGAGCGACAACAACCCCAAGGGCACCCGCGTCTTCGGCCCGGTCGCCCGGGAGCTGCGCGAGCGCAACTTCACCAAGATCGTGTCCCTCGCTCCGGAGGTGATCTGAAATGGCCACCGCAACCCCCAAAGCCAGGCCCGTCCAGCGCATCAAGATGCGCATCCGCAAAGGTGACACCGTCCAGGTGATCGCCGGCAAGGACCGGGGCAAGACCGGCGAGGTGCTGCGCACCCTGCCCAACGAAAACCGTGTCGTCGTGCAGGGCATCAACCTGCGCACCCGGCACGTCAAACCCACCCAGGAAGGCGAGACCGGCCGCATCGTCACCGAGGAAGCGTCCCTGCATGCCTCCAACGTGATGTTGTACTCCACCGCCAACAAGGTTGCCAGCCGGGTGGAGATCGTTGTCCAGGAGGACGGCAGCAAGAAGCGCCGCCTCAAGAAGACCGGGGAGGTGCTCGACTGACCGCCCTGCTTTCCCCCCTGCGCGACGCCCCCCACGCTCCGCGTCCCTGCTTCTCTCCCCCGTCCGCCTTCTGACCCCGTCCAGAAGCGCCACCCCATCCCCCCGTCATGTCACTCAAACAGCGCTACCGGGAGACGATCCAGCCCAAGCTGCTGAAGGATCTCAACCTCTCCAACGTCCACGAGGTTCCCAAGGTGGTCAAGGTCACCGTCAACCGGGGCCTCGGTGAAGCGGCCCAGAACGCCAAGGCCCTCGAGGCCTCGATCACCGAACTGGCGACCATCACCGGTCAGAAGGTGGTGGTGACCCGCGCCAAGAAGGCCATCGCCGCCTTCAAGATCCGCCAGGGCATGCCGATCGGCGTGGCCGTCACCCTGCGGGGCGAGCGGATGTATGCCTTCCTGGAGCGCCTGATCCACCTGGCGCTGCCGCGCATCCGCGACTTCCGCGGCGTGAGCCCCAAAAGCTTCGACGGCCGGGGGAACTACACCCTGGGGATCCGGGAGCAGATCATCTTCCCCGAGATCTCCTTCGACAAGATCGATGCCATCCGGGGGATGGACGTCACGATCGTGACCAACGCCCGTAACGACGAAGAGGGCCGGGCCCTCCTCCGCGAAATGGGAATGCCGTTCCGCAATACCTGAGCCCCCTCCCGGAAACGACCATGGCCAACCACGACCCGATCTCAGACATGCTCACCCGCCTTCGCAACGCGAGTGAGAAGCGCCACGAGCGCACCAGGATTCCCGCCTCCCGCCTCTCCCGCAGCATCGCCAAAGTGCTGCAGCAGGAGGGCTTCATCGCCGCCATCGCCGAGGAAGGCGAAGGCGTGCAGCGCCACCTGGTGCTTGAGCTGAAATACAGCGGCAAGCACCGCCAGCCCACCATCCGCTCCGTGCAGCGGGTGAGCAAGCCCGGCCTGCGCATCTACAAGAACACCCGCCAGCTGCCCAAGGTGCTGGGCGGCCTCGGCGTGGCGATCATCTCCACCTCCCGGGGTGTGATGAGCGACCGTGACGCCCGCAAGCAGGGCGTCGGCGGCGAAGTGCTCTGCTACGTCTACTGATCCCAGGAGTTGTTCCATGTCTCGTATCGGTAAAGCCCCGATCCCCATCCCCGACAAGGTCACCGTCAGCCTCGATGGCCTGGCGGTCACCGTGAAGGGGCCCAAGGGCGAACTCAGCCGCGTTCTCCCGGAGGGCGTCAGCGTCAGCCAGGAAGGCGGCACGGTGGTGGTGAGTCCCACCAGCAGCCACCGCCGCTCCCGGGAGCGCCACGGCCTCAGCCGCACCCTCGTCGCCAACATGGTCGAAGGGGTCAGCCAGGGCTTCACCCGCAAGCTCGAGATCATCGGCGTGGGCTACCGCGCCCAGGTCCAGGGCCGGAAGCTGGTGGTCAGCGCCGGCTACAGCCACCCGGTGGAGATGGTTCCCCCCGAAGGGGTCACTTTCTCGGTCGAGAACAACACCTCGGTCTTCGTCTCCGGCCCCGACAAGGAGCTGGTGGGCAACGAGGCCGCCAAGATCCGCGGCATCCGTCCGCCCGAGCCCTACAAGGGCAAGGGCATCAAGTACGAAGGTGAGCGGATCCTGCGCAAGGCCGGCAAGACCGGCAAGAAATGAGGTCTGCTCGAGCGTCATCCGTCTGATCCCCCATGTCTTCCCTCTCCCGCAAACAGCAGACCCAGAAGCGTCACCGCCGCCTGCGTCGTCTGCTCTCCGGCACCGCCGCCCGCCCCAGGCTGGCCGTGTTCCGCTCCAACAATCACATCTACGCCCAGGTCATCGACGACGACGCCCAGAGCACCCTCTGCGCCGCGTCCACCCTCGACAAGGACCTGCGCACCAGCGTCCAGGCCAGCGCCACCTGCGACGCCTCCGTCGCCGTGGGCCAGCTCGTCGCCCAGCGCGCCCTCGCCAAGGGCATCCAGCAGGTGGTCTTCGATCGCGGCGGCAACCTGTACCACGGCAGGGTCAAGGCCCTTGCTGACGCCGCCCGGGAAGCGGGCCTTCAGTTCTGATCCCTGCTCTCACCATGACCGAAACCAACGACCAGATCCAGACCGGCGCCGTGCCTGCGGCCTCCGACGTCCCCGCCGCTGCCGAAGGGCAGCAGGAACAGCGCCGGGGCGGCGGTGGCGGTGGCCGGGGCGATTCCAAGGGTGACCGCCGCGGCGGCGGCGGCCGCGGCCGCGACAACCGCCGCGGCCAGGAACGCGACTCCGAATGGCAGGAGCGGGTGGTGCAGATCCGCCGGGTCTCCAAGACCGTCAAAGGCGGCAAGAAGATGAGCTTCCGGGCCATCGTCGTTGTCGGCAACGAACGCGGCCAGGTGGGCGTGGGCGTCGGCAAGGCCGGCGATGTCATCGGTGCCGTCCGCAAGGGCGTGGCCGATGGCAAGAAGCATCTGGTCAAGGTGCCCCTCACCCGCACCAGTTCGATCCCCACCCTCAGCAATGGCCGCGACGGCGCCGCCAGCGTGCTGATCCGGCCGGCAGCGCCCGGTACCGGGGTGATCGCGGGCGGTTCGATCCGCACCGTGCTCGAACTGGCCGGCATCAAAAACGTGCTGGCGAAGCGGCTGGGCTCCAAGACCCCGCTCAACAACGCCCGCGCCGCCATGCAGGCCCTCGAAGGCCTGCGCACCCACAAGGAGACCGCCAAGGAGCGGGGCATCTCCCTCGAGCAGATCTACTCCTGAGGCCCGCCATGACGTCCTTCTCTCTCAACAACCTTCAGCCCCAGACGGGCTCCCGCAAGCGCAAGCTGCGCAAGGGTCGCGGCATCGCCGCCGGCCAGGGCGCCAGCTGTGGTTTCGGCATGCGCGGCCAGAAGTCCCGCTCGGGCCGTCCCACCCGCCCCGGCTTCGAGGGTGGCCAGATGCCCCTCTACCGCCGGATTCCGAAGCTCAAGCACTTCCCGGTCGTCAACCCCACCCATTACACGGTGATCAACGTGTCCCGTCTGGGTGAACTCAAAGCGGGCAGCACGGTCAGCCTCGAGTCCCTCGAGCAGGCGGGCCTGGTCACCAGCCCCCGCTACCCGCTCAAGGTGCTCGGCAACGGCGAGCTGAAGGTGAAACTGACGGTCCAGGCCGCCGCCTTCACCGCTTCGGCCCGCGCCAAGATCGAAGCCGCCGGCGGCAGCTGCGAGATCATCGACTGAGGCCGGGCCGTTGCCCTGCCCCCAGCCGCGAGCCGTCTGCCCGTAGCCTTGTGCTGCGGCAGGCGGCTCCGGTCGTTGCGACCCGTTTCCCACCTCACCCGTCACCACCATGCTCCTCAGCCGGGGGCGCAATCCCAGCGCCGCTGAAATCCTCGTCCAGTTGGTTCAGTCGAAGGGCCTGCGGGATCGGGTGCTCACCACCCTGGGCCTGCTGCTGCTGGTGCGACTCGGCATCTACATCCCGGTGCCGGGCATCGACCGGGTCGCCTTCCAGGAGTTCATCCGCCAGGGCGGCCAGCTGATCGGCTTCCTCGACATCTTCACCGGCGGGGGCCTGTCCACCCTGGGCGTGTTCGCCCTGGGCATCCTGCCCTTCATCAACGCCTCGATCATCATCCAGCTGATGACGGCGGCCCTGCCCCAGCTCGAGGAGCTGCAGAAGAACGAAGGGGAGGCCGGCCGGCGCAAGCTGGCCCAGATCACCCGCTATGTGGCCCTTGGCTGGGGCATCCTGCAAAGCCTCGTCTTCGCCCTGATCCTGCGCCAGTACGCCCTGCCGGGCCTGCCTGACTGGCTGTTCGTCGTCCAGACGAGCCTGGCTCTTGTCACCGGTTCGATGGTGGTGATGTGGATCAGCGAGGTGATCACCGAACGGGGCATCGGCCAGGGGGCCTCCCTGGTGATCTTCATCAACATCGTGGCCACCCTGCCCAAGGCCCTGGGCTCCACCATCCAGCTGGCCCAGAGCGGCGACCGGGCCACGGTGGGTGGCATCGTCGTTCTGGTGCTCGTCTTCCTGGTGACGATCGTGGGGATCATCTTCCTGCAGGAGGGCAGCCGCCGCATCCCGATCGTGAGCGCCAAACGCCAGGTGGGCGGAGCCAGCGTCCTGGCCTCGCGTCAGAGCTACCTGCCGCTGAAGCTCAACGCCGGCGGTGTGATGCCGATCATCTTCGCCTCGGCGGTGGTGTTCCTGCCGCTGACGATCGCCAACCTCACCAAGAGCCCCTGGCTGATCCGGGTGGCGGGCTATCTCAACCCGACCAGCAGCACCCCCTGGCTCTATGCCCTGGTGTACTTCGCCCTGATCTGCGGCTTCGCCTTCTTCTACGCCTCCCTCACCGTCAACCCGGTGGACATCGCCACCAACCTCAAACGCTCCGGCGTCGCCATCCCCGGGGTGCGCCCCGGTTCGGCCACCGCCGACTACCTCTCCGGCGTGTCCAATCGCCTCACCCTGCTGGGGGGCCTGTTCCTCGGTGCCATCGCGATCATCCCCTCGGCGGTGGAGGGCGCCACCCAGGTGCGCACCTTCCAGGGCCTCGGGGCCACCTCCCTGCTCATCCTGGTGGGCGTGGCCATCGACACGGCCAAGCAGGTCCAGACGTACGTCATTTCCCAGCGCTACGAAGGACTGGTCCGGCAATAACCCATTCCCCGTCTCCCGATCCATGAAACAGCGACTCCTTTTCCTCGGCCCCCCCGGCGCCGGCAAGGGCACCCAGGCCGAGCTCCTGGCCGACCGCCACCAGCTGCTGCACCTCTCCACCGGTGAACTGCTGCGGGCGGAGGTGAAGGCCGGCAGCGCCCTGGGCCAGGAGGCGGAGGCGGTGATGGCCCGCGGTGAGCTGGTCAGCGATGCGCTGGTGCTGGCGATCGTGCGCAGCCGCCTGGAGGGTCACCAGGGGGGCTGGCTTCTGGACGGCTTCCCCCGCAACCTGGCCCAGGCCGAGGCCCTTGATGGGCTGCTGGCGGAGCTCGACCAGCGCATCGAACGGGTGCTGCTGCTGGAACTGGAGGACGGCGTCCTGATCCAGCGCCTCCTCTCCCGCGGCAGGGCCGACGACAACGAAGCGGTGATCCGCAACCGCCTGGTGGTGTACCAGGAGCAGACCGCCCCCCTGATCGACCACTACCGGAAGCTGGGACTGCTCTGCGGCGTGGAGGCCTCCGGCACGGTGGAGGAGATCGCAGAGAGGATCGTCGCCAGCCTGGTTGACTGATGTGATACGTTAGCTGTTTGCAAATTCGGAGAGCACAACGCCCATGAAGGTGCGTGCCTCAGTCAAGAAGATGTGCGACAAGTGCCGGGTGATCCGTCGCCACGGCCGGGTCATGGTGATCTGCACCAACCCGAAGCACAAGCAGCGTCAGGGTTGACCCCTCACGCCTTCACGGCGGCCGCCTTCGGCCGCCACCCCCATTGCCCTCTGATCGTTTCCTGACGTGGCTCGGATCGCCGGTGTCGATATCCCTCGTGACAAGAGGGTTGAGATCTCACTCACTTACGTGTACGGGATCGGGCTCACCAGGGCCCGCAAGATTCTCGCCAAGTCGGGGGTCAGCCCCGACATCCGGGTGAAGGATCTCAGCGATGGCGACGTGCAGAAGCTGCGCGGCGCCGCTGATTCCTTCGTTCTCGAGGGCGACCTGCGCCGGGAAGAGGGCATGGCCCTCAAGCGCCTGCAGGACATCGGCTGCCTGCGGGGTCGTCGCCACCGCATGGGCTTGCCCGTGCGGGGTCAGCGCACCCGTACCAATGCCCGCACCCGTCGCGGCGCCCGCAAGACCGTCGCCGGCAAGAAGAAGTAAGGCCCCCAGGGGCTCCCTGCTCCCTTTCCTGCCCGCCTCACCACCAGGCCTGTGGCTCCTCGCGGCCGCCAGCAGGCCTCGGTCCCGCCGCCCTCCGCTTCCGGAGGTCGTCACCGGGACTCTCCCCCAGTCCTCCGATCACCTCCCTGCTCCCGCAGGGCCACCGCCATGGCCAAACCAGCCAAGAAGACAGGCCCCAAGAAGGCCAAGCGCAATGTGCCCAACGGGGTTGCGCACATCCAGAGCACCTTCAACAACACGATCGTCTCCATCACCGACACGGCCGGTGAGGTGGTGAGCTGGTCGTCCGCAGGCGCCAGCGGCTTCAAGGGCGCCCGCAAGGGCACCCCCTTCGCCGCCCAGACCGCCGCCGAAGCGGCCGCCCGCCGTGCCCTCGAGCAAGGCATGCGTCAGATCGAAGTGCTGGTGCGCGGCCCCGGCTCCGGCCGGGAGACCGCCATCCGCGCCCTGCAGGTGGCCGGTCTCGAGATCACCCTGATCCGCGACGTCACCCCCCTGCCCCATAACGGCTGCCGCCGGGCCAAGCGTCGCCGGGTCTGAGCCGTCCGGAACCCTCCGGCCTCTCGCCTGACACCCCCGCGCCGCTGCCGCGGCCACTTTTCCTTTCTCACCTCCTCTGACCGTGTTGCACTACCAGATCGATCGGGTCGAGCACCAGGTCGCCGACGACCGTTCCCAGACGGGCGTCTTCCTGATCGGCCCCCTGGATCGGGGCCAGGCGACCACCCTCGGCAACGCCCTCAGGCGGGTGCTGATCGGTGCCCTCGAAGGAAGCGCCATCACGGCGGTGCGTCTCTCCGGGGTCAACCATGAGTACGCCACGGTGCCCGGTGTGCGCGAGGACGTGCTCGACATCCTGCTCAACTGCAAATCGGTTCCCGTCAACAGCCGCAGCCGCGATCTGGAGATCGGCCGCCTGATGGTCAACGGACCGGCCCGGGTCACCGCCTCGGATCTGCAGTTCTCTCCCCAGGTGCAGGTGATCGACGGTGACCGGGAGATCGCCACCGTGGCCGAGGGGCACAGCCTCGAGATGGAGGTCCATGTGGAGCGTGGCATCGGCTACCGGCCGGTGGACCGCCACAACGAGGACACCTCCGCCATCGATCTGCTGCAGATCGATGCGGTCTTCATGCCCGTTCGCCGGGTCAACTACACCGTGGATGAAACCGCGGTCGGGGAAGGCGGTTCGGCCCACGAGCGCCTGCGCATCGAGATCGAGACCAACGGCAGCGTCACCCCCGACGACGCCATGGCCCAGGCAGCGAACCAGCTGATCGACCTGTTCCGCCCCCTGGCCACCCTCACCATGACCGAGGAGCCCGGCCTGGAACCGGAGCCTTCGGCCGAGGCCCAGATTCCCCTGGAGGAACTGAACCTCTCCGTCCGCGCCTACAACTGCCTCAAGCGCGCCCAGGTCAACTCCGTCTCCGACCTCATGGGCTTCAGCTACGAAGACCTCCTGGAGATCAAGAACTTCGGTTCCAAGTCCGCCGACGAGGTGATCGAGGCTCTCGAGAGGATCGGCATCTCCCTGCCCCAGAGCCGCACCAGCGGCTGAAGGGCGGTTTCCCCTTCCCCGTTTCGCCACCCGCCCCGTCCCCACCATGCGACACCAGTGCCGAGTCCCCCTGCTGGGACGCCCCGCCGATCAACGCAAGGCCATGCTGCGTGGCCTCACCACCCAGCTCATCCGCGAAGGCCGCGTCACCACCACCAAGGCCAGGGCCAAGGCCCTCCGTGATGAGGCCGAACGCATGATCACCCTGGCCAAGGACGGCACCCTCGCCGCCCGCCGCCGCGCCATCGGCTACATCTACGACAAGCAGCTGGTGCACGCCCTGTTCGACAAGGCCCAGGACCGTTACGGCGATCGCCAGGGCGGCTACACCCGCATCATCCGTACCGTGCGCCGCCGGGGCGACAACGCCGAGATGGCGATCATCGAGCTGGTCTGAAAAGGATCGCCCTTTCGCTGCAGTACGAGGGATCGTCCTTCCACGGCTGGCAGCGGCAGGCTCACCACGGCAGCGTGCAGGAAACCCTCGAGGCTGCGATCGCCGCCCTCGACCCACACCGGCCGGCCAGGGCGGTGGCGGCGGGTCGCACCGACAGCGGCGTCCATGCCGCCGCCCAGGTGGTCCATTTCGACGCCAGTGGTCCGATTCCCGTCAGCCGATGGGCCAAGGCCCTCAACGGCCGTCTGCCGCCCACGATCCGGGTCCGGGCCGCCGCCGAGGTGCCTGCCGACTGGCACGCCTGCTTCAGCGCCACCTACCGGCGCTACCGCTACACGATCTTCAACGGCCGCACCACCAACCTCTTCCTGGCCCCCTGGAGCTGGCACCGCTACCAGTGGCGCCTCGATGAGGCTCGCATGGCCCGCTGTCTGGAGGCCCTCCTGGGCGAGCACGATTTCTCCGCCTTCCAGCGGGCGGGCAGCCGCCGAGCCCACGCCCGCACCACCGTTCAGGAGGTGCAGGTGGTGCGTCAGGGGGATCTGCTGGTCACCGAAGTGCAGGCCAGCGGCTTTCTCTACGGCATGGTGCGTCTGCTGATGGGCCAGCTGGTGGCGGTGGGGGAAGGCCGCCTGAACAGCGAGGAGTTCCTGCACCGCTGGCGCAGCGGAGCCCGCCACGCCGTGAAGGAGGCCGCCCCGCCCCAGGGGCTTTGCCTGCTGCGGGTGGGTTACCCCGAGGCGATCTTCCCTGAGGCCGCCTGGTATGATTGTCAACCGCGATTTCTGCTGGAATCGCGCGATCCTCCCGCCGATCCGTTCGTCGGCGATCCGATCGGTTGAGCGACCTGCAGGGAGCCCCCGTCCGGTGGCCCCGTGCGGAACGTTTCTTTCCGATCCGACGACACGGTAGGGTCGATTCTTCCTGTCCCGACCCATCCGGCTGCGATGGGCTCACCCCAAACCGGCCCGCCGGCGCGATGAACAAGACAACCCCACCCTCCATCGATTCGCTTGAGCGCCAGTGGTATCTGGTCGACGCAGCGGACCAGACCCTCGGCCGTCTCGCCAGCGAAGTGGCCCAGGTGCTGCGCGGCAAGAACAAGCCCACCTACACGCCCCACCTCGACACCGGTGACTTCGTGGTGGTGATCAATGCCGACAAGGTGCGTGTCAGTGGCAACAAGGCCACCCAGAAGATCTACCGCCGCCATTCCGGCCGTCCCGGTGGCATGAAGACCGAAACCTTCGAGCACCTGCAGGCCCGCCTGCCGGAGCGCATCATCGAGAAGGCCATCAAAGGCATGCTTCCCCACAACGCCCTGGGCCGTCAGCTGTTCCGCAAGCTCAAGGTCTACAAGGGTGCCGAGCATCCCCACGCCGCCCAGCAGCCCCAGCCCCTCGCCCTCGATCCCGCCGCCGCCGCCCAATGACCAGCACCTCCAACCGCGTCGTCTACTGGGGCACCGGCCGTCGCAAGACCGCCGTCGCCCGTGTGCGGGTGGTGCCCGGCAGCGGCAGCGTCACCATCAACGGCCGCCCCGGTGACAACTACCTCAACTACAACCCCGTCTACCTGGCGGCGGTGAAGGCCCCTCTGCAGACCCTGGGCCTGGAAGCCCAGTACGACCTTCTGGTGAACGTGCGCGGCGGTGGCCTCACCGGCCAGGCCGATGCCATCAAGCAGGGTGCAGCCCGCGCCCTCTGCGATCTGTCCCCCGACAACCGCAAACCGCTCAAGATCGAAGGCCATCTCAGCCGCGATCCCCGGGCCAAGGAGCGTCGCAAGTACGGCCTCAAGAAAGCCCGCAAGGCTCCCCAGTTCTCCAAGCGCTGATTTCCGTCATGCCGAAAGCCGACATCCATCCCACCTGGTATCCGGACGCCAAGGTGATCTGCAACGGGGAGGTGGTGATGACCACCGGCTCCACCCAGCCCGAGATCACGGTCGACGTGTGGAGCGGCAACCACCCCTTCTACACAGGCACCCAGAAGATCCTCGACACCGAAGGTCGGGTGGATCGCTTCATGCGCAAATACGGCATGGGCAGCACCGATTCCGCCTCCGGTGCCAAGAAGGCCGCCAAAACCTCCGAAGCTCCGGCCAGCGCCGAGGCGGAAGCCCCCGCAGCCTGAAGGCACGGCCCGCATCCGAGCGCCTGATCTGGCCCGGTTATGCCTTGGCCGGGTGCCCTGAGCACCCGGCTCTTTTTTGTTTGGGTGTCGCCCATGGATTCCGAGCTGCTGCAATCCCGACTGGACACCGCGACCCGCACCTTCCAGGCTCTGGAGCGCCAACTGGCGGACCCGGCGGTGGCGTCCGATCCCGCCCGGTTGCAGGCCATCGCCCGGGAGCGGGCGCGGCTGGAGCCACTGGTCAACGACTACCAGCAGCTGCGCAAGCTGGAGCAGGAACGGGTGGAGGCCCGCGCCCTGCTCAAGGCCCACCGCGACGACGCCGACGCCGAGGAGCTGGCGGCCCTGGCCACCGAAGAGCTGGTCAGCCTCGAGAGCCTGATCACCGCCCTGAACGCACGGCTCACCCTGGCCCTGCTGCCCTCGGATCCCCGCGACGAGCGCAGCGTCATGCTGGAGATCCGCGCCGGCGCGGGCGGCGACGAGGCCAGCCTGTGGGCAGGGGATCTGGCCCGCATGTACGAGCGCTATGCCCAGAGCCAGGGCTGGCAGGTGCAGCCCGTGAGTGCCTCGGAGGCCGATCTGGGTGGCTACAAGGAGCTCATTCTCGCGATACGCGGCGATGGGGTGTACAGCCGGCTGAAGTTCGAGGCGGGCGTGCATCGCGTGCAGCGGGTCCCTGCCACCGAATCCCAGGGGCGGGTGCACACCTCCACCGCCACGGTGGCGGTGATGCCTGAAGCCGACCCGGTGGAAGTGCAGATCGATCCGGGGGATCTGGACATCAGCACGGCCCGATCGGGCGGCGCCGGTGGCCAGAACGTCAACAAGGTGGAAACGGCGGTCGACCTGCTGCACAAGCCCACCGGCATCCGGGTCTTCTGTACCCAGGAACGCTCCCAGCTGCAGAACCGGGAGAGGGCGATGGAAATCCTGCGGGCCAAGCTCTACGAGCGGCAGCTGGCGGAAGCGAACGCCGAGGAGCGCTCCGTGCGCCGTGCCCAGGTGGGCAGCGGAGACCGCAGCGAGAAGATCCGCACCTACAACGCGAAGGACAACCGGGTGACCGACCATCGGCTGGGACGCAACTTCTCGCTCGAGCCCGTGCTGACGGGCCAGATCGACGACCTGATCAGCGCCTGCATCGCCGAGGAGCAGCGCCAGGGCCTTGAAGCGCTCGCCCTGGAGGCGACGGGAACCGGCGGATGAACACCGCCGGGGTGGGGGGGAGCGCTCAGGCGCCGATCACGTACTTGGCCCACTCCTGGTGCTGACCGGAGCGGATGCGACGGTTGGCCTCGAAGCTCAGGCTGCCGAGCGGCCGGCGCGGCTCACGGGCCAGGGGCATGCCCGCCTCCCGCGGGGTGCGGTTGCCCTTGCGCACGTTGCAGGGCAGGCAGGCCGTGGTGACGTTCTCCCAGACGTCGGTGCCGCCGCGGCTGCGGGGCACCACATGGTCGATGGAAAGCTGCTCACCACTGAAGCCGCAGTACTGGCAGGCGTGGCCGTCGCGATGGAAGATGTTGCGGCGGGTGAGGGGGAGTGGCTTGTAGGGCACCCGCACGAACTGCCGCAGACGGATCACCGTGGGCAGGAAATGGTTCGGACGGATCGTCCTTTCAGGGTCGTGCTCCAGCCCCTCGGCCTTCCCCTTGAGCAGCATCACCATGGCCCGGCGCCAGGTGGTGATGTTCAGCGGTTCGTAGGACGCATTCAGAACGAGTACGTGGCCCATCCCCGTCCGCTGGATACGCGGCATGCTAACGGGATCTCCATGAGAATCATGCTCCACCTGCTCCGCCCGCGTCCATGACCAGCTCCCCGCTCGCCCCCACCAGCGCGACGGAGGAGACTCAGCCGTCGCGGCAGCGGGCCTGGGTGGAGGTGAACACCGCCGCCATCCAGGCCAACGTGCGGGCCCTGCAGCGCCACATCGGTCCGGCGACCCAGCTGATGGCGGTGGTCAAGGCCGATGCCTACGGCCACGGCGCCCTGGCGGTGGCCCGTGCCGCCCTGGAGGCGGGTGCGGCCTGTTTCGGGGTCGCCACCCTGGCCGAAGGCGTGCAGTTGCGCCGCGCCGGCCTCTCCGCCCCGGTGCTGGTGCTCGGCAACCTCACCCAGCCGGAGGAACTGCGCAGCTGTCTGCGCTGGCAGCTGATGCCGACCCTGAGCAGCATGCGTGAAGCCCTGCTCTGCCAGAACCTGGCCAGCGGCAGCGGCCGCGCCATGACCGTGCAGCTGAAGCTGGACACCGGCATGGCCCGCCTCGGCGCCGACTGGCAGGAGGGGCCGAGGCTGGTGGCGGCCCTGCAGGGCATGGAAGCCATCGACCTGGCCGGGATCTATTCCCATCTGGCCTGCGCCGATGCCGCTCCTGAGGAGGACGACGGCCTCAGCGAACTCCAGCAGCAGCGCTTCGAAACGGTCCTCTCCAGCCTGGCCGAGCAGGGACTGGCGGCCGGTTGCCGTCACCTCGCCAATTCGGCGGGCACCCTGCGGGGGCACCGGCAGCACTACGACCTTGTCCGGGTGGGGCTGGCCCTGTACGGCCAGCCTCCGGCGGCCCACCTGGCCGGCGTGGTGCCCCTGCGGCCTGCCCTTCAGCTCCAGGCCCGCGTCACCCTGCTGCGCCAGGTGGGGGCAGGGGTCGGCGTCAGCTACGGCCACCGTTTCCGCACCAGCCGGCCCAGCCGGCTGGCGGTGGTGTCGATCGGCTACGCCGACGGGGTGCCCCGCCAGCTCTCCAACCGTCTGGAGGTCCTCTTCGAAGGCCGGCGCCTGCCCCAGGTGGGCGCCATCACCATGGACCAGCTGGTGATCGACGCCACCGAGGCCCACCGGATCGAGGTGGGCAGCATGGTCACCCTGCTGGGCGAACAGGAGGGGGAGACGATCAGCCCCCTCGACTGGAGCGAACGCTGCGGCACCATCCCCTGGGAGATCCTCTGCGGCTTCAAGCACCGCCTGCCGCGCCTGGCGGTGCCCCCGGATCAGGGAGCGCCCATCCCCCCGGAGGGGGCGTCGGAGCCCTGATAAGCTCTCGTGGCCACTGGAGAGGTGGCTGAGTGGTTGAAAGCGGCTCCCTGCTAAGGAGTTACAGGAGGCAACTTCTGTCGAGGGTTCGAATCCCTCCCTCTCCGTTCCAGGCCCTTCCAGGGGCCATCGTCGCCAGCCCTCCCCAGGGCATCCTCGCCAGGTGCGCTCAGAGCCTGGCGAAACCGCTCCAGCCCAGATAGGCCGCGAAGCCGAAGCACAGGCCGGCATTGATGCGGCCCTGGTAGGTGAGGGTCCAGTGGCAGAGCTGCTGGAGCCGGGAGCGTCCCCAGGCCCCCGTCAGAACCAGGGCCAGGGGAGGCAACAGCGAGGGAGCCAACGTGATCAGGCTCACCAGCAGCACCAGAGCGGCCAGGGGACCGGCGTCCAGACCGGAACGGGCCAGGTCCTGCAACGCCGGCAGGTAGAGCACCAGGGAGGTGAGGTTGCCCGCCATCAGGGCCACCCCCAGCGCGAAGGATCGGGTCAGGGAGCCCCCCCGAGGCCCTTGGGCCGCGGACGCCGTCCCGGCCTCAACATGAAGGGCCCGGACGCCGATGGCGAGCAGCACGGCGGCCAGGACCAGACGGATCCCGGCGGACACCGGATCGGCGCCAGCAAGGGGGCGGGCCGGCAGGGATCCACCCGAACCCAGCCCCAGCAGCGCCCAGCCCCCGACCACGAGGGCGTTGCCGGCGAGGTAAGCCCAGCTCTGGCGCACGCCCGATCCCGGAGCGGTGAGGGTGCGCATCTGTCCGAGCAGCAGCATCGGGCTCACCGCCGCCCCCAGGGCGAGCGGGACCACGTCGAACGGCAGGGCAGGCAAGGGGCCGGAACCAGACCCGCCGATGGTAAGCAGGTTCAGGCGGCCAACAGGGCGGCGGCGATCGACGGCAGCAGCGTGTCATCGGCGGCCCGGGCCCGTCCCTCGCTGAAGACCACCAGCAGCATCGGTGCCGTCCCGTCCACCTCCACGTAGGCCGCGTCGTGACGCGCCTGGCTCATCCAGCCGGCCTTGCTCCACAACCGGGCCCCATTGGGCAGACCTGCCCCGAGGAAGCCATCCACCTGGTTCTCGGGATCGGCGGCCCGGGCCTGAAGATCGAGCGACCGCCTGAGCAGCGCCATCATCCGGCGACAGGCCGGTGGGGATACCACAGCACCGGCCATCACGGCATGCAGCAGACGGGCCGTGAAATCCGTGCTCAGGCGGTTGCGGTTCTCGAGCTGGGGTCCATAGAAATCGCGCTCCCGGCCGTAGGGCCCCTCTGCCCAGGTCTTCTGGCACGCGTTCACCCCCCCCATCTCTTGCCAGCCGAGCCTTGCCAGCCAGCCGTTGACCAGCTGGCGCTGCCGGCACCATGCCTCGGCGCGCTCGGGCGGCAGGGACGGACCACTGGTGGTGCCGCTGAGCAGATCCACCACGAGGCTGGTGGCATCGTTGCCGGAGTCGCGCACCATGTCGGCCAGGGCCCGGCGCAGTTCCGGTCCGTCTTCGATCAGCTGACGTTGCAACCAGGCTTCGGCGGCCACCAGATAGACCAGTTTCACCACGCTGGCGGGGTAGCGCGGTGTTTCGCCCGCCCAGGAAGCGCCGGTCACCGTCTGGTTCCAGAAGGCCTCCTGGCCCATCCCATCGGCCCCGCCCACCAGCGAAGTCCCGTACCGGAGCCAGGTGATGGAGAGTTGCTCCCCCAGCCCGGGACGCCCCTGCTGTTGCAGTTGGTCGATGAGCTGGCGGAGGGCCTGGCCCATGGCCTGATCCGGGCTGTAGAACGCCATCAGCGGCGGCACCTTGCGATGGCGACCTTAGGCACCCTGCCTGCACCGGGCCGTGCCTGGACCCTGACCGGGCCGCTGCCGGCCTACAGCCGGCCGCAGGGCCCGGGCCTGGCCACCGAGATCCGCGCGGGTCGGCACCTGAGGGTGCTGGAAGCGTCCCCCGCTGCCGCCGGCGCCGAGACCCGCCTGCGGGTGCGGCTGCACGAGGACGGCTACCCCTGCTGGGTGGACGCGCTTGCGCTCGAGAGCCACGGCCACCCCGCCAGGCCGCCGCTGCTGCCCCGCCTCGATCGCCACCGGATCGCCGCCCGCCTGGGGGCGGTGCTGGCCTTCGCCGAGGCCGCCCGTCACCAGCCCAACCGCTACCTCTGGGGGGGCACCCTGGGGCCCGACTACGACTGTTCGGGGCTGGTGCAGACCGCCTTCGCCCAGGCCGGCATCTGGCTACCCCGCGATGCCTACCTGCAGGAACGCTTCTGCCGACCGGTGGCGGTGGCCAGCGGTGTCACCAGCCTGCTGCTGCCGGGGGATCTGCTCTTCTTCGGCACCCCGCGGCGCTGCACCCACGTGGCCCTGCACCTGGGCGGCGGCCGCTACCTGCACAGCTCCGGCCGCCAGCACGGCCGGGACGGCATCGGCATCGACGACCTCCATCCCCGCAACCGGGATCCGGTGGCGAACCACTACCGCGCCGAACTGCGGGGTGCGGGGCGGGTGATGCACAGCCATGACGGCAGTCCCCTGCCCCCTTAGCCGGCAGGGGCCGGGACCCGGGGCGGGTACCGTGCAGCCTGAGCTGGAAGGGGCCATGGCGGAGTCCGCCAGCCTGTCGGTGGTGGTGCCCCTCTACAACGAGGAGGCCAGCGTGCCGCTGCTCGTCGAGAAGCTGCTGGCGGCCCTGAGGCCGCTGAAGCGGCCGTTCGAGCTGGTGCTGGTGGACGACGGATCGAAGGACGGCACCCAGGCCGTGCTGCGCGACCTGGCCGGGCGGGTACCGGAACTGGTAGCGGTGCTGTTGCGACGCAACTACGGGCAGACGGCCGCCATGGCCGCCGGCTTCGATGCCAGCGGCGGTGGGGTGATCGTCACCCTCGACGGGGATCTCCAGAACGATCCCGCCGACATCCCGCTGCTGCTGACGCGGCTGGAGCAGGACGACCTGGACCTGGTGAGCGGCTGGCGCCAGCAGCGCCAGGACGGGGCCCTCGACCGGCTGCTGCCGTCCCTGCTGGCCAACCGCCTGATCGCCCGCGTGACAGGGGTGCGGCTGCACGACTACGGCTGCTCCCTGAAGGCCTACCGGCGGGAAGTGGTCAGCGACATGAATCTCTACGGGGAACTGCACCGGTTTCTGCCCGCCCTGGCCTTCATCGAAGGGGCCCGGATCGGCGAAGTGAGGGTGTCCCACCATGCCCGCCGCTATGGCCGCAGCAACTACGGCATCGATCGCACCTTCCGGGTGCTGATGGATCTGCTGACGGTGTGGTTCATGAAGCGGTTCCTGACCCGGCCGATGCATGTGTTCGGCTTCGCTGGCCTCCTGGCCCTGCTGGCGGGCCTGGCCATCGCCACCTGGCTGGTGGGCGAGAAGCTGCTGCTGGGGGCCGACATCGGCAACCGACCCCTGCTGCTGATGGCGGTGCTGGCGATCCTCAGTGGGGTGCAACTGTTCAGTTTCGGGCTGCTGGCGGAAGTGCAGATGCGCACGTACCACGAGAGCCAGGGCCGACCGATCTACCGGGTCCGGACCACGCTGCGCGGCGCGGGCTCCTGATGGGCCCGCCTTCTGCAACGGCCACTGCTGCTGAACTTTTATGTCGCCCCCCGCGTCCCCCAGAAGCCCGGCAGGAAGGGGTACTTACAGTGCCTGCGGTTCCTATTGGCCGAAGCCATGACTGGTGAATTTGCCGTTGCCTGGATGCCGTCCGTGATGGTTCCCCTGGTGGGAATCCTCGGCGCGGCGGTGGCCATGGCCCTGCTGTTCAACGTGATCGAGGCGACCGACTGACGACCGGCCCCGGCCCAAGCGTCACTCGCCTCCCCATCTGACGACCCCCCGATCCGCCCCCCATGACCGTGACCCCCGTCGCCGACCCGACCGTCGGCAATCTGGCCACCCCTGTCAACAGCAGCTATTTCACCAAGGCCTTCCTGAACGCCCTGCCGGCGTACCGGCCGTCCCTCTCCCCCAACCGTCGCGGCCTTGAGGTGGGCATGGCCCACGGCTACCTGCTCTACGGCCCCTTCGCCTACACCGGCCCCCTGCGCGCCACCGAGTTCGCCAGCACCGCCGGCCTGCTCGGCGCCATCGGCCTGGTGTCGATCCTGACCATCTGCCTGTCGATCTACGGCACAGCCGGCAGCGGCCCCAACGTGCAGCCCCCCGACGCCACCATCGACAACCCGCCGGCCGATCTGTTCACCAAAGCCGGCTGGGCGGAATTCGCCAGCGGTTTCTGGCTGGGTGGATGCGGCGGCGCCGCCTTCGCCTGGTTCCTCTGCAGCACCGCCATCCAATCCCCTCTGGCCAACATCGCCGGCGGCGTCTGGAGCGTCGGCTGAACCAGCTGACTGACTCACCGGACGACCCCTTGAAACCCTGCCTCGGCAGGGTTTTTTTATGGGTCATTGCCCGGCTATCCCGGCTTCCTGCCTGGCGGCCGATCACACCCGCTCGGCTGTCGCCTGAGGGGGCCGCCTCCCACGGCTGGAAGGGAAGTGCTCTCCAGCGGGTGGGCAACGGCTGATAACGCCCCCATCTGCCCTTCCCCTACCAAGGCCAAGACGCTTCTGGCCTTCCCCAGAACGCGAGGAGGGAGGCCCATGGCGATGAGAGCTCCAGGACCTGATGCTGCGGCATCGCTGAGCTGCCACCTGAGACCAGAGCAACGCCCCTGAGAATGCCCCTGATCAAGACCCCTGACCAAGACCCTCGTCCAAGACCCTTGACCAAGGCCAGACAGTAAAAAACCCCCGGCGTTGACCGGGGGCGAAGAGGTCCCTCGAAGATTCGAGAAGGGCTAAAGAACAGGTCCGGGAGCCGAGGGCTCAGCCGAACTTGCCTGAAGTGGACGCGATCAGGAAGGCCGCATACGTGAGGATGTAGCCGATCGTGAAGTGGGCGAGACCCACCACACGGGCCTGAACGATCGAGAGAGCGACGGGCTTGTCGCGCCAGCCCACCAGGTTGGCGAGGGGCGTGCGCTGATGCGCCCAGACGATGGTTTCGATCAGCTCCTGCCAGTAACCCCGCCAGGAGATCAGGAACATGAAGCCGGTGGCCCACACCAGGTGCCCGAAGAGGAACATCCAGGCCCAGACGGCCAGGTTGTTGGATCCCATCGGGTTGTACCCGTTGATCAGCTGGGAGCTGTTGAGCCACAGGTAGTCGCGGAACCAGCCCATGAGATAGGTGCTGGATTCGTTGAACTGGGCCACGTTGCCCTGCCAGATGGCGAGGTGCTTCCAGTGCCAGTAGAAGGTGACCCAACCGACGGTGTTCAGGGCCCAGAAGACCGCCAGATAGAAGGCGTCCCAGGCCGAGATGTCGCAGGTGCCGCCACGGCCGGGGCCGTCGCAGGGGAAGGAGTAGCCGAAGTCCTTTTTATCGGGCATCAGCTTGGAACCCCGGGCATCCAGGGCACCCTTCACCAGGATCAGGGTGGTGGTGTGCAGACCCAGGGCGATGGCGTGGTGGACCAGGAAGTCACCAGGGCCGATCTGCAGGAACAGGGAGTTGTTGCCTGCATTGATGGCATCCAACCAGCCCGGCAGCCAGACGGCGCCGTTGTTCGGCCACGCCGTGGAGGCGATGCTGTCGGTGTTGGCGAGCAGCACATCCATGCCGTAGAGGGCTTTGCCACTGGAGGCCTGAACGAACTGGGCGAACACCGGCTCGATGAGGATCTGCTTCTCGGGGGTACCGAAGGCGACCACCACGTCGTTGTGGACGTAGAGACCCAGGGTGTGGAAGCCGAGGAACAGGGAGACCCAGCTCAGATGGCTGATCAGGGCTTCCTTGTGCTCGAGCATCCGGGCAAGCACGTTGTCCTTGTTGGCTTCCGGGTCGTAGTCACGGATGAAGAAGATCGCACCGTGGGCGAAGGCACCGCACATCAGGAAGATGGCGATGTACTGGTGGTGCGTGTAGAGGGCGGCCTGGGTGGTGTAGTCCTTGGCGATGAACGCATAGGACGGCAGCGCATACATGTGCTGCGCCACCAGGCTGGTCACAACGCCCAGGGCAGCCAGGGCGAGGCCCAGCTGGAAGTGGAGGGAGTTGTTGACGGTGTCGTAGAGGCCCTTGTGGCCGGCGCCCAGGTCACCGGGGGTGCCCTTGGGAGGGTTGTGGGCGTCGAGGATCTCGCGGATCGAGTGGCCGATACCGAAGTTGGTCCGGTACATGTGGCCGGCGATCACGAAGATGCAGCCGATGGCCAGGTGGTGGTGGGCGATGTCCGTGAGCCACAGCGCTTCGGTCTGGGGGTGGAAGCCACCCAGGAAGGTGAGGATCGCGGTGCCGGCCCCCTCGGAGGTCCCGAACACCTGGTTGGCGGTGTCGGGATTCTGGGCATAGACCCCCCAGTTGCCGGTGAAGAACGGAGCCAGACCGGCGGGGTGAGGTGAGACCGAGAGGAAGTTGTCCCAGCCGACGTGCTGTCCCCTGGATTCGGGGATGGCGACGTGGACCAGGTGACCGGTCCAGGCGATGGAACTGAAGCCGAACAGCACAGCCAGGTGATGGTTGAGCCGGGATTCAGCGTTCTTGAACCAGGCCAGGGAAGGCAGGAACTTGGGCTGGAGGTGGAGCCAGCCGGCGAACAGGGCCCATGCCGAGAGGATCAGCATGAAGATGGAACCCTGGTAGAGCTCCATGTTGGTCGTCATGCCGATCGTGTACCACCAGTGGTACAGACCGGAGTAGGCGATGTTGACCGGAGAGGAGGCGCCCGCCTGGGTGAAGGCGTCGATGGCGCCCTGGCCGAAGTGGGGATCCCAGATCGCGTGAGCGATGGGACGTACATGCAGCGGATCGGCGACCCACTGCTCGAAGTTGCCCTGCCAGGCGATATGGAACAGGTTGCCCGAAACCCAGAGGCCGATGATCGCCAGGTGACCGAAGTGGGTGGAGAACAGCTTTTGGTAAAGCCGCTCCTCCGTCATTCCGTCATGGCTCTCGAAGTCGTGAGCCGTGGCGATGCCGTACCAGATACGACGGGTTGTCGGGTCCTGTGCCAGACCCCGGCTGAACGAAGGAAATTTCGTTGCCATTGGGAAAGGTCAGGTGGAGGTCAGCCGACCGCGATGAGTCGGGACAGGAAGAAGGCCCAGGTGGTCGCGATACCGCCCAGCAGATAGTGGGCGACACCGACGGCACGGCCTTGGGTGATGGAAAGCGCCCGCGGCTGGATGGCGGGAGCAACCTTCAGCTTGTTGTGAGCCCAGACGATGGACTCGATCAGTTCCTGCCAGTAGCCGCGGCCACTGAAGAGGAACATGAGGCTGAAGGCCCAGACGAAGTGGGCACCCAGGAACATCAGACCGTAGGCACTGGAGGACGAGCCGTAGCTGTTCAGCACCTGGGCGGCCTGGGCCCAGAGGAAGTCCCGGAGCCAACCATTGATGGTGATGGCGCCCTGGGCGAAGTTGCCGTTGGTGATGTGCTGGACGCTGCCGTCGGCATTGACGGTGCCCCACACGTCGCTCTGCATCTTCCAGCTGAAGTGGAAGATGACGATCGACAGGGAGTTGTACATCCAGAACAGGCCGAGGAACACGTGGTCCCAGGCCGACACCTGACAGGTACCGCCACGGCCGGGGCCGTCGCAGGGGAAGCGGAAGCCCAGGTTCGCCTTGTCGGGGACGAGGCGGGAGCTGCGCGCATAAAGCACACCTTTCAGCAGGATCAGCACGGTGACGTGGATCGTGAAGGCGTGGATGTGGTGGACCATGAAGTCCGCCGTTCCCAGGGGAATCGGCGCGGCGGCCACCTTGCCGCCAACGGCGACGACGGTGCCGTTGAACACTTCGCTCACACCGGCCAGCGCATTGGGAGCGGTGGTGCCGGCGGCAGCGGCGTGCAGACCCTGGATCCATTGCGCGAAGACGGGCTTCAGCTGGATCGCGGTGTCGCTGAACATGTCCTGGGGACGTCCCAGGGCACTCATGGTGTCGTTGTGGATGTAGAGGCCGAAGCTGTGGAAGCCCAGGAAAATGCACACCCAGTTGAGGTGGCTGATCAGGGCGTCACGGGCTTTCAGCACCCGATCCAGCACGTTGTCGATGTTCTTGGCCGGGTCGTAGTCGCGGATGAGTGCGATGGCCGCATGGGCACCGGCTCCGACGATCAGGAAGCCGCCGATCCACATGTGGTGGGTGAACAGCGACAACTGGGTCGGGTAGTCGATACCGATGTAGGGATACGGAGGCATCGCATACATATGGTGCGCCACGATGATCGTGAGCGAACCAAACAGCGCCAGGTTCAGACCCAGCTGCGCGTGCCAGGACGTGGTCAGGAACTCATACAGCCCATCGTGTCCTTTGGGCGCGGGGAACAGCAGGGGATCACCCTTCTGGCCCTCGAGAATTTCCTTGATGCTGTGACCGATGCCCCAGTTGGTGCGGTACATGTGGCCAGCCACGATGAACAGCACCGCGATCGCCAGATGGTGATGCGCAATGTCGGTCATCCAGAGGCTGCCGGTCACAGGATTCAGACCACCCTTGAAGGTGAGGAAATCGCTGTAGGCGGCCCAGTTGCCGGTGAAGAAGGCGGAGATCCCCGCGCCGAAGCCGGGGAACAACTGGGTCAGCAGATCCTGGTTGAGAAACTCGTGGGGGAGCGGGATGTCGGCCACCGATGCGATGGTCTTGCCGTTGAGCACCAGCGGGTTGCCGGCGTCGATGGCATCCATCAACTGGGTGGTGGGCAGCGACACGTGCAGCAGGTGACCTGTCCAGGACAGGGACCCGAGCCCGAGCAGGCCGGCCAGGTGGTGGTTGAGCATGGACTCAACGTTCTGGAACCACTCCAGCTTTGGCGCTGCCTTGTGGTAGTGGAAGACGCCGGCGTTGAGCATGAGGCCGGCCATCACCAAGGCACCGATGGCGGTGCAGAGGAGCTGGAACTCGTTGGTGAAACCCCAGGCTCTCCAAACATGGAAGAGGCCGGAGGTGATCTGAATGCCGTGGAAGCCGGCACCCACATCGCCATTGAGAATTTCCTGGCCGAAGATCGGCCAGACCACCTGAGCACTGGGTTTGACGTGCAGGGGGTCGGCCAGCCAGCCGGTGTAGTTGGAGAAGCGGGCTCCGTGATAGAAGGCGCCGCTCAGCCAGATGAAGATGACGGCCAGATGGCCGAAGTGAGCGCTGAAGATCTTCCGGGAGACCTCTTCAAGATCGCTCGTGTGGCTGTCGAAATCGTGAGCGTTGGCGTGGAGGTTCCAAATCCAGGTGGTGGTTTTGGGACCTTTGGCGAGGGAGCGATCGAAGTGCCCGGGCTTGCCGAGAACATCGAAGTCGACGGGAACGGGGTTCCGGTCAACCATGTCCTTCGCCGTTTTCCCACGCTCTGGTGGGCTGATGGTCATCGAGACGTTCCTCGAGGGACGGGGTCGAGGTGGAGGTCCACCCCTTCGACGGACGCCGGGGACAGGTCATGCGACCGTCCCGGCCCCATCGGTGGGCCCCATGGCCGGGAAGCCCCGACCATGGGCACCAGTCGCGGAGTGGGAGAAATCCCTTGCCACGACTGGGGCTTTGGGCCCCGAAAGGGGACCGCTGGCGGAAGTATAGGGGTCGAAAACAAGACGAATCGGCCGCCAGTTACAAAGGTTTAATCCCAGCGGTTCCAAGGCTGCGACTGAGGTCTGGCGGCATGTTGTCAACAACGTAACAATCGGATAAACCGCGGAGTTTCTATAACCTCCTGCTGCATTTTTGAGCGATTTCAACAGCCGATTCGCCGCCCTCAGGCCCCCAAGCAGAATGGCGCCACGCATGACGGAGCTCGCGTGAGCGACAGGGGTAAGCGGCAAGGAGCCAGCGGGCAAGGGGCCAGCGGGCAAGGGGCCTATAGGTGCTTCTACTGGGTCGGGGTGCTGACGGCGATCCTGCTGGTGGTGCTCAGCCTGGCGCCGCCGGCGGCCCACGCGATCTCCCTCCCGGGTCGCCGACCGCCGTCACCCACCGCACCCACCCTCACGACGGGCCGTTCCAGCCAACAGGAAGTGGCGCCCCCCCTGGGCGTGCAGCAGTTGCAGGAGGCCCTGGAGGGGCGCCGTCCGCGGCTGGAGATTCTTGCGCCCGCCGACGGTGCCCTGTTGGAGGAAGGGCCCTGGACCCTGCAGCTGCAGGTGGAGGACTGGCCCCTGGTGGACGCCGGCCCCCTGGGGCTGGGTCCCCATGTGGTGGTGCAGCTGGATGGGGATCCCCCCCTGCCCCTGACCAGCACCACAGCCACCATGCGGCCGCTGGAACCCGGCAGCCATCGGCTCACCGTGTACGCCGCCAGGCCCTGGGGGGAGGTGGTGAAGAGCCCCAGTGCCCAGCGCCAGATCCGGCTGCACCGGGTCGCGACCAACCCCCTCAGCCAGCCCGCTCCGGGCAGCCCCCAGCTGATTGCTGTCAGCCCCCGCGGGACCGCCGCCAGCACGCCGCTGCTGCTCGACTGGCTGCTGCTGGATGCTCCGCTGCAGAACCTGCGCAGCGGTGATGCCAGCTGGAGGCTGAGGGTCAGCATCAATGGCGACAGTTTCCTGGTGGATCGCCAGACGCCCCTCTGGCTGGAAGGCTGGCGCACCGGCAGCAATGCGATCCAGCTGGATCTGCTCGACGGCCTGGGCGAGCCCCTCAACCCTCCCTTCAACAGCCTGGTGGAGGAAGTGATCCTGCAGCCGGGAGGCGAATCACCCCCCTGGCAGGGAGGCCGTCTGGATCCATCCACCCTGGCCAGCCTGCTGGGCGAGGCTCCTTCACCCAGCGCGCCGGAGCCGGGAGCAGAGCCGGACCCGGACCCGGACCCGGAACCGGAGCCGGTGGCCGCGCCGGAGGCGGAAGACGGGGTCCCGACTGGTGCCACTGCAGGCACGGACAGCGAAGCCGAAATCCCAGCCCAGGCGGAAATGGCTGACCAACAGGAGCGTGCCGTGGCCGCTACCCCGGACCTGCCCACCCCGCCGGAGCCGGACATCGCCCCGGAAGCTCAGGAACCGCTGGACGGGAGCCTGGAGCCTTGAGCGACCCAAAGTGTGGAATCATCGGCCTCGGCTTCGGCTCGACGGCCACACCGATGCTTCAGCAGCTCGCCCAGGCCGGACTGGTGAACGTGGTGCGAGGTCCGCAGGAGGAGGCCGCGGCAGTGTGGCTGGCGGAGCGCTGGGGTGCCGTTGAAGCGGTGGTGGCCGTCGGGGCCTGCGGCCTGGTGACCCGGCTAATCGCCCCCCTGATCGGGAACAAGGACAGCGATCCCGCCGTGCTGGTGGTGGATCCCCAGGGCCGCTTCGTGGTGCCGCTGCTGGGGGGCCATGCCGCCGGTGGCGATCGGCTCAGCCAGGAGATCGCCGCCCTGGTGGGTGGCCAGGCCGTGCTCACCGGCGCCGGCTCCGCCCATGGCCGGCTTCCCCTGGATGCCTTCGGCCAGGCCTGGGGCTGGCGTCGGGGCGCGGGCGACTGGAGGAGCCTGATGGTGAAGGCCGCCGGCGGCCTGCCCACGAGCCTGCGGCAGGAAAGCGGCTGCGACCTGTGGCAGGAGCTGGAGGCCGCGGCCAGCTGCGAGGCCGCCGGACCAGCCAGCCTGGTGATCGCCCCCCACAGCGGCCAGGGTTGCCGTTGGCATCCCCCCAGCCTGTGGCTGGGCATCGGCTGCGAACGGGAGACAAGCCTCTCCGTGCTGGAACGCCTTGTGGCGGAGGGGCTGGAGCAGCAGGGCCTGGCTCCCGAGGCGGTGGCGGGCCTGGCCAGCATCGACCGCAAGGGGGATGAGCCCGCCCTGCTGGCCCTGGCGGAGCGCCGGGGCTGGCCCCTGCGGCTCTACGACGCCCTCACCCTGGCGGCCGTTGCCGTCCCCCATCCCTCAGAGGCGGTGGCCAGGGAGATGGGCACGCCAAGCGTGGCTGAGGCCGCCGCTCTGCAGGCGGCGGCCCAGGCCGGCGGGCCGGCACGCCTGCTGATCGAGAAGCGGATCGCGCGGGCCGGGGCCGGAGAGCGGGGTGCGGCGACCCTGGCGGTGGCCCTGGCGGGACGCCAATGGGCCCCGCAGCGGGGCAGTCTGCATCTGGTAGGCAGCGGCCCCGGCCCGATCGATCTGCTCAGCGGCGATGCCCGCCGGGCCCTTGCCGCGGCAACGGTGTGGGTGGGCTACGGGCTCTACCTCGACCTGCTGGAGCCCCTCAGGCGACCCGACCAGCTGCGCCGCGAGGGCCGCCTGACGGAAGAGACGGCCCGCTGCACCGAGGCCCTCGACCTGGCCCGCCAGGGCCTCGACGTGGCCCTGATCTCCTCGGGGGACAGCGGCATCTACGGCATGGCGGGGCTGGCCCTGGAGCTCTGGCTGCAGCTGCCGGTGCTCGACCGTCCCGCCTTCACGGTGCACCCGGGGCTCTCGGCCCTGCAACTGGCCGCCGCCCGGGCCGGGGCACCGCTGATGCACGACTTCTGCACCATCAGCCTCAGCGACCGGCTCACCCCCTGGGAGGTGATCGAGCGGCGGCTGATGGGCGCCGCCAGCGGGGATTTCGTGGTGGCCCTCTACAACCCCCGTTCGCTGGGCAGGCCCTGGCAGCTCGGGAGAGCCATCGAATTGCTGCTGGAGGGCCGGCCGGCGGGCACGCCGGTGCTGCTGGCCCGTCAGCTGGGGCGGGCCGAGGAAAGGCTCAGCCTCCACACCCTGGGTTCCCTGCCCGAGGATCAGGTGGACATGCTCACCCTGGTCCTGGTCGGCAACAGCTCGACGCGCATCCAGGACGGTCGCATGGTGACCCCCCGTGGCTATCCGGGGGCGGCCCTGGCCTGAGGGGAGGCGTCAAAAAAATCGGGATGACAGGATTCGAACCTGCGGCCCCTTCGTCCCGAACGAAGTGCGCTACCAAGCTGCGCCACATCCCGATGGCCAGACTTTAGGGGATGGAGCGCAGCGACAGCCCTGCCTACAGTCGGTCCAGCCCAGCGATGCCCGTGCCCGTCAGCGACCCCCGGCCTGCCCCTGCCAAGCCGCCCTGGTTGCGGGTCAAGGCGCCCCAGCGGGAGCGGATCGGGGCGGTGGCAGACCTGCTGGTCGACCTCAAGCTCAACACGGTCTGCCAGGAGGCCAGCTGCCCGAACATCGGCGAGTGCTTCGCCGGCGGCACCGCCACCTTCCTGATCATGGGGCCGGGCTGCACCCGGGCCTGCCCCTACTGCGACATCGACTTCGACAGGAGTGTTCGGGCGCTTGACCCAAGCGAGCCGGAGCGGCTGGGGGAGGCGGTGCGACGCATGGACCTCAGCCATGTGGTGATCACCTCAGTCAACCGGGACGACCTGGCCGATGGCGGTGCCAAACAGTTCGTCGCCTGCATCGAGGCCGTGCGCCGCAACGCGCCCCTCACCACCATCGAGATCCTGCTGCCGGATCTCTGCGGCACCTGGGAGGCCCTGGCGGTGGTGATGGCGGCGGCACCCGAGGTGCTCAACCACAACATCGAAACCGTGCCCCGGCTCTACCGCCAGGTGCGGCCCCAGGGGGTTTACGCACGCTCCCTGGAACTGCTGCGCCGGGTGCGGGAGGGCTGGCCGCGCACCTACACCAAATCAGGCCTGATGGTGGGCCTGGGGGAAAGCGACGCGGAGGTGCGCGGGGTGATGGCCGATCTGCGCGCCCACGCGGTGGACATCGTGACGATCGGGCAGTACCTCTCCCCCGGTCCCAGACATCTGCCGGTGCAGCGCTTCGTCTCCCCTGACGTGTTCGAAGACTTCCGCCGCCACGGCGAAACCGACCTGGGCTTCCTGCAGGTGGTGAGCAGTCCGCTCACCAGAAGCAGTTACCACGCCGGCGAGGTGCGGCGCCTGATGCGCGAGCACCCCCGCTGATCAGAACCGAACCCCTATGCAGGATTGGGACGTCGCAGCCCTTGGTCCGGCCATGAGCAAACTCGCCTCCCTCGGCCTGCTGGTGGGCCTGCTCGCACCAGGGGAGCCTGCTCTGGCCGTGCCGCACGTCTCTTCGGATGTGGTGCTGGGGGTGAACGACCTGATGGCCTGCGTGGACAACGCCAAGAGGGTGGCCAGCAAGAACGGCTTCAGCGACGATGTCCAGGTGCTCGGCACCAGCGAGAGCCGCTCCGTCTACGTCGACCACACCAGCCTTCCCATGGCCCTCTCGATCAGCTGCAGCACAAAGCTGAGTGCCGCGTTGATCGCCGTCTCCGGCATGAACAACGACGACACCTTCGCCGCGTTCAAGAAGGTCTACGACGACTTCTGAGCCTGACCTGCAGGCCCACTCAGGCCGCCACCGCTTCCCGTTCCGCCAGACCCACCGTGGCCTTCTCGCTGGGGGGCACCAGCACCTGGAAGCGGCCCTTCCAGGTGGGCCAGTCGGCCAGGATCGACGCCGCCCTGCTGCTGCCGGTGGCCTGCAGATGGGCCTCCAGCAGGGGCTGCAGCAGTCCTTCCTGCTCGGGGGTGGTGAGGGGCAACAGCTCCACCGAGTCGGGGTTGAGGCGGGCCGCCAGGCCACCGGACTCGTCGAGCAGGAAGGCCACCCCGCCGGTCATGCCGGCGGCCACGTTGCGGCCGGTGCTGCCCAGCACCACCACGACGCCGCCGGTCATGTACTCGCAGCAGTGGTCGCCAACCCCCTCCACCACGGTGCGGGCGCCACTGTTGCGCACGGCAAAGCGCTCACCGGCCCGGCCGAGGGCGAACAGCTCGCCGCCCGTGGCCCCGTACAGACAGGTGTTGCCGAGGATCACCTGATCACCGGGATCGGTGACACCGGCCGGAGGCACCACGGTGATGCGGCCGCCGTTGATGCCTTTGCCCACGTAATCGTTGGCCTCCCCCACCAGGCGAAGATCCATGCCCTTGAGCACAAAGGCGCCAAAGCTCTGGCCCGCCGCGCCGTTGAAGGTGAGGGCGAGGCCCCCCTGGAAGCCGGTGTTGCCGTGCAGGGAGGCGATCTCGCCGGCCAGGCGGGCCCCGACGCTGCGGTCGGTGTTGACGATCGGCAGCTGGCGCACCACCCGGCCGTGAGCTTCGATCGCCGAGCGCACCTCAGGATCAGCGAGCAGCTGATCCTCGAGCACCGGGCCGTTGTCGTGGGCCACGTCGTCGTGGCACAGCCAGGAGCGGTCGGCGGCCGCAGGAATCGGGTCGAGCAGGCAGGAGAGATCCAGGGCACCGGTCTTGGTGAGACCGATGGCGCGGGGCGCCAGCAGCTCGGTGCGGCCGATCAGGTCTTCGAGGCGGGCCACGCCCAGCACGCTGAGCAGCTGGCGCACCTCCTCGGCCACGAAGACGAAGAAGTTGACAACGTGCTCCGGCAGCCCGGTGAAGCGCTTGCGCAGGGCTTCCTTCTGGGTGGCGACGCCCACCGGGCAGTTGTTGGTGTGGCAGACGCGGGCCATGATGCAGCCCTCGGCGATCATGGCGACCGATCCGAACCCGAACTCCTCGGCCCCCAGCAGGGCGGCGATCAGCACGTCCCAGCCGCTCTTGAGGCCGCCGTCGGCCCGCAGCAGCACCCGGTCCCGCAGGCCGTTCTCCAGCAGGCTGCGGTGCACTTCGGTGAGCCCCAGCTCCCAGGGGCTGCCGGCGTGCTTGATCGAACTCAGCGGCGAGGCTCCGGTGCCGCCGTCATGGCCGGAGATCTGGATCACATCGGCATTGGCCTTGGCCACACCGGCGGCGATGGTGCCGATGCCGATCTCGGCCACCAGCTTCACCGAGACCCGGGCGGCAGGGTTCACCTGGTGCAGGTCATGGATGAGCTGGGCCAGGTCCTCGATCGAATAGATGTCATGGTGCGGCGGCGGTGAGATCAGCGCCACGCCGGGCTTGCTGTTGCGCAGCCAGGCGATGTAGGCGTCCACCTTGGGGCCGGGCAGCTGGCCGCCCTCGCCGGGCTTGGCACCCTGGGCCACCTTGATCTCAAGCTGCCGGCCGCTGCGCAGGTAGGCCGGGGTGACGCCGAAGCGACCCGAAGCGATCTGCTTGATGGCGGAACAGGCGCTGTCGCCGTTGCGGAGTCCGCGCAGGCTGGGGAGGGTGGGCGAATGGCCCTCGCCGTCGACGTCATGCAGGGCGTGATAGCGGGCCGGATCCTCGCCGCCCTCGCCGCAGTTGCTCTTGCCGCCGATACGGTTCATTGCCACCGCCAGCACCTCGTGGGCCTCGCGGGAGAGGGCCCCCAGGCTCATGCCGCCGGTGCAGAAGCGGCTGCAGATGCTCTCGATGCTCTCCACCTGCTCGATGGGCAGGGGCACCGGGGCCGGACGGAGCTCGAGCAGGTCCCGCAGGGCCGTGACCGGCCGGTTCTCGAGAAGTGTGCGGTAGGTGGAGAAATGGTCGTAGCCGGGGCCCGCCGCCACCGCGGCGTGCAGGGCCTTGGACATCTCCGGGTTGTTGAGGTGGAACTCCCCGCCGGTGCGGTACTGCACGAAGCCCATGAACTCCAGTTTGGTGCGGTGCAGCTCCGGGTAGGCCTTGGCATGGAAGGCCAGGGTCTCGCTGGCCAGATCCTGGAGACTGAGGCCGGCGACCCGACTGGTGGTGCCGGCGAAGGCCAGATCGATCAGATCCGCACCGATGCCGATGGCTTCGAAGATCTGGGCGCCGTGGTAGCTGGCGAGCAGGGAGATGCCGATCTTGGAGAGGATCTTGCGCAAGCCCTCCTCGAGGGCCTTGCGCACGTTGGCCTGGGCCGTGTCGGCATCGAGCCGGGGGAGCTTGCCCCGCTCGATCATCGACAGGGTGCGGGGATGGGCCAGCCAGTGGCGGGTGGTCTCCCAGGTGAGCCACGGGCAGACCGCGCTGGCGCCGTAGCCGATCAGGCAGGCGAGGTGATGGGTGCTCCAGCACTGGGCGGTGTCCACCACCAGGGAGCACTGCAGACGCAGGCCGAGCCGCAGCAGGTGGTGGTGCACGGCCCCCACCCCCAGCAGGGGAGGGATGGCCGTGGTGCCCGCACTGATGCCGCCATCGGCACGGTCGGAAAGGACCAGGATCTGGGAGCCGCTGCGCACGGCAGCCTCCGCCTCGAAGCAGAGCCGATGCAGCGCCTGCTCCAGCCCCTCGGGTCCGCTGGACACCGTCAGGAGCGTGGACAGGGTGGTGAGACCGAGGCCGTGGGAGCCGAGATCCTGCAGTTCGGCCTCGTTGAGCACCGGGGTGGTGAGGTGCAGCACGGCGGCGCCGGAGGCATCGGGCCGCAGGGCCGAACCACGCCGGCCCAGGTGCATCTCCAGGCTCATCACCAGCTTCTCGCGCAGCGGGTCGATGGGGGGGTTGGTGACCTGCGCGAAACGCTGCTTGAAGTAGTCGTAAAGGAGATGGGGCTTGGAGGAGAGCACCGCCAGGGGGATGTCGTCGCCCATGCAGTAGGTGGGTTCCTTGCCCTGGCCGGCCATGTCCTCGATCACCAGATCCAGGTCCTCGGCGGTGAAACCGTGGGCGGTCTGCTGCTGGAGAAGCTCCAGATCGCCCAGAGTGCGCTCCTGCTCCCAGACGCCGGGGGACAGGCTGCGGCGATGGTCGAGCAGCCAGCCGGCGTAGGGGAGGCGCGCCGCCGTCTCCTCCTTCACATCCCAGTTGCGCAGCAGACGGTGCTGCTCCAGATCCACCGCCAGCATCTGGCCGGGGCCCAGGCGACCCTTCTCGATGATGCGGGATTCCTCCAGCTCGACCACGCCCGTTTCCGAACCCATCACCACGTAGCCGTCGCTGGTGATGCAGTAGCGGGCCGGCCGCAGGCCGTTGCGGTCGAGGGTGGCCCCCACCATGCGGCCGTCACTGAAGACCAGCAGGGCGGGACCGTCCCAGGGCTCCTGCAGGCAGGCGCTGTACTCGTAGAACGACTTGATCGCCGGGCGATCGTCGAGTTCGGGCTGGTCGCGGAAGGCTTCCGGCACCAGGGTGAGCAGGCTGTCGGTGATCGGCCGGCCGCTGCGCACCATCAGCTCGAGGGTGGCGTCGAGGTTGGCCGAATCGCTGAAGGCGGCGTTGACCAGGGGCCGAAGGTCGCGGGCGGCATCCCCCCAGACGGCTTCGAGATGGGATTCGGCGGCCCTGGCCCAGTTGATGTTGCCCAGCAGGGTGTTGATCTCGCCGTTGTGGCCCAGCAGGCGCATGGGCTGGGCCAGGGGCCAGCGGGGCAGGGTGTTGGTGCTGAAGCGGCGGTGGTACACCGCGAAGGCGACGGAGAAGCGCTCGTCCCGGAGGTCGGCGTAGAAGGCATCCAGCACCTCCGAACGCACCATGCCCTTGTAGACGACGGTCCGGGCACTGATCGAAGCGAAATAGAGATCGGTGGTGTCGGCGCCCCAGACCTCCCGCACCCTGTCGACGGCGCGGCGCCGCAGGCGGAACAGCAGGGATTCGAGGGCGTCGACGTCGGCCATGACGCCTGGCACCGCATCGGGGGCGGCCAGCAGCCACTGCTCGATGGCGGGGGCGTTCTGCCTGGCCAGGGGGCCGAGCACCTCGGGGACGACCGGCACCTGACGCCAGCCCAGGCTGAGCAGCCCCAGGCGCTCGGCCTCCTCGTCACAGATCCGGCGGGCCAGTTCGCGCCGTTCCGGATCGGCAGGAAGGAACAGCATCCCCAGCCCACGCACGATCGCCGTGGAGGCGGCAGCCGCTGGCCACACGGCCTCCAGGTAGCTCCAGGGGATCGCGGTGAGCAGTCCGGCCCCATCGCCGGAATCCCCGTCGCCACCACATCCGCCCCGATGCTCCATGCAGCGGAGGCCCCGCAGGGCCTGCCGAAGCACCCAGTGGTTAGGGACGCCATCGAGGTGGGCCAGGAAACCCACGCCGCACGCGTCCGTCTCTCCCGGCCCTGGGGCAGAGCTGTCGCAGTGGGGCCAGACAGGAGCGGAGGGGGACATAGGCCGGGTTGGTGCTGCTGAAACGGAGCTGGGAAGGGCTTGGAAGGCACAAGCCTAAAGACGCCGGCAGGGAGAGACCCTGCCGAGGAGCTGCCGTGTCATCCGTGCAGCAGCCCTGTCCGTGACGACAAGGCGAGTCTTCGATCCTAGGCAGCAACCCCTACCCCAGAGCGGTGGGACTAACTTTTTCTCTTCACGGCAGGATTTCCTTGATGGCCAGGACCCTCCCGATCACCCTGGCGCTGCTGGCCCTGCTCGGCGCCCCACCGGTCACCAGGGCCGCCCCGCCCCCGATGCCGCCGGCCCTGCCGGACGTCGCCCCCCCGCGCCGGAGCCGCCCCGGACCGATGCGGCTGGCCCCTTCGGCGGAGGTGGGCGGCACCCGACTGGCGCTCAACGGCCGCCCTCAGCAGGCCGCCTGGCGCTGGGACGGCGATGACCCGCGCCAGCCCCGGGCGCTGTGGCTGCCCCTGGAGGTGCTGGAAGGCCAGCTGGGCTTCAGCAGCCGGTCCAGGCCCGATGGCGGCCTGGCCCTGGAATGGTTCGGCAGGGAGCTGGTGGTGCCCCCCGGAGCGCAGCGGGCGCTGGCGGACGAGGTGGCCATCGATGTGGCGGCGATCCTGCGGGAGCTGGGCGTGGCTGTCGAGCGCCGCGGCGACCTGCTGGATCTGCGGCTGGCGGCGCCGCGACTGCTCCAGGTGCGGAGCTCGGAGCAAGCCGGCTACCGGCGGGTTGTGCTCGACCTCGACGGACCCACCCTGGTGCGCAGCAGCGAAGGCGGCGTGCAGATGGGCCTGCTCAGCCGGGGGGACCAGCGGGCCCAGCTCACCGCCCGGGGCCTGCGCAGCGGCGCCAGCGGGGCGGACCTGAGCCTGACCGTTTCCGGAGGAGCCGCGCCCCTGCGCATCTTCACCCTGGGGGAGCCCGCGCGGGTGGTCATCGACCTGCCCCGGAGCGGCGCCAGCGTCGGCACCGCCCCCGATCAGCCGGCACCGATCGATCCGCGGCTGCAGGCGATGCTGGGATCCCAGGTGCGCTGGGACCAGCAGGTGCGCAGCGTGGGAGGCACCAGGTTCCAGGTCAACGCCGTCAGGATCGATCCACGCAGCGGCCCCCTGGAGCTGCGGACCCTCAGCCGTCCCGACGGTATGGCGGGGCTCAGCTCCCTGACCTCCCTGGCCCTGCGCCAGGACGCCCTGGTGGCAATCAACGGCGGCTACTTCAACCGGGTGCGCCGGCTTCCCCTCGGCGCGCTGAAGGACCAGGGCCGCTGGCTGTCCGGTCCGATCCTCAACCGCGGGGTGGTGGGCTGGGAGCCGCGCAGCCTGCCGCGCTTCGGGCGCCTGAGGCTGGACGAATGGATCAGCGCTGACCGCGGTCAGCGCTTGCCGCTGCTGACCGTGAACAGTGGTTATGCCCAGCGGGGGCTCAGCCGCTACACGGCCGAATGGGGCCGGCTCTATCAGGCCCTGACCGGCTCGGAGACGGGGCTGCTGCTCACCGGGGGCCAGGTGCAGCGACGGATCAGCGGCGCCGAACTGGCGGCGGGGGTGCCCCTGCGGCCGGAGGACACCCTGGTGGTGGCCCGCGCTGGGGCCGTCCTGCCCTGGAGCGAGGGAGACCGGCTGCGGATCGAGAGCCGGCCGAGCGATCCGGTGGGGAATGCCACCTCCGTGATGGGAGGCGGACCGCTGCTGCTCCACAACGGCCGGGTCGTTCTGAACGGCAGCGCCGAGGGATTCGGAGCCGCCTTCCTGCGCCAGGGAGCCCCGCGCACCGTGGTGGGCAGCGATGGCCGCCTCCTGTGGCTGGTGACACTGCAGGCCGCCGGGGGCGGTGGCGGGCCCACCCTCGCCGAGACCGCCTGGGTGCTGCAGCAGATGGGCCTGGTGGATGCGCTCAACCTCGACGGCGGCAGTTCCACGGGCCTGGTGATGGGCGGCAGCCACCGGGTCAAGGGACGCGGGGTCGCTGGCTCGGTTCACAACGGTCTGGGCCTGGTGCCCATCACGGGCGGCGAAGCCGCCACCACCCTGACCCCCACCAGCCAGCGACTGGCAGACTGAACGGATTCGCCTCTCCACCGTGCCCAGGGGCCACAGCCTTCGCCTCACCCCCGCGGCGGCCGCCGAGCTCTGCCGCCAGGCGGCCGTGGCGGGCACCCCCGGGCTGATGCACCTGGAGCTGCTGGAGGGCGCCTGCGAAGCCTGGGTCATCCGGCTGCGCCCTGGCCACCTGGCCGGCACCCCCGTGGCCCGGGCCGACGGCATCACCCTCTATTCCCCCGGAGAACAGTTGTCGCTGCTCAAGGGCCTGCAGCTCGACTACAGGGGCGACCTCAGCGGCGGGGGCTTCCTGGTGCGCTCCGGGCCGGGCGTGCGCAGCTGCGCCTGCGGGGCCGCCTTCAGCCGCGAAACCTGAGGGGGACGACGACGAAGTAAGGTGTCGGATTGTCGATACGGTCGGACGTCCGACCTGTCCTCCCAGAAGTCCCCACCGAGCAGCACCCCGGCCCTCGATGCCCACTATTCAGCAGCTGATCCGCACCGAGCGGCAGCGTCTCACCCGCAAGACGAAGTCGCCCGCCCTGCGCGCCTGCCCCGAGCGGCGTGGCGTCTGCACCCGGGTGTACACCTCCACCCCGAAGAAGCCCAACTCCGCCCTTCGAAAGGTGGCCCGGGTCCGCCTCACCTCCGGGTTCGAGGTGACCGCCTACATCCCCGGCATCGGCCACAACCTTCAGGAGCACTCGGTGGTTCTGATCCGCGGCGGCCGCGTCAAGGATCTGCCCGGTGTCCGCTATCACATCATCCGCGGCACCCTCGACACCTCAGGGGTCAAGGATCGGCGCCAGTCCCGCTCCAAGTACGGCGCCAAGACTCCGAAGGCCTGAGCCTGCGCCACCGGCTCTCCGCGGCCGACCCTGTCCTCTCCCGCTTTTTCTCCCTCCGTTCCATGTCCCGCCGCAACGCCGCCGAGAAGCGCCCGGTTCTGCCGGATCCCCAGTTCAACAGCCGCCTCGCCTCGATGATCGTGGCCCGGCTGATGAAGCACGGCAAGAAGTCCACGGCCCAGCGCATCCTTTCCGATGCCTTCACGCTGATCAACGAGCGCACCGGCGCCGATCCTCTCGAGCTGTTCGAAACGGCGGTCCGCAATGCCACCCCCCTGGTGGAGGTGCGGGCACGGCGGGTCGGTGGTGCCACCTACCAGGTGCCGATGGAGGTTCGCCAGGAGCGTGGCACTGCCATGGCACTGCGCTGGCTTGTCAACTTCTCCCGCGCCCGCAACGGCCGCAGCATGGCCCAGAAACTGGCCGGCGAGCTGATGGATGCGGCCAACGAAGCCGGCAGTGCCGTCCGCAAGCGGGAGGAAACCCACAAGATGGCGGAAGCCAACAAGGCCTTCGCCCACTACCGCTACTAAGCGGACCGGGGGGCCGGATGCCTGGGCTGATCCGGTTCCCGAAAACTCGAGCCGTCATCGGTCTGTAGAGTTACGCCCGTTTTTTGTCGACCCACCCTCGGAGAACCATCCCGTGGCCCGCGCCTACCCCCTGGAACGCGTCAGAAATATCGGAATCGCCGCTCACATTGACGCAGGCAAGACCACCACGACCGAACGGATTCTGTTTTATTCCGGCGTCGTCCACAAGATGGGCGAGGTGCATGATGGCGCCGCCGTCACCGACTGGATGGAACAGGAGCGCGAGCGGGGCATCACCATCACCGCTGCCGCCATCTCCACCAGCTGGAAGGACAACCGGATCAACATCATCGACACCCCCGGCCACGTCGATTTCACGATTGAAGTGGAGCGCTCTATGCGCGTGCTGGATGGTGTGGTCGCGGTGTTCTGTGCCGTGGGCGGTGTTCAGCCCCAGTCGGAAACCGTCTGGCGCCAGGCCGATCGCTACAACGTGCCACGGATCGTGTTCGTCAACAAGATGGACAGGACCGGCGCCAACTTCCTGAAGGTCTACGAGCAGATCAAGGATCGCCTCAAGGCCAACGCCGTGCCGATCCAGCTGCCGATCGGCGCCGAAGGTGATCTCAAGGGCATCATCGACCTGGTCCGCAACAAAGCGATCATCTACACCAATGATCTGGGCACGGACATCCTCGAAGAGGAGATTCCCGCCGACATGAAGGCCGAAGCCGAAGAGTGGCGTCAGAAGCTGATGGAATCGGTGGCCGAAACCGACGAAGAGCTGATCGAAGCCTTCCTCGAGAACGGAGAACTCAGCGAGGAGCAGTTGATGCGCGGCATCCGTCTGGGGGTGCTGCAGCACGGAATGGTCCCGATCCTCTGCGGCTCCGCCTTCAAGAACAAAGGCGTTCAGCTGGTGCTGGATGCGGTGGTCGACTACCTGCCTGCCCCCGTCGATGTCCCCCCCATCCATGGCCTCCTGGCGGACGGCAGCGAAGCCACCCGCCCCTGTGACGACAATGCTCCCTTCAGCGCTCTGGCCTTCAAGGTGATGGCCGACCCCTACGGCAAGCTCACCTTCGTGCGCATGTACAGCGGCGTCCTGCAGAAGGGCAGCTACGTGCTCAACTCCACCAAGGACAAGAAGGAGCGCATCTCCCGCCTGATCCTGCTGAAGGCCGACGAGCGCGAGGAGGTCGACGAACTGCGGGCCGGTGATCTGGGGGCCGTGCTCGGTCTCAAGGACACCACCACGGGCGACACCCTCTGCGTCGATTCCGATCCGATCATCCTGGAATCCCTGTTCATCCCCGAACCGGTGATCTCCGTGGCCGTGGAACCCAAGACCAAGGGCGACATGGAGAAACTCGGCAAGGCCCTGCAGTCCCTCTCCGAGGAGGACCCCACCTTCCGGGTCTCCACCGATCCAGAAACCAACCAGACCGTGATCGCCGGCATGGGCGAACTTCACCTGGAGATCCTGGTCGACCGCATGTTGCGGGAGTTCAAGGTGGAGGCCAACATCGGCGCCCCCCAGGTGTCCTACCGGGAAACCATCCGCGGCAGTGCCAAGGGCGAAGGGAAGTTCGCCCGCCAGACAGGCGGCAAGGGCCAGTACGGCCACGTGGTGATCGAGATGCAGCCCGGCGAGCCGGGTTCAGGGTTCGAGTTCGTCAACAAGATCGTAGGCGGCATCGTTCCCAAGGAGTACATCGGTCCGGCGGAAGCCGGCATGAAGGAAACCTGCCAGTCCGGCGTGATTGCGGGTTTCCCCATGATCGATGTCAAGGTCACCATGGTGGACGGCTCCTATCACGACGTCGACTCTTCGGAGATGGCGTTCAAGATCGCCGGTTCCATGGCCTTCAAGGACGGCGTCAAGAAGTGCAATCCCGTGCTTCTTGAGCCGATGATGAAGGTGGAAGTCGAGGTCCCCGAGGATTACCTCGGTTCGGTCATCGGCGACCTTTCCTCCCGCCGTGGTCAGGTCGAAGGGCAGTCCGTCGACGACGGGCAGTCCAAAGTCCAGGCCAAAGTGCCTCTGGCCGAGATGTTCGGCTACGCCACCCAGCTCCGATCCATGACCCAGGGTCGGGGTATTTTCTCGATGGAGTTCAGCCATTACGAGGAAGTTCCTCGCAATGTGGCTGAGGCCATCATTTCCAAGAATCAGGGCAATTCCTGATCTTTCTTTCCATCCAACCCAACCCCCCGATTCTTTCCTTCCATGGCACGCGAGAAGTTCGAGAGGAACAAGCCTCACGTCAACATCGGCACCATCGGTCACGTTGACCACGGCAAGACCACCCTCACCGCCGCCATCACCAACGTGCTGGCGTCCCAGGGCATGGCCAAGGCCCAGGCCTACGACGAGATCGATGGCGCCCCTGAAGAGAAGGAGCGGGGGATCACGATCAACACGGCCCACGTCGAGTACGAGACCGAAAAGCGTCACTACGCCCACGTCGACTGCCCGGGTCACGCGGACTACGTCAAGAACATGATCACCGGTGCCGCCCAGATGGACGGCGCCATCCTGGTGGTCGCCGCCACCGACGGCCCCATGGCCCAGACCAAGGAGCACATCCTCCTGGCCAAGCAGGTGGGCGTGCCCGCCCTGGTGGTGTTCCTCAACAAGAAGGACATGGTCGACGACGAGGAGATCCTCGAGCTGGTCGAACTGGAGATGCGTGAGCTGCTCAGCAGCTACGACTTCCCGGGCGATGACATCCCCGTGATCGCCGGTTCGGCCCTCAAGGCCCTTGAGTACATCCAGGGCGGCAAGAAGGCCGTGCGTGGCGATGATGAGTGGGTCGACAAGATCCTCGATCTGATGGATGCCGTCGACGAGGCCATCCCCGAGCCTGAACGGGAGATCGACAAGCCCTTCCTGATGGCCGTCGAAGACGTCTTCTCGATCACCGGTCGCGGCACCGTCGCCACCGGCCGGATCGAGCGGGGCAAGGTGAAGGTGGGCGAAACCGTTCAGATCGTGGGCATCCGCGACACGCGGGAAACCACCGTCACCGGTGTGGAGATGTTCCGCAAGCTGCTCGATGAGGGTATGGCCGGCGACAACGTCGGTCTGCTCCTGCGCGGCATCCAGAAGGAGGACATCGAGCGCGGCATGGTGCTGGTGAAGCCCAACTCCATCAAGCCCCACACCAAGTTCGAGGGTGAGGTGTACGTGCTCAAGAAAGAGGAAGGTGGACGCCACACCCCCTTCTTCGCTGGCTACCGCCCGCAGTTCTACATCCGCACAACCGACGTGACCGGCCAGATCACCGCCTTCACCGCCGACGACGGCACCAACGTGGAGATGGTGATGCCCGGCGACCGCATCAAGATGAGCGCCGAGCTGATCTGCCCGGTCGCCATTGAGCAGGGCATGCGCTTCGCCATCCGCGAGGGCGGCCGCACCATCGGTGCCGGCGTCGTGTCCAAGATCGTTCTGTGAGGCTGATCTAGCCTTTTCGGGGAGCCTCACCTGGTGAGGCTCCCTTTTCGGAACCACCGGTTCCCTGTGCACCTCGACAACCCATTGCAGCAGCGCTGCCGCCGCCCTTCCCCCGCGCCTCCCTACCCGCGCCTTCCCCTCTGATGACCGCCTCCATTCCCCAGCAGAAGATCCGCATTCGCCTCAAGGCCTTCGATCGCCGCATGCTGGATCTCTCCTGCGAAAAGATCATCGAAACTGCCGATCACACCGCCGCCACAGCGATCGGCCCCATCCCCCTGCCCACCAAACGCAAGATCTACTGCGTGCTGCGCTCGCCTCACGTCGACAAGGATTCCCGTGAGCACTTCGAGACCCGCACCCATCGCCGCATCATCGATATCTACAGCCCCAGCTCCAAGACCATCGACGCGCTCATGAAGCTCGACCTGCCCAGTGGCGTGGACATCGAGGTGAAGCTCTGATGCCGAAGGGGCCATCGGGCCTTCGCCGGGCTGGTCGGTCTTTCTAGGATCGCGCCACACCCCGAGCTTCCCTGGTTGTTCCTTTCGTTCCCGACTCCCGATCGCCCCCTCCCTCTTGCCGCCAGCGGCAGCCTCCGCGCGTGACTGATCTGGCCGTCCGGGAACTGCCCCTGTTCCCCCTGCCTGATGTGGTGCTCTTCCCCCAGGAGGTGTTGCCGCTTCACATCTTTGAGCCGCGCTATCGCATGATGCTGCGCACGGCGATGTCAGAGGATCGGCGCTTCGGTGTGGTGCGTTGGGACCCCCAGAGCAAACGGATGGCGGAGGTGGGCTGCTGTGCGGAAATCCTGCACTGCCAGGTGCAGGACGACGACCGCAGCAACATCGTGACCATGGGCCAGCAGCGGTTCCGTGTCCTCGACATCGTGCGCGACACCCCCTTCCGGGTCGGCATGGTCAGCTGGATCGAGGACACAGTCAGCGAGAGCCACGAGGAGCTGGAGACCCTCACCGGCAAGGTCACCAGGGCCCTGCGGGACGTGGTCGATCTCACCGGCAAACTGATCGGCAAACCTTCATCCCTGCCCGCCGATCTGCCCGATCTGCCCCGGGAACTGTCCTTCTGGATCGGGGCCCATCTGGGCGGTCCGGTGGCTGATCACCAGCAGGCCCTGCTCGAGATCACCGACACCGGCGAGCGCCTTCGGCAGGAGTTCGAACTGCTGGATCAGACCCGGCGCCAGCTGGCCGCCCGCACCGTCCTCAAGGACACCTTCTCCAACCTGGGCGACGGCAGCGACGAGATCTGAAATGGCCAGCCCCCTTTCCGGCGGCGCCCTGCTGCCCCTCCTGCTGACGGGGAGTGTTGTGGCGACGGTGCTGGTTGCCCTGCTCTGGATGCGCCGCTCGCGCGCCTATCTGTCGCCTGCCAGCGTGGCCGCCGCCTACGACCGCTGGACGGACGACCGTCTGCTGGAGCGGCTCTGGGGCGACCATGTGCATCTGGGTCACTACGGCGATCCCCCCGAACCGCGCGACTTCCGGGCCGCCAAGGCCGCCTTCGTCCACGAGCTGGTCCGCTGGAGCGGCCTCGACCGTCTGCCCCCCGGCAGCCGGATACTGGACGTGGGCTGCGGCATCGGCGGCAGCGCCAGGATCCTGGCCCGCGACTACGGCTTCGAGATGCTGGGAATCAGCATCAGCCCGGCCCAGATCGCCCGGGCCCGGGAGCTCACCCCCCCCGGACCTCGCGTCCTGCCGATTCGCCGTCATGGACGCCCTTGCGCTGGAGCTGCCGGATGGGGGCCCCGACACGGGGTTCGATGCGGTCTGGAGCGTGGAGGCCAGTCCCCACATGCCCGACAAGCAGCGCTACGCCGACGAGATGCTGCGAGTGCTCAAACCGGGCGGCTGCCTGGCGGTGGCGGATTGGAACCGGCGTGACCCGAGCGACGGCCCCATGAGCAGCCTGGAACGTTGGGTGATGCGCCAGCTGCTCGATCAGTGGGCCCACCCTGAGTTCGCCAGCATCGCTTCCCTGAAGCGAAACCTGGAGACCAGCCCCTGGAACCGTGGCCTGCCCATCGCCACCGCTGACTGGACGGTCCCCACCCTGCCCTCCTGGGTGGATTCCATCGTTGAGGGGGCCCGCCGCCCCGGAGCGGTGCTGGGTCTGGGCCCACGGGCGGTGATCCAGGGGCTTCGGGAGACGCCGACCCTGCTGCTGATGCACTGGGCCTTCCGCAGCGGTCTGATGCAGTTCGGCGTTTTCCGCGGCCCTCTCCCTCCGGAGCCTTGACGCGGCACGACGCGGGTCCCAGACCTCAGGGGGCCTTCTCCTCAGCGGCGAGGTTGGTGAGGGGATAGGCGCCGAAGAGGGCCAGATGCTCGCAGAGGGGGGTGAGATCGGCGATGGCGCCCTCGAGGGGTGCGGCTCCCTCGGGAAGTTCGAGATCGACAAAGAAGATGTATTCGCCCATTTCCCGTTTGGAGGGGCGCGATTCGATGCGGCTCATGTTCAACCCCTGCCTCGCGAAACAGCCGAGCGACTCCAGCAGGGCGCCGGGCTGGTTGGAGTGCAGCGAGAACGCCAGGCTGGCATGGGGGCCCCGGTGGGAGCGCTCCCCACGCCGGAGCAGCAGGAAACGGGTGCAGTTGCCCGGCACATCGTTGATCGGGTAGGCCAGCACCTCCAGTCCATGCTCGGCCGCCGCCTCCAGCGAGGCAATGGCGCCCCGGAAGCGGCTGCCCCGCACCAGCCGGGCCGCCTCGGCGGTGGAGCTGGTGGGCAACTGCAGGGCCTGGGGCAGATGCTCCCCGAGCCACAGGCTGCACTGGGCCAGGGCCTGGGGGTGGGAGAGCACTTCACTGATGCCCTCCAGCGGACCACTGCCCACCAGGGCATGGCGGATGGGCAGCACCAGGGCCCGGGCGACCGCCAGGTCCGGATGTTCCCAGAGGGCATCGAGACAGCTGGTGACCCCCCCCTCCACGGAGTTCTCCACCGGTACCACCGCCAGCGCGCAATCCCCGTCGGCCAGGGCCCGGATCACGGCGCGGATGCCCTGCTGGGGCACGAAATCCACCGTCTCCAGGCCCTCCAGGCGCGCCAGTCGCTGCGCCGCCTGCTCACCGTAGGTGCCGACGGGACCGAGAAAGGCAAGACGCATGGCGGTGGGGCGGTCTGGGGTGATCAGTAGGATCATGGCCTGCCGGCCCGCAGGCCATGTCTCTGGCCTTCAGCGCCAGCCAGCACCTTGAGCTTCCGGTGGCCTGCGAGGCGGACCGCCTTCCCGCCTATCTGGATGACGAGCAGAGGGTGGTCCAGGCCCTGCTGGACCCCAGCCAGCTCGAACCCCTCGGCCCTGGCCGCTACCGCTACACCGTGAGCCAGGTGAAGGTGTTCCAGCTGAAGATCCAGCCGGTGGTGGAGCTTCAGGTCGTCCGTCGCAACGGTCGGCTGGAGCTTGAAGCCCTCGACTGCCAGCTGGAGGGGCTGGGACTGGTGGAGGATTTCCGCCTCGGCCTCTGCTCCTGGCTCGCCGCGGCCGACGGCGGTCTGACGGGTGAGGCGAGCCTCTCGGTGACGGTGAGCCGGCCCACCCTGCTGCAACTGATCCCCCCCAAGGTGCTGGAGGCCACCGGTCGCACGGTGCTCGGCGGCATCCTGCTGGGCATCAGGAACCGGGTGAGTCAGCAACTGCTGGGGGACTTCCAGCACTGGTGCCGATCGAGCTGAGGAAACTGCGTCGGTGCAGGGGCGTGGCACCCAGCCGCTGAATGGCCTCGCGGTGCTGGGGCGTCCCGTAGCCGGCATGGCGCTCCAGTCCGTAGCCCGGATGGTGCAGGGCCAGGCGCCGCAGCAGGGCATCCCGTTCCTGCTTGGCGAGCACGCTGGCGGCGGCGATCGCCGCGCATCGGCCGTCGCCGCCCACCAGGGTGGATTGTGGCCCTGGCCAGCCCCGCAGCGGCAACACCCCATCCACCAGCAGCAGACGGGGAGGCCGGGCCAGCCGTTGCAGGGCCCGCAGCATGGCCCATTCGGTCGCCAGTCGCAGGCCCCAACGATCAATTTCGCGCGCGCTCGCCTGGCCCAGGGCCCAGGCCAGGGCGTGGTGCCTCAGCAGGGGGACCAGGGCCTGCCGGCGCCCGGCGGAGAGGGTCTTGCTGTCGTTGAGGCCCGCCGCCACCAGGGGGGCCAGGGCCGTCGCCGGCAGCACCACGGCCGCCGCAAACACCGGCCCGAACAGGCTCCCCCGGCCGACCTCATCCACCCCGGCGCAATGGCAGGGGTCGAGCCCCCCCCAGACCGGGCTGTCGGGCCGCCCGAGGGCGTCGCGGCGTTGCCGGTCAGCCAGCGGCGGAAGAACGGCGCCGGCGGCGGCGCGGTTCCCCCGCCTCAGCCGGGGCCCTGTCGGCTTCCGACTCTGGGGCACCGACCGCAACGGGTGCTGGAGGCGACTCCGGTGCCGACCTGCCGGAGGAGCGGCGGCTGGGCAGCGGCACGCTGACAAGTTCGGGAGGGGGAGGCGTGACCTCGGATTCGAACGGGGCCGGCGTGATCTCCAGGATCGGCACCATCTCCTGCGGCTCAGGGGATGGGGAAACCGTGGAGGCTTCGGAAAGGTCGGAAGCTTCGGCCGTGCCGTTGCGCCCCTCGCCGTTCCTGCCGCGCCGCCGGCGGCGGGAGCCGGTGGCGGCGAGCTGCTGACGGGCTTCCTCGAGAACCGCCTCCGGATCAGCGTCCGGCCGGACCACGCGCACCATCAAGCTGTCACCGGTGGGCAGCGGGTCCAGCAGCAGCGCTGGGCTGAGGCCCATCCAGCCGTAGACCAGTTCCTGCTCCGCGTCCATCGGCACGGCCAGCACCTCGGGCTCCTGGCGGCGCTGGGGCACGTCGGTGGAGGTGCTCTCGTGGGAGGCCGGCCGGCCGGCGGCGGTGCTGGCGCCAGCCTCGACGAAATGGCTCCCCGCAGGGACCTCGGCCCCATCGGAGCCCCGGCCGCCGCGGCCGCCGCGCCGTCGTCGGCCACTGCCGCCGGTCTCCCCAGCCCCGTTGGAGGGACTGGCCACTTCGGCCCGGGCCGAGGCGGCCGAGCGCACCAGACCGGAGATGGTGGCCAGGGGCTGGAGGGTGTCCTTGCCGGGGAGGACCGCCACATGGCCCAGGCCCCCACAGCTGGGGCAGGCCCGGCCGAACAATTCGTAGATGTTCTGACCCTGGCGTTTGCGGGTCAGCTCCACCAGACCGAGCTCGGTGAGCTGGGCGATCTGGGGACGGGCCGTGTCGTCGCGGGAGGCCTGGGTGAAGTGCTCCAGCAGCTGCAACTGGTCGCGCCGCGACTCCATGTCGATGAAGTCGATGATCACCACACCGCCGATGTTGCGCAGCTTCAGCTGGCGGGCGATCTCCACCGCCGCCTCGCAGTTGGTCCACAGCACCGTCTCGCGGGCGTTGGCCGAGCGGGTGAACGATCCGGAGTTGACGTCGATCACCGTCAGCGCCTCGGTGGGCTCGATGATCACGTAGCCGCCGGAGGGGAGATCAACCCTGGGTTTGAGGGCATCGCGGATGGCCGCGTTGACCCGGTAGTGCTCCAGGATCTCGGTGGGTTCCCCGTGGTGTTCCACCAGGAGGTTGGCCTGGTCGGAGCCGAGGAAGGCGTTGACCCGGGCCACCGCATCGGCGCTGTCGACCACCACCCGCAGCACATCCGGGCTGTAGAGGTCGCGCAGCACCCGATGGATGAAATCCTCATCGCGGTTGAGGAGCACCGGCGGCGACGCCGTCTCGGCGGCCTGCTGGATCGACTCCCACTGACGCAGCAGACCCTCGAGGTCGTCGATCAGCATCTCCTCGCTGACGTCCTCGGCCTCGGTGCGGATCAGCAGCCCAGCGCCGGGGGGCTTGATGAGCACGCCGAGGGCCCGCAGCCGGTTGCGCTCGTTATCGCCGTCGATGCGCCGGGAGATGTTGACCCCCTGGCCATGGGGCTGCAGGACCAGGAAGCGCCCCGGCAGGGAGAGGTTGCCGGTGAGGCGCGGCCCCTTGGTGCCCGTGGGCTCCTTCATCACCTGCACGAGCACCTTCTGGCGCGGCTCGAGCAGCTCGGTGATGCCGGCACCGCCTTTCTTCAGACGCAGGGGCCCCAGATCGGTGATGTGGATGAAGCCGTTCTTCTCGCTTTCTCCGATGTTGACGAACGCCGCATCGATCCCGGGCAACACGTTTTCGACGGTTCCGAGGTAGACGTCGCCGATCTGGTAACGACCCTGGGCGACGATCAGTTCATCAACGCGTTCGTCGTTGAGCACTGCGGCGATCCGCAACTGCTCAGCGATAACGATCTGCTGGGGCATGGAAGAGATGGTGGGCTCAGTGGAGCCCTGCCCAAAGGGCAGGTGGGGGAAGGAATCGGACGCCGACCTTGGCGGTCGCGCAGCCACTGGAAAGAGACAGGCGGGACCCAGGAAACAAGGGAGCCAGCCGTTTGCCTGGTGCAGACCCATGAAGCCAGGGGCCTGAATGGGAGCAGAAACGTCGTCGGGCCGGCAGCGTGGCGGAAAGGAGAACTTTCCTTCCCGATGCGAAGCAACGAAGACCGAACCAAGCAGTGTTGACCCTGATGGCGCTTTGGCCGAGGAGCCTCTAGAAAGCGTCCCTGAGGCAGAAGCGTCTGGGCGGAGGAGAAAGAAGGGAGGGATCCCTGCGATTCCTATCTCCGTCTAGGGCGAACTTAGCATGCGTCCAGCCGCAAGCAACGGCGCTGAACAGGACCCAGCGCCAGGGGCTGGCCGAGGGACGCGCTCAGCCAGTGGCGCAGATGTTCGGGCCGGAGACTGCGGCCCTGGGGATCCACAGCGGCCTCCAGTTCCAGGACCTGCCCCTGCCCAGCCGGGGACTGGCCATCGAGCGGCGCCAGATGCAGATCGAGCAGGTAGGGGCGACAGTCCCGTTGACGGGGCCGGCCTTTCTTGTCCTGGTCCTGCCAGGGCAGGGTGGTGGCCTCCAGCACAGCCGCGACCGCCTCGGCCCAGCGCGGCGGCGGCAGCGGCCGGTCCGGTGCCGGCAGCAGGGTGAACCGCCAGTGGGCGGAACGGATCTGCTGGGCCAGGCCAGGGGTCGTCAGGGGCACGGCCTGCACCGAGAGCAACGTGAGCTCGGCGCTGAGCTCCGCCTGGAGATGCTGGCGGGCCACCGCCGGATCGACCGGGGCGGCGAAGTCCAGGTCGAACCACTCATGGAGGCCCTCCACCCCCAGGGGCAGGGGAAGCGCCACCTGCAGCCGCGGCAGGGGATGGAAGCCACCCGTGAAGCTGACCGGCAGGCCGCTGCGGCGCAGGGCCCGCTCCAGCAGCCGCAGGGTGTCCAGGTGGCTGATCAGGGCCAGGGAACCGGTTTTGGCAAAGGCGAAGCGCAGCCGGCACACCCGCTCGCTGGCCGGCGCCCGCGGCGGGATCGGCGGCGGGACCGGGGGGCGCGGGATCACCACGTTGTGGCCCAGCTCCGGGCCGCAGACTCCGCAGCTGCTGCAGCCGTCGAAGGAGCAGTCCGGCACCACGGCGGCCGCCAGCGCCCGGCGCAGGTCCTCCGCCAGCCAGGCCTTGTCGACGCCGGAATCGATGTGGTCCCAGGGGAGGGGCTGGCGGCAGAACGCCTCGAGGTCGCCCGTGGCGAAGGCCTCCGCCGCACTCCAGCCGCCCATCTCCAGGGCCCGGTAGGAGCCCCCCAGGCCGGCGGCCTCGATGGCGCCGGTCCAGGCGCCATGGCTGCGGTCGGCCGATTCGAACCACGCATCCAGACCCGCACCGGCCCGCCAGGCCGCCTCGATCACCGGCGCCAGCCGGCGGTCGCCGCGACCCACGAAGTCCTCCACCGCCGAAAGCCGTACGTCGTTGTAGTTCGTTTTGATGCCCCGCAGCGGGCGCAGGGCATCGCGCAGCAGCTGCTGCCGGCGCCGGAATTCGGCCGTGGACACGCTGTGCCACTGGAAGGGCGTGTGGGGCTTGGGGGTGAAATTGCTGATCGTGAGGTTGAGCTGCAGCCGGCCCAGATCGCGGCACTGCTGCTGCAACCCCCGGCAGGTGTCGACGATGCCGAGCACGTCGGCGTCGGTCTCGCCCGGCAGGCCGATCATGAAATAGAGCTTCACCCGGCTATAGCCGTTCTCCATGGCGGTGCGGAGGCCGCGCAGCAGCTCCGCATCGGTGAGCCCCTTGTTGACGATGTCCCGCAGGCGCTGGGTGCCGGCCTCGGGGGCGAAGGTGAGCCCGGCCCGGCGGGTGCCGCCGAGGATGTGGGCGATGGAGCTGTCGAAGCGGTCGACCCGCTGGCTGGGCAGGGTGAGGCTGACGTTGTGCTGCGCCAGCCGGTTGCGCAGCTCCACCCCCACCGCCGGTAGCGACAGGTAATCGCTGCAGCTGAGCGACAGCAGCGAGAAATCGCTGTAGCCGGTGCGGAGCATGCCCTCCTCCACCGCCTCGATGACCGCCTCGGGCTCCACGTCCCGGGCCGGGCGGGTCAGCATGCCGGGCTGGCAGAAACGGCAGCCCCGGGTGCAGCCGCGGCGAATCTCCACCGTCAGCCGGTCGTGGACCGTTTCGATGTGGGGCACCAGACCCATGGCGTAGTGGGGCATGGGGGTGGCGGTGCGCCGCTGGATGCGGGGGGCCAGGCCCGGCTCCAGAGGCAGGAGGCTCACCCCATCGGGCCCAGGCGCGTAGAGGGAGGGCACGTAGACCCCGGGCACCTCGGCCAGATCCCGCAGCAGGGCCCGGCGGCCCAGGCCGGCGGCCCGCCCTTCGGCCACCACCAGGCCGATCTCGGGCAGCAGTTCCTCGCCATCCCCCAGGGCAAGGAAATCGAAGAAGGGCGCGAAGGGCTCGGGATTGCCGGTGGCGGTGGGGCCGCCCGCGAAGATCAGCGGCGGCGCCGCCGGGTCGTCCAGGGGCAGGTCGCCCCGGTCGGCGGCGCGGATCGGGATACCGGCCAACTCCAGCATCTCCAGGATGTTGGTACCACCGAGCTCGTAGCTGAGGCTGAAGCCGAGGATGTCGAAGGCCGCCAGGGGCCGGTGGCTTTCCACCGCGAACAGCGGCGCCCCCCGCTCCCGCAGCCGGGCCGCCAGATCGGGCGCCGGCAGGTAGGCGCGGTCGCACAGCTGGCCGGGAACCGCATTGAGGATGGAATAGAGCAGCACGTGGCCGAGGTTGCTGGCGCCGACCTCGTAGACCTCCGGATAGGTGAGGGCCCAGCGCACCCGGGCGGCCGACCAGTCGCGGGGCTCCACCCCCCGCTCGTTGCCCAGATAGCGGGCCGGACGGGCGATGTTGCCGTCCACCAGTGACGTGAAGGCAACCGGCGCATCGGCGGGTGCGGCGGTGGCGGCGACGGGCACGGCGCAGACCGGCGGGCTGGGAGCCGATCGTAGGCAGGCCGGACCGCGCCATAGGAAAATGCCGCCCGGCCACCAGCCGCGCCTTCCGCTTCCCTCCCATGGTTCAGGTCAACGACAACTACCTCAAGCTCAAGGCCGGCTATCTGTTTCCTGAGATCGCCCGGCGCGTCAAGGCCTTCAGCGAGGCCCATCCCGAGGCCCCCGTGATCCGCCTGGGCATCGGCGACGTCACCGAACCCCTGCCGGCGGCCTGCCGCGAGGCGATGAAGCAGGCGATCGAGTCCATGGGCACCCGGGAGGGCTTCCACGGCTACGGGCCCGAACAGGGCTACGGCTGGCTGCGGGAAGCGATCGCCCGCCACGACTTCCAGTCCCGCGGCTGCGACGTGAGCGCTGAGGAGATCTTCGTCTCCGACGGCTCCAAGTGCGACAGCAGCAACATCCTCGACATCCTCGGGGCCGGCAATCGCATCGCCGTCACCGATCCGGTCTACCCGGTGTATGTGGACAGCAACGTGATGGCGGGTCGCACCGGCGAGTCCGACGACGGCGGACGCTATGGCGGACTCACCTACCTGCCGATCACCGCAGCCAACGGCTTCGTCGCCCCCCTGCCCGAGCAGCCGGTTGACCTGATCTACCTCTGCTTCCCCAACAATCCCACCGGCGCCGTCGCCACCCGGGAGCAGCTGAAGCAATGGGTGGACTACGCCCTGGCCCACGACGCCCTGATCCTGTTCGACGCCGCCTACGAGGCGTTCATCACCGATCCTGAGCTGCCCCACTCCATCTACGAGATCGAAGGGGCGCGACGCTGCGCGATCGAGTTCCGCTCCTTTTCCAAGAACGCCGGCTTCACCGGCACCCGCTGCGCCTTCACCGTGGTGCCCCGGGGGCTCAGCGGCACCACGGCCAGCGGCGAGGCGGTGGAGCTGTGGGGGCTCTGGAACCGGCGCCAGAGCACGAAGTTCAACGGGGTGAGCTACATCGTGCAGCGGGGCGCCGAGGCGGTGTACTCCCCCGCAGGCCAGGAGCAGGTGCGGGCCCTGGTTGGCTTCTACATGGAGAACGCGGCCATCATCCGCCGCGAACTGGAAGCCGCCGGGCTGCAGGTCTACGGCGGCCAGCAGGCCCCCTATGTGTGGATCAGGACGCCTGAGGGGCTGGATTCCTGGGGCTTCTTCGACCACCTGCTCGGCAAGGCCCATGTGGTGGGCACCCCCGGCAGCGGCTTCGGGGCCGCCGGGGAAGGCTATTTCCGCCTCTCGGCGTTCAACTCCCGGGCCAACGTCGACGAGGCGATGCGCCGGATCCGGGCTCTTTAGAGTTGGCCCTTATCAGGACCGGAGCGGCCATGCCCATGACCATCCCGGCGGCGACCGAAACCCCCACCCGCTCACCGGGTGGGGCCGCCGTGATCGAGAAGGCACCGGAGCGGGTGCGCAAGACCTCGCCCCGTTACAAGGTGCTGCTTCACAACGACCCGGTAAACAGCATGGAATACGTGGTGAGCACCCTGCGCCAGGTGGTGCCGTCCCTCAGTGAGCAGGATGCCATCGCCGTCATGCTGGAAGCCCACAACACCGGCGTGGGCCTGGTGATCGTCTGTGATCTGGAGCCGGCGGAGTTCTATTGCGAGACCCTCAAGGCCAAAGGACTCACCAGCACGATCGAGCCGGAGAGCTGAGTGGGGCTCCCCGCCGAGAAGCTGCAGGCCCGCGGGGGGCCCCGCTGGATCGGCACCCTGCTTTACATCCCGCTGCTGTACAGCCTCGGCTGGCTGCTGGTGCAGCCCATGGCGCTGCTGGCGCCGGGCATCCCCCGCGATCGGCTGGATCTGATCGGCACGGGGATGGCGCTGTTGCTGTTGCTGCTCAGCCTGCCCCTGCGGATCCGAAAGGTGTGGGGAGAGGACAGACCCTGGCACCGGCTCGGGGTGGCGGCATCCTGGTCGCGGCTCTCACGGGCATTCCTGCGGGGCCTGCTCAAGGCGATCCTGCTGCTGGTCCTGGTGGCGGCAACGCTGGTGGTCAGTGGTCAGGCCACCTGGCGGGGGGAGCTGGCCGCAGCCCAACTGCTCAATGGACTGGCCCTGCTGCTGGGGGTGGGCTTCGCGGAGGAACTGCTGTTCCGCGGCTGGCTCTGGGGTGAACTGGCGAAGCACCTGGGCGCGGGCCGAGCCCTGTGGGGTCAGGCCCTGGTGTTCAGCCTGGTGCACACCCGCTTCAACCTGGGGCCCTCCGAAGCGGTGGGTCTGCTGGGCGGCCTGACGCTGCTTGGGCTCGCCCTGGCCCTGCAACGGCGCGCCGATGGGGGCGAGCTCTGGGGCGCCGTGGGCCTGCATGGCGGCCTGGTGGGGGGCTGGTTCCTGCTGCAGGGCGGCCTGCTCGTCCTGGCACCTGACGCCTCTCCCTGGCTGGTGGGGCCCGGTGGCAGCCATCCGAATCCCATCGGCGGGCTGGTGGGCTGGCTGGGGCTGGGGGGGCTGCTGTGGGTGCGGCGGAGGTGGTGGCGGGTGGCAGATCAACAACAACATGCGCCGCCCACAGAACGCTCAGAAGACAACAAAATCGGCTTAGCTGAGCGGACTACCCGCCTGGCCCAGAAGGGTGGCAAATAGCGTGCCAGAAAAACGCAATTCAAGATCTCCGCTGTTGATCGTCTGGGTGATCACAGCGAATCCACTCGTGAAGATGGCATCGTCGAGCCAGATCTTGTCACCCTCGGCCACAGTGAAATCGGTGATCGTGTCAACGATGAGGTCAATGGATCCCACTCGACGGGACGCCCCCAACTGCTGAGGGAGGAGCTGACTCTGGACGCTCGAAGGAGCAAAAATACCGTTGGAAGCCACGTAGTTCCAGTTGGCATCCACCGACCAGGTATGCAGACCACCCGTGGAAAGCTGCTTCCAGAGCACCTGGATCTAACCATTACCAAGGGTTTCTGCTGCCAAGATCTGCCAACCCTTGAGCTGGCTTGCCGTGACCTGGGCGCCCTTATAGCGAAGCCGGGCCATGACGCCCTTGATCTCAGCAGAGACCAGACCTGTGATGGTGTCCCAGAGCAGGCGGACGCTTCCATTCGGATCGAGAAGGTCGCTTGACTTGAACATTCTCCGGATAACGAACCGGGAAATCACCACGCGGCTTGTCGCCGGGAACACGGCCATCCCCATGGCGCTGGGACAAGCCCGTCAAGGATGAGCGCCATGGATGACAGGGCCTGGCGGGAACGTTCCATGTCTGCCGATTCCATCAACGGCAGGACCGTAAGGGGGTTCATCCGCCGAACATCACCGCACCGCCGTCGCCAGCGCCCTGCGCCCCTCCACCGGCGCCCGCAGCGCCTCCTCCAGGGGAGCCGTGCCGTAGTCCCGCTCCAGCAGATCCATGACGGTGCGGCCGAAGTCGCCGGGATTGAGGCGGAAGGCCTCCAGGCAGATCCGCCCGAAGGTGCGACCCATGGGCTCGGGGTTCCAGAGCAGCTTGCGGGCCGTCCAGGGCAGCATGCTCATGGGGTTGTACCCGGGCTTGAGCACCCCCTGATCGAAGGCGTACTGCTCCAGGTGGGTGTGGGGCTGCAGGCCGATGAAGAAGATGGCCGGCTCCACCTTGTCGGCGCCGAAGATCCGTTCCAGTTCGCGGTGGTAGGCCACCGTCTGGCGGATGGTTTCGGGGCGCTCGTCGATGACGTTGAAGGAGTAGTTGACAGACACGTGCTCCCGGAATCCTGCCCGGGCCAGCATCCGACAACTCTCCAGCACCGTGCGCAGGTTGTAGCCCATGCGCATCTTGCGCACGAGCTCCTGGGAGCCGGAGGTGATGCCGATTTCGAAGTAGCTCATGCCGGTGGCCACCATCAGCTGGGCCAGTTCGGCGTCGAGATTGTCGGCCCGGATGTAGGCCGCCCAGTGGATGTCATGGAGGCCCTCGGCCTGGATGGCCCGCAGCAACTCCTTGGCGTCGTCGATGTAGCGGCGGGCGGGAATGAACTGGGCATCGGTGAACCAGAAACCCCGCACACCCCGGTCGTAGAGCTGGCGCATCTCCTTCACCACTTCAGCAACGGGATTGACCCGCACCGCCTTGCCTTCCACCACCGTGTAGACGCAATAGCAGCAGTTATGGGGACAGCCGCGCTTGGTCTGAACCCCCACGTAGAAGTCGCCACCATCGAGATACCACTCGAGCTGCGGCCAGATGGAGGCGATGTAGGTGTAATCGCAGGCCGTCTTCTCCATGCCGGCCGGCTGTTCATGGATCAGCCCGGGGCGCGGAGCCTCGCCGGCCAGATAGCAGCGCTCGCCGGCTAGGTCGTCGCCGCGCAGGAGCTTCTCCAGCAACGGTTCCCCTTCCCCCACCGACACCACCGTGCCCCGGGGCAGCTGCCGACCGAGCTGCTCATAGAAGACGCTCACCGCCCCGCCCCCCAGCACCGCCCTGGCATCGGGATGGTGGCGCCGGGCCCGGCTCAGGCCGCGACGAATCAAGCCCAGATTGCGGCGCAGCTCGCCGTAATACGCCCCCATCAGGCGCAGTCCCCCCAGGGCACCCCTGAGCCGCCGCAGCGGATTGCTGGAATAGAACCCCTCGAAGGAGTTCTGCAGCGGATTGCCGCCACGGCCATCCACCGGCGCATAGATCTGGATGTCGCGCCAGGAGAACACCAGCAGGGTGGGGCGGAACTGATCCACCACGTCCCCCAGTACCCGCTGAACATCGAGCAAAGGCACGGCTGCCAGATCAAGGATCCGCTGGGCCAGGGCTGGAAACTGCTTATGCAGATGGTCGGCCAGGTAGATCGGGCCGATCGGAAAGATCGGATTGCAGGGCAGCCGCACCAGCAGCACCCGTTGCTCGCTCACGGCTCGCGCAGCTCAAAGGTGTGCCCGGACGCTAACAACCGCGCCACGGCTGCCGGGCCCCATGCCTGCAGATGGCCCAGGGCGGAGTTGAGCCGGGCGAGGGCGGCCACCCCGAACGACGAAGGCTCCCCAGACCCGACCGCCGCCAGCGCGCAAACCTGGCCTGATGGGCTGGGGCGGCCACCGGGCGAAGCTCTGACACCCGCCGATCCGGGGTGGTGCCGCCATGGAGGGCACGGAGCACCACTTTTCTTCACGAAGCCCCGCTCACATTCCGCAACACTCTGTTACAGTGATCAGAGGCGGGATTCCGCCTTTCCCTCGTTCCACTGGCTTGACGCCTCGGCGTCAGCTCCTGGTGTCTCTTTTCTGCACTCATGACCGCCACTCTCCAGCAGCGCTCCGGCGCTTCGGTGTGGAACCA
>JAUCZB010000002.1 GCA_030373325.1 Cyanobium sp. CZS25K | reverse complement strand
TGTACCACTCTATGGCCCCAAGGTGGCCGCTGCGGAGCGAGCTGGGTAATCAAGTTCCAGCTTGCCTGCCAGCGGGCTCTGTGGTCCTCTGCCGGAGGCTGGGTTCTGCCAGGGCTGGTGGCTTCAGAACCCTGGTTGGAGGCAGCTGACGTCACCCACACGCCCAGACCGATGATCCGGCTGGCGGCAACAGCCGAGCGATGAGCCGAGCGATGAGCCGAGCGATGAGCCGAGCGATGAGCCGAGCGATGGCCAACGGACGACCATGGCGTTGAAAATTTGTTGCATCAAGATGGTAAGTGACAAAGGCCATCGTCAACGAGTGAAAGGAACATATAGGGGCGCATCCAAGCCGATCGAAACGGTCATCAGCAGCGCTCACGCGAGGCGTTGCGCTGATGGCTTCAGGCAATGCACAACCCCTACGTCTCCTGGCAGGCCCTCGAACCGTGGCCGGGGCTGGTCTTGAGTGGTCCGGCGATGGATTTCATGGCGCGGACGCCCCAACCACCTCCCCCTCTTCGCTCCGCTTCCCCTCGAATGCCCGCCCCAGCGGTTCCGCCGCCAGGCCCTCCTCCTCCCGCAGGTAGCGGGCCAGGCCGTCGCTGTTGCCGTGGGTCACGTACACCTGGCGGGCGCCGCAGTCGCGCACCGTGCGCAGCAGGCCGTCCCAGTCGGCGTGGTCGCTGAGGGCGAAACCCCGCTCGAATCCCCGCCGCCGCCTGGCGCCCCGCACCGCCATCCAGCCGCTGACGAAGGCCGTCTGGGGAGCCTTGAACCGCTTCATCCATGGGGAGCGGTGGGCCGAAGGCGGTGCGATCACCAGGCGTCCCGCCAGCGATTCGCCGCGGGGGAGTTCGCTCAGCGGCCGCGTCGGGGGCAGCACAACCCCTGCGCTCTGGTAGGGCGCCATCAGTGTCTGCACCGCCCCGTGCAGAAGCACCTCCTCCTCCACCCCCAGCGCGGCCAGTTCCGCCAGCAACCGCTGGGCCTTGCCGAAGGCATAGCCGAACAACAGCGAGGGTTTCTGGGGGGCCTCGCGCCACCAGGCCAGGATCTCAGCCGCCACTTGCCTGCCGGGGCGCCAGCGGTAGATCGGCAGGCCGAAGGTGGCCTCGGTGATCAGAACATCGGCTCCCACCGGCTCGAACGGGGCGCAGCTGGGATCGGCATCGCGCTTGTAGTCGCCACTGATCAGCCAGGTTTCGCCGCCGGCGCTGATCCGGATCTGGGCCGAGCCCAGCACGTGCCCGGCCGGATGGAACGACACCAGGGCCTCCCCGATCCGCCGCTCCTCGCCATAGCCCACCGCCGTCAGGGCGATGCCGGCCCCCAGCCGCTGCCGCAGCACGCCCTCGCCCACCGCCACCGCCCAGTAGGTGCCGCATCCCGGCCGGGCATGGTCGGCGTGGCAGTGGGTGATCAGGGCCCGGCTCACCGGCCGCCAGGGGTCGATCCAGGCATCCGCCGCCGGACAGTAGAGCCCCTGGCGAGTCAGCTGGAGCAGGCCGTCGATCGGCAGGGCCATGGCGCGATCAGGCCGGCACAACGCCGCGAAGGGGAAACGATGGCATCCTGGCGGCCCTTTTCCGTTGACGGCGACGCTGCCTCCACCTAGCCATGGAACAGGCATCGCCGCTGGTCCCATGGCACTCGACACCCATCGCGAGGCACTGGAGGCCACCGCCATGGCCCTGGCCCGGCCCGGCTCCGGCCTGCTGGCGGCCGATGAATCCACCGGCACGATCGGCAAGCGCTTCGCGGCAATCGGTGTGGAGAACACGGAGGCGAACCGTCGTGCCTATCGCACCCTGCTGGCCACCGCCCCCGGCCTCGGCGAAGCGATCAGCGGCGTGATTCTCTACGAGGAAACCCTCTACCAGGACGCGGCCCCCCTCCCGGGCCAGCCGGGCGCCTCGATCCTCGATCTTTTCCAGGCACAGGGGCTGGTGGCGGGGATCAAGCTGGATCTGGGGTTGGAGCCCCTGGCAGGCGGTCTGCCCGGCGAAACCTGGTGCACCGGGCTCAAGGGATTGCGGGAGCGGGCGGCCCGCGCCTACGCCCGTGGTGCCCGTTTCGCGAAGTGGCGGGCGGTGCTGCGCATCAGTGCCGATGGCTGCCCCTCCGAGCTATGCGTGCGCGAGAACGCCTGGGGCCTGGCCCGCTACGCCCGCACCGTCCAGGACGAGGGTCTGGTGCCCATCGTGGAGCCCGAGATCCTGATGGACGGCGACCACGACATCCTCACCACCGCGGCGGTGCAGGAGTGGGTGCTGCGCAGTGTCTACGAGGCCCTGGGCCAGAACGGCGTGTTCCTTGAGGGCACCCTGCTCAAACCTTCGATGACCCTCCCCGGCGCCGACAGTCCCGAGGGTCCCAGCCCCGACCAGGTGGCCGCCTTCACCGTGCGCACCCTGTGCCGCAGCGTGCCGCCGGCCGTGGCGGCGATCCTCTTCCTCTCGGGCGGCCTGGGGGAGGAGGACGCCAGCGTGTTTCTTTCGGCCATTCACCATGCGGCTCCGGACGCCCCCTGGCACCTGGGCTTCTCCTACGGCCGTGCCCTGCAGCACTCCTGCCTCAGCCACTGGAAGGGAAACGACGTGGCAGCGGGTCAGGCGGCCCTGCTGGCCCGCGTCCGGGCGAATGGTGCGGCGGCCCGAGGGGCCTATGGGGCCGGGTCCGAACCGTCCGACGATGCCGCCTCGCTGTTCGTGGCCAACTACAGCTATTGAGCCAGGGGTCGGGCCTCAGGCACTCATCGCCAGCATGCGTTCGATCGGAACCAGGGCCCGCTGGCGGATCTCCTCGTCGAGCTCGATCGCCGGCGCCATGCTGTGCAGGCACTGCCATAGCTTCTCGAGGGTGTTCAGCCGCATGAAGGGGCAGGCGTTGCAGCTGCAGCCATCGGCCCCTGGCACCTCATAAAAGGTCTTCGCCGGTGCCCGACGCCGCATCTGATGCAGGATGCCCGGCTCGGTCAGCACGATGAAGGAGGGGGCCGCACTGGTTTCCGCGCGCTGCAGCAGCTTGCTGGTCGAGCCGATGACATCGGCCAGATCGAGGAGATGCTGCTGACACTCGGGATGGGCGATCACCTCGGCTTCGGGGTGCTCAAGGCGGAGCCGCAGCAGAGCCTGCTCGCTGAAGGTTTCATGCACGATGCAACTGCCGGGCCAGAGGGTGAGATCGCGGCCGCTTTCGCGGGCGACCCAGCGGCCGAGGTTCTGGTCTGGGGCGAAAAGGATCGGGCGATCGGCCGGCAGCTGCTGCACCAGTTGCACGGCATTGCTGCTGGTGCAGATCAGGTCGCTCTGGGCCTTCACCGCCGCCGAGCAGTTGATGTAGCTCACCACGACATGGTCAGGGTGGCGACGGCGGAAGTCGGCGAAGCCGTCGGCCGGACAGGCATCGGCCAGGCTGCAGCCGGCCTCCACATCGGGCAACAGCACGGTCTTGCCGGGATTGAGGATCTTGGCGGTCTCCGCCATGAAGTGAACGCCGCAGAAGACGATCACCTCGGCGTCGGTGCTGGCGGCCCGGCGGGACAACTCCAGGGAGTCACCGATGAAATCGGCGCAGTCCTGGATGGCGTCGTCCTGGTAGTAGTGGGCCAGGATGATGGCGTGCCGTTCGTTCTTGAGCCTTTCGATGGCGGCGGCCAGTTCGTGCCGGGGCGGACAGGTGCCCGACGCAGCAGCCGCGCGATCAGCGGCGAGACCCGATTCCGGGGCGCTCCGGTGAGGTGCGTGGGTCAGCGTCTGCGTGAAGACCAACCGATGCCCCTTCTCATGCACGATGATCCCACTCTAGGAAGCGGTCGGTATTGGCTGAGCTGAACATCGCCATTGCGGGGGATCTGCACGACCAGTGGGATCGCAGTGACCACGACGTGCTCGACCTGATCCGTCCCGATGCCCTGCTGCTGGTGGGTGACCTCAGCGACGGTAAGTGCCGTATCCCCGAACTGCTTGCCACGCTGGAGTTGCCGTTGGCCTGCGTGCTCGGCAACCACGATGCCGGCAAGGACGGCAGCGGCCGCACCCTGCGCCGCCAGCTGGAGCTGCTCGGCGAACGCCACTGCGGCTGGGGATTGAGGCAGCTACGTCCCCCCGGCCTGGCGGTGGTGGGGGCCCGTCCCGGCACCGCAGGTGGCGGCTACCAGCTCTCGAAGGCCGTGCGATCGGTGTATGGACCGGTGGGCCTGCAGGAGTCCGCCGAACGCATCAGCCGGGCGGCCCTCGCTGCGGATCCGCAGCTGCCGCTGGTGCTGCTGGCCCATTCCGGCCCCAGTGGCCTGGGCAACCAAGTGGACGACCTCTGCGCCAGGGACTGGAAGGCTCCCGCCTGCGACTGGGGGGATCAGGATCTGGCCCTGGCGGTGGATCAGATCCGCCGCCGCCGTTCCCTGCCCCTGGTGGTGTTCGGCCACATGCACCACGCCCTCTGCCATCACCAGGGGGAACGGCTCAGCTTCCGGCGCGACGCCCAGGGCACCGCCTTCCTCAACACCGCCTGCGTGCCCCGTCACGGGGTGGATCAGCAGGGCCGGTCTTTGCGGCACTTCAGCTGGGTCGTCTTTGACGACGGCGATCTTCGCCACATCAGCCACCGCTGGTACGGCCTCGATGGCGCGCTCCACTACGAGCAGACCCTCTGGACGGCATCCCTGCCGGCGGCGAGCGTGCTGAGCCCTTGCTGATTCATGCCTGCATCAGCAGCCATGGCTTCGGCCATGGATCGCGCACGGCCGCGGTGCTCTGCGAGCTGGCGGCCCTCAGGCCGGACTGGCGTCTGGTGCTGTCCACCGGACTGCCGGAAGCGTTCCTCAAGCTGTCCTTCGGCCCGGTGCCCTTCGAGCGGCGCCCATGCCGCTGGGATGTGGGGGTGATCCAGGCGGATGCCCTCGGGGCCGACGCTGCCGCCACCCTGGCGGCCCTCGAGACCCTGGAGGAAGGCTTGCCGGGGCTGGTCGAGCGTGAAGCCGCCTGGCTGGTGGCCCAGAACGAGCCGATCCTGGTTCTGGGGGATGTACCGCCGTCGGCCGCTCTGCTGGCCCGACGGCTGCAGGTGCCCCTCGTGTGGCTGGCCAGTTTCGGCTGGGATGCGATTCATGCCCCCATGGGCGCGCGCTTCCAGACCTGGGCCGACCGGCACCGGCAGCTGTATGCCCAGGGAGATCTGCTGCTCCATTGCCCCCTCTCCCTTCCCATGCCCTGGGGGCTTCCGGAGGTACGGCTGGGCCTGACAAGTTCCAGGCCCAGGCTCGACCTCGAGCGGCTGGCGCGGGATCTGGCCCTGCCGGCGGAGCGGGAGCGGGTGGTTCTGGTCAGCTTCGGAGGCCTCGGCATGGCGATCGACCCGGCGTTGCTGGCCCTCTGGCCGCAGCACGTCTTCATCGGCCCGGATCCGCTGCTGGCCACGGTGCCGAACGGGCGTCACCTGCCGGAGGGGGTCCGCCCCCTCGACCTGATGCCCCTGACGGGGCGCCTGATCACCAAGCCCGGCTACAGCAGCTTCTGTGAGGCCTTCAGCCAGGGGGTGGGGGTTCATCTGGTGCACCGGACGGGATTCGCAGAGGCGCCCGTTCTGGAGGAGGACCTGCGCCACCATGGCTGGCACCGATTGCTCAGCCAGGAGGCGTTCCGCCGGGGTGCGTGGGAGCTGGATCAGCCCCTGGAGCCGCCCCGCAGCGGTCCCCTGCCGGCGGACGGGGCGGCCACGGCCGCGCGGGCGATCGTTTCGTTGGCGGAAGGGCAATCAGCAGTACCTATGGAGCTGGATGGCCGGATTGGATGATCTGTTCATCAAATCCGGAAAAAATCAGTCCCTCGCTGTAACCAGAATCCAAAACGTGATTTCTGATACGGGTGGACAGTTGTTTGACCGTCACCAACAGTGAATCGTTTGGGGTGGTTCATCGGCAAATTACCGCCAAGTCACGGCGGCATGAATTCAATCCCTTTGCCGCGGGATCGCTCGTTCTTCCTATTGACGCTTCCCGGAAGATCTGGTCACATCAAGCACATCATGTCGGATACATTCTGTTGCTTGTGCAACGGATGATTCCCCACCTGTCCTTCACGACCTTCTCTCTTGCCGAACCTCCAGCGCACCCCCCTGCTTCTCGCCGTCGCCGGCCTGGGTCTCAGCCTGGCCGCCCCTGTCAGGGCCGCAGAAGGCACCCAGGCCTGGGGTGGTCATGCCCCCACCCCCAGTGGCCCCACCAAGGTCTCGATGCTGTCGCCACTTCCGGCTCCTCCCCGTGTTTTCGCCATCACCCCTGAGCGACGGGCCCTGCTCAACACGATCCGCTATGCGGAAGGCACCTGGGCCAACGGCCAGCCGATCGGCTACCGCATCCTGTTCGGCGGCAGTCTGTTTGATTCCCTCGAGCGCCATCCCAACCGGGTGATGCGCACAGCCCGCTACGCGAGCGCAGCGGCTGGGGCCTACCAGTTCATGCCCTTCACCTGGGACATGGTCACGCGGGCCCTCGGCATCGCTGATTTCGGCCCCGAATCCCAGGACCAGGCCGCCCTGTTCCTGGTGCAGCGCCGTGGCGCCCTGCATCTGGCCGACCGTGGTGAGCTGACCCCCGACCTGGCGGCCCGTCTGGCGCCCGAGTGGGCGTCCTTCCCCACCCTTGCCGGCCGCAGCTTCTACGGCCAGCCCGTCAAGCGGCTGAACGACCTGCGCCGTTTCTACGAAGAGAACCTGGCCCAGCTCCGCAACGAAACAGCCGCCGTGTGGGAAAACGTGGCCATCCGCCAGGCGCCTCCGGCCTGCAGCGATACGAGCCTCTCCTGCCAGCTGGAACGGGTGAGCGGATCGGCCACCGCTCCCTGAGCGATCAACCGTCCCCCTTGCCCTCCAGGCGCACCCCTGCCATGGTTTTCTGGGCAATCAGATAGGCCACGACAGCCGCTCCGAGAAACCCGAGCACATTGCGCAACAGGGGCAGCACGTCGTGGGTGCGGGTGATGATCGGGCCCATGCCCAGGGCCACGAAGAGAATCACCCAGAGGGGTGAGAGCAGCAGCACCCAGGTCCATTCCACCCGGCGACCCTCGTGGCGGGGAAAAGCGGCGAACCCCACGACCAGTCCGCCGAGGATCGAGGTGCAGAGGGTGAGGATCCATTGCTCCTGGGGCAATCCCGGCACCACCTGGCAGCCGCCGATGGCCAGGCATCCCTTGACGGCATGGACCGCCGACAGGATCGAGCCGTCCTCGCCGTGGTCCCGCACGTAGAACTGGTTGCCGTAGCGGGTCTGGAGCTCCACCCAGAAGGTGCGCGGCATCAGGGCGAACAGGGCCTCTCCCACGTTGAAGTTGAGCAGGTTGCCGCCCCGGGGATCGGCCACCAGCAGCAGGCTGCGTTCATCCAGGTCCCAGAAACCCTTGACCGCCAGGCCGGGGGTGCGTTCGTACTGGGTCAGCACCCTCAGCTTCCAGCCGCTGGTGGTTTCGAACTCCTCGAGCTCGGCTTCCAGCGCCCCCCGTTCCCCATCGGTGAGGGCCTTGGCCAGGTCGATCACGGGGGTGGGGTGATCGGGCAACAGCTGGGGGTTGTCGGCGGCGAAGGCGCCACCCCCCAGGCCCGGCAGCAGCCAGGTGGCCAGCACGAGGGCGAGGCTGGCGAGGCCGGCCCCGAGCCGACGCCGGAGGGCTGCACGGCCGCCACCCCCCTGGCGCTCCCCTTGGGTTCGCGTCGCTGCCGCTGCCACCCTCTCTGCCGCTGCCACCTTCTCTGCCGCTGCCACCTTCTCTGCCGCTGCCAACGTCGCCATCGCTGTTGCCTCCATCGGTCAGCATTCTCACCGAGCCACCCCGAGGCCGCGTGAAAACCTCCGACCCCGGCACCACGCCGGTCCCCGAATGGCTGGGCCGCCGGCTGGCCGCCGCCGGCGGCTCCGTGCCGTTCCTCGACTACATGGAGTGGGTTCTGCATGACCCTGACCACGGCGCCTACGGCCGTGGACGCCTGTCCATCGGCCCCGGGGGGGACTTCGCCACGGCCCCTTCGCTGGGGGGGGAGTTCGCCCGCCTGCTGGCGCCCCAGCTGGCCCAGTGGCTGGCCCTGCTGCCGGGGGATGGGCCCCTGGCCCTGGTGGAGACCGGACCCGGGGAGGGCCATCTGGCCCTGCAGCTGGCCGAGGCGCTTCAGGCCGGCTGGCCCGCCCTGGCCGCGCGCACCGAACTGGTGCTCGTCGAGCCGAATGCAGGGATGGCCGAGCGGCAGCGGCAACGGCTCCAGACCTGCCCCCTGCCGGCCCGCTGGACCGACTTCGAGACCCTGGCAAGCGCGCCGCTGCACGGGGTGGTGCTGGCGCACGAAGTGCTCGATGCCCTGGCGGTGGAGCGGATCGAGCGCAAGGGGGATGGCTGGTGCCGCCAGCGGGTCGTCCTGCAGGGGGATGGTCTGGGCCTGGAGGCCGCCGAGCCCCTCTCCGGGCCACAGCTCGACCAGCTGGCCGAGCTCGGGCTTCTCCCCCTCGATGGCCGTCGGCCGGAGGGCTGGTGCACGGAACTCCATCCCGGTCTGCCCCCCTGGCTGGCCGCCTGCGCCGGAGCGATCACCCAGGGTTGGCTGCTGGTGATCGATTACGCCTTGGAGGCCCGCCGCTACTACGCCCCCCAGCGCTCCCGCGGCACCCTGATGGCCTACCGCCGACAGCAGGCCAGTGATGCCCTGCTGCGGGAGCCGGGCCAATGGGACCTGACCGCCCACCTCTGCCTGGAGAGCCTGGAGGAGGCGGCCCGTGCCACTGGCTGGTGCCCTCTGGGCACCTGCCGCCAGGGCCAGGCCCTGCTCGCCCTTGGCCTGGCCGGGCGCCTCCACGCGCTTCAGCAGGCGCAGGCCACGCGATTGGCGGAGCTGCTGCAGCGCAGAGAGAGTCTGTTGCGACTGGTGGATCCCGCTGGACTGGGCGATTTCCGCTGGGTCGGCTTCCGTCGGGACGGGGCGGCAGCGACACCGGAGCTGGAACCAAGTTTTCTGAGCCAACCGTCGCTTTGATGCATCAGACGGCCTTCACATCTCAACATGAACCCTTGAGCATTCATGCTTAATCAGTTAGGAGAATTCAGCGCTGAAAGATAGGCTGAAAACACTTCTGGGGGAGCGGTGATGGCCATGGCATGGAATGGGGAATTCCTTGGTGGATTCAATGAAACCAGCCAGGGAGAATGGAGCCCTCCATCAGTTGCTGGGACAGGCGTCCCTGAGGCCGGTTTTTCACGAGGAGAGGATGGCTGCAACGGAGAAGCTGAGCTGAGCTGCGACGATCCTGTGGAGCAGTACTTCGCCTGTATCACCACCTGCTCCCTGGACGACGGCGCCTGCATCACCATCTGTACGGATCAGCTGCGGGAGAGCCACTAAGGGGGCTCAGAACCATTCCGGTTGGGCCTCATCCGGGGAATTCACCTTGGCCTCCGGCGTGGTGCGGCGGAACTCCATGGTGATGCTGCGCTTCTGCTCGCCATCGGCGGCCACGGCCTCGATGGGATAGAGCTGCTGGCCGTCGCGGAAGGGCACCTGCACCCGGAAGGTGCCGTCGGCGGAGAGGGGCACCTCCTCGCCGCCGATGCTGAGGCGGGCGGCGGGATCGGTGGCGCCGTAGACGATCAGTTCGGCATCGGCCACCAGCCAGAAGGAGCGCTGGCGGGGGGCCACCCCACCGATGCCGGAGCCGGAGGCGTTGCGGCCGGAGGCCCAGGGGCCGGCGCCGGAGTCGGAGTACAGCCCACCACCCTCGAGGCCAGCCGCGGAATCGAACTCATGGAAGGCCTCGGAGCCACGGCCGAGACGGCGCCAGGGGCTGGTGGCGCTCTGGTACAGGCGTTCGTGCAGATCGTTGTGGATCTCCCGGAAGGGAGCCGTCGCCGGCGAAGCGTCTCCGGAGGGCGGCAGCGAAAAGGCGACGAAGGGATCCGGCATCGTCAGGGCCGGGCTGTCCAGGACTGGGACATGGGCCGTGGCGGAGAACGCCAGGGAGATCCAGCCGCCGCTGCCGCCCTTGCGGAAACCGAGTTCCACCCTGTAGTCCCGGCCTGACAACGGCACGGGCAGATACCACTCGCTGGCTTGGCTTTCGACCACCACCTCCTGGAGGGTGTGGGGATGGGTGGATCCCCCGTCGAGGCCCGTCACGTCGGCGACCCGCAGGCAAAGCTGGGTGGCCCCTTCCGCCTGGGCCCGGTTCCTGTCGTCGGGGTCGATGGACCAGCGCACCTGGGACCACTGGGGATCGCGGGGGACAAAGGCGACCCAGGTGGACCTGCCGCCGCCGCCATCTTCCTGCTCCCCGGTGGGGGATGGTGGTGGCATCGCCTGGGCCGGTGCCTCATCTGGCGAAGGCTGACTGGGGGAGGCCTCTGGCTCATCGCGCTCCTCCCCGCGTCCGAGCCCGAACAGGTCACCGAGTCGTCGCAGCGGCTGGCTCAGGAAGCTGGAGAACCGGCGAGGACGACTGCTCATGGGCCGTGATGGGGGATTCCTTGCGGTGATGGTCTCTGATCCAGGCGGCTCGCGCCTTTCCTGTCAGCGAAAGAGCATGGTTGAACCCGTTGAAACCCGCTCTTCCCTGGCGGGAATGGTCCAGGAGGCTGCTGCGTGTCAGCGGGAGCCGATCGAAGTGGCGACCGTCAGGGCAGATCGGATCGTGGCGGGATCGACGTCGTCGCGGATCGTGACGGACCCCACCCCGGTGGGGAGAACGAAGCGCACCTTCCCCTGGCGCACCTTCTTGTCCGCCTGCAGGGAGGCCAGCACCGCCTCGGGATCCAGGTCCGGCCAGCCCAGGGGCAGGCCTGCGGCCGCGATCAGGCAACGCTGCCTGTCCTGATCGGCCTGGCTCCACAGGCCCATGGCCACGGCGATGTCACCGGCCGCCAGCATGCCCAGCCCCACCGCCTCGCCGTGCAGCCAGGTTCCGTAGCCGCTGAGGTTCTCCACCGCATGGCCCAGGGTGTGGCCGTAGTTGAGGATCGCCCGCAGCCCCCCTTCACGTTCATCGGCGGCCACCACCCTGGCCTTGGCGGCAGCCGAGCGCTCCAGCAGCCGCTGCAGGAGAACGGGCCCAAGGGCTTCACGGCTGGCCAGGCCGGCCTGGGGATCGAGGCCCGCAGCCGTTTCCAGATCCTGGAAGAGGGCCTCATCGCCGATGACGGCGTATTTGATCACCTCAGCCATGCCGGCGCGGAACTCCCTGTCCGGGAGGGTCGTCAGCATCCGTGGATCGATCAGCACCAGCTTCGGCTGGTGGAAGGCGCCGATCAGGTTCTTCCCCCCCCGATGGTTCACCCCCGTCTTGCCGCCGATCGCGGCATCCACCATCGCCAGCAGGGTGGTGGGCACCTGGGCCACGGCAATCCCCCGCAGCCAGGTGGCCGCAGCGAAGCCGGCCATGTCCCCCACCACCCCACCCCCGAGGGCGACGATCAGCGAGCCCCGCTCCAGGCGGTGATCGAAGGCGGCGTCATGGATCTGCGCCACGGTGGCGGGTGTCTTGCGCTCCTCTCCGGCCTCCACCACCAACCTGCGTACCAGGAAGCCGCTGGCCTCCAGGCTGGCCAGCGCCCGGGCGCCATGGAACCCCTCCACCTCCGGGTTGGTCACCACCAGCACACGGGTGCCGCTCGGGAAGCCCCGCTCGAGCAGGCAGGATCCCAGGTGATCGAGCAGGCCCTCGCCGATCAGGATCGGGTACGGCTCCGCCGCCAGGGACACCGTGATGGTGCGGCAGTCCTGTGGCACGGACGAAGCTGCGAAGTCGTGGTGAGGCTAGGCCTGCGGTTGCTGGCGGCGAACCACCTCCAGCACCGCTTCCCCGTAGCTGGCGAGCTTCGCCCGGCCAATGCCGGTGAGGCCGGCGAGCTCCTCGAGCGCCGTGGGACGACGTTCGGCGATGGAGACCAGGGTGCGGTCGTGGAAAACCACATAGGGCGGCAGGCGTTGCTTCCGTGCCTGCTCGAGGCGCCAGGCCTTCAGGGCCGCCAGCAGATCCGGATCGGCACTGTCAGCGGCTGCCGCCGTTGTCACGGCCCCTGACAGAGCGGCGCCACCCCGGCGAACCCGGGCCGGTGCCGGCAGCCGGACCTCCAAGCGGCTCTCTCCCCGCAGCAGGGGCTTCACCAGCGCGTCTTGACCGAACTGGAGGCCCCCATGCCCATCGGCGGCCGCCACCAGGTACCCCCTGGCGGTGAGCTGGCGGAACAGGCTGCGCCACTGGCCCCGATCCAGTTCGCGTCCGATCCCGTACACCCCCAGCTGGTGGTGGCCGAGGCTGCGGATCCTGGCGGTCTCGCCACCGAGGAGCACATCCACCAGGTGGGCGGCGCCGAAACGCCCCCCGGTGCGATAGACGGCCGAGAGGGCCTTGCGGGCCGGCTCGGTCACGTCCATGCCCTGGTTCGGCTCCAGGCAGACGTCGCAGTTGCCGCAATCGCTGCCGTCCGCTTCGCCCAGGTAGCTCAGCAGGATCCTGCGGCGGCAGCTGGAGGCCTCCGCGAAGGCGATCAGGGACTCGAGCCGGCCGTGCTCGATCCGCTTCTGGGTCGGATCGGCGTCGGAGTCCTCGATGAAGCGGCGCAGCGGCGGAACGTCGCCGGCGCCATGGACCATCCAGGCGATGGCGGGGAGCCCGTCGCGGCCCGCCCGGCCGGTCTCCTGGTAGTAGGCCTCCAGACTCTTGGGCAGATCCACATGGGCGACGAAGCGCACGTCCGGCTTGTCGATCCCCATGCCGAAGGCGATGGTGGCCACCACGATGACGCCACTGCCCAGGCGGAAGCGCTCCAGGGTGGCGCTGCGTGTTTCCGCCGAGAGTCCGGCGTGGTAGGCCAGGGCGTCGTGGCCAGCGGCCCTGAGGGCGGCGGCAAACGCCTCCACCCGCTTGCGGGAGCGGGCGTAGACGATGCCGGAATGGCCCTTCTGGGTGGTGAGGAAGTCGAGCAACTGGCGCCTGGGTTCGCTCTTGTCCCTCAGCAGGTAACGGATGTTGGGCCGATCGAAGCTGGCGATGAACACCACCGCCTGCTCCAGGCTCAGGCGCGTCACGATCTCGGCCCGGGTGCGGGGATCGGCGGTGGCCGTCAGGGCGATGCGCGGAATGGCGCCGAAACGCTCGGCAAGCACCGCCAGCTGCAGGTACTCCGGCCGGAAATCATGGCCCCACTGGGAGACGCAGTGGGCCTCATCAATGGCGAACAGGGCCAGGGGCAGCGCGGCGAGACGCTCGATCAGATCACCGCCCAGCAGCCGCTCCGGTGACACGTACAGCAGATCCAGCTGGCCGGCCTGCAGCTCCCGCCAGGTGGCGGCGGCCGCCTCGGGGCTCTCGGCCGAATGCAGGGCGGCCGCCCGCACCCCCGCCTGCCGCAGGGCCCCCACCTGGTCCTGCATCAGGGCGATCAGAGGCGACACCACCACCGCCGTCCCCGGCCGGCAGAGGGCCGGAACCTGATAACAGAGGGACTTGCCACCACCGGTCGGCATCAGTACCAGGGCCGAGCCTCCCGCACAGACGTGTTCGACGATGGCGGCCTGGGGGCCCCGGAAGGCGTCGTAGCCGAAGACCTCCCGCAGCACCTCCTGGGGGTTCAGCGTCATCGGCAAGGGGGATCGGACGGCATCGGCGGGCTCCAACCTCCGACTTGATTGTGCATCGCCCCATGTCCGGCAGGATGCATCGATGGCCCCACCCTCCCGATCCGCTCCCGCATCGACCCGCTCGGCCTGGGCGTTTCTGACCCCGGCCCTGGTGCTGCTCGCTGTGTCGGTGCTGATCCCGGCGGCGATGGCCCTGGTGATCAGCTTCACCCGTACGGGGCTGGATGTGAGCGAGCCCCTCACCTTCGTGGGCCTGGCCAATTTCCGCCGGCTGCTGGCCGATCCGATGCTGCTGCGGGTCACGGGGACCACCTTCCTCTACCTGGTAGGGGTTGTGCCACCGATCGTCCTGGGGGCCCTCGGCCTGGCGGTGCTGGTCAACCGACAGCTGCCCGGCATCCACTGGTTCCGCGGCGCCTTCTACACCCCGGTGCTGGTGTCCCTGGTGGTGGCGGCGATCGCCTTCCGCTGGCTCTATGCGGAAAACGGACTGATCAACGGCTGGCTCGGCGCCCTGCTGGGGGATCGCTTCACGCCGATCGGCTTTCTCACCTCCACCGGCCTGGCCCTGCCCTCGGTGATGCTGGTCACCCTCTGGAAGGGCCTCGGTTACTACATGGTCATCTTCGTGGCCGGGCTGCAGGGGATTTCCGCCGATCTCTACGAGGCGGCGGCTCTCGATGGCAGTGAGGGCTGGCGCCGCCATCTCGACATCACCCTGCCCCTGCTGCGGCCCTACATCACCCTGGTGGCGGTGATTTCGGCCATCGGAGCCACCAAGGTGTTCGAGGAGGTCTACCTCATGACCCAGGGAGGGCCAGCCGACAGCACCCGCACGATCGTGTACTACGTCTATGACCAGGCCTTTTCCGAACTGGAGATCAGCTACGCCTGCACCGTGGGGCTGGCCCTGTTTCTGATCGTGCTCCTGCTCAGCCTGGTTCGCTACGCCTTCGCCGCTGAGAACCCTCTCCAGTAATGACCCGTCGGTGATGTTCCGGCAGTGATGGTTCGCGTGCAGTGATCCCCGGCCCGGGAGCTTCGACGTCCTGATGGCAGGCTGGTGGCCGCTTCGAATGACCACCCAGGGTGCAGACCACCGCGGACTCCCATCCCCAGACCACCGCCACTGCGCTCGATGCCATCGGCATCGTGGGCGGTGGTCAGCTGGCCTGGATGCTGGCGCAGGCGGCCCGGGATCTGGGGGTCGCCCTGCACGTGCAGACCCCCGGAGCCGACGACCCGGCCAGCCGCGATGCCGCCAGTGTGGTGCTGGCCCCCGTCGATGACGTGGCCGCCACCCGGGAGCTGGCCAGCCGTTGCCGTGCCATCAGTTTCGAGAACGAGTGGATTTCCCTGGAGGCCCTGCGCGCCCTGCATGGACCGGGCCTGCAGTTCCTCCCGGGTCTCGATGCCCTCCAGCCCCTGGTGAGCAAGGCGGGCCAGCGGCGGCTGCTGGGCGACCTGCATCTGCCCGCCCCCCGCTGGTGCCCCCTGGCCGAGGTGCTCCAGCACGCCCCAGCTCCCCTAGGCGAGGGCGATGGAGCGGCCGACCAGCCGCTGGTTCCGCTCCTCCCCCTGCAGGGGCCGACCACTCCCTGTCTCCCCGAAGGCTTCGGCTTTCCCCTGATGGCCAAGGCCAGCCGCGGCGGCTACGACGGCCGGGGCACGGTGCCCCTGGAGGATCAGAACGCGCTCGAGCACCTGCTCGCCACGGTGGACCCCGGCGACTGGATCCTCGAGGAGCTGGTGGCGTTCGAGCAGGAACTGGCGCTGGTGGCCTGCCGTGACCAGCACGGGCAGGTGGCCTGCTTCCCCCTGGTCCAGACCCACCAGCACTGCCGCGTCTGTGACTGGGTGCTCTTCCCCGCGCCGGTGGATCACCGGGTCGAGGTGTTCGCCCGCAATGTGGCGGCTTCCCTGCTCACGGCCCTCGACTACGTGGGTGTGCTTTCGATCGAGTTCTTCTACGGGCCCTCAGGGCTGCAGGTCAACGAGCTGGCCCCCCGCACCCACAACTCCGGCCATCTGACGATCGAAGCCTGCCGCACCAGCCAGTTCTCCCAGCAGGTGCGGATCGTCGCCGGTCTGCCGATGGGCTCCACCGAAGCCGTGGTTCCCGGCGCGTTGATGGTCAATCTGCTCGCTCCCGATGACGGCGATGCCGAGCAGCTGGAACGGCGCCGGGCCCTCGAAGCCCTGCCGGGAGCCCATCTGCACTGGTACGGCAAGCAAGGGGGTGGGGTCGGTCGCAAGCTGGGCCATCTCACCCTGCTGCTGCAGGGCACCACGGCCGAGGAGCGTGAGCTGGCCAGGCAGCGTCGGCTGGCCGAGGTGCGGGCGATCTGGCCGCTCCCCTGCCCACCCACCTAGGATGCACGCGGACTGCTGTGTTGGTGACTGCCTTTCACAGTTTTCTGATCTGACTCCCTTTCGACAAGGGGAGTCTTCAGCGACGGCAACGTATACCGATGTCATTGTCGGAAACGAAGCCCCGCCCCTGACTCCCCATCTGGTTCATCCAGGTCGAACACTGGGGCAAGACGGCACGGCGGTCCACCCCCTTCTCGACAACCCGATCAGCGGTTCCCGACCCAGTCCTCAGCCGGGCAGCGCTCCAGGTTGAGGATCCTGCCGGTGTCGCCTCGATCAGGAGGCATCGTCAGGGTTGTCGTCCTTCGCTGGAGGGACCCATATCCACCTCCGGCAGGCATGCTGGGAGAAGGTCCTGGCGCCGCCGTGATCAGCGAGCTTCCGAGTTTCCAGCAGGCCTTCGAACGCCTGCTCGCCCGCGCCCCGGGTCCGGTGTTCCCCCGTGCCCGGGCTCTCTACCTGCAGAAATACCCCCTGGAGGGGGAGCAGGAGGGCGACTTCCGCACCTTTCTGCTGGAGGAGGAAATCCAGGAGAGTCCGGCCGGAGCCTTGCGTGTCAGGGCTCGGGCCATGGCGATCGTGGCCTGGGGCCAGTCGCAGGTCGATGCTGCGGCCGCGGTCGCCTATCTCGAGCGGCGCTGGGGGCTCCGTCCCAACGATCTGCAGGTGGTGGAAGGGGCCAGCTGGTTCCGGGACGGCGGGGCCTATGCCCGCTTCGCCACCCCCGCGGTCTTCGAGCGGGTGGCCCCCACCACCCTGCTCAGTTCGTCAGCCGATCCAGGGCCTCCTGCAGTTGATCCCGGCTCAGGCGGGTGACCACGAACACCTCCTGGGCCGTGCTGCCCCTGCGGGCCAGCAGTTTGTGGCCTCCGGTGATCGGGCTCGACACCCGCAGCCTCAGCCCGATGCTGCGCCCCTTGACCCGGGTGATCACCGCAGGGGTGATCGTGTCGATGTCCGGCAGGGTCGCCAGCCGGCGCAGCAGCGGGATCAGACCCTCCACATAGGTGCTGTGGGTGATCACGAGCCGGGCCATGGGGGTGCCTCAGCCGTGGCCGAGGGGCGCCATCGTCAGCCCCTCGGCGCTGAGCAGCTGGTGGTAGAGCTCCCCCTGCTCAAGGGGGCCGCTCCAGACCACCGCCGAACCTTCGCCGTCAATCCGGTGGGCCAGGGCCCAGGCCTGATCGGACTGCATGCCGGGCAGATGGCGCACAAGGGCCTCCACCACATGCTGGAAGGTGTTGACGTCGTCGTCGAGGACGATCACGTTCACGTTGGGGTAGCGCACTTGCTGGCGCTGCCCTGACTGGGCGGGACTTCTTGTTGGAGCGACGACCATGGGCCTTCAGCGGCTGCCGGTCACCAGCGTAGGTAACATGCGCTCACCCTCGAACCGGGCTCGATGTTGATCACCCTTGGATGGTCCTCCCTGGCGGCCATCTTCACCTTCTCGATCGCCATGGTGGTGTGGGGCCGCAACGGTGACAACAGCATCGGTTTCTGAGCTGGCCTTCCCCACCACCACCCTGCTGGCGGGTCTGGCTTCCGCTCTCCTGCTCTTCGTGAGCGTTGGTGTGATCTATCTCTCCACCGTCGAATGGCGTGATCGCCGGCGCCGCCGGTCGAGCGAGGGACGCACCCGCTCTTGATGCCTCGCAGCTCCGGCGTTGCCATGGGCCGCCCGTCCGATCTCCTGCGTCGTTTTGCGTTGCCGCGGTTCCTGCCTCGGCTGCCGCTCACCACGGCCACGCTGCTGCTCCTGCTGGTGCTGCCGAGCCTGGCCCTGTGGCGCTGGCCTCGGCCCAGGGCCCAGGGCCTCGAGCAGCTGATGGCGGTGAGCAGCCTGCTGCAGAGCTTTCAGGCCAGCCCGGATCGGCCGGTCCCGGCCCTCTGGCGGGAACGGTTCGGCGACGTCCGGGCCACACGGCTCTGGCGGGAGCAACGGCGCACCTGGTGGCAGTTCTGGGGACCGCACACCGATGGGGGTGCCTACCTGGCGGTGCAGGACATCTCTGGCGGCGGCACCCGGCGTCCCCTGCCCGCCCATGGTCTGCGGGTGGGAAATCTTCTGGTGGTGGCACCGGATCCGCTCTCCAGGCGCCTGCTCCAGGATCAGCTCCAGCCGGATCAGCGTGCCGGCAGAGGCCTCTTCAGCGCCTGTCTGCCGCGGCTGGAGAACGGCCAGGGCGTGTTCTGGACCGCCTCCGGCCTCGGCGCCCTGTTGGGTCCCCTGGCCCCGCTGCTCGAGGCCTATCAGGAGGGGTGCCTCTCGCTGTCACTGGAGGCCTCCGAACTGCGCTGGCGCGGCGAAGCCTCCGATCGCAGCGCGTCCGCTGGTCCCGTGGTCAGCGGACGGTCGCAGGAGGTGACGCCCTCCTCCCGGCCTCCCCTTCCTGCTGACCTGCTGCTGGAACTCCAGGGCTCCTCCCTGGAGCAACTGTTCCGAGGGCTGCTGTCACGCCAGCTGATCCGGGATCCACTGGCGGCCCGCTACGGCATCGACACCAGAGGACTCGCCCTGTTGCGGCGTTCCCCCTTCCGTCTGAGGCTCCAGCCCCAGGTCCGTGGCCCCTTCCAGGCGTCGCTCGAGCTTCAGGTGGCGGTGGGTCCTGACCGACCGGCCTGGCGCCAGCTGTTGGTTGGCCTGGCCCGTTCGCTGCAGGCTCAGGGGCTCCAGGAGGCGTCAGGCACCGTGTCGTATCAGGCGGCCACCTGGCGTCGGGAGGATGACGTGGTGCTGGGGGGGTGGCGCTGGATCGGGGAACGTGGACCCACGCCCCAGCTGTTGCTGTTCCTCGGTCCGCTCCCCACCCGCTTTCAGGCCATGCCCACCGCCGGCGAACAGGCCCCCGCCAGTGGTGAGCTCTGGTTGCGGGTCCGTCCCCGGGGCCTTGATCAACTGGGCCTGCTGCCCGAACCTTTGCCGGAGCTGGTGCGCCGCGCCGAGCAGCTCTCGATGGAAGCCGCTCGCGACCAACCCGCTGCCGGGGCCGTTGGCATCAGCCGGCTGAGGGGACGCCTTCAGGTGAGCCGCTGACGGCCTGCCTCTCGCGGCGGCGCCGTTCGGCTGCCACGGTTTCCTCCATGAGCTCCACGGCCATGGACATCTTCTCCAGGTTGCTCGCATAGAGGGAGAGGTCCTTGTCGAGGCGATCCCTCAGGAGGCCGATCGACTCTCCGATCTCGTGGGCGAGCTGCCGCAGGGCCTGGGGTTCCATGGCATCGTCGGCCAGGGCCTGCTCGAGCAGGGCGAGCAGCCCGACCGCCATCAGGCGTGAATAGTGGAAGTCGGGCCGCCGGATGCTGGCCAGGGCCGTGGCCAGCGGCGGCGGTGCCCCCTCACCCTGGTTCTCGATCCACTGGCGCACCTCCTGCTGGCTGTGGCGTCCCATGGCCGCCAAGGCGTCATGGCAGTGGCGCCGCAGCTCGGGGCCGTCGAATCCGGAGGAAGCGCACAGGGCCTCGAACAGGGGGCCTTTCTGCTCCTCGGGGCGGTAGCCCCGGGCGAAGCCGTCGAAGACCTGAACCAGCCCCACGGCGAACAGGGGATCACGCTGGAAGCCCTTCTGACGGCTCAGCAGATGGAGTTCCACCAGCAGCTCGTCGACCATGCGCCGGTAGAGGGGACCGATGACATGGGGGAAGGCGCCATGGAAGGCACGCTTGCTGTCGGCGACGGTGAGAGCAGCGCTCACGCAGTTGGATTCTTCATTGCAGCGACCATAGCGCTGCAGGCACTCGCCCCGATCGGTGGCTGGGTAGGATCGTTTCAATCGTCTGTCTGGAGCCCATGATCCCGATCGTCATCGAGGAGTCGGGTCGCGGTGAAAGAGCCTTCGACATCTATTCCCGCCTGCTGCGGGAGAGGATCATTTTCCTGGGGGAACCGGTCACCGCAGAATCCGCCAACCGTGTGGTGGCTCAGCTTCTGTTTCTGGAGGCCGAAGACCCCGAAAAGGATATCTTTCTCTATGTCAATTCCCCGGGCGGTTCGGTCTACGACGGCCTCGGGATCTTTGACACGATGCAGCACATCAAACCCGACGTTCAGACCGTCTGTGTGGGTCTGGCGGCCAGCATGGGGGCCTTCCTCCTGTGTGCCGGAGCCAAAGGCAAGCGCAGCAGCCTCAGCCACTCGCGGATCATGATCCACCAGCCCCTCGGGGGCGCCCGGGGCCAGGCCAGTGACATCCGCATCCAGGCCGATGAAATCCTCTATCTGAAGGACAAACTCAACCGGGAACTGGCCAGCCGCACCGGTCAGGATCTGGAGAGGATTCAGATCGACACTGACAGGGATTTCTTCATGTCCCCTGCCGAAGCCATGGCCTACGGCCTGATCGACAAGGTGATTGAGAAACGGCCCGTTCGGCCTGTCTGAACCGGCAGCGTTCAACTGCCCAGGGTTGTCAGCAAAACAGGGATAAAAAAAGGCCCGCCATTGGCGGGCTCTTTTGTGGGGAGCTCTTTTGCAGGGATTGGAGCGGGCTTCAGGACGCTTCAGTCGGATCGGCCACGACAGCACCCTGATGGGCGGCGGAGGGCAGATCGGTGGCCGCGAGCAGGGGTGAGAAGCGGTCCTTGTCGGGAATGGAAGCGAACTCGGAGACGATCAGCCGGAACTCATCGCCATCCAGACTCTCCTTCTCGATCAGCAGCTCCACCAGCCGGTCCATGCAGGCCCGGTGGTCGGCCACCAGTTGGACGGTGTCGGTGTAGCAACTCTGGACGATGTGCCTGACGGCCTCATCGATCTTGTGGGCGATGGCATCGGAAACGTCGCTGCGCGTCATCAGGTCGCGGCCCAGGAACACCTCCTGATTGCCGGCCTCCAGGGACATCGGACCCAGTTCGCTCATGCCGAAGCGGGTGACCATCTGTCTGGCCATGGAGGCGACCTGCTGAATGTCACCACCGGCTCCGGTGGTCACTTCCGAATGGCCGAACACCACATCCTCGGCGGCGCGACCGCCCAGGGCCCCCATGATGCGGGCACGCAGCTGGGCACGGCTGACGAGCATCTGTTCCTCATCGGGGGCAAACCAGGTCAGACCCTGGGCCTGCCCCCTTGGGATCAGGGTGACTTTCTGGACCGGGTCGTGCTGCTTGACCAGGGTGCCCACCAGGGCATGGCCCACCTCGTGATAGGCGATCAGTCGTTTGCTGCGGCCATCGGTGAGGGGCTTGCCCTCCATCCCGGCGATGATCCTGTCGACGGCGTCATCGATCTCGGCCAGGCCCGTGGCCTCCTTGCGGCGCCGGGCCGTGAGGATCGCCGCTTCGTTGAGCAGGTTGGCCAGGTCGGCACCGGTGAAGCCCGGCGTGCGGCGGGCGATCATCTCGAGTGAGACATCGTCCGCCAGTTTCTTGTTGCGGCTGTGCACCTCCAGGATCGAGAGACGCCCTTTGATGTCGGGGGCGTCCACCTGGACCTGGCGGTCGAAACGACCGGGCCGCATCAGGGCCGAATCAAGAACGTCGGGGCGGTTGGTGGCCGCGATGATAATGATGCCGCTGTTGCCCTCGAAACCATCCATCTCGGTGAGGAGCTGGTTGAGGGTCTGCTCCCGTTCGTCATTGCCGCCTCCGATGCCGGCCCCCCGCTGACGACCGACGGCGTCGATCTCGTCGATGAAGATCAGGCAGGGGCTGTTTTCCTTGGCCCGTTTGAACAGGTCCCGGACACGGCTGGCGCCGACACCCACGAACATTTCAACGAACTCGGAACCGGACAGGGAGAAGAAGGGGACACCGGCCTCGCCGGCGATCGCCTTGGCCAGGAGGGTCTTGCCGGTGCCGGGGGGACCCACCAACAGAACGCCGCGGGGAATCTTGGCGCCCACGGAGGTGAAGCGCTCAGGCGTTTTGAGGAAGGTGACCACCTCCTGCAGATCCTGCTTGGCCTCTTCCACCCCGGCTACATCATCGAACTTGACACCGGTTTCGGCCTCCATGGCGAAGCGGGCCTTGGACTTGCCGAACTGCATGGCCTGACCGGGACCACCCGGCATGCCCGAGGAGCGGCGGGCCAGGAAGATCAGCGAACCGATCAGCAGCAGGGGGAAGAGCAGATTGCCCAGCAGGCCAAGGGCTGGCGGGGTGGATTTGGGGGGGTGAACATCAAAGCTGATGCCCTGATCCTTGAGCTTGTTGATCAGCTCGGGCGCCACGCCGGGCAGATCGACCCGCAGCCGCTGGACCCGATTGTCGAGGTCGGGATCCACCGCCTCAATCACCGCGGTGCGTCCACCGTCGTAGATGTCGACAGCGGTGACCCGGCCGGCTTCCACATAGTCCAGAAAGCGGCCGTAGCTCATCCGGGCCACGGCCGTGTTGCGGGGCGCCGCGGGGTCACCGGTCGCACCGGGGGCCAGTCGTCCCCCAGAACCCAGCAACTGCCAGCCCAGGAACAGAGCCACGGCGAGCGGCAACAGCCACAGGGCAAGGACACGCCAGCGCTGATTCATGGTTGTGAAGCTTTTGAACAACCTTAAGAGCGCGAGGGCCGGCTTCGGGAGCCTGCCGTCGTCCAGCTCGCCGGCGGTGGGCCGGTTCGCCAGCCCGCCTCAGCTGGACTGGAGCCAGGGATTGGACTCGATGCCGCCCGCGGCAGGCTCGGGAACCGGAGACGATTCCATCAGGAGCTCGTGGGCCCCGATCGCTTCAAGCAGTTCCGGCCCGCCCAGGCCGTGCGTCCAGATCTCCACTTCGCTCCTGGCTGGACACTGAAAGGTCAGGAGTTCGAAAGGGAAAACGACACGTTCGAGGAAGAACTGCTCAGGACCGATGCAGCGCAGGATGACCATGCGGTCGGATCCGTTCCGGTAGCCGCAATCGACCTGTTCAGTCCTGGCCAGCATTTCCAACACCTTTTTATGGCAATGTCCTGACCATCAAGCCATTGCGGCTGTGGGGATTCGGTGATCAAGGCGACGGATTGCGACTCTTAATGTTTTCTTCTGTTCTTCCTGGAGCCGGGGCTGGCCGCTGCTGTTAGGTCCCGCTTCTGAGGTTGGTGCGGCTCAGAGGCTTCTCAGGGCAGCGATCGGATCCAGCTGGGCCGCCCGGCGCGCCGGCACCACGCCGAAGAACAGGCCGATCGAGCCGGAAAGCCCCACCGTCAGCAGCACGGTGCCGGCTTCAATCGTGGCCGGAAGGGGGGTGAAGGTCGCCACCAGGGCGACGGTACCCAGGCCCAGGGCGCTGCCGATGACCCCTCCGAGGCTGGCCAGCACCAGCGACTCCACCAGGAACTGGAGCAGCACATCGCTGCTGCGGGCACCGAGGGCCTTGCGCAGGCCGATCTCCTCGGTGCGTTCGCTCACCGACACCAGCATGATGTTCATGATGCCGATCCCCCCCACCAGCAGGGACACCGCACCGATGGCCCCCAGCATCAGGGTGAGGCCGCCGGTGATCGTACCGACGATGGTCAGGGCGTCCTTCTGGGAACGCACAGCGAAATCGTCTTCCCGCAGCAGCCGGTGCCGCTGGCGCAGCAGGTTGGTGATCTGGAAGGCCGCCGCCCCGGTACTGGCTTCGTCGCGGGCCTCCACGCTGATGAAGGTGAGGCTGACGCCGAAGGTGGGATCCCGCCCGCTCAGCTGGCTCACCATGGTGGTGAGGGGGATGTAGGCATTTTCGTCCTGGTTGGAGCCGAACACGGCCCCTTTCGGTGCCAGGACGCCGATGACTTCGAAGGACTTGTCCCGGATGCGCAGCTGACGGCCCAGGGCTTCGCCTGTGGGGATCAGCTTGTCCTGGAGGTCGGGCCCGATCACCACCACGTTGCGGGCACCCTGCACGTCCCGTTGGTCGATGAAGCGGCCCCGCGCCACTTCAAAGCTGCGCACGGGCAGGAACTCGGGCGTCACCCCCGAGACGGAGACCGAGGAGCTGAAGCCGCCGGCCTGGGCCACTTCGTTGAGGGTGATCTGGGGGGCAACCCGGCGCACGCTCGGCACCTGCTCGGCGATCGCCTTGGCGTCCTCGAGCACCAGGGTGCGCGGCATTTCGATCCCCTGGCGACGGGTGTCGTTGTTGCCGGGCACCACGAACAGCACGTTGGCTCCCAGGGTGCTCAGCTGGCTTTCCGCCAGGTTCTGGGCCCCACGGCCGACCCCCACCAGGGTGATCACCGAAGCATTGCCGATCACGATGCCCAGCATGGTGAGCAGGCTGCGCAGGCGGTTGGAGCGCAGCGTCAGCAACGCCATGGCCACCGTTTCGCTCAGGGGCAGCTTCGAGGCCATGGCGGCACAGCCGGAGTGGCTTCGGTTCTAGAGGAAAGAGGGGGCAGGCGAGGAGTGGGCACCGCGGGGACCCCGGTGGACGACTCCCTCCTGCACTTCGAGGGTGACCACCTCCCCCATGCGCAGCTCGATGGTGGCATTGACCACGCCCACGATCACGGGCACGCCCAGCCGCTCGGCGATCACGGCCGCATGGCTCTGGCGGCCCTCCTCCTCGGCGATGACCCCGCGGGCCTTGCGAATCGCCTCCAGGTAAGCGGCGCTGGTTTCGCGGACCACCAGAATCTCACCGGCCTCCAGGCGGGCCGCATCCTCCGGCGAGCTGGCCAGCCGCACCTTGCCGCTCACGGTGCCGCTGCCGATGCCGACACCCCGACCCATGACGGCCGAGACGATGCCCACCTTGACCAGGTCGGTGGAGCCGCTCACCCCCTCCAGGGTGCCGGCGGTCTGGACCACCAGATCTCCGGCACCCAGCAGACCCTGCTGCTGGGCCGTGGCCATGGCGACGCTGAAGGTGCGGCTGCTGTTGGATTCATCGTGGATCAGCAGCGGATTGACCCCCCACACCAGCTGCAACTGGCGAGCCACGGTGACATCGGAGGTGATCGCCAGGATGGGCGTGCTGGGGCGGAATTTGCTGACATTGCGGGCCGTGGAGCCTGTTTTGGTGAGCGGCAGGATCGCCGCGGCGTTGAGCTGGCGGGCGATGCTGCTGACCGCCTGACAGATGGCGTTCGGAATGGTGGTGGCCATGTGGCTGTCCAGCACCCGCTGCGGGTAGTCGCGCTCGATGCGACGGGCGATCTGGTCCATGGTGGCCACGGCTTCCACCGGGTAGTCGCCCACGGCGGTTTCGTTGGAGAGCATCACCGCGTCGGTGCCGTCGAGGATGGCGTTGGCCACATCGCTCACCTCGGCGCGGGTGGGCCGCGGGCAGGAGGCCATCGAATCGAGCATCTGGGTGGCGGTGATGATCGGGATGCCCAGGCTGTTGGCCTTGCGGATCAGCTCCTTCTGCAGCAGGGGGACTTCCTCTGCTGGCATCTCCACCCCCAGGTCGCCGCGGGCCACCATCACCCCGTCGCAGAGGGGAAGGATCGCGTCGATGGAATCGATGGCCTCGAACTTCTCGATCTTGGCCACCACCGGCGTGTTGTGCCCCTGGCTGCGGATCAGTTCCCGGATCTCCAGCATGTCGGAGGGGTTGCGCACGAAGCTGAGGGCCACCCAGTCGACGCCCTGCTGCAGGCCGAAGGTCAGATCGCGGCGGTCCTTGGGGGTCAGGGCGCGGATCGAGAGCTGCACGTCGGGGAAATTGACCCCCTTGTTGTTGGACAGCACCCCTCCCACCGTGACCCGGCAATGGAGGGTCTGTCCGGGGCCGTCGACCTTCACCACCACCATCTCCACCCGACCGTCATCCAGCAGGATCCGGCTGCCGCTCGTCACCTCGTCCGCCAGCCGGTCGTAGGTGACCGTGGCGATGGTGTTGTCACAGTTGACGGCCCTGGAGGTGAGCGAGAAGGGGTCACCTTTGGCCAGGGTGATGGGGCCCGCCTGGAAGCGGCCCAGGCGGATCTTGGGGCCCTGCAGGTCCTGGAGAATACCGATGTGCACCCCCAGTTCGTGGGCCACCTGCCGGATGGTGGCGATGCGATCGGCGTGATCGCTGTGATCACCGTGGGAGAAGTTGAGCCGGAAGGTGGTGGCGCCGGCGGCGATCAGCTGCCGCAGCACCTCCGGGGACTCGGTGGCGGGTCCGATCGTGGCCACGATCTTTGTGCGACGCATGAGATCGTTAGGGGCCATTGGACGACCTTGTGTAGGGGCGGAAACTACCATCCGGACTCGCCCGGAGCGTGCTTGAAATGGACTTTCAGGATTACCAGCGACGCTCCCGAACGACAGCGCGCTACCCCGATGCCGGCGCCAACATTCTCTACCCCACCCTGGGGCTCTGCGGGGAGGCCGGTGAGGTGGCCGACAAGGTGAAGAAGGTTCTGCGGGACCGGGGCGGCGATTTCGGCCCAGATGTCCGGGATGACCTGCGGCTGGAACTGGGCGACGTGCTCTGGTACGTGGCCCAGCTGGCCACCGAGCTGGGGCTCGATCTCGACGACGTGGCAAGCGCCAATCTGGCCAAACTCGCCAGTCGGGCGGAACGTAACGTGATCGGAGGAAGCGGTGACCGGCGGTGAACCAGCGAAGGACCGTCGCCCCGTTCGCCGGGCTGCTGTGCCGCCTGGCCCTGGTGCTGCTGGTGCTGCTCGGGGCCCCCGCCCTGGCGGCCGCCACCGATCTGAAGGTGTCGGAGGTGGTGCTCGAACCCTGCCCCGCCGATGATCTGGCCAGCCAGCCGGAGCTGGCCAGGCCCAGCGGCGCCAGCTGCTGGGCCCTGCGCGGCGTGGTGCTCAACCCGGGATCCAAACCCGTCATCGACACCGATGTGTTCGGTCTGATCCTCGATGCCAGCGGTGAGCCGGTGCTGCCGAACCGAGCCAGGGTGGGAACGATCGGCGACGTTCCGCCCGGCCGCTCCAGCTTCGCCCTGCGGCTGGCCGTGCCGGTGGGCACCCCTGGACCGCTCGGAACCCGCAGCGTCAAGGCCAGGGGCTTCAGCGCTCCGGTGCGCACCCGGGCCGGGGTGGACGACGAACTCCTGCCCCTGGAAGAGGCCCTGGGAGCGTCCCAGAGCCTTGAACCTCAGTAAGGCAGACCGCCGGAGAGGGTGGCGATGGAGGCCCCCAGCAGGCTCTGGGCCAGCTGCAGGGCGATGAAGGCCACCAGGGCCGACAGGTCCAGACCCCCCAGGGGCGGAATCAGACCGCGGAAGGCGTTGAGGTAGGGGTCGGTGATGGCGCTCACGCTGGAGAGCACCGGGTTGCTCCAGTCGAGATTGGGGAACCAGCTCAGCAGCACCCGGACCAGCAGCACCAGGAGGTAGATGCTGAGCGTCTGGGCCAGCACCTGGAGCAGGAAGACGAAGATGTTCATGGAGAGGGTCGGGAGGTGGGGCCGCAAGCGTCTGACAACTCTATGGACCCGGTTCCTCGTCGGGCGTTGCTGGGGGCCCGGTGGTCTCGGCGGCCGCCAGGCGTGAGCCCAGGGCGGCCAGATCCTCCGCCTTCAGGGAGAAGGTGCGGTGGAACTTCTCGCTCAGGCTGAGCCAGTAGGAGCGTCCGTCGCTCTGGCGACGGCGCTCGATGAAGTTCTGGGCCAGGAGTTCCTTGATGTGCTCGTAGGCCCCCGAGCCGCGCAGTTCCACCAGGTCCGACTGCAGCAGGCGTTTCTTCAGGGCGATCGTGGCCAGGGTCCGCAGGGCGGCGACCGAGAGATCCACCGGCAGCAGGTTCTGCACCAGATCCCCCAGGCCCGCACGCAGCTGCAGGGCGTACTGCTGGCCTTCCTGGTGGATTTCCAGGGCGGTGTCCCTGTGGGCGTAATCGGCCATCAGGGTGATCAGGGCCAGTTCGGCCTCGTCCCGCTCGATGCCGGCGATCGCGGCCAGTTCCGCCAGCTCGAGCGGCCGCCCCTTGAGATAGAGGATCGCCTCCAGCCGGGCCGGCAGGGAAAGCCCTGGAAGGGCAGCGGCAGCGGCAGCGGCGGCTACGGCGGAGGGTTCGGGTCCGGGCATGGGAACGTCCGGCACGGCGTGGCGGCAACGTATCGCAGGCCTCAGACCCCCACCAGTCCGTTCAGGCTGGGCAGGGTGCTTCCCACCTCGCCCAGAAACAGCCGATAGGCCGGGTTGCTGGTTTCCTCCCAGTGCTGGTAGGGGAGATCGGCGAGGAAGGCCTGCCAGGCCTCCAGCTCCGCCGGGGGCACCTGCACCCCGACCACGATGCGCCCGACGTCGGCGCCGTGGTTGCGGTAGTGGAAAATGCTGATGTTCCAGTTGGGATGCAGGGCGTTCACGAAGGCCATCAGGGCTCCTGGCCGCTCCGGGAACACGAAGCGGTAGAGCCGCTCCTCGCCCTGGTCGAGGGCCGCCCCCGCACTGGCCGGCAGCCGTCCCCCCACCATGTGGCACAGGTGGAGCTTGGCCAGTTCGTCGCCGCTGAGGTCGAGGCAGGGAAACCCCTGGGACTCCAGGGCGTCCATCAGCTGCCGGGTGTCCTGGGGCCCGCTGATCTGCACCCCCACGAAGATGTGGGCCAGCTGGGGATCGGCGAGGCGGTAGCTGAACTCGGTGAGGCTGCGCTGGCCGAGGACGGCGCAGAACCGGGCAAGGCTGCCGGGCCTCTCCGGGATCTCCACCGCCAGCAGGGCTTCGCGCTCCTCGCCCAGCTCGGCCCGCTCGGCCACGAAGGCCAGCCGGTCGAAGTTCATGTTGGCGCCGCAGGCCACCGCCACCAGGGTGCGGTCACGCAGGTGACGCTGGGCCACATCCTTCTTCATGCCTGCCACCGAGAGGGCGCCGGCGGGTTCCAGGATCGAGCGGGTGTCCTCGAAGACGTCCTTGATGGCGGCGCAGATCTCGTCGGTGTCCACCGTGACCATCCGGTCGACGCAGCGCTGGGCCAGGGCAAAGGTGTGGACACCCACCTGACGCACGGCCACCCCATCGGCGAACAGGCCCACCTGGTCGAGACGCACCCGCTTCCCCTCCGCCAACGAGCGGGTCATGGCGTCGGCATCGCTCGGCTCGACGCCGATCACCTCCACCCGGGGCCAGAGGCTCTTGACATAGGCGCCGATGCCGGCGATCAGCCCGCCACCACCCACCGCCACATAGATCGCATCGGGGGGATCGGAGCACTGGCGCAGGATCTCCAGGCCGATCGTGCCCTGGCCGGCGATCACATCCGGGTCGTCGAAGGGGTGGATGAAGGTGAGTCCCCGCTGCCGCTGCAGCCGGTGAGCTTCCTCGCAGGCCTCGTCGTAGGTGTCGCCATGGAGCACCACCTCGGCCCCCCGGGCCGCCACGGAGCGCACCTTCATCTCCGGCGTCGTGACCGGCATCACGATGACGGCGGTGCAGCCCAGCCGCTGGGCGGCCAGGGCCACCCCCTGGGCATGGTTGCCGGCGCTGGCGGCGATCACCCCCCGGTCGAGTTCCGCCCGCTCCAGGCCGGCCATCTTGTTGTAAGCCCCGCGCAGCTTGAAGCTGAAGACGGGCTGGAGATCCTCCCGCTTGAGCAGCACCTTGTTGTGGAGCCGCCGGGAGAGATTGGGAGCCGGATCGAGGGGGGATTCGATCGCCACGTCGTACACCCGTGCCCGCAGGATCCGCTGCAGGTAGGCGGTCGCACCGGGAAAGGCGTCGTCGGCGGCGGGCATGCTCATCGGTCCAGTGTCGCAACCCGACCCCGGAACGGTGCCGACCGCCGCCCTGCGCCGGGGCGAACCCCGTAGATTGGCCGCCTGGAAGCAAGGAAGGGCATGCATCTGAGCGAGCTGAGCCATCCGAATCAGCTGCACGGCCTCAGCACCGCAGAACTCGAGGCCATGGCTCGCCAGATCCGCGAGAAGCACCTGGAGGTGGTGGCCACCAGCGGCGGCCATCTGGGTCCGGGTCTGGGGGTCGTCGAACTCACCCTGGCCCTCTACCAGACCCTCGACCTGGAGCACGACCGGGTGGTGTGGGATGTGGGCCACCAGGCCTACCCCCACAAGCTGGTGACGGGCCGCTACAAGGATTTCCATACCCTGCGCCAGAAGGGCGGGGTCGCCGGCTATCTGAAGCGCAGCGAGAGCCGCTTCGACCACTTCGGAGCCGGTCACGCCTCCACCAGCATTTCGGCCGCCCTGGGCATGGCCCTGGCCCGCGACCGCCGCGGCGAGGACTTCAAGTGTGTGGCCGTCATCGGCGACGGTGCCCTCACCGGCGGCATGGCCCTGGAGGCGATCAACCATGCGGGGCACCTGCCGCGCACCAAGCTGCTGGTGGTGCTGAACGACAACGACATGTCGATCTCGCCGCCGGTGGGGGCCCTCTCCACCCATCTCAACCGCATGCGGCTCAGCAAGCCGGTGCAGTTCCTCTCCGGCAGCGCCGAGGAGGCGGTGAAGCATCTGCCCTTCCTGCACGGGGAGCTGCCCACCGAGCTCAAGACCCTCAAGGAGAGCATGAAGCGGCTGGCGGTGCCCAAGGTGGGGGCCGTGTTCGAGGAGCTGGGCTTCACTTATGTGGGCCCGATCGACGGCCACGACATCCCCGAGATGGTGCGCACCTTCCAGGCGGCCCACCGCTGCGAAGGGCCGGTGCTGGTGCACGTGGCCACCACCAAGGGCAAGGGCTACCCCTATGCCGAGGCCGACCAGGTCGGTTACCACGCCCAGTCGGCCTTCGACCTGGCCACCGGCAAGGCCTACCCCTCCAGCAAGCCCAAGCCGCCCAGCTGGAGCAAGGTGTTCGGCCAGACCCTGGTCAAGATCTGTGAGCAGGATTCCCGGGTGGTGGGCATCACCGCCGCCATGGCCACCGGCACGGGCCTGGATCTGCTCGAGAAGGCCCTCCCCCACCAGTACTTCGACGTCGGCATCGCCGAGCAGCACGCCGTCACCATGGCGGCGGGCATGGCCTGCGAAGGCCTGCGGCCGGTGGTGGCCATTTACAGTACCTTCCTGCAGCGGGCCTACGACCAGCTCATCCACGACGTCGGCATCCAGAAGCTGCCCGTCACCTTCGTGCTCGACCGGGCCGGCATCGTCGGCGCCGACGGCCCCACCCACCAGGGCCAGTACGACATCAGCTACCTGCGGGCCGTGCCCAATTTCACGGTGATGGCCCCGAAGGATGAGGCCGAGCTGCAGCGCATGCTGGTCACCGCCATTGCCCACGACGGTCCCTGCGCCATCCGCATCCCCCGCGGCGAAGGCGAAGGGGTGCCGCTGATGGACGAAGGCTGGCAGCCCCTGGAGATCGGCCGCGGTGAGCTGCTCACCGATGGCGACGACCTGCTGATGGTGGCCTACGGCGCCATGGTGGCGCCGGCGATGGCCACCGCGGGCCTGCTGCAGGAGAAGGGCCTGAGGGCGGCGGTGGTCAACGCCCGCTTCCTGCGGCCCCTCGATGAAGCCCTGATCCTGCCCCTGGCTCGCCGCATCGGCCGCGTGGTGACGATGGAGGAAGGGGCCCTCCCCGGAGGATTCGGCGCGGCGGTGGTGGAAAGCCTCAACGATCACGAGCTGGCCGTTCCGGTGTTGCGCATCGGCATCCCGGACGTTCTGGTGGACCACGCCAGTCCTGACCAGAGCAAGGAGAAACTGGGTCTCACCCCCTCCCAGATGGCTGAGCGCATCCTGGAGCGCTTCGGCCCGGTCTTCCACCCCGCCGTTCCCACCGCCCTTGCCGTCTGACACGTCCCTCCACTGCCAGGTGCTGGTGGTGGGGGCCGGTCCGGCCGGAGGCGATCTGGCCCGGCGTCTGGCCCAGCAGGGGGTGGATGTCGTGCTGGTCGACCGGCTCGCCGACCTGGGCCGTTCGGCCTTCAGCAGCGCCGCCCTGCCGATGGAAACCGTCAACGCCTTCGGTCTGCCGGCGGAGGTGGTGGGCAGTCGCTGGCGGGAATGGCAGCTGATCGGGCCCGGTGCCGCCACCCGCTGCTGGGCCGCCTCGCGGCCCCTCGGCGTGGTGCTCGATTTCGGCGCCCTGCGCCGCTGGCAGGCCGACCAGTGCCGCCGCTGGGGTGGACGGGTGCACCTGGGGCTCCAGGCCTGTTCCTGCCAAGCGGAGGGGGAGCGGATGGTGACCCTGCTGCGCCGCTCCGATGGCAGCCTGCTGCGGGTCAGCAGCGACTGGACCGTGGATGCCAGCGGCCAGGCGCGGGCGCTGCTGGGGGACCCGCCGCCGGCGGGCCGTCCGCGGGATGGGCTGGTGCGCGCCGCCGGCCTGGAATGGCTGCTGCGGGTGTCCCCTTCCTGCTGGGCCCGCTGGGCCGATCGGCTCAGCTTCTGCCTGGGCAGTGACTGGGTGCCCCAGGGCTATGGCTGGATCTTTCCGATGGCCCCGGGTGTGCTGAAGCTGGGGGTGTGCCGGCTGGTGGATCCCCAACGCCGGCAGCCCCCGCTCGGTGGCCTGATCACCGACCTGGGCCGGCGGCTCCTGGGGGCTGGAGCGAGGGCGGACGGCTTCGACGTGCTCGACCGCCATGGAGGCCTGGTGCGGAGCACCATCCGGCGGCGGGAAGCCCACCAGCGGGGCCGGCTGGTGGGCTTGGGCGATGTGGTCAGCACCGCCAACCTGCTCGGCGGTGAGGGCATCCGCCACGCCCTCACCAGCAGCGCGGTGCTGGCCCCCCTGTTGGAGAGGGCTCTCACGTCGCCTGGGGGCCAGGCCTCGGCGCAGCGCGCGCTGGTTGATTACGCGCCCCAATTGAGGCGTGCCCTCGGCTGGCGCTGGGAACTCAGCGGCAGGGTGGCACGGCGCACCTGGCTTGGCCTGCACGGGCAAGGGGCCGATGGCCGCCTGGATCAGGTGCTGCGGGGGCTTGAACGGCGCAGGGCCGAGGATCTGTCGGCCCTGCTGTTCGGCTATCGCTTTGAGCGCTATGGGCTCAGGGCGATGCCCTACCTGCTCGGCTGGCGCTCCTGAGGCTTCAGAGAACGCCGCGGGAGGCCAGTCCCAGGATCGCGCCCATGCCGAGGATGTGGCCCAGGCTGGTGGTGCCGAGCATGGCGCCGTGGCTGAAGCCGCCGAAGAAGGAGTTGTTGGGCAGCTGCAGGCCGACGTTCTGCTGCTGGATGGTGGCCTTGCCGATGGCGATGGCGATGACGTTGCAGACGATCATGACCAGGGCCACTTTGGGAGACCAGCTGATCGAAGCGGGAGCCATGGCCAGAAAAGGAGCGATCATGATGCACGTGGCGACGCCCCATCTTCCGGGTCAGGGCGAGCTGCGCCCCGCCCCCTTAAGACTTGTTCACCTGCGCGGCGGCGGGCGGCTCCGAACCCGTCGGGCGCTCGCTGTTACCGGCGGCTGATCCCGGAAGCAGCGTCTGCGCCGGCCCCGTCCGGAATCCCAGCAGCACCACCAGGTTGCTGAGGGTCAGAAAGGCTTCGGCCCCCCCGTGCAGGGGATCCACGTCCGCCAGTTGCTGTCCGTAGGTCCGCTCGGCGACGACGGCGGCGACGATCGTCACCGCCACGAACAGCAGGGTCAGCCGGAATCCCTGCAGGGCCAGCCGCGGAAAGGCCTGCACCTGGCGGGCCCACCAGAGAAAGGCCAGGTAGGGCAGGAGGGACAGCACGAACAACGGCGCCGGGTCCAGGGCACCGAGGCGCTGAAATGCATCAGCCAGGGGAAGGTTCACAGGGGCTTCTCCCCGGCAGCGTTCCGCTGCTGGCGGAACAGGTTCCAGGCCGCCAGGGCCAGGGCCCCGTTGCCCAGGGCCGTGAGACCCGCCTGCAGCACCACCAGCCCCTTGAGGGTCTCGCTGTTGTCGAACAGATGCCAGGTGCAGGCGGCCATGGCGCTCACCAGCGCCGGCAGCATGGCCAGGGCCAACCAGCGCCAGCCCCCTTCCCGCCGCCGCCGGCCGTAGGCCTGCACGGCCAGGATCGCCAGCATCCACTCGAGCACCGAGGTGATGTGGATCCACCAGGTGGGCAGCGACAGCGCGTGCATGGGCAGGACCTGGTGCGATCCGTAATGTACGGAGCCGGAACCACCGCTGCGTCGGATGCGTGCTCTGATCTGCGGGTACTACGGCGAGCACAACCTCGGCGACGATGCCCTGCTCGAGGTGCTGCTGGAGCAGCTACCCGCTGGCTGCCTTCCCCTGGTCACGGCCCACGACCAGGCGCTGGTGCGGGAACGCTTCGGGGTGGAGACCACCGACCGCCGCCGCCTGGGGGGGGTGCTGGCCGCCCTTGGCCGCTGCGACGCCCTTGTGCTCGGCGGCGGCAGCCTGCTCCAGGACGCCACCAGCTTCCTCAGCCTTCTCTATTACGGCGCCCTGATGCTGGCGGCCCGCACCCGGGGCAAGCCCGTCATCCTCTGGGGCCAGGGCCTGGGCCCCCTGCGCCGCCGGCGCAGCCGGGCCCTGGTGCGGGGTTTGCTGCCCCTGGCCACGGCGATCAGCTGGCGGGATCAAGCCTCCGCAGCCCAGGCGAGGGCCTGGGGGGTGGAGGCCGCTCTGGGCAGTGATCCGGTCTGGGCCCTGCCGGCCCAGATCTGGAGCGGCAGGGGGGGACCGATCGTGCTCTGCTTCCGGCCGGTGCATCAGCTGAACGGCCCCACCTGGACGCCCTATCTGCAGGCCCTCGAAGGACTGGCGCTGGCGGCCGACCGGGAGGTGCTCTGGCTGCCCTTCCATCAGGACCAGGACCGGGGGCTGCTGGCGCGTCTCATCGACGAGGGTCTCGTCGGCCCGGCACTCGCTGGCCGCAGCCGGGAGCTGACGGCGTCAACGCCGGAGGAGGCCATGGCCGCCTTCCGTCAGGCGGGTCTGGTGCTGGCCATGCGGTTGCATGGGCTGATCCTGGCGGCACTGGCGGGCAGCCCCTGCGCCGCCCTCAGCTATGACCCCAAGGTGAGCGCGGCGGCGGCCAGCATGGGTTGTCCCTGCCAGGCCCTCGAGGCCCCACCTCCAGGGACCCTCCAGGCCAGCTGGGCCGCCGTGCTCGACACGCCACCGAATCCGCAGGGCATCGCTGCCCTGCAACAGGACAGCCAGGTGCATCGCCGGGTGCTGGAAGCCCTGGGGGCCTGAGAGCGGTACCCCGCCAGGATCCTCAGTGGGGTCGCAGGAGATCGGCCTGATCGATGCGCCGCCCGCGGCTGTCCCAGGCCTCGATGCGCAGCCGGTCGGGGGTGGCGCTCAGTTCGGCGAAGCCGTAGGTGCTCAGGGCCCTGGCGCTGTTCCTGTTCGGCAGCACCGGTCTCAGGTGGGCGCCGCCGTTGCCCACGGTGAGGTAGGTGGTGCCGTCGATCGGGCGGGTGCGCTCGTAGTTGTGGTCATGGCCATTGATGTAGAGCTGCACGCCGTAGCGGCGGAACAGCGGCGCGAGCCGGGCGATGGCGGCTGGGTCATCGCCGTAGAGGCCGGCCGAGTGGATGGGGTGATGCCCCACCACCACCTTCCAGGGGGCCGTGCTGGCGGCGAGTGCCTTCGCGAGCCAGGGTCGCTGATGCTGCCAACGGGCGTTGCCGTTGGTGTCCAGCAGGAAGAACTGCACCGGTCCGCGCCGCAGGGTGTACCAGCGGCCCTCCATGCCGAAGGGGGCATAGGCGACCTGCGGATCGCCGTTGGCGGTGCGGATGTCGTGGTTGCCGAGCACCGCGTGGAAGGGCACCCCGGCCTGCAGCAGGCTGCGGTAGGGCCGGCGGAAGGTGCTCTCCACCAGGGCGAGGTTGCCGGATGGGTAGATGTTGTCGCCGGCCATGATCACCAGATCGACCGGCTCCCGCCGATGGGCTTCGCCCATGCGCTGGCCCACCGCCATCTGGTGGGCATTGCCGCTGCCGCTGTCGGCGGTGGCCAGAAAGTGCAGCCGCTCCGGGGCGGCACCACCGCCTTGGCCGGCCTGGGCCAGCAGCGGCAGGGCCAGGGCAGTGGCGGCGATCAGGCCCAGAAACCGGCGCCGAGCGATCACAGGCTGGCCTCCCCTTGCAGCCGGGTCAGCTCCGCGAGCACCTCCTGGCTGTGACCGGAGGGTCGCACCGCAAGCCAGCTTGCCCGAAGCACGCCGTCCGGGTCGATCAGGAAGGTATGGCGCGCCGAGAAGGGGGCCAGCCAGGAGCCATAGCTGCGGCTGACGGCGCCGCCAGGATCCGACAGCAGCGGGTAGGCCAGACCCTCGCTGCCGCAGAAGGAGAGATGGGCCTCGGGGTCGTCGGCGCTCACCCCGACCACCTGCGCCTGACGGGTGTGAAACGCGGCCAGATCCCTTTGGAAGCCGCGGGCCTCGAGCGTGCAGCCGCTGGTGAAATCCTTGGGGTAGAAGTAAAGCGCCAGCCAGCGCCCCTGGAAATCCCCCTTGGTCAGATGGGTCGGCCCCACCTCGCCATCCGCTGCCGGGGCCACACCGTCGAGGTCAAAGCCGGGGGCAGGCTTGCCGATCTCCGGCAGGCTGCCACCCATGGCCTCGGCCCGGGCCGGACGCAGCAGCAGGCCGGTGGCGGCCAGAGCGGCTCCACCCAGAAAGGCTCGACGGTTCACGACCAGGCTTCGATCAGGCATGGACCCTAGCGATACCACCAGCCCTGACTGGACGGGGAATCGGCCCAAAGGCCTGCCAGGTGAGTTCGGTCAGATCCGGGCCAGGTTGACACCCAGTTCCTTGGCGTAGGCGCCGAGACCCTTTTTCTGGATCGTCTTGAGGGCCCGGGTGGACACCCGCAGCTTCACGAAGCGCTTGCCTTCGGCCCACCACAGCCGGCGCTCCTGCAGATTCACCTGCTGCAGCTTCTTGGTGCGGACGTGGGAATGGCTGACCGCCATGCCGTTGTTGGCGCGCTTGCCGGTGAGCTGACAGACCCGGGACATGACGGAAGGACGACGGTGGACGATGCAGGCCTGAGCCAGCCTGCGACTTTACCAAACGGGGTCATGGCGCCGGTTTCAGATCCTTCCATGCGCAAGCCGTTCACCGCTGCGGGGATCGAACCAGAGCTCGTGCTGCCGCTGCCAGCTCAGGCGTGGTTCCGTGGGCAGCGGGGTCTCGGGGGCGGTGAGCACCCGCACGGTGCCCCATGGGGTGTCGAGCCAGAGGAGTTGCTGGTGGCCCCACCACTCGCGGCGCTGCAACCGGGCCGCCACGGCACCGTCGTCGCCGAGGCGCAGGTGCTCCGGCCGCAGGCCCAGCTGGCGATGCGGCTCCATTGCGAGCAGGTTGATCGCCGGCCGGCCCAGAAAGGAGGCGACGAAGCGGTTGGCCGGATCGGCATAGAGCTCCCGCGGGCTGCCCACCTGCTGCAGCCGTCCTCCCTCCAGCAGGGCGATCCGATCCGCCATGCCCACGGCCTCCTGCTGGTCGTGGGTCACGTAGATCACCGGTTGCTCACGGCCGCACAGCAGCCGCCGCAGTTCCGGCCGCAGCTCCTCCCGCAGCTGGGCGTCGAGGTTGCTCATCGGCTCGTCGAGCAGCACGATGCGGGGCTGCCGCAGCAGGGCCCGGGCCAGGGCCACCCGCTGGCGCTGGCCGCCGGAGAGCTGGGCGGGGCGGCGCAGGCGAAGCTCCTGGAGCTGCAGCAGGTCGAGGATGGCTTCGATGCGCCGCTGCCGCTCGCGCACGGGCACACCGCGCACCTTCAGGCCCAGGGCCAGGTTGCCCTCCACGCTCAGGTGGGGGTAGAGGGCGTAGCTCTGGAACACCATCGCCACCTGTCGCTCGCCAGGGCCGCGGTCGGTGAGGTCCTCTCCGTCCAGCAGCACCTTGCCGGCACTGGCCGGATCCAGCCCCGCCACCAGGCGCAGGGTGGTCGACTTGCCGCAGCCGCTCGGCCCCAGCAGGGCGAGACACTCTCCGGGGGCGACCTTAAGGTCGAGCCGGTCGAGCAGGCGCCGCTCGCCCAGATCCCGGCACAGCTGCCGCAGTTCCAGTCCGGCGGCGGGGGTCAGGTTCATCCCTTCACCGCCCCGCGGGTGAGCCCCGACACAATCGCCCTCTGGGCCAGCAGCACCAGCAGCAGCAGGGGCAGGCTGCCCAGCACCGTGGCGGCGGCGAAGGCGCCGTAGGGAATGGTGAACACCGAGCTGCCGCCGATCCGGGCGATGGCGATCGGCAGGGTGAGCAGATCGTTGCGGCTGATCCAGGTGAGGGCGATGGCGTACTCGTTCCAGCTGGCCAGGAACACCAGGATTCCCGTGCTGGCCAGGGCCGGCCCCAGCAGGGGCAGCAGGACGTGCCTCAACCGCTGGCCCAGGTCAAGGCCCTCCAGCCGGGCCGCATCCTCCAGCTCCACGGGAAGGTCGGCGAAGGCGGCGCGCAGCAGCAGCACGGCCAGGGGCAGGGACAGGGCGGTGTAGGGAAGGCTGAGGGCGAGCAGGTCGTTGGCGAGGCCGAAGCTTCTGGCGATCTCCAGCAGCGCCAGGAACAGCAGCACGGTGGGAAACATGGCCGCCGCCACCAGCCCCAGCCCGACCCCCCAGCGCAGGGGGCCCCGCTGCTTCTGCAGGCCATAGGCGCATGGAACAGCCAGCAGCAGCGTCAGTCCCGTGGTGACCAGACCCACCAGGGCGCTGTTGGACAGGTAACGCCAGAAGGGTGGATCGCCGGAGAGCACCAGCTGGTAGTTGGCCAGGGTCCAGGGGCTGCCCTCCAGCAGCGGAGCCACCAGGGCCTCCGGCCGCAGCAGGGAGGTGCGCAACTGCCAGAGCAGCGGCCCCAGACTCCAGAGCAGCACGAGCAGCCTCATGTGGCACGATCCGGGGTTCGTTCGATGCCGCCGCGGCGCAGCAGCAGCCAGCCGCCGCCGAGCAGCGCCAGCAACAGCAGGAACGTGGCGAGCATCACCGTGGCGGCGTAGCCGAAGTCGAGGAAACGCATGGCATTGAGGTAGGCATAGAGGGCCAGGCTCTCGGTGCTGCCGGCTGGTCCACCGCCGCTGAGCACCAGGATCAGGTCGAACACACCCAGGGCCTGGGCCAGCCTGAACAGCAGCGCCAGGGCGATGTAGGGCACCAGCAGGGGCAGGGTGAGTCGTCGCAGGATCTGGACGCGGCTGGCGCCTTCCAGCCGCAGGGCCTCCTCCAGATCCACCGGGATGGTCTGCAGTCCGGCCAGCAGCAGCAGGGCCACGAACGGCAAGGTCTTCCAGACGTCCGCCAGCACCACGAAGAACCAGGTGGTGGCCGGGGTGGAGAGGAAGGCGTAGCTGGAGCCGCCCAGGGAGCGGATGGCGGCGTTGAGGGGTCCGTGGGGATCGTTGAGGATCCAGCGCCAACCCAGGGCCATCACCGTGGTGGGCAGGGCCCAGGGCAGCAGGGTCAGGGCCCTCAGCGCCCCCCGGCCCTGCAGCGGCTGATGCAGCAGCAGGGCCAGAGCCAGACCACCGGCCAGTTCCAGGGCCACCGAGCAGACGGCGAACCGCAGGGTCTGGCCCGCATCCGTCCAGAAACGGGCATCGCTGAGCAGTCGCAGCCAGTTGGCCCCCCCATTCGGCACCGGCACCAGCCCGGTGAGCACCGAACTGGCATGGAAACTGAGCCAGCCGTAGCGCAGCAGCGGGTAGAGAAACACCGCCGCCAGCAGGAGCAGGGCCGGCAGCATCAGCAGAAGGGTGGTGGCGCGCTGTTTCATCAACCTTCGCTGGCGGTTCCCTTGGGGCCCGTGGTGCCCGCCACCGAGCGCAGCACCTGGAGGCTCTGGCCCTGGGCAGCGGCCATGGCCTGGTCCGGCCCCTCCTGAGCGGTGAGCATGCCATTCACCTGCCGGGCCAGCAGATCACTGAGCTGGGCATAGGCGGGGGTGAGCGGACGCAGCTGGGGATGTTGCAGGGCCTGCCGCTGCACGGCCAGCAGCGGGGCGCGGCGTTGCAGGTCCGCATCGTCGTAGAGGCGGCTCCAGGTGGGGGCATATCCCTGCTCGATGGCGAGCTGGCGCTGCACCACCGGACCGGTGAGCCAGCGGATCACCTCCACCGCCTCCTCCGGGTGGGGACTGCCCTCGATCAGGGACAGGCCCCAGGTGCCGAGGGTGCCGCCTCCCTGTTCCCCCGGGGCGCCCACCATGGGGGTGACGCCCACCTTGCCCTTGACCGGACCGTCGCTTTTCTCGATCTCCCGCCAGGCGTAGGGCCAGTTGCGCAGGAAGGCGGCCTCACCGGCGGCGAAGGACTGCAGGGCGTCATTCTCGGCGTAATTGGCCACCGCCTTCGGGCTCACCCCGTCACGGAGCAGGCCTGCCAGCCAGCCGGCCGCCGCCACGGCCTCTGGACTGTCCAGCTCCGTCCGCGCCGTGGCGCCATTCCACCAGCGGGCCCCGAAGGCCTGCAGCACCTCCACCATCACGCAGCTCAGACCCTCGTACTGGCGCCCCTGCCAGAGGTAGCCCCAGCGCACCTTGCCGCGGCGCTGCAGATCGCGGGAGAGGGCCACCAGCTCCTCGGTGTCGCGTGGAGGACGCTCCATCAGGTCGGTGCGCCAGTACAGCAGGCCGGTGTCGCCGGTGAGGGGCATGCGCCAGAGGTGGTCGCCCAGGCCGTTGCCAAGCCGGGCGCCGGGCTCCATCCCCGCCAGCACCTCGGGGCCGAACCAGCGCTCCAGCGGCACCAGCCAACCGGCGGCCACGTACTTGGCCAGCCAGCTGACATCCACCAGCAGCAGGTCGAAGGGGGCCTCCCCCAACAGCAGGCTGCTGATGGCCAGATCGGAGATGGTCTCGGTGTCCAGGGGGCCCCGCACCACCTCCACGGCCACGCCCGACCCCCTGGCGTTGAAGCGCGCCACCGGGCCAGCCACCGCATCGGCCAGGGGGGCGGGCATCAGCACCCGGATCGGGATGGGCTGGGCGGCTGAGGGCTGGGCCCCGACCAGGCCGGTGGAGGGCAGCAGCGCCAGCAGCACCGCCGACAGCAGCACCGCCGACAGCAGCATCAGGGCGCAACGCCGCCACCGCAGGCTGGGCAAACGGGAGCGGACGGCCATGGGCCAACGTTACGCGGCCAGTTCCGGACGCTCCCAGGGCGTTGGCCTCGGCCTCAGAGGCCGCGCTGCATCAGCTGCCCCATCAGATCCGAACTGCGCTGCTGGAAGCCGGCCAGCTGGTTGGGCTCCAGCCCCCCCACGGCCAGACGGGCCATCTCGTAGACGTGGCGGCTGAGATCCTCGGCCAGCTGCTGGCTGGGCGAGGTGCCGCCGGCCCCGGTGATGACGGCGCCGGACGAGAGCTTGAGCAAGCCCTCCACCAAAGGATGGCGGCGGTTCACCAGCAGCACGTGGTGATCGGGCAGGCCCGGCAGGCGTTGCTCCATCAGGGCGCCCATGTCGTTGAGGCGACGCATCTGCTCCGGCAGCAGGATCAGGGCGGCCGGTGAACCTTCCCCCTTGAGGGATTGCACCTGGATGGTGATCTTCTCGTCGTTGAGGGCGGTCTTGAACAGGTCCCGCAGCTTCTCGCCGCTGTCCTTGCCCTCGGCGTCCGCCAGGTCGGTCTCGGGCTCGTGCAGCGAGTCGTCGAGCTCGGCGTCGACCCGCTGGAAGCGCAGGTCGCCATGGCGGGCCTCAAGCCAGGGGATGAACTGGGAGTCGATCAGGGTGTCGGCCAGCAGCACCTCCGCCCCCTGCCCCTTCCAGAGGGCAAGGGCCCCGGCCTGCCCGGCTTCATCGGTGCAATAAAGGATGCGGGTGGCGTTGTCGGCGGGAAGCCGGCCCCGATACCCGGCGAGGGTGGTGTAAGTGCGGCCTTCGGTGGCGACGGGATCGAGGCTGGTGGCCTCCTCGGCGTCCTCGGCTGGCTGGGCAGCCGCCGCGGTGGTGCCGTACAGGATCAGATCCGCCACCTGCTCTGCGAACTTCTCGTCCTCCATGGCCCCGATCTTGATGAAGGGGGCCAGGGAGTCCCAGATCGCGGCATAGCGGGCCGGTTCATCGCGGTGCAGCTCCTTGAGCCGGTCACCCACCTTCTTGGCCACGAAGCCACCGATCGAGCGGACCCGGCGGTCGGTCTGCAGGGCGCTGCGGCTGACATTCAGGGGAATGTCGGGGGAATCGATCACGCCGCGCAGGGGCAGCAGGTAGCGGGGCACCACCTCCTTGATGGAGTCGCTGACGAACACCTGGTTGCAGTAAAGCCTGATCTCGCCCTTTTCCCAGTCGGCACGCCCGGTGATCCTGGGGAAATAGAGAATGCCCTGCAGGTTGTAGGGGTAGTCGGTGTTGAGATGGACCCAGAGCAGGGGGTCCCCCTGGAAGGGGTAGAGATAGCGGTAGAGCGTGATGTAGTCGTCGTCGCTGAGCTCCCGGGGGCTCTTGCGCCAGGGCGCTTCCCGCTTGTTGACGGTTTCGCCATCCAGCTGCACCGCCACCGGCAGAAAGTCGCAGTAGGTGGTGATCAACGTGCGAATTCTGGAGGGTTCGATGTACTCCAGCTCCTCCTCCATCAGGTGCAGGATCACGTCGGTTCCCGGCTCGGACCGCTCGGCCCCTTCGAGGCTGAAATTGGGGGAGCCATCACAGCTCCAGCGCACCGCCTCGGCCTCAGGCCTGGCACTCAGGCTGACCAGCTCGACCCGGGAGGCCACCATGAAACTGGAATAGAAGCCAAGGCCGAAGTGGCCGATGATCGCATCGCCTTCACTCTTGTACTTTTCAAGGAAGTCCTCGGCACTGGAGAAGGCCACCTGGTTGATGTAGCGCTTCACCTCGTCGGCGGTCATGCCGATGCCGTTGTCACTGATGGTGAGGGTTTTCGCTTCCCGGTCGATGCGAATGGCGATCGTTCCTTCAGGGCCTTCGCTGCAGTCGCCCGCCATGGCGGCCATGCGCCGTTTGCTGATCGCATCCACCCCGTTGCTCACCAGTTCCCGCAGGAACACCTCATGGCCGGAATAGACGGCCTTTTTGATGATGGGGAAGATGTTCTCGGTGTGGATCTGAATCTGGCCCTGTTCCAGCACCGTCATGGCAGAAGAGAAGATTTCCCTCGAACTTAGGTGCGGCCACCCTTCGGCTCAAGGCCAGCGAGGGTGGGGTCCCCGAACCAAGGGCGCTCAGCCGCCGGCCTTCTGAAGGTCGGGCCGTTCCTCGGGCAGGATCGCCCCCTCCACCGGACACACCTGCAGGCAGATGCCGCAGTCGATGCAGGTGTCGAAATCGATCCAGTAAAAGACCGTTCCCTTGCTGTTCGCTCCCTGGCCGGGGTGGATGCAGGCCACCGGGCAGGCGTCGACGCAGTCGGCCACGCCTTCGCAGACGTTGGTGACGATCGAGTGGGCCATCGACGCGGAGCAGCGGCAGAGGGGATCCTAGGCAGGGAGCCAGACCAGGCCCCGGCAGGCCCGCTCCGCGGCCAGCCGCTCGGCTTCCATGCGGTCGGCGCAGGGTCGGGTGCAGAGCTCGGCGGCTTCGCCGCCGCGGTGCAGCTCCCCCATGCGCTGGAGGGCCTCGCCGAGGCCGGCGGCGCTGGCGCTGGCCACCAGCCAGGGACCCGGCGCTTCGCCAGCGTCCGCCGCGGACGATGCTTCCGACTCGAGCAGATCGCGGATGGCCTCCACGTCGAAGCCGAAGCCGGTGCCCGCCGCCTGGGCGGCGTCGGAGCAGAAGCGCCCCACCAGGGCGTCGTAGCGGCCGCCACTGGCGATGGCCACCGGGGCGTCAGCACCCTGGCAGACGAGCTTGAACACCAGACCGTCGTAGAGATCGAAGTGGGGCTGGAAGGTGGGATCGAGCTGCACCCGCACCCCCAGGGCCGTGGCGGGTGCTTCCACGCTGGCGAGCGTGGCGGCCAAGGTGTCGAGCAGGGGCACCGGACCCAGCCACTGCTCCAGCTGGTAGAGCACCCGCACCGGCTCCCCCCTCAGGCCGATCAGGGCCATCAGCCGCTGCCGCTGGCTGTCGGGCAGACAGAGGGCTTCGAGGGCCAGGGGATCAAAGTCGGTGAGGGCATGGCGCGCCAGGGAGCGCTGGTCCGCCGGCACCTGGCTCAGCAGCGCGCTGAGCAGACCGTGGTGGCCCACCAGCAGGGTCGGCCGTTGCGGGGGCGACAGCTCCAGGGTGGCCACGGCGGCCAGCAGCAGATGCAGCAGTTCGGTGTCGGCGGCGGGGGAGGGCTCGCCCAGCAGTTCCACACCGCTCTGGAGCTGTTCGCTGATCCGCTGCCCGCCGCCATCACCGATGAAGCTGCGGAAGGTGGTGCCGCTGGCCCAGAGCCGCAGGGGGCGGGGGCGGCCCAGCATGCGGGTGCTGGCGGCCCGGGCGATCGGCGCGGTGAGTTCCGGCCTGAGGCCGAGGGGCTCATCCGCCGCCAGGCGCACCAGCTCCCGTTCGGCGATGGCGCCGCCGGCCTCCAGGGTGTCGAGCCGCTCGATCGTGGGCGGAGCCACCTCCTGGTAACCCCAGAGGCGAAACACCGTGGCCAGCAGGTCGCAGAGACGCCGGTTGCTGTCCACCTGACCCGGGTTCAGGTCCCGCGCGCCGGCGGCAGGTTGGAGGGCCATGGAGGGGTTCGCTCAGGCGGGGGGTGGAGGAAGCGGTCGGATCCTATGGAGCGTCGCCGCCGCCGGCCGGGGCATCCAGCTCGGGAGCACCGAAGCTGGCGCCGCTGAGGGGACGGCAGCAGGCCAGCCCGTCGATCAGGGGTTGTCGCAGGGCGGGGGTGCAGGCGACCACCCGGCCGTCGGCCAGGTCGAGGGGGCCGCCGTCGTAGGCACAGACGATGCCGCCGGCCTGCTCCACCAGCACCACCCCGGCCACCAGATCCCAGGGGGACAGGCCCCGTTCCCAGTAGCCGTCGACCCGGCCGGCGGCGACGAAGGCCAGGTCGACGGCCGCCGCCCCCGCCCGCCGCACCCCATGGCTGCGGTGGGTGAACCAGGCGAATTCGGCGTAGTTGTTGTCGAGGCGCTGGACCCGGTCGTAGGAGAAGCCGGTGACGAGCAGGGAATCCGCCAGGGCGCCGCACTGACTCACCTGCAGCCGGCGCCCGTTGCACCAGGCCCCGTGGCCCGGGGCCGCCCAGTAGTGCTCCTCCAGGGCCGGCACCTCCAGGGCGCCAAGCAGGGGAAGGCCCTTCCAGGTGAGCCCCACGGAGGTGCCGAAGATCGGATAGCCGTGGGCGTAGTTGGTGGTGCCGTCGAGGGGGTCGACGCACCACTGCAGCTCGCCCTGGCCCGCACGGCGGCCGCTTTCCTCGGCCAGCACCGCCAGGGTGGGCGTCGCGGCCTCCAGCACCGCCAGCACGGCCGCTTCGGCGGCCAGGTCGGCTTCGGTGACCAGGTTGCCCGCCATCCCCTTCTGGCGCACCTGCTCCAGACGGCCGAAGTGGTGCCTCAGTTCGCGCCCCCCGGCTTCGGCGGCCTCGCGGGCCACCTGCAGCAACCGCTCCAGTTCGGCGGCATCAAGTCCGGAACCTTCCAGGGCCCGTTGACAGAGGGAGGTCATTCGTCGTCCAGGGGCAGACCGGGGCGCACCTGACCGCGGCCGAAGAAGCGACCGAACTGGCGGTCGTACACCTCGTCCTCATCCTGGGTTTCCACCTCCAGCGGCCCGGTGGCCCGGGCCACGCAGAGGAGGCCGTAGCCGTCGTTGCGCAGCTCCTTCGAGAGGCCAAGGGCCTCCCGTTGGTCGATGCTGCCAGCCAGCACCCGGACGGCGCAGGCCGTGCAACAGCCGTTGCGGCAGCTGAAGGGCAGGGGTTCACCCTGGGCTTCGAAGCTGCGCAGGATGTACTCCCCTTCCGGCACCTCGAGGCGGATGACGCGGTTGGTCTGTCGCCAGTGGACCGTGATCGGGAAGGTGCGGGTCATGGAGGCGCTGGGCAGAGGTGGGAAAGCCGGTGGGGCAAGGAGGCGAGGTGCAGCCCCTGCTACATTGCCATCTGCCCCATTTCGCCGCTGGAGAGGTGGCCGAGTGGTCGAAGGCGCAGCACTGGAAATGCTGTATAGGGGCAACTCTATCGAGGGTTCGAATCCCTCCCTCTCCGTTGAAGCCGCCGGTCCACTTCTGGGCCGGCTTTTTTTTGCTCAACGGCGCGCGCAAGTCCCGCCAGCCGTCTCACGATGCGGGAGCTGCCGGCAGGCCTGCTGCGTTCCAAACGCGGTGAAACTCGCGGGGGGGAACTCAGCCGAAGCGTCCGCTCACGTAATCGAGGGTCGACTGCTGGCTGGGGGAATTGAAGATGTTCTCGGTTTCGTTGAATTCCACCAGATAGCCCACCTTTCCGGTGCCCCCTTCGACGGCCTCCGCATTGAAGAAGGCGGTCATGTCGGCCACGCGCACGGCCTGCTGCATGTTGTGGGTCACGATCATGATCGTGTAGCTGCGCTTCAGCTCGTGCATGGTCTCCTCGATCTTGAGGGTCGAGATCGGATCGAGGGCCGAACAGGGCTCGTCCATCAGGATCACCTCGGGTTCGGTGGCGATGGCGCGGGCGATGCAGAGGCGTTGCTGCTGTCCGCCGGAGAGGGAGAAACCGCTCTCCTTGAGCTTGTCCTTGCATTCGTCCCACACCGCCGCCTTGCGCAGGGAACGCTCCACCAGCTCGTCCATGTCACCGCGATAGCCGTTGATCCGGGCGCCGAAGGCGATGTTTTCGTAGATCGATTTGGGGAAGGGGTTGGGTTTCTGAAACACCATGCCGATGCGGCGCCTCACCTCCACCGGATCGACCCGTTTGTCGTAGAGATCGTGCTGGTCGAAGATCACCCGCCCTTTGAGGCTGCAACCCGGAATGAGGTCGTTCATGCGGTTGAGGGCCCGCAGCACCGTGCTCTTGCCGCAGCCGGAGGGACCGATGAAGGCGGTCACCTTGCCCCGCGGCAGATCCATGTAGACGTTCTTGACCGCCTCGAAGCTGCCGTAGGAAATGGTGACGTCCTGCAGGGACATGCAGACGTCGCTGGCCACGCTGGAGGGAGAGGGGGAAGACATGTCTGGAAGGGGGGGGGAAATGGAGCCGGAAAGAGTGGGCAGGAAGGACCGTCAGGACCGGGTGGCGTGGCTGATCCAGCGGGCCAGCAGGTTGGCCCCCAGAATCATGATCACGAGCACGAAGGAGGCGGCCCAGGCCAGCTCGTTCTGCGCTTCGTAGGGCATGATCGCGAAGTTGAAGATCAGCACCGACATGGTGGCGATCGGGTGGAACACCCCATCGGGCCAGAACGGTGAGAAGAGGGCGGTGAAGATCAGTGGGGCCGTTTCCCCGGCGGCCCTGGCGATCCCCAGCACCACCCCCGTGGCGATCGGTGTGAACGCCGCCGGCAGGGCGATCCGGGTGATGGTGACGAACCGCGAGGCACCGACGCCATAGGCCCCCATGCGCATCTCCTGGGGCACCAGCAGCAGACCTTCGTAGGTGGTCTTGATCACGGTGGGCAGCATCAGCACGGAGAGGGCAATGCCGCCGGCCATGGCGCTGTAGCTCTGGTCGAAGAAGATTCGGGTGGCCACGATCAGGGAATAGACGAACACGCCGCAGATGATCGAGGGAACCCCGGCCAGCACGTCGTTGCCGAAGCGGACGAACCGGGAGAACCAGCCGTTCCGGGCGTACTCGGAGAGGTAGACGCCACCGCCCACCCCCACAGGAATGGCGATCATGGCGGCGATCAGGGTGACGATGATCGTGCCGAGGATGGCATTGCCGATGCCGCCGCCGGTGAGGCCAGGGGCCGGTGGCAACTGGGTGAGCAGTTGCAGGCTGATCAGCCGACCTCCCTGGATGAGAACGTAGATCAGCACCAGGAAGAGGGGAACCACCGCGAGTGCGGCGAAAAAGGCGGCGATGGCATTGGCGATCTGGTTGAAGCGATTGCGCTTCAGGCCGGGATCGTAATGAAGGGTCAGACGCTCGCCGAAGGCACTGGTCGTTGGCGGAGTCAAGAAGGACATGGCCTGGGATCTGCGTTGACGGGGGTGGATGGTGGTGGAGAACGTCGGGTCAGTAGCGCAGGCTGAGACGACGCACGATCCACTGGGCCATCACGTTGACGACGAAGGTGAGGATCATCAGAACCACGGCCGCATACATCAGGGCCGAGACCTGAATGCCATCCGCTTCGCCGAACTGGTTGGCGAGCATCGAGGCGATGGTGTTGCCCGGGGCCAGGAGGGAAACACTGAAATTGAGGGAATTGCCGATGATCATCGTGACCGCCATGGTTTCACCCATGGCCCTGCCCAGGGAGAGCATCACCCCCCCCATGATCGAGGAGACGGCCGCCGGAAGGATGACGTTGAAGATGGCCCCCCAACGGGTGGTGCCGACGCCGTAGGCCCCCTGGCGCAGCTCGATCGGCACCTGGTTGAGGGCATCCCGGGAGATGGCGGTGATGATCGGCAGCACCATCACGACCAGGATCAGAATGGCAGGGGCGGTGCCGGGTCCCTGGGGTGCGGTGGCGAAGAACGGGGTCCAGCCCAGGGTCCTGTGCAGCAGCGACAGGAAGGGGCGGATGGCCGGTTCCATCACGAAGATCGCCCAGAGGCCCAGCACAACGGAGGGGATGGCCGCGAGGAGTTCCACCAGCAGTCCGATGACCTCCCTCAGACGCCGGGGCAGCAGATCCTCGGTGATGAAGATCGCCGTTCCCAGACCGATGGGGACGGCGATGAGCAGGGAAAGGACCGCCGTGACGAGCGTGCCGTAGATGGCGATCAGGGCGCCGTACTGCTCGTTGACCGGATCCCAGGCGGAGGTGGTCAGGAACTTCAGGCCGAAGGTGGCCATGGCCTCCTTGGCGCCGCTGAACACCGTCAGGAAGATGCCGATCAGCACGATCCCCACCGAGGCGGCCAGCAGCAGGGTGAGCTGGCGGAAGCCGATGTCGATCAACTTCTCCTGGGGTGGGCGGCGCCTCAGGGTGAACGCGTCGCTGGAGGGGGCGCTCCTCATGCGGGTTTGGTGCCGGTCGGCATGGACGTTCCACCTGATCTCAGCACGAGTTTCAGCCACCGCGTTTAAGCTCGGATTAACGGCCTTCAGGCTCCGGTAGCGTTGGGCCGCCATCAGGATTTCCATGGGGCGCATCGTCGGCATCGATCTGGGCACCACCAATTCGGTGGTGGCCGTGCTCGAAGGCGGCCGGCCCCAGGTCATCGCCAATGCCGAGGGGGGCCGCACCACCCCTTCGGTGGTGGGTTTCAGCCGTGATCAGGAGCTGCTGGTGGGCCAGCTGGCCCGCCGGCAGCTGGTGCTCAACCCCCGCAACACCTTCGCCAACCTGAAGCGTTTCGTCGGCCGCAGCTGGGACGAACTCGACGAGGGGAGCCTGGGGGTTCCCTACAGCGTGCGGGCCAACGACCAGGGCAATGTGCGCGTCATCTGCCCGTCCACCGAGCGGGAGTACGCCCCTGAGGAACTGGTGGCCTCGATCCTGCGCAAGCTGGTGGACGACGCGACCACCTACCTCGGCGAGGCGGTGGAGGCGGCCGTGATCACGGTGCCGGCTTACTTCAATGACGCCCAGCGCCAGGCCACCCGCGATGCCGGCCGGCTGGCGGGCATCGCCGTGGAGCGGATCCTCAACGAACCCACCGCGGCGGCGCTCGCCTATGGCTTCGACCGCAGCACCGTCAAGCGGGTGCTGGTGTTCGACCTCGGCGGCGGCACCTTCGATGTCTCGGTGCTGCGCATCGCCAACGGCGTGTTCGACGTGATGGCCACCAGCGGTGACACCCAGCTGGGTGGCAACGACTGGGACCGCCGCATCGTCGACTGGGTGGCTGAGGCCTTCCTCAAGGAGCACGGCCTCGACCTGCGCCGCGACCGTCAGGCCCTGCAGCGGCTCACCGAGGCCGCGGAGAAGGCCAAGCAGGAGCTGTCGGGGGTCCAGAGCACCCCCCTGTCGCTGCCGTTCATCGCCACGGGGCCCGATGGCCCCCTCCACATCGAAACCACCCTGGAGCGTGGCACCTTCGAGGGGCTCTGCCCAGACCTGCTCGACCGGCTGCTGCGCCCCGTGCAGCGGGCCCTGCGGGATTCGGGTCTGAGCGCTGATGCCATCGATGACGTGGTGCTGGTGGGGGGCTCCACCCGCATGCCGATGGTGCAGGAGATGGTGCGCACCCTCATCCCCCGGGAACCCTGCCAGTCGGTGAATCCCGACGAGGTGGTCGCCATCGGTGCGGCGGTCCAGGCCGGCATCCTCACCGGCGAACTGCGCGACCTGATGCTCAATGACGTCACCCCCCTCTCCCTCGGGCTGGAGACCATCGGCGGCGTGATGAAGGTGCTGATCCCCCGCAACACCCCGATCCCGGTGCGCAAGTCGGATCTGTTCAGCACCTCGGAGGCGAACCAGTCCTCGGTGGAGATCCACGTGCTCCAGGGCGAACGCCAGATGGCCGCCGACAACAAGTCCCTCGGCCGCTTCCGCCTCTCCGGCATTCCACCGGCCCCCCGCGGTGTGCCCCAGGTGCAGGTGTCCTTCGACATCGATGCCAACGGGCTGCTGCAGGTCTCCGCCACCGACCGGACCACTGGGCGTCAGCAGAGCGTCTCGATCCAGGGGGGATCGAACCTCAGCGAGGAGGAGATCAACCGGTTGCTGGAGGAGGCGGAGCGCAAGTCGGTGGAAGATCGCCGCAAGCGGGCCGTGATCGACCGCCGCAACCGCGCCCAGACCCTGGTGGCCCAGGCAGAGCGCCGTCTGCGGGATGCCGCCCTGGAGCTGGGCCCGGGCGGCGCCCAACGCCAGCAGCGCGCCGTCGAGCTGGCCCTGCGTGATGTCCAGGACGTGCTGGCCCAGGACGATCCTGCCGATCTCGATCTGACGGTGAGCCAGCTTCAGGAGGCCCTGTTCGGCCTCAATCGCCGCCTGCTGGGGGAACGGCGGGCGGAGAGCGGACCCCTCAAGGGCCTCAAGAACACCCTGGGCTCCCTCAAGGACGAACTCTTCTCCGACGACGACTGGGACGACTGGGGCGGATCGGGCCGCTCCGATCCCTGGTCGAGCCCCCCCCGCCCCCTCCAGCGGGATCCCTACCCCCTCGGCAGTTATGCCGAGCGGGAGGCGGGCTACGACGACGACCTCCCCTCCCGCCGTTGGGACAACGGTCGCTCCTGGGATCGCCAGGAGTCCTATGAACGGGACGCCCCCGCGGAACGGCACCGGCCCCGCGGCGGCGGCCGCTTCGACCAGGATGATCCCTGGGCCGACGGCTGAGGGTCGTGAGCCAGTCCCCCAACTCGGACGTTGTGGCCGCGACCGCCCGTGATCACTGGGAGGTGCTTGGCCTGGCGCCCGGCGCCGACCCGGTCAGCATCAAGAGGGCCTTCCGCCAGCAGGCCCGCCAGTGGCATCCCGATCTCAACGGCAACGATCCGGTGGCGGAGGCCCGCTTCAAGCGGGTCAACGAGGCCTATGCGGTGCTCTCGGATCCGATCCGGCGCCGCGCCTGGGAGGCCGGTGAGGGTCAGGAGAGTGCCGGGCTCGACAGCGATCCCTTCGCCACGGGCTTCCCCCGGTTCGAGGATTATCTGGCGCAACTCTTCGGTCAGGAGCGCCGCCGCCCCCAGGAATGGGACGACGGCCCTGAGGAGATCCCCCTCCGCGATGGGGACCGGGACCGGAACGAAGGTCGCCACCGGCCGGAGCCGCCACCCAGGGCTGGCGGTGGGGTTGCCACGGCAGCGCCTTCTCCGCCACCGGTGACGGCCGCCACGGACGAGGAAACCCTCGTGACCCTCACCCCGGAGCAGGCGCTTCATGGCCAGCGGCTGGAGCTGGAGCTGCGCGACGGCACGCTGGTGGAGGTCTGGACGCCTCCTCTGGCGGGGGATGGCTGGCGGCTGCGACTGGCCGGCGTGGCGGCCGGCGGGGCCGATCATTTCCTGCAGCTGCGGGTGCGAACGGAGGAGGGTCTGCGCATCGATGGGCTGCGGGTGCTGTACCAGCTCGATCTCCATCCCGCCGATGCCGCCCTCGGCTGCCACGCCGTGGTGCCCACCCTGGAGGGACCCGTGCGGCTGCGGGTGCCGCCGGGGTCCTCCAGCGGCCGGCTGCTGCGGCTGCGCCACCGGGGCCAGACCCACGGGGAGCAGCGGGGCGACCAGCTGGTGGAGGTGAGGATCGTTGTTCCTGACCACCCGACGGAGGCCGAGGAGGCCCTGTTCCGGCGGCTGCGGGAACTGGACCAGGAGCAGAACGGCGTTGCTCCTGACGGCTGATCGACCCGCCGGCAGGCAACGGATGAGACACTGGCCTCTGCCCCATCCATGACGATGTGACTGCCAGCGGTCCCCCACCCAAACCGGTGCACGTCCTGCTGTTCGATCCCGGCAGCGACCAGGAGGGCATCCACTCCCTCGAACTCGGCGGTCGCACGGTGGTGCTGTTGTTCGAGGACCCGGACGACGCCGAGCGCTACGCGGGCCTGCTTGAGGCCCAGGATTTTCCCGTCCCCTGCGTCGAGGCCCTGGATCGCGAGGAGCTCGAGAGTTTCTGTGCCGAGGCCGGATACGAGGCCCGCTTCGTTCCCGCCGGTTTTCTGCCCAGCAGCGATGAGGACCGGCTGCTGATCGCTCCCCCCGAACGCAACATGGACGTGACCGGCTGGAAAGAGGAGCAGGCGGCGGCCGGACGCCCGGGAGCAGAGGAACCGGAAGGAGGCGGCGGCGATCCGGAGCTGGAGGCCTTCCGTCGTCGCCTCGAAGGGCTGCTTTGAGCGATTCCGGCGACGACAGGGGCCATCTGCTCACCGAGCAGCCCAACCCGGCCAGCGAGGACCTCGACCGGCTGCCGACGCCGGCCCTGGTGGACCTGTTCTGTGCCAACGACCTGCTGCCCCAGCAGGCGGTGGCGGCGGCCGCACCGGCGCTGGCGGCGGCCATCGATGCCATCGCCAGCCGCCTCTCCAGCGGCGGCCGCCTGTTCTATCTGGGGGCCGGTACCTCCGGCCGGCTCGGGGTGCTGGATGCGGCTGAGTGTCCACCCACCTTCTGCAGTCCCCCCGAGCTTGTGCAGGGCGTGCTGGCGGGCGGTGCGGCGGCCCTGCTGCGCAGTTCCGAAGGTCTGGAAGACCTGTCGGAGGCGGGCCGCGACGACCTGGCCCAGCGGGGCTTCGGCGCGGCCGACGCCCTGGTGGGCATCGCCGCCGGGGGCACGACCCCCTACGTGCTGGGGGGACTGGCCCATGGCCGTGCCCTCGGGGCCCTCACCGTGGCCATGGCCTGTGTGCCCACCGAGCAGGTGCCGATGCCCTGCGACATCGACATTCGCCTGCTGACCGGCCCCGAGCTGCTCACCGGCTCCACCCGGCTCAAGGCGGGCACCGCCACCAAGATGGCCCTCAACATCCTCTCCACCGGCGTGATGGTCCGCCTGGGCAAGGTCTATGGCAACCGGATGGTGGATGTGGCGGTCACCAACAGCAAGCTGGAGGACCGCGCCCTGCGCATCCTGCGGGATCTGGCCGGGGTTCCACGCCAGGCTGGCCTCGACCTGCTGGAGCGATCAGGGGGATCGGTGCGGCTGGCGCTGCTGATGGCGGCCTCCGGCCTGGAGCCCGAGGCGGCACGGGCGGCCCTGGCCCAGCACGGCCCGGGCTTGCGCCAGTGCCTGGAGGCCCTCGGGGTCAGCCTGGCGCCGTCGTCCCTTCCGTCCCGGTGAATGGCCCCCAGTAGGGAGCGGTGAACAGCTCGGTGCGGCGTCGGGTGGCCGGCGGTACCTGGGCGGCCGGGGTCATCAGGGCGTCCCGCAGGGCCTGGTGGGCCGGGCTGGGGGGACGCAGGACCTCAAGCCGCTCGGCCGCCAGCCGCACGATCTCCTGGGCCAGGGCCGCATTGGCGCGGAGATTGTCGATCACCAGCTCGACGGTGACCGCATCATGCATCGCGTGCCAGCAGTCGTAATCGGTCACCATCGCCAGGGTGGCATAGGCCATTTCAGCCTCCCGGGCCAGCCTCGCCTCGGTGTGGTTGGTCATGCCGATCACCGTGCAACCCCACGACCGGTACAGCTCGGATTCGGCCCGGGTGGAGAAGGCCGGCCCCTCCATGCAGAGGTAGGTGCCGCCGCGGTGCAGCTGGCGCCCCTCCGGCATCAGGCTGTCACTCACATCCCCGAGCACCCTGGACAGCACGGAGCAATAGGGATCGGCATTGCCCACATGGGCCACCAGCCCCTCGCCGAAGAAGGTGAGCGGCCGCTGCATGGTGCGATCGATGAACTGATCGGGCACCACCATGTCGAGGGGCCGCACGTTGTCCTGGAGCGAACCGACGGCCGACACCGACAGGATCCAGCGCACACCCTGGGAGCGCAGGGCCCAGAGGTTGGCCCGGTAGGGAACCTCGCTGGGGGTGAAGGTGTGGTGACGGCCGTGCCGGGCCAGGAACACCACCTCCAGATCACCGATCCGGCCGATCCGAAGGCTGTCGGAGGGGGGGCCGTAGGGGGTGTCCAGCGTCAGTTCGCGGACGTCCTCCAGGCCCTCCATGGCATAGAGGCCGCTGCCCCCGAGCACCCCGAGGCGGGCACGGGCAAGGTCGGGGCTCGGCAGACCGCTGGCCTGGGGCGAAGCGGAACGGGGCTCGGTGCTGGCCATGGAAGCGGGGTGCCCTGGACGGATACAGTCGAAGTTTGCCTCCTCGACCGTGACCAAGGCCCTGATGGACACCGACGCCGGCCTGATCACCATCGATCTGTTCGACACCGATGCCCCAGGCACCGTGGCGAATTTCGTCAAGCTCTCCAAGGATGGCTTCTACGACGGCCTGGCCTTCCACCGGGTGATCGACGGCTTCATGGCCCAGGGGGGTTGTCCCAACAGCCGTGAGGGCGCCCGCGGCGTGGCCGGCACCGGCGGCCCGGGCTACACGATCCCCTGCGAGATCAACGCCCAGAAGCACAAGGCGGGAAGCCTCTCGATGGCCCATGCCGGACGCAACACCGGTGGCAGTCAGTTCTTTCTTTGCCACGGCCCCCAGCCCCACCTGGATGGTCAGCACACCGTGTTCGGTCACACCGAAAACATCGATGTGGTGCTCGCGCTCAAGAACGGCAGCCGCATCCGCTCGGTGACGATCGAGGGTTAGGACCAGACGATGAATCCTCCGGGGGTGAGGTTGAGGAGAGGGCAGGTCAGGTTCTGGCCCGGGTCCTCCCCAGCGATCCCGCCGCCGGAGGGGGATGACTTCGGGGTGAGCGGCGCGAGGTCGGCCAGTTGCCGCCGCTCCGGCTCCAGATCGACGCTGGGATGGCCCTTGCGACGCGCATCGGGTGCCAGCAGCAGGTTCACGCCTGTTGTGCCCTGCCAGCGGGCCATCTCCATCAGTGGACCGGCGAGATCGGCGGCCGTGAGCTGACGGTTCTGCTGGGCGGCGAGCAGCAGGGTCAGACCGGGTCGGTTCAGCAGGGCCAGCAGTCGGGGATCCTCCTCCCGTTCCAGCAGCAGGCCCTTGAGCCGGGCCCACTCCCGCAGGCTCTCGAGACGGCTCGCCCCCAGCAGGGGATCGTGGGGGCCATGCCAGCCGAGCACCGCCGTGAGACCGTGGGATTCCGCCTCCATCAGGTGGCCCAGTTTGGTGCGCTTCACCCGCAGGTAGGCGGCGTTGTACACGCCGGGGTCCATCACCAGGGGGACCCGGTCCACCACCTCCAGGCCGTAGCCACCCAGACCGGCGATCTTGCGGGGGTTGTTGGTGATCAGGCGCAGCCGTCGCACACCCAGGTCGCTGAGGATCTGGGCACCGACACCGTAGTTGCGCAGGTCGGCGGCGAAGCCCAGCCGCTCGTTCGCCTCCACGGTGTCGAGGCCACCATCCTGGAGGCTGTAGGCCTTGAGCTTGTTGACCAGACCGATGCCGCGGCCTTCCTGGCGCAGGTAGACCACCACCCCCTCACCGGCCGATTCGATCATGCGCAGGGCCGCTTCCAGCTGGGGACGGCAGTCGCAGCGGAGCGAGCCGAAGGCATCGCCCGTGAGGCATTCGGAGTGAACCCGCACCAGCACCGGACCGGTGCCCCGTTCCGGGAAGCCCTTGACGATCGCCACGTGCTCGCTGCCGTCGAGTTCATTGCGGTAGCCGATCGCCCGGAACTGGCCGAAGCTGCTGGGCAGGGCCGCCTCCGCCTGGCGGGCCACGAAGCGCTCGGTGTCGAGGCGGTAGCGGATCAGGTCGGCGATGCTGATCAGCCGCAGGCCGTGGTGGCGGGCGTAATCGGCCAGCTGGGCCAGCCGGGCCATGGAGCCATCGGGGTTCTGGATCTCACAGATCACCCCGGCGGGATAGAGCCCGGCCAGCCGGGCCAGATCGATCGCCGCCTCCGTGTGGCCGGCCCGCTTCAGCACCCCGCCTTGGCGGGCCCGAAGCGGAAAGATGTGGCCCGGACGGCGCAGATCCCCGGGGCGGGTGTCCGGATGGATCGCCACCTGGATCGTGCGGGCCCGGTCCTCCGCCGAGATGCCCGTGCTCACCCCCCGCTCCGGCCCCGCATCCACGCTCACCGTGAAGGCGGTCTGGTTGCTGTCGGTGTTGCGATCCACCATCAGGGGCAGATCCAGGGCATCGAGCCGTTCCCCTTCCATGGCCAGGCAGATCAGGCCCCGGGCATCGGTGGCCATGAAATTGATCTGCTGAGGTGTCGCGAACTGGGCCGCACAGATCAGGTCACCTTCGTTCTCACGGTTCTCGTCATCAACCACCACGATCGACTCACCGTTGCGGATGGCCGCCAGGGCATCGGCGATGGCATCGAAGTGAAGGCCCGTGGATGGTGGTGGGCCGGACAGGACGGTCAAGGGAACGGAATGGAAGGGAAAGTCCTTGGGCCCGCAGGGGCGATGGACGTGGTCGATCCCTGAAAGGATCGAACCTCATTTATAGGGTGCCGGTACGATCCAGCGTTATTCTGCGTTCCGCATGGCTGGCAAGCGCGTTGCGGTGATCGGTGCCAGCGGCTATGGGGGACTCCAGACCCTCCGGCTGCTGCAGGGCCACCCCCATCTGACGGTGAGCTTTCTGGGTGGGGAGCGCAGCACCGGCAAGCGCTGGAGCGAACTGGTGCCTTTCCTCCCCCTGGAGGACGACCTGGTGGTGCGCTCGCCGGATCCCGAGGCCATCGCCGCCGCCGCCGAGCTGGCTGTGCTGAGCCTGCCCAACGGCCTGGCGTCCCGCCTCGTGCCCGAACTGCTGCAGCGCGGCGTCAAGGTGGTGGATCTCTCCGCCGACTACCGCTACAGCTCCCTGGCCCGCTGGGAGGAGGTGTATGCCGCCGAAGCCCGCCAGGCCCCGCGTCAGGATGGGGATCTCTGCCGGGAGGCGGTGTATGGCCTGGTGGAGGTCGCCGAGGCCCGCATCCGCGAGGCCCGCCTGGTGGCGGCCCCCGGCTGTTTCCCCACCGCCAGCCTGCTGGCCCTGCTGCCCTTCCTGGAACAGGGACTGATCGAGACGGGCGGCATCGTCATCGATGCCAAGACGGGCACCTCCGGTGGCGGCAGGGCCGCCAAGGAGAACCTGCTGCTGGCGGAGGCCGCCGAGGCCGTCGCTCCCTACGGGGTGGTCGGCCATCGCCACACGAGCGAGATCGAGCAGCTGGCGGGGCTGGCGGCCGGACAACCCATCCAGCTGCAGTTCACGCCCCACCTGATGCCGATGGTGCGTGGCCTGCTGGCCACGGTCTACGGCCGGCTTCGCGACCCCGGTCTCACCGCCGAGGACTGCACGACCCTGCTGAAGGCCTCCTACCGCCACAGCCCCTCGGTGGAGGTTCTGCCCGTGGGGGTCTACCCCTCCACCAAGTGGGTGCGCAACACCAACCGCTGCCTGCTGTCGGTGCAGGTCGACCCGCGCACCGGCCAGCTGATCGTCATGAGCGCGATCGACAACCTGATCAAGGGACAGGCCGGCCAGGGGGTGCAGTGCCTCAACCTGCTGAGCGGCCTGGAGGCGGGCACCGGCTTGCCCCTGCTGCCGTTCTACCCCTGAGCCGGCGGCCCCGGGCCCGCCGCCAGCCGCTCGGCAGCAAGGCGGACGGCCAGGGGCAGGATCCGGTGCTCCTGCCGCTGGATGCGGGCATGGAGCCGTTCCCGGTCATCCTCCGCCAGCACCGGCACGGCCGCCTGCACCAGGATCCTTCCCGCATCCACCTGGGGCGTCACCAGATGGGCCGTGCAGCCCGCCAGGGTGACCCCGGCAGCCAGGGCCTGCTCCACCCCATCGGCCCCGCGGAAGCTGGGCAACAGGGAGGGGTGGATGTTCAGCAGCCGCTCCGGGAAGGCTTCGATCAGGACCGGGGTGACGATGCGCATCCAGCCCGCCATCACCACCAGATCGACCCGGTGCCCCCGGAACAGGGCGATCAGGGCCTGGTCGAGGGCCTCCCGCGAGGGTTGGCGGCGGTGGTCGATCACCTGGCAGGGGATGCCGAGCCGTTCGGCCCGGATCCGTGCCCCGCAGCGTTCCCTGTTCACGGCCAGGACGACCACCCGGCCATGGAGGTGTCCTGCGGCACAGGCCTCCACCAGGGCCTCGAAGTTGCTTCCTTCGCCGGACGCCATCACCGCCAGTCGCAGCGGGGCCTCGTCGGCCGGAAGCGGCTGTGGCAATGGCCACTGGAGCGACCCGCTGGGATCGCTATGGTCGGCGGAATCGGGCATTGCGTCCATGTCCCATCTCTCCATCCTGCCCACCGTTCTCCGGGATGCCGATGGCCTGGCGGCCACCCTCGCCAGCCTCGATCTCCCCTGGCGCCATGGCGGCGAACTCGTTGGTTTCGGGGGCGAGCGCCAGGCGGTGACGCTGCAGGTGCAGCTGAAGGATGGTCAGTGCCTGGGATGGGCGCGCCAGGACGATGGATCCCTCGCCTTGGTGGGGGACCTCCAGCGCATCAGCCGCAGCACCGCCCTGCAACGGCTGCTGGGCCGGATCACCCGTGCCTATGCGGCCCGTGCGGCCCTTCAGGACGCCGGCCTGGCTCTCCCCACGGCGTCGATCGAGCTCCGTGTCTGACGAGCCAACCCTTCCCGACGCCACCGCCGGACCGATCGTTCAGCTCGATCTGCGCGAGCCCCATCGCCATCTGGTCCGGGTCACGCTCCACCTCACGCCCCGTTGCCTGCAGCCGGAACTGCGGTTGCCGGCCTGGACCCCGGGGTCCTACCTGATCCGCGATTACGTCAGGACCCTGGAGGGTCTGGAGGTGTTCCAGGGGGAGACACCCGTCTCCACGTCCCGCTTGTCGGCGGCCGGCTGGCGGCTCCAGCTCACCGCTCTCGACCCGCTCGTCGTTCACTACCGCCTTCAGGCCACGGAGCTGAGCGTGCGCACCTGCCACCTCAGCGCCGACCATGGCTTCCTGGCCCTGGCCGGGGTGGTGTTGCAGGTCAGTGGTGAACGCTGGCACCCCCATCGCCTGGAACTGCGCCTGCCCGAGGGCTGGCAGGCCTTCGTGCCCCTCCCCGGTGCCGGTGAAGGGGCCTGGATCGCCTCCGACTTCGACCGGCTGATCGACAGTCCCGTCGAGGTCGGCCCCCATCCCTGGCACCGTTTCCAGGTTGCCGGGGTGCCGCACCGCTGGGTCACCTGGGGGGGGGACCAGCCGGCGGATGATCCCGCCTGGCTGGCCGATGTGGAACAGGTCGCCCTGGCCTGCTGTCGCCTGATGGGGGAAACGGCCCCCGCCAGCCACGACTACCTGTTCGTGCTGCATCTGCTCGATGGGGGCTACGGCGGTCTGGAGCACGATCACGCCAGCGTGCTCCAGTACGGGCGCCGGGCCCTTGCGGCCCCCGGCGGGCGCCGCAAGCTGCTGCAGCTGGTGGCCCATGAGTACCTGCACCAGTGGAACGTGCGCCGGCTAAGACCCGCTGAGCTCACCCCGATCGACTACGACAGGGTCACGATCGTGCCCGGTCTCTGGTTTGCCGAAGGCGTCACCTCCTACCTCGATCTGCTGCTGCCGCTGGCGGCCGGCCTGGGCACGGAGGCCGACCTGCTCCAAGACCTCGGGGCCGACCTCAGCCGCTACCTGCTGACCCCCGGCCGGCGGGTCCAGGGGCTGAGGCAGAGCGCCGAGGAGGCCTGGGTGAAGCTCTACCGGCAGGACGCCTCCTCCGCGGACAGCCAGATCAGCTATTACCTCAAGGGAGCCGTGGTGGCTCTGGTGCTCGACCTGCACCTGCGGCGGCATGGGTCCTGCCTGCCCGTGGTGCTGCGAGAGCTGTGGCGCAGCCATGGGACCTGGGGCCGGGGCTATCGGAACGAGGATCTGATCACCGCCTTCGCCGGGCAGGCCGCCGACCTGGCCGAGCTCCTGCCGCTCTGGCTCGAGAGCACCGACGATCCCGACCTCTCGGGCTACCTGGCCGACCTGGGGCTGGCCCTGGTGCCGAAGCCGGCCAGCGAAGCGTTCCTCGGCTGGCAATTGGAGGAGGCTCCGGCGCAGGCGATGCTGCTCAAGCGGGTGCACAGGGACGGTCCGGCGGAGAGGGCCCGCCTGCAGGCGGGCGACGAGCTGCTGGCCCTCGACGGCCAGCGCCTCAGGCGGCCGGAGGACCTCACGACAGCGTTCGGCAGCACCAGCACACCGGGAGAGCGGCAGTTGCTCTACTGCCGCGATGGTCGTGTGCGCACCACCCGCCTGCAGCCCGACCCCCCTGCCGTGGCCAGCTGGCAGCTGCTGGTCGATCCTCAGCTGGAGAGCGAGCCGGCCCGCAGGAAGCGGAAGCGCTGGCAGGCGCTCCAGCCATGAACACGTCCTTGCGACCCCTGGTTCTGGCGCTGGCCGGTGCGGGTGTGCTGAGCATCGGCGGACTCACCTGGCTGAGCCGCGACCTCTTCGGCGCGCCGGGCAATGCCGGGGGTCGCGCCTCCCTGCTCGACCTGCTGGAGGAGGTGCGCCAGTCCCCCGGCGCGGGCGCTGGCAGCCGGCAGCCCGTACCGGCCGAGGCCCTGCCGCCACCCCACGCGGCATGGCGGGCGCCACTGGGGGGCGCCTGTCCGGCGGACCCGGTTGTGCGCCTTCGCCTGACGGCCCTGGCAGAGCGGCTCCGCTACAGCACCATCCGTCTGCGCATCGACCCGAGCAACTACGGCGAACGCTTCCGCCAGGACGCCTTCGGCCGGCCCTTGGATCCCACCCCCCAGGTCGTCGTGCTGCACGAAACCGTCTTCGGCATCAACTCGGCAATCAACACGTTCATGACGCCCCATCCCCGGGACGAGGATCAGGTGAGTTACCACACCCTGATCGGTCTGGACGGGCAGGTGGTGGAAGCGCTCGATCCGGCCAAGCGTGCCTTCGGTGCGGGCAATTCCGCCTTCAACGGCCGCTGGGTCGTGACCAACCCGGAAATCGGTGGCTCGATCAACAATTTCGCCCTGCACCTGAGCCTGGAGACCCCCCTCGATGGGGAGAACCAGGGCTCCACCCACAGCGGCTACACCGCCGCCCAGTACGACGCCCTGGCGATCGTCCTGGCCCGCTGGATGCGTCGCTACGGCATTCCGGCCAGCAACATCACCACCCACCGCCACGTGGACCTGGGTGGGGAACGGATGGATCCCCGCAGTTTCAACTGGCGCGAACTGCAGGTTCGCCTGGCTTCGATGGGCGTCCTGTGCTGAAGCTGGCTGCCGCTCAGATCAGGGGGCTGGTGACCGGCTTGCGGCTCCCGTAGAGGAGGGCGTGCAGCTCGGGGTCCTGCATGTAGCGGAGCAGGCGGCCGGGATAGTCCAGCTTGCCGTTGTGGAGATAGGCGAGGGTGGCGATGGCCTTGGCGTCGGCGGGGGAGCTGCTGGCCATCAGCGGCGATTCGCCGCAGAGGCCCAGGGCCAGCTTCAGCCGCACGAATTTGCCGACCAGAAGACTCACATTGCGGTCGGGATCGAGCAACTTCATGCGGGCTTCATCGATCTGCTCCGGTGTGGCATCGGCGGGCAGGAGGCCCTGCTTGACGAGCTCACCGAGGCTGAGCTGGGCAGGTCCATGGGTGCTGAACAGGCCGCTGCGGGCCGCCATCGGCAGATCCTCGCCTGGCTTGGCGTGCTGCAGCTCATCGAACAGCACGGCGGTGACCAGCATCGGGTTGATGTGGTGACGGAGGCTCTCGCTCAGGATCACCGGTCTGAGCTCCTCGAGCCGACCCAGGGTGTGGGTGCGCAGGGGCTGGAGCTGGTCGATGCCCTCGGTGAACAGCTGGGCGAGGCGCGGCTGGGGGCCGTGGACGCCGAAGCGGCGGTTCAGCTCCCTCAGCTCCTCGGGGCTGAAGTCGATGGGGTCGGGCCGCATCCCCTCGCTGGAGGGACGGATGAGGGGGAAGCTGTTGGCCTCCCGGTCAGCATCGGTGAGCAGGAAAGGTGCGCGGCGCTGGACCTGCGACTCGCTGCTGAAGGGAGCCAGCCCCAGGCCGGTGGCCACCAGGAGCAGGGACAGTCGCAGACCAAACAGCACCGGCCTCAGGCCGGAGCGTCGGTGCTTAGTTCCTGCGAGGCGCGACAGCAAGCAAAACCATGCTCTTTCACCAGGATTGTAACGAAGATGTTCGGATTGTCCCCCGACAGGGGGCGCCCTCGCCGCTGGCCCCTGGACCCTGGCCCCTTGGAGAGGATCGTCTCCATCCGCCGTTGCGCTTGCCGAACAAGGAGGCCAATGGATACGGTTCGGGGGCTCGTCACGGCGTCCCAGGAGCCATGTCCCCGCTTCCGCCGTTGAACGGCAACGATTCCGCCGCCCTCTGGGAGCGTTTCCGCCAGCTGCTCTGGCACGATCCCGACCTCGCCATCTGGCTGGACGTGAGCCGCATGGCTCTGGAGCAGAAGGATCTGGAGGCCTTCCAGGCCCCCTTCGCCCGCGCCTTTGCCGCGATGGAGTCCATGGAGGCCGGTGCCATCGCCAACGCCGACGAAGGGCGGCAGGTGGGGCATTACTGGTTGCGGGCTCCGGAGCTGGCTCCTGATCCGGCGGTGGCGGCCGCCATCGCCGCGGAGGTGGATCGCCTCGAAGCCTTCGGCCGTGAAGTGCTGGCAGGTTCGATCACGGCCCCCGGCGGCCGACCCTTCACCGATGTGCTCTGGATCGGCATCGGCGGCTCCGGGCTCGGACCGCTGCTGATGCTCAGGGCCCTGCAGCGCAACGGCGTGGGTCTGCCGTTCCATTTCTTCGACAACGTCGACCCCGACGGCATGGCCCGCACCCTGGCCGCGCTGGGCGAGCGTCTCACCACCACCCTCGTCATCGTGGTGAGCAAGTCGGGGGGCACCCCCGAACCCCATCTGGGCATGGTCCAGGCCCGGGCGCGGGTGGTGGCCGCCGGGGGCAGCTGGAGCGCCCAGGCGGTGGCCGTGACCATGGCTGGCAGCCACCTGGATCAGGAGGCCGAAGTGGCGGGATGGCTGCGCCGCTTCGACATGTTCGACTGGGTGGGTGGTCGCACCAGCATCACCAGTGCCGTCGGCCTGTTGCCCGCTGCCCTGATCGACGCCGACCTGCGCGGCTTCCTGGAGGGGGCCGCCGCGATGGACCGGCTCACCCGGGTGCCCGACCTGCGCACCAACCCCGCAGCCCTGCTGGCCGCCTCCTGGCATGTCGCCGGGGACGGCCAGGGACGCCGGGACATGGTGGTGCTGCCCTACCGCGACCGGCTGGAGGTGTTCAGCCGCTACCTGCAGCAGCTGGTGATGGAATCCCTCGGCAAACGGCTCGATCGCGATGGGCAGGTGGTGCACCAGGGCCTCGCCGTCTACGGGAACAAGGGTTCCACCGATCAGCACGCCTATGTGCAGCAGCTGCGCGACGGTCTCGACAATTTCTTCGTGACGTTCATCGAGGTGCTGGAGGATCCCCAGGAGATCCCCACGATCGATGGCGAGTGCCCGGCCGATTTCCTTGAGGGGTTCCTGCAGGGCACGCGGGCGGCCCTGGCCGAACAGGCGCGCCAGAGCATCACCATCACCCTGCGCCGCTTCGACGCCCGGGGCCTCGGCGCCCTGATCGGCCTGTTCGAGCGGGCGGTCGGGCTCTACGGGGAGCTGGTCAACGTCAACGCTTACCACCAGCCGGGGGTGGAAGCAGGCAAGAAGGCGGCCGCAGGGATCCTGGCGCTGCAGAGCCGGGTGGAGGCCCTGCTGGCCGATGGCCGGCCCCGCTCCCTGGCCGCCATCCAGGCGGAGCTGGAACTCGAGGCGGTGGAGCCGGTGTTCTGGATGCTGCGTCACCTCTGTGCGAACGCCCGTGGCTATGGAGCCGACGGCGACTGGGGCCAACCCGATGGCCTGACCTTCCACCACACCTGATAGTTTTCGGTCTTTGCCATGGTCCGATCCCGCGCTGCGGTCGCCTGGGCCGCCGGCCAGCCGCTCGAGGTCACCGAGATCGACGTGGAGGGCCCCCGGGCCGGTGAAGTGCTGCTGCGGGTCGTGGCCACGGGAGTGTGCCACACCGACGCCTTCACCCTGTCCGGCGCCGACCCCGAGGGGATCTTCCCGGCGGTGCTCGGCCACGAGGGCGGTGCGGTGGTGGAGGAGATCGGGCCAGGGGTGACCTCCCTGGCGGTGGGGGACCACGTGATCCCGCTCTACACGCCTGAGTGCCGGGCCTGCCGCTTCTGCCTGTCGGGCAAGACCAACCTCTGCCAGGCGATCCGGGCCACCCAGGGCCGGGGCCTGATGCCGGATGGCAGCAGCCGCTTCTCCAGGAACGGCGAGCGGATCTTCCACTACATGGGCACCTCCACCTTCTCCGAATACACGGTGGTGCCCGAGATCGCCGTGGCGAAGATCGCCCCCGAGGCGCCGCTGGAGAAGGTATGCCTGCTGGGCTGCGGCGTCACCACCGGCATCGGGGCCGTGCTCAACACCGCCAAGGTGGAACCCGGCAGCAGCGTGGCCGTCTTCGGCCTCGGTGGCATCGGCCTGGCGGTGATCATCGGGGCGGTGATGGCCGGGGCTGAGCGCATCATCGGCATCGACACCAACCCGGACAAATTTGCGATCGCCCGCCAGCTGGGTGCCACCGATTGCCTCGATCCACGCGTCGACAGCGCCCCCATCCAGGAGGTGGTCATGGAGCTGACCGACGGTGGTGTGGATTACTCCTTCGAATGCATCGGCAACGTCGCGGTGATGCGCGCCGCCCTGGAGTGCTGCCACAAGGGCTGGGGCGAGTCCACGATCATCGGGGTGGCCGGTGCGGGCCAGGAGATCTCCACCCGCCCCTTCCAGCTGGTGACGGGCCGGGTCTGGCGGGGATCGGCGTTCGGTGGCGTGCGCGGCCGCAGCGAACTCCCGGGTTACGTGGAACGGTTCCAGAAAGGCGAGATTCCCCTGGACACGTTCATCACCCACACCATGGGGCTCGACGAGATCAACCGCGCCTTTGCCTTGATGGAAGCGGGTCAGAGCATCCGCTCGGTCATCCAGTTCCATCGTTGAGGGCGGCTGGATCCCGGCTGGGCCAGTTCCCCGAGAGCCGCAGCTTCGGTTCGGTGTTGCACCCTGATCGATGGCGGCATCGTCGAGAGTCGCGTTCGGCCGGCACGGATGGCGCCTCCAGCAGCGAAGCAGCAGCCGAGAGGGGCCTCGAGCATCTTGAAAGGTCTGGCGAAAACCCCGAGGTGCCCCCACGTCCCCACGCTTGTCAACTGCACCAACAAGGCTTTCCCAGTGTTCGGAGGGGCCGATGTCATCTCCATTTTCGATCGCGAACAGGGCACTCCCCCGGCGCAGGGGAGCGAGGCCCATCAGCACACGTACCTTGGCGATACATCCTATTTTGAAGCAGTGATAAAAAACGACGATTTTCGGCATCACCCACCAGATTCATCCCCAGTGATGGGGGGTTCTGCGCGTGGGGACTCAACGAGTTCGAGCCGGAATTCGTCTGGGCACGCGACTGTCTGGGCCCAGCCGTCAGTCTGAATTCATGGATTGTTCATGATGGCAGGCTTTGCCTGTTTCTCGCCGACACGCCAAGAGACAAGTTCAAGGAGTATTTATCCGCCGACGTGGTCAAAGGCGATCAGCGCTACCTGTCCTGGTGTCCAGAGCAGGGATCTACGATGAACACCAAGTGTGTCTTCGCGGACCAGAAGCTTCTGGACATCAGGATTTCTCCTTAACACCATCACTCGGAGGTCATCGTGATGCTGGCTACAGCCGAATCTTCCATCGTTGAAAGAATGTCGCCCATCGCGAAAGCCATGTCCAGGCAGATACGCTTGTCGGCCTGATCGGCTTCCCCTGAGATGCTCACCCTCCTCTGCGAGAACCGCAGCTTCGGCGGCCTCCATCGCCGCTACCGGCACACCTCTGCGGTCCTGGGTTGTGAGATGAGCCTGGCGGTTTACCTGCCCCCCCAGGCCCTCAGCGGGGCCGCGGTTCCGGCGCTCTGGTGGCTCTCAGGGCTCACCTGCACCGAGGAGACCTTCATGCAGAAGGCCGGTGCCCAGCGCCTGGCCGCCAGCCTGGGCCTGGCCCTGGTGGCACCCGACACCAGCCCCCGCGGCCCTCAGGTGCCCACCGATCCCGACGGCGCCTGGGACTTCGGCCACGGAGCGGGCTTCTACCTCGACGCCAGCGAAGCCCCCTGGGCGACCCACTACCGGATGCACACCTACGTGGTGCGGGAGCTGCCGGATCTCCTGGAAGCCGAACTTCCCCTGAACGGCCGCCATGGCATCAGCGGCCATTCGATGGGTGGCCACGGTGCCCTGGTTTGCGCGTTGCGGAACCCCGGTCGCTACCTCTCGGTCTCGGCCTTTGCCCCCATCACCAGGCCCAGCACCTGTCCCTGGGGGGAGAAGGCGTTCTCGCGCTATCTGGGCAGCGATCCCTCCCCATGGGCGGCCTGGGACGCCACCCTGCTGATCCCTGGAGCCCTGGAACGGCTGCCCCTGCTGGTGGATCAGGGCAGCGCCGATCCGTTCCTCGAGGACCAGCTGCGGCCTGGCGAGCTGGCGGCGGCGGCCGAGGCGGCGGGTCACCCCCTGCAACTGCGCTACCAGGAGAGTTACGACCACAGCTACTACTTCATCGCCAGCTTCATCGACGATCATCTGCGCCATCACGCCGCCGCCCTGCTGGTCTGAGCGCCCTGCCGGCCTGCCTCAGGGCACCAGATTCACCAGCTTGCCGGGCACCACGATCACCCTCCGGGGCGGCTGACCCTCCAGCCAGCGCTGGGCCACCTCGCTTTCCAGGGCCAGCTTCTCCAGGGTGGCCGCATCGGCGTCGGCGGGAACTTCCAGGCTGCCGCGCATCTTGCCCTTCACCTGAATCACAAGGGGAATGGTGTCCCGCACCAGAGCGGCGGGGTCGACCACGGGCCAGCGCTGGCGATGCACACTCGCCTCGGCCGTGAAACCCTCCCCATCCGCCTGGCCACTGAGCCTCTGCCAGAGCTCTTCGGCCAGGTGGGGGGCGAAGGGAGCCAGCAGGATCAGCAGGGTGGAGAGCGCTTCGGCGCCCACCGCAGCCCTCGCCGTGTCCAGGTGGGCGGCAAGGGCATGGCTGAGCTTCATCAGTTCCGAGACGGCGGTGTTCAGCTGAAGCTCCCCCTCCAGGTCTTCGCTGATGGCGGCGATGGCCGTGTGGACGGCCCGGCGCAGCTCCTTCTCTGCTTCGCTGAGGCTGCAGGCCTCGATGTCGATCGCCAGCGGGCTGCCGTGCCCGGAGAGGCGAAGCCCCTGTCCATGGGCTCCCTCCACCAGCCGCCACAGCCGCTGCAGGAAGCGGTACTGGCCTTCGACATCGGCGTCGTCCCACTCCAGATCCTTTTCCGGGGGAGCCTTGAACAGGATGAACATGCGGGCCGTGTCGGCGCCGTAGCGGTCGATCACCACGGCCGGATCGACACCGTTGTGCTTCGACTTGGACATCTTTTCGTAGAACACCTCCAGGACCTCGCCGCTGATGGGGTCGCGGGGATCGCTGGGGTCGGCCACCTGGGCCGGTGCCACGTACTGGCCGGTGTGGGCGTTGCGATACGTGATTCCCTGTACCATGCCCTGGGTGAGCAGGCGGGCGAAGGGTTCGGAGAAGCCCAGCAGCCCCCGATCGCGCAGCACCTTGGTGAAGAAGCGGGAATAGAGCAGGTGCAGGATGGCGTGCTCAATGCCTCCCACGTACTGATCCACGGGCAACCAGCGATCAACGGCGGCCCGATCAAAGGGGCGCTTGCCGTTGTGGGGGTCGCTGTAGCGCAGGTAGTACCAGGAGGAGCACATGAAGGTGTCCATGGTGTCCGTCTCCCGCCGGGCGGGGGCGCCGCAGCAGGGGCAGGGCACGTTCACCCAGGACTCCAGCCGGGCCAGGGGGGTGCCCCCCTTGCCGCTGAGGGGGATGTCCCGGGGCAGTTCGACCGGCAGCTGGTCGTCGGGAACCGGCACCACCCCGCAGCTGTCGCAGTGGATCACGGGGATTGGGCAGCCCCAGTAGCGCTGGCGGGAGATCAGCCAGTCCCGCAGGCGGTACTGGACCCGGCCCTGCCCCCAGCCCTCGGCTTCGGCGCTGGCGACGATCCGGGCCTTCGCCTCGGTGGTGTCCAGGCCGTCGAAGGGGCCGGAGGCGATCAGCACGCCGGCTTCGGTCCAGGCCTGTCCTTCGTAGGCGTGGGGGTCGGAACCCTCGGGGATCACCACCCGGCGTACCGGCAGTTCGTACTGCCTGGCGAAGCTGAAGTCGCGATGGTCGTGGGCCGGGACCCCCATCACGGCACCGGTGCCGTAGTCGGCCAGCACGTAGTCGGCTATCCAGACGGGAAGACGCTCGCCGCTGGCGGGGTTGCGGACCCAGGCGCCGATCGGCACCCCCCGCTTGGGCCGATCCTCGGCGGTGCGCTCCTGCTCGCTCTGGCGGCTGACCAGATCGCAGAAGGCGGTGACCGACAGGCGGCAGTCGTCGGTGGTCAGCTCCGCCACCAGGGGATGCTCCGGAGCCAGCACCACGTAGGTGGCCCCGTAGATGGTGTCGGGCCTGGTGGTGAAGACGGTGATCTGGGCTCCGCTTTCGGTGCAGAACGTCAGCTCGGCCCCGAGCGAGCGGCCGATCCAGTTGGCCTGCATCGTGCGGACCCGCTCCGGCCACCCCTCCAGGGAAGGGAGATCATCGAGCAGGGCATCGGCGTAGGCGGTGATACGCAGGAACCACTGGCGCAGGCGCCGCTTCTCCACCTGGGCGCCGGAGCGCCAGGAACGCCCTTCGGCATCCACCTGCTCGTTGGCGAGCACGGTCTGGTCGATCGGATCCCAGTTGACCGTGGCCTCCTTGCGGTAGGCCAGACCGGCATCCAGGAACTGGAGGAACAGCCACTGGGTCCAGCGGTAATAGTCGGCGTGGCAGGTGGCCACTTCCCGGTCCCAGTCGATCGAGAGGCCGAGCCGCCGGAGCTGATCGCGCATCTGGGCGATGTTCCGGTCGGTCCAGTCGCCTGGGTCGACGCCCCGTTCGATGGCCGCGTTCTCCGCCGGCAGCCCGAAGGCGTCCCAGCCCATGGGGTGGAGCACCCGATGGCCACGGAGACGGGCCGCCCGGGCGATGACGTCTGTGATGACGTAGTTGCGGACGTGGCCCATGTGGAGGCTCCCCGATGGATAGGGGAACATCGAAAGGGCGTAGTAAGGATCCCCAGCCTCCTCGCTGAGGTGAGGTGTGGCATGCAGTCCCAGCTGCTCCCACTGCAGCTGCCAGCGCTGCTCAAGCGTCTCGGGCCGGTAGCGGGAAGGTTCGGTCACGGGCCGTAGGGAGTGGCTGTGATCGTGTCACAACCCATGGAATGCTCAGCTGAGGGCGCGCAACGACATGACCGCGGCCAGGCTGATCAGCAACAACGGTGTGCCGGGTTCGGTGCTCATGGCCAGGAAGTGGCTGTCCTGCCAGCGGATGATGCCATCGAACTCCTGACCGGACACCAGGACGACATTCACAGGGGTGCGGATGCGGATCAGCTCCTGGACATGGCGCACACTGGGCAGGGTCGTGTCGAGCCTGGGTCCCCGTTTTTCAAAGAAACTCTGCATAGGATCGACCTCAACCTCCAGGTCTCACGGAACGGTGCTTCAGGTGCTCCCATTCAGTAAATACCAGGGTCTGGGCAATGACTTCTTAGTTCTGGACGGACGAAGCTTAGGGGATCCTGAGGATCTGTTCGGCCTGACCCCCGAACGGGTGCAGCGCCTCTGCGACCGTCGCTTCGGGGTCGGTGGCGATGGCGTGCTCCTGGCCCTGCCGCCGCGGGAGGGTGGGGAACTGCGGATGCGCATCTTCAACGCCGATGGCACCGAGCCCGAGATGTGCGGCAACGGGATCCGCTGTCTGGCCCGCTTCCTGGCGGACAGCGACGGCGACGTGCCGCCCCGCCGCTGGGAGATCGAGACCCTCGCCGGCCGCATCGTGCCGGCCCTGGCCGAGGACGGCCGCATCCGTGTCGACATGGGTGTCCCGTTCCTGACGCCGGACACGGTCCCCACCTCCCTTCCCCTGGGGCCGGAGGGGCTGCCGTTCGGAGAGCTGGAGGTGTTGGGCCAGCGGTTCGCGGTGGCGGCCGCCGGGATGGGCAACCCCCATGCCGTCATCCCCGTTGACGACGTGGCGGCGATCGACCTGGAGAACCTCGGCGCCGCTCTGGAGGTGCATGGGGCCTTTCCGGCCCGCACCAACGTGCACTTCGTCCAGGTCCTCGCCCCCGACCATCTGGTCATGCGGGTCTGGGAGCGGGGGGCCGGCCCCACCCTGGCCTGCGGTACCGGTGCCTGCGCCACCCTGGTGGCCTGCCATCTGCTGGGCCTTGCCGATCGCCACGCCCGGCTCGATCTGCCCGGCGGCCCCCTGGAGATCCAGTGGGACGAGGCCAGCGGCCATGTGTTCATGACCGGTCCGGCGGAGGCGGTGTTCGACGGGGTGGTGGCCCCATCGCTGTTCGGGGAGGGGAGCGAGGTGAACGAAGCTGCCCCGGCCGCCGCCGCGACCATGCCGGCCATGGACGGGGCCTTAGCGAGCATCGATTGCGCCACGGCGTGCGTCAACGGCTGCCTCCGGCCGGAGGCCTGCGCCAGCGCTGAAGCCCGGGCCAGCGTCGCCGCCCTGCTGGAGGGGCGCAGCCTCGACGATCTGGTGGCCCTGGCCGGCGAATCCCTGGAATCCCGCACCCGTGGCCGGCTCTCCCGCGATGCCCCCGCCGCCCCCTGAGGCCCGCGCTGCGGCCGCTCCCCCCCGGGGGGTGTATCTCGACGCCTGCGCCACCAGTCCTCCCGCGCCCCAGGTGCTCGACGCCATGGCCCGCGCCCACCGGGAAGCCTGGGCCAATCCCTCCAGCCTGCATGGCTTCGGGCTTGCGGCGGCGGAGCGGCTGGAGCGCGACCGCCAGGCCCTGGCCGGGCGGCTGGGCTGCTTCAGCGATGAAATCGTCTTTGTGTCCGGGGGGAGCGAAGCGATCCACACGGCCCTGATCGGCTGTGCAGGATCACTGGAACCCGGGCGGGTGCTGCTCTCGGCGGTGGAACACCCCGCCAGTTATGCCGCCGCTGCCGCGATGGCCCAGCGCGGCTGGCAGGTGCAGCTGCTGCCGGTGGATCGCCGCGGCCTGGTCGACCTGGAGGCGTTCCAGAGGCTGTTGGCACCCCCGACCCGTCTGGTGTCGATGCTCTGGGGCCAGAGTGAAGTGGGCACGCTCCAGCCGGTCGCCACGATCGGTGAACGCTGCCGCCAGGCCGGCGTTCTCTTCCATGTCGACGCGGTGCAGGTGGTGGGCCACCGGCGCCTTGACTTCGGCCGGCTGCCGGTGGACCTGCTGAGCTGTGCGGCCCACAAGCTGCAGGGACCCCGCGGGGTGGGGGCCCTGCTGGTGCGACGCGGCATCCGGCTGGAGCCCCTGATCGGCGGGGCGCAGGAGGGGGGACGCCGCGGTGGCACCGAATCGGTGGCCCTGGTGGCGGGTTTCGCGGCGGCCCTGGCGCTGGCCGAGCAGCGGCTGGCGGACCACGACGGCCAGGATCCGATCGCTCCGATGCGCGATCGTCTGCTGAACGCGCTGCTGCAGCTCGAGGGGGTTCGCCTCAGTGGGCCCCAGCAGGACGACCCCGGCGGACGGTTGCCCCATCACATCAGCCTGCTGGTGGCCGGCACGGAGGGCCGATCCCTCAGCGGTCGCCGTCTGGTGCGGGAGCTGGCTCGTCGGGGCTACGCCGTCAGCAGTGGCTCGGCCTGCGCCACTGCCGGGGCAGGCGCGGCGGCGCCGGGCACCAGTGCCGTGCTCCTCGCCATGGGATACAGCCCCGAGGAGGCCGCCAGCGGTCTGCGGATCAGCCTGGGCCCCTGGCTGGGCGCGGCGGATCTGGATGGCCTGCCGGCGGCGCTGGAGGAGGCACGCCGCAGCATGGTGGAAGCGCCTCGGTAGGGTCCGATCAGCCCTGCCGCAAGCCGATGCTGCCTGCCGATCTGCGCACCGCCGAAGCCGAAGCCCTCGAGGCCCTGCAGGCGGCTCTGGCGGCTGGATCCGGGGGGCGCTGGACCGTGGAGTTCCGCTTCGAGGGGCTGCGCCTGATGCCGGTGGTCCTGCGTCTGCTCCAGGAGCTGATCCCCGATCAGCCGGAGGGGCGTCTCCTCTTCCCCGATGCCGGTGCCACGGCCCTGGCACGCCGTGATGCGCCAGAGCTGGCCGAGCGCATCGGCAGCTTCTCCGACCAGCGGCGACGGCAGCAGGAAGTGCCCTCCCGGGGGATGCTGCTGATGGTGGGGGCGAGCCAGGCGGAATACGAGCTGGTGGAGGAGGTCTGCGGCGGCCATGGCGGCAGCGTGGTGCTCGTCAATCCTTCGCTGGAGGATGCCGCCGTGGGCATCGGCAGCGTGGCGCGCCAGCGCCGCCGCGGCTTTCTGGCCGGCTGGAGGCCTGCCTATGCCCTGCTGCCCCAGGCCGACCGTGCCCTGCGCTGCGCCTATCCGGGCGAGTGGGAGCTGTACCGGCTCGACCCCGATGGCTTCCGGCTCGCCGGCCGGTTCGAGCAGAAGCCCGATGCCGAGCAGCAGGATCTGGCCCTGAGCGGCCGTGAGCAGGTCGGTCTGGGCGGCAACCTGCGGGCGCTCGGCCAGATGATCGAAGACCTGCAGAACTGACGCGCCGGACCCGGAGCTGGGGGCCGGCGCGGCTGGTGCTTCCCGAAAAGGCTGCGTACACTTCGCTGGCTTTCCCATGCCCATGCCAAGCGAAACGCCCCGATCCCGTTCCTGGAGTCTCGTCGACCTTGGCGCGGCCGCTGCGGCCCTGCTGGCGATCGCTGGCGTGATCTGGAGTCCCCGCCTCAGCGGCGCGGTGGCCCGGGCCACCGGAGCCCTCGAGCCCGTCACGGTGATGGTGGACGTGCGTGGCGCGCCGGCGGCGGCTCCCCAGGAGCTTCTGCAGAAGGCGCGCCAGGAGGGCAAGGTGGCGATCGTGATCCGCAACCAGCCCCACGGCAGCGTGGCGGTGAAGCAGATCCTCCCCTTCGACCGGATCATCTCCACCCTCACGCCTGATGGAAAGGTGGTGAGCGCTCCCGATCCCAACCAGCGGACCTTCAGTACCTTCGATGGTCGGTTTGTCCTGGAGGGCCAGGGCCGGCGCACCGCCGGCGGGGTTGTCTTCGGTAACCAGACCATCAAGATCGGTACCCCGGTGGAGCTGGAGGGGACGAATTTCCGCTTCAACGGCACCGTGACGGATCTGAAACTCGGAACTTCCTGACATGACCCCCTCCGCCCGCCCCATTCCCTTCCTGCATCGCCCCCGCCGCCCGTTGAGGGCGATGGTGTTGCTGCTGGTCGCCGGGAGCACCAGCTCGGTGGGCCTGGCGGGCTGGGCCCAGAGCACACCGGCGCTGCCCTCTCCCCAGAGCGTGCGGCCCCTGCCGATGGCTTCCCTGCCGGCGGCTCCGCCGCCGGTGGGCCTGCCGCGGCTGGCCAGCGAGGTCAGCTGTCCCACCCTGCAGCAGCAACTGGCCCAGGTGCTGGGGAACGAGCAGTCGCGCTGGAGCATCAGCGTCGCCGACGGCAGCGGCCGCCTGCTGGCCGATGTCAACGGCCGCCAACCCAGGGTGCCCGCCTCGAATCAGAAGCTTGTCAGCACGGCCTTCGCCATCGACCGCCTGGGGCCCGACTATCGGCTCAGCACGCAGCTGTGGCGCCTTCAGGACGGCACCCTGCGGCTGACCGGCCAGGGAGATCCCGACCTGGCCCTGCCCCAGCTGCAGCGCTTTGCCCAGCTGGCCCTGGCCGCTGGTGGTGAGTCCGCTTCCCCCGGCACCCCCGTGCGGCTGGAGCTGGCCGAGGAGTCCTCCCAGAACTGGTGGCCGAACGGTTGGAATCCGGCCGACCGTGTCTATGCCTACGGCGCCCCGATCACCCGGCTGGCGATCACCAGCAACGCGATCGATGATGCGGTGAGCAATCCCCCCTCCCGGCTCCAGACGCTGCTGCGCCGTTCCATGGCCCAGCGAGGCTCCCAACCGGTTCAGCTGGCGCTGGTCTCCGCCCGCCAGCCCCTGCCCAGCGATGCCGTGCTGGTGCATGAGGAGCCCTCCACCTCGATGCATGGCCTGCTCAGCCTGGCCAACACCGAAAGCCACAACTTCACCGCCGAGGTGCTCCTTCGTCAGGCCGCCGGCAGCTGGGACGTGGCGGAAGCCAGCCGGCAGGAATTCCTCTGGCTGAGCGATCAGGGGCTGCCCCTGGAGGGCGTCAGGATCGCCGATGGCAGTGGGCTCGATCGCGCCAACCGGCTCACCAGCCGCTTCCTGGTCGCCCTGCTGCTGCGCATGGACCACCACCCCTATTCGAGGGATTACGTCAGCTCCTTCGCCATTGCCGGTCGCCGGGGCACCCTGCGCAATCTGTACAAGGGCACCACGCTCGACGGCAGGTTCTTCGCCAAGACCGGAACGCTCACCGGCGTGCGATCCATCAGCGGGGTTCTCCAGACCACAGACGGTCCTCGCTATGTCAGTGCGTTGTCCGCCGGGGCGGGTGCACCGAACACCACCATCGGTCGTGTGCTGCGCCAGGTTCAGAACGTGAGCCTCTGCCCTCCCACGCTCTGAACCCGGATCGGTTCAGCTGGCCAGTCCCCGACTGGCGGCGCGCCTGAGGCGGCCTGCGGCGCGACGGGCCCGGTCAACGGTGGCGTTCTCCAGAGGAATGGGGGCTTCGGTCGGGGGGCGAGTGGCGCCCTGGGTCTCCTGCACCTGCAGGCGGACCAGTTCCCGTCGTCCCCCCATCACCACCTGGCTGAGTTCCTTCAGACGCACCTCCAGTTCTCCCAACACCTCCTCGGCGTAGCGGTTGGCGCCTTCCTGAATGGTGGCCGACTCCTGGCGGCTGCGGGCGATCAGGGCATCGCACTGCTGCTGGGTCTGCTGACGGAACTGGAGCGCGTCGGCATGGAGCCGCTCCGCCTCCGCCTGGCTGTCCCGCTGAAGGCGCAGCCCTTCCTGGCGGATGGCTTCGAGTTCCTGCAGGGCCTGGACCCTGCTGCGTTCGTGCTGCTCCAGCAGCTGGCGGTTGCGTTCCGCCGCTTCCTGTTCCAGCTGCTGGCGCCGCTGCTGGGCCTCCTGCTCCAGCTGCTGACGGCGGCCGGCGAACTGCTGCTCGAACTGGGCCATGCGGGCCTGGTGCTCCTGCTCCGTCTGGGCCACCTGCTGGCGGGCCTGCAGGACCATCTGCTCGCACTGCTGGCGGGCCTGTTCGCGCTGTTCCGCCACCTGGCGTTCCGCCTCCTGGCGGATGGCGGCGGCATTGATGAGCTGCTCCCGTTCGCGCCGAGCCTGGGTGACGATCTCCTCAGCCTGCAGCCTGGCCTTCTCCACGAAGCTCTCCCGCTGACGGATGAGGTCCTCGGCCTGGGTGATCTGCGCCGGCAGGGCGGCACGAAGGGCATCCATCATCTCGATGGCATCCTGCTCGTTGACCAGTCGGCCACCGCTGAAGGGAATCCGGCTGCCGTCGAGGACGATGTCCTCCAGCTGGTCCAGCTGGTCGAGAACGGTGAGGCGGACTTCAGCCATATCGAGAGTCGTGAGCTGCCTGTCGATTAAAGAGCCTCTCCAGGTCGATGGCCACTCCCGGTGGGACCATGTGGGCCACATCCCCACCGAACCGGGCCACCTCCTTCACCACCGAACTGCTGAGAAAGCTGTGGTGGGCTGAGGTGGCCATGAACAGGGTCTCGACCCGGGAGGCCAGGGTCCGGTTGGTGTGTGCGATCTGCAACTCGAACTCGAAGTCGCTCATCGCCCGCAGCCCCCGCAGGATCACCTGGGCTCCGCAGCTCTGGGCATAGGTGACCGTAAGCCCGTCGAAATGGCCCACCTCAACGCCGGAAAGCCCCTCGGTGGCCTGGCGGATCTGCTCCAGGCGTTGCTCCAGGGGAAAACAGGGCTGCTTGGAGGGGTTCATCAGCACCGCCACCACGACAGCGTCGAAGAGGCGTGCCGCCCGCTCGATCAGGTCGAGATGGCCGAGGGTGAGGGGATCGAAACTGCCGGGGTAAAGCACGCGCATGCCCCCAGCCTATGGAGACGGGCCTGGCCGGGTTCCTAGAGTCACCCATCCCTGCCGCCTGACCCCCATGACCGACGTTGCCCTGGACGCGGCCGCCAAGAAGACGCTGCTGCGCAAGATTCCCCACGGTGTGTTCATCTGCGGGGTGGCCGAAGGCGAGGAGGTGAACGGCTTCACGGCCAGCTGGGTCACCCAGGGCTCGTTCGAGCCCCCCCTGGTGGTGATGGCGGTGCGCGCCGATTCCACCAGCAACGGCATGATCCAGCGCACCGGACGTTTCTGCCTGAACGTGCTGGCCGCTGATCAGAAGGACCTGGCGGCCGTGTTCTTCAAGCCCCAGAAGGGGGTGGGGGGGCGCTTCGATGCCGCCCCGTTCCATCCGGGCCCCCTGGGTCTGCCGGTGCTCGACGACGCCCTCGGCGCGGTGGAGTGCACCCTGGTGGGCCAGGTGGCCCATGGCGACCACACCATCTTCGTGGGCGAAGTGAAGACGGCGACCCTGCACCGGGACGCCCCCGCCCTGGAACTGTCCGCCACCGGCTGGCAGTACGGCGGCTGAGGCCCCGCCATGGCTGAGCCGGTCGCCCCTGCGCACGCGACGCCACTCACCACCGTCGTCGGGCCGTTGCTGCTGCAGCCGCAGCGCCTGGCGGCCCGGCTGAGGGAGCTGCCGGCCGAGCCGGGCTGTTACCTGATGCGGGATGCGGACGACCGGATTCTCTACATCGGCAAATCAAAGAGCCTGCGGTCCCGGGTGCGCAGCTACTTCCGCGACTCCCACGACATCAGCCCCCGCATCGCCCTGATGGTGCGGCAGGTGTGCGAGATCGAGTTCATCGTCACCGACAGCGAGGCGGAGGCGCTGGCGCTGGAAGCGAACCTGATCAAGAACCACCAGCCCCACTTCAACGTCCTGTTGAAGGACGACAAGAAATACCCGTACCTCTGCATCACCTGGAGCGAGGCCTACCCGCGGATCTTCATCACCCGCCGGCGCCGCCTGCGCAGCCCCCTGGATCGCTTCTACGGGCCCTACGTGGACGTGGGCCTGCTGCGCCGCACCCTCGCCATCGTCAAGCGAGTGTTCCCGCTGCGCCAGCGTCCCCAGCCCCTTTACCGCGACCGCACCTGCCTCAATTACGACATCGGTCGTTGTCCGGGGGTCTGCCAGGAGAAGATCGATTCGGACGCCTACCACCGCATCCTGCGCAAGGTGGCGATGGTGTTCCAGGGCCGCAACGACGAACTGCTCGACCTGCTGCGGCAGCAGATGGAACGCTACGCCGAGAGGCTGGATTTCGAGGCCGCCGCCCGGGTTCGGGACCAGCTTCAGGGGCTCGATCTGCTCACCGCCGACCAGAAGATGAGCCTGGGGGACAGTTCGGTGAGCCGGGACGTGATCGCCCTGGCGGCGGACGAGCGGGTGGCGGCGGTGCAGATCTTCCAGATGCGGGCCGGCAAGCTGGTGGGCCGGCTGGGCTACACCGCCGATGCGGCGATCGCCACGCCCGGCCAGGTGCTGCAGCGGGTGATCGAGGAGCACTACAGCCAGGTGGAGCCGGTGGAGATTCCGCCGGAGCTGGTGTTGCAGCACCCCCTTCCGGCCCAGGCCCTGATCGGCGACTGGCTGGCGGAACGGCGTGGCCGGCGGGTGAAACTCGCCGTGCCGCAGCGGCAGCAGAAAGCGGATCTGATCGAACTGGTGGAGCGCAACGCCGGCTTCGAACTGGCCCGGGCCCAGCGGGGCGCCGAGCAGCAGCTGCTGGCCACCGAGGACCTGGCCCAGCTGCTGGAGCTGCCGGTGCCGCCACGGCGGATCGAGGGCTATGACATCAGCCACATCCAGGGCAGCGACGCCGTCGCCTCCCAGGTGGTGTTCATCGACGGCCTGCCGGCCAAGCAGCACTACCGCAAGTACCGGATCCAGAGCAGCAGCATCCGCTCCGGCCATTCCGACGACTTCATGGCCATGGCGGAGATCATGCGGCGCCGCTTCCGGCGCTGGTCGCAGGCCAAGGCGGAGGGGGCCGACCTGGCGGCCCTGCGGCGGGCCGGTGCTTCGGCCCTGCACACCGACGGCCTCAGCGACTGGCCGGACGTGGTGATGATCGACGGCGGCAAGGGCCAGCTGTCGGCGGTGATGGAGGCCCTGCGGGAGCTGGATCTGCACGAGGAGCTGGTGGTGTGCTCCCTGGCCAAGCAGCGGGAGGAGGTGTTCCTGCCCGGTGCCAACCAGCCGCTGGACACCGAGGCGGACCAGCTGGGGGTGGTGCTGCTGCGGCGGTTGCGGGACGAGGCCCACCGCTTCGCGGTGACTTACCACCGTCAGCAACGGGGGGAGCGGATGAAGCGTTCCCGCCTCAGCGACATCGCCGGCCTGGGCCCCAAGCGGGTGAAGGACCTGCTGGCCCACTTCCGCTCCATCGACGCCATCCAGCTGGCCAGCCCCGAGCAGATCGCCGTCGTCTCCGGGATCGGCCCTGCGATGGCCCGCCAGGTGTGGGAGCACTTCCACCCACCGATGGATGATCCACCGCTGGATGGGCCCGACGATACCGCTGGGCCCCGGGAACAGCCCATGGAGCTGGCGGGATGACGTCAGGCTTAAGGCTGTCTTCAGTGCTTGGGTGTTCGGTTGGGCTTTGGGCTGGATGGCTACTGGCCCTGCTGCTGCTCCTGTGGTTTCCCCGGGGGGCCTGGGCGGCACCGGGCCTCTGCGTCGGCCCGGTCTGCGGCGACGAATTCAGCCGCAGTGCCAACCACCCATGGCAACTGAAGCTGCGGGTGAGCGACCAGGACCGCCACCGTGAGCGGATCGTGGTGGATTGCCGCGATGGCGTCATCAGCCCAAGGGTCGGTCCTGTGGAGCGGGGCTACGCCGCCGCTGTGGCCCGTCGTGTCTGCCGTCTTTTGGGGGAAGGCTGAACCGGGCCCACCCGATGCCGTCTAACTTGACTATCCGACGCCGATCGTGCTCCCCCGGGCCCTGACATGACGCTGCCGCTGCCCCTGGCCGTGACCTGGCCCCCCGAGGCCTACCTCTGGTTCAAGACCCTCCACATCGTCGGGGTGGTGGTCTGGTTCGCCGGGTTGTTCTATCTGGTGCGGCTGTTCATATACCACAGGGAGGCGGCCGAGCTGGATCCCCCCCTGAGGCAGGCCTTCGAGGACCAGTACGGCCTGATGGAGCGGCGCCTGGCCAACATCATCACCACCCCTGGCATGGCGGTGGCCGTAGCCATGGCCGTGGGTCTGCTGCTGGTGGAGCCAATCTGGCTGAAACAGGCCTGGATGCACGCCAAGCTGGGCTTCGTGGCCGGTCTGCTTGCCTATCACTGGTTCTGCTATCGGCTGATGGGCCAGCTGCAGCGCGGTGAGTGCCACTGGAGCGGCCGCCAGCTGAGGGCCCTCAACGAACTGCCTACCTTGCTGCTGGTGCTGGTGGTGATGCTGGTGGTGTTCAAGAACCGGTTCCCCACCGGTGCCGCCACCTGGTTCCTGGTGGCTCTGGTGGTGTTCATGGCGGCCTCGATTCAGTTTTATGCCCGCTGGCGGCGCTTGCGCAGCGAACGGCTGGCCCAGCAGGAGAGCGGTGGTGCTCCGGCCTGAAGCTCTCGCCCATCCCCTGACGGCGGTGCTGCGGCAGGTGCAGGCCGACAGCTGCCCGAGCCGACTCAACTTCCACTGCCACACCATCTGCAGCGACGGCAGTCTCCACCCGGAAGCGCTGGCTGCTGAGGCCGTGGCCATCGGCCTGGAGCACCTGGCGGTGACCGATCACCACGCCCTCGCCGCCCATGGGGCGATCGACGCCGCCTTCACCAGCCATCGCCAGCGCGGTGCGACAACGCCCACCCTCTGGCGCGGCGTGGAGATCAGTTGCCTGCTGGAAGGATGTCTGGTGCATGTGCTGGGGCTGGGTTTCGCCGAGGAGCACCCCTCCCTCCATCCCTACCTGCAGGGAACCTCCGTGGTGGGCCCCGCCCTTCAGGCCAAGGCGGTGGTGGCGGCGATCCGGGCCGCCGAAGGTCTGGCGCTGCTGGCCCACCCAGCCCGCTACCGCCTGCCCCACCAGCGCCTGATCGCGGCAGCGGCGGATCTGGGCTTCGACGGGGCAGAGGTCTGGTACGACTACGCCATGCAACCCCGCTGGCAACCCACCGAACTGGTGTGCGAGGCGATCGCGGCGGATCTGTCCCGAAGGGGTCTTCTGATGAGTTGTGGTACGGATACCCATGGGCTGGTGCTCCGCGGCCGCTAGGGTTTGCTGACACGTTTCTGCATGCGTCGATGGGCCTGTTCGATCGTCTGTTCGGTTCCCGTGCCGCCTCGGTGAGCAAGCCGGAGGCCGCCGCCAAGGCCAAACCCAAACCCGAGACCTTCTTCCTCGATCCCGAGGCCTCCACCAGCCTGGGGGATGTCAAGTTCATGAAGCGCTCGAACACGATCCGCCACACCTTCCCCGGCAACGCCGACAGCCCCGGCGATAAGGAGATGGTGGCCGAGGTGGCTTCCATGGAAGCCCGGGTCGAAAAGATGACCCCTGGCCTGGCGGGCGTTCAGCCCTCCGAGAAGAGCTCGGTGAACCTCACCGGCGGCATCCCCAAGCCCGTCAAGAAGACCTTCGCCCAGCAGATGAGCGCCGCCGAGCTGGGTCAGCGCATGAAAGGGGCCGCCGTCACCGGCACCAACGTGCCGGGGGGACCAGCGGCTGCGAAACAGCAGAAGGAGACCGAGGCCCAGACCCAACCACAGATCACCCAGCAGCCGGCCAAGCCCGGCACCACCGACCCCTTCCGTTCGATGGTGAGGGATCTGGAACTCTGATCCCCGCAGGGGCGAGAGTCCGGTTCAGCGCTGCTCCACCAGGCTCTCGCTCTCCAGCACCAGCTCCTTCAGACGCGCCAGCCGCTGCGGATCGGCTCCCTCCCACAGCCCCCGGTGGTGGGCTTCGAGCAGCCGCTCGGCCATGTCCCGCAGGGCCCAGGGGTTCGAACGCCCCAGAAACTCCCGCACCGCCGCATCCTCCAGCCAGGCCGCGCTGATGGCGCCGTAGCCCCAGTCGGGTACGCGACCGGTGCTGGCGTCGTAGGCGAACAGATAGTCGAGGCTGGCGGCCATCTCGAAGCCGCCCTTGTAGCCATGGCCCTGCATGGCCTCGATCCAGCGGGGATTGAGCAGGCGGGAGCGGAGCACCTTGTCGAATTCCCGCTCGAGCCGGTGCAGCCGGGGACGCTGGCTGCGGGAATGGTCTCCGAACCAGAGGGTGGGGGCACGCCCCTGGAGCTTCTCCGCGGCGGCACTGAGGCCCCCCTGGAACTGGTAGTAGTCGTCGGAGTCCAGCAGGTCGTGCTCCCGGTTGTCCTGGTTGTGCAGCACCACCTGCACCTGGGCCAGCCGTCGCTCCAGCCCGCCCCGATCCGCCGTGGCAGCGATCGCGCCGCCGCTGCCGGGGTCGGTGGGATCCCCGTCGTAGCGCCAGGCACTCCAGTTGAGGAAGGCCTCGCCCAGATCGCCCCTCTCCTCCCAGTGGCCGCTGTCGATCAGCCCCTGCAACCCGGCCCCGTAGGCCCCGGGGGCCGAGCCGTAGATCCGCCCCCCGTGGCCCTCCAGCCGGGCCGACGCCGCCAGGGGGTTGTCGTGGGGGTCCTCCTCGAGGCCGGCCACCAGCCGGGTGGCCCGGTTGAACCAGCCCACCAGCTGGGGGAAGGCATCGCGGAACAGACCGGAGATGCGCAGGGTCACGTCCACCCGGGGTCGCCCGAGCAGGCGCAAGGGGATCACCTCCACATCCACAAGCCGGCGGGTGGGACCGTCCCACACCGGCCTGACCCCCATCAGGGCCAGGGCCTGGCCGATGTCCTCGCCACCGTTGCGCATCGTGGCGGTCCCCCACACCGACAGGGCCAGGGTGCGCAGGTCGTCGCCCTCCTCCTGGAGATGAAGCTGCAGCAGGAGTTCGGCGCTTCGCCGGCCCAGGTCCCAGGCGGCCTCCGTCGGCAGGCCGCGCAGGTCGACGCTGTAGAAGTTGCGCCCCGTCGGCAGCAGGTCCGGCCGCCCGCGGGTGGGCGCCCCCGAAGGCCCGGCGGCGATGCGGCCGCCGGCCAGGCCGGTGAGCAGGGACTGCCGCTCCGCCTCGCCGCAGGCCAGCAGGGGCGGCAGCAGGGCCCGGCGCAGATGTTCCAGGACCCGTTCGGTGGCGGCCCCCGCCGTCACGGGCGCCCCCGGCGACGCCGCCGCCGCCCCGGTGGTTCCGGCCAGCTGCGCCTCCACCAGGGCCAGGGCGCGGTCCTCCAGCAGGGTCACCCCGTCGCCGGCATGGCGCAGCAGGGGGCCGCTCCCTCCGAGGGCGGTGAGGCGGCCGCGGTCGGCGTCGGAGAGGGGGGCCTCCTCCGGATCGGCCCAGGGGTCGAGCTCCAGGCCCAGATCGAGGGCGAGGGCCTGGGTGAGCCCGGGCACCCCCGCCTGGGGTGGCCGGGCCAGACACAGCAGCAGTTCGGCCAGCTTGGCCGGCTCCGGCAGGGTGCCGAAGGTGTGGAGCCCGAGCCGGATCTGGGCTTCCTTGAGTTCGCACAGGTAGCCGTCGGCCGCCTCCAGCCGCGCTTCGGGGTCCGGCTGGGCCGTGGCGGGCAGCTGCAGTTCCTCCAGCAGGGTGGTCAGCCGCTGCTGCAGCAGGGGGGCCCGGGCACTGCCCAGTTGCCTGGCTTCCCAGTACTCATCCAGCAGCGCTTCGAGGCCCTGCAGGTCGCCGTGCAGGCCCGCCCGGCCCAGGGGTGGGGTCAGGTGGTCGAGGATCACCGCCTGGGCCCGTCGCTTGGCCTGGCTGCCCTCCCCCGGGTCGTTGACGATGAAGGGGTAGAGGTGCGGCAGGGGCCCCAGGGCCCATTCGGGGAAGCAGTCCTGCGACAGCCCCAGCCCCTTGCCCGGCAGCCACTCGAGATTGCCGTGCTTGCCCACATGCACCACCACCTGGGCGCCGAAGCTCTGGCGCAGCCACAGGTACTGGGCCAGGTAGGCGTGGGTGGGGGGCAGATCGGGGCTGTGATAGCTCAGGCTCGGATCCCGGTCGTAGCCGCGTTCGGGTTGGATCAGCAGCAACACCCGGCCGAAGCCCAGCCCACGCACCGGGAAAGCCGGGCCCATGCGGCCCTCCGCCAGCACGGCCTGCTCCAGAGCCGCGTCCGTTTCGGGCGGCCCCCAGACCGCCTCCAGGCACCGTCGACCCTCCAGGGGCAGGGCGCCGTACCAGGCCTGGTAGGTCGCCAGGGGCAGGTGGGCCAGGGGCGGCCGATGGCCGCTCTCCGGGTCGTTGCTGCGGCCCTCCAGGAGCCGATGGATGAGGGCATCGCCATCGGCGGGCAGAGCGGTGGGGTCGCCCAGGTCGTAGCCGGCCTCCGCCAGCCAGCCGAGCATCAGGGCCGCGCTGGCCGGGGTGTCCAGGCCGACGCCATTGGCCAGGCGGCTGTTGCGGTTGGGGTAGTTGGCCAGCACCAGCACCACCCGGCGTTCGGCGGCCGGCGTTCGCCGCAGGGTGATCCAGGCGTCGGTGAGCCGGGTGATCCATGCGAGCCGTTCCCTGTCGGGTTCGTAGCGGTACAGGGCCGTGGCCAGGGCGTCGCTGGTGGAGCTCCGTTCCTTGAACGCCCCCACCCGGGTGGTGAGGCGCCCGTCGAGTTCCGGCAGGGCCACCTGGAGGCTGAGGTCGAGGGGCGCCAGGCCGATGCTGCTGTCGCGCCAGGTCTCCCGGCTGCGGCCGCTGCACAGCACCTGCAGCACCGGCACCCCCAGCCTCTCCCACAGGGGCGCCCCCAGGCCCGCCTGCTCGAACGACACCGAAGCGAAGCCCGTCCCGCACAGCACCGCCTCCACCCGCTCCCGCCCCAGCAGATCGGCCACCCCCTGCTGCACGGCTCCATCCCGCAGGCTGCTCACCCACAGGGCCCGGGGTGAGAGGCCCCGCTGGCGCAGGGTCTCCAGCAGCGCCTCCATCAGCCCCAGATCCCCCGCCTGCCACAGGGCCCGGTAGAGGATCACCCCCACCCGGTTGCCCGGCTCCTCGCGCCAGTCATGGGGCAGGGGATCGGCGGCGGGGGTGGGCCGGGGCGGCTCGGGTTGCCCCCCCTCCAGCACGGCGGCCACGGTCTGCAGGAACAGGCGCAGGTTGGCGCCCCCCCCCTCCCGCAGGCAGGCCGCGCAACCTGTCGCCAGGGGGCCATCGAGGTTGCCGAGGCAGGCCAGGGCCTCCTCCTCGTCGGCGGTGCCGGCCAGCACCAGCAGCTGGCGGCCCTCAGCACTGGCGGCCCAGTGGCGCAGACACTCCAGCCCGTAGCTCCAGTGGCCGCGCCCCCCCAGCAGCCGCACCACCACCAGCCGGGTGCTGGCGAGGCTGGTGGCCACGTAGTGGTCGATCACCGCCGGGTGCTGCAGGGCCGCGAGGTTGAGGGCCCGAAGCTCCCCAGGCAGCAGCTCCGGTTCGGCCTCGAGCAGCTGCGCCACCGCCAGCAGATCGGTGTCGGCGCTGCTGAGCAGCACCACCGGCGCCGGCGGCTGCTCCACGAAGAGCGCCCCGTCGTCCTCCGTCCTGGCCCCGGGGATGGACGCGAGTCGATGCATCACCCCATCCTGCCGAACGCGATGAGAAGATCGCATCGTCGCCACCGCCTTCCATGCACCAGTTCCTGCCCTATGCCTGGTTCGGCGGACAATGCGTCCCCTTCGCCGAGGCCACCCTGTCGGTGGCCACCCATGCGTTGCACTACGGAACGGGCGCCTTCGGTGGCATGCGGGCCCTGCCCAATCCCGCCGATCCCAACGAGATACTGCTGTTCCGGGCCGATCGCCATGCCCGCCGGCTCAGCCAGAGCGCCCGGCTGCTGCTGACCGAGCTGGCGGAGGAGACGATCCACAACGCCATCCACGCGTTTCTGCTGTCGAACAGGCCCACCTGTCCGGTCTACCTGCGGCCGTTCGTCTACACCAGCGATCTCGGCATCGCCCCACGGCTGCACAACATCCAGACCGACTTCCTCATTTACGGCATTGAGATGGGGGACTATCTCTCCCCCGAGGGGGTGAGCTGCCGGATCAGCAGCTGGTGCCGCCAGGAGGACCGCTCCCTGCCCCTGCGGGGCAAGATCAGCGGCGCATACATCACCAGTTCCCTGGCCAAGACCGAAGCGGTCAAGAGCGGTTTCGACGAGGCCCTGCTGCTGAACAGCCGCGGCAAGGTGAGCGAGGCCAGCGGCATGAATCTGTTCATCGTCCGGGACGGCGTCCTGATCACGCCGGGCGTCGACCAGGACATCCTGGAAGGCATCACGCGGGCCAGCATCATGGAACTGGCCCGTGCCATGGACATCCCCGTGCTCGAGCGTCCGGTCGACAAGACGGAGCTGATGATCGCCGACGAGGTCTTCCTCAGCGGCACCGCCGCCAGGGTCACACCGGTGCGCCGCATCGAATCCACCGAGCTCTCCAGCCATCGGCCCGTGATGGAGCGGCTGCGCGAGCGCCTGACGGCGATCACGGAGGGCCGGGATCCTTCCTATGACCACTGGGTCACCCGCATCCGCCTCGACGCCTGATGGTTGTCTCCGCCGCCATCCATCGCCCCACCGACCGCATCGGCTTCCTCGACTGGCTGCACGGTCCGGGGCGTCCCGTGCTGGTCTTCGACGGCGCCACCGGCACCTCCCTGCAGGAGATGGACCTGACGGCGGAGGATTTCGGCGGTGCGGCCCTCGAGGGCTGCAACGAGAACCTCGTCTTCACCCGGCCCGATGCGGTGCAGGCGGTCCATCGCCAGTTTCTGGAGGCGGGTTGCGATGTGATCGAAACGGACACCTTCGGGGCCGCCTCGATTGTCCTGGCCGAATACGGACTCGAAGACCAGGCCTTCGCCATCAACCGCAGGGCGGCTGAACTGGCCCGGGAGATGGCCGCCGCCTACAGCACCCCGGCCAAACCCCGCTTCGTGGCGGGCTCCATGGGACCCACCACCAAGCTCCCCACCCTCGGGCACATCGACTTCGACACGATGAAGGCCTCGTTCCGGGAGCAGGCCGCGGGCCTGATCGCCGGTGACGTCGATCTGTTCATCGTCGAGACCTGCCAGGACGTGCTGCAGATCAAGGCGGCCCTGCAGGGGATCGAAGAGGCCTTCGCCGCCGCCGGGGAGCGGCGACCGCTGATGGTTTCGGTGACGATGGAAACCACCGGCACCATGCTGGTCGGCTCCGACATCGCCGCGGTGGTGACGATCCTGGAGCCGTTCCCGATCGACGTGCTCGGCCTGAACTGCGCCACGGGCCCCGAGCAGATGAAGGAGCACGTGCGCTACCTGAGCCAGCACAGTCCCTTCGTGGTGAGCTGCATTCCCAATGCGGGACTGCCGGAGAACATCGGCGGGGTGGCCCACTACCGGCTCACCCCCACGGAGATGAAGATGCAGCTGATGCACTTCGTCGAGGATCTCGGCGTCCAGGTGATCGGTGGCTGCTGCGGCACCACCCCGGCCCACATCGGAGCGCTGGCGGAACTCGCCGCCGAGCTGCATCCCGCCCCACGGGAGGTGCGGCAGCCCCAGGAGCGCCAGGAGCGTCCCCAGTTTCATTACGAACCGGCGGTGGCCTCGATTTATGGCGTCACGCCCTACTTCCAGGACAACTCCTTCCTGATCATCGGCGAGCGGCTCAATGCCAGCGGATCGAAGAAGGTGCGGGAGCTGCTGAACGTCGAGGACTGGGACGGCCTGGTGGCGGTGGCCCGGGGCCAGGTGAAGGAGAACGCCCACGTGCTGGACGTGAACGTGGACTATGTGGGGCGGGATGGGGTGAAGGACATGCACGACCTGGTGAGCCGACTGGTCACCAACGTCAACCTGCCGCTGATGCTCGATTCCACCGAGTGGCAGAAGATGGAGGCCGGTCTCAAGGTAGCCGGCGGCAAGTGCATTCTCAACTCCACCAACTACGAGGACGGCGACGAGCGCTTCTTCAAGGTGCTCGAACTGGCCCGTGACTACGGCGCGGGCGTGGTGGTGGGCACCATCGACGAGGAGGGCATGGCCCGCACCGCCGAGCGCAAGTTCGCCATTGCCCAGAGGGCCTACCGGGACGCCGTCGCGTTCGGCATTCCAGCCCACGAGATTTTCTACGATCCCCTGGCTCTGCCCATCTCCACCGGCATTGAGGAGGACCGGGCCAACGCCGCCGCCACGATCGAGGCGATCCGCAGGATCCGCAGCGAACTGCCCGGTGTGCATGTCGTGCTGGGGGTCAGCAACGTCAGCTTCGGGCTCTCTCCGGCCGCCCGCATCGTGCTCAATTCCGTCTTCCTGCACGACTGCTGTGCCGTGGGGATGGATGCCGCCATCGTCAGCCCGGCGAAGATCCTTCCCCTGGCGAAGATCAGCGAGGAGCATCAGCAGATCTGCCGCGATCTGATCCACGACCGGCGCCGTTTCGAGGACGGCATCTGCGTCCACGATCCCCTCACCCTGCTCACCACCGAGTTCGAGGGGGTGAGCGCCAGGGAGGCACGGGCTTCAGGTCCTTCCCTGGCCGATCTGCCGCTCGAGGAGAGGCTGAAGCAGCACATCATCGACGGCGAACGCATCGGCCTGGAGGCCGCTCTTCAGGAAGCACTGGTGGTGCATCCACCGCTCAAGATCATCAACACCTTCCTGCTGGACGGCATGAAGGTGGTGGGCGAGCTGTTCGGTTCCGGCCAGATGCAGTTGCCCTTCGTGCTGCAGAGCGCCGAAACCATGAAAGCCGCAGTGGCCTTTCTCGAGCCGCACATGGAACGCAAGGAAGGCGAATCCAGCAGCAAGGGCAAGTTCCTGATCGCCACCGTCAAGGGCGACGTGCACGACATTGGCAAGAACCTGGTGGACATCATTCTCACCAACAATGGCTACGAGGTGATCAATCTGGGCATCAAGCAGAGCGTTGATGCCATCGTTGAAGCGCAGCGACTCCATGGGGCCGACTGCATCGCCATGAGCGGCCTGCTGGTGAAATCCACCGCCTTCATGAAGGACAATCTGGAAACCTTCAATGAGGTCGGCATCTCCGTTCCCGTGATCCTCGGCGGTGCGGCCCTGACCCCCCGGTTCGTCAACGGTGACTGCCGAGCGGCCTACCGGGGACAGGTGATCTACGGCCGCGATGCCTTCGCCGATCTGCGCTTCATGGATGCCCTGATGGACGCCAAGGCGGCGGAACGCTGGGACGACCTGCAGGGCTTCCTCGATGGTGCGCCCGAGGGCCTGGGGCTCGGCGAGTCCGCTGCACCCACGACGGACACCACCGGTGAATCCCCTGACGCCGCCGGTGATGCCGCGCTTGCGGCGAAACCCGAGCCCGTGGCCGCCGGGAGTGAGGAACGCTCCGAGGCGGTGCCTGCCGAACCGGCGCTCACGCCCCCCTTCTGGGGCACCTGTGTGCTCAGCGAAGCGGCCATCGACCTCGATGAGGTCTTCGCCTACCTCGACCGCAACGCCCTGTTTGCGGGCCAGTGGCAACTGCGCAAGACCCAGCAGCAGAGCCGGGAGGAGTACGAGGCGATGCTGGCCGAGAAGGCGGAGCCGGTGCTGCAGGACTGGCTGGCCCGCTGCCGCCAGGAGGGGCTGCTCACCCCCCGGGTGGCCTATGGCTACTTCCCCTGCGGACGCCAGGGGAATGCCCTGGTGGTCTTCGATCCCGCCGGGCTGGCCGCCGGCGCAGCGCCCGCCGAAGGCGACGGCGAACTGGGGCGCTTCGCGCTGCCGCGCCAGCGCAGTGGCAACCGCTATTGCATCGCTGATTTCTATCGCGACCTCGAGACCGGATCCAATGGTTCCCTGGTCCCGTCGGATGTGCTGCCGATGCAGGCCGTCACCATGGGGGAAGGGGCCACCCGCTTTGCCCAGGAACTGTTCCGGGCCGACCGCTACAGCGACTACCTCTACTTCCACGGGCTGGCGGTGCAGATGGCCGAGGCGCTCGCCGAATGGACCCATGCCCGGATCCGCCGGGAGATGGGCTTCGCCGGGGCGGAACCCACCGCCCTGCGGGACGTGCTGGCGCAGCGCTACCGGGGCAGCCGTTACTCCTTCGGCTATCCCGCCTGTCCCAATGTGGCCGACTCCCGCCAGCAGCTCGCCTGGCTGGGGACCGACCGCATCGGCCTGACCATGGACGAGAGCGATCAGCTGGAACCCGAACAGAGCACCACAGCCCTGGTGGCCCTGCACAGCCAGGCCAGGTACTTCAGCGCCTGAGACGGCCTGCTCGGGGGCGTGGCAGGCTTTGGGCACCCTTTGCCCCCCTTGCCATGGCCATCGCAGGACCCGGCGGCGTCGATGACGCCATCGCCGCAGGAGTGGATCTGGACGGCAGCCCCATCCCTGCCGCCATGCTCGCCCTCTATGGCGAGGTGATGGAACTGGAGAGCAGGAGGGCCCGCAGCGGCGTGAAGAAATCAATGCGCAACCGGATCGTGCGCACCGGAGCCAAACATCTCGACCGTCTCAGCCTCGACCAGCGCCTGCGGGAGGCGGGCTGGGAGGGGCTGAAGGATAAGGAGATCGCCTTCTTCTACGGCTGAGTCCCGCGGCCACCGGGCCCCTCGGGGGCCGGCGACGCCATCAACTGCACAACTCCTCCATGCTGTCGATCACGTCCTGCTGGAAGGCGTCGAGGGCGTCGGAATCGCTCAGATCGATCCCCTCACCGGCGGCGTTCTGGGTGAGTTCCTGGAAGTGGAAGGCGCCTTCGCCATGGGCCAGAAACTCCATCGCGGAGGGCTCACCGCTTTCCTTGTAGGCGTCGCAGAGGGCCAGGAAGGCCGCATCCTCGGTGAAATCCCAGCTCATGAAGGGGGTCGTGCTGAAAGACCTTTAACGCCTCCCCCCCGGAATTCGTCAACCTCCTGGCCGCATTTTGTGCCAGTCCTCCGGCAGACTCACCCCGTTCCCGCATCGCCCTGGCCTTGGCCGCCTCCACCTTGAAGCCCCCTGCCGAACAGCGCAACGTGCTGGGAGAACCGTTGCAGGAGTGTGGATGTGCGCCACTCACCGGATGGTTCAGGGACGGCTACTGCCAGGCCGATCCCGGTGATTTCGGCCGCCACACCGTCTGCTGCGTCGTGAACGAGTCGTTTCTGAGCTACAGCCGCGCCCAGGGCAACGACCTCTCCACGCCGGTGCCGGGCCACGGCTTTCCGGGCCTCCGGGCCGGGGACCACTGGTGCGTCTGTGCCGCCCGCTGGCTGGAGGCCTTCGAGGACGGCATGGCACCACCGGTGCGCCTGGAGAGTTCGGCACTCTCCACCCTCGAGGTGATTCCCCTTGAGGTTCTGCGCAGCCACGCGGCCTGAGCCCCACGACGGGGGCTCTGCCTCACCAGGGCACCGGCAGACCATCCCAGGCGAGGAAGGCTCCGCTGGAGGCGGCCGTACGGCCCTCCAGCACATCGAGCAGGTGGGCAGCGGCCCGCTGCGGGGTGAACAGGGCCGAGGCAGGCACGGAGCTGCCGAAGGGGGCCGACAGCGGGGTGGCGGTGGTGCCCGGATGGAGCAGGGTCACGCAGGCCCGGGGCAAGCGGCGCTGCCACTCGATCGCCAGGGTGCGCAACAGTTGGTTCTGGGCTGCCTTGGCCGCCCGGTAGGCATACCAGCCGCCGAGCCGGTTGTCGCCGATGCTGCCCACCCGGGCCGACAGGCTGGCGAAGTGCACAGGGTCGTCTTTCGGCAGGGCGGACTCGATCGCCTGGGCCAGCAACAGAGGGCCGAAGGCATTGACGGCAAAGCTGCGTTCCAGGGCGTGGCGGCGCACCTGGGAGAGACGCTTCTCCGGTTGCAGTTCGCCGTCGTGCAGCAGGCCTGCCGTGTTGATCACGACCCGCAGGGGGGCCAGATCCGTGGCGGCCGTGGCGGAAAGCCTGGCCAGGCTGCGGTCGTCGGCCAGGTCGAGGGCGATGTCGGCGCCGCGCCGGCCGGCGGTGCGGATCCGCAGAAACGGGGCTCGGCTGGCCAGCTCGGCCGCCAGGGCGCGGCCGATGCCCCCCGGCCCCACGATCAGGGCCTGACCCTGCCAGGCCTGCCAGTAGGGGTTGGGAGCGGCTGGCATGGCAGACGTGGAGATGGCGCATGATGGCAAGGCCATCTTGGGGAGCGCCCCGCGCGTCGGTCCATGGGTCTGCGCATCACCGTGCTGGGACGGGGCGCCTGGGGCGGCACGTTGCTCCGGCTCTGGGAGCGCCAGGGACACGCGCTCAGGAGCTGGTCGCGGCGGGATGGGGGGGAACCGGCGGCGGTGCTGCAGGATTCCGACCTCGCGGTGGTGGCCGTGTCGATGGCGGGTGTGGCCCACCTCGCCCGGAACCTGCAAGGACACTGGCCGGCCGGCCTGCCCCTGTTGAGCTGCAGCAAGGGGATCGATCTGGACACCCTGTGCACGGCCAGTCAGCTCTGGCGACACCACCTCCCCGAGGTGCCTCTGGCTGTGCTGAGCGGGCCCAACCTGGCCGACGAGGTGGAGCGGGGTCTGCCGGCCGCCAGCGTGCTGAGCAGCGACGATCCAGCCCTGGCCCGTGACCTGCAGGCGCAGCTCAGGACGCCGCATCTGCGTCTTTACACCAATTTCGATCCCATCGGTACCGAGGCCGCCGGGGCCCTCAAGAACGTCATCGCCGTGGCGGCCGGCATCAGCGATGGTCTGGGACTGGGGGCCAATGCCAAGGCTTCCCTGCTCTGCCGGGGCCTGTCGGAGATCGCGGTGGTGCTGCAGGCCCTCGGGGGCCAACCCACCACGCTCTACGGGCTGGCGGGCCTGGGGGACCTGCTGGCCACGGCCAACAGCAGCCTGAGCCGCAACTACCGCTTCGGCACCCTGCTGGCCGAGGGCTGTGAAGAGAGCGCCGCCCTGACGCGCATCGGCGCCACCGTGGAGGGTCCCCGCACCGCCCGGGCCACCCTGGCCCTGGCCGAGCGGGAGGGCTGGCAACTGCCGATCTGCGGCCAGGTGGTGCGCCTGCTGGCGGGCGAGGTGGAGGCGCGGCAGGCGGTGCAGGAGCTGATGCAGCGCGACCTGCGGGCCGAAGCGGTCCCCTGAACCGGGCCTCCAGCGTCCTTGACGGCCCAGGTGCAATGCGGTGACCGTCCTGCTGGAAGCGGCTGCAAGGACGCTTTCTCCGGCATGATCCCAGCATTCCCTGTGGACCCTTCCCGTGAGCCGGCACCTCGTGGCCGCCATCGCCGGTTTCCGGGCCGCAGCCCGGCGACTGTACCTGGGTTGTCGGCGCCACCCGATCCTGCTCACCGCTCCCCTGGCGGTCGTGGCGGTGGGGGCCGGCTTTGCCGCCCAGGACCTCATCCCCGCTGGGCGTTCCCCTTCCGAACCCGACCTGCTCGAGGCCCTCATCGCCCAGCCCCGGCAGGTCTCCCAGGCGGGTACCGCCGCAGCGCAGGCCTCGAAAACGCAGGCCCCTGACAAGGATCTGCTCGCGGCGGCCTCCCTGCGGGCCCAGCGAACCAGCCTGAGCCATCCCGACCCCTCCCTGGTGGAGCCGGAGGCAGGACCGGAGGTGCCCCTCGAGATCCGGGTGGCCCTGCTGGGGGCCTCCTCCTCACCCCAGCTGGGCGCCAGTGGCACCTGGCGGCTGGTTGATCGGGACGGCCGCACCCTGCAGGATGGCGGCCCCGCCAGCTCCCCCGATCTGGCTGCCGCGATGGCCGGACGGGCCGAGGTCTGGATGCAGACGGGGTCTGGTCACGCCCTGCTGGTGGATGGCCGTCCCTATGAGGGCCGGATCAGGGTGCTGCGCGGGAGCCAGGGCCTGCAGCTCGTGAATCACGTGTCCCTGGAGCGTTACATCAGCTCGGTGGTGGGGGCCGAAATGCCCAGCAGCTGGCACATGGAGGCGCTGCGGGCCCAGGCCGTCGCGGCCCGCTCCTACGCCATGGCCCACATGGCCCGTCCGGCCAACGCCCACTGGCATCTGGGCGACACCACGCGCTGGCAGGCCTACCGGGGCCTGAGCAGCGTCAACGGCCGCACGCGCCAGGCCACGGCCAGCACCTCCGGAGTGATCCTGAGCTACCAGGGGGGGATCGTCGAGAGCCTCTATGCGGCCACCACACGCCTCACCCAGGAGGCCCATGGTCACCTGGGGGCCAGCATGAGCCAGCACGGCGCCCAGGATCTGGCCCAGCAGGGCCTGCGCTACAACGAAATCCTGGGGCGCTACTACCAGGGCGCCTCCCTTGCCCGTCTGCAGGCCGGTGCGAGCTGAGCGCCATTGGCGGCGGGCCCGGGAGGTGTCGGAGCAGGCCCGCAGGCAGGGCGCCCTGGTCCCCCTCGACACGCGCATCCTGCCGATCCCTGGGGTGGAACCCTTCGTGGTGCGTCAGCTGCTGTCCTCCACACCCCGTCACCTGCGCCAGGGTGGACCCCGCCCGAATCCCTTCCTGCCCTGGGACCGGCCCTTGCAGGTCGCGCTGCTCGAGCCCGCCCACGTTCTGTTGCTCAACAAATACCCGGTCCAGGAGGCCCATCTGCTGGTGATCACCCGTGACTGGCGGCCCCAGGGCGGCTGGATCGAAGCCTCCGACTGGCAGGCGGTCGCCCAGGTGAGCCAGGACACGGGCGGACTGTGGTTCTTCAACAGCGGCGCCCGTTCCGGCGCCAGCCAGCCCCATCGGCACCTGCAGTTGCTGCCGCGCCGGGTGGGGGAGTCCAGCTGTCCCCTGGCGCCCCTGTTCCTGAAGCAGCTGGAGGGCGGGCAGCCCGGCTGGAACTGGGCCTACCGCCTGGCTAGGCGCAGCGATCCCAGCGGCGGCTCCGACCTGGAGGATCTCTACCGGGAGCAGGCCCGGGCGCTGCAACTTGGCGATCCCCGCCTCGATCCCCAGCCCCTGCACCCCTACAACCTGCTGTTCGACGACCAGTGGTTTCTGACCGTTCGCCGGGAGCGGGAGCACGGCGCCGGCTTCAGCGTCAACGCCCTGGGCTTCGCGGGCTTTCTGCTGAGCACCGAAGGATCGGACAGGGGGTGGCTGGAGAAGCACGGTCCATGGGCCCTGCTGGAGGACGTGGCGTCCCCCCGCTCCTGACCACCACCCCACGGGCCCGGCCCGCCGAAACGGGCAACTTCCGTGTTTCCACGGTTGCCAAACCCAGCCTTCCTGGCCCTCTCTGGAAAAAGAGCGCTCCACGCTGCCAGCAACGGCACCACGGCACGCCTTCCTCCAACAACCCAGCCCACGCTTCAGGCTCCATGACCATGGCCCCGTCCCCTTCCCGCCAGACCCTCCCCTCCCACACCGCCCGTCGCAACCATCGCGTGGAGCAGTACCGGGCCGTGGTCCGCCCCCTCGCCCTGCATTACGCCCGTTGCTGCCGCGAATCCTTCGAGGATCTGCTCCAGGTGGGGCTGATGGGGCTGATCCGGGCCGCCGAGCTCTACAGCGAGGATCGCCAGACCCCGTTCGAGGCCTTCGCCAGGCCGCACATCCGCGGCGCCATCCTCCACTACCTGCGGGATGCAGCCCCTCTGGTGCGTCTGCCCCGTCGCCAGGCGGAACTGCAGGAGCGGTTCAACCGCCTTCGCCATCACCCGGCCCTGGAGGCGGATCCCGGCCGGGCGATCACCGTGCTGAGCCGGACCCTGGGCATCACCCCGGCGGAGTGGCGCCGTCTGGAGGTGCAACGGCTGCTGTCCAGGCCCGCCAACCTCGACGATCCGGTCCTGGCCGAGGCGGTGACGGGCCAAACGGCCGACGAGCCGGAGCGGGAGGAGGCAGCCGACATCTCGATCACCAGGATGCTGGCCCTGCTGGAGCCCCGTCAGCAGCTGGTGGTGCGCCAGGTGGTGCTGGCGGGCTGGAGCTACCGACGGCTCGGACGCCAGATGGAGGTCAGCCCGATGACGGTGAAACGTCTGCTGCACAGGGGACTGGAGCAGCTGAGGCTGCAGCTGGAAGCTGGCGGCCTCAGCCCTGATGGTCGACCTGATCGCGCTGCATCTGCCGTTCCAGGGTGGTGATGGCGGCATTCATCGCGGCCAGCTGGCGCTCGATGCCATCCCGCCAGAAGCTCAGCAGTCGCAGCTTGCGTTCCTGATACCGCCGCAGGGCACCGGTTCCGGACTCCGACCCGGAGCAGCACCCGAAGGGAGGAATCATGACAAAATCTGCACAGTGGATCCGTTCTAGCGAGCCCGTCGTTCCTTCCGGGGCTCCCCAGCTCCACGCACCCCCCATTGCCTGGGACGGTCGCTTCCCGCCTTACCGTCCCCTGGCCACCCACACCCAACAGACTGTCGCAATTTGAGATCGGTCCCCCCCATTGGTCCCATCGGTGTCTGGCTGACGCTGGGTCTGGGCATGGCGCTGCTGCAGCCCGCCCAGCCCGCCCATGCCTATGTGGCCCTCATGGCGGGCCAGAGGGCCCGCCCCCTCAACGGCACCTTCAACAACGTGCCGGTGCTCCACTCCAACCAGCCCGAGGAAGTGGAAGGGCCGGGCATCCTGATCAGCACCACCCCTGGTTACGCCTACGCCAGCGAGACGGGGCAGGCCCTTCGCAATGCCGAGTTCACCTTCAACGGGGAATTCGGCATGCATCTGCACCACAAGTACTTCCCACCCAATCGCCGCTCCATCTCCCCCGGCGACCGTCGGGCCGAACTCACCCTGGCGGCCATCCTGATCAATCCGGGCGGGCGCCCGGTCCACATCCGGTTCTCCAAAGGAGCGGTGCGGAACAGCTTCGAGGCTCCTTATCTCGCCAACAACCTGATGGGGGTGAAACCCCTGGGACCGCGGCCGTGGAACACCGGCCCCGGTGACGCCACCGCGGTTCAGATGTTGCGCGGCAGGCTCGACAGCCGCCTCACCGACGAGATCACCATCCCCGCCCGCAGTCGCATCGTTCTGTTCCAGACCCAGCTGCCGGCCCTGGGGATTGCCAATGCCCTGCTCCGTGGCCGCAGCGATGGGCCGTTCCAGATGGCCGTGGTGGCCGCCAAGACCCCCGACTCCGACAGCGACGTGCTGGCGGTTCTGGATGCGGGTCGCCTGGCGCCCGGCCGGGTCTATCTCAGTCGCATCAACGACATCAACAACCGCCGGATCTTCTCCCGCGTGGGCGGTGTGGCCCTCGGTGATGCCTATCAGGCCTCGATCAGCCACGACCTGGACGCGAAGGGCCCGTTGCATGTGCCCTTCACCAGCACCGACCGCCACCATTTCGGCACCCGCGATGTGCAGGTGAATGCCCTGGCCAGCCGCATGCTCGATTCCTCCCTCGACAATGTCGGCACCTACGGGGTGCGGTTCGACATCGACATGAACCTCAAGGGCCGCGGGCCCTATGAGCTGGTGATGAGCCATCCCACCCTGATCGGAGGCCGGCCCTTCACGGCCTTCCGGGGATCGATCCAGATCCAGACGGCCTCCGGTCTGCGGGAGGTGCACGTGGGACTGCGCTCCGGGCAGAGCCTATCCCTGGGCCAGATCGATCTGGTCCCTGGCGTCGTGAACCCCGTCCGGGTCAGCCTGGTCTATCCGGCCGATGCAACCCCCGGCCACCTGCTGAGCGTGGTCAGCGCCAGCCAGCTGGCGCTGGTTCAGGAGCGGGAGCGGCAACTGGAACTGGCCCGGGCCGGGGCCACCGCCCGCCCGGCCCAACCGCCTGTGGCCCCCCCCGCCGTGACCATCGCGCCCCAGCCGGCAGCCATCGCCCCGGCGCCGAGGGCGGGGACTGGGCCGCTGCTGCCGCCGCCCCAGATCCTGAGACCGGCCCCAGCCCCTGGCTGGCGGAATCCCCCACCGCCGCCTCCGGCCTACTACAACCGGAACAGCCTGGCGCCCTCTCCGCTGGTGTCGCCCATGCGCAGCCGATCGGGAGCGGCAGGCAGCGGGGGCACGCTTGTGGATCGCTACCGCGAAGCCGTAGAAGCCCAGCAGCAGTTCCTGCTGGACCAACGGGGGCCCTGACCAGACACCCGATGCCAGCGAACCCAGCGCCGATGGAAGGCTGCCGTGGCTGACAAGTCCAACGACGCCAAACAGCGGATCAGCCTTGACCTCACCCGGGAGCTGGTGGCCCACCTGGATGATCTGCGGCGGGAATGGGGCATCCGCAGCCGCGGCGATGTGCTCCAGCGGCTGCTCGACGATCTGTTCGGCTCCGGCGACGACGAGGACAGTGAGGGGCTCTCGCCGGCATCCGGCCAGAGCCCGCGCCACCAGGACGACGAGGGGGACCTCGACGAACAGGGGGCACTGGTGCTGGTGGGGCGAGGGGCGATGGAAACCCTCCAGGCGGAATTCGAATGGGAAGCCCCGCCGGAGGATTCCCCCCGACCGCCGCACGCTGGCGGGGGGATCGATCTGCCCGGCTTCGTGCGCCGGCGCTCCGACGTCATCAAGCGCAGCCTGCGGCCGCCGGCTCCCCAGCGGCCGGGGGCGCTGCCCCTGACGCCCCTGCCCCCCCTGGGCGGAGAGATGCTGCAGCAGGCGATGGAGGAGGCCGCAAACCACTGGCGCGGGCTCTATGGCTCGCCGGCCAACGAGGCGGTGCTGGAGGCGGCGATGGTCTGGCTGGCCCAGGACATCTGGCCCCAGTCCGATCAGAGTGATGGCCGGACCTTCACCTGGTCGAGCGCCTGCCAGGTGATGCAGCAGTTCGTTCCCGGTTGGAGCGATGGCCCGCCGACGTTCGAGCGGGTCATGGTCACCGCCGGCGTGCTCGAAGACCCGTTCAGCGGTTCGACCCTCAGCCTGCGCGTCCCGACCCTGATCCGGCGGTTCGTGCAACGTTTCCGCCGCCGTCGCCGGGGGACCTCCTTCCAGACGCTGGAGCACACCATGACCCTGCACGGCGCGTTGCGGCTGCTGCAACTGCCCACCGACCCCGGCCAGCGCCTGACCCTGGCCCAGATCCGGGAGGCCTACCGGGACATGGCCCAGAGCCACCATCCCGATGCGGGCGGGTCGGTCGAGGCGATGCGGCGCCTCAACGAGGCCTATCAGCTGTTGAAAGAGCTCTATCGCCAGGGGGCCTGCGTCGATCGCTGAGGCCCGGGGATCACGCCGCTTCGACAGGCCAACATGGCCGCTGCATGCATCTCAGGAGCGTCTCACAGTGGGGCTCTCTGTGAGACCTGGGTGCGCCATTTGAGACCACCTTTGGAGCCTCCCTTCGTTCTCAGTCTCATAAGGCCAGTCTGTGTCGCTACATGGGTCTTGGCACGGATCTTGCCCGGTACAGGCAGGATTGTCATTTCTCGTCGATTTCGTCTGTCAGCCCTGGCTGCTCCTGCCTTCATGCCGCCATCACGAGGCCATCACGAGACCGTCGAGGCGACACCGTTGGGCCTGGACAGCGACGGCCTGTCCATGGACTGGACATGTCCTGAGAACCCTTTATTGGCTTGACCTTGCCATCCTTGCGTATCTGTCTTTGACACAGATACGCAACACAGATCCGGGGCTTGTGGACCCGTGGACGGGAGGAGCCAGCTGTCTCCTGCTTGGCACATGAGACCATTTCCAGGACTCGTAGTCGGTCCATTATAAGACAAGCGGGACTGCTGGTCATCGGCTGGCTCTGCTCCGCAGGTCGCCCCACGACGGCTGCGACCTCTCAGCGAAAAGCCGTAGTGAAAGGCCGTAGCGAAAAGCCGTAGCGGATCCCGAATGTCCCCATGATCGGTGAACGTTCTGAACGTGGCGCTGTCATCGCTCAGGTTGACGGGAAGAGGTCATCGGTCCATTCAGGGGAGAAGCGGACCAACAGGGCCAAGGGAGGCCTGACGAAGAAAATCAGGACGGGAATGAAATGGAAACAGACAGAAACCCATGGCCAGGTCGAGACGGATCAGATTTGGAGCCTTGCAGCGGCATCAAGTTCATGGACACCAATCCCGTCATGCCTTAGTAGGCAGCTCCCAGAAGGCGCAAAGCCAGGGAATGTCTACCCGTCAGTATCGAGGCAAGACATCCCTTGGTGCTTCGTGCCTTCTCCTGTCCGCTCTGGTTCTTCAGTTCATAGGAGTAATCGGTGAGGCGGGACTGACTGAAACAGGCTGCACCATCTGGATGGGCAGGGAGGCGACCAAGCCTGTGCGCGGCGAGCACTGCGGCGCAAAACACCTCCTCCTGGCTGTACTCAGTCCTCGCCGCCTTCCTGGGAAAAGCCGCTCGAGTGGAGGTGAGTCCAGCCTGTTCCATGGTGAGCTGTGTCCGTTATCGATCCGTGGCCAGACAGGCAAAGGTCTTGCGGCTCCGCTGCTGCGCCTCCCGTTCCGGGGCCTTCGGGGCGTTCGGCCAGCCGGAAGCCAAGATACGGACTCGGCCATCCTGGATGAGACCACTGACTAGACCCAGCGCAAGACCCGCGTGAGACATGCTGACGGATCAGCAGGGCGTCACCTTGGCAGGCCGTCGCCGGCGTCGCGCGCGCTCCCCCGGATCTCAAGACAAAAATCCCCCCCTCTCGGCCAGGAAAGGGGGGACAGCTGGACGCGAGCATCTCAGCTGGGACCTGGTACCAGACTCAAGACGAGACTCGCCTGAGACAACAAAGCGATCAGGTGCTCGTCTGCAGCCCCTGGATCAGGTAGTCGAAGTAGGGACCGGCCAGGGTCGCCTCCTCGCCACCGAGCAGCACCAGGGCCGCTTCCTTCATGGTGCGCATCGCTTCCACCATGCCGGGCAGGGGCACCCCCAGGCTGTTGTACATCTCGCGGGCACCCACCACGCCGATCTGCTGGATCATCTCGGTGCTGCCGGCCAGGATCCCGTAGGTGACCAGCCGCAGATACCAGCTGTAGTCACGCAGGCACTGGGCCCGCTGTTTCTGGCCGAAGGCGTTGCCGCCGGGTGCCACGTAGTCCGGCTTGCGCAGGAACAGTTGTTTCGAGGCTTCGGCGATGATCTTCTTCTCGTTGTCGGTCAGCACCTTGACCACGGAGAGCCTCAGGGCTCCCCCACTGAGAAACTCCACCATCGCGCGCAGCTCGCCGCCCGTTGGATAGCGGAGCTGATCATCAGCCTGGAGGATCAGATCGCGAACGACGCTCATAGCAGCGACCACAGTCCGGCAGATCCTATCGAGACCGATGCCCCGGCCCAGGCTCCCGGCGCAAGGTGTAACGCCCCTTTGCACGACCCCCGATAGGGTCGCAGCAGTGGTGCGGATCGCACATGGCCTCGGTGGGCGACAAGCTGCAGATCGAGATCACCGATCTGGGCCATGACGGCCAGGGGGTGGGGCGCCATGGGGGTCAGGTGGTGTTCGTCAGCGGTGCCCTTCCCGGCGACACCGTGCAGGTGCGCCTGCAGGTGGTGGCCCGGCGCCATCTGGTAGGCGAGCTGCAGCGGGTGCTCACCCCCTCTCCCGAGCGCCGCCGGCCACCCTGCATTCTTGCCGACAACTGCGGCGGCTGCAGCCTTCAGCCCCTTGAGGACGGGGCGCAGGCCGCCTGGAAGCAGCGCAGCCTGGAGCAGACCCTGCAGCGCATCGGCGGCCTGAGCGCCCCGGTGCGGCCCCTGCTGGTCGCCGAATCGACCCTCGGCTATCGCAACCGGGCCGTGATTCCGCTGGAACGCCGTGCGGACGGCAGGCTGCGGGCCGGGTATTACCGGCGGGGCACCCACCGGATCGTCAACATGGCCCGCTGCCCGGTCCTCGACCCCCGCATCGATGCGCTGATCGCACCGCTCAAGGCCGATCTGGAGGCCAGCGACTGGCCGGTCGACCGCCATGGCGGTGACCCCCAGGCCGAGGAGGGCCCCGGCCTGCGCCATCTGGGTCTTCGGGTGGGGGTGGCGACCGGCGAGCTGCTCCTCACCCTGATCAGCAGCCATGACGACCTCCCCGGCCTCGATGCCATGGCCGACGCCTGGCGTCAGCGCTGGCCCCAGCTGGTGGGCGTCTGCCTCAATCTCCAGCCCCTGCCAACCAACCGCCTGATGGGGGAGGAGACCCGGGCGATCCGTGGCAGGGAATGGCTGCACGAAAGCTTCGCCGGTCTGCGCTTTCGCATCGCCGCCGACACCTTCTTCCAGGTCAACACCCGCCAGGCCGAACGGCTGGTGCCCTACCTGATGGAGGCCCTCGGCCCCGGGCCGGGCGACGGCACCCTGCTCGATGCCTACTGCGGCATCGGCACCTACAGCCTGCCCTTGGCGGCCGCGGGCTGGCACGTGTCCGGCGTGGAGCTGCACCCCCGTGCCGTGGCCATGGCCCGCCTCAATGCCGCCGCCAACGAGCTGGAAGCGCGGGCCCAGTTCGAGCAGGCCGATGTGCCCCAGGTGCTGGAGGAACGGCTGCAGGGGATGACAGCCCTGGTGCTGGATCCGCCCCGCAAGGGGCTGAGCCCGGCGGCGACGGCGGCGATCCTGGCCGCCCCACCCAGCCGGATCGCCTACGTGAGCTGTGATCCGGCGGCGCTGGCCCGCGACCTGGCCCAGCTGTGCGGTTCAGGCCTGTACAGGCTGAACTGGGTCCAGCCCATCGACTTCTTCCCCAACACCAGCCATGTGGAGGCCCTGGCCGCTCTGGAGCGCGTCTAGCGGCGCTGCTCGGCTCCGAACTGGCGCTCAAGCGCTTCCCGCACCCGCCGATGGGCCGTCTCCACCTCCTCGTCGGTGAGGGTGCGGACGCTGTCGCGGTAGCGCAAGCGGAAGGCCTGGCTGCAGCGGCCGGCCTCCAGCTGGGCGCCTTCGTAGCGGTCGATCAGTTCGGCCTGCTCCAGCAACGGCTTGCCCGCCTTGCGGATGGCCGCCAGCAGGGCCGAGGCGCTGGTGTCGGTGGATACCACCAGCGCCAGATCACGTTCGGAGGCCGGCACGGTGGGGTAGGGCCGGAAGCTGGGCAGCCAGCGGTTGCGGCGGGTGCCGGCACTGAGCAGCGGCTCCAGCTCCAGCTGGAACACATAGGTGGCAGACGGCAGGTCGCGGGCCTCGGCCTCGACGGGATGGAGCTGGCCGAACCAGCCCGCCGGCCGTCCTTCCACCAGCAGCTGGGCGGCCCGGCCGGGGTGCAGCAGGGGGGACCCGCTCCAGGGCCGATCCTCCACCGCCAGCCGCAGCGGGCTGAGCCCCGCCTGGAGCACCCCGCGGGCCTGGAAGTAGTCGGGGGGGGTGGGCTTGCCGGAGCTGCGCCAGCGCTCGCTGCGCCGTTCCCCCACCATCACGCCCACCAGCAGGGTGCGTTCCGCATGGCGACCCTCGCCGCTGGCGGAGCCGCCCGGAAACACCCGGCCGATCTCGAAGCCCCAGAACCCCGGCAGGGAGGCCTGGAGGTTGCGTCTGGCGGCCTGGAGCAGCTCCCCATGCAGGTCGTCACGCAGATGGCCGTAATCGGCCAGGAGCGGGTTGGCCAGGGGAACCCGCTCGGCGGCCGCTGCCACCAGGGACAGGGAGACGATCTCCTGCAGGCCCGCGGCGCAGAGGGCGCGCCGCAGGCGACGTTCGAGTTGCTGGACCGGCTCAAGCCCGCCGGGGGTGAGGGGATCGGGAAGATGGCAGGAGAAGTGGTCGTAGCCCACCAGCCGGGCCACCTCCTCGATCAGGTCCACCTCACGCTTGAGGTCCACGGCCCGCTCCGGCGGGACCCGCACCTGCCAGCCCTCCGCGTCCTCTTCGATGAGGCAGCCGAGGGCCTCCAGGGTGGCGGTGATGCGCCCATCCTCCAGATCCCGCTCCTCTCCATCCACGAGAATCGGACCCAGCAGGTTGTGAAGGGCGTCGCGGCGCAGCGCAAGGGGCGGCGGCGCCGCCGCCGGTCGCTGGTGCAGCCAGCGGCCCTCCAGCTGCGCTCCGGCCAGCTCCTGCAGCAGGGCGACGGCCCGGTCGGCGGCGGCCAGGCTGATCTCCCGCGGCACACCTTTCTCGAAACGGCTGCAGGCCTCGGTGCGCAGACCCACGCTGCGGGCGGAGCGCCGCACGGCCTGGGGGGCGAACACCGCCGCCTCCAGCCAGATGGCGCGGGTGGTGTCGGTGACGGCTTCGCCGAGGCCCCCGATCAGCCCGGCCAGGGCGATGGGGTGGTCGGCACAGGTGACCACCAGAGCCTCTTCGCCCAGGGTGCGCTCCTGGCCGTCGAGGGCCACGAAGGCCTCACCGCGGCGGCCCTGGCGCAGGCCGATGCTGCTCGGCACAGGGGTGCCGCCGCTGAGCTCTGCCAGCCGATCCCGGTCGAAGGCGTGCAGGGGCTGGCCCGTTTCCAGCATCACCAGATTGGTGATGTCGACCACGTTGTTGATCGGACGCACGCCCGCCCGCTCCAGCCGCTGACGCAACCAGTCCGGAGAGGGGCCCACCCGCAGTCCACTGAGGGCCGTGAGGCTGAACAGTCCACCTTCCTCCATGGCCGCCAGGTCGGCCGCCGCTGCCGCCAGGGGCTCGGCCGCCGGCACCGGAGCCGCCGGCGGGAAGGTGGTGGTGCCGCCGCTGAGGGCTGCCACTTCCCTGGCGATCCCCCGCATCGACATTCCGTCGGGGCGGTTGGCCGTGATCGCCAGTTCCAGCACCTGATCATCCAGACCCAGGCTGGGACCCACGGGGGTACCCAGGGGAGGCACGGTCTCCAGCAACCGGTCGAGTTCGGCGATGCCGTCACTGCCGTCGTCGAGGCCCAGCTCCCGCAGGGAGCAGATCATGCCGCTGCTGGCCACACCCCGCAGCTCGGCGGGCTTGATCGTCAGTCCCACCGCCGGCAGGGTGCTGCCCACCAGGGCCACCGGCACGTGCAGGCCCTGCCGCACATTCGGCGCACCGCAGACGATCTGCAGGGGCTCGCCCGCCCCCACCGCCACTCGGCAGACGCTCAGCTTGTCGGCGTTGGGATGGGGTTCCCGCTGCTCCACGTAACCCACCACCACGCCGGCCGCCCGGGCGGCCAGATCCTCGATGGCCTCGACTTCGAAGCCGGCGATGGAGAGACGCTCCGCCAGGTGCTCCGGCTCGAGACAGTCCGGTTCGACGCTGACCAGCTCCCGGAGCCATTGGAGCGAAACCCGCATCGGACCCTTGCACAGCAGCCGTGCAGCTTAGGAAGCGATCAGGGCCCTTCCCACAGGGAGGTATGGTGACGGATCGTCTCTCTGCAACGCATCCGCGGCGCAACGTCCTTCCATGGCCAAGAACAAGGGCGTCCGGCTGGTGATCACTCTCGAGTGCACCGAATGCCGGTCCAACCCCGCCAAGCGGTCCCCTGGCGTGTCCCGTTACTCCACCCAGAAGAACCGCCGCAACACCACCGAACGGATCGAACTCAAGAAGTTCTGCCCCCACTGCAACGCCTCCACCGTCCACAAGGAGATCAAGTGAGGTCCGCTTCTTTCCCGAAGCCCCTCCCCTGACCCCCCGGACCCTGCAGCGGCAGTTCCACCTCTTCGTTCCCTCACTCCGTTTCCATGTCCAGTTCCTTCTTCAAGAAGCGCCTCTCGCCGATCAAACCCGGTGATCCGATCGACTACAAGGATGTCGATCTGCTCAAGAAGTTCATCACCGAGCGCGGCAAGATCCTGCCCCGCCGGCTCACCGGACTGACGGCCAAGCAGCAGCGCGACCTCACCAACGCCGTCAAGCGGGCGCGCATCGTGGCCCTGCTTCCCTTCGTGAATCCCGAAGGCTGAGTTGCCCGCCACCTCGCGTCGGTTCACGCCGGGTGATCTGGTCGGCCTCCACGACGACAGCCGCAGCCTGCTGGCGGTCGTCGTGGCCGAGAAAGGTACGCGTCTCGATCTCAAGGTGGGTTTCGAGGCCAAGGCCGTCCAGCGGGGGGCGCGGCAGCTTGATCTGCTGGCTGCCCTGCCGGGTGATCAACCGCCCCCCTCCAGGCTGTCCCAGCCCCCATGGGGGCTGAGCCAGGAGACGTTGCAGCAGGCGGCCCCCAGCCCCCGGGAGCTGGGGGCCGCCTGGCTGTTGCTGCTTGACGACCCGGCGTCCCTCGACCTGGGTGACTTTGTCGACCTGATCGGCGACGGGAGCGACCCGACCCAGAGGGCTGCCTGCTGGCTTTGGCTGCAGGGCCCCCAGACCCTGTTCCGCTGGCGCCAGCAGCAGGTGGAGGCCCGGCCGCTGGTGGATGTGCGCCGACTGCGACGGGAGGCCCGCCGCCAGCAGCTGGCGGAGCAGCGCCGACGCCGGTGGCAGGACGCCCTGCGCCAGCGCCGCCCGATCGATCCCCAGCAGCTCGATCCCGAGCAGCGCCAGCACCTGGCCCTGCTGCGGGAGTGGGCCAGCGGCGATACCAGCCGCCCCCTGCCGGATGATCTGCATCGCGCCCTGCAGGCGGCCCACTGCCCGATGGAAGCTTCGCCGATCCGGCACCTGCTGGTGGATCTGGGCCAATGGGAGCGGCACCACCTCCCCTCGTTGGAGAACACCACCTGGCAGGCCGGCTTCACAGCGGAACTCGAGGCCGAGGCCCAGCGGCTGGCCGAGCTGGCCACCACCACCCTGCCGGGAGACGAGCGCCGCCGCGACCTCACCGCCCTGCACACCGTCACGATCGACGATGCGGACACCCGCGACATCGATGACGGCCTTTCCATGGAGCGCCGAGCCGACGGCACCACGCGGCTGTGGATTCATATCGCCGACCCGGGCCGCCTGGTGGCGGCGGGCAGCCCCCTCGACACCGAAGCCCGGCGCCGGGCCAGCAGCCTCTACCTGGCCCGGGGGCCGCTGCCGATGTTCCCCGAGGTGCTGAGCACCGGCCCGATGAGCCTGCGCATGGGCCAGCGCAGCGCGGCCCTGAGCCTGTGGGTGGAGCTGACGGGCGACGGTGCCGTGGCGGGCCACGGGCTGGAATCCAGCTGGGTGCAACCCGCCTATCGCCTCAGTTACTCAGATGCCGATGAGCTCATCGAGCTGGCCCCGCCCCAGGAAAGCTATCTCAATGAGATCCATGCCCTGATGGAGCGGCGGCGCCGCTGGCGGCTGGCCCGGGGGGCCCTCGATCTGGATCAGCCCGAGGGCCGGATCCGCTGCGACGAGCTGGGGGCCCAGCTGGAGATCACCGAACCGTCACCGTCGCGGACGATGGTGGCCGAGGCGATGATCCTGGCCGGGGCCGTGATCGCCCGCCACGGCATGGAGCAGAACCTGGCCCTGCCATACCGCAGCCAGCTGGCGGCGGAGCTGCCCGGCGAGGCGGAGCTGCAGCGCCTGCCGGCCGGCCCGGTGCGCCACGCGGCCATCAAGCGCTGCCTCAGCCGGGGCGTTCTGGGCACCACTCCGGCTCCCCACTTCTCCCTCGGCCTGCCCTGCTACGTACAGGCCACCTCGCCGATCCGCCGTTACAACGACCTGCTGGTGCAGCGCCAGTTGCTGGCCCACCAGCAGGGGCTGCCGGTGCTGGACGAGGCCGAGCTGGGGGCGCTGCTGAGCGAGCTGGAGGGAGCGATCCGCCAGGGCCTGCAGATCGCCCGGGAGGACCAGCGCCACTGGCAGCAGGTATGGTTTGAGGCGCAGGAGCAGCACCAGTGGCCGGCGCTGTTCCTGCGCTGGCTGCGGCCCCAGGACCGGCTGGGCCTGGTGCATCTGCCGGATCTGGCCATGGACCTGGCCGCCGACTGCCATGGCGACCCCGGCCCCGGCGACGCCCTGTTGGTGCGGCTGCAGCAGGTGGATTCCCTGCGGGACCTGCTGCGCTTCACGGCTGGCCCCTAGGCCATTCCGATTCAGGGATTCAGGTTGTATTTGCCCATCGCCTGCTGCTTGCAGATGGTTTCGGCCTCGGCAATGGAGGCCCGGGCGTTCACCTGCTGGGCCACGCAGGTGCAGGTGTCCGTCGCCAGGCCTGCCGGTACCGGCTTGCCCGCCTTGGCGAAGTCGGCGTTCACCGCCAGGGTGCAGTAATGAATGATCAACTGGTCGCGCATGTTGTTGAGCCCCTGGGCCCGGGCGGGCAGCGATGCGAGCAGGACGCCCGCCCCAGCCAGGGAACCGGCGACCGAGAGCAGCAGGGGGAGGGGCTGGAGGCGGGATGCGGGGGTGCTGAAGGTCATGGAGCCACGGCGCTGATCGGTCGCATCCTCGCCGACCTCACGCCGGCAGCTGGCGTCGCCGCCAGAGCAGCAGCAGCACCAGTCCCACGCAGCCCAGGCCCACCGCCGCCGGGAACAACGCCGTGGTGAGCGACAGCCGCTCCAGGGACAGGAGCACCAGCAGATTGCGCAGCACGAACAGGCTGTAGAACCCGACCCGTTCCTGGTCCGGGTGGGCATAGGCCCGCCGCAGGGTGGGGCCGAAACCCAGCAGATCCACCAGGGTGAGGATCACCACGGCCCAGAGGGGATCGGCGGTGAGAACCCAGAAGGGCAGGGCCGAGCTGGCCCCCAGCAGGAACAGCCAGTCGCTCGTGGTGATCTCCCGGTCGGCGCCATGGGCGAAGGCCAGCCAGGCGATGAGCAAGGTGATCAGGGCCGACACGCCCGTGGGCCAGGTGCCGACTCCACCGACCCGGCCCGCTGGGCCAGGAACACCAGCAGGGTGGTGACGCCCCAGATCAGCCAGGAGAACACATGGGGGCGGGTGCGACCCGTTCGGATCGAGACGATGTAGGGGACGAAGGCCGCGAAGGTGAGGACGATGGCGGCGCCGCTGAGCAGTGCCTTCACGGCACGAGCCGCGACACCCGCAACCAGGGGCCCCAGGGGTTGGCATAGCCGACCAGGGCCACCGGGGTGGGGCGATCGAGGCCCAGCAGCCAGTGGTGCAGGGCCGGCTCCAGGGTGATCAGCGGCCAGGCCCCCGCTTCGCCGTGGAGCACGTAGCCGCCCTCGCCATCGGGCACCAGCTCCCCGCGCCAGCGACGCTCGCCGGGCTCCGGCGGCGGTGCCCAGCCCGCCGGCGCCGCGAGCTCGGCGCCCGCCTGCAGCTGCCCGTGGCGATCAAGCCGTTGCGGCGTGTCCAGCGCCTGCCGCTGCCGCTCTCGCCACAGGGGGTGGTGCCAGGGGGTGTCCCACAGCGGCACCACGGCGGCCGGGGCTACCGGATCGCTGATCAGGGCCTGCTGCAGACGACGGACGGGCAAAGCGGCCGGCTCCAGTCCGTCGCGCACGCACAGGGCCGCCGCCAGGCCGGCGGCCTGGCCGATGTTGAGCACCAGGGGCTGCAGCCGGGTGGCACCGTTCGCCATGTGGCTGACCCCCAGGCACTTGTCGGCCGCCAGCAAGTTGGACACCCCTTCACTCACCAGGGCGCCGTAGGGAATGGTGAACGGGGTGCCGCTCCAGCGGCCACCCCAGCGGCAGCTCTTGGGGGCCAGGGGCCAGTCGCCACCGGGGTAGTGGTGGTCGTTGGCGTAATTGCCCACGGCGATGGAGCTGAGGTGTCCATCAGCGGCGAGGCATGGCGGGGCGATGCAGGCGCCACTGGCCTGGGGCAGCAGGTGCTGCTCCAGCACCAGCTCCCGGGCCACCAGCCGGCGGCCCTCGCGCCAGTAGGGCATCAGGGCCAGGGATCCGGCGCCGCTGAGCTCCCCGGCGCTGGCCTGATCCGGCGTGGGATACACCGCCGCCGGCCCCAGCCAGCCACCGCTGGCCTGCCGCAGGCTGGCGGCGAAAGCCTCGCTGTGGTCACGCATCGCCGCCAGCAGCTCCTGTTCGGCCGCTTCAGCGTCAGCGGCCCCGCCGGCGACGCGTTCGGCAAAGGCCCGCGCCAGGCCGTGGTGCCAGTCGTTGCCGTGCAGGGGCCAGTTCAGCATCACCAATCCGCCGGGCAGGCGGCCGTAGGTGAGGGTGCGCTCCAGGCCGAAGGCCTCGGTGGCCCTGGCAAACGGGGCATCCAGGGACGGGGGGGAGCGGCGCCAGGCCTCCCGGTCCGGTGCAGCCGGTCCGCGCCGCTCGTCCAGCTGGCCCATGGCCACCCAGGTGGGCGACTGGATCGGCTGCTGCTGGAAGAAGGGATCGCTCGCCAGGGACACCGCCGTGGGGGCGCTGGGCTCCTGCCACAGCTCCCGGGCTTCCCAGCCGAAGCGGAAAGGGGCCCCGGCCAGGGGAAACAGCTCGCCGCGGTCGCTGCCGTCGATGACGATCGTGGGCAGCAGCCGGCGCCAGATGCCGCCGTGCTCCACGGTCACGGCGCTGATGCGATCGCCGTCCCGCTCGATCGGCCCCAGCCGGCCGCCCGCCCACCATTCCAACCGGGCTTCGGCGGCGACCCAGCGGCGCAGAATCCGCTCGGCACTGGCGGGGCGGTAGCCGAAGCAGCTCACCCAGTTCTGGTCCAGCCCCTCCGGCTCGATCCGTTGCAGGGCCCGCAGCAGGGCGCCCCACAGGCCGCTCTGCCAGGGACTCAGTTCATTGCCATCGGGGGCGCAGACCCCGGCGGCACTCACCATCCCCCCCAGCCAGGGGCCGGGGGTGACCAGCAGGGTGTCGGCCCCGGAGCGGGCGGCCTGGAGGGCGGCGGCAACGCCACCGCTGCCGCCCCCCCACACGAGCACCGCCGGCCTGCGATCGAAGCCCGTGCGCATCGGGGAGAAGGGGCCGGGGTCAGGGGGCCAGCATCCCATCCCGGGGCCATGGGTAGGATCCAGATCCAGGGCCTGGGCCCAAGGGCGTCACGGGGACCTTTCCTGCCGCCGGCGGATCCGGCCGACGTCGCCTGCCGATGACCTATACCCTCACCACTCCGCTCTATTACGTCAACGACCGCGCCCATCTGGGCAGCACCTACACCACCCTCGCCTGCGACAGCATCGCCCGCTTCCAGCGGCTGCAGGGGCAACGGGTGACCTTCATCACCGGCTGCGACGAGCACGGCCTGAAGATCCAGCGTTCGGCCGAGGCCGCCGGACTCACTCCCCAGGCCCACTGCGACGCCATCAGCGGTGAGTACCGCGACCTCTGGCACCGCTGGGGCATCAGCAACGATCGCTTCATCCGCACCACCGACCCACGGCACCGGGCGATCGTGGAGCAGTTCTTCGGCCGGGTCGCGGCCAGCGGCGATGTGATCGAAGGGCGCCAGCAGGGCTGGTATTGCGTCGCCTGTGAGGAGTTCAAGGAGGAGTCTCCGGTGGCGCAGGAGCCCCACTGCTCCATTCACCTGCGTCCCCTGGAATGGCGCGACGAGCTGAATCTCTTCTTCCGCCTCTCCCGCTATCAGGAGCAGATCCAAAGGCTGGTGTCCAGCGACGGCTTCATCGCGCCTCGCTCGCGGCGCCGCGAGGTGGAGAACTTCGTCGCCGGAGGCCTGCGCGACTTCTCCATCTCCCGGCTCGATCTGCCCTGGGGCATTCCGGTTCCCGGCTACGACGGGCACACCTTCTATGTCTGGTTCGACGCCCTGCTGGGCTACCTCTCGGCCCTGCTGGGCCCCGACGACCCCGCCGATCTGGACCTGCTGGCGGAGCGGGGCTGGCCTGCCCAGCTGCACGTGATCGGCAAGGACATCCTGCGGTTCCACGCCGTCTACTGGCCGGCCATGCTCCTCTCGGCCGGCCTGCCCCTGCCGGAGAAGGTCTTCGGCCATGGCTTCCTGACCCGGGAGGGCCAGAAGATGGGCAAGTCGCTCGGCAACGTGCTCGATCCCGATGTGCTGCTCGAGCGCTGCGGTGCCGATGCGGTGCGCTGGTATCTGCTCAAGGACATCCCCTTCGGGGACGACGGCGATTTCCAGCAGCAGCGCTTCATGGATCTGGTCAACAATGATCTGGCCAACACCATCGGCAACCTGCTCAACCGCACCTCCTCCATGGCGCGGCGCTGGTTCGACGATGCCGTGCCACCGGCCGGAGGCGCCGCCGCCGCCGACCATCCCCTGGCCCTACGCTCCACGGCCTGCGCCCACAGCGTCGACGCGGCCCTTGAGCAGCTGGATTTCCGGACTGCCGCCGTGGCGATCCTGGAGCTGGCGGAGGCCGCCAACGGCTTTCTCAATGACCGGGCCCCCTGGAAGGCGATCAAGCTGGAGGACGGCCGTCCCGCCGTCGCCGAAGACCTCTATGCCGTGCTGGAAACCAGCCGCTGGGTGGGCCTGCTGCTGGCACCCCTGCTTCCGGATCTGTCGGAGCGGATGCTGGGCCAGCTGGGCCAAACGCCACTGGCGGCCGATACCGGCTGGACGGCGGCTCGACACTGGGGGAAGCTGGCCTGCGGCCATCCCCTGCCCGAGCCGACTCCGGTGATGCACCGACTGGAACTGGATTCCCCCCTTTGACGCCTCCCCTCCTCGCCCGACCCTGGCGCCTGGTGGCCCTTCTGCTGCTGCTCACGGGCTGCGGACGCAGCGAGGTCGCCCGCGAGAATCCTCCGACCCCGTTCGTGTTCCGCTCGCTGAATCTCCGCCAGCAGGATGTGCTGGGTCGACCGAACTGGGAGCTCACCAGTCCCGAGGCCCGCTACGACCTGCGCCGCCGTGTCGCCCGGGCTCTCCAGCCCCGCGGTGTCATCTACAGCGACGGCAAACCCGCCTACCGGGTGGAGGCCTCCACCGGAACAGTGGTCAATGACGGGGCCGTGATCCTGCTGGAAGGGCGGATCCGCCTGCAGCGCCTGGGCAACGAGCCGGTGATGATCCAGGGCTCCCGGGTGCGCTGGATTCCCGGCCGCAACCTGATGGAGATCGACCGCCATCCGGAGGGCTTCGATCCCCACACCAGGCTCTCCGCCGAACGAGCCACCTTCCGCATGGACAAGGACACCCTGGAGCTGAAGGGCAAGCCGCAGCTGCAGCGCTGGGCCCGATCCTTCGATCCCTTTCTGGCCAATCCAGTTGGCCCTCCCCAGATCGTGGTGACGGTCGCTTCGGTGCTCTGGCAACCCGGCACCGGTGCCCTCAGCGCCGCGGGGCCCGTCATCGGTGAACGGCGGCCGCCGGGTTCTCCCGCGGCCCGACCCCTCCAAAGCCTGACGGCCACCTCCCTGAGCGGCAACACCCAGAAGCAGCTGTTCAATCTCGGCCCGCCGGTGCTGTTCAAGGATCCGTCGGTGGCAGGCGGGGTCACGGCCAGGGGCAAGGCCATGCAGGTGGATGCGGCCCAACAGCTGGTGCGCATTCCCGTGGGCTGCTTCATCCAGCAGGAGGGTGCCAGCCTCGAGGCCCAGAGCTGCTCCTGGAACTGGCAGACCCAGGCGATCACCGCGGACGGCTCCGTGCTGCTGCAACGGCCCGCCAGCCGCCAGCTCACCCGTGGCAGCCTGCTGCGGGGCCGGTTGGGGGACAAGGGTTCCGTGATCGTGACCGCACCGGGGGGGCGGGTGTTCAGCCAGTTCCAGGTGCCGCCGTCGAAGGCACCTCCAAAGCCGGCTCCTCCCCGCCCGAAACCCGAGCCAATTCGCCTGTGAGGCGCCGGGCCCAGCCCTCGATCCAGACCAGATCAGCGCGGCTGAAGCAGCGGGGCGACCAGCCGCCCAGCACCAGCACCCCCTCCGTCCCGAGGGGCTGGACCACCACCGACGGCAGGCCGGCCGGCAGGGCGGCGAATTCATCCCGACCCGGATAAAGCTTCAGATCCACCAGGGAAATCGCCCGGCCACTGGCCATGCTCCGCTGGCAGATCGCACCCGGCCGGAACCCACCGCCCCCCAGCAGGCCGCGCTCCAGCAGGGTCCTGCCGCGCCAGTGGAGCAGCACAACCGCCGCAGGCGTGGCGGTCAGCAGCATGGTGCTGCCCCAGCCCAGTTCCTCGGCCAGGGGAGCCTCCAGATCCTCCGCCAGGTGGAGGCCTTCACGGCCCTGCAGCGGCACCCGTTCCGGGGCGAGGGGCTCCACCCGTTGCCAGAGCAGGGCCACCAGCAGCAGCAGCACCGCCAGGATGCTGCCCAGCACCGAGGCCCGCTCCAGGGGGGGGTCGAGGCTGGGAGCCGTCATCTGGTTGAGCACGACCAGAGCGAGTCCCGTCAGGCCACAGGCCAGAACGACGCGGGCGGCGGGGGGCATCGCCATCGTGGATGTCAGGGACCGGAGGTCTGTTCAGGATGCCGGAACGCAGCGGCAACGGCAGACTGGTGGCGCCTTGCACGATCGCCTTGGCTTCTGTGATGCCCCCGGTTGCGGCCATGGCCCCCGGCCCATCCCGGTGGTCCCGCCTGCGGCGCTCCCTGCTGTCCCTGCTTCTGACCCTCGGCCTGGTGCTGGCCGCCCCGGTGGCTGCCGCCCTGGCCCTGTCGGCGGCGGACCTGCCCTCGCGCCCACCGGTCGAGCATGTCCTCGACGGCGCCGACGTGCTCAGTCGGGCCGGCAAGGCCGAGATCGAGCGCCAGTTGCAGGCTTTCTCGGCCGAACGGGTCGATGCCCGTCTGATCACCCTCAACCGGCTCGACTACGGCCTTGATCTCAACAGCCTGGCCAGCCAGTTGCTGGAGCGCTGGTCGGCCGACCCCCCGCCTGGCACCAGTCCGGATCCGCTGTTGCTCCTGTTGATCGACACCCAGACCCGCGCCACGGCGATCGTCGCCCAGCCTCCCCTCGACCGCCAGCTCCCCAGCGAGCTGCTCCAGAGCACCGCCAGCACCACCATGGCCCAGCCGCTGCGCAGCGGCGACCGCTACCGCCAGGCCGGGGTGGAAACGTTGCAGCGTCTCGCCACCGTTCTTCAGGGCGGTGAAGATCCAGGTGAGCCCGTCGTCGAGGAGGCGGCTGCCGTCGTCAGCAACATCCCCACCCATGAGGAGACCACCAGCAGCAACGCCTTCACCTGGGTGATCGTCCTGCTGGTGGTGGGCACGGTGGTGCCGATGCTGACCTGGTGGGTCTTCTCCCGTTGATCCCCGCGCGCCTTTCCTCCCCATGGGACTGACTGACTGGATGGGTACCTTCGGGCGGGCCCAGTCGCTCGACCTGAGCTCGGATCTTGAGCGCGGCTACGAAGCCGCCCTGCTCATCCAGAGCATCGAGATGGAGCACTACAACGACCGCCCTGTGCGTCCCGAACTGGAGCTGAGCATTCCTCGGGCGATGCAGGCCCAGGTGCTGCGCCGGTTCCGTGCCGCCCTGCAGATCTGCCGTCAGGCCCGGGCGGCCCTGGCCCCTTACCGGAAGGAACTCTCCGGCCAGGAAATGCGCCAGTTTCAGCTGATCGACACCGTCACCAGCCGCTATGCCGTGGCGCGGGAGGAGCTGCCGGCCCTCAGCCGTTCCCCGGAGATGCTGCCCCGCAGTCTGGTGAGCGTGGTCGACCAGGTGCGTCGCCAGCTCGATCCGGAGGCGGAGGCGAGCGTGGTGGCCGGCTTCCGCCGTCGCCGCGATTCCACCCTGGTGTCGCTGAGGATTCTGCTGCTGCTGATCCTGGTGCCGGTGCTGGTGCAGCAGGTCAGCCGCACCTTCGTGGTGTCACCCCTGGTGGATCGTTTCGCCCCTGACAACGCCTTCCTCACCTACCCCAAACCCCAGCTGGAGGAACGGGCCGTGGAGAAGCTGCGCGTCTACCAGGCCGAGATCCAGTTTGATGCCCTCCTGGCGGGCAAGGCGATGCCCACCCCGGAGGAACTCCATGCCGAACTCACCAAGCGCGCCCAGATCCTCAAGGAGGAAGCCGACCAGGAGAGCACCCATGCCGTCAAGAATGTCCTGGCGGACATCTGCGGCTTCTTCGGGTTCGTGGTCGTCGGCATCACCGGCCGGCGCGACATCCAGGTGCTGCGCGGCTTCATCGACGAACTCGTCTATGGATTGAGCGACAGTGCCAAGGCTTTCGCCATCATCCTGTTCACCGACATCTTCGTGGGATTCCACAGTCCCGAAGGCTGGACCGTGCTGCTCGACGGGATCGCCGACCACCTGGGATTCCCGGCCCGGGAGAATTTCGTGATGCTCTTCATCGCCACCTTCCCGGTGGTGCTGGCCACGATCTTCAAATACTGGATCTTCCGCTACCTCAACCGGGTCTCCCCTTCCTCCGTCGCCACCCTGCGCAACATGAACGGTGGCGGTTGAGTCCTCGCCCAAGGGCCTGCCCCATCCACGCCTCACCCTGGTCAGCGGACCATCACGGGGGGGGAAGAGCCGCTGGGCCGAACATCTGGCCAGCGAGAGTGGTCTGGAGGTGGTCTACCTCGCCACCGGCCCCTCCCGCCCCGACGACGCCTCCTGGCAGGAGCGGCTTCAGCGTCATCGCCAGCAGCGGCCTGCCCACTGGCGCTGCCACGAGGTGGGCGGAGAACTCGCCGGCGGCCTCGCCGGCCTGGAGCCTGGCCAGCTGGGGCTGGTGGATTCCCTCGGGACCTGGGTGGCCGCCCATCTCAACCTCGAGCCCCAGCTCTGGAGCCTCCACTGCGACGCGCTGGTCAGGGCCGTCACGTCCTGCCCGGCCCCCCTGGTGGTCGTCTGCGAGGAAACCGGCTGGGGCGTGGTGCCGGCCACGGCCGCCGGATCGCGCTTCCGCGACCGGCTCGCGGGGGTGCAGCAGCAACTTCAGGGCCACAGCGCGGCGGCCTGGCTTGTGTTGCAGGGCCGCGCCATCGATCTGCTGGCCCTCAGCCAGCCCGTACCTCCGGGCCCCTGAGGCCCCTCCGGATGCCCCGCATCGTTCTGTTCCAGCCCCAGATTCCCCCGAACACGGGCAACGTGGCCCGCACCTGTGCCGCCACAGGCTCCGAGCTGCATCTGATCGAACCCCTCGGTTTCTCGATCAGCGACCGCCATCTGCGCCGGGCCGGCCTGGATTACTGGCCCTGGGTGGCGCTGCAGTGCCATGCCGACCTGGACTGCTTCCAGGGGGAACGGCAGCGACGGGGAGGCCGCCTGGTGGCCCTCAGCAGCCAGGCGAAGGCGGCCTACACCGATTTCCGCTTCCGTCCGGACGACTGGCTGCTCTTCGGACGCGAGACCGACGGATTACCGAACGCCCTGCAGGCGTCGGCGGACGCCCGGCTCACCATCCCCATGGCCCGGAAGGCCGGCACAGGCGAGGGGGGCGTCCGCAGCCTGAATCTCTCGGTGTCCGTTGCTGTTGTGCTGTTTGAGGCCCTGCGCCAGCTCGGGGCCTGCGGGGATGGCGAAAGCTGAGATCCGGCCGGATCCACCCCAGGGTCAGAACGGAGTTGTGCCTGAGGAACCTTGCCGCAGGAGGTTCATGGCGCTACTGTCTGCCGGACCCGCAGATGTTGGCTTCTCTGCTGGGTTTTGTCCGATGGATGTGAAATGCATGAAGCCTTTCCGCTTGATTCTTCCTTTTCTGCTCTCCACACCGGCCGTCGTGCCGCTCGTGTCCGTTCTCGCTGACGATGCCCCCAGCACCGGTGCCACCGAAACCCTGCTGGCCTCCCTGCCTCCCTCCTCCGATCGGGTCTGGGTCAAGGTGCGCCGCCCCGTGTCGATCGAGGAGATCTCCACCGCCCTCAACCTCGATGAAAGCCGTCTGGCTCGTCTGAACGACGTCGACGAGGACCACCGCTTCGGCAACGGCGACTGGCTTGTGGTGCCCTCCCGCGGCCAGAACCGCCTCGGCAGCATCGCTTCGCTCGACACCTCGGCCCTGCGCCAGACCCCGCCTGTCTCCACCCCTCCGCCGGTGGAAACCAATGGTGTCGTCCGCTTCGGCGACACGGTGCTGAAGGTGGCCCAGCGCTATGGCCTCAGCGTCGCCGAACTGATCCGGCTCAATCCGGGTCTTGAAACCGCCCGTCTGGTGGTGGGCAGCCAGGTGCGGCTGGCCCAGTCGGCTCCCGGCCGTTCCCGCATGCTGCTGGGCCTCAAGCCCTCGGTGAGCGGCGGGATCAGCTGGCCCGACATCCCCGAGTTCGGCGAGCCCCAGCCCTCCTTCAACGGCGGCAGCACGGCTCCTTCCACCACCTGGATCTGGCCCACCAAGGGGGTGTTCACCTCCGGCTTTGGCTGGCGATGGGGCCGGATGCACAAGGGCATCGACGTGGCCAACAACGTGGGGACACCGATCATGGCGGCCAGGGAAGGGCAGGTCTCCTTCGCCGGCTGGCATGACGGCGGCTACGGCTACCTGGTGGAGATCGCCCACCCCGATGGCAGTCGCAGCCTCTACGCCCACAACAGCCGCCTGCTGGTCAGCAAAGGTGAGACGGTGTCCCAGGGCCAGGTGATCAGCCAGATGGGCAGCACCGGCCGCAGCACCGGCCCCCACCTGCATTTCGAGATCCACCCTCCCGGCAGGGGCGCCGCCAATCCCCTGCAGATGCTGCCTCCCCGGGCCTGACCCGGGAGAGGGGGCCAAGAGGGTGATCGTCTAGAATCCCACCGATTGGCTCGGTAGCTCAGCTGGTTAGAGCGTGGGATTCATAACCCCAAGGTCGGGAGTTCAAGTCTCCCCCGAGCCATTGTGGACATCGATTTCCCCGGTCTGAAAAGGCCTTTCATCCCGATGTTTCCCTGAAAACTGAACAACCCCCCAGGCCGATGGGCCAGGGGGGAGAATTCAGTAGATCGGTTTTTTTGCTTCAGCGCATCAGAGCTTCAGAGCTTCAGCGCATTTCAATGGCGTTGAGCCGTTCGCGGAAGCTGCGGGCATTGGCGGCTTCCTGACTTTCGACACTGTCGGAGGCCAGCGGCAACGGAGCGATCACAGGCAGGGGGGCCGGGGCTGGCGAGGCCTGGATGGGACGGCGGCTGCGGGCGGAACTCCCTGCCTGGGAACGGTTCTGCAGGGCACGGGTGAGGCTCTTGCTGCGGTTGGCGGCGCCCACGGTCTCCCCATCCTTGGGACGGATCAGGGGATTGCCCTTGAGTTCGGAGCGCAGCTGATTGATCAGACGGAAATGACCGGTGGTGTTGTATTTCCTCAGAACGGCCGGATCCCAGCCCATGGCGACATCATCTCTTGCTTGAGGCCCACTGTAAGGCCCGCCTCCTTCAGGGCAGCATGGGTTTTGCCCCCCTCTCCAGACCCTGCTTCCCATGCTCAGCAACGGCAGGCTGATCGGCCTCGCGGCTCCCGACTTTCGCGCCACCGCCGTGGTGGATCAGGAGTTCCGGGAATTGTCGCTGCGGGACTACCGCGGCCGGCATGTGGTGCTGTTCTTCTATCCGCTCAATTTCACCTTCGTCTGTCCCACCGAGATCACCGCGTTCAGTGATCGCCACAGGGAATTCGCCCGTCTCGACACGGATATCCTGGCCGTCTCCGTGGACAGCCCGTACAGCCATCTGGCCTGGGTGCAGACCGAGCGCAAGAGCGGCGGTCTCGGAGATGTCGCCTACCCCCTGGTCTCCGACCTCAACAAGGACATCGCCCGGGCCTACCACGTGCTCGATGAAGCGGCCGGCACGGCCCTGAGGGGACTGTTCCTGATCGATCCTGACGGCGTGATCCGCCACGGCACCATCAACGATCCGGCCGTCGGCCGCAGTGTCGACGAAACCCTGAGGGTTCTGCAGGCGTACCAGCAGGTGCGGAGCCATCCCGACCAGGTCTGCCCCGCCGACTGGACCCCTGGAGCCCGAACCCTGGCGCCCGATCCCCAGGCGAGCCGCCCGTTCTTCGCCTCGCTGGAGTGAGGCTTCAGCCCAGCAGCGACGCCAGCAGGCGACGACCATCGAGCCCCCCGGTGACCGGATCGCAGGCCCGCTCCGGATGGGGCATGAGGCCGAGCACATGGCCCCTGGGCGTGGTCAGACCCGCCACATCTCCCCGCGATCCGTTCGGGTTGGCGACATACCGCAGCACGACACAGCCCTGATCCTCGAGGCGGTGGAGCGTGTCCGGCTCCACCTGATAACGCCCTTCCCCGTGGGCGATCGGCAGGCTGATCCGCTCGCCGGCGCCGTAGGCCCCGAGCCAGCGGCAGCCTCCGGGCTGGACCTCCAGCTCGCTGCTCTGGCAGAGGAAGTGCAGGTCCCGGTTGCGGGTGAGCGCCCCGGGGAGCAGGCCCATCTCGGTGAGCACCTGGAAGCCGTTGCAGATGCCGAGCACCGGGCCGCCACGGTCGGCGAAGGAGCGGACCTCCTCGAGCACGGGGGCGAAACGGGCGATGGCGCCGCAGCGCAGGTAATCCCCGTAGCTGAACCCCCCCGGCAGCACGACGGCATCGAGACCGGCAAGGTCCCGCTCCTCATGCCAGAGGAAACGCACAGGGACGCCCAGACAGCCCTCCAGGGCCCAGGCCACGTCCCGGTCACAGTTGGAGCCGGGAAACACAACAATGCCGACGGTCATCGGTCCGCTCCTCTCAACCCGCTTCCGCCAGATCCAGTGACCAGTCCTCGATCACCGGATTGGCCAGCAGACGATCACTGAGCAGTTCAAGCCGGGCCTGGGCGGTGGCCCGGTCCGGCGCTTCCAGATCCAGTTCGATCGCCTTGCCGATCCGCAACCGCTTGACGCCCTCCACCCCGAGCCGGGCAGCGGCGGCCCGGGTGGCCTCACCGGCGGGATCGAGCACGGAGGGTCGCAGGGACACCTGAACGCGGGCGTTGAAGAGCGGCACCGGAGGCACGGACGTTTGTTAAATCTTGGCAGCACGGCCCACCACCACCACCGGCGGATGAGCAGCCTGAAGCTGGTCCCCCGAACCGCTGACCTTGGTGCCCTCCCTGAGGAGGTTTCTGCTGGATCCGCTGGGCCATGGTCTGCTGGCCTGGATGACGGGCCTGACCTTGGCCTGTGCCGCCCTGCAGGCCCAGGTCCTTCCGGGACTCGTCCCCCTGCAGTGTCGCCAGGCGGGGGGCCCCTGGCAGGACTGCCAGATGCAGGTTACGGAGCTCGGCGTGCACTGGTTCCTGCTGGTGGGAGGGCAGCGGATCGAATTCCGCCACGATGGTCGCGGCAAGGTGACGATGCTGAAACCCTCGGGACACTGGCAGCCGGTGGACAGTCGCTGGGAGGAGAACACCGACCTGTGCTGGGACGGGATCTGCGCCAGGGGGGACATCCCGCTCGACTGATCAGAGACGATCGAGGGCCTGGCGCAGGGGGCCGGCGGCGCCGGCGGTGGCCAGCACCACCAGCTCCAGCGCATCGGCGGCGGCTGCCTCGCCGGGGGCTGCCTCACCGGGGGCGCCCGCCCTCTCCTCATACCAGCAGTCGAGTCGCCGACCCACCCCCTGGATCTGCAACGGCAGCCGCTTGCCGCCCTGGCGCAGGCGCCCCTTGAGCCGCACCACCGGGTGGTCGATCAGCAGCTGTTGCAGCTGCGCTTCCAGCCTGCCCCGCTCCCAGCGACCGGAGCGCCGCACCACCAGGGATTCCATGGCCACATGGGCATGGTCATGGTGATCGTCGTGATCGTGGCTGTGGTCGTGGTGGGCCTCCCGGCCGGGACCATCCAGCACCAGGGAGGGATCGATGCATCCCCTGGCCATGGGCAGCACCACGGTGCCGGGGGGCAGCCCGGAGGCGAGGTTGGCCTTCACCTGCGCCAGGTCCGCCGGCTCCAGCCGGTCGGCACGGCTCACCAGCACCAGATCGGCGGCAGCGAGCTGATCGGCGAACAGATCCTCGATGGCGCTGATGTGGTCGAGGCTGGGATCGGCCTGCCGCTGGGCCTCCACCGCGGCGGCATCACCCACCACATGGCCGGCGGCCAGGGCCTCCCCATCCACCACCGTCACCACCCCATGCACCCGCGTGCGGCTGCGGATCTCCGGCCAGCGGAAGGCGGCCACCAGGGGTTCGGGCAGGGCCAGCCCACTGGTTTCCACCACGATGCCGTCGAGCCGGTCAGCCCGCTCCAGCAGGCGGGTCATGGTGGGCAGGAACTCGTCCTGCACCGTGCAGCAGAGGCAGCCGTTGGCGAGCTCCACGAGCCGCTCGCCGAGCTCCTCCTCCGGGCAGAAACCGCAGGAAGCGATCAGATCGCCGTCGATCCCCACCTCGCCGAACTCGTTGACCAGAACGGCCAGGCGCAAACCGCTTTCCAGCAGCAGATGGCGCAGCAGGGTGGTCTTGCCGGCCCCGAGAAAACCCGTCACCACCGTGACCGGCAGCCGTCTGGAGCTGGTGACCGTCATCAGGTGGGGGGCGAAGTGCTCCGAAACCTAGGGGAGGCACCACTTGGGCGGTTCAGCGGCAGCCGAGGCTCTCGCTGGTGTCGACACCGGTCAGGGGATGGCGGCCGGTGGCACGGGCGCAGAGGGCCCTCTGCTCCGGCAGATCGAGAACCGCGTCGCTGAAATCAGCCCCATCGATCTGGGCATCGCGGAAACGGCTCTGCATCAGCATGGCGTTGTGGAACTGGGCGCCCCGCAGATCGGCACCATCGAAGCGGGTGGCGAAGGCCACGACATCCTCCAGATCGGCGCCGCGCAGATCGGCCTGGCGCAGGTTGGTGGAGTTGAACACCGCGCCGCGCAGATCGGCGTCCCGCAGATCGAAGCCCTCCATGGAGGCCTTGAGGAATTCCTGCTGCTGCAGATTGCGCCCCCGCAGGTCGGGATCGAGCTCCTGGAAGGAACGCTGGGCGCGAAGCTCGGGCGCGGTGATCGCCAGCGCCTGCCCCACCGGCAGGAGGGACCAGAACAGGACCAGGCTCAGCAGGGCTCCCAGGAGGACCCGACCCCGGCGGCCGATCGCTGGGAAGGACAGGAAGCTCGGAACCATGCCACACCGGTACGCTGCCGGTTCAAGCTATGGCAGACGCAGCCCGTCATGAGCATGTCCCTGCGGGTGGTGGTCCCCCCCCATCCCCTGATCGGCCACTGGCTCACCCTGCTGCGCGATGGTGCCACCCCCTCGCCCCTGTTCGCCACGGCCATGGCGGAGCTGGGCCGCTGGCTCACCTACGAAGCCCTGCGTGACTGGCTGCCCCATCGCCAGGTGTCGGTCACGACGCCCCTGGGCCAGGCGGACGGCCAGGTGGTCGATCCCGATGTTCCCCTGCTGGTGATCCCGGTGCTGCGGGGGGGACTCGGCCTGTGGCAGGGGGGCCAGTCGGTGCTGCCATCGGCGCAGCTGGCCCACGTGGGGATCGAGGCCTCCGGTCCCGACCACAAGCCCCACTGGTTCCTCGATGATCTGCCCGCCAGCATCGACTCCCGCAGCGGTGTGCTGGTGTTCCTTCCCTCTCTGGGCAGCGGCTCCATCCTTCTGGCCCTGCTGGAGCGTCTGCAGGGCCTGGGCGTGGAGGGCCAGCGGCTGCGGGTGATCACCACCCTGGCGTCGGCTCCCGGGCTCCAGGTCGTCGGTGAGCGCCATGGCCAACTCACCATCTACTGCGCCGGCATCGACCCGGAGGTGGATGGAGCGCACCGCGTCGTTCCCGGATTCGGGGAGGTGAGCGAACGGCTGTATGGAATCGCCGCCGCCACTGCCTAGGCTGGTGACCTCCGTAGCGGACTCCTCCGACACGTGCAGGTTCATGGCTGATTCCAGGGAGCGATCGACTGCCGGCGCCAGCGTCGTGTTGCTGGCAGGGGCCGCCGGTGCGGTGCTGGGAGCCGCCGGTCTGGCCGTCTGGCTGCTGCGCCGCGCCGACCGGCACCTCCTCGCCCAGCGCCAGCTGCGCATGCTGCGCATCTCCCGCCTCGCGGAGGCCAGTGAGGAGCCGCCGGGGAACAGCGATCAGCTGCAGGACCGCGTCCAGAAGCTCAACCAGGCGATCGACGAGGTGCGCCGCCAGCTCGAGCAACTCCAGCCCCAGGCCTGAGCGAGCAGGCCACTGGGTAAGTTGCTGCTTTCCCGATCCACCTCGGCCATGCTGCGCTCCGACGCGATCACCAAGGGCCTCCAACGCTCCCCCAACCGGGCCATGCTCCGGGCCGTGGGGTTCGGGGACGATGACTTCGGCAAGCCGATCGTGGCCATCGCCAACGGCTACAGCACCATCACCCCCTGCAACATCGGCCTCAACGACCTGGCCAAGCGGGCCGAACAGGCGGCCCATGGGGCCGGTGCCATGCCCCAGATGTTCGGCACCATCACCGTCAGCGACGGCATCTCGATGGGCACCGAGGGGATGAAGTACTCGCTGGTGTCCCGCGAGGTGATCGCCGACTCGATCGAAACCGCCTGCAACGCCCAGAGCATGGACGGCCTGCTGGCCATCGGCGGCTGTGACAAGAACATGCCCGGCGCCATGCTGGCCATGGCCCGCATGAACATTCCGGCGATCTTCGTGTATGGCGGCACGATCAAGCCGGGGAAACTGGGGCCCTGTGATCTCACTGTGGTGAGCGCCTTCGAGGCGGTGGGGCAGTTGTCCGGCGGCCGCATCGATGAGGCGGAACTGCTGGCGATCGAGAAGAACGCCTGCCCCGGCGCCGGCAGCTGCGGCGGCATGTTCACCGCCAACACGATGAGCTCGGCCTTCGAGGCCTTCGGCCTCAGCCTGCCCTACAGCTCCACGATGGCGGCGGAGGATCCGGAGAAGGCCGAGAGCGCCGCCCGCTCGGCGGAGGTGCTGGTGCAAGCGATCGCCGCCGACATCCGCCCCCGGGACCTGCTCACCCGGGAGGCCTTTGAGAACGCCATCAGCGTGATCATGGCCGTCGGCGGCTCCACCAATTCGGTGCTGCACCTGCTGGCGATCGCCCGCACCGCCGAGGTGCCGCTCACCATCGACGACTTCGAAACCATCCGCCAGCGGGTGCCGGTGATCTGCGACCTCAAGCCCAGCGGCCGCTACGTGACCGTGGATCTGCACCGGGCCGGCGGCATCCCCCAGGTGATGAAGCTGCTGCTCGACGGGGGCCTGCTCCACGGAGACTGCCGCACGATCGAGGGTCGCACGCTGCACGAGGTGCTCGCCGAGGTGCCCTCTCAGCCCCCTGCCGACCAGGAGGTGATCCGGCCGCTTTCCAATCCCCTCTACGCCCAGGGCCACCTGGCGATCCTGCGCGGCAACCTGGCTGAGGAGGGCAGCGTGGCCAAGATCAGCGGGGTGAAGAATCCGGTGATCACCGGACCGGCGCGGGTGTTCGAAAGTGAGGAGGACGCCCTGGCCGCCATCCTCGACAAGCGCATCAGCGCCGGGGATGTGGTGGTGATCCGCTACGAGGGACCGGTGGGCGGCCCCGGCATGCGCGAAATGCTGGCCCCCACCGCGGCGATCATCGGTGAGGGACTGGGGGATTCCGTGGCCCTGATCACCGATGGCCGTTTTTCGGGCGGCACCTACGGGATGGTGGTGGGCCACGTGGCTCCGGAGGCTGCCGTGGGCGGCACCATCGCCCTGGTCCAGGAGGGCGACAGCATCACCGTCGATGCCAGGCAGCGGCTGATCCAGCTGAACGTGGGCGCAGAGGAACTGGCCCGCCGGCGCAGCCTCTGGACCAGGCCCGAGCCCCGCTACAGAACCGGGGTTCTCGGTAAGTACGCCCGTCAGGTGAGCAGCAGCAGCCAGGGGGCCGTGACGGATCAACCCCCGGCCTGAACGGCCTGGGGCGATTCAGCCCGATTTCAGAATCGTGCAGCATCATCAGCCCGATGCAAAACCGCAGGGCCGCCGCCGTCGCTCTGCGGCTGATCACAGCACTCTGAATCGCTGTGCAGGCCTGCCTCCTCGGCCCTGCAGCCGTGCTGATGCCGGATGCAGCGGCCCTTCACAGGATGGCGAAAAGGCCTAACACTGAATGAAGAGACGGCACCGACCCATGGCCCATCACTCCTCCCCAGGCCCCTTCCGCCGGCCCGTGCGGGTCACGATCACCATTCCGTACAACGCTTACCAGTCGCTGGTGGATAGGAGCAACACCCAGGGCCGCTCCCTCTCCAACCTGGCCGCCTATCTGCTCGAGACGTCGCTGGAGATGATGGAACCGAGGGAGCAGCGGGACCACAGGTAGGTGTATCGCTGGCTTCAATCGTTACCGTCAGATGTGTTCTTGAATACGACTTCCCCCCTCGCCGCCCGGGACTCCCTCAGGAGCTGAGAAGGCTTGACATGAAAGCGCTGCTGGAAGTCCACACTGAAGAGCCCCAGGGATCGATACCCACACTCGCGTGAGATGCTTCCCACACTGTCATTGGGTCTTGGGTTCTCCAGTCTCTGCCGGGCAAAGTCAAGACGCTGATTCCTGATCCACTGGGTAGCGGTGCAGCCCATCCTCTCCACGAAGGCATACTGCAGCGCTCGGCGGGAATAGTGGCTGTGGGACTCCAGGATGCTCAGCGTCAGGGGCTCTGAGAGATTCTGCCGGATGTAGTCGATCAATTCATCGAAGGCATCACGGCCCTGACGTTGGCGGTTCAGAAGCCTGTCGATGTTCTGCTCCTCGCGCAATTCCGGGAACACCATGGCTGCCATCATCCGATAGATCTGATCATCGAGCTGCAGACGGCCCAGCAGTCCACTGCCAAAGCCAGAGAGTTGTCCCGCCATGGCCATGAGCTGCTGCAGCGCCAGCAGCATCGACGGAGCACCGGGATCCTCTGGCAGGCACCAACCGTGGCCCTGCTTGAGTGTTTGTTGCCAATCCTTCGGATTCTGATGCAATCCACCCATGATCTTCGCCGTATGCAGCAGCCGCTCCTCGGATAGCGTGAAGGCAACAGAGGAGCACAAGGACGCTTCCAGCGTGCAGCTGCCACCGGCCATCAGCAGGCAACTGCCCTCGGCGATCCGCCAGGTCTGGGAGGCCTGACGCAGGCTTTGCACACCGCCAAAACAGAACAGAGCGAGAAGCTCTCGACGTTCACCAAAGCGCAGACGCAAGGGTTTCGCCGTCCAGGCTGCAGCCTCGATCCCCCCGAAGGAGAGATGGGTGCCGTAGAACCACCAGGCAGGTGCAGGCTCCAGAGGGATGAACTCCACCACAGGAAGGGCTTCCTGCAACACACTTGCGCAGGCGCGAGGATCCTGATTCAGGCGTAGATCATTCAGGAACGGATTGGGGAAACGGGCAGCCTCTTCATGCCGAAGACGGGGAAACGATGGATCGCTGGACATCTGAGGCCTTCCCTCCACCAGCCCCCTATCAGCAAACGTTCTGACCCGCTACGATAAACCATCTGGAGATGTGCATCCTAATGGCATATCCCCAGAGCCATCCAAGGTGGGCCTGCCTTTCATAAGGCTGCTCTCAGACTATAAACCTACCCTCATCTCGGGGACAGGGAAAGACCAACGTCCGTTGCGAACGCATCATCATCTGAAACAAATGAATGTCGTCCGTCCTCTGGTGATGGGCTTTGTCGACGTCCCCCGCCGCTGCCGGGGGCCGCTACCATAGGTCGCTGCCAGAGGTCGCTGCCAGAGAAGGTTGCGACAGACCGTTGCTGCACTCGCACAGAAGGACGCCCAGCCGCTGTCCAACAGACCGGTCAGGAATAAACTCCGCTTCAACAACTCATGGTGTACATGGAGCAGGGAGAGGGCAGCGAAGCAGACTCCACCCCTGATCTGCCCTCTGAGCCCACCTCAGCTGGCATGCATCTGGTGGGCATCGGTGCTTCAGCTGGCGGCCTGGAGGCTCTGGGGGCCCTGCTGGGCGGCCTCAGGCCTGGTGGGAATGTCGCCTACGTGGTGGCCCAGCACCTGTCGCCGGATCACCCCAGCCTGATCGTCGATCTGCTGGGCCGTACAACGCCGCTGCAGGTCCTGACGGCGATCGACGGAGCGGAGCTCCAGCCCGACACCATCAACGTGGGGCCTCCCAACCACGACATCCTTGTACGCGGGAATCGTCTGGTGGTGCTTGATCCCGAACCACGTTTCGGCCCCAGCCCCAACGTCGACCGGCTGTTCGATTCGATCGCCGAACACTGGGGCGAGCGTGGTGTGGCCGTGGTGCTCTCGGGCACCGGCTCCGACGGCGCCCGGGGTCTGCCCTCTGTCCGCGCCGCCGGCGGACTCACCTTTGCCCAGTCCCCGGAGAGTGCCCGGTTCGACGGCATGCCGTCGGCAGCCATCGCCCTGGGCGGCGCCGACCTCGTGCTCGCTCCGGCAGCCATCGCCGAGCGCCTGACTGAGCTGACCCAGTCCGGGGGGGATTGGGTGGTTCGCGACGTTCCGGAACCTGAGCCCCAGAACGTCTACAGCCTCCTCGGCCAGCTGAAGCACCACACCGGCATCGACTTCTCCGAGTACAAGCCCGCCACCCTGCGGCGCCAGTTGCAGCGCCGCATGGCGATCCGCCAGGTCGAAAGCATCGAGGAGTACGGGCAACTGCTGGCCAGCGACACCAGCGAGACCTACGCCCTGACCCAGAACCTGCTGGTCTCCGTCACCTCCTTCTTCCGCGACCCCGACGCCTACGCGGCCCTTGGCGATCTGCTGCGGACCTACATGACGGAGCGTCTCACAAGCGAGCGGCTGAGGGTGTGGGTGCCGGGTTGCTCCACCGGGAAGGAGGCTTACTCCATCGGCATGCTGATCAGCGAGGTGCTCGGCCACCCCCAGAATCTCTCTGATCACCTGAAGATCTTCGCCACCGATCTCGATGAGGAGAGCCTGGCCGTGGCGCGCCGGGCCAGCTACCCCGCGGCGGCGGCGGCGGAGATTCCCGAGGCGGTGAGGGATCGTTTCGTGGTGCTCCACAACGGGGACATGGAGATCAGGGAATCCCTGCGCAACTGCGTGGTGTTCGCGCGCCACAACGTCGGAGAGGACCCTCCTTTCCCGCGACTGGATCTGATCTCCTGCCGCAACACCCTCATCTACTTCACCCCTCCCATGCAGGAGCGGGTGCTCAGTCTGTTCCGCTTCGCCCTGCTTCCCGGTGGCCTGCTGTTCCTCGGCCAATCAGAGTCGCTCGGATCCCGTACACCGGGCTTCAAGGTGGCCGACCCCGAGCACCGCATCGTTTTCCGCACCTCGGAACTGGCTCCCCCGAGAAGACGCACGTTCTCCAGCTCCGTTCCGCATTCAGAGCTGCCGATCCCGCCTGCCCCCCGGGTGTCGCTCCTGCGCGAAACCGTCCCCGAACAGCACATCGCCACCCTTGAAGCCCTGGTCCGGAGCCGTTGTTCCCCCTGCGTGATCCTCGATGAGAACCTTGAGCTGGTGGAGGTGATCGGGGAGGTGAGTCCCTACTGCCGCCTTCCGGAGGGCCGTATCTCATCGGCCGCGACCAGCTTTCTGCTGCCCGAACTGCAGGCCGAGGCGCGCGCCCTGCTGCTGCTGGTCCGGGCGGATGGTCTGCCGATCCGCAGCCAGCCCCTCGACCTGAAGGCCAGTGCCATCAAGCTGCGTCTGGAGGCCAGTCCCCTGCCGGTCGGGGGCAAGCTCCTCACCGTGCTCACCTTTCTCGCGGAGCGTACCGAACCCGCCGCAGCCACCTCGATCGCTGAAACGCCCACGCGCAATGCGGACTTCGATCGGGAGATCGCTCGGCTGGAGAGCGAACTGATCAACAGCCAGGACTCCCTGCGCCGCTCCCTGGCCGATCTCGAGGGGGCCAACGAGGAGCTGGAGGCCTCCTCCGAGGAACTGCAGGCCTCTTCGGAGGAACTTCAATCGTCCAACGAGGAGCTCGAATCCTCCAACGAGGAGCTGCAGGCCACCAACGAGGAACTCGCCACCCTCAACCAGGAGCTGAGGGGCCGGAGTGAGCAGCTGCAGGCCCTCAGCTCCGACCTGGAGAACATCCAGGGCTCCCTGAACCAGGGCATGGTCATCGTCGATCAGGATCTGCGTGTCACCCGCTACACCCCGCTGGCGGTGCGGGTGTTCGCCCTGCTCGACAGCGATATCGGCATGCCCCTGCTCGGCATTCCCACGACGGTGCCGCTGCCTGGGCTGAGATTGGCGCTGGGGGACGTGCTCAGCGGAGCCCAGCGGCGCAACATCGAGGCCGCGAGCGAGGACATCGCCTACCTGGTGCAGGTGCTGCCCTACCAGGAGCAGAAAGGCACCCGTCGTGGCGCGATCATCACCCTCACCGATGTGTCGGAAATGGTGGCCCTGCGCCGCGCCGCCGAAGCCTCCCTCGACGAATTCTCCACCCTCACCGATGCCCTCGACGAGGCCGTCTGGAAGCGGGACTACACGATGAAGCGCCTTCTTTATGCCAGCCAGCGCTTCCAGCCGCTCACCGGCTGGAGTCCGGCCGAACTGGTGACCAGACCGGAACTGCTCGACGAGGCCATCGCGTCCGAAGACCGGGAGCGGGTCTGGGCCAGCCGCAATCTGCGCCAGAGGGGTTGGTCGGTGGAATACGGGATCGTCACCCGTGAGGGCCAGCGTCGCCTGGTCCTGGAAACCGCCAAGGTGATCAGCGAACATGAGGATCGCTACGTCGTCGGCACCCTCTCCGATGTGACCCGCCAGCGCCAGGCTGAAGAGCACTCCCATGACCTCGCCCTGCTCTTCGAGACCCTGACCAGCAGTCCCAGCTTTGCCCTGGCCGTGCTCGACGCGGACAGCCACGTGGTCAGGGTCAATGAGACCCTGTGCAGGCTGCTGGCCTTCGATCGCGCCAGCCTGGTGGGTTCTCCCTCCTCGCTCTTCTGCGACCTGCCGCCGCTGCTCGAGCGTTTGCCTGTGCAGGAACCCGACCAACCGCCGCCTCCCCTGCAGGCCACCCTGGCGCTGCGGCATCGGGATGGCCGCGTCCTGGAGCAGGCCGCCGAAATCTGGCAGCTGCCCTCGTCAAAGGCCATGGGATTCCTGCTGCTGATCATGCAGCTCCCGAAGCCGGTGGCTGCCGAGGACGACCGCCCGGACGCTCAGTCCTGATCCGGCCGCAGCAGGGCCCTCAGACGCCGCGCCAGGGCCTCCAGCGGCTGCCCATCGCTGGGGCAGCTGCTGCGCAGACCCGTGACCCCATCCATCCAGACCGGATGGCTGCCATTCCACAGCAGGGGATGGTCGTCCCCCTGGCTCCAGGCGAGGGTGAGGTTGAGGTCATCGCCGCTGCGATAGATCTCCAGCTCCAGGTCGTCCTGGGGCGCCCTCGCTCCCTCCGGTGTGCGGGCTTCGAGCCGCAGACAGAGATCCAGGCTGGCCTCCGCCCCTGCCTGCTCCGCCATGGCGCCGTCGGCAGGCCACAGCACCGCATGGCGCAGGGGCTTGCGGCAGAGATCGGCGGCGGCGGCCACCAGCTGGCAGAGGTCGGTGTTGGCGTTGCCGATGGGGGGCTCAGGCGACGGCATCGATCGCCATCACCTCGAGGCTGAGGGGACCCGCCCGGAATCCCGGATTGGGGGCGCCGTCGTCGCCGAACTTCGAATGCAGGATCTGCAGCCTGGTGAGGTGGCTGGGGTCGAAACGCAGCGGCAGGCCCAGGGGCAGGGAGGCGATCGGCTTCGCCCGGATCGAGGCGCGCAACTGATCGAAGGGAATCCGCACCCGGCACGGGCCATCGGCGTCGGTGGCGAAGTTCGCCACCCAGCGCACCCCTCCGGGGATCATTTCGGTGAGACCACCCACCCCATCGGCGCAGGCGACGGCCAGCTTGTAGTGGCGGCCATCGCCCCGCAGCTCGATCTCGAAGGCGGCCTCGCCGGAGAGATCCAGGGGCGGCGAAAACACCGGCGAGCGGCAGCTTACGAAGCCACCGCCCGTTTCCACCACCTCCGCCTCCAGGCGCAGGCCGCGGCTGCTCACCGTGCAACGGCCCGTGCTGCGGCCCCCCATCACCGTGTCGTTGAGGGCATGCCAGCCACTGAAGCCATCACCGCTGATCAGCTGCATGGCGGCCTCAGGCGGGGGGGAGACCGGCGGCGGCGGCGGCGTCCGCAAGGATGACCACCTCAGCCGCAGGCCGCACCAGTCGGGCGGGGGTGCGCTCGGCGGGCTCGGCGGGATCGAGCAGGCGGGCGAGCGCCTGGCCCTTGCCGGCGCCGCTGACCAGAAAGATCACCCGGCGGGCGGCCGACAGCACCGGCGCCGTGAGGGTGATGCGGGGCAGGCCCTTGCCCTCGCCGATGGTGACACTGCGGTCGCTCACCCCCGGGGCTGCCGTGCCCGGGAACAGGGAGGCGGTGTGGCCGTCGTCGCCGAGACCCAGCAGCAGCACATCGAAACGGGGCACAGCTCCGGGGCAGAGGACCGCCAGTTCGGCCGCATAGGCCTCGGCGCTGGCCTCGGGGCTGGGGCGGTCGGTGGGCACCGGGTGGAACCGGGCCCGGCTGGCCGGTGGATGGGCGAGCAGGGTTTCCCGCAGCATGCGGGCATTGCTGGAGGGGTCGTCGGCCGGCACCCAGCGCTCATCACCCAGCAGCACGTCGACCCGCTCCCAGGGGAGATGTTCGTTCGCCAGCCGGGCGTAGGCCGCCCGGGGGGTTTCACCGCCGGCCAGGGCGATCTGGGCCCGGTCGCGCTCGGCCAGGGCCAGATCGATGCCGGAGGCGATCTGCTCGGCCGCCTGGCGGGCCAGCTCGTCGGGGCTGGCGGCCACGATCAGGTGGTAGCGGGTGGTGGGTTCGGTCAATCGAGCCATTCGGTATGGAACGCGCCGGGGCGGTCCGTGCGTTCATAAGTATGGGAGCCGAAGCAGTCGCGCATCGCCTGCACCAGGTTCTGGGGCAGACGGCCGCTGCGGTAGCTGTCGATGTAATCCAGGGTGCTGCTCAGGCAGGGCACGGGAATGCCGGCCAGCGCCGCCCCCGCCACCACCTGGCGCAGGCCGCCCAGGCGCTGGTTGACCTGGGCCGCGAACCAGGGATCCAGCATCAGGTTGGCCAGGGAGGGATTGGCGCCATAGGCGTCCTGGATGCGTTGCAGCAGCCGGGCCCGGATGATGCAGCCCCCCTTCCAGATCTGGCCGATGGCCGAAAAGTCGAGGTGGTAGTCGTGCAGCTTCGAGGCCTCCTGCAGCAGGGCCATCCCCTGGCCGTAGCTGGCGATGCAGGCCAGGATGCAGGCATCCCGCAACGGCGCCATGCCGGTGGCCGGGTCCCCCAGGGGGAAGCTGTGGGGGGCGGGGCCGTGCAGCACCGCTTCGGCCGCCATCCGCTCGCTGCGCAGGGAACTCAGCACCCGGGCGTTGAGGGCCGCGTAGATGGTGGGGACGGGCACGCCCATCTCCAGGGCGCTGACCACGGTCCAGAGGCCGGTGCCCTTCTGGCCGGCGGCATCCACGATCAGCTCGACCAGATCGCCACCGCTTTCGGGATCCTTGGTGCGCAGGCACACCTCGGTGATCTCCACCAGGAAGGAGGCGAGTTCCTCGGTCTGGTTCCAGCCCCCCAGAACGTCGGCCATGGCGTCGCCATCGAGGCCGCCGATGCGCTTCATCAGGTCGTAGGCCTCGGCCAGGATCTGCTCGATGCCGTACTCGATGCCGTTGTGGACGGTCTTGACGAAGTGGCCGGCGCCGCCGGGGCCGATGTAGGTGACGCAGGGGCCGTCCTCCACCTGGGCGGCCATCTTGGTCACCAGGCTTTCGATGGCGTCGTAGGCCGCCCTGGTGCCGCCGGGCATCATGCTTGGGCCCTCCAGGGCCCCTTTGGCGCCACCGGAGACGCCCATGCCGATGTAGCCGAAGCTCTTGCTCTCCAGCTCCGCCACGCGCCGCTCGGTGTCGGTGTAGAGGGAGTTGCCGCCATCGATCAGCAGGTCACCTTCCTCCAGCAGCGGCGAGATGCTGGCGATGGTGGCATCCACCGGATCACCCGCCTTGACCATCATCAGGATGCGGCGGGGACGCTCCAGGGCCGCCACGAATTCGGCCAGGGTGGCCGCTCCGACGATGTCCTTTCCGGCACCGCGTCCGGCCAGGAACTCCTCGGTCTTGGCGTAGGTGCGGTTGTAGACGACGCTCGAGAATCCGTTTCTCTCGGCGTTGAGGACGAGATTCTCACCCATCACCCCGAGGCCGATGAGTCCGAAATGCGCCTTGCCCATGGGAGCGTTGTTCCTTTGCTTCATGGGCAGTGTGGCCAGCGGCCGGCGGAGCGTCGGTCTCCTGGGGAGGGATGTCAGCAACTGCTGGCCCAGCCCTCCGCTGGAAGCCCGGCTCAGATGACCGTGCCGTCGGCGATGGTGCCGTTCTTCACCACCACGACGATGCCGTTGCGGATGTAGAAATTGAGCTCCGGCCGGTCGGCCTCCTCCACACGGTCCTTGTTGACGATCGTGACGTCGCGGCCGATGCGCACGTTCTTGTCGAGGATGGCCCCCTTGACCGTGGTGCCCCGGCCCACCCCGATCGGTGTGCCGCCCCGCTCGCGCAGCACCAGCCGCTCCTCCGACGACTCGAAGAAGTCGGCCCCCATCACCAGGGTGTCCTGGAGCACCACCTCGTCCTCGACGCGGGAGCGGACGCCGAGCACACAGTGGTGGATGCTGCAGGCCTTGAGCAGAGATCCTTCGCCGATGATCGACTGGGTGACCTGGGCATCCTGCAGTTTGCTGGGCGGCAGGTAGCGGGGCCGGGTGTAGATGGGAAACTTCTCGTCGTAGAAGGAGAAGGCCGGGTTGGGCTGATCCGTGAGGGCCAGGTTGGCCTCGTAGAACGCCCCGATCGTGCCGATGTCCTCCCAGTAGTCGTCGAACAGGAAGGTCTGCAGATGGTCCCCTTCCCGCAGGGAGGTGGGGATGATCTCCTTGCCGAAATCCGTGGAATCCGGGTTGCTGGCCAGCAGGTTGAACAGGGTGTTGCGGTTGAAGACGTAGATCCCCATCGAGGCGAGGTAGGGCCGCTTGACGGCCTCTTCAGCCGACAGGCCCAGGCTCTCGGTGTTGACCCGCATCGCCTCGAGCGCGTCCCCCTTGGGCTTCTCGCTGAACTCCAGGATGCGGCCGGCGGAGGAGGTGCGCATCAGCCCGAAGCCCTCGGCCTGGGCCCCATCCACCGGCAGGGCACCGACGGTCAGGTCGGCGCCGCAATCGATGTGGTGCTGCACGAATTTGCTGTAGTCCATCCGGTAGAGCTGGTCACCGGAGAGGATCAGGTAGTGGTCGACATCCCACTCCTGAAACAGCCACTGGTACTTGCGCACCGCATCGGCCGTGCCTTCGAACCAACTGGGGCTGTCAGGGGTCTGCTGGGCGGCGAGCACCTCCACAAACCCCTGGCCGAAACCGGCCGAGAGGTTGTAGCTCATCGTCAGGTGACGGTTGAGCGAAGCGCTGTTGAACTGCGTCAACACGTAGATCTTGTTGATCTCCGAGTTGATGCAGTTGCTGATGGGTATATCGATCAGGCGGTACTTGCCGGCGAGGGGCACGGCGGGCTTGGCCCGCATCTTGGTGAGGGGGTAGAGACGCGTGCCCGCCCCGCCTCCGAGAATGATGGCCAGAACGCGTTTCATGAGCCCAGTCCTCTGTCCTTGGCTGGCCAGACCGTACTGGAGCGTGGTGACGCGCAGCGCGGCGCGGCGGCATCTCGGTTCATGTTCCGTTGCAGTGGTTTGTTGGGCTGAAGCCAGGTGGAGTCCGGGGGGCCGAGCGTCGGGGCCTCAGGCCCCCGGCGGATCGTCGTGAAGCTCGAAGAGGTCCTGGAGGACCCCCATGGCCGCCAGCCGCTGCTGGCGGGGCTGGGGCGCCCGCAGCCGGGTGACGGGCGTGTGGAGGATCTTGTTGATGATCCCCTTGCTGAGGGCCTCCACCACCTTCCTTTCCCGGGCGGAGAGGTCGGGGCCCATGCGGCTCAGGGCCTTCTGGAGTTCCTGTTCCCGGATGTCCTCCAGCTGGAGACGCAGCCGGTTCACCAGGGGCACCGCCTCGAGGCCGTCCCACCATTCCAGGAACAGGCGCGACTCCTCCGCCAGCAACCCCTCGGCCTCGGCGGCCATCTCCCGGCGGGCCTCCTGGTTGCGGGCCACCACCTCCTGGAGATCGTCGACATCGAAACTGTCGACCCCCTGCAGGTCGGCCGCATCGGCGCTGATGTTCCGGGGCACGCCGATGTCGATCAGCATCAGGCTGGAACGGCGGTTCAGCCCCTCCAACCGCCGGGCCGTGATGATCGGCTCCTCCGCGCCCGTGCTGGTGAAGACGAGCGAACAGGTGCTGAGGCAGTGGTCGAGGTCGTCCAGGGGACGGCACTGCACCGGCAGGGTGGGGAAATCGGCCGCCAGGGCCTCCGCCCTAGAGACGGTGCGGTTGAGCACCACCACGCCCCGGCAGCCCTTGGCCTGGAGGTGCTGCAGCAGCAGGCGGGCCATGCGGCCTGCCCCCACCACGGCCACCTGTTCCTGATCCAGCGGCACCAGTTCGTCGTGGCCGCGGGCCTGACCCACCTTGAGCTGGGCCAGCTCGACGGCCGCCGAGCTGATCGAGACCGCACCGGTGCCCAGGTTGGTTTCGGTGCGCACCCGCTTGCCGGTGCTCACCGCCTGGGTGAGGAGGCGGTTGAGGATCGGCCCCACGGAGCGGTGCTCCTGGCCGAGCCGCACCATCTTTTTCACCTGGGAGAGGATCTGACCCTCCCCGAGCACCAGGCTGTCGAGCCCGGCGGCCACCCGCAGCAGGTGACCCACCGCCTCCTCATGGTGGTAGGCGAACAGATGGGGGCTCAGGTCCTCCAGCGCCAGCCCCGACTGCCGACTGAGGAAATCGCCGACGGCGCTGATGCCCTGCTCGGGATGGCGCAGCAGGGTGTAGATCTCCAGGCGATTGCAGGTGCTCAGGATCGAGGCCTCGATCACCTGCTCATCCGCGCGCAACCTCTGGAGGGAGTCCTCCATGGTCTGTTCGGGGATGCTCAGGCGCTCGCGGATTTCCACCGGAGCCGTGCGATGGCTCAGACCGACGACGGCGATGTGCATGGAGGCAGGCTCCGAGGTCCGGACTCTGGTGGGTTCAGCGAAGGGCGATGCTCTTGGCGCCCTCCTTGATGTGCACCGTATCGGTGAAGCGGGCGCTGCGGTCGAGGGAACTGATGATCAGGCTGCTGGTGCGGGTGCAGTCGGGCTCGAACACGACGCCCTTGAACAGCAGACCGGGGGTGATGCCGCTGCCGGCGAAGACGACGTTCTCGCCGGAGGCCAGCTCCTCGGCTTCATAGACCTTGTCGACGTCGGTGATGCCCATCTCGTTGAGCCGGGCGATGTTGCCCTCCTTGGTGTAATCGGCCCACTCGCTGGTCTGGGCGACGGCGGGGTCGTACACCAGCTGGCCCTGGAAGTGGCCGCCGAGGCAGCGCAGGGCTGCGGCGGAGATCACCCCTTCGGGGGCGGCGCCGATGCCCATCAGGCAATGGGTGCCGGTGCCGGCGAAGCCGCAGGCGATGGCGGCCTGCACGTCACCGTCGCTGATCGGCTTGACCCGGGCGCCGGTGGCGCGGATCTCGGCGATCAGACCCTTGTGACGGGCGCGGTCCATGACCACGATCACCAGATCGCTGGCGGGAATGCCCAGGCACTCGCTCAGGATGGCGATGTTCTCGGTGGCGCTCTTGCGGATGTCCACCTTGCCCTTAGCCGCCGGCGGCGCCGCCAGTTTCTTCATGTAGAAGTCGGGGGCATAGAAGAGGCCGCCGCGATCACTCGCCGCCAGCACGGCCATCGAACCGTCCTGCGCGTTGGCGCAGAGGTTGGTGCCTTCGCACGGGTCGACGGCGAAATCGACGCCGGGGCCGGTGCCGCTGCCCACTTCCTCGCCGATGTACAGCATGGGGGCCTCATCCCGCTCGCCCTCGCCGATGACGATCCGGCCCTGCATGGCGATGCTGCCCATGCGGGTGCGCATCGCCTCCACCGCAGCGGCATCAGCTTCGTCCTTCTTGCCGAGCCCGGTGAGACGGGCAGAGGCAATGGCGGCCTGCTCGACGACTTCGAGCAGTTCCTGGATGAGAGTGCGATCCACAACAGTCCGGCAGGGGAAGGGGCCTCAACGAGGGGCCGGCACGCCGGAGGCGGACCGCAGCCAAAGCGGGGAACGTTCCAGCCGCTGCAAGGCCTCTCGGAATCGAAGCGGGGCCATCGTATCAGCGCGCCCGGGAGCCCCCCGGTGGCCCCCGGGAGTCCCACGGTGGGCGGCTCCTTACAATCGACCCACTCTTCCGCTGCGGTGGCCGTCCATGAGCACCAAGCCCCTGGTGATCTCCCCGTCGATCCTCTCGGCCGACTTCTCCCGCCTCGGCGACGACGTGCGTGCCGTGGACGCGGCCGGTGCCGACTGGATCCATGTGGATGTGATGGACGGCCGCTTCGTGCCCAACATCACCATCGGTCCCTTGATCGTCCAGGCCCTGCGGCCGGTGACGACCAAGCCCCTGGACGTCCACCTGATGATCGTGGAGCCGGAGAAGTACGTGGCCGATTTCGCCAAGGCCGGGGCCGACATCATCAGCGTCCAGGTGGAAGCCTGCCCCCACCTGCACCGCAACCTGAGCCAGATCAAGGACCTGGGCAAGATGGCCGGCGCCGTGCTCAACCCCAGCACACCGCTCGACACCCTCGAGTACTGCCTTGAGCTCTGTGATCTGGTGCTGATCATGAGCGTCAACCCCGGCTTCGGCGGCCAGAGCTTCATCGCCTCCCAGGTGGAGAAGATTCGCCAGCTGCGCCGCCTCTGCGACGAGCGGGGTCTCGATCCCTGGATCGAAGTCGACGGCGGCATCAAGGGAAGCAATGCCTGGCAGGTGATCGAGGCCGGCGCCAACGCGATCGTCAGCGGATCGGGCGTCTTCGGCCAGGCCGATTACGCCGAAGCCATCACCGGCATCCGCAACAGCCGCCGCCCCGAACCGGCGCTGGTCTGAGGACGGGGGCCGCCCATGGCTGGCGGCCTTTTGATGGGCAGGAGCTTGAGAGTGGGGCCCGTGACGAACGGGCCCTTTCTTGTTGCGCCGCTGCTCAGCTGCCCAGGAACCAGCCGTAGCTGTGCAGGCCGATGCCGAGAAGATTCACGCCGATGTAGCAGACGGCGATCACCACCAGGCCGGCCGACGCCACGATCGCCGGTCGGCGCCCCTGCCAGCCACGGATCAGCCGGGTGTGCAGATAGGCCGCATACACCAGCCAGCAGATCAGGGCCCAGGTTTCCTTGGGATCCCAGCTCCACCAGCTGCCCCACGCCTCGTTGGCCCACACCGCCCCGCTCACCAGCCCCACCGACAGCAGCAGGAAACCCACCGTGATCGTGCGGTAGCTGAGGCTGTCGAGCTGCTCGCTGATGCGGAAGCTGCTGCTGCTCAGGGCCATCGCGCCGGGTCCGTCGCTGGCCAGCTGGGCCTGGCGGAAGCCGCCGCTGCCGATCGAGCTGCCGCGCAGTTCCAGATCCTGGTTGCGGTCGACGAACAGCACCGCCACCGACAGCAGGGAGCCCACCAGCAGGGCCGCATAGCTGACCATGATCACGCTGACGTGCATCACCAGCCAGCTGGAACGCAGAGCCGGCACCAGCGGGGAGGCTTCCTGAAGCCGATCGGGCAGGGCGAAACTGGCAAAGGCCACGCAGCCCAGGCCCATCGGTGTGGCCGCGGCGGCCACCAGGGGGTTGGGCCAGCTGCGCTCCACCAGCAGCTGGGTGAGGGTGCAGGCCCAGGCCAGGAAGCAGAGCGACTCGTAGAGGTTGCTGATCGGGAAGTGGCCCGACTCCCACCAGCGCAGCACCAGCTGGGCCGTCAGGCAGAGATTGGCGGAGGCCACCAGGATCCTCACCACCGGGTTGCTGCGGCCGCCGCTGACGGACCAGAAGGCGATGGGCAACACCAGCAGAAGCAGGGCGAAGGCCGCGAGGCCGAGACCGATGACCGGATCGTTCACCAAAGGAGCGGAGCGAAACCGATCCACTCTGCCGTGCCGTCTCCCCGCTGGGGCCTCAGCGGCTGGCCTGATGCAGCAGCCAGAGCCCCCCGGCCAGGCCGACGACCACCGGCAGCCAGGCCGCCATGAAAGGCATCAGGGTGCCGGTGATCCCCAGGGAACTGAAGATGAAGGACATCAGGTAGTAGCCGAAGATCAACAGGACGCTGATGCCGAACCCCTGGCTGCGGCTGGTGCGCGAGTTGGGGCGCACCCCCAGGCTGCTGCCGATCAATCCGAACACCAGGCAGATGGCCGGGAAGGCGAATTTCTCCTGGATGCGCACCCGAAGCCGCCTGGCCTCCTTGGCGTTGTTCGCCTCCAGCAGCAGTCGCTCGGCCGTGAGCGCCTGCCCCACGGTCATCGTGCTGGCATCGGTGGGTAGCTGGGCCACCTCGATCGGATCCCGGGTGAAGGGGTAGAGGTAACGGTCGAAGCTGGCGGACGTGGTGGTGCCGCTGGTGATGTCGATGTTGGTGATGCGGCCCTTGCTGAACTCCCACATGCCCTGCTCCTCGTTCCACTTGCCGGTGAGGGCGGTGAGCATCTGGCGGTAGCCGTGGCGGGAGAAATCGAGCAGGGTGACATCCAGCATCACCCCCTTGCGGAACTGGCGGGCGTGGAAGATGTGGGTCAGCCACTTCACCGATTCCCCGTTCGGCAACTTGACGTCGGTGAAGCGGGAATAGAGGGCGTTGTCGCTCTGCTCGGTGGCGATGGCCTTGCCGAGGGCCCGCTCCAGGCTGTTGGTGGCCTCCAGATTCGACCGGGGCACGATCGCATCGTTGAAGACGAAGGTGAGCAGGGTCATCACCAGGGCCAGGGCCATGGCCGGCAGCACCATGCGCCGGGTGCTCACGCCCACACTGCGCAGGGCGGTCAGCTCGCTGCTCCCCGAGAGCCGGCTGTAGGCCAGCAGGGTGGCCATCAGGGTGGCCATCGGAAACGACAGCACCAGAAAGGAGGGCAGCCGCAACAGCAGCACCTTCATCGCCGCGAGCACCGGTAGACCGGATTCGGCGACGCGCCGCACCAGCTCGAAGACGGCCCCCACCGAAAGGGACACGGCCGTGAAGGCGGCGATGCCGAACAGCAGGGGGCCCAGCAGTTCCTGGAGCAGCCAGCGATCCAGCAGGGGCAGATCCCGCCAGCGGGGGGGGCGCTGCCAGTGCCACAGCCGCTGGCGGCTCGGCAGCTGCAGCCAGGTGGGGCGCTTCTCCAGCAGGGCTGCCTTCAAAGCTGGAAGCCCTCGCCGAGGTAGTGACGCCGCACCAGGGGATCGTTGGCCACGGAATGGGAAGGACCGGAGGCAAGGATCCTGCCATCGGCCAGGATGTAGGCCCGGTCGGTGATCGCCAGGGTCTCACGCACGTTGTGATCGGTGATCAGCACCCCCATGCCACGGCTGCGCAGGGTGTCGATCAGGGCCTGGAGATCGGCCACGGCCATGGGATCGACGCCGGCGAAGGGTTCATCCAGCAGCAGATAGCGCGGACCCTGGTCTCCTACCGCGAGGGCCCTGGCCACCTCGCAACGGCGCCGCTCCCCGCCGGAGAGCTGGTACCCAAGGCGATGCTGAAAGCTGCCCAGATGGAAGTCGTTGATGATCTCCTCGAGCCGCTGGCGACGCCCCGTCGGCTGCGAGCCGCTTTCCTGCAGGGCCAGCATCAGGTTGTCACGAACGCTGAGCTGACGGAACACGCTCGCTTCCTGGGGGAGGTAGCCGATGCCCAGGCGGGCACGGCGGGGCATCGGCAGCTGGGCCACCGACTCCCCATCCAGCAGCACCTCGCCACAGTCGGGCCGGAGCAGACCGGTGATCAGGTTGAAGGTGGTGGTCTTGCCGGCCCCATTCGGGCCCAGCAGCCCCACCACCTCCCCCGGTTGAAGATCCAGGCTGACGTCGGTCACCAGGGGACGGCCTGCGAGGGTGATGGCCACCCTCTCCAGTACCAGGCTCACGGCTTGGTGGTGGCAGGCTTGGAGGCGCCAGGATTTCCGCTGCCCTGCTGCTGCAGGCGGAACCGGCTGAAGACCTGTTTGCCGGCCGGGGGTTCCGCCACCATGCGCTCACTGTCGAGCTGATAGACCAGCCGCTCCGCCCGCAGGCGCTGGCCATCGGTGTCGATCACGTCGACGTCCCCGGTGAGGACCAGGCGGCCTTCGTTGCTGAAGTACTGGGCCTGCCTTGAGGTGGCCGTCATGCCCCGGTCGGCGTAAACGATGCGAACGTTGCCCGTGGCGGTGACGATCCCGTTCTGATTGTCGGCCTGCTGCACATCGGACTCGATCGTGACCATGCCCGTGGCGGGTGTCTTTGCCCTTGGGGCCGGCGCCTGGGCTGCCGGTGCCTGGGCAGCGACGGGACGGGACGGGAGCGCCAGCAGGGCTGCGGCCACGAGCCCAGTGGCAAGCGTGAACAGCAGGGGGCGACGGGGCAGGGTCAAGGTGGTGATCGTTGAGGCCTGGCGTGTGCTCAATGTACCGGCGCGGTGCCCGTTGCCCGCGCCGGTTCCAGGCGCGGCAGGGGGAGGGCGCGAAGATCGGCCTGCTGTTGCAGGGCGCTCAGACGTTCGGCGGCCCGGAAACGCAGGGGCGCCAGGGCCAGACCGAGGGCTTCATCGTCGCAGCGGCGCAGACGCCCGAGTCCCTCGCCCATCAGCACCGTGGCGCCGCGTCGGTTGTCCCTCTCCAGATGGAGTTCGGCCACAGCGATCTGCAGCAGGCCCTGCAGGACGGGACGCATGGGTCCCTGGGTCTCGTGCCATAGCGCCTCGAAGCCGTCGTGGCAGGCATACCAATCGGCAGCGTTGAAGTCCGCCACCGCCTGCTGCAGGCGGGGATCAGCCTGCAGCAGGGTTTCCTCATCGACGGGCGCAGCGCCGCCGCTCAACGCTTGGCGGGTTTCTTCACCGGCATCTTGCGCAGCCGGATCGACTCGGGTGTGACCTCGAGCATCTCGTCAGGGCCGATGTACTCCAGGGCCCGTTCCAGCGTCATCTGGATAGGGGACTGCAGGGTGTCGAGAACTTCGGCACCGGCTGAGCGGATGTTGGTGACCTGCTTGGCCTTGCAGACGTTGAGTTCCAGATCGGGCGGACGGTTGTGCTCGCCGACGATCATCCCCTTGTAGACCTTGGTGCCGGGGGTGATGAAGAACTGGCCGCGATCTTCGGCGCCCTTGAGGGCATAGAAGGTGGCGGTGCCTTCCTCAAAGGCAATCAGCACGCCGTTGCGGCGGGCGTCGAAGTCCCCCTGCATGGGCCGGTAATCGAGGAAGGAGTGGCTCATGATGCCTTCACCGCGGCTGGCGCGGATGAACTCGCCGCGGAAGCCGATCAGGCCCCGGGACGGCACCACGAACTCCAGCTGGGTGCGCCCATCGCTGGTGGCCTCCATGTTCTGCATTTCGCCCTTGCGCATGCCCAGTTTTTCGATGCAGCTGCCCACCGCCTCCTCGGGCACATCCATCACCAGGGTCTCGAACGGCTCGTGGGGCGTGCCGTCGATGGTGCGGAAGATCACCTGGGGCTGGGACACCTGGAACTCAAAGCCCTCGCGGCGCATCGTCTCGATCAGGATGCCGAGGTGCAGCTCGCCCCGTCCACAGACGGAGAAGCGGTCGGGGGAGTCGGTGTCCTCCACCCGCAGGGCCACGTTGGTGAGCAGTTCCCGCTGCAGGCGATCCCGCAGCTGACGGCTGGTGACGAATTTTCCCTCCTTGCCGGCGAACGGCGAGTCGTTGACGACGAAGGTCATCTGCAGGGTGGGTTCGTCCACCTTGATCAGCGGCAGGGCCTCGGGGTGATCGGGACAGGCGATCGTCTCGCCGATGTTGACCTCATCGAAACCGGCCACGGCCACCAGATCTCCGGCCCGGGCTTCGGGGATCTCCACCCGCTGCAGCCCCTGGAAGCCCAGCAGCTTGCTGATCCGGCCGCGCTTGATGCTGCCGTCGTCACGAAGCAGGGCGACGCTCTGGCCACCGACGATGGTGCCGTTGTGCACCCGGCCGATCATGATCCGGCCGAGGAAATCGGAGTAGTCGAGGGTGGTGACCTGCAGCTGCAGGGGCTTGGTGGGATCACCCACCGGCGGCGGCACATGCCGGAGAATGGCATCGAAGAGCGGCTTCATGGTGTCGCTCTCGGTGGCCATGTCGGGCTTGGCGTAGCCGGCCATGCCGCTGCCGAAGAGATAGGTGAAATCGCACTGGTCGTCGTCGGCACCAAGCTCCAGGAACAGATCCAGCACCTTGTCGACCGCCTGCTCGGGATCCACACGGGCCCGGTCGATCTTGTTGACGAAGACAATCGGCCTCAGGCCCTTTTCCAGCGCCTTCTTGAGCACGAAGCGGGTCTGGGGCATGGGGCCTTCATTGGCATCCACGATCAGCAGACAGCCATCGACCATGCCGAGCACCCGCTCCACCTCACCACCGAAATCGGAGTGACCGGGGGTGTCGACGATGTTGATGCGAATGCCGTTGTAATCCACGGCGGTGTTCTTGGAGAGGATCGTGATCCCCCTTTCCCGCTCCAGATCGTTGGAATCGAGCACACACGTTGGCACCGCCTCACCTTCGCGGAAGATGCCGGACTGCTCGAGCAGGGCATCCACCAGGGTGGTCTTGCCGTGGTCGACGTGGGCAATGATCGCGATATTGCGTATCGGGGCGCCTTTGATGTCGCCGCTCATGGGGATGTCGTCCTGCGATGTAAGGGGAAAGGGTTCGACGGAATCGAATCGACGGTGGTCGTTTCCAGGGAAACGAGGCGTTGATGGCGAGACGAAGAAGGCATGTCGCTGCCAACGGGCCACGGAGATGGGGCCAACCAGCGCTCTGACGCTTCGTCAGGGTTTTCGATGAAACCCTGACGCGCCGGCCCGATTGGACAGATGGCGAACGTTGAAGCGAATCTTGATCCTACTCCCACCCCCACTCACACCGTCAGCTGCGGCGGCGGGTCACCGAACCTTCCGGATCAGCGGGCGAGCCGCTGGGCGGGCTCGAACATCTCCAGGGCCTGGGTGGATCCTTCGAAGCGCCAGTGCCAGGGCTCGTAGCTGACGCCCTGGGGGTTGCCCTTCGGAAAGGAACGCACGAAATGGAAGCGGGCGGCGTGGCGATTCAGCCAGCGATAGGCCTCGGTGACCTCGAAGCTCTCGCTGAGGTTGGTGGCCGGCAGTCGTCCGTCGCCGAGATCCACCGCGAAGCCGGTGCTGTGTTCGGAGAAGCCGGGCGGGGCACTGACCCGGGCCCGGTCGGCGGAGGTCTGATTGCGCTCGGCCTTGACATCAAAGAACAGTTGCTTCTGCAGATCAACGCTGCGGTAGGCGCTGAGGACGGTGAGGGAGATGCCGTCGGCATCGGCGGCAGCCCGCATGGCCTCAAGCGAACGGGCCGCTTCCGGCCTCAGGCGCAGGCCAGGGGCGAAGGTGACCAGTTCCTCGGGTGTCGCCTCGGGGTAGGGGAAGTGGCCGAGCAGCCGCCCGTCCTGGTCGAGTCGGGCCTCCAGGCCCGCCACGGGAGGGGGTGTGATCCAGCGGCGCAGGGGCCCGACCAGCAGCAGCACCCCCCCGCCGGCCAGCAGGACGCTGGTGAGCAGCACCTGGGCCAGGCGCCTGGGAAGGGAGGCCTGCCGGCGGGGGCGGGGCGTGGTGCGCCTGGCCAGCGGAATGTCGTCAGCGAGGGGCATCACCGGAGGGCATCACCGAGGCGTTGGGCGGTCAATCCCTCAACTGCTAGCCGGCGCTGATCTTAGGTGGGGTGTCATTTCAGTGGTTTCTCGGCAGGGCGGTTGCCCGCACGGCGGTGTTAGCTTCCACCCAACATCCCAATGGCGGAGCAGGTTTCAAGATGTTGCGAGTGGCAGTCGTGGGCGGCGGCCCCAGCGGTTCCTGTGCTGCGGAAGTTCTCGCCAAGGCCGGCATCCAGACCTGGCTGTTCGAGCGCAAGCTCGACAACGCCAAGCCCTGTGGAGGTGCGATCCCCCTCTGCATGGTGGAGGAGTTCGACCTGCCGGAATCGATCATCGACCGCAAGGTGCGGAACATGCGGATGATCTCTCCCTCCAACAGGGAGGTGGACATCCACCTGGAGAACAGCAACGAGTACATCGGCATGTGCCGTAGGGAAGTGCTCGACGGGTTCCTGCGCAACCGGGCCGCCGAGCTCGGCGCCCACCTGGTCAACGGGCTGGTGCAGAGCATCGACACCGGCAACCAGCGCCAGGGCCCGTACACCCTGCACTACGCCGACTACTCCTCCGGTGGCCCCACCGGTGAACTCAAGACCCTTGAGGTGGATCTGATCGTCGGCGCCGACGGCGCCAACAGCCGGGTGGCCAAGGCCATGGATGCCGGCGATTACAACGTGGCGATCGCCTTCCAGGAGCGCATCCGCCTCCCGGCCGAGGAGATGGCCTACTACGAGGATCTGGCGGAGATGTACGTCGGCACGGATGTGTCGCCTGATTTCTATGCCTGGGTCTTCCCCAAGTACGACCACGTGGCGGTGGGTACCGGCACCATGCAGGCCAACCAGTCCCTGATCAAGGGGCTCCAGAAGGGCATTCGCGCCCGGGCCAGCCGCCGGCTGCTGCGCGGCGAGGTGATCAAGGTGGAAGCCCATCCGATTCCCGAGCATCCCCGTCCCAGGCGGGTGGTGGGCCGTATGGCCCTGGTGGGGGACGCGGCCGGTTACGTCACCAAGAGCTCCGGTGAGGGCATTTATTTCGCCGCCAAGAGCGGCCGGATGTGTGCCGAGGAAATCGTCGCCGCCAGCGACTCCGGCAACCGCATTCCCACGGAGAAGGATCTCAAGGTCTACATCCGCAAGTGGGACCGCAAGTACGGCGCCACCTACAAGGTGCTGGAACTGCTCCAGAACATCTTCTACAGCAACGATGCCGCCCGCGAGGCGTTCGTCGAGATGTGCGACGACAAGGACGTGCAGCGCCTCACCTTCGACAGCTACCTCTACAAACGGGTGGTGGCGATGAACCCCTGGCAGCAGCTCAAGCTGACCGTGCTCACCCTTGGTGCCGTGCTGCGGGGCCAGGCCCTCGCCCCGGCCGGCTACAAACCGGTCCCCAGCGCCGTGCGATCGGCCGAGGAAGCGGAGGCCATCCTGCAGGCCGCCGAGCCGAGGTCGGCGATGAAGCCTGCCGGCGTTCACGCCGCCACGCCGGCTGCGGATCCGGACGCCGATACCGGTTCCGTGAAGGAGCCTGTGCTGATGGCCAAGTGATGGAGTGGAGCGCTCAGGCCGGCCCCTGGGGCTGGCCTGAACCCGCGTCGATTCGGCTCACCAGCAGCTTGTCGACCCGGTTGCCATCCATATCGACAACCTCAACACGTAGATCCTCCCATTCGAAACTTTCTCCGGCGCGGGGGATGTGTTCGAGATAGTGCATCACGAATCCACCCAGGGTCTGATAGCCCCCTCGCACCTCCTCCGGCAGCCGCCCCTTCAACACCAGATCCTTGAAGTCGGCGATGTCGAGGGCGCCATCGAGCAGCCAGGATCCATCCTGCCGCACAATGATCATGGGGTCTTCTCTGTCCCTGGCGGAAGAAAGGTCCCCGACGATCGCCTCCATCATGTCGTTGAGGGTCACCAGTCCTTCGACGCCACCGAATTCATCGGTGACCAGGGCGATGTGGACCCCGGTGGTTCTGAACTGCTCAATCAGCTTCAGGGCCCTGGTGCTCTCGCCCACATACAGCGGCGGTTGAAGGAAGGCCTCCACCTCCCTGGGCCCTCCGGAGAGCTGGGCGGCCAGATAGGTGCGGCCCCGGATCACACCCACACACTCGTCCAGGCTGCCCCGTGCCACGGGAAAGAGGGAGTGGTTCAGGTTCATCACGCTGTCGAGATGGGTCTGCGGGGATTCGGAGAGATCCAGCCAGCAGATTTCGGTCCGCGGCGTCATGATCGCCTTGACGGGCCGGTCGGCCAGGCGAAACACACGCTCCACCATGGCGTGCTCCGCCTCCTCGAACAGGCCTGATTCCGTTCCCCTGCGCAGCAGCGCCTTGATCTCCTCTTCGGTGATCTCAGGCTCACGGCTCTCTCCGATGCCCATCAGGGCGAGCAGGGCATCGGTGGAGGAACCGAGCAGATGGGCCAGGGGGGCTATCCAGCGCGAGAGGGTCCGCATCGCCGGTGCCAGGAGGCAGGCCATCCGCTCCGGGGCACTGAGGGCAATCCGTTTCGGCACCAGTTCACCCATCACCAGGGAGAGATAGGTGATGGTCGTGACCACGATCCCCAGAGCGATGGGTTGGGCCCAGGGGCGCAGCAGGGGCAGCACTTCGATGCTGGCTTGAAGGGAACGGGCGACCGTGGCTCCACCGAGCGCGCCACTGAGAATGCCGATCATCGTGATGCCGATCTGCACCGTTGATAGAAAGTCATTGGGAGAACGGATCAACTTCAGGGCGACAGCCGCCTTGGCATCCCCGGAATTCGCCAGGTGCTCCAGCCGCAGTTTGCGGGATGACATCATCGCCAGCTCCGCAGCGGAAAAGATGCCATTGATGAGAACTAAAAACAGAATCAGCAGACCTTCGAGAACCATTGACGACACCAGTTATGACACCAGAAATGGCGAATTGCCCAGACCATCAGACTACCAGATGATCGATTATCTCATCGCCACTAATCTTTCCATGAAGTCGACAAATGAAGCCTCACGGCAGAAGGTCTGCCATACCTTCTTCATCACCCGGTGTTCCATGGTGGCGCCCGCGTCACTGGCCCACGCCCCGCGGCGGAATCCTCCACGGCGTTCCGTCGAACGACTTAGGGTCTGCTGAGCGCGTTGCCGCCCGCTTCTGCCCTTTTGTTGACGGCGCCAGCCAAAGCCTTCGCGTCCTGCCTTGATGATTTTGCAGTCACTGGCCGAACGGCAACGTCAGCCCGAGTGGATGGACGAGCCCGGTATCGATGCCGCTGCCCATGCCCAGGCCCTGGAAGGTCTGCGGAGGATCAACGGCATCAGCGGAGCCGTGGGTTCCCTGTTCGCCCCGATTCGTTCCCTGGCCCGGGAGCGGCCGGGCCGCAGCCTGCGGGTTCTTGACCTGGCCTGCGGTGGTGGGGACAACACGATCGCCCTGGCGGAACGGGCCCGCCGCGAAGGGCTGCCTGTGCGTGTCGACGGCTGCGACCTCAGCCCCCAGGCGGTGGCCATCGCGGCCCGCCGCGCTGCGGAGCGGGATCTCCAAGCCACCTTCTTCCAGGCCGATGCCCTGAAGGATCCCCTGCCTGACGGCTACGACGTGATCCTCTGTTCCCTCTTCCTGCATCATCTGGAGGACGACGCGGCCGTGGATCTGCTCCGCCGGATGGGTCGGGCCAGTCGCAGCCTGGTGTTGGTCAACGACCTGATCCGCAGTCCCCTGGGCTACGGGCTGGCCTGGGTGGGTTGCCGCCTGCTGAGCCGCTCGCCGATCGTCCATTTCGATGGCCCCGTCTCGGTGCAGGGGGCCTTCCAGCTGCCGGAGGTGCGGGCCCTGGCGAACCGGGCAGGCCTCGAGGGCGCCAGCGTCCGGCGCAGCTGGCCCGAGCGCTATCTGCTCTGCTGGCGCCGTCCCGCTGGTCCGCCACCGGCTCGATGAGCCCACCGGACTGGGACGTGATCGTGCTGGGGGCCGGACCCGCCGGCGCCCTGGCCGCCCACCAGCTGTCCCGCCACCGGTTGAGGGTGCTGCTGGTGGAGAAGCGGGCCTTTCCTCGCTGGAAGGTCTGCGGCAGCTGCCTCAACGGCGTCGCCCTCCGAGCGTTGGGGGAGGCTGGCCTGGATCACCTGGTCGATGACCTGGGCGGTGTTCCCCTCGCCCGGCTGCGTCTCGGTCTGCAGGGCCATCGCCTGGAGCTCGGCCTTCCGCTGGGCCAATCCCTCTCCCGTGCTCGCCTCGACCTGGCCCTGAGCGAGGCCGCTGTCGCGGCCGGTGCCGTGTTGCACCTGCACACCGAGGCCAGCGTGGATGGCCCCTGCCCCGGGGGCCGGCGCGTGTTGCTGCGCTCCGGCGACAAACACCAGATCACCAGCGCCCGGGTCGTGCTGGTGGCCACCGGGCTGGGCAGCCCCGGGCTGGACCCGGCCATCCCGATCCGGACCCGGATCAGCCCCAGCGCCCGGGTCGGCGCCGGCTGCCAGGTGGAGGCCGGGGAGGCCAGCGGCTATGGGAGGGGAACGATCCACATGGCCATCGGCCGGCACGGCTATGTGGGGCTGGTGCGCAACGAAACAGGGGATCTCACCATGGCGGCGGCCTTCGAGCGGGCCCACCTGATCGGTGCTGGAGGTCCGGCTGCCGCCGCCGCCGCGGTGCTGGCCGAGGCCGGTTTCGATCCCGTCCCCCAGGCGGCCAGCGCCTCCTGGCGGGCCACCCCGGCGCTCACCTGTCGGAGCACACCCCCTGCCGCCGAGCGGGTGCTGCTGCTGGGCGATGCCGCCGGCTACGTGGAACCGTTCACAGGCGAAGGCATGGGCTGGGCCATGGTCGGGGCGCTGGCGGCGGTGCCCCTGGTGCTGCGCGGACAAGGGGACTGGAGCCAGGAACTGGAACGGGAATGGGCCCGCCGCCATGGGCGTCTGATCGGGTCCAGGCAGCGCTTCTGCCATGGTCTGGCCTTTGCCCTGCGACGTCCTGGCCTGAGCCGCAGCCTCCTGATGGCGGTCGAGCGCTGGCCGCTCCTGACCGCGCCGCTCCTGCAGCAGCTTGGGGGTGCAACTCTGGAGCGGCTGACCCCGGAGCCATGTCCCTGACGATCCACGGCCTGGGGACGGCCCTGCCTCCCCATCGCATTGCCCAGGGCGATGCCGCCGCCATCGCCGCCGAGGTGGCCCTGCCCAACCAGGTGCCTTCCCCGTCCCAGAAGCGGCTCCTCGAGACCCTGCATCGCCGCTCCGGGGTCGGCACACGCCACAGCGTGCTGCTGAAACCCAACGGCACGGACTCCGGCACCCATCAGACCTTCTTCGGCCCCACCAGCCCGGGCACCGGTGAGCGGATGCGGCGCTACGCCCAGGAAGCGGCGCCCCTGGCCCTGCGGGCCGCGCGCGGGGCCCTGGAGCAGGCACAGCGGTCCCCCGAGCGGATCACCCATCTGATCACGGTCTCCTGCACCGGTTTCCAGGCGCCCGGGGTCGATCTGGCCCTGATGGCCGCCCTGCCTCTGGCCGCCGATGTGGCCCGGACCCATGTCGGCTTCATGGGCTGCCACGGGGCCCTCAACGGCCTGCGGGTGGCCGCGGCATTCACCGGCGCGGATCCGGAGGCCTGCGTGCTCCTGTGTGCCGTCGAACTCTGCAGCCTTCACCTGCAGTACGGCTGGGATGCCGAGCGGATCGTGTCCAATTCCCTGTTCGCCGACGGTGCCGCCGCCCTGGTGGCCTCCGGTGCAGCGTGCAGGGGAGAGGCGCCATCGACTCCCGCGCTGCGGCGACTGATCGCCAGCGGCTCCCTGCTGGTGCCCGCCAGCGCTGATGCCATGTCGTGGAGCATCGAGGACCACGGCTTCGCCATGGGGCTGTCGCCACGGGTTCCGGACCTGATCGGGGCGCATCTGCGGCCCTGGCTGGAAGGGTGGCTGGCCGGCCTTGATCTGACGCTCGCTGCCATCGGCTCCTGGGCTGTGCATCCGGGAGGTCCCCGCATCCTCTCGGCGGTGGCGGAGGCCCTGGGGCTCGACCCGCTGCTGATCGAGCCCTCCCGATCGGTGCTGAAGGACTGCGGCAACATGTCGTCGCCGACCCTGCTGTTCATCCTGGAGCGGCTGCGCCGCAGCGGTGCCCCTGGCCCCTGCCTGGCCATGGCCTTCGGCCCCGGCCTGTGCGTCGAGGTGGCCCTGCTGGCCTGAAGAGGCGGCTGGGCGCCCAGGCAGCGGCGACCTGCTTCAGCCCCCCAGACGGCTGAAATCGGCCAGCACCGCAGCCTGGTTGCGCAGCACCGCCAGCAGCCGCAGCCGGTTGCGGCGCACCTCCGGCGCGTCGCACATCACCATGACGCTGTCGGGACCATCAAAGAAAGCGGCCAGGGTGGCACCGCTCTCCCCCAGCAGCCGGGCGAGGGGTTCGTAGCGGCCGGTTCCCGTGGCGGCGGCATGGACCGCCAGCCGCTCCAGCACCGTCAGCACGGCGGCTTCACTGGGGGAACCGAAGAGCGCCGGGTCCACCACCCCCTGCGGCACCACCACACCCGGCGCCAGATCGGCCTGCTCCGCCAGGCGGGATGCCCGTTGCACCACCGCCTGCACCAGCGGCAGCTTCTGCACCTGCCGGAGGCGCCGCAGCAGTTCCACCCGGGCCCTGGCATCGGCCGGATCCCGCAGCAACCGCTCCAGGCAGACGCCATCGCCGGCCACCGCCTGCACCAGGTCGGCCCCGAAGCCCTCCTCCTCCAGCAGGCTGGCGAGACGCTGGCGCAGGAATTCGAGCAGATCGGCCGCCAGGGCCAGGGGTTGGACCTCCAGGGCGGGCAGCAACCGTTGCCAGTGGGCCGTCGCCAGGGCCATCAGCTCCACCAGATCAAGCGACCAGCCGCGATCCCAGAGGATCTGGAGCACGCCGTTGCCGGCACGACGCAGGGCATAGGGATCGGAGGAGCCACTGGGACGTTCCCCCCTGGCAAAGATGCTGAGCAACAGTTCCAGCCGCTCGGCCAGGGCCAGCAGACCGCCCGCCGCGGACGCCGGCAGGGCATCGCCGGCTCCACGGGGCTGGTAATGCTCCAGCACCGCCAGCGCCACGGCGCGCGACTCCCCTTCGGCCAGCAGGTACTTGGCCCCCATGACCCCCTGCAATTCGGGGAACTCCCCCACCATCTGGCTGACCAGATCGTGCTTGCAGAGGGGGGCGGCCCGGCGGGCGGCGATGGCGGTGTCCGCGTCGATCTCCAGGCGGCTGCAGAGCAGGTCGGTGAGCCAGGCCAGGCGCTGGCTGCGGTCGGCCAGGCTGCCGAGCCCTTCGGCGAAGGTGACCCGCTCGAGGGCCTTCACCCGTTCAGCGCTGCTCTGGCGCCGATCGGCCGCCAGGAAGAAGGAGGCGTCCGCCAGCCGCGCCCGCAGCACCCGCTCGTTGCCGCGGCGGATGGTGTCGGCGGCAGCGGCATGGCCATTGGAAATACACAGGAACCGGGGCAGGAGCACCCCATCGGCCGTCAGGGCCAGGGGATCACCCGGCGCCCCGGAGACGCGCAGGGGCACATAGCGCTGGTGGGAACGCATCACCGTGCTCAGCACCTCCGGGGGCAGGGCGAGATAGGCCGGGTCGATGGCACCATCGATCAGGCGGGGGGACTCCACCAGATCGACCAGCTCATCGAACAGGCCCTGGGGCAGATCCAGCTCACCACCGGCCTGCTGGGCCGCCGCCTCCAGGGCCGTGCGGATCAGGGTTCCCCTGGCTTCGCGGTCCACCTGCACATCGGCGGCCTCAAGGGCTTTGGCGTAGCCGTCGGCGGAGGCGATCGCCACCGCCCCTGGATGGAGCCGGTGGCCGCGGCTGAGACGGTCACTGGCCAGGGGAGGATCCATCTCCGTGAGCGCCACGGGGATCACCCGCTCATCGAGAAGGGCCACCAGCCAGCGCAGGGGCCGGCTGAAGCGGCCGTCCCCATGGCCCCAGCGCATGAAGCGCCGCCCCTGCAGGGAGCGGATCCAGGCCGGGATGCAGTCGGCCAGCACCTCTGCCGTGGGACGGCCAGGATCGGTGCTGCGGGCGAACACGAAGGGGCCCTTGTCGGTGTCGCGGATCTCCAGCTGCTCGGGGCTGCAGCCGCAGCGACGGGCGAATCCCATGGCCGCCGGGGTGGGCTGGCCATCGCGGAACGCCTGCTGGGCCGGTGGCCCCTTGCGGTCCTCGACCAGATCCTGCTGACGTTCCGGCAACCCGGTGATGGCCACGGCCAGGCGGCGGGGGGTGCCGCTGGTGCGGATGCTGTCGCAGGAAAGGCGGGCCTCCTGCAGATCCCTGGCCACGATCGCCTCCAGCTGGGGCTGGGCCAGGCGCACGAAATCGGCCGGCAGTTCCTCCGTGCCGATCTCCAGAAGAAAGGTGGCCATGCAGGGGAACGGGCAGTACGCGACTGTATGCAAAGGCGGGAGAAGGCCGGACGCACCGGCAAACCGACCCGTCCCATTCGCTAGTTTCGTTCCTCAAACCTTTCCGCACGCCGATGTCCTCGACGACGGTCGCCGACAGCACGTCGCTCCCATCGGCCTCCCCCGCCAAGCCCCCCACCAAACAGGAGGCCCTCAAGGCCGGCAGCGGCCACCTGCATGACCCCCTGGCCGGCGAACTCGGCAACACACTGCCCAGCTTCAGCGATCCCGCCGTCCAGATCCTCAAGTTCCACGGCAGCTACCAGCAGGACAACCGGGACAACCGTCGCAAGGGGGCCGACAAGGACTGGCAGATGATGCTGCGGCTGCGCAACCCCGGCGGACGCATTCCCACCTCCCTTTACCTGGCACTCGATTCCCTCGCGGATCGGCTGGGCAACGGCACCCTGCGGATCACCACCCGGCAGGCCTTCCAGATGCACGGGGTGCAGAAGACGGACCTCAAGGAGGTGATCGGCGGCATCGTTCGTGCCCTCGGCTCCACGCTCTCCGCCTGTGGAGACATCAACCGCAACGTGATGGCTCCGGCCGCTCCGTTCGAACGGGACGGCTACCCGGAGGCCCGCCTGCTGGCGGATCGCATCGCCGACCTGCTGGCCCCCCAGGCCGCCGAGGGCTCCTACCTGGACCTCTGGGTGGATGGGGATCTGAGCTACCGCATCAAGCCCCGCGGGCCCGTCAGGAAGGCGCGGAAGCTGCAGGAGAGTGGCGCCGTGTTCAGCGGCGATGGGGCCGAGCCCCTCTACGGCTCCACCTACCTGCCCCGCAAGTTCAAGGTCGCTGTCACCGTCCCCGGGGACAACTCCGTCGACCTGCTGACCCAGGACGTCGGCCTGGTGCTGTTCAGCGATCCCTCCGGCCGTCCCCTGGGCTGCAACGTCTACGTGGGTGGCGGCATGGGACGGACCCACAACAAGGAGGAGACCTTCGCGCGCACCGCCGATCCCCTCGGCTACGTGGCCGCCGCCCATGTGCTGGAACTGGTGCAGGCGATCGTGGCCCTGCAGCGCGACCACGGCGACCGTGAGCAGCGCCGCCACGCCCGCATGAAGTACCTGATCCATGACCGGGGGGTGGACTGGTTCCGGACCGAGCTGAGCCGCTACTTCCCCCATCCGATCAAGGCCCTGCGGCGGGAACCGCCCGCTGTCCTCACCGACTACCTGGGCTGGCATCGGCAATCGCCGGGCCTGTGGTTCGTGGGCCTGCCCGTGCTCTGCGGACGCCTCCAGGGGGACCTCAAAACCGGCCTGCGCCGGCTCGTCGAGACCTACCAGCTGGAGGTGCGACTCACCCCCAACCAGGACCTGCTGCTCTGCAACATCGGCAGCGCCCAGCGGGCCTCCGTGCGGGAGGCCCTGGCGGCCCTCGGCATGGCCACCCCGGAGGCCCCACCAGCCCTGGCCCGTCATGCCCTGGCCTGTCCGGCCCTGCCCCTCTGCGGCCTGGCGATCACCGAGGCCGAACGCATCCTCCCCGACGTCCTCGACCGCCTCGATGCGCTGCTGGAGCGTCTGGAGATCAGCAAACCCCTGCTCGTGCGCCTGACCGGCTGCCCCAATGGCTGTGCCCGCCCCTACATGGCGGAGATCGGGCTGGTGGGCAGTGCGGTGGACACCTACCAGCTGTGGCTGGGCGGCAGCCACGGTCTGACGCGTCTGGCCAGGCCCTACCTGGAGAAAATGCCTCTGGAGAGGCTCGAAGCCACCCTGGAGCCCCTGCTGGTGGCCTGGCGGGACGAAGGTGGCGTCCGCAGTCGCTTCGGCGACTTCATCGACAGGATCGGTGCCGAGCGCGTGGGCCAGCTGCTCCCCCCCGCCTAGAGCGTCGCCTCGGCCAGGGGATGGGCGTTGAGACCTGCCGCAGCCCGCGCCTAGGCTTGATTCTCCATGGATTCCCGGCATGCGGAACCCTGCTGGCCCCCTCGTCCCCCGCCTGCTGCGCTCGCTGCTCTGGGTGGCGCTGTGGGAGCTGCTCCCGGTGGCAGGGCAGGCCAGCGAAGCGGCGGAGCGGCCCGCACCCCCCCAGGCGCCGGTCCAGCACTTCGATTCCGATCCCCTCGCCTGCAAGCCGGAGTCGATCCGGGCCTCCTACAAGGCCCATCTTCTGCCGTATGCCGACCAGAGCCCCGAGGTGCTGGCCAAGCTGCGCCGCGTGCAGGACGATCTGACCCTGGCCAGCCTCAAACGCTGCGTCCAGAAGGGTCTGCTGACCCGCCCGCAGGCGAGCGTGCTGTTCCGAGAACTGGGGCTCACCCTGCCCGGCACCGTGATCCCCGTCGCGGGCAAGGGGGTGCCGGGCGCCGCTCAGCCGTCCGCGGCACCCTCCACCCCGGCGGCGACACCGCCGTAGCGCGCGCGGGGTTCCTGGCAGCGCCAGGCCCAGAGCTGGTCGCCGTGGCTGAAGTGCCACCATTCATTCGGGTGCTGGGCGAACCCCGCCGCCGCCATCACGGCAGCCAGCAGACGGCGCCGGGCGTGCCACTCGGCCGCCTCCGTGCCGGGGGCGGCGCCGGCGTGGTGGTCGGGCTCGGAGATCGCTCCGATGGCGTCGATCTCCCCGCCCATCGCCAGGGGCCGACCGCTGGCCTCGGCCAGGGTGAGATCCACCGCCGCGCCGGTGCTGTGGGGCGGCGGGGTGGCCGGATCGCGGCTCGGCGGCGCCCAGAAGCGATCCACCTCCTCCGCCACGGCCTTCTGGGCCGCCCCGGCTTGATCAGGATCGAGTCCCCGCTGCCCACAGGCCTCACGGAAGGCCTGGCGGACCATGAAGGCCTGAACGGCGATGGGTCGCCAGGCGTCGAAGATGGCCAGCCGCCAGTCGGGCCTCTGCCGCTGGAGCAGGCCCTGGGCCCGCACCAGCCGGTCGATCACCCCCCGGCGCAACCGGAAGGGACTGGCACCTGGGCCGTAGGGCGCCCCCAGGGCCTGGTACGGGTGGGGTTCGAGCCGCCAGAGCGACGCCGGCAGATCGAGCAGGGGGTCGCCATCGTCCTCGATGGGAATCGGACTCCAGGGGCGCAGGGGCGGCATGGGGCAGTGTGTGGAGTGTGCAGCTCGGCGCGGTGGCTGGAGTCAATTCAACTGGGCCGCCTCCACCGAACGGCGACGCTGGGCCTCGAGGGCTTCGCGCAGCTCCAGGTGCTGCTCCAGGGCTGGATCCTGCGCCAGGATCCGCCGTGCCGTCAGCCGGGCCTCCTCCAGCACGGCGCCGTCGTCACTGAGGCTGGCCAGGGCCAGGTCCGGCAGGCCGGACTGGCGGGTGCCGAGCACCTGGCCGGGACCCCGCAGCCTGAGGTCCATCTCGGCGATCTCGAAGCCATCGCTGCTGCGGGCCAGCAGCTCCAGCCGCTGGCGGGCCATGGCGTTGTCGCCCTCGTGGAGCAGCAGGCAATGGGAGGCGGCGGCGCCCCGGCCGACCCGTCCCCGCAGCTGGTGCAGCTGGGCCAGACCGAAACGCTCGGCATGTTCGATCACCATCACGCTCGCCTCCGGCACATCCACCCCCACCTCCACCACCGTGGTGGAGACCAGCACCTGGGAGCGCCCCTCCTGGAAGGCGCTGATGGCCCGCTGCTTCTCCTCGCCGGTCATGCGCCCATGCAGCAGACCCACCGTCAGGCCCGGGAACTCCTCCTCATCGAGGTGGCGGTGCACCTCCACGGCGGAGCGCAGATCCAGCTTCTCCGATTCCTCCACCAGGGGCAGCACCACATAGGCCCTCTGGCCCCGGGCCACCTCCTGGCGCACGAGCTCCCAGGCACTGGGACGCTCGGATCCCCTCAGCAGGCGGGTGCGGATCGGCGTGCGTCCCGGCGGCAGTTCGTCGATCTGGCTGATGTCCAGGTCGCCGTGGATCGACAGGGCCAGGGTGCGGGGAATCGGTGTGGCGGTCATGGTGAGCAGGTGGGGCTGGAGCCCCTTGGCCAGGAGCCGGTTGCGCTGGCGGACGCCGAAGCGGTGCTGCTCGTCCACCACCACCAGGCCGAGGCGCTCGAACTGGACCGGATCCTCGAGCAGGGCATGGGTGCCCACCAGCAGCTTCACCTGCCCGTTGGCCAGGTCCTGCAGCAGCTGGCGGCGGCGGCGGGCGGGGGTGGAGCCGGTCAGCAGCTCGATGCTGACGTTGAGCTGGGGCAGCCAGCCGGCCAGCTTGTGAAAATGCTGGGCGGCCAGCACCTCGGTGGGCGCCATCAGGGCCCCCTGGCAGCCGGCCTCGATGGCGCCCAGCAGGGCCGCGAGGGCCACCACCGTCTTGCCACTGCCCACATCACCCTGAACCAGACGGGCCATCGGCTGGGGACGGGCCATGTCGGAGCGGATCTCCGCCAGCACGCGGCTCTGGGCTCCGGTGAGGGGGAAGGGCAGCAGATGCAGGAACCGGCCCACCAGGTCCTCGCCGCCGGTGGGCAGCACCAGGGGCAGAGCGGGCTGTCGGCGCAGCAGCTCCCGCCGCTGACCCAGGGCCAGCTGCAGCAGCAGAAACTCATCGAACACCAGGCGCCGGCGACAGCGTTGCAGCTCCTGGCGATCGGCGGGACGGTGAATCCCCTGCAGGGCCTCACCACGGCGCGGCAGGTCGCGTTCCCGCCGCAGGAGCTCCGGCAGTGGGTCGGGCCAGCGGCTCGCCGAGGGCAGCACCGCAGCGATGGCCCTGGCGAGACTCTCGCCGCTGAGGCCCTCGGTGAGGGCATAGACGGGCACGAAGCGGCCGATCTGCTCGGAGCGCACCGGGGCCCCGGGAGCCTCCAGCACCTCCAGCAGGGGGTCGGCGAAGCAGGGGCCGTAGGGGCTCTCCTTCACCAGGCCGCTGACGGCCACCGTGGCGCCCACCGGGTAGAGCCGCTGCTGGGCCTTCAGCCAGCCCGGACTGCTGAAGCGGCGCCCCGCGAAGAACCGCGACACCCGCAGGCGGCCCGTGACGTCCTGGAGGTGCAGCTCCAGGATCGCCAGATTGGGGTTGCGGGGGCTGCCGAAGGCGTGGCAGCGGCGCACCGTCGCCACGATGGTGGCGGTCCGCCCGGGCTCCAGGGCTGCAATCCGCACCAGATGGGCGTAATCGAGATAGTCGCGGGGATAATGGTGCACCAGATCACGCACCACCAGCAGGCCCAGCGCGGCAAGCCGGGTGGCGGTCTTCGGCCCGATCCCGGCCACCTCCGAAAGGGGGGTCTGGGGCGCCAGGCGCACGTCGGCTCCGCTGGCCGCTCGCTCCGCCGCGCTGGGCGGCAGCCGCCGCAACCGTGGGGGAGCCACCGGCAGCACCTCCCGGCGGCGGCAGCGGAGCTCGTGCAGGGCCTGGCGCAGCTTCCGCACCAGCGACTGGCGGGCCGCCAGGGCCAGCTCGCCGTAGGAGGCGAAGTCGCGGGCGAGGGCGGCCAGCTGCTGGCGTTCGCTGGCCTCCAGCCATGCCGCCGGAGTGGTGAGGCTGGCGCCGACGAAGCCGCTGAAACGATCCCGCCGTCCCTGCAGATCCGCAAAACCCGCTTCGGCCTCCAGGCGGCAGGCAAGCTGCAGGGGCCTGCACCAGGCGTCAAGCGCCTCCAGGGCGGACGCGCCCTCCCCATCCCCGCGGGAGGGACCGCTCAGTCGCTCGGGATCGATGGGGGGCTGATGTCCTGCAGCCAAAGCTGTTCGGCCTGATGGATCCGTAGCCGCCGTTGCAGGCGACGGAACTGCTGGGCCATTCTGCGAACCTCCTGGCGGTGCTGCTGCAGTCGCCGCCGGCAGGTGCGCAGGCGGGGCTCCTCCAGCTCCAGCTCAGCGGGCCGCAGCAGCACGGCCATGGTCTGCACCTGGGGGGAGCGCGCCGGACCGAAGGGAAGGGGCAACCGCATCAGATTGGCGGGGGCGGCCATGGTTTCCAGCTGGCCCTCCAGCACGGCGTCCAGCAAGCTCACCGGCAGCAGGCTGCGACTCAACCCGCCCCGCAGCAACTCCACATTGATGGCGTGGGAGAGGTTGCGCAGTCGCCGTCCCAGGGCCAGCTCCATGCCGTCCATCCAGCGCAGCACCTGCTCGGGATCCTCAGGAAGCCGGCCCGCCTGCCACAGGGACCGTTCCGACGCCTCGTGCTGGGTCGCCTGGGGCGGCTCCTCGTCCTCCGCCGGCAGGGCCAGGGGCAGCTGGTCATCGCTGGCGATGGCGACCTCGATCGCCAGGCCAGGCGGATCCTCCTCGGGATCGCTCTGCCCCTCGGGCCCGTCTTCGTGATCCGTCGCCGGGCCAGGATCGCTGCTCAAGGTCCCCCAGAGGAAAGAACCGCCGGAGCGGGGTGGGGCGAAGGAAATCTGCACCGACCCCGGCGGCAGCGGTTCCGACTGGGGGGAGCGGTCGTCAGGAGCCTCCCCTTCCCAGGAAAGGTCCTCCAGGAGCTGCTGCCGGTCGTGGTGCTCACGGCGCAGGCGCTCGCGGGAGATCTGAGCAGCAAGAATCACCAGCTGTTCGACCGTGAGCAGGCTGGAGCAACGGCTCACCAATTCCTCGATCTGGGCCTGAAGCAGACGGCGACGTTCGGCGGGCAGCTCGACGTAGCGCTGGGGATGGACCTGGGTGGCGAGATGGAAGCAGGCCTGCTGCACCCGCTGGGGCAGCACCTGACGCAGAACCTGGAGGTAGAGGGCGACATGCCGATAGAGCTCCGGGTTCGACTGGGTCAGCCGTTGGGTGAGGGCCTCCAGCTGACCCGGCAGATCGATCGAATCGGACGGGTCGCTCAACGGCTCCGGCTCAGGCCGCCTTGCCCATCGCCGCCACTTCCGCGGCGAAATCCGACTGTTCCACCTCGATCCCCTCGCCCAGGGTGTAGCGGGTGAAGCGGCGCACACGGATGTTCTCGCCGGTCTTGCCGGCGGCCGACTTGACCATCTCACCCACGGTGAGCGTGTTGTCGCGGATGAAGGGCTGATCCATCAGGGCCAGTTCCTTGAGGCGCTTGCCGATGCGCCCGGCCACGATCTTGACCTTCATCTCCTCCTTCTTGCCGGCCAGATCGTCGCGACCCATCTCGATGGACTTCTCGCGCTCGGCCACCTCGGGGGGAATGTCGTCGGTGCTGACGTATTCCACGTTGGGGCAGGCGGCGATCTGCATCGCCACGTTGCGCACCAACTCCTGGAAGAGCTCACCGCGGGCCACGAAATCGGTCTCGCAGTTCACTTCCACCAGGACGCCGACGCGGGCACCGGTGTGGATGTAGCTGCCGACGGCACCTTCGGCCGCCGTGCGACCAGCTTTCTTCTCGGCGGTGGCGATGCCCTTCTGGCGCAGCCATTCGGCGGCCTTGGTGGCATCCCCACCGGATTCGGTGAGGGCCTTCTTGCAATCCATCATGCCCGCGCCGGTCTTGTCGCGCAGGTCCTTGACGAGCTTCGCTGTGATCTCAGCCATGGGGTGGGAGTGGGGGAGGTCGGGAGGGAGAGAACGGCTCAGGCGTCGTCGTCGCCGCGCTGATCCTGGGCTCCATGGCGGCCCTCATTGATGGCATCCGCGAGACGGCCCAGCACCAGTTGGACGGAGCGCACGGCGTCGTCGTTGCAGGGGATGGGGACGTCGCAGAGATCGGGATCACAGTTGGTGTCGAGCATCGACACGAGCGGGATGTCGAGCTTGCGGCACTCGAGCACGGCGTTGGTTTCGCGGCGCTGATCCACCAGCACCACCACATCGGGCAGGCGGCGCATGTTCTTGAGGCCGCCGAGGTACTTCTGCAGGCGATCGAGTTCACGGCGCAGGACGGCCGCTTCCTTCTTGGGCCGCATGGCGATGGCGCCGGAGGACTCCATCCGCTCCAGGTCCTTGAGGCGGTCGATGCGGGCCCGCATCGTGCTCCAGTTGGTGAGCATGCCGCCCAGCCAGCGCTGATTCACATAGGAGGCGCCGCAGCGGGCCGCTTCCTGGGCGATGACTTCGGAGGCCTGCTTCTTGGTGCCGACGAACAGGAAACGCTTGCCGCTGCGGGCGGCACTGCGGGTCCATTTGTAGGCGTTGTTCATGCAGACGGCGGTCTGCACGAGATCGATGATGTGGACTCCGTTGCGCGCGCAATAGATGTAGCGCGACATCTTGGGATTCCAGCGACGGGTCTGGTGACCGAAGTGGGCACCAGCTTCCATCATCTCGGAGAGAGTGACGACAGCCATGTTGGGTGTGGGGGGTTTCGGGTTGGCCTCCACCTGCCAGGGATGCCGCGCCATAGGGAAGGCAGCGGATCACCCGAAACATGCAGGTGTGCGGTGTTGGTGTTACTGGGTCAACTTACCAAATGGCCCTGCTGGCGGGCTTCGGCATGGAGGGCCCGCACCCCGAAGCGGTTGAGGGGAAGCCGCAGCAGCTCCATCGCCAGACCCGCCTTGCCATGGCGGATCAGCCAGCGCAGCAGGGGACGCAAGGTGCGTTCATTGATCAGGCCTCCGAGGGTGAGCAGCTCCCACAGCAGCAGATGCAGCCAGGTGTACTGGATGATGAACCGCACCCGCCAGGTGGGGTGCTTGCGGAAGAACACCAGCCCCATCCGGGCCCGTTCCCGCTCCACGCGCACCAGATCAGGGATCTGCTCGAGGCTGAGGGGCGGATGCCAGTGGTAGCCGACAGCTTCGGGGCAGCGCACCAGCCGCACGCCCATGCGGCGCAGCCGCTCCCCCAGCTCCAGGTCCTCCCAGCCATAGAGGCGGAAGCCGGTGTCGAACAGACCCGACTGCTCCAGCACCCGGCGGTCGATGGCCACGTTGCCGGTGGCGAAGTAGGCCCAGGAGAGGTCGCGCAGCTTGTGGGGCTCGGCGGTGGGCTGATCGAAATTGTGGGTGTTGATCACCGCGCCGTAGGTGAAGCAGAGCCGATCGCCGCTCTCCTTCCAGGCCCGCGCCAGGGCGGTGGCGTGGTGCAGCAGAAACCGCTCGGTGACCACCAGGTCGCTGTCGATGAACACGATCACGTCGCCATGGGCCGCCTCCACGCCGCGGTTGCGCCCTTCGGCGGGGCCGCCGTGGTCCTGGCGGATCAGCCGCAGGTGGGGGAAGGCGGTGGCGTGGGCATCCAGCCAGCGGACCGTGTCGTCGGTGGAGCCGTCGTCCACCAGCACCACCTCGTAGGCCTGCAGGGGGCCGCCGGTCTCCTGGCGTTCCAGGGCCTGCAGGCACTGGCGCAGGATCGGCAGCCGGTTGTAGGTGGGGATGACGACGCTGATGAACATCGGGTCTCGGGGCGGGGCCGCGGGCGGAAGCCGGGGGGGGACGTCGGTCCTGGAGGCCATGAAAAAGGGGGATCCCGATCGAATCCCCCGGTGCCGCCATGACCGGACCGGCGTGATCAGTCGGCGGCGCCGCCGTTGTTGGCCGTGCCGGTCACGCCGTTGCCGGCGCCTTCACCGCGGCCGTCGTTGCGCAGCTTGCGCTTCTTGAACTTGCGGGCATAGGCCCGGTTGCGCTCCTGCTTTTCCTTCTTGAGATTCCTGCGTTTCGACATAGGGCTTAAAAGCTTCGAGAAGACTGTGATCTTCCACCCTACTCAACAGACGAGGCTCAACAGAGCTGGCTCAACCGACCACGGTGTCACTGGCCCAGAGGCGGCCATCCTCCATCCGCACCAGCCGGTCGGCCACATCAAGAATGCGGGGGTCGTGGGTCACCATCAGCACAGCGCAGCCTTCCTCCCGGGCCAGGCGCTTGAGCAGATCGACCACCTCCCGGCCGGTGCGGCTGTCGAGGGCGGCGGTGGGTTCGTCGGCCAGCAGCAGGCGGGGATGGGCCGCCAGGGCACGGGCGATGGCCACCCGCTGCTTCTGACCGCCGGAGAGGTCGTGGGGAAGTTTGCTGAGGTGGTCGGAGAGCCCCACGGCCCGCAGCCACTCCCGGGACAGGTCGCGACGGGCCCGGTAGCCCAGATCAGGCAACAGGTCGGCCCCCATCTGCACGTTCTGCTCGGCGGTGAGGCAGCGCAGCAGGTTGTGACCCTGGAAGATCATGCCCACACTGCGGCGCAACAGCTGACGCTCGTGGCGCCCGGAGCTGTTCAGTTCGCAGCCCAGCACCCGCACCGAACCCTCCATCACCTGACGCAGGGCCCCCACGAGGGTGAGCAGGGTGGTCTTGCCGCAGCCGGAGGGCCCCGTGAGCAGCACCACCTCCCCGGGATGGATCTCCAGATCGATCCCCTGCAGCACCTGACGCCGCATCGAGCCGCTGCCGTACCAATGGCTGAGGCCCCGAACCGCCACGGTGGCGAAGGACTCGCCCGTCGCGGTGGACGCTGGGACGGAACCGGGAAGAAGGGTGGTCATCAGCTCGGAATCATGGCCTCAGAAGATGCATGGCCTCAGAAGATGTCCGCCGGATCGGCGTCGCCCAGCTTGCGCATGGCCAGGGCCGCCGATCCCATGCACATCACCAGGATCATCAGGAACACGGTGATGGCCCGATCAGCGGCCATCGCCACCGGCAGTTTGGTGGCGGCATGGATGACGCCGTAGAGCACCTGACCGGCGCCATAGGCGGGCAGGTAGCCGAAGATCGCCAGCAGCAGCCCCTCGCGGGCCACGACGCCGAGGAGGGTCAGCAGGCTGTAGCCCATCGCCATCAGGGTGGCGTACTCCGGCAGGTGGTCGCTGACATCGGAATAGAGGATCTGATAGACGATCACGCATCCCACCACGAAGCCCATGGCGGCGCCCAGGGTGAAGATGAAGCCGATGGCGGTGCTGCTGCGCCAGTAGTCGATCTCCAGGTCGAGGAAGCCCTGCTTGGTGAGCACGCTGACGTCCTCCGGCAGCAGGCGACGCAGCCGTTGCGCCACCGCCGCGGGATCGGCACCGGGCCGCAGGCGGATCAGCCCCAGTTCGATGCTGCCGGGCGGGGTGTTGGGCAGCAGGCTGAGGAAGGTTTCCCGGCTGGTGAGGATGTTGCCATCGGCGCCGAAGGAGGCGCCGGCGGTGAACAGGCCCGCCACCCGCAACCGCTTTCCGGCTACCTCACTCTCCACGGTGCGCCCCTCGCGGAACCACTTCGCCACCGGCCCGAACTCGTTCCGGGACTGGTCGTCGAAGAGCACCCGGCCCTTCTGGGTAAGGCGCGGAGCCAGGGCGGTGACGGCCGGATCGATGAACAGGGGATCGCCGGGCTCGAAGCCCAGGGCCAGGATCGAGCGGGTGGCCTTGGTCTGGGGATTGCGCCACAGCAGCAGGTTCCAGTGCACCGGCGTGGTGCCGGTCACGTCGGCATCGGCCATGGCCTGGACCAGTCGCCGCTGGGGGAAGCCGCTCATGCTGATGGAGCTCTTGGTGCGCGGGCTGACCAGCACCAGATCGGTGTCGAACAGCTTGTGGACCGTGACGCTGGAATCGAACAGGGCGTCCCTGAAGCCCAGCTGCATGAACATCAGGATCCCGGCGAAGGTGATCCCGGCCAGGGCCACCGCCAGTCGCATGGGCTGGCGGGTGAGCAGCAGCCAGGCCAGGGGGATCCGGCGTCCCTGCCAGAACGTCATGGCTGCATGCGGGCGATCACCTTGAGGCCGCTGAGGGAGGCGACCCGGGCCCCATCGGAGGGATCGAGCCGCACCCGCACCTCGACGACGCGGGCATCGGCGTCACCGGTGGGGTCGGTGGAGAGGACCTCCCGCTGGCGGACCTGGGGGCTGATGCGGCGGACGGTGCCCCGCAGGCTGCCGTCGAAGCCGCCGTTCTCGCTGGTGAGCGTCACCGCCTGGCCAAGCCGCACCCGATCGATGTCGCTCTCGTAGACCTCCACGGACGCTTCCATGCGATCGCTGGCACCCAGCTCGAGGATGCCGTCATCGCCAGGGCGTTCCCCGACGCGGGACTGGATGCGCAGCACGGTGCCGGCGATCGGAGCCCTCAGTTCGGTGTTGACCAGGTCGGTGCCGGCCTTGACAAGGGAGGCCCTGGCCTCCTGCAGCTGACCCTGGAGCTCCAGGGTGCGCTGCTCCAGCACATCCAGATCGGCGGCCGAATAGGCCCCATCACTGGCCAGCTTGCGATAGCGCTCCAGGTCGCGGGACTGGATGATCAGCCGGCGGCTGAGGTTGGCGATCCGGGTGCGGATCAGTTCCAGTTCCGCCCGTTGGACCGGCTGGTTGTCGAAGCGGGCCAGCAGCTGGCCGGCCTGCACCCTGTCGCCCTCAACCACCAGAAGTTCGGTGATGCGGGGGCTGCCGCCGATGCCGGTGATCGGCGCCGCCAGGACGCGCACATCACCCTCAGGTTCCAGCTGGCCCAGGGCCGCCACGGCCTCCACCGGCGCCGGAGGCCTGGCAACGGCGGCGGCCGGCGCCTTGGGGGGCTGCAGACGTTGGTGGATGGCTGCGCCGAGCACCACCAGACCCGCCACCCCGGCAACGATCAGACCGTTGCGGAAGGGACCGGTGGGTCGTCGAAGAGCAAGTCCTCGATGTAACGGTCGGCCCATTGGGGATTGAAGGCCTTCTCCAGCACCCTCCGGGTCTTGTCGTTTTGTTTCTGTTGCTTGCAATACTTCAGCTGCCCTTCCCATCGGGCAACCGTAGCGGGGTGATCCGGGGCCTGGGAAGGGCTCGCGGCCGCCGCTTCGGAGAGCACGCCCAGGAAGGCGGCGACCTCCTCGACGAACCCCTGTTCCTCCGCCTCCGACTCGGGCCGCACGAACAGCACATGGGGCGAGAAGATCGACCCCCAGGGCGGCAGCTCCCGCACCTGGGCGAAGGCGGGACGCCGGCGGGCCTGCAGGGCCTCGGCGATGGCGTCGGGCAGCCCTTCCCTCACCGGCGAGAGGTCGACGATGGCCGCGCTCACCCCGGCCTTGCCGGCCACGATGTCGGCGCCGAACACAGGCAGATCGTGGCGTGGGTCGGGGAAGAACACACAGTGGAGAATCTGCAGGCCGGCCCCCAGGCGCGCCGTCTCCAGGTGCAGCTTGCGCATCCCCCGGCAGCGGTGCACCTCGTTGCGGATGTAGAGCGCATCCCCCTCCAGGCTGCCGCTGATCGCCTCCAGGTCGGGGTCGATCGCCAGGGGGGCCAGATCCGGCAGATCGTTGCGACAGAGCCGGATCCGCTCGGCAAGGCCATCCACCAGGGGGTGGATGCCACCGTCTCCGGCCGGAGCGACCTCACCCATGGACTCGTCGTGACAGCAGAATGCGGATCTTGCCATGCGTCCGTGAGCGTTTCCCTGGGTTGTTGCGGGTCCTTGCTGCCCGGTCTGGCCGCCCCCGTCAGCCACACCCTTGCCAATGGCGTCGAGCTGGTGCAGCTCGACCTCAAGGACGCCCCCCTGGTCTGCCTCGACTTCTGGTGCCGCGCCGGCAGCGCCTTTGAGGGGCCATCGGAGAGCGGCATGGCCCATTTCCTCGAACACATGGTGTTCAAGGGCAGCGATGGCCTGGCGGCCGGGGAGTTCGATCGCCGCATCGAGGCCCTGGGGGGGAGCAGCAATGCCGCCACCGGTTTTGACGATGTCCACTTCCACGCCCTGATGCCGCCCGAGGGGGCGGGAGAGGCCCTTGATCTGTTGATGGATCTGGTGCTGCAGCCCCGGCTGGACCCGGACAGCTTTGCCATGGAGCGCCAGGTGGTGCTTGAGGAGCTGGCCCAGAGCGAAGATCAGCCCGAGGAGGTGGCCCTGCAGCGGCTGCTGTCCCTGGCCTGTCCGGACCATCCCTACGGCCTGCCGATCCTCGGGCGGCGGCAGGCCCTGCTCGACCACGACCCGGCGGCGATGGCCGCCTTCCACCACCGCCAGTACGCCGCCGGTCGCTGCGTTCTCGCCCTCACCGGCGCCGTGGGCGATGGCGATCTGATCCAACGGGCCGCGGCTGGCCCTCTGGCGGCCCTGGCGCCGACCAGCGCCCCATGGGCTCCCGCCAGCCTTCGGGTCACCCCGGGGGTCCACCGGCTGGCCGTGCCGCGGCTGGAGGCCGCCCGACTGCTGATGGTGTGGTGGCTGCCGCCCGCCGCCGATGTGGAAGCCATGGTGGGGGCGGATCTGGCCACCACCGTGCTGGCGGAAGGTCGCCGCAGCCGTCTGGTGGAGCGCCTGCGGGAGCGGCTGCAGATCGTGGAGAGCATCGACCTGGATCTGCACGCCATGGAGGGGGGCAGCTTCGCCCTGCTCGAAGCCGTCTGCGACCAGGAGAACCTGGCCGAAGTGCGTGGGGCCATCAGCCAGGTGTGGCAGGAGCTCCACCAGGACACCCTGGACGAGCAGGAGTGGTGGCGCGCCCGCCGACTCGTCGCCAACGGCTACCGCTTTTCGCTGGAATCCCCCGGCGGCGTCGCGTCCCTGATCGGCAGCGGTCGGCTCTGGGGACGCAGCCAACCGCTGGACCATCCCCTCGCGCTGCTCGACCGCTGGACGCCCGCCAGGCTTCAGGAACAGGTGCTGCCCCTGCTGGATCCTGCCCGGGCCTGCCTGCTGGAGGCGGTGCCGGCATGAGCGTCTCCCCTCCCGCCACCACCGAGGACACCCAGGTTCTGGAAGGGGGCCTGCCCCTGCGGATCCTGCACCGGCCAGGGCCGGCGATCCTGGCGGCCCGCCTGGCGATTCCGGGCGGCAGCGGCCGCGACCCCGCCGGCGGTCGCGGCGCCCACCAGCTGCTGGCCGGCACCATGACGCGGGGCTGCGGCGACCTCGACGCCGAGGCCCTGGCCGATTGTGTGGAGGGGGCCGGCGCCGCCCTGCGGGTGGAGGCCCACGAAGACGGCCTGGTGCTGGCCCTCAAGTGCGCCGCCGATGATGCCCCCACCCTGGTGCCCCTGCTGCTGGCGATGGCACGGCGGCCGCGGCTGGAGGCCGAGCAGGTGGCGATCGAACGCCAGCTCAACCTGCAGCTGCTGCAGCGCCAGAAGGAGGACCCCTTCCAGCTGGCCCATGACCAGCTGCGCCGGCTGCTCTACGGCGACGGACCCTATGGCCATGACCCCCTCGGGATCGAGTCTGAACTGGCCGGCCTCGGGCCCGAGCAGCTCCTCCCCCTGGTGGGGGGTCTCGGGGCTGACGGCGCCGTTCTGGTGCTCTGCGGCGATGTCTCAGCGTCGCTGGGGGAGGCGCTGGAGCAGGAGCTGGCGGCAGCGCCCTGGACCACCCGGGCGCCGGAGCCCCAACCCTTCGCCGGTCCACCGGCGGCCACCGGACGTCACGCCCTGCAGGTCCAGGACACCGAACAGCTGGTGCTGATGCTGGGGGCCGCGACCGTTCCCCTGGGCCATCCCGACGCCCTGGCCCTGCGCCTGCTGCAGGCGCACCTGGGCATCGGCATGTCCAGCCGCCTGTTCGTGACGATGCGGGAGGAGCGCGGACTGGCCTACGACGTCGGGGTCCACCTGCCGGCCTACAGCGGCGCTCCGCCCTTCGTCATGCACCTGTCCACCTCGGCCGAGCGGGCGGCGGAAGCCACCGCCTGCCTGCTGGAGGAATGGCAGCGGCTCCTGGAGGAGCCCCTCGAGGAGGGGGCACGGCTGCTGGCCCTGGCGAAATTCCAGGGCCAGGACGCCATGGGTCGGCAGACCTGCTCCCAGATCGCGGAACGCCTGGCGCTGGTGCTCAGCCATGGCCTGCCGTCCGACCACGTGCGCCGGGTGCTGGAGCGGGCCCCCGGCCTCGGCGCGGAGGATCTGCGGGCCGCCGCCCGCCGCTGGCTCGCCTGCCCCTCCCTGAGCCTGGTGGGCCCCGCCCCTGCCCTGGAGCAAGCGCACGCAGCCTGGCTGAGCCATCGGCTCAGCCGTCGGTAGGGGCCGGTTCCAGGTCGGTCGTGTCGATCAGGAAGGTCCCGCGTCGGAAGCGGATGGCCCTGAGCTCCAAGGCCCGGATCTCCACCACACGCCCCACCTCGCCTGGATCCACCAGGTCGGGCGGACGCAGCATCGGCATCGGATCGGCGGTCTTGAGGTAGCGCAGGGGCTGCCGCAGCCGCACGGCATCGCCCAGATGGATCGTCGCCGGTGGGGCCGGCGCCGGCACCTGCTCCGCTGGTGGGGGGTCGATGGGGGTGAGATCCGGCATCGGTACGGGGCTCCGCGGGCTCCTGGCCCTTCTCAGCCGAACCTAGCTGCAGCAGGATGGGCAGCAGCCATGGACGGTTCATTGCGGGCCCTTGCCACCTGGAGCGGAGCGATTGCCGGCCTTCTCCTCATCCTCGTCGGCGGACTGGTACCGGCGGCCTTTCCGGTCCACGAGGCAGGTGCCTGGGGCCTGCGGCCGCTTGGCATCACCCTTCAGGTGCCGGCCCTGCTGCTGACCGCCCTGGTCTGCGGACCGCGCAGTGCCACCCTGGCGGCTGTGGCCTATCTCAGTGTCGGTCTGTTCCAGCTGCCGGTCTTCCACGAGGGGGGAGGAATCGGTTATCTGCTCGATCCTGGCTTCGGCTATCTGGCGGGCTTCCTTCCGGCCGCCTGGATCACCGGGAAGCTGGCACGCCAGCAGGGCATGGACGATCCGCTCACCCTCGCCGGAGCGGCCGCCATCGGACTGTTGGTGCTGCATCTCTGCGGCCTCGCCAACCTGCTGCTGGGCAGCCTGGCCGGACGCTGGGGAGATGCCACCCTGCCGCTGATGGTGGGCTACAGCCTGGCCCTGCTGCCCCAGTTGCTGCTCTGCTGCGCCGCCGGCCTCCTGGCCTGGTTGTTGCGCCGTCTGCTGCTGGTGACCTCGTGATCACCCGATCGCTTCGCCGGCGGATCGGCACGCTGCTGCTGGCGGCCCTCGCGGTGCTGCTGGATCAGCTCAGCAAACGCTGGGCCCTCGACCAGCTGGCCAGCGGCAGCATCCAGCCGCTGCTTCCAGGTCTGCTGCAGTTGCAGCGCGTCAGCAACTCCGGTGCCGCTTTCAGTCTGTTCACCGGGGCGCCGAACCAGCTGGCTCTGGTGAGCGCCCTGGTCAGTCTGGGCCTGCTGGTCTGGATCCTGTGGCGACCTCCCGTCGGTCTCTGGAACGGACTGGCCCTGGGGCTGTTGCTCGGGGGGGCCCTGGGCAACGGCATCGACCGCTGGCGCTATGGCGCCGTGGTCGACTTCCTGGAGTTCGTGCCGATCCACTTCCCGATCTTCAATCTCGCCGACGTGGCCATCAACCTGGCCGTGGCCTGCTTCCTCATCGACCTGCTGCGACCCCATGCCGACCGCCATCCTTGAAGGGCTGGAGCGGAGGCGGCGCCCCGGCCGCGCCACCGCAGGTCTCCAGCTCAAGGTGCTGCGGCCCGGCCTGAGCGAGCTGAGCCATCCCCTGCACGGCAGCCTCTATCGGATCGGCCGCTCCGCCGACAACACCATCGTCATCGACCACACGGCGGTCAGCCGCCACCATGCCCTGCTGGAGAAGCACGGCGGCCAGTGGCTGTTGACGGACACCGGCTCCACCAATGGGCTCTGGTGGCAGGGGCGCAGGGTGCGGGAGCTGGTGCTTCGCCAGGGGGATCGGGTGCGCTTCGGACCCGCCGATCAGGAGGATCTGCCCACGCTCCTGTTCAGCCCCGAAGGCACCAGCCGCCGGGCCTGGCTGGGCCGCTGGGGCGCCCGGGGGGCGGCGGCCGTGGCCGGGGCCGGCAGCCTGCTGCTGGCCCTCTCCCTGCTGCAGGTGCCCACCCGCGGCGGCCTGGCGACGGTGCGGGGGCCCCTGCTCCTTTACGACCGCAACGATCGGCCGGTGGCGTCCGTGACGGATCGCAAGCGGCGTGAACTGGCGGACCTGAACGCCTATCCCACGGTTCTGATCGATGCGCTGCTGGCCAGTGAGGACAACCGGTTCTGGTGGCATCCGGGCGTGGACCCGATCGGTACCGCCCGGGCCCTGCTGACCAACCTGCTCGGCGGCCGGGTGCTCGAGGGCGGCAGCACCCTGACCCAGCAGATCGCCCGCAGCCTTTACCCGGAACAGGTGGGGCAGGGGGAAACCCTGGGCCGCAAATGGCGCGAGCTGCTGGTGGCCCTGCAGCTGGAGGCCCGGTTCAGCAAGCAGGAGCTGCTGCTGAGCTACCTCAACCGGGTGTATCTCGGCGCCGTCTGGGGGTTCGAGGATGCCTCCCGGCGCTTCTTCGGGCGGCCGGCCGCGAGCCTGAATCTCGAAGAGGCCGCCCTGCTGGTGGGCCTGCTCCCTTCCCCGAACGGCTACGACCCCTGCCTCGATCCGGCGGCGGCCCTGGCCTCCCGCAATCAGGTGCTCGACAAGATGGCCGCCTCCAACCGGGTCGCCGCCGACCGGGCCCGGCGCGCCCGTCGCCAGCCGATCCGGCTGGCACCGGACGCCTGCCGCTCGAGCCAGCAGCGGGGGGCGCCCTTCTACACCGACCAGGTGCGCCGCGATCTGGAGAACCTGGTGGGCAAGGAGGTGGCCGCCGAAGGCAACTTCCTCATCGACACCCACCTCGATCCGCTGCTGCAGGAGCGGGTCGAGCTGCTGTTGCGCCAGCGCCTCGATGCCAGTCGATCCCTGGGGGTGAGCCAGGGGGCGGTGGTGGTGCTCGACAGCCGCACGGGCGGGATCCGCGCGGTTGTCGGTGGCCGGGACTACCTGCAGAGCCAGTTCAACCGGGCCTCGATGGCCCTGCGTCAGCCCGGCAGCACCTTCAAGCTGGTGCCCTACGTCGTCGCCCTGGAGCGGGGCGCCCGGCCCGGAGACCGGATCGGCTGCGGCCCACTCAACTGGGGCGGCCAGCACTTCAGCAGCGGCTGTGGCGGCAGCCTCAGCCTGCGCCAGGCCCTGGCGATCAGCAGCAACACCGCCGCCCTGCGCCTGGCCCGAAAAGATGGCCTGGACGCCCTGGTGCGCAAGGGCCGGGATCTGGGCTTCACCAGCCCCCTGGCCCCGGTGCCGGGCCTGGTCCTCGGCCAGAGCGAGGTGACCCTGCTGGAGCTCACGGCGGCCTATGCCACCGTCGCCGCCGATGGTCTCTGGCGAGCACCCACCACGATCCGGAGGCTCACCGATGCGGAGGCCTGTCCGGCCACCCAGGCTTCGGGGGGCCGGGGCGGGGCCGACTGCCGGGCCGCCTCCGGCAGCGCCAGGACCGTCACCAACCCCGGACGCCGGGTGATGACCCCCGCCACCGCGAAGGCGATGCGAACCCTGCTGGAAGCCGTGGTCAGCGGCGGCACCGGCAGCGCCGCCTACGTGGGCCCGGGCAGCTGGGGCAAGACCGGCACCACCAACGAGGGTCGGGATCTGCTGTTCGTGGGCTATGCCCCCCGGCGCCAGTGGGTGATCGGCATCTGGCTCGGCAACGATGACAACGGCCCCACCGCCGCCAGCAGCGCCCTGGCGGCCTCGCTGTTCGGGGAGATCGTGCGCTCCGCCCCACCGGGGTCATGAAGCTGCCCCGACGCCTCTGGATCTGGATCCTGCTGGGTCTGCTGGCGCTGGTGGTGCTGGGAATGGTGCTGCAGGCGATCCAGCAGCTGCAGTGGACCCTGAGCACCTGGCTTCCCTACTGGATGGTGGGCCCGCTGATGCTGGTCCTGCTGGTGGCCCTGCTGGTGGCGGTGGCCCAGGTGGGCTGGCCGTGGCTGCGGAGCTGGCGGCGCGACGGCGCCACGGGGACCCGGAAGCCGCCCATGGCCGCGGTGCCCTCCAGCCGCCGGGAGGCGGCCCAGCGCAACCTCGGCGCCATCGACCGGACGCTGGAGCAGGTGCGCGATGCGGTGGAGCGCGAAGCCCTGCGCCAGGAACGCCAGCGGATGGAGGCGGAACTGGAGCGGGGCGACCTGGTGATCGTGGTGTTCGGCACCGGCTCGGCGGGCAAGACCTCCCTCATCCGCGCCCTGCTGCAGGAGGTGGTGGGGGAGGTGGGCGCCCCGATGGGCTCGACCACCACCGCCAGCCGCTACCGGCTGCGGCTGCGGGATCTGCCACGGGCCGTGATCCTGGAGGACACCCCGGGCATTCTCGAAGCGGGTCGCCAGGGCCGGGAGCGGGAGCGACTGGCGCGGGGACTGGCCGCCCGGGCCGACCTGCTGCTGCTGGTGCTCGACGGCGATCTGCGCGCCAGTGAGCTGGAGGTGTTCGAGGCCCTGGCGGGACTGGGCAAGCGCCTGCTGCTGGTGCTCAACAAGTGCGATCTGCGCGGCGAGGAGGAGGAGCGGCGGCTGCTGGCCCTGCTGCGGCAACGCTGCGCCGGACGCCTTGCCCCGGAGGATGTGATTCCCGCCAGCGCGGCCCCCCAGAGCGTGCCGATGCCGGGTGGCCGCCCGTTACAGCCGGCGCCGGAGCTGGAGGCCCTGGTGCGCCGGATCGCGGCTGTCCTCCATGCCGACGGGGAGGAGCTGATCGCCGACAACCTGCTGCTCCAGTGTCGCCGCCTCAGCCAGGCCAGCCGGGATCTGCTGGATCGGCAACGACGCAGCGATGCCGGCGCCAGCGTCGATCGGTTCATGTGGATCGGCGCCGGGGTGGTCATGGTGACCCCGCTGCCGGGCGTCGACCTGCTCGCCACCGCCGCGGTGAACGCCCAGATGGTGGTGGAGATCGGCCGCGTCTACGGCGTCAGCCTCAGCCGCGAGACCGCCCAGGATCTGGCCCTCTCGGTGGGCCGGACCCTGGCGGGGCTCGGACTGGTCAAGGGGGGAGTGGGTCTGATCACCTCGGCCCTGAGCCTCAGTCTCCCCGCCCTGGTGGTCAGCCGGGCGGTTCAGGCCGTGAGCGCGGCCTGGCTGACGCGGGTGGCGGGGCGCAGCTTCATCACCTACTTCCGCCAGAACCAGGACTGGGGCGATGGGGGGCTGCAGGAGGTCCTGCAGCGTGAGTACGACCTCAACAAGCGGGAGGGGATGCTGCGCAGCTTCCTGGACACGGCCCTCAACCGGGTGGTGGAACCTCTGCAGCAACGGCAGGCCCGGCGGTTGCCACCACGCCCAGGGCCTCGGGGGGCGGCGGCCGAAGGGGACCGCGGGAATCCAGCACGGTGATCAGCACCAGATAGGCCACGCCGATCAGGATCGAGAGGGCCCCGGTGAGGACGGCCACCCACTTGCCGCGACGCTCCTTCGTGGGTTCAGGCATCGGTTCAGGAATCGGAGGGGCCCGCCAGACTCTGCTGCACCACCAGGGCCAGCCGCTCGAGGTGGGCACTGGCCGTGTGCGGGTTGCCCAGCACCGCCTTGAGGTGGTGATGGCCCCGGTAGAGGGGCCGCGAGAGCATCAACTGCTCCCCCAGCAGGGCCGTACGGGTGGCGGCGCTCCAGCGTTCGGCGGCTGGCCCATCGCCACCCTGGGGCCGGAAGGCGAGCAGATGCAGGGGACCGCTGCAGAGGGTCAGGCCGCCGAGGGCCCGCAGCCGCCGCTCCAGTTCGGCGCGGCGCGCCAGGGCCCCATCGAGGAGGGCGGCCATCCCCTCCAGACCGAGCTGGCGCAGTCCCAGCCAGAGCTTGAGGATCTCCCCGGGCCTGGTGCCCTGCAGACCGGCCTCCCCCTGGTGGCCGCCGCCCCAGCTGGGCTCCATGTAGGGCAGGCCGGTGGAGAAGGCCTGCTGCAGGTGGCGGGGGTGGGCCAGCAGCAGCAGCGAGGAGGTCTTGGTGATGCCCAGCAGTTTCTGGGGGTTGACCGTGATCGAGTCGGCCAGCCCCAGGCCGCCCAGCTGGGGCCGTAGCCGTTCGCTGAAGGCGAAGATCGCCCCGATGGCCCCATCCACGTGCAGCCAGTGGCCGTAGCGGCGGCAGAGGGCGGCGATGGGCTCCAGGGGGTCGAGGGCGCCCCGCACGGTCGTGCCGGTGGTGGCCACCACGGCGATCACGGGGATGCTGGCCCGATCGAGCCGGGCCAGCCGCTCCTCCAGGGCCAGCGGTTCCAGGCTGCCGCCCGCCGTGACCGGCAATTTGACCAGGGCCTCGGCAGGCAGGCCCATCACGGCCATGGCCTTCATCAGCGATACGTGCGCCTCCTCGCTGCAGAGCACCACCGCGTCGCCTCGGCAGGCCAGACCCTGGCGATGACGGGCCGTGACCAGGGCCATCAGGTTGCTGAGGCTGCCGCCGCTGGCGGCCACGCCCCCGGCACCCTCAGGCAGCCCCAGGCGGCCGGCCATCCAGGCGCACAGGGCCCGCTCCAGCCGGCTGAGGCTGGGGGAGAGCTCTTCGGCCAGCAGGTTGTTGTTGAGGCCGGCACAGATCAGGTCGGCCACGATCGAGGCCGACAGGGGCGGGGGATCGAGATGGGCCATGGCACCGGGATGGTTGGGGTTGTAGGCCCCTTCCATCACCAGCTGGAGATCGGCCAGCAGGCGCTCGGAACCGAGTCCCGCCGGCTCCGGTTCCACCATCGGCAACACGCTCAGCCCGGGCAGGGGCGTGCCATGGCCGGCCTGTCCCAGCCAGCGGCAGAGCAGACCGGCCGCCTGCTGCAGGAAGGCCTCGAGGGCCGGATCCACCTGAAACGGATCCGCAAAGGACCCACACTCCCGGTGGGGAGGCGGCAGCCGCTGGGCGGGGGGGACGCTGGCCAACGGCGAAAGTGGGGGCTTCGGCATTCTGCCGCTTGCCCCTCCGGAGGGATGGCTAGAAGGGGGCGATGGTGAGCGACGCCGTCAACCTGCTGTGGATGGACCGGCTGCTGCGGCTCGCCGAGGCGGTCGGGGCCCGTGGCGAGATCCCGGTGGCGGCCGCCCTGCTGGATGAGGCCGGCCGCTGCCTGGGCTGGGGCAGCAACCGGCGCCACCGGGGGGCCGATCCCCTGGGGCACGCCGAACTGCTGGCCCTGCGCCGGGCCGCCTCTGTGCGGGGCGACTGGCGCTTCAATGGCTGCACCCTGCTGGTGACCCTCGAGCCCTGTCCCATGTGCGCCGGCGCCCTGATCCAGGCACGGGTGGGCACGGTGATCTACGCCGCGCCCGATCCCAAGCGTGGCGCCCTCGGCGGCAGCCTGGATCTCTCCAGCCACCCCAGTGCCCACCACCACATGGTGGTGAAGGGAGGCCTCCGCGGGGAGCGGGCCGGCGAACAACTGGAGGCGTGGTTCCGTCGCCGGCGCCTGGCCCGCCAGAGAAGCGGGAGCGGGGAGGACGCCAGGCCCCAGAGCTGACTCAGGCGATGGCGGCCGCCACGGCCGCCGGTGAAGACCGGAAGGCGGGCAGTTCGCTCTCGAAGATGGCGAGCAGGCGATCGACATTCTCCGGGGTGCTGTTGTACCCCATCAGCCCGATCCGCCACACTTTGCCGGCCAGATCTCCGAGACCCCCACCCACCTCGATGCCGAAGTGATCGAGCAGGTGGCGGCTGAACGCCTTGCCGTCGACACCCTCCGGGATGCGGACGGTGGTGAGGGTGGGCAGGCGCAGGGGTTCGCTGACGTGCAGCTCGAGGCCCAGGCGCTCCAGACCGGCCCAGAGGCGTTCCGCATTGCTGCGATGGCGTGCCCAGGCGGCCTCCAGCCCTTCCTCGGCCAGAAGCCGCAGGGCTTCGCGCATGCCGAAGTTCATGTTGACCGGCGCGGTGTGGTGGTACACCCGGTCGCTGCCCCAGTACTTGTTGAGCAGGGACACATCGAGGTACCAGTTGGGCACCTTGCCGGAGCGGGCGGCCAGCTTCGCCTCAGCCCTCGGACCCATGGTGAAGGGGCCGAGGCCGGGCGGGCAGCTGAGCCCCTTCTGGCTGCAGCTGTAGGCCAGATCCACCTGCCAGGCATCGATGTGCAGCGGCACCGCCCCCAGGGAGGTGACCGTGTCGAGGAGAAGCAGGCAGTCGTGACGCCGGCAGAGTTCGCCGATGCCCTCCATCGGCTGACATACGCCCGTGGAGGTTTCGGCGTGGACCATCGCCAGGATGGCGGGCTTGTGGGCGATCAGGGCCGCCTCGATCTCGGTCAGATCGAAAGCCTCGCCCCAGGGCCGCTCGATCGTGACGACGTCGGCCCGGTAGCGGCCGGCCATGTCGACCAGCCGCTGGCCGAAATAGCCCATCACCGCCACCAGCACCTTGTCTCCAGGCTCGATGGTGTTGGCCAGGGTGGCTTCCATGGCGGCACTTCCGGTGCCGCTCATCGGGATGGTCAGCCGGTTGTCGGTCTGCCAGGCGTAGCGGAGCAGCTCCTGCACCTCACCCATCAGTTCGATGTAGAGGGGATCCAGGTGGCCGATCGGCATCCGGGCCAGGGCCTGCAGCACCGTGGGGTGGGCGTTGGACGGCCCAGGACCCAGGAGCAGACGCTCGGGGGTGGCGATCGGATCCAGAGCGAGCCTGTGGGTGCTGCTGACGGTGGGAGGCACTGGGAGAAGAGGCAAGACCTGGCGGAGCGTCAGAAGTGAACTGAGATTAGGGAACGGCCGTCTCAGCGAGCCCGGACGTTGCTGGAGGACAGGCCGCGGCAGAGGTGCTCAAAGGGGGCCCGCACGACGGCGGTGTTGACGATGCCGGCATCGGCCAGCATCTCGGCGATCACCTCGCCGAGCAGGGCGATGCTGCGGACGGTGGGTCCGGTGGGCACCCCCAGGCTCTTGTAGGTGTCGTCGAGGCCGTTGAGCACCCGCTCATCGAGGATGGTGAAGTCGTCGGCCACCAGGGCGTAGCTGGCGTAGCGCAGGAAGTAATCCATGTCGCGCAGGCAGGCGGCCAGTCGCCTGGTGGTGTAGGCGTTCCCACCGGGAAGAAGCAGCTCTGGGTCTTCCAGCCAGAGGCGCTGGGCCGCCTCGCGCACAATGGTGGCGGCTTCCCGGTTGATCAGTTCCACGGCGGCCAGCCGCAACTCCGCCTGGCCGAAATAGGAATCAATCCGATCGATCGCCGAGCGATCGAAATAGCGGCCCAACTGGTCGTAGCGACCGATCAGACCGGTGATGGCATCTCGCATGGACGAAACGGATCGACGCACCTGCAGCGGAAGGTAGCACTCGCAATCCGCCAGATTCCTGTGCTGCGGCTGGTTCTGGGGAATCTGACAGAAACGGTTACGCGGCCACCTGCCAACGGGGGGGCACCATCGTGGCGGCAGCCTTCCCACCAGCCTCCCGCCATGGCCACCTCCGCCCAGGACGTCCTGCGCCGCCTCGCGGACGACGGCATCGAACGCATCGACCTCAAGGTGGCTGACCTGGAGGGACGCTGGCATTCGTTCGGCCTGGAGGCGCACCGGTTCGGTGCAGAGGCCTTTGAGCAGGGTCTTGCATGCGACAGCCTCCCCGTCGAGCCGGGGCGGATGGCTTCCCCCAGCAGCGGCCTGGTGCTCCTGCCTGACCCCGGCACCGCCTGGATCGACCCCTTTCTGTCCCCCAGGAGTCTCAGCCTGATCGCCGCCTTTGAGGCGCCGCAAGAGGCCGGGGCGAGCTTCCGGCACTGCCCCCGCTCCCTGACGGTCCGCGCCCTGGCCCAGCTGGGAAACAGCGGCCTGGCGGATGCTGCCCGCTTCGGGGCCGAACCCGGGTTCTTTCTCTTCGAGGACCTGACCTCCCATACCGATGCCCTGGGTTGTGGCTGCCGCGTCACCGTCGGCTCCGCATCGCCGGAGGTTGTCCAGGGGGAACTGCTCCTCACCCTGGCGGCCCTGGGAATCCAGGCCCGGCCCACGGGCGAGGCATCGTCCGCACCCCTGCAGAGCCTGACCCTGGCGAGCAACGATCCGCTGCGGATCGCCGACGCCCTGATGGTCAGCCGCTACGTGGTCCGGAAGGTGGCCCGCCGGCACGGCTGGAGCGCCACGTTCCTGCCCAGGCCCACGCTGGATCGCGCCTGCGCCGGCATGGCGGTGCATCAGAGCCTCTGGAAGGCGGGCCACCCCCTGTTCTGCGGGGAGGGCACCTACGCCGAGCTGTCCCAGACCGCCCGCTGGTACATGGGGGGACTGCTTCGCCATGGCCCTTCCCTGGCCGCCTTCACCAATCCGGGTAGCAACAGCTACCGGCGGCTGCGCTGCGGGCCCGAGGCCCCGACCCGGATGACCTATGCCCGGAACGACCCCTCAACAGTGATCGGCGTTCCCTCCACGGGCAGCGATCCCGGCAAGCGGAGGGTCGTGCTGCGTCAGCCCGATGGGCTGGCCAATCCTTATCTGGCCTTCTCGGCGATGCTGATGGCCGGCCTTGATGGCCTGCGGCGCCAGATCGATCCCGGCCCCCCCAGCGACCGGGAGCCCGCCGGTGCTGCCGCGCCCGACCCCGCCGACGGCCGCACCCTGCCCGCTGACCTCGGCGGCGCCCTGGACGCTCTGGCCGAAGACCGGGACTACCTGCTGAGCGGCGATGTCTTCAGCCGGGAGCTGCTCGATGACTGGATCGCCCTGAAGCGCCAGGAGGTGGAGGCCCTCGAGCACAGGCCCCACCCGCACGAGTTCTGCGGCGAGCCGTTCGCCTGAGTCAGGGCCGCAGCAGCCAGGCCAGCAGCAGCCCGAATCCCCCCCAGCGCAGGGCTGACCAGAAGCGGTCGCCGTGCCGGCTGCTGGGCAGCAGCGTGTCAGGGAGGGGGTCCAGCAGCCGCTGGACCAGCTCCAGCCGCTGGCGCTTCCTGCGCAGGGTCACGCCAGTGGGGGCGACGGCCCCGGGGCGACCGGCCAGGCTGAGCACCGCCGCCAGATGGTGCAGCAGGCCGGGAGGTGGGGAGCGACGGGGGGGCTTGAGGCGGCTCATGGAGGCGCGATCGACAGGGCAAGACCGGAAGCGACAGGATGGGGCCAGTTCGGTCCGATCGTCCAGTGGAAGTCAGCTCCGGTCCAGCCGAAACAGCTTCCCGCTCCGGCGCTTCCCACGCGGCGAGCCAGTCCTGGCCCGTCGAGGCCCTCCCCCTGGCCGAGCGTCTGCACCGCCAGCTCAGCATCGGCGACCGGGAGTGGCACGCCCTCAAACGTCAACGCCCAAGGCGGGCCGCCGAGCAGGTGGCGGCGGCCCTGGTGCAGCTGCTCGCCGCCGATGATCCCGCCGCCAGTGCGGCCACCGAAGGTCGGCGGAGCGCCATGGCCCTGCTGGAGAACGCCCAGGCGTGGCTGCGGGCCGAGATCACGGATCCGGGCTGTCCTGCCCACGGCCGCTGAGCACAGCCCGCCGGGCCGCCAGCTGCAGCCGGTTGCCCCGACCGCTCCAGCGCACGTCGTCAAAACAGTGGTGGATCAGGAACAGGCCCCGGCCGGAGGGGGCATCCTCCTGGCAGGGCAGGCCGCTGCGTCGGGCATGGACCGGCAGCCCGGGACCCTCGTCCTGCACCTGCCACACCACCCAGCGGGGGGTGACGATCCGGCGAACCCTCAGGCACTTGCCCGGGTCGCAGCCGTTGCCGTGGCGCACCGCGTTGACCAGGGCCTCCTGCAGTCCGAGCTGCAGTTCCGCCTGACGCAGGGCGCAACCGATGGGTTCGAGGAGCAACTCCACCAGCGGGGCCAGCCGCAGGGTGGAGGGGGTGATGTAGTCGGCCCAGCGGAGCTGCATGCAGCAGGAAATCCAGTTCGCCTACCTGGAACCTAACGCGCGCGCCCGGCCGGCGCCTCCCCCAGGCGGGCCTGGATGGCGGGATGTTGCAGAAGGGCATCCATCAAGCGCACGCCCCGCAGCTGATTGACCAGGGGCATGTGGCCCTCGGGGGCCTTCAGCGACCACAGGAAGGCGCCCGGGTAGCGGGTCCAGGTGCCGTCGGCCTTCCACCCCAGCCGGGGCCAGAGCCGTTCCCACTGCCCCTGGCAGGCCTGCAGCAGCCGGGCCTGGACCGAGAAGCCGAAGCGCCCCTGGGAGTAGCAGGTCCAGAGACGGTCGAGGCTGGTGAGGTCGATGGCGGGCATGGCCCTGACCTCGCTGTAATAGACGTAGCCACGCCGGATGGCCCCCTCACCAGCCAGCTGACGCAGATGGTCGCTGGTGAGGCGATCGGCCTCCTCGAAGGCCTTGCGCATCAGATGCTGCTGCAGGGGCCCGTAGTCGAGTCCGGAAACACTGCCGACGGCGAGCCAGCCATCGGGATAGCGGGCCAGCAGGGCCTCCTGCCGGGCAGGGTCAGCGGAGGCCAGCAGCAACTGGATCAGATGGCCTGCGGCCCAGTCGTCTCCGGTGGCATCCAGCAGGTCGAGCCGCTCCGGGATGCGGTCCAGGACGTCGGAGCCGGCCTGCTCCAGCGTGGCCAGGAGACTGCGGCGCTGACGGGCCGAACCTGAAAGGAAGCGCTCCAGCAGCTGATCGGCATCGACGGTGCTGGAAACCGGAGGACCGGAGAGCATGGGGAGACGACCAGCCGGAAAGGCAGCATGGTGGGTTCCACTATGTCAGGGCCAATGGGCGCAGTCGGGGAGGGAACGGGGACGGGGTTTGCCTAAAGTCCCGTTTTGAGCGAGTGCCATGGCCGCCGCCATTCAGTTCTTCCGAGGGGTGGACGAAACGGTCGTGCCCGACATCCGCCTGACCCGTTCCCGGGATGGCCGCACCGGCCAGGCCACCTTCGTGTTCGAGGAGCCCGAGGCACTGGCCCCCCAGGCGGTGGGTGACATCACCGGCATGTTCATGCTCGACGAAGAAGGAGAGATGGTGACCCGGGAGGTGAAGGCCCGCTTCGTCAACGGCAAGGCCAGCGCCCTGGAGGCCACCTACACCTGGAAGAGCACCGCCGATTTCGAGCGCTTCATGCGCTTCGCCCAGCGTTACGCCGACGGCCATGGTCTGGGGTTCGCCGGCCAGGGCGAGGAGCCGGCCGAGGAGGGCCAGGAGGAGGCTTGAAATTCGGCCAGTGGCTGGGCCTGATCGCCCTGCTGACGGCGTTCGTGCTGCTGTGGAGCCTGCGCGACGCGCTCGTTCTTCTGTTCGCTGCCGTGGTGCTCGCCATGGCCCTCTGCACCCTGGTGGGCGCCATCCGGACACGGATCGGGGTTGCCAGGCCCATGGCCCTGCTGCTGGCCCTGCTGCTGGTGACCCTGGTGGTGGTGGTGGTAGCCACGGCGGTGATTCCTCCCTTCATCGATGAGTTCCGTCAGCTGGTGCTCCAGGTGCCCCGGGCCTGGGAGGAACTGTTGTTGCTGCTGCGCCATTCCCTACAGGGCGCTTCGCAGATGCTCTACGGCCGCAGCGACGGAAGCCTCGACTGGTTGAAGTCCACGCTGGCGATTCCCACCAGCGGGCCCCCCGATCTGCTGGGCCGGCTCGGGGGCGGGGCGCTCGGCCTGGTGGGTGTGGCCGGCAATCTCGGCGCCGGCCTGCTGCAGACCCTGTTCGTGGTGGCCGTGTCCCTGATGGTGGCGGCCCAGCCGGCCGCCTACCGGGAGGCGCTGCTGCTGCTGGCGCCCTCCTTCTACCGGCGGCGCCTGCGCCAGGTGCTGGTGGCCTGTGGCACCGCGCTCAGCAGCTGGATGGTGGGGGTGCTGATCAGCTCCCTCTGCGTGGGCCTGCTGGCGGCCATCGGTCTGTCCCTGCTGGGCGTCAAGCTGGTGGCGGCCAATGCCCTGCTGGCGGGCCTGCTCAACATCATTCCGAATGTGGGGCCGACGCTGAGCACGGTCTTCCCGATGTCGGTGGCCCTGCTGGATGCCCCCTGGAAGGCCGTGGCGGTGTTGCTCGTCTACATCCTGATCCAGAACCTGGAGAGCTACGTCATCACCCCCTCGGTGATGCACCATCAGTTGCAGTTGCTGCCGGGACTCACCCTCACCGCCCAGCTTGTGTTCACCGTGCTGTTCGGCCCCCTCGGCCTGCTGCTCGCTCTTCCGCTGGCCGTCTGTGTTCAGGTTGTGCTGCGGGAGGTTCTGATCCACGACATCCTTGACCCCTGGAAACGGGAGCGAGGACGGCCATGAAGGCACGCACCCTGCTCGGGGCCCTCGCCCTTGTGGCGCTGTTCCTGCTGCTCTGGGAACTGCGCTGGGTGCTGCTGATTCTTTTCGGCGCCGTGGTGCTGGCGGTGGCCCTCGATGTGCCGACCAGCCTGGTGCGGCGGCTGACGCCCCTGAACCGGGGTGCGGCCCTGACACTGGTGCTGCTGGTGCTGCTCGTGATCGGCTGGCTACTTGGCAACCTGCTGCTGCCGGAACTGATCGATCAGGTCCGGCAGTTCAGCCAGCTGGTTCCCCAGTTGATCCAGCGGCTCGGGGATGTGGTGCCCAAGACCCCCCTGCTGCGCGACCTGGAGCGCCAGCTGGCCGAGGGAACGCTGTGGGACCGGCTCCAGCCCCTGGGCAGCCAGCTTCTGGGCGTGGCCGGGGGCGCCGCCAACAGCACCGTGCAGCTGTTGCTGATGCTGCTGCTGGCGATCCTGATGGCGCTCGACCCGCGCAGCCACCAGCGTCTGCTGATCGCCGTCACGCCCAAGTTCTATCGGCGGCGCATGGAGGAGCTGCTGCGGGAATGCCGCCAGGCCCTGGGTGGCTGGCTGGCAGGGATGACCATCTCCGGCACGGTGGTGTTCATCACCACCTGGGCGGGGCTGGCCCTGCTGCAGGTGCCCCTGGCGCTGCTCAGCGGCCTGGTCTGCGGTGTGCTCACCTTCGTGCCCACCATCGGTCCCACGGCTGCCACCCTGCTGCCGTTGGCGGTGGCTCTGCTGATCTCACCGGCCAAGGTGGTTCAGGTGCTGGTGCTGCGACTGCTGCTGCAGAACGGCGAAGCCTTCCTGCTCACCCCCCTGCTGCTGAGCCGCACCGTCAACCTGCTGCCCACGGTGTCGCTGATGGCCCAGCTGAGTCTGGGGGCCCTGCTGGGGCTGCCTGGGCTGCTGCTGGCCCTGCCCCTTGTGGTGGTGTTGCAGGTGGCCTGCGAAGAAGTGCTCGTCCGGGATGTGATGGACCGCTGGGATCTGTCCTGATCGCCGCGCTGCATCGGCCCGATCCGCTCAGCTGCGGCTGCGACGGTAGTGGTGCCAGAGAGAAGGCTGGCAGACCAGCACCGCCACGGCCAGAAGGTGGGAGCGGATGGCGGCGTTGATGGAGGTCAGGGTGAGGTGATCCCAGAGCAGGATCAGCTCCACCCGCAGATCGATCAGGGCGAGCACCAGCAGCACCAGCGGCAGCAGCGGCCAGCCGCCTCCCCTGGTCCCTTCGCGGCGATCGGAATCACTCATCGCTTCGAGAACACCGGCAGCAGGGTGGGAGCCAGACCGATGCTCGACCAGCTGCCGACGGCGATCCCCACCGTGAGCGCCACGGCGAACCAGAACAGGGTGCTGCCGCCGAAGAAGATCAGGGCCACCAAGGGCAACAGGGTGGTGAACGAGGTGTAGAGCGATCGGGTGAGCGTGGCGTCGACGGCCACATCCACCTGGTCCAGCAGGGAAACAGCAGCCAGGGTGCGCCGTTGTTCCCGGATCCGGTCATAGACCACGACCGTGTCGTTGACGGAATAGCCGGCAATGGTGATCAGGGACACGGCGAACAGGGAATCCACCTCGATGCCCTGAAGCAGCCCCAGCCAGGCGAACAGCCCGCAGGTGATCAGCACGTCGTGGGCCAGGCAAAGCAGGGCCAGGAAGGCGAAGATTCCGCTGTAGCGGAAGGAGATGTAGAGGGAGATCCCCACAAAGCTGACCAGCAGGGAGATGAGGCTGCCCTGCAGGAGCCGCGAGCCGAGGGTCGGGCCGATGGTGTTCACCGAGGTGCCGCTGGAGCGCAGCGGGCCGAACTTGCTGGCGAGGTCGTTCACCAGGGCCGTGCTCTGGTCGGCATCGAGGGCCGGGAGGCGCAGCAGCAGGGAGCGGCCGCCGTCGAGCACCTGTACGGAGGCACTGCCCAGACTGGGGGGGCGATCCCCTTCGGGGGAGGGCAGAGTGAGGCTGCTGAGTCCCTGGCGGATCTCAAGGGCGGTGATCGGTGAGCAGGGGGCACAGTCCCGCTCCACCTGCACCTGGGTGCCGCCGGTGAAATCGAGGCCGGGCCTGAGCGGCGCGTGGATCGAAGGGTTGAGCCAGCAGAGGGCCAGGCCCAGGAGGCTCAGGCCGCAGGCCAGTGCGGAAACCAGCCAGGCCAGACGCCGATGGCGGCTGATGCGGAACCGGGGGGAGGGGACGGGGGTCATGGCGGTCATTCAGGCCACACCCGGATGGGCCGCGCCGGGCTTGGCGGGGGGGAGCTGGCGGGCGGGGAGGAAGTAGGTGGGGCGCCGCAGGGCCGGATAGCTCATCAGCAGCCGCAGCAGGGTGCGGGTGCAGGTCAGGGCGGTGAACAGGCTGAGCAGCAGGCCGATCGCCAGGGTCACGGCGAAGCCCTTGACCAGGCCGGTACCCAGGAAGAACAGGGCGGCACAGCTGATCAGCCCCGTGGCATGCCCATCGAGGATTGAGGAGAAGGCCAGGGAGAAGCCGGTGTCGATCGAGCGGATCAGGGTGTTGCCACGGCGCAGCTCCTCCTTGATCCTCTCGAAGATCAGCACGTTGGCATCCACGGCGATGCCCACCGAGAGGATGAAGCCGGCGATGCCCGGCAGGGTGAGGGTGACGGGGATGAGGGCGTAGATCGCCAGGTTGAACAGGGCGTAGAGGCTCAGGGCGACCACCGCCACCGTCCCGGGCAGGCGATACACCACGGCCATGAACACCGCCACCAGCGCCAGACCCGAGAGGGCCGCCTCCAGGCTGGAGCGGATGTTCTCGGCCCCGAGGGAGGGACCGACCGTGCGCACCTCGACGATCTTCACCGGCAGGGGCAGGGAGCCGCCCCGCAGCTGCACCTCCAGGTCGCGGGCCTCTTCGGCGCTGAAGTTGCCGGTGATCGAGGCCGATCCCCCGGTGATGCCGGCCAGCTTGAACTGTTCGCCCACGCTGGCCTCGCTGATCGAGCGGCCATCAAGCACGATGCCGAGCACCCGACCGGTGCCGGCGATCGACTGGGTGAGGGCAGCGAACTTCTCGCCGCCCTCGCGATTGAAGCCCAGGGTCACTTCCCAGCCGGTTCCCGTCGCCTGCTGCTGACGGCCGGCGCTGGTGAGGTCCTTGCCGGTGATCAGGGCAGGGCCGTAGAGCGCCAGGATGCGGCGGTTGGTTTCCTTGAGCAACAGCTCGATCTGATCGGTCTCACTGCTGCCGCTGGGGACCTGGAGCCCCAGGGAGGTGAGCGCCTTGGCCAGATCCTCTGAGGAGAGCGACGGAGGCTCCGGCGGGGCGGGCACCCCGGGGGTGGCGCTGGGCGACGGGGCTCTCTTGGCCCCCAGGACCGACTCGGCCTGGCGCTTGAGCGCCAGCAGGCCCTGCATGTCCTTTTCGGTGCCGGGCTTCTGGGCCCGGAATTCGAGCAGGGCGGTGCTGCCGAGAACCCGGGCGGCCTGGCTGGGATCCTGCTCCCCCGGGAGCTGCAGCACCAGCTGGTCGCTGCCGACGGACTGGAGGGTGGATTCGGCCACGCCGAGCCCGTTGATGCGGCGCTCCAGCACGTCCTTGACGGCCTCGAGTTGCTCGGCGTCCACCCGGGTGATGGCTCCGGCCGGCATCACCTGAAGCGTGAGCTGGCTGCCGCCGCGGAGATCAAGACCCAGCTGCAGTCCGTAGCTGGCCAGCAGGGCGGCGGAAGCGATGGTGAGGGCGAGGATGAGGGCGAACCAGCCCTGTTGGCGTCCCATCTCAGCGACGGCCTGCCTTCAGATCCAGCGCCGCGGCGACGATCTGGTGCGGCTGAATGATGGTGAGGTTCTCCAGATTGCCGTTGTAGGGCGTGGGGATGTCCTGGGACGAGAGGCGCAGGGGCCTGGCATCGAGGTCGTCGAAGCAGTGCTCGGTGATCAGGGCGATCAGTTCAGCCCCGATGCCACCCGTCTTCATGCATTCCTCCACCACCACCACCTTGTGGGTCTTGCGGATCGAGCGGGCGATGGTCTCCATGTCGAAGGGTTTGAGGCTGATCAGGTCGATCAGTTCCACATCCACACCCTCGGCCTCCAGCTGCTCCACCGCCTTGAGGCAGTGGTGGCGCATGCGGGAATAGGTGAGCATCGTGACATCACTGCCCTCGCGGACCACCTCGGCCTGGTCGAGGGCGCAGATGTAGTCGCCTTCGGGGATGTCCTCGCTGAGGTTGTAAAGCAGAACATGCTCAAAGAAGAGCACCGGATTGTTATCACGAATGGCGGCCTTCATCAGCCCCTTGGCATTGGTGGGGGTGCTCACGGCCACGATCTTGATGCCCGGCACCGCATGGAAATAGGCCTCCAGCCGCTGGCTGTGCTCGGCGCCGAGCTGGCGACCCACGCCCCCGGGACCGCGCACCACGGCCGGGATGGTGTAGTTGCCGCCGCTGGTGTACCGCAGCATCCCCATGTTGTTGGAGATCTGGTTGAAGGCGAGCAGCAGGAAACCCATGTTCATCCCTTCCACGATCGGCCGCAGACCGGTCATGGCGGCACCGACGGCCATGCCGGTGAAGCTGTTCTCGGCGATGGGGGTGTCCAGCACCCGCAGTTCGCCGTACTTCTCGCAGAGGTCCTTGGTGACCTTGTAGGAGCCGCCGTAGTGGCCCACGTCCTCTCCCATGACACAGACATGGGGGTCACGCGCCATCTCCTCGTCGATGGCTTCGCGCAGAGCGTTGAACAGGAGAGTTTCAGCCACGGAGCAGGGGCCTGTGCGCGGTCAACCTATCTCAGCCGCCGGCGGCGAAGGTGCTGAGCAGCAGGACCGACAGGAGCATGCCCGGCAGCAGCAGAACCACCAGCAGACCCAGGTCGTGGGGAGTCATCGGGGGGAAGGACGGCGGCGGTGGCAGCTTAGGAAGGGGATTCGGCTTCGGCCGGCAACAGGCTGCGGATGAACACCAGCAGCAGCCCCAGACCGATGAAGGCGAAGCTGAAGGTGGCCAGGAAGCACATCCCCACCATCAGGGTCTTCATGGCAGTGGCGATGCTCTGGGCGAAGGCTGAGTCGAAGTGGGGTGGATGGGTCACGTACCAGCCCACCACCCGCTGGCTCACCCCCAGGGACAGCCAGGCGAGCAGGCCGCTGGTGAGGGCGCCGGAGAGGAAGCTGAGCGGTCCCTTGCGCGGGGGCGGCGTGGGGCTTTCGTCGGTCATGGTGGAGATCCATCCGTGACCAGGCTGGCACCGTATCCGCCGCAGCGGCAGCACCAGGACGCAAAGCCAAGCTCGTCCAGGGGCTCCTTCAGGGCCGCCCGGACCACCTCCGCTGCCGCCAGATCCGGATAGAGCGCGTAGAGGCTCGGGCCGGAACCGCTCATGGCGACGGCCAGCGCTCCCGGCTGGCGCCGCAGCAGGTCGAGGCCCTGACGCACGCTCTCCACCTCCGGCGCCACCACCGCCTGCAGGTCATTGCGCAGGGGTGGCAGCGGGCCCTCCTGCGCCAGGGCGGCCACCAGGGGGCCGTGGCGCAGCGCCTGGCGCCGCTGCTCGAAGTCAGCCTCCTCGTCGAGATAGAAGTCGCCGCGCAGCTCCCGGCAGCGGCCGTAGGCCCAGGGCGTGGAGACACTCGCCGACGGATGCTTGAGCAGCAGCACCGCCCGCTCCGCCACCCGCTGCGCCGGCACGGGCTCGAGCCGTTCTCCGCGGCCGAAGCAGAGCTGGGTGCCGCCCTCCAGGCAGAAGGGCATGTCGGATCCCAGTTCGGCGGCCAGGCCGTGCAACCGCTCGGAGCCCAGGCCCAGACCCCAGAGGGCATCGAGGCCCACCAGGGCGGCGGCCCCATCGCTCGAGCCCCCCGCCAGGCCGGCGCCGATGGGGATGCGCTTGTGCAGCGTGATCTCCGCCCCCAGCTCCGGCAGACCGACCCGGGAGCGCAGCAGGTCCGCCGCCTTGACGATCAGGTTGGTGCCGTCGCTGGGCAGCTCCTGGCAGTCGCTGCAAAGCCGGATCGTGGCGTCGGCCGTGGCGCGCAGCACCAGGGTGTCGCTCAGGTCGATGCTCTGCATCACCATCGCCAGCTCGTGATAGCCGTCGGGCCGCAGGCCCAGGACCTCCAGGTGCACGTTGATCTTGGCGGGTGCCCGCACCGTCACATCGGCCATCGGAATCATGCTCCGCCGGTTTCGGCGCTGGATGCCCGATTCAAGCCGGTGGCGAGCGCGAGCCACTGCACGGGCGCCAGCTCCTGGGGGCGTTGCTGAAGATCCACGCCAGCGGCGGCGGCCAGCTCCAGCAGGGCCGGGGCCGGCAGCAGGCCCGCCAGGCTGTTGCGCAGCATCTTGCGCCGACCGGCGAAGCTGCGCGTCAGCAGTCGCTCCACCGCCAGGGCCTGCTCCAGCGGCGGCAGGGACTGCGGCGGGACGGGTTCGATCACGATCACCTCCGAGGTGACCTTCGGCGGCGGGGAGAAGCAGCGGGGCGGCACCGGGCAGACGCTGCGGCAGCGGGCCAGCAGCTGCAGGCGCACGCTGAGGGCCGAAAAGGCGCTGGAGCCCGGCCGGGCCCGGATCCGCTGGCCCACCTCCTCCTGCACCAGCAGCACCAGGCGCTCGAAGCGGCAGGGGGCGGGCCGGCCCAGGCGCCCCACCAGCAGCTCCAGCAGCGGTCCAGTGATGTTGTACGGGATGTTGGCGACCACCTTGGTCGGCGCGGGACGGTCGGGGAACGGCAGCGCCAGCTCCAGCACGTCCCCCTCGAGCAGGGTGAAGCGCCCATCGCCAGCGAACCGCTGCCGCAGGCCCGCCACAAGGTCCCGGTCCAGCTCCACCGCCAGCAGCGACGCCGCCGGTGACGCCAGCAGTCGTTCGGTCAGGGCGCCCCGGCCCGGGCCGACCTCCAGCACGTGGTCGTCGCTCCCCAGCTCGGCGGCGGCCACGATGCGATCGAGGACCTGGCCATCGGTGAGCCAGTGCTGCCCGAAGCGCTTACGGGCCCGGTGGCCGCTGAAGGTCATGGAGGCGCCGGCAGGTCTCCCCAGATTGCAGCGCCGTCCGGCCTGGCTAGAGCAGGAGCAGCGTTTGCTTCTCCCCCCATGGCCCAGACATTGCGACGCAGCGACGCCAGGCGCAGCGGCCCCCTGCTGGCGGGGCCCCTGCTGGCCGGTGCGCTGGTGGCCGGTGCCCTGGCCGCCGTCGTGGCCCTGCCGGCGGGACCCGCCCGGGCCGGCAGCGTCACCGCCGAATCGATCTTCGACCGTCAGGCGACCCGGCAGCAGGCCAGGAGCCAGGTGCCCAAGGGCGCCACGGTCACCCGCACCGTCTGCGAGGACCTGGAGGTGGGTCTGGACAACACCCGCTACCGCTGCACCGTGTACTACACGATGACGCCGGCCCCGACCCCGGCCGCCACACCGGCCACGGCCGCCCCGGCCCCCGCCCAGCCCTGAGGCGCCTTCTCCCCCGCCGGAGCGGCGGACCTTCGGAGGTTCGCTTCAGTCCCCCAGACGGACCCATCGCACCGGAGCCCGGGCAGGCGGCAACGGCACCAGGGCCGCCACCTGCTCCACCGGCGTCCGCTCCCAGCGGGGGTGGGCCGCCAGCCAGCAGTCCCAGGCCCGCGCCAGCCGCCGGCGCTTCTGCCAGCGCAGGGCCGCCGTTCCGCTGCCATCCAGGCTGCCGGCGCGACGCCCCTTCACCTCCACCAGCAGCAGGCGGCCCGGCTTCCGGACGATGAGGTCCAGTTCCCCCCAACGGCAGCGCCAGTTGCGCTCCAGTAGCTCCCAGCCGCGCCGCCGCAGCAGCCGCAGCACCCGTTGTTCCGCCCAGGCCCCGTCTCGCTGGGCGGCGCTGCGGCAGCGGGCGGGGCCGGGGGCCATGGGCAGGGGATCCTCTGCCCCAGGGTTCCCGGTGGCCGCCACCACTGGCGGGTGGCGGCGATCAGGGCCTCAGAACCAGTGATGCGGGTAGCGACGGCCGGGAATCAGCCACCCGAAGCCCAGCGCCACCAGCAGCAGTACCAGGGAACCGGCCAGGACCGGCGCGACGACGTACGACGGCCCGGCGTGGAGCAGCACCCCGAGCAGGGCGACGGCGCCGGCGGGGGGATGGAGGCAGCGCAGCAGCTGTCCGGCGGCGATCGCCAGCGCCACCGCCAGCCCCATCACCCAGGGGGCCGTCCCCAGCCAGGCGACGCAGACCACACTCGCCAGGGCGGCCAGCCCGTTGCCCAGCAGCAGATTGCGGGGCTGGGCCAGGGGGCTCTCGGGATGCCCGAACAGCAGCACGCTGGAGGCCCCCAGCGGGGCGGCGACGAGCGGGTAGCGGCTGGCGGCGCTGATCAGGCCCAGCAGGGTGATGGCGACCAGGGCACCGGTCCAGGAGAGGAGCACCTCGGTGGGCCGGAAGCTGGGCTGATAGGCCCGCCCCTTGCGCCTGTGGGACTGGATCAGGGGGACGAGGAAGGCCAGAGCCATGGCCAAACTGTATCGGATCTAACCATTCACGGCCCACCAGGTACCAGCTCCGCGCCAGGCTCAGTAGTACCGGCGCGGGTTCTGGCTGATGGCCAGCTGCACCTCCAGCAGGAACAGCAGGAGGCCCACGATCATGGCGCCCATGGCCGTCACGAACAGCGGGACCACGATGGCGGTGACATCGAGGGCCGCCACGGCGCTGATGAACAGCACCGCCACTACGGCGGCCACCAGCAGGGCGGTGACGGTGACCGCCAGAATTGCCCGGTTGATCAGGAAGGTGCGCCGCCGCTGCACCGCCAGCACCTGCTCCAGCCGGTCCCCGTCCTCCGGATCGGGATCCGGCTGAGCCCGGCTCTTCGCCAGGGCCTCCTGGAGGACGCGGGTGCGGTCGATGATCCGGGCCAGCCGGGAGCTGAACAGGCTCAGCAGCCCGGTGACACCGGTGAACAGGAACACCGGCGCCACCGACAGCTGGATCGCCTTGGAGAGCCCCGCCACGGAGCGCCCATCGCCGATGTCGATGGACAGCAGCAGGGGGACGCTCCAGGCCATCATCCAGGGCCCCTCAGGCTGCCGGTGAGATCTGACTCTGAAGCAGGGCCTCCAGGTCGAGATCGGAGAGCGGTGCCGACAGCTGATACCCCTGGCCGTGGCGACAACCGAGGGAAAGCAGCATCTGCCGCTGCCTGGAGCGTTCCACCCCTTCCACCACCACCGTGATTCCGGTGGCGTCACTGAGCCGGATCACCGCACCGAGCATGGCCTGCTGCAGCTGGTCGTAATCGATGGCGGAGATGAGACTCCTGTCGATCTTGACCTCGCTGAAGGGCAGCTCGGTGAGCCGCTGCAACCCGGAATACCCGGTGCCGAAATCATCCATGGCCAGCTCGAATCCCTGCCGCCTCAGATCCCGCAGCTGATTGGCGACAGGGTTCGACATCTCCAGGATGCTGCCTTCGGTGAGCTCCAGGACGATGCGCTCGGGGGTCAGCTGGTGGCGCTCCAGGGCCATCAGCAGATCGCTGCTCCAGGTGGGATCCTGCACCTGGAGTGGCGAGACGTTCACGCCGATCTTCCCCAGCTGCAGCCCGGCCACGTCCCAGCGGTGCAGAGCCTCGAACGCCCGCTCCATCACCCAGCGGCCCAGGGAGGAAATCTGGGCCGTGGCCTCGGCCACATCGATGAAGTCGGCCGGGGACTGACGCCCCAGCACCGCATCATCCCAGCGGCAGAGCACCTCGGCGGCGATCACACGGCCGGTCTCCAGCTCGATGATGGGCTGGTAGGCCAGCTCCAGCTGCTCCTGCTCGATCGCCAGGGCGAGGGGGCGGGCCAGCAGTTCCTGCAGCTGCACCGAGCGCTCCACCGGCGCCGCGATGCAGCAGCTGGGGAAGGGCTGGCGGTGGGTTTCCTCCAGCGCCCGGGTGGCCGCGTCCAGGAGCACCGAAAACTCGCTGCCGTCGTCGGGTGCCCGGCTGATGCCCACGTTCAGCGACGGCTCGATGACGTGCTCCAGCACCGTGGTGGGGCTCTCCAGGCTGGCGAGCAGCTTGCCGGCCCTGTCGCGCACCGCGTCGATGCCCATTGCTCCCGGCAGCAGGGCCAGGAGGCGGTCGCCCCCCTGGCGGCAAAAGTATCCATCGGCCGGGAGGGCCGCTTCCAGCCGGTGGGCGATCTCCTCGATCAGGGCCTCGCAGGCGGCGATGCCCAGCCGGCCGCGCACCAGGTCGAGCTGCAGCACCTGCAGATGCATCAGCACGGCACCGTCCCCGTAGCGGGTCGTCACCAGAGCATCCAGGTCGGCCAGCGTCAGCCGCTGGTCCAGCAGTTCCAGCAGGCACCAGGCCGGCTCCGGCCCGGGGGGATCGCCTACCCCGGCCGCTGTGGCCGGCAAGCGGCTGAGTGACAAGGGTAGCGCGCCATCGGCCGCCGGGGAGCCGACCAGATCACTGCTCAGGGTCGCCACGGCTCCCTGCAGCAGCGGCGCCACATCGGCGGCGCAGAGCTCCTGCAGAGATCGCTGGCGCAACACCGCCAGGTCCAGACCCGAACGCCGGCAGAACGCCCCATTGGCCGCCAGGACCCTTCCCTGGTCATCCGCCAGGGCCGCCGGCCTTTCGATGCGCTCCAGCAGGGCCTCCATCGCTCCGGCCCCCGGCCTCTCTCCTGCATCGGCGGCGTTGCGCCCCGTCATGCTTCCGCCTTCCGGCTCCAGCCACCTGCGCCTGGTCGCTGCAAATCTCCGGGCTGGATGTTCCTGTGCTGGACGTCCTTGGCCATCGATGGATCGGCGTGCAGATGGGCCGCTGATCCGACCCGCACCACGCTAGTCGCCCCGCTCTGATCGGCATCCCTGCCAGCGATGCACGGCGGGCGTCCCCTCGCTGGGGAGTGGCGAGGACCCCTTTCCTAGGCTGACCCTCTTCGCTGCATCCCCGATGGCGAGCCCCTTCTCCCCGCACCTGTTCCTGACCGTCCTGCTCTCCCTGCTTCTCGGCGGACTGCTGATGCTCGCCGGCCCGCTTCCGGTGGCGGCGGCCATGGACTACGCCAAGCAGGTGCTGATCGGGGCCGATTTCCACGACGCCGATCTGCGCGGCGTCACCTTCAACCTCACCAACCTGCGTGATGCCGATCTCTCGGGGGCCGATCTGCGCGGCGCCAGCCTGTTCGGCGCCAAGCTCCAGGACGCCGACCTGAGCGGCAGCGATCTGCGGGACGCCACCCTGGATTCGGCCGTGTTCGAGGGCACCGACCTGCGCAACGCCCGTCTCGACGACGCCTTCGCCTTCAACACCAAGTTCCGTGGGGTGCTCATCGACGGCGCCGACTTCACCAACGTGCCCCTGCGCGGCGATGCCCTGACCAGCCTCTGCGCCGCCGCCAGCGGCACCAACCCCGTCAGCGGTCGGCTCACCCGCGACACACTGAACTGCAGCTGAGCCCGCCCTGATGAGCTTCGATGCCCGCAGCCGCGAACGGCTGGAGGCCCTCGGCCGCCAGCTTCCCCGCCCGCTGCCCGCTCCGCCCCCGCCCACTGCTTCGCCCACCGGTTCGCCCACCGGTTCAGCCGGCGACCCGGCCGCCGGCGGTCGGGCCGTTGACCGTCGCCACCCCGTCGAAACCGAGCAGGACCCGGACAAGCTGTTCCGCGAACTGATGAAGGTCAGCGCCGACGGAAGCGTGCCCCCCCATCTGCTGGAGCGGCTGCGGCAACTGGAGGCACCTGCCCGCACGACCGCCCCCCCGGGCCTGACGGCCGACCCGAGCCGCGACGCCCGGCGCCCCGCCGCTCCCGGCCGCCGGCGGACCCCGAGCGCCCCTGCCGGCGATGCCGAGCAGGAGCTCTACATCGCCTTTCAGCAACGGCTGCTGGAGGAGGGAGACGAATCAGTACATCCGTACTAGATTGAGATCTCCCGTCCGGGGCCCGTGCCCGATCCCTGCCACCCCGATCCCTGCCACCCCGATCTCCGCCACCCCGATCTCCGCCAGCCCGATCTCCGCCAGCCCGAGACCCGCCCCGTCCCCGGGGCTGGCCCTGCCGAACCGGCGTCCGGGAGCGCTTTCGGGGTTGGGAGCGCGTCCGGGATCGGGGTCGACCTCAACGAGCAGCTGAACCTTCACCCCGGCCGCACCCTGCTGCTGCGCGTCTGCGGCGATTCGATGCTCGGTGCCGGCATCCGCCACGGCGATCTGCTCGTCGTGGATCGGGGGGCCGCGCCCCGCTCCGGCCGCATCGTGGTGGCCCTGCTGGAGGGGGGGTTCACCCTCAAGCGCCTGGTGCGTCGGGGGGCGCACTGGTGGCTGGAGCCGGCCAACCCCGCCTACCCGCCCCTGGCCCTCGGTGGCCGCGACGACGACCGCCTCTGGGGCGTGGCCCTGCACGTGATCCGTTCGCTGCCGGGGGGGCGATGAGCCAGGCCACCGTCCTGGTCGACGGCAACAACTTCTACGCCTCCTGCGAAGCGGCCCTCGACCCCTCCGTGATCGGACGGCCCCTGGTGGTGCTCTCCAACAACGACGGCTGCATCGTTTCGCGCAGCGCCGAGGCCCGCGCCATGGGCATCCCCATGGGCACGCCCTGGTTTCAGGTGCGCCACGAGCTGGAACGCCGCGGCGTGATCGTGCGCAGTTCCAACTACGGGCTCTACGCCGACATGAGCCAGCGGCTGATGGCCAGTCTCGAAGCCTGGGTGGAGGAACTGGAGATCTATTCCATCGACGAAGCCTTCGGTCGCCTGCACCGCCCAGCCGGCGACGGCGACCTCAGCGGCTGGGGGAAGGAGCTGCGCCACCAGGTGCGCCGCCAGCTGGGCCTGCCGGTGGCGGTGGGCATCGCCCCCACCAAGGTGCTGGCCAAGATCGCCAACCGCATCGCCAAGCGCGACCTCTCCCATGGCGGCGTGTTCGATCTCGACCAGGCGGGTGATCCGGCCCCCTGGCTCGAGACCATCGCCATCGAGGATGTCTGGGGCATCGGCCGCAAGCTGTCCCGCTGGTGCCGGCTGCGGGGCATCAGCCAGGCCCGGGCCCTGCGCGACATGCCGAGCGGCGAACTGCGGCATCGCTGCGGCGTCGTGGGGGTGCGTCTGCAGCAGGAACTGCGCGGCCACAGCTGCCTGCCCCTGGTGGCCATGCCGCCGGCGAAGCAGGAAACCTGTGTCAGCCGCAGCTTCAGCGAGCCGGTGACGAGCCTCGAGGGCCTGCGCCAGGCGATCGCCACCTACCTCAGCCGGGCCTGCGAAAAGCTGCGCCGCCAGGGGCAGCGGGCGGGCAGTGTCACCGTGTTCGTGCGCAGCAGCCCCTTCAACGGCACCCGCTTCTACGCCAACGCCGCCACCGTCGCCCTGCTGCTGCCCAGCAACGACACCGCCGTGCTGCTTGCCGCCGCCCTGCCCCTGGCCGAGCGGCTGTTCCGGCCCCACAAGCCGCTGCAGAAAGCGGGCGTGCTGCTGCAGGATCTGCAGCCGGTGGCGCTGCTGCAGCACCATCTGCTGGCTCCGCTGCCACCGGAGCAACAGCAACGGCGCGAGGCCCTGATGGCCACCGTCGATGGCCTCAACCGCCGCTACGGCAGCGGCACGGTGCAGTGGGCCGCCTGCGGCCTGCGGCCCCGTTGGACGATGCGCCGTTCGCGCCTGTCGCGGGCCTCCACCACCCGGCTGAGCGATGTGCCGGTGGTACGGGCCTAGATCGGGCCTTCAGGGGCGCTTCACAGGGGGGGCTGACGCGCCTAGGTCCTCCTCATCGTCTTGAAGCGATGCAAGCCAGGCCGCATCCACAGGCTGCAGGGAACGTCGGCCCTGGCCTTGACGAAAACGCAGGACGTCCGGCAGGTGAAGGACGTGGAGCAGCAGGCTGGATCCTCCACTCTTGAGCTGACTAATGGCGGCGAAGCAGACAGCCAGGGCGAGGGCCGCCAGGCCATCGGTGATCCAGCCCAGCAATCCCCCCTGCAGGCGCAGCTTGCGCATCTCTGACAGTCGGTAGTCGGCGCGCTGAATCTGGGGCTGGAGTTGATCCAGCACCACGGCCCGCACCTGGTCGAGGGGCTTGGTGAACGCGCCCTGGATCTGGGCGGGAGCGCCGGGCAGTTGGCTGATCGCCCGTTTCAGGGACGCTTCACTCTTGGCAAGGCGGATCTCCTCAGCGACCTGCTTCACCTGGCGCATGGCGCGCAGTTCCACGCTGTTGCCGTCACCGAGCAGCTTCAGCCCCGCATGGGTTTGCAAAGGGATCAGCAACAGAAAGCCGATGGCGGCGAAAAAGGCGAGCCGCCGCATCCACTGCACCTGGTCGGCCAGGCGGGTGGACTGGGAGCGCAAGAGCTGGGCCAGCAGCAGCAGCACCGCCCCCAGCAAGGGAAACAGTGCCGTGGTGCGCAGGGCATTGGCCAGTTTCAACTGCCAGGCGGGCTGCAGCAACGCCACCGGCAGCACCAACTTGAGCAGGAAGGCAACAAACAGGCCAAACAGCCCGTAGCCGAGGTACTGAAACACCAGGGAGAGCTCGAGTCTCGATTCCCGCTCAGACAGAGATGGGCTCACAGGCAGGAGAAAAAGAACAGGAAGCGACCGCGAACCGGATCGCCAAAGGCCGCACCGTGCAGCATCCAAAACCGGGGCCAGACCAAAAATAGGGCCATCGATGTGAACCTTCACGTCAAAATCCGAGAAAAAGCGCAAACCAGGCAGGCTTTGCCTCAAAAGCTCCATCCATCAGCGCCGGCTGCCTGGAGCCGCGAGGCTGCAGACCCCGAGTCGAAACGACATGCGCAGACGGCGACACGGACCGAATCGGCACAGGCGCCTGCAGCGTTCAGGCTCGTTGCCGCAGCCGACCTCCAGGCTCAGACGCCCGCAATCAGACGACCGCAACGACATGCGGCAGACAGTTCCAGCACTGATCGCAGCGGGAAAGCAGCAAATGCGACGCTTTGAAGTTGGCGATGCGCTGCATGAGGGGTAACATTTCATTCTTTGATAATTTTTCCAAGGTTTCCCTGAAATGTCTGAAGCGCCTGCACAAGCCCATGAGCCTGCTGGGGCTCAGCGGCCTGGGCGCCATGGCCAGCGTGGCCATGGGCGTGGCGCAGCCGGCTCAGGCGGCAATTTCCTGCCCAGCTCTTCCGGTCACAGGGTTGCCCGGCGGCCCGGTGAACAATGGAGCTCCTTGTGGGACTGTTGACGCTTCCACAGGGGCACAGCAGTTCACGGTTGATTTCGCATCAGTCATCGCGAGCAACCCCGCTGATTTCGATTTAACCAATTACTTTTCGCTCCAAGCGGCCAGTATTCAGACAGGCGTTGGTTCAACAATTTCATTTTCAGATGTTCGATTTCTGGTAACAGGAACCGACACTATGATGGGTGTGTTTACCGATCAGAGCATTGCTGTATGGCAGGATCTTGCCACGCTTAGCGCGGATCCCACAAGTCAGGGATTTAGCAATTACAGCGTCAGCGAGGCCGTCACCACTGGCTTTGGTACGAACTATAAAACAGCCAGTTTCTCCTTGACGCCTGGGACTGCAAATGTAACCACTGGATTGAATGCCGGCGTCATCAATACCACGGCCTTTCAGCCCAGTGCCTTCGGAATCAACACACTCACAAACCTTAAAATTACCGGACTTATTCGTGGCGGGTCGGTTAATGGTGGTGCAGCTGGCTTTGGTTTAGCAAATTTCCAAGGTTATAACACTTTCGAACCCTTTCTTGGTGGGCCGCCAAATGGCGTGTTTGGCCGAGCAGCAAATGTGAACACTGTCCCCACCCCCGGCCCCCTGCCCCTCTTCGGTGCCGCCGCTGCCTTCGGGTGGAGCCGCAAGCTGCGTCGCCGCCTCGGCGCCACCAAGATCGCAGCCTGAGTTTCAGGCCAAGCCCACCATGGCAAGCCCCCCATCCAGGGGGCTTTTTTGATGGGCGATGGGTACCGACTCCGGCGTCCGTCGGCCTTCATCTGGAGGCCGACGGTGGTGTCTGCGCCACAGCCGCCTCAATCATCGCGGCGTTCACGGGAATCGTGTCCAGCGCATCGTCATTGTCGAGAAAGGCCTCGAAGGAGGCATAGCGCTGGATCTCGGGCTCGGCCTCGCCGCAGGCGGCCGCCCAATCGCCATCCTCGGGCTTCACCACGCCATAGCTGGCCAGGGCTTCGTCAAGATCGCCGGCATCACCAATCGCTTCACCGTGCCAGAACACTTCGTAAAAACCCATCGCGGCTGCAGAGTCAGAGGTCATGAAATAAACAGGCGATCTGGTTGCGGCCGTTTCCCTTGGCCAGCTCCAGGGCCCGGTCGGAGCGCTGGATCAGGTCGGTGAAGTGACGATCCGAGGGGGACAGGACGGTGAGGCCGCCGCTGATGTGCAGATGGAAATCGGAATGGGTGTGGACACCAGGCATGTGGGCGACGGCGGTGCGGAGGCCATCGGCCAGGGCCATGGCCTGATCGCCATCGAGCCCCACCAGCAGCAAGGCGAATTCACCGTCCCCCAGGCGCGCGGCGAAGTCCTGTTCCTGAAGGAAGGTGCGGGCCAGCTGGACCACGTCGGCGAGCACCAGGTCACCGTCCCCATGGCCCCAGCGGTTGTTGATCAGACGCAGATTGTCGACATCGAAGAGAAGCAGAGCGAGGGAATGGTGATCCCGGCGGGCGCGGGCAAACTCCCTGGATCCGATGCTCAGGAAGGTGTGGCGGGTCGGCAGGCCGGTGACCGGGCAGAGGTGGGCCAGGAGCCGCAACTCCAGCTCGCGCATGGCCAGCTGGGCCAGGCGATGCAACAGCTCGCGGTGCTCCGGGCTGAGGTCACGGGGCTCACGGTCGATGATGCAGAGGGTGCCGAGATTGTGACCCTCAGGGCTCTGGAGCGGCGCACCGGCATAGAAGCGGATGTGGGGACCGGCGTAGACGAGGGGATTGCTGCGGAAGCGCTCATCGGCACGGGCATCGGGCACCACCATCACGTCGTCATGGACGATGGCGTGGGCGCAGAAGGCCATCTCACGGGGGGTTTCGCGCACCTCGAGTCCCCGCTGGGCGAGGAACCACTGACGGTCGTCCTGCACCAGGGAGATGGCCGCGATGGGGGTCTGGAAGATGGCCGTGGTCAGATCCAGGATGCGATCGAAATGTTCGTCGCTCTCGGCCTCGAGGAGGCCGTAGCGCTCCAGGTCGCGGAGCCGCTGGTCCTCATCAACGGGGACCGGGAAGTCCGGATAAGGAGCCATGACGGGCAGGCAGCCAATGGCAATCTAGGCAGAAAGGGTGACGGGGAGTGAATCGACAGGCGGGGGGGGACCGACCCGAGGCGGCAGGCGAAAAGCCATCCCGGCATCAGGCCGGCACCGAAAGGGTCTCCTCGTAGCCGGCGCGACGGCCGTCATCCAGCTGGTTCAGATAGCGGCGCTCGGCGTAATAGGCCTCCTGGAAGCGCAGGGCGTCGCCGTTGAGGGCATCGAAGAGGTCATGGATGCGGGTCTCCATGTCGAGGCCGGCGCCGGGGGCTGGGAGGGCGGCACCTGACGGGGGCGCTTCGCGCTCCTCCTGCAGCAGCCGGGCGATGCACTGCTCCAGGGTCTGGAGGCGCTGGCTCGACCAGGCATCGAGCAGATGGCGGCAGCGGCGCAGCACTCGCTGGCGCTCCAGCGACGCCGTGGCCCCCCGCAGCTGCAGGGGCGGGTGGGCCAGGCCCATGCGCTGCACCTCGGTGGGCTCCAGCAGGGGGGTGAGGCGACCCAGCAGGGCGCTCTGCTCCACCAGCAGCCGGTCGCCCAGCAGCCGGGGCAGGTCGAGGTCGGCCAGATCCAGGCCGGGGTCGGTGCCCCGGTTGATGGCCTCCAGCCGGCCGGCCCCCAGGTTGTCCTCCTCCAGCTCACCGATGGCGGCCCAGAGCCGGCGGTGGTGCTGGAGGGCGAAGTCATCGAGCTCCCGGCGCCGCAGCTCGGCGCGGATCACGCCGCGCCAGGCCGGGCAGTGCAGATAGAGACGCAGGATCTCCGCCTCGGCCCGCTCCCGGTGGCCCACCTCCCCGGGCTGCTCCCATTTGGCCGAGCGGCCATGCCAGCGCTGGCCCTTGACCTGCTGGCGCAGGTCCTCCTCCAGCTGAATCGCCAGCCGGGCCTGGCCGCCGGAGAGGCGCTCCGCCACCTGCTGCAGGTAGTGGCTGCGCACGGCCGACTGGGGCAGCTTGCCCAGCAGCTGCACCAGCCCGGTGACGGCCTGCTGGAACTGGTCGGCGCGGGCCAGATCCCGGCCTTCGAGCACCTGCTCGATCTGCCAGTCAAGCCAGAGGGGGGCCTGATCGAGCAGGGAGCGGTACTCCCCCGGGCCGTGCTGCTGGAGAAATTCGTCGGGGTCCTTGCCGGCGGGCAGGTGCAGCACCCGCAGTTCCAGCTGGCCCTGCAGGGCCAGCTGCTCCACCTCGCCGATGGCCCGCTGGGCGGCCCGGATGCCCGCACCGTCGCTGTCGAAGTTGAGGATCAGGCGGCGGCTGTCGCAGCAGCGGCACAGCTGGGTGATCTGGCTGGAGCTGAGGGCCGTGCCCAGGGCCGCCACCGCATTGGTGATGCCGGCGGCGTGCAGGGCGATCACGTCGAAATAGCCCTCCACCACCACGGCCCGGTCATCGCGGCGGATGGCGTCGGCGGCCCGGTCGAGGCCGAAGAGGTGCTTGCCCTTCTCGAACACCTCCGTTTCCGGGGAATTGAGGTACTTCGGCTCTGCCCCGTCCAGCCCCCGGCCACCGAAGCCGATCACCCGGCCCTGGCGGTCGCGGATCGGCACCATCACCCGGTCGCGGAAGCGGTCGTAGCAGCCGCTACCCCCCTTGCGGGCCACCACCAGGCCGGCCGCTTCCAGCAGGTCGGCATCCAGCCCCTCCACCTGCTGCAGGTGCTGCAGCAGACCGTCCCAGGCCGCCGGGGCATAGCCCAGCTGGAAGGCCTCCAGGGTGGTTTCGGAGAGGCCGCGGGTCTGGCGCAGGTAGGCGAGGGCCGCCGCCCCCTCCGGTGAGCGCAGCTGGCCCTGGAACCAGCCCGCCGCCAGGGCCAGCACCCGGTGCAGGCGGTCGCGGCGGGAGAGCTGCTGGCGCAGCCGCTCCTGCTGGGGGCCGTCGAGGGTCTCGACCGGCAGCTGGTAGCGGCGGGCCAGATCCAGCACCACCTCGCTGAAGCTGGTGCGCTGCAGCTCCATCAGGAACTTGATGGCGTTGCCGCCGGCGCCGCAGGAGAAGCAGTAATAGAACTGCTTGGCGGGCGACACCGTCATCGACGGCGACTTGTCGTCGTGGAAGGGGCAGATGCCGACGAATTCTCGGCCCTTCTTCTTGAGCACCACGTGCTCCCCCACCACATCGACGATGTCGGCCCGCTCCTTGACGGCCTCGATCGTGCGGGGGTGGAGACGGGGAAGGCTCAAGCGGGAAGGATCAAGGGTGCTGGCTCTGTGTGTAGGCCTTGGGGGCGGCCGACACCAGGGCTGGGGCCCGGCCCGGCACCATTGTGGGGCATGGCACCAGGTCTGGGGGGCGGAGGCGGCCGCCGTCAGCGCCTGCCAGGGTGGAGCCTCAGACCGGCCAGCCCGTGAGCCCCACCCCATCCGCCGCGGCGCCCGAGACCCCACCGGAAGCGACGGCCGTGCTGGCCCTGCTGCTCGGTGCCCTGGCCTTCAGCCTGATGGCGGTGGGCGTGAAGCAGGTCATCGGCCGGATCCCGGTGGCGGAGATCGTGCTGGTGCGGGCCCTGCTCAACCTGGCGATGAGCGGCTGGATGCTGCGCGCCGCCGGGGTGAGCCCCTGGGGGCGGCGGCGGGGCTGGCTCGTCCTGCGGGGGATCGCCGGCAGCCTGGCCCTGTATGCCGTCTACGCCGCCCTGGCGCGGCTGCCGCTGGCCACGGCCACCCTGCTCCAGTACCTCTACCCCGCCTTCACGGCCCTGCTGGCCTGGTGGTGGCTGGGGGAACCGGTGGGTCGGCGCGTGGCCCTGGCCCTGGCCCTCGGCTGGCTGGGGGTGGCCCTGGTGCTGCAGCCGGGGGCGGGGGCCTCCCGGGAGGGGGTTCTGCTCGCCCTGGCCGGAGCCCTGCTGACCGCCGTGGCCTACGTCAGCGTGCGGGGGCTGGGCCGCAGCGAGCATCCGCTGGTGATCGTGTTCTGGTTTCCGCTGATGGCGGTGCCCCTGAGCCTGCCCTTCGTGCTGCTCGATCCGGTGCTGCCCACCGCCACCGAGCTGGCCTGGCTGCTGGGGGTGGGGCTGTTCACCCAGCTGGGCCAGCTCGGGCTCACCCATGGCCTCACCCGTCTGCCGGCGGGTCGGGCCACGGCCCTGGGGTACGCCCAGGTGGGCTTCGCGGCCCTCTGGGGCTGGAGCCTGTTCGGCGAAGGCCTCGCCCCCCAGACGCTGCTGGGCGGTGGCCTGATCCTGGCGGCGGCGGCGCTCTGCCACCGCTAGGGAGGCTCGCCTGCCCAGAACAGGGTATTCCCTGAAGCGACGATTCCATGTAGATGGCTTTAGGCGTAGATGGCTTTAGGCGCACAGAAGCACCGCAGCCACCATCACTGAGTTCTTCGCCATGACGTCCAACGCCTTCCGCACCCCCCGGCGCCTCACCATCACCATCCCCTACGGCACCTACGAGCAGCTGCTCGATCGCAGTGACGAGCAGGGGCGATCCCTCAGCAACCTCGCCGCCTACCTGCACGAATCGGCCCTGCTCAGGGACAGGATCATCGAGCTGGACGAGCCGAGCCGGCAGCGGATCGGCGCCTGATCCGCTGCCGGCCCAAGGCCATTGCCCTGGCGACCACCATCCGCGGGACACCCATGATGGGACCCGACGACCCCCTGATCTGCGTGGGTCATGACCAGCCCACCCTGTGAGGAAAAGGCCTGGGAGCTTCCCCCGGAGCCCTCCCGGTTCCGTCTGGCGGTGGAGGATTCCCCCATCGCCATGGGGCTCACCGACCCGGACGGACGCCTGCGGGAGGTGAACCGGGCGATGGAGCGCTTCTGCGGCCGCGACCGGGAGGAGCTGCTGCGCAGCGACTGGCAGAGCCTCACCTATCCCGACGACCTGGCGGCCAGCCTGGCCACGCATCGCCGGCTGCTTGAGGGCGAGATCGCCCACTACCGCTTCACCAAGCGCTACCGGCACGGCGATGGCTCCGTGATCTGGGGGGACCTCACGGTCTCCGCCGTGCACACGGCCGACGGCCGCGTGCGGGGCGCCCTGTTACAGGTCGTGGACGCCACCGGGATGGTGCACCGCCAGGAGGAACTGGACCGGGAGCGCGAACGCTTCCGGCAGGTCGCCGAACTCGGCAGCGACCTGGGCCACGAGCAGCTCCCATGTCTGGGTCTTGTCCACCACCGCGATCACGGCCTGCTGCAGGGCATCGGGGCAGACGAACTGGCTGGCCTGGGCCGGAGCACCACCACCCGGGCCTGGGGCGCCACGGCGAGCAGATGCTCCGCCGCCGCCAGGCCGGAGCCATCTGGCAGCTCCAGATCCAGGATCAGCAGGCCGGGGCGATGGCGGTCGATGGCGGCCAGACCGTCGCCCAGGGTGCCGGCGATCTCCAGGATCTCGAGGTCGCAGGAGCTGCGCAGCAGTCCGCCCACCAGCTGGGCGAACATCTCCTGGTCCTCGACGATCACACAGCGGTTGGGCATGGGCAGGAGTCGAGGGGGACAGCGCCCAGCACGAATGCAGATGTCACATCGTGTTAGATGAGGGCCGTGACGCCACCGCCCGTACGATGGGGCGGTCGGATTGAGTGCTTCTGCTGTCCCCGCCATTCTCCGTCGGGCTCCATGGCTGGCTGGCCACCTTGGAGGCCGGGCTCGGCCATGGGGCGGGGATGAACCTGATGCGATCGGCCATGCCTCACAGCGCGGTTCCACTGCCGTTGATGATGGTCACCATCGGCGGCATCTTTCTCGGCACCCTGGCCATCAGCCGGTTCTCCCTGAAGATCGGCATTCCGGCGATTCTGGGCGTGCTGCTCTTCGGGCTGCTCATCAATCCTTCCGTCACCCTGTTCAGCCCGGACACGATCCTGCGTCTGCAGACGCTGAGTCTTTCGATCCTGCTCTTCAACGCCGGCCTTGAAACGAACATCCGCTCGATCCGCGGTTTCCTCGAGTACGGCATTCTCCTGGCGGTGGGGGGAGTGATCCTCTCCAGCGTGCTGCTGGGGTTCATCATCTGGTTCGTCGCCTCCCCCGATGCCGGCGGCATCGAACTCGGCTTCCGGCAGATGCCGGTCGCGGTGGCCATGCTGATCGCCGCCTGTCTGGGCTCCACCGATGCGGGGGCCACGATGAATGTGCTGCAGTCGGTGGAGAAGGCGATTCCGCCGAGGCTGGCGGCCCTGGTGCAGTTCGAATCCTCGGTGAACGATCCCAGCGGCATTCTTTTCCTCGGCCTCGTCATCGGCCTGACGACCCTGGAGGGCGGCAGCAGCGGGCAGGCGGTGGTGCTGGAGCAGGTGCAGACCTTCCTGCAGAAGATCGGCTCGGGCCTGTTGGTCGGGATCTGCGTGAGCTACCTGGGGCGGTTCAGCCTCAACCGGCTGGTGCGGGAGCCCAGCCAGCTGCTGATCCTGGGACTCTCCATCGGCCTGATCTCCTACGGGCTGGCGGAACTGCTGGGGGGATCCGGATTCATCAGCGCCTATGTGGCCGGCCTGGTTCTGAGCAACCATGCTTACAGCAACCAGCGGATCACGCCGCAGGCCCTGCAGCAGACCCTGCTGCCGTTCAACACCATGACCGAGATCACGGTGTTCCTGATCTTCGGCCTGAGCGTCCATCCCCTGGCGATCCTGCCCTCGGTGCCGGAGGGCATCGCCGTCGCCATCGCCATGATGCTGGTGGCCAGGCCGGCCAGCGTTCTGCTGCTGCAGCGCTTTTCCCCCTTCGACCTGCGGGAGTCCCTGCTGGTGTCCTGGTGTGGCCTGCGCGGAGCCGTTCCCCTGGCACTGAGTTTCGTGATGGTGCAGGCCATCCCCCGGGTGCGTGGCCTCGATCCGGCCACGGTGCCCAGCCTGGTGCACAACGCCGGGGGCATCGTCTTCTGCGTCGTGGTGATCAACCTGCTGGTCCAGGGGCTCACCCTGCCGTGGGTCGCCCGCTGGCTGCGACTGTCCGATGAAGCCTCCGCCGCCGCCTCAGCCCCGTGAGCGCTGCGGCAGGGGCAGGGGATCGGTGATCCAGTCCTGGCGGCTGCCGTCGCTGCTGCCACTGGGACGGGCCAGGCGCCAGCTCTCCCCCCGGGGACCCTGCTGCAGGTAGAGCTCGAAGGGACTGTCGACGCGGATGGCATCGCCCGGCAGTCGCCAGTCGAAGCGGCCCACCAGGCGCAGACCCCGGTCCTCCCCGATCGGCACCGCCTGCTGCTGCTCGACCCGCACCCGGCTCACCTCCGGCAGGCCGACCGCCTCCAGATCGAGGGCGCGGGCAATGGCCCCCTGGGTGAGCTCGATCTGCAGCGAGAGGGCGTCCAGCAACACGCTCCTGGAGGGCTGGCCCACCCTGGTGCACCCCCCCACCAGCAGCAGCACGGCCAGCAGCGGTGCCAGCACCACGGACATCAGCGCCGGAGGGCGACGAAGGGGGCTTGGCAGGAGGGGCAGCATGGGGGCCGACGCACGTCTCACCATGATCGGCTGGCTGCAGGGGCGACTGGCCGAACCGTGGCAGCAGGCGCACCGTTGCGGGGCGCTGCTGATCTGCCAGGGGGTGGGCTACGAGGTGCAGTTCACCCTGCGGCAATGGCGCCGCCTGCCCGAGGCGGGCAGCGATCTGTGCCTGCACATCCACCACAGCATCCGCGACGACGGCTGGACCCTCTACGGGTTCCCCGATCGCCAGGAAAGGGACCTGTTCCGTGAGCTGGTGGCCGTGAGCGGCGTGGGGCCCCAGATGGCCCTGGGCCTGCTCGGGGCCCTGGAGGTGCACGACCTGGTGCGCGCCATCGTCCACGCCGACCTGCGCAGCCTGTGTCTGGCACCGGGGGTGGGCAAGCGCACGGCCGAACGCCTCTCGGTGGAGTTGCGCCGCCGCCTGCAGGAGCGCTTCGCCGGCCTGGTGGATCCCCTCGCGGAGGACGATGCGACCGGCGGCGAGCCAGCCACTTCCCCCTCGGCCCCCTGCCGCGAAGAGGTGCAGATCACCCTGGTGGCCCTCGGTTACGAGCCCCTGGAAATCCACCGGGCCCTGCGGTCCGTCGCCGCCGATCTGGGCGAGGACGCGGGTGCCGACGACTGGATCCGGGAATGTCTGCGCTGGTTGTCCCGGGCCGTGGCCTGACGCTGCCGGTCCCCGGGGGTGGCCAACGGGCCACGCGGTAAGGTGTTGGTTTGCACCGTCCGGGCCCCGCTCCGCCCATGTCGCTCACCACCACCCAGAAACAGGAACTGATCAATTCCCATCAGGCCCACGGCACCGACACCGGCTCGGTGGAAGTGCAGGTCGCGATGTTGAGCGAACGGATCCAGCAACTCAGTGGCCATCTGCAGAAGAACATCCACGACTTCTCCTCCCGCCAGGGGCTGCTCAAGATGATCGGCCGCCGCAAGCGCCTGCTCGGCTACCTCCGCGCCCAGAGCGAGACCCGCTACGCCGATCTGATCAAGAAACTCGGCATCCGCGGCTGAGGTTCGTTTCATGGCCCGTCGGCCGAAGCCGAAATCCTTCGCGGCAGCCACTCCCGGAAGCTCCCCTGCCAAGGCTCCTCGCCAGCAGGTGATTCCCGATGCGGTGGCCAACCGCATGATGCGGCGCATCGCCATCGCCACGGGCACCCCCACGGCGCTGGGCATGGCCGTGTTCGTGGCCAGCTATCTGCTGGTGAGCCGTGGCCTGGTCGACATCCCCCCAGGTCTCACCCTGGTGGGATCCGGGGCCTTCTTCCTGCTGGGCCTGCTGGGCCTCAGCTACGGCGTGCTTTCGGCCAGCTGGGAGGACGCACCGGGCAGCCTCCTGGGTCTGGAGCAGATCGGTGTCAACATCGGCCGGGTGCGGTCCTCGGTGCGGGCCATGCGCCAGGGCGCCTCGGGCCCCGACTCCGGCTCAGGCAGCCCCCAGGGGTGAGCGCAGCCAGGCCCTGAAGTCGGCCGAGGCCAGGGTCTGCACCGCCGCCGGAGCGTCGGCGACGCAGAACTGGCCGCCCAGGCGCACGAAGCGGGTTTCGTCCTGCTGCTTCACCAGGGCCACCACCGGCACCCGCACCCCGGCTTCCTCCTGGCCGGGACGATGGCGCGTCAGGCATTCGCGCAGACGGTGCTGCACGGCGATGTCGCCGGCCTGTTCCGGCGCCAGCTCCACCATCACCAGCTGCAGGTCCTCGATGCTGCGGCAGTCATCCACGAGCAGCTGCACCCGGTCGTCGCGGCGGTCGACGCCGGCCCACAGCAACAGGCGGGCATCCAGCATCAGGTGGTCGGCGAGGCGGGCATAGCTCTTGGGAAACACCACCGCTTCGCAGGAGCCGGTGAGGTCCTCCAGCTGCAGCACCGCCATGCGGTCTCCCTTGCGGGTGGTCACCTGGCGGATCTCGCTCACCATCACCACCACGCTCACCTTGGCCTTGTCGGCCATCTCCTCGAGATTGGCCAGACCGATCGGCGTCAGCAGCCGCACCTGGGAGGCCAGCTGGCGCAGGGGATGGTCGGAGATGTAAAAACCCAGCAGCTCCTTCTCCAGCTTGAGCTTCTCGGTGGGGGGGTAGTCGGCCACCGGAGCGGCCTTCGGTGGGGCGGGGGCCTCCACGGGTGCCGCCCCGTCGCCCCCCCCTGCCGCGGCGGTGCCGAACAGATCGAACAGGTTGCCCTGGCCGCTGGCCCGGTCGCGGGCCCGGGAACTGGCCCAGTCGAGCACCAGATCGAGATCGGCCATCAGCTGGGCCCGGTTCGCCTTGGGGTCGAGGCCATCGAGGGCTCCGCCGTGAATCAGGGACTCGATCGCCCGGCGGTTGAGCTGCTGGCCTGGGATCCGATCGCAGAGATCGGCGAGATGCAGGAAGGGGCCACCGCTGGAGCGGGCCTCGATCAGCTGGCGGATGGCGCCGTCACCGAGGTTGCGGATGGCCGAAAGGCCGAAGAGGATCTTCTTGCCCACGGGGGTGAAGTCGATGCCGGAAGCATTCACATCCGGTGGCATCACCTCAATGCCCATGGCCTGGCAGTTGGCGATGTAGCGCTGCACCTTGTCGGTGGTGCCGGCGTTCACCGTGAGCAGGGCCGCCATGTAGGCCACCGGATGGTGGGCCTTGAGGTAGGCGGTTTGATAGGTGACGGCGCCGTAGGCCGTGGAATGGCTCTTGTTGAAGCAGTATTCGGCGAACAGCACCATCTGATCGAACAACGCCTCGGCAATCGCGGCGTCCACGCCCCGCTCGCTGGCGCCGGAGACGAACTGGTGGCGATGCTTCTGCATCTCCGACACCTTCTTCTTGCCCATGGCGCGCCGCAGAAGATCCGCTTCACCCAGGGAATAGCCCGCCAGATCCTGGGCGATCCGCATGATCTGCTCCTGGTAGACCATGATCCCGTAGGTCTCCTTGAGGATCGGCTCCAGCTTGGCGTGGGCCACATCGATGGCCTCGCGGCCGTGCTTGCGGTTGATGAACTTGGGGATCAGGCCGGCATCGAGGGGGCCGGGCCTGTAGAGGGCCAGGATCGAGGAGATGTCTTCGAGGGAAGAGGGCTTGAGATCGCGCACAATCTGGCGCATGCCGCTGGATTCGAGCTGGAAGATGCCCTCCAGATCCCCCCGGGCCAGCAGGGCGTAGGTGCCGGGATCGTTGGCCGGCAGTGCGTCGGGATCGAGTCGTTCCCCTTCGGCCTGGGCCACCAGCTCGATCGTCTTCTCGATCATGGTGAGGTTCTTGAGGCCCAGGAAGTCCATCTTCAGAAGGCCCATCGCCTCCACGTCCTCCATGAAGTACTGGGTGATCACCTGGCCGTCGTTGTTGCGCTGCAGGGGCACCAGTTCGTCGAGAGGATCGGCGGCGATCACCACACCGGCGGCATGGACACCGAAGGTCTTGTTGGTCCCTTCGATGCGCCGGGCCAGGTCGACCCAGTGGCGCACCTTGGGATCGTTCTCGTACTTCTCGCGGAACTCCGGGGCCGGCGACTCGGGACCGATCATCTCGGCGAGCTTGGCGGGCTTGCCCCGGGCCACAGGGATCAGTTTGGCCAGCCGGTCGGCCTCGCCGTAGGGGATGTCCAGCACCCGGGCCACGTCCTTGAGCACCGCCTTGGAGGTCATGCGGTTGAAGGTGATGATCTGGGCCACCTTGTCCTCGCCATAGCGACGGGTGACGTACTCGATCACCTCGCCGCGACGCTCGATGCAGAAGTCGGTGTCGATGTCAGGCATCGATTTGCGTTCCGGATTGAGGAACCGCTCGAACAGCAGGCCGTGTTCCACCGGATCGATGTTGGTGATGCCCAGGGCATAGGCCACCAGCGAACCGGCGGCCGAACCCCGCCCCGGGCCCACCGGAATGCCCTGCTCCCGGGCGAAGCGGATGTAGTCCCACACCACCAGGAAGTAGGTGGGGAAGCCCATCTGCTCCATCACCTGCAGCTCGAAGGCGAGCCGCTCGCCGTAGAGCGGATCGATCGGCGCGTCGCCTGCCAGCGACAGCCGGGCCCGCAGGCCCTGATGGCTCACCTCACTGAGGTAGCTCACCGGCGTCTGGCCCTCGGGGATCGGGAAGCGGGGCATCTGGTAGCGCCCGAGGATGTCGTAGTCCTCCACCTTCTCGGCCACCCGGGCGGTGGTGGCGATGGCGGCGGCGATCACCTCGGGCTCGAGATGGTCGGCGAAGAGCTGGGCCATCTCCGCCTCGCTCTTGATGTACTCGGTGCCGGTGTAGCGCAGGCGCTTCTCGTCGCTGATCAGCTTGCCGGTGAGCACGCACAGCAGGGCGTCGTGGGCCTCCACGTCGTTGCTGGTGAGGTAGTGGGCGTCATTGGTCGCGACCAGGGGAATGCCCAGCTCGGCGCTGATCCGGGCCATTTCCACGTTGACGATGCGGTCCTCAAGGCCGCCGTGGTCCTGGATCTCCAGATAGAAGTCGTCAGCGAACACGTCCCGGTACCAGGCAGCGACCTCCCTGGCCACGTCGGGGCGACCCCGCAGGATCGCCTGGGGGATCTCGCCGCCCAGGCAGGCGGTGGCCACCATCAGTCCCTCGCTGTACTGACGCAGCAACTGCTTGTCGATGCAGGCCCGCGCGAAGATCCCCCGGCCGCGCATGCCGCGGAGGTGGCTGATGCTGGTGAGCTTGACCAGGTTGCGGTAGCCGACGGCGTTGCGGGCCAGGACCACCAGGTGGTAGCGGCGCTCCTTCTTCGGCTGGGGATCGTCGATCGAGCCGTTGATCACGTACATCTCGTTGCCGATGATCGGCTTGATGCCCGCCTTGGCGGCGAGCTTCAGCAGTTCGATCGCGCCATACATCACCCCGTGGTCGGTGAGGGCCAGGGCCGGCATGCCCAGGGCCACCGCCCGCTCCACCATCGCCGGCAGCTGGGAGGCCCCGTCCAGCAGGCTGTAGTCGCTGTGGTTGTGGAGGGGGACGAAGGCCACGGCGTTGGAGGGCAGCGCCACCACATGTTGCGGTCACCTTACCGGTAGAACCACCAGATCTGGTGCCCTGACCACCAGGACGCCTGGAGGTTGGGGCAGGGCCTGGCCCACAGGGTCTTGAGCTTGGTGGCCTGATCGGCATCGCCCTTGGCCGTGAGCTGGTTCAGGGTCAACTGGATCCGCCCACAGTCGACCTGCTTCTCGAGCTTGGCGCGCTGGGTCCGATCACGAGCCCTTGGACATCCGCCCTATGGGGCGGGCCAGGTGCATCGATCGTCAGCGTAGGCATCAAGGTCATCGACGAACATAAAGACCCTTCCATCCTTGCGGATGTATCGGAAGTCATCGATGATTGCACCTTGATTGATATAGACATAGCGTCCACCCGATCCACTGGGGGGCATCTCAACCCACTGGGTTTCAAACTCCGATGGCCTTCCCCCGTCCAGCCTTCTCAATTCAGTCACCTTCAACAACGTCACGGGAATGCGCCCACTGCCGCCCTGGTAAAGAACGTAGCCCCTATCATCGGTTTCAGATGAAATGCCGAGCTGAAGTCTCAGAGGAGATTGGAGGCCAATGGATCTCAGGCAACGGACATGGTCCTGATCAGCCCAAACGGCAGGGGCCGCAACGATCAACAGCAGCAGGACGACCAGGCCTCGTTTCATCGGTGGCCCCATGGCGATTGACCATGCATCATCCTCGTTCGACGGGTTGGACAACATGCTGATGGGCGATCTTCGCCATCCCAACCCGCTTGAGCAGGCAGAAGACGATGCGCACGGTACCGCCAAAGCGCTCACCATCCGGGAGCGTCCCCGGCGAGAACCCATCGAACAGCACCAGCTCATCGAGATGGTTGGCGAGGATGTCCTCCTCCCGTCCGTCTCGGGTGGCCTCGGAGCACGGCTCCAGCATGTCTCGAATGGCCGCTTCGTCCGCGTTCATGGTCAGCGACAGCCGATCGGCATTGAGACCCTAGGTCGAGCCTCCAGGCGCCTCCAGCAGGGCAAGGGTCCTGCTCAGGCCACCAGCTCCGCCGTGGGTCGCTGCTCCATCACCGCCGCCGCCCGCTCGTACTGGTGGGCCACCTGCAGCAGCTTCGACTCCTCCAGCACACCGGTGATCAGCTGCAGGCCGATCGGCAGACCCTGGGCGTCGAAGCCGCAGGGCACGCTGATGGCCGGCAGGCCGGCCAGGTTGGCGGGAATGGTGAGCAGGTCGGCCAGGTACATGGCCAGAGGGTCACCGGCGTGGGCGCCACTGGGGAAGGCCGTGGTGGGGGAGGTGGGGGTGAGCAGCACGTCGACGCTCTCGAAGGCGCGGTCGAAGTCGCGGCGGATCAGGGTGCGCACCTGCTGGGCCTTGTGGTAATAGGCGTCCACATAGCCGGCGGAGAGAGCGTAGGTGCCGATCAGGATGCGCCGCTGCACCTCCTCGCCAAAGCCCTCGGCACGGCTGCGGGCGGTCATCGCCGCCAGCCCGTCGCTGCCGGCCTGGCCGGCAGGCGCCCGGAAGCCGTACTTGACGCCGTCGTAGCGGGCCAGGTTGGCGGAGGCCTCCGACGGGGCGATGACGTAGTAGGTGGCGATGCCGTCGTTGAAGCGGGGGCAGCTCACCTCCACCAGCTCGCAACCCAGGGCCTCCAGCTGGGCGGCAGCGGCCAGCACCGAGGCCTTCACCTCGGGATCAAGGCCGTCCTGGTCGAAGCACTCGCGGATCAGACCGACCCGCAGTCCGGCGATGGGTTTCTCGAGATCGGCGCTGTAGTCGGGCACCGCTGCCCGCAGGCAGGTGGCATCGCGGGGATCCTCCCCGGCGATCACCTGCAGCAGCTCGGCGGCATCGGCCACGCTGCTGCTGAACGGACCCACCTGGTCGAGGGAGGAGGCGAAGGCCACCAGGCCCCAGCGGCTCACCCGGCCGTAGGTGGGCTTGAGACCCACCACCCCGCAGAAGCTGGCGGGCTGGCGGATCGAGCCACCGGTGTCGGAGCCAAGCGAAGCGATGCACTCGCCGGCGGCCACCGCGGCCGCACTGCCGCCGGAGCTGCCGCCGGGCACCCGATCCGGATTCCAGGGGTTGCGGCTGGCGCCGAAGGCCGAGGTCTCGGTGGAGCTGCCCATGGCGAACTCATCGAGGTTGGTCTTGCCCAGCAGCACCGCACCGGCCCGCCAGAGCCGCTCGGTCACCGTGGATTCGTAGGGCGGCACGAAGGTCTCCAGCATGCGGCTGGAGCAGGTGGTGCGGATGCCCTTGGTGCAGAGGTTGTCCTTGATGGCCAGGGGGATGCCGGCCAGGGGGGGCAGGGTCTCACCGGCCGCCCGGGCCGCATCGATGCGGTCCGCATCGGCCCGCGCCCGCTCGGCGGTGACCTCCAGAAAGGCATGCACCGCGGGATCCACCGCCGCGATGCGGGCCAGGTGGCGATCCGTGAGCTCCCGGGCCGACACCTCGCCCCGCCGAAGCTGCTCGCGCCATTCGGCGATGCCCATCCAACCGCTAGCCAGTGGGATGGACGCTATCAGTCGGCCAGAATCAATCGGCCAGATCGGGGGATTCGGTGAACGGCTCGCTGCGGCCGGTGCGCAGACACTGGTGCTCCAGGGAGGCCGGTGACTCCGCACGCAGGTCGTCAAGGAACGCCGGCAGCGCCCGCTCCAGCGTCTGCCGGCGCACGAAGGGGCCAAACCAATACACCGCATCGGGAGAACGGGTTTCCACCCGCGCCCACCAGGCCAGGCCCAACCCATTGGCGATGCCGCGCATGGGCCAGAGCAGTGGATTCATGGAGGAGAAGCGGCGAGTTGGCCATTCTGGGGGGCGGTCGGGGCCATCCCCCCGGCGGGATCAGAGGCGGATGTCTCCATCGAAGCCCTGCAGAGGCGAGGGGATGTAGGAGAGCGGTTCCAGGGGGGGCGTCGGGGCGGCATCCGTCGGGGCGGCATCCGTCGGGGGGGCATCCGTCGGGGGGGCGTCCGCCGCGGTGGGGGAGTTCGCCGCGACCGGTTCGACCGAATCAACCGGTTCGCCCGGTTCGACGGTGGGCGGCTCGGCAGGAGCGTCCGGGTCGCTCTCCCCAGGCGGTTCAGGCTCGCTGGCCGCAGCGGCTTCCCCTGACGGCTGGGAGGTTGGCTCGAAGTCCGGTTCGATCCCGGCCGGGGTCTCCGCCGGCAAGGGTGCGCCGGAGTCGGGCTCAGGGTCGTCAGCGAACGCCTCTGACGCCACGGGGGTGTGCCCTTGCACGATCTCCAGCTCGGGATCGGGTGGCGCCGGCATGGAGGGGCGCACGATCCTGGGGGCCGGGGCGGTGCCCGTCAGGCCCCGCATCCAGCCGCGGCGGGCCACTTCGTAGAGCAGCAGGGCCGTGGCCACCGAGGCATTCAGACTCGGGGTGGCGCCCCGCAGGGGAATGCGCACCAGCTGGTCGCAGGAACGGCGCGTCAGCAGCGACAGGCCATCTCCCTCCGAACCGGTGACCACCACCAGGGGGCCCTCCAGGTCCGCTTCCTCGAGGCTGACCGTGCCTTCCTCGGCCAGGCCCACCACCCGGTAGCCCTCCTGCTTGAGGGCGTCGAGGGAGCGGTTGAGGTTGACAACCCGCGCCACCGGCAGGTGTTCCAGGGCTCCTGCGGCCACCTTTGCCACCGAGCCGGTCAGGCCGGCATTGCGGCGCTGGGGCAGCACCATGCCGTGGGCCCCGAGGGCTTCGGCGCTGCGGACGATGGCGCCGAGATTCTGGGGATCGGTGAGGCCATCCACCGCGATCAGCAGGGGGGCCTCACCGATCGTGCGGCAGCCTTCGATGAGGCTGGTCAGGTCGAGGGTCTCGGCGGCGGCGGGCTGCAGGACGATGCCCTGATGCACGGCGCCACCGGTGAGCTGGCCCAGGCGCGCCCAGGTCACCTCCTCCACCAGGACGCCGGAGGACTTGGCCTCCCGCAGCAGCTGCAGGAAGCGGGGGCTGAAGCGCATCTCCGGGGTGCACCACACCCGGTGGATGGGCCGGCCGCTCTCCAGGGTGGCCTGGGTGGAATGGCGGCCCCAGATCAGGTCGCTGGGGGCGGCGGCGGCAAAGGCATCGGCCGCGCCACGGAAGTCGACGTCGGAGCCGTCGGACTCGTTCCTCTCCGGTCCGCTGCGGCCCTGGAAGGCCCGGGGGGGGCGGTCCGCGTCCCGGAACAGGGCCGGACCACGACGGGCCGGAGCGGAGGAGCGCGACGGGATGGGACGGCCGGAGCTCGGGCGCCCGGACCCGCTCCGCCCCGGAACCGGACGGCCGAAGGAGGGGCGGGCGGGGATGAAGCGGTCGCCGCCGCGCCGTTCACGGGGCGGGCAACCATCGCCGCCGCGGCTGTCCGCGGGTCCATCAGCGCCGGAACGGCCTTCGTAGGGGCGTCGGCCGTAGGGGTTGCCGGCCGCCCGGTCGGCGGCGCCAGGCCTCTCATCGCCGCGCTCCCCTCCACGCTCACGGCCGAAGGAAGGCTTGTCGCGGCCGTAGGGATCGCCGGAGCGGCGGGGGCGGGTGGAGCCGGAAGCGCGGCTGATGGGGCGGCCACCGGCTCCGGAGCCGAGGCGGCGGGGGGTTCGGTCGGCACCGGAATCAGGGCGACGGTCTGGACGCCGGTCGGGGCGGCGATCGCCGCGGCGGTCGGGGGACGGACTCATGGGCTGGCGGAAGGGGGACAGGGTTCGGTCTTCTCGAGATGGTCCAGCAGCTCTGCCAGCCGTCTGGGGTCCTGCAGAAAAAGCCATCCCAGCATCGTCTCAAATCCCGTGGCCTGCCCATAGGCCCGGGGGGTGCCACGGCGGGGACCTCGCCCTGCCTGGTTGCGGCCGCGGAGGACAAGACGGCGCTCCGCCTCATTCAGCAGGGGGTCCAGACGCCGCAGGGCTTCGGCCTGGGCCTCGGCCTGGACCTCCGCCACCACCGCCAGATGCAGATCGGCCGCCCGCGCCGGCGCTCGGCAACGCCGCAGACGCTGGTGCAGTTCCCAGACCGCATCCCCCAACCAGGCCAGCTGGGCCGTGGGCAAGGGCAGGACAGGTGCCTGGGCGGGCAGATGGGCCACCCAGGGGACAGACCCCTCAGGCGGGGGCGAGGCTGCCAAGGGCGGACTCCAGATCGGGCTGCAGGTGCAGGAAGGCCTCCAGGCGCACCAGCTTCACGGTCTGGACGACACGGGCGTTGCCGACCACGATGAATTGACGGGCGTTGTCGTTGAACAGTTTGGCCAGCTGCACCAGAGCACCGAGCCCGGAGGAGTCGAGGAAGTCGATACGGCTGAGGTCGATGACGATCGGGAGCGTCTCCCCTTTGTGCCGGTCGGTGATGAAGTCGGTGAACTGCTTGTCGGAATAGGCGTCCAGTTGCCCGGTGAAACTGAACAGCAGGCACTCTTCCCGCCGTTCGCTGCCCCCTCTCAGGGAGACGGTCAGTCGCTGCAGGTCGGTGATGGCCCCAGTCCTCAAGGTGTTGGACGCGTGGAACTGTAGAGACCCATCTCCCAAATGAGGCAACCGCAAAGAAACTTGCGGAATCAACGGCGTTCCGCCATCAGCGCCACGAAGCGGCCGAAGTGGTGGTCGGCGTCGTGGGGGCCGGGACTGGCCTCCGGGTGGTACTGAACACCGAACACCGGCTGGTGGCGCAGGGCCAGGGCCGCCACCGTGCGGTCGTTGAGGTTGAGGTGGGTGATCCGCACCCGCTCGGGCGGCAGGGAGGCGGCATCGAGGGCGAAACCGTGGTTCTGGCTGGTGATCTCCACCGATCCGGGGGAGCCGCAGGGGTGGTTGAGGCCGCGATGGCCATAGCCCAGCTTGAAGCTGCAGCCACCCAGGGCCAGGCCGAGGATCTGATGACCCAGGCAGATGCCGAACACGGGCAGTTGGGGTTGCTGCAGCAGGTCGCGGGCCAGGGCGATGCCTTCGCTCACCGCCGCCGGGTCCCCGGGGCCGTTGGAGAGGAACACCCCTTCCGGTTCCAGCTCCAGCACCTGGGGCAAGGTGGCATCGGCCGGCAGCACGGTGACCACGCAGCCATGGGCCACGAGGCGCTCGAGGATGGCCCGCTTGATGCCGAAGTCGATCGCCACCACGCGGTAGGGACGCTCAGGCCGGGGCTGCAACCTGGTGTCGAACGCTGCCGCCGAGGGGCGGTCCCAACCATAGGGCTCCCGGGTGCTGACCCGGGCCGCCAGGTTGAGCCCCTCCATGGAGGGGGCGGCCAACACCTGCTCCAGCAACGTGGCCGGGTCGGTGCCGTCACTGGCGATGGCGCCGTTGATGGCGCCGCCTTCGCGCAGGTGGCGCACCAGAGCACGGGTGTCGACACCGCGGATGCCCACCACTCCCTGGCGACGGAGCCAGTGGTCGAGGGTCGCTTCACAGCGCCAGTTGCTGGGCCGGGGGGCGAGCTGACGGACGATGCAACCGCGGGCATGGGCGTGATCCGCCTCCAGGTCCTCCCCGTTGACGCCGGTGTTGCCGAGCTCGGGGTAGGTGAAGGTGATCAGTTGGCCGGCGTAGCTCGGATCGGTGAGCACCTCCTGGTAGCCGGTCATGCCGGTGTTGAAAACCACCTCGCCGCACACGCGGCCACGGGCACCGCAGGCCAGCCCCCGCAGGACGGTGCCATCGGCCAGGACGAGCACGGCCGGCGTGTCGCCATCGGCGCTGCTGATGGCAGGGGCATCCTGAGGGGTGTCCAGGGGGGCGTCGGCAGGGGTCCTGATCATCCTTCAGAGCCCGACAGAGCCACACGCAGGGCTTCCAGCCGGGCCCAGGCACTGCCGTCGTTCAGGGCCTGGCGGGCCCGGGGCAGGGCCGCGGCGATGGACGCCTCGAGCCCCGCCGCCTTGAGCACCAGGGCGGCGTTGAGGACCACCACATCGGCCTGGGCCCGGGTGCCCCTTCCCTGCAGGACCGCCTCGAGGATCGAGCGGTTGGCGGCCACATCCCCACCCCGCAGGGCCTCCAGATCCGCCGAAGCCAGCCCCAGTTCCGCGGGATCGACCCAGTCGCGGCGCACCACCCCGTCCTCCAGGAGGCGCAGTTCGCTGGGACCCGAGAGGGTGGCCTCATCCAGACCGCCATGGCCATGGACGACGATGGCGCGGCGCTGGCCAAGCCGCCGCAAAGCCTCCGCCATCGGATCGAGCAGGTCGGGCCGGGCCACCCCGAGCACCTGAGCCTCGGGCGTCAGGGGGTTGACGAGCGGTCCGAGCAGGTTGAACACGGTGCGCACACCGAGGGTCTTGCGGAGCGGGGCCAGGCCGACGAGGGCGGGATGCCACCCCGGGGCGAACAGGAAGGTCACGCCGGCGCGGGGGAGGGCCTCCACCACGGCCTGCGCCGGGGCGCCCAGGCGCAGGCCGAGGGCTTCGAGCACGTCGGCCGATCCGACGCGCCCGCTGGCACTGCGGTTGCCGTGCTTGGCCACATGGGCCCCGCAGGCGGCGGCCGTGAAGGCGACGGCCGTGGAGATGTTGAAGCTGTCGGCGCCGGCACCGCCGGTGCCGCAGGTGTCGACCAGCTCCAGCCGGGGGCGCTCCCCCGGCAGGGGACAGGCCTCCCGCAGGACCGCGGCCATGGCCGCCAGTTCCACGCCGCTGGTGCCCTTGGCCCGCAGCGCCGCCAGCAGGGCTCCGGTCAGCACCGGGTCGATGGCCCCGGCCAGCCAGCCCCGCATCAGGGCCTCGGCCTGGTCGGCCTGGAGATCCTCGCCACGCAGAAGCTGCTCCAGCAGCTGGGGCCAGGTGGGGGAGGCAGGCATCACCGAACGCGGAACCGTCAGCGGCAACCTACGGGAACCCGGCCGCTTGCCGGAAGGCCGAAGAACGGCGCACCGGAAGGGCGCACAGGAAAAAGCCCGGGTGCAGAGCACGCCGGGCCGGGTGATGGGGACGTTCCCACTATCGCCCGAAGCGGGGCGATCTGAGCAAAAGAGCGGAAGCTGGAGCTCGACAGCAGGCCGCCAGCCCTCAGCCAGCCTCGTCGGAAGACGTGTCGAAGCCCGAACCGACCGCCTCGGCCACCGGAGCGGCACCGGGGCGGAACCCGTTCGCCCAGATCGCCCGGGTGCGGGCATGGAGCGCGTCGGCCTCCAGGCCCCAGAGGCGCAGGATCCTCTCGAGGTCGTCACGGATGTCGGCGGCCCCGGGAAAGCCCCGGTAGCGCATCTGGAGCCGTGCCGCGTCCACCAGATGCTCGTCCTGGGGAAGCTCCACCGCCAGGAGCCGGTCCACCGTCTCCCGATCGCTGGCATGGAGGGGGTGGTTCTGGTCGTCCATGGCCCGGGCGGCCTTGGGCCTGGAGAACGCTGTCTAGGTTAGGGGCCCCGTGCCCTTTCCCTGCATCATGAGCGCCCTGCGGCTGGATCTGATCGGGCGCTACCTCCGCCCGCACAGGCGCACGGTGCTGGTGGGAGCCGCTGCCCTGGTGGTGGTGAACCTGCTGGGGGTGGCCATCCCCCTGTTGGTGCGACGGTCGATCAATGAACTGAAGCCGGGCTTCGTGCTCGCGGACGTGCTGGGCGTGGCCGGCCTGATCATCGTGCTGGCCACCGTGATGGGGGCCACCCGCCTCTATTCCCGGATGCTGGTGTTCGGGGTGGGCCGTCAGGTGGAGGCGAGCCTGAAGGAGCGGATCTTCGACCACGTGCTCACCCAGGACCCCGGCTGGGTGCAGACCACCGGCAGCGGCGAGGTGATCAGCCGGGCCACCAGCGACGTGGAGAACATCCGGCGGCTGCTGGGCTTCGCCCTGCTGAGCCTCACCAACACGGTGCTGGCCTATGCCCTGACCCTGCCGGCGATGCTGGCGATCGATCCCCTACTGAGCCTGGCGGCCGTCTCCCTCTACCCCGGCATGCTGATGGTGGTGCGCCTGTTCGGCGGCCGCATGATGAAACAGCAGCGCCGCCAGCAGGAGGTGCTCGCCAACCTCAGCGATCTGGTCCAGGAGGATCTCAGCGGCATCGGCGCCATCAAGATTTACGGCCAGGAGGCCACCGAGGAGAAGGCCTTCGCCGACCTCAACAAGGTCTACCTGGACGCCCAGCTCTCCCTGGCCCGCACCCGCAGCACCCTGTTTCCCCTGCTGGAGGGGATCGCCTCCCTCAGCCTGCTGCTGCTGCTGGCCCTGGGCAGCGGCCAGCTGGAGAGCGGGCGGCTCAGCATCGGCGATCTGGTGGCCCTGATCCTGTTCGTGGAGCGGCTGGTCTTCCCGACGGCATTGCTGGGCTTCACGCTCAACACCTTCCAGACCGGTCAGGTGAGCCTGGAGCGGGTGGAATCGCTGCTGAGCCACCCCCCCGCCATCGTCTCGCCCGCCCATCCGCTGGCCCCAGGCCGCCCGGCCCTCGGGGCCGTCATGGCCAGGGGACTGACGGTTCAGTATCCGGGCGCGGAACGCCCGGCCCTCGAGGACCTCAGCTTCACGATCCGCCCCGGGGAACTGGTGGCGGTGGTGGGCCCGGTGGGCTGCGGCAAGACCACCCTGGCGCGGGCCCTGGGCCGGATGGTGGAGGTGCCCTCCGGCCAGCTGTTCCTCGATGGGGTCGATGTCACGCGGCTGCGGCTGAGCGATCTGCGCCGTCAGGTCGCCCTGGTGCCCCAGGAGGGTTATCTGTTCACCGCCAGCCTGGCCGACAACCTGCGCTACGGCGATCCGGAGGCCGGCATGGAACGGGTGGAGGAGGCCGCCCGCCAGGCGCGGCTGGAGGGGGATATCAAGGGGTTTCCCGACGGCTACCGCACCCTGGTGGGGGAGCGGGGGATCACCCTCAGCGGCGGACAGCGCCAGCGCACCGCCCTGGGACGGGCGCTGCTGGTGGAGGCCCCTCTGCTGGTGCTCGACGATGCCCTCGCCAGCGTCGACAACACCACCGCCGCGGGCATCCTGCGCTCAGTGCGTGAGGAGCAGCGCCGGACGGTGGTGATGATCAGCCACCAGCTCTCCGCCGCCGCCGCCTGCGACCGGATCCTGGTGCTTGAGTCGGGCTGCCTTGTCCAGGAGGGCCACCACACCGACCTCCTGCAGCGGGAGGGCACCTACCGCCGGCTCTGGGACCGGGAAGAGGCGGTGCGCCAGCTCCAGGCCGCCTGATGCTCGCGACGGCGGCGCCTCAACGCTGACAGGCCCCTCAACACCGAGTTCAACGCAACCCTGATCCACGCAACACTGCTTCAAAAGATGTTGAGCAGGTCCGCCCAGCCGCGAAGGCTGGGCTTATCTGGAAGGGCCGTGGTTCACCCCCCGCCGCCTGCCACGCCCATCCCCATGGCCCCCACCCCGTCAACGCTCAGCCAGCCGATCAACGTGCGCTGCACCCTCACTTTCGGTGACATCTACGGTCAGGTGCTGATCTGGATGGCGGTGATCTTCGTCAGCCTGGCGGCCGGTCTGGCCCTGATGGGCGCGAGCCGTCCCCTGTTCGCCCTGGTGGGGGTGGGCCTGATCCTGGTGCTGTCCCTGCCGTTCCTGCTGTTCGCCTTCATCACCACGCTGCTGAACCACATCTCCCTGGTTCCGCAACACGACCCCCAGGGCGCTTCCTAGGCTGCAGGCCCGATTGCAGCCACGTCTTGTTCGGCCTCTTCAGCAGCCCTTCGAGCGGCAACAGCCAGCCTTCGCATGCGGTGAAGGGCGCCGCGGGAGGGATCCACGCCGTTCTCGGCACCCCCCTGGCCGCCGCCCCCGGGGCGGGTCAGGCCGAGGCCCAGTTCGGCTGCGGCTGTTTCTGGGGGGCCGAGAAGGGGTTCTGGCGGTTGCCCGGGGTGGTCACCACCGCGGTGGGCTATGCCGGCGGCCAGCTCGCCTCCCCCAGCTACGAGCAGGTGTGCAGTGGCCGCAGTGGCCACGCCGAGGTGGTGCGGGTGGTCTGGGACACCGCCAGGGTCTCCTTTGCCGATCTGCTGAAGCTGTTCTGGGAGTGCCACGACCCCACCCAGGGCAACCGCCAGGGGAACGACCGGGGCAGCCAGTACCGATCGGCCATCTTCGTCGATGACCCGGATCTGCTGGCCGTGGCCGAAGCCAGCCGCCAGGCTTACCAGGGGGCCCTCGACGCCGCCGGCCGGGGACGGATCACCACGGAGATCGGCAGCGGCAGAACGTTCCACTACGCCGAGCCCTACCACCAGCAGTACCTGGCCAAGCCCGGGAGCCGTCCCTACTGCTCCGCCCAGCCCACGGGGATCCCTCTTGGTCCCATCCCCGGAGCCACCTATCTCCTACCCGCCAGCGTGTGGGAAAGCTATGACTGGGCCATCCCCCATTGCGTCCTTCGCGGCGACAATGCGCCGATCGCCCTCGTCTGACCGGTTCCTCCATGGCCGCCCCCCCGCTGCTCGCGCTCGGACTTCTGCCGCTGCTGGCCATGCAGTCCCCCTGGTGGGAGAACTACGACGTCAGGGAACGCTTCCTCTGCGGTGACCGGCTTTCGGTGGTGCTGGAGCGCAACGACTCCCAGGCTTCCCTGATCGCCGGCCGTTCCCGCTCCACCCTGTTCCGGGAGGCGTCGGATGCGCCGGGGATTCGCTACCAGAACGAGTCTCTGCGGGTGATCCTGCGGGGCGATGAACTCACGCTCGAGCAGTTGCCCGTACGGCGGATCTGCGTGCGCAGCGAACAGGTATGAAGCCCCTCTCCGATCAGGTCGTGATCATGGCCCTGATCGCCGCCGTCGGCATCTGTTTCGCCCTGGCCTTCTGGACGGTCCGGCTTCATCCGACCGGGGAGCCGCCCCTGCAGTGGCGGCAGGGGCCGAATGCCCTGGTGCCGTCGCTCCTGTCGTGAGAGATCCCGCCGAGGAACCGGACCAGCCCAGGCGTCAGCTGCATCCGCTGCCAAAGGGCCTGGTGGAGCTCTACGGCCTTCTGGCGGTGTTGTTCGTGCTGGTGCCCGAGTGGATGGCCGGCGGGGTTCTCAAGGGCTTCAGGGACGGCCGGGAGGGCTCCGAGCTGCCCCTGCGCTCGATGGCCTGGCAGCGGCTGCCGGAATTGCAGCTGGCCACGATGGGACTGGCGGAACTGCGGCTGCTGGCCCGTCGTGAGCGCATCTGCGGCTATGCCGCCATGGAGCGCCAGCGGCTCACCAACCGACTGATGCGCCGCCTCTGCAGGCGGCGCGATGCCCCAAGGACGCTGTGATAGCTTCGTTCCGCCGGGGCGTAGCGCAGCTTGGTAGCGCACCACTTTGGGGTAGTGGGGGTCGTGGGTTCAAATCCCGCCGCTCCGATTCAGCCGGTCCGCCGGACGATCGAAACCTCTGTCGAACGGTCGTCCTTCCCCCCATCAGCTGATCCCATCAGCTGATTTTTTTTGGCTCTTTACGCCTCAGTGCAGCCGGGTGAGGACGTTGAAGCGGACCAGCCAGAGGTTCACCCGCCGGCGCAGCCTGGGCGGCACCTCCTGCACCAGCTGAAACAGCTCCTGGGAGGCCAGCCGGCGCAGGGCGCGGACATCGACCCGCCAGAGGGCCTCCGCTTCCCGGATCAGCCGCGCCCAGGACCGTGCCGTCTGCCACCGGCGCAGGCGGTGCTGGGCGGGTTCACCGCCATCACCGGAGCTGGTTGGCAGCCGGGTGACCATGGAGGCGACACCGGAAGAACACACCAAGGGTGGGGAGGCCTTGGCGAAGCGCCCCGGATCCCCGGTTCTGCTTCAAGCATCGGAACAAAAACGGAAGAGGCGGCGGCGGATCCGGCCGCGGCCTCAGGCGCTGTGGGGCAGCCCCTCGGTGGCCATCGGATCCGGCACCAGCTGGACGGGGAAGGGGAGGGCCTCCGCTTCCCGCCGGCTCAGCCGGCGGCTCCAGGCCCGAGGCACCGCTTCGTTCCAGCGGAAGCCGGCCTCCCTGGCACGGTGACGCTCGGCATAGGGGAGCTCCGCCCTGTACAGGCTGCGGGGCTCCAGGGCTCCCTGCAGCAGCACCTCCAGGTCAGGGCAACGCTCGAACACCTGGGCCAGGTAGATGCAGTCGGTCAGGGCCCGATGGGCCGCCCAGACCGGAACCCCGTAGGCCAGGGCCAGATCGCGGACCGAAGGGGTGCTGCGCAGCTGGCGGTCGGCCGGCCAGCGGATGTCCTCCATCGAGCAGATCCAGGGGCGATCCAGCACCGGCAGCGGCCCCAGACCGAACCACTGCCGATCGAAGGCGGCGTTGTGGGCCACCAGCGCGTCGCAGGCCCTCGCCATGGCCTGGAAACAGGCCAGGGCCTCCCGCCAGGGCTGGGCCAGCTGGGTCACGGCGGCGGGGATGCCGTTGATGGCCTCGGCGGCATTGGCGGTGCAGGGCATCAGGAAGGACACCTGGCTGAGCACGGCCCGCTGCGGCACATGGAACAGGATCGCCCCCACCTCGATGCACTGGTCCTGGAGGGCCGAGAGCCCGGTGGTCTCCGTGTCGAGGATCAGCAGGGTTTCGGGGACCCGGGGCCGGGGCCGGGACGGGGTTCCCGACCAGGCGGGCAGGGAGACGGGAGCCGGCAGAGAAGACGGGGGAGCGGGCGGCATGGCGGAGGATGCCGGCGCGGCCAGCGCCGGCTCGACAGCCGACACCTCAGCGGACGCCGGTTCGGCAGGGGCGGGCGCCGCGGGCAGGGGCGCGGCCAGGCCCAGCAGATCGTTCTGCTGCCAGAGACCGGGTTGCTCGTGCATCGCCGCCATGCTTTCGCCTTCCCCATGCTCGCAACACGGGCAAGGCCCCGCCGGGCCCGTCCCCTCCTCCCCTGCGGTCCATGCTTCCTAGGGTTGGCAGGTTCTGACGCCTTCCCACGCTCCGTGGCTGCAGCCCTCGCCCCCGGCGACACCGCCCCCCTGATCGCCCTCCTCGACCAGGACGGCACCGAACGGCGCAGCGACCGACTGGAGGGCAAAGCCCTGGTGCTGTTCTTCTACCCGAAGGACGACACCCCCGGCTGCACCATGGAAGCCTGCGCCTTCCGCGACAGCTACGCGGACCTGCAGGGACTCGGCGCCGAGGTGTGGGGCCTCAGCGGCGACGATGCCGCCAGCCACCGCCGCTTCGCCAACCGCCACCGGCTGCCCTATCCCCTGCTGGTGGATGCGGGCAACCGGGTCCGCAAGGCCTTCGGTGTGCCCAGCGTGCTGGGGCTGCTGCCGGGTCGGGTCACCTACGTGATCGACGGCGAGGGGGTGATCCGCCACGTGTTCAACAACCTGCTCGACGGCCCGGCCCACCGGCGGGAGGCCCTCGAAGCCCTGCGTGGGCTCCAGGTCTCCTGAGCGCCGCCGCGTTCCGTCACGGGGGGTCCAGGCGATGACGTCATGGCGGCAACAGGGGGAACTCTGGACGCTGGAGCCGCCGGGCAGACCCCGGGGGCTGATCGAGTTCATCGGCGGCAGCTACCTGGCCGCCACGCCCCAGCTGAGCTATCGCCGCTTTCTCGAGGCCCTGGCTGCGGGTGGCTGGCGGATCCATGCCTGGAGCTACGTTCCGGGCTTCGACCACCAGGCCCAGGCCAACGCCGCCTGGCGCCTCTTCCGCCAGAGCCGGGAGCGGCAGCCCCAGCCCCCCCCGAACCCCGATGCAACCGACGGCCGCCTGCTGCGGCTGGGTCACAGCCTCGGCTGCAAGCTGCATCTGCTCGCCCCCGATGGCGGCCGCCGCTGCGATGGCCTGGTGTCCCTGAGCTTCAACAACTTTTCCGCTGAGCGATCGATCCCCTTCCTGGCGGAGCTGGGCCAGCAGTTCCGTTTCCGCAGCGAATTCAGCCCGTCCCCGGAGGACACCCTGCTGCAGATCGCCAGCAGCTACCGCCAGCCCCGCAACCTGCTGGTGCGCTTCAGCCGCGACACGATCGACCAGAGCGGCCGGTTGATCGGTGTGCTGCAGGCCAGAGCCGGCGATGCCTCGACGCTGGTGGAACTGCCGGGGGATCACCTCACCCCCGCCAGCGGTGGGTTGCGCAAGCAGTTCCTTGGGGAATGGGCCGATGACCCCTCCCGCCAGCGGGGGATGGAGCGGCTGGCGGAGCAGATCAGCGCCTGGTCCGGGGTCGCTTAGCGCGGCCCGGTCAGGCGAGCCGCCTCACACCCGCAGCTGATCGAGCACGGAACGGTCCTCCAGGGTGCTCGTGTCGCCACTCACCTCCTGGCCCGCCGCCAGCGAGCGCAGGATCCGGCGCATGATCTTGCCGCTGCGGGTCTTGGGGAGGGCATCGGTGAAGCGGATCACGTCCGGCCGGGCGATCGGCCCGATCTCCAGGCCCACGTGCCGGCGCAGCTCGGCTTCCAGGGCCGCATCCCCTTCCAGGCCCACATCGAGGGTGACGAAGGCCACGATCCCTTCCCCCTTCAGATCGTCGGGGCGGCCCACCACCGCCGCCTCCGCCACGGCCGGGTGGCTCACCAGGGCCGATTCGATCTCCATCGTGCCCAGCCGGTGGCCCGACACATTGATCACGTCGTCGACCCGGCCCATCACCCAGAAGTAGCCATCCGCGTCGCGGCGGGCGCCGTCGCCGGCGAAATAGAGCCAGCTGCCGTCGGCCGGGCGGATGTGCTCCCAGTAGCTGCGGCGGAAGCGGTCCGGGTCGCCGTGCACGGTGCGCATCATGCCGGGCCAGGGGCGCCGTACCGCCAGGTAGCCCCCCTGGCCGGTGGGAACACGGTTGCCCTCCAGGTCCACCACGTCGGCGACGATGCCCGGCAGGGGCAGGGTGGCCGACCCTGGCTTGGTAGGGGTGGCGCCTGGAAGGGGGCTGATCATCACGCCGCCGGTCTCGGTCTGCCACCAGGTGTCCACCACGGGGCAGCGGTTGCCGCCGATCACATCGCGGTACCACATCCAGGCCTCGGGATTGATGGGTTCACCGACGGTGCCGAGGATGCGCAGGCTGCTCATGTCGTACTGGTCGGGCACCTCGCGGCCGCTCTTCATGAAGGCGCGGATGGCGGTGGGAGCGGTGTAGAAGATCGTCACCCGGTGCTTCTCGATCACCTCCCAGAAGGCGCCGGGCTTGCCGGGGCGGGGCGCCCCCTCGTACATGAGGGTGGTGGCGCCGTTGGAGAGGGGGCCGTAGACGATGTAGCTGTGGCCCGTGATCCAGCCCACATCGGCGGTGCACCAGTGGATGTCGTCCTCACGGAGGTCGAAGATCCACTGGAATGTGAGATGGGCCCAGAGGTTGTAGCCGGCGGTGGTGTGCACCACCCCCTTGGGCTTGCCGGTGGAACCGGAGGTGTAAAGCACGAAGAGCCGGTCTTCGCTGGCCATCGGCTCGGCCGGGCAGTCGGCGCTCTGAGCGTCCACCAGCTCATGCCACCAGAGGTCACGGCCGGCCTCGAAGCCGGTGGCCTCGCCGGTGCGGCGCACCACCAGCACGTGCTCCACGCTGGGGCAGCCCTCGGCCAGGGCCTGATCCACCGCCGGCTTGAGGGAGACGGCCTTGTCCTTGCGGAAGCCGCCGTCGGCGGTGATCACCAGCTTCGCCTGGCCGTCGATCAGCCGGTCGCGCAGGGCCTCGGCGGAGAAGCCGCCGAACACCACCGAGTGGGGGGCACCGATGCGGGCGCAGGCCAGCATGGCGATGGCCGCCTCCGGCACCATCGGCATGTAGAGCGCCACCAGATCCCCCTTGCCGACGCCGAGGGCTTTCAGGGCGTTGGCGGCACGGCAGACCTCGGCGTGCAGCTCGCGGTAGGTGAAGGTGCGGACGTCGCCCGGCTCCCCCTCCCAGATCAGGGCCGTCTTGTCGGCACGGGGGCCCGCCAGGTGGCGATCGAGACAGTTGTAGGCCAGGTTGGTGGTGCCCCCCTCGAACCAGCGGGCGAAGGGAGGGTTGCTCCAGTCGAGCACCGTGCTGAAGGGCTCGAACCAGTGCAGCTGCTCACGGGCCGCCTCGCCCCAGAAGCCGTCCGGATCGGCCTGGGCCCGGGCCGCCAGCGCTTCGTAGGCCGCCATCGAGCCGATGCGGGCCTCGGCGGCCAGCTGGGGCGGCGGGTCGAACTGCCGCTGTTCCTGGAGCACCGACTCGATGGTGGGCGAGGAGTCCTGGGTCATGGCAAAGCCTGCCGTGCAGGCTGGGGCATGCTGCATTCAACCGCAGCCGGCCGCCAGCGGGCCACGCTGGAGGAAGCCGCCCTCCTTTCGATGCCCGCCTGGCTGTCGCTCCTGCTGGTGATGGGTCTGGTGATCGCCGTCCTGACGCCGAGCCGCCAGCAGTTCGCCTGGTTCCTGCGGCTGCGCCGGCCACGCTGGCTCAGCTTTGAGCGCTGGATCCCGCTGATCTGGTCGCTCATCTACCTGTGCTTCTACGCCTCGGCCCTGCTGCGCTGGCAGGCCGGTGGGGCGACGGCGCCCCTGGCCATGGCCGGCTACCTGGTGCTGCTCGTCCTGGTGCAGAGCTACACGCTGCTGATCTGCCGCACGCGGCGGCTCGCCTGGGGAACGGCGGCGGGCCTGGCCGGCTGGCTCTGGGGCCTGGGCCTGGCCTTGGCGCTGCTGGCCGTGTCACGTCCCGCCAGCCTGCTGCTGGTGCCCTTCCTGCTCTGGAGCCCGATCGGCACCTTCGTGACCTGGCGCATGCAGCGCCTGAACCGTTGAGAGAGGGCCGGCCCGGGGGGCCCGGTCGGCCGATCAGGGCTGCTCATCGCTGCTTGGCAAGATCGCCCGGCGGCGTTAGCCAGGGGACGACCCCACGGGAATGGAGCGGAAGGCCATGGAGGAGCAGCCGATCACGCCCCATGCCGGCCCAACGCTGGACGCCGACGGCAACCTCACCTACGTGGGGGACGACGGTCGCCGTTATGTGGTGGGTCTGCCGCCGGACATTGATGAGGACAACGTCGAGAAGGTGATGACCCTGCTGCGGGGCGGCACGCTCCTGTTCCAGCAGATCGAAGGCCTCTGCCACCGTTGGATCCATGAGGTGAGCGGCAGCGAGCTCGATGAGCGGGCCGCCCTGGTGCTGCTGCTCACCACCCTGGAAACCGCCCTGGAGGACCATTACCCCGAGAACGATCCGTCCTGATGCAGGCTGGGGGGATGCCTCAGCGACCCGCCGCCTGCCTTTTCGATCTCGACGGTCTGCTGCTGGACACCGAACCCGCCCATGCCAGGGCCTGGCAGGAAGCGGCCAGCCGCTTCGGCAGACCCCTCAAGGAAGCCGAGCTGCTCTCGCTTCGCGGCCGGCGTCGCCTCGATTGCGCCAGCCAGGTGCGCCAATGGATCGCCGCCTCCGGGGGCCCAGCTCTGAGCGAGCAGGAGCTGCTGGCCGTACGCCAGCCCATCGCCGAAGCGCTGCTGGCGGGAGCGCCGGCCATGCCCGGCGCCGAGGTCCTGGTGCGCCGCTGTCTGGCCCTGAGGATCCCCATGGCCCTGGCCACCAGCAGCGCCCGTGCGGCGGTGGAGGTCAAGGTGGCCCCCCACCCCTGGATGGCCCTGATCAGCGAACGGGTGTATGGCGATGACCCGGACCTGGTCAGCGGCAAACCCGCCCCGGACCCCTTCCTGCTGGCGGCCAGACGCCTCGGGGTGGCCCCGACCGCCTGCTGGGCCTTTGAGGATTCCAGGGCCGGCGTGGCCGCCGCCCTCGGCGCCGGCTGCCGGGTGCATGTGCTCCTGCCGCCGGGGGTGAGCTGCCGGGCCTATCCCGATGGTGTGGTCTGCCTGAACTCCCTGGAGGAGGTCAGGCTGGATCAGTAGAGGCGACTGAGGACGAATTCCGGCAGGGCCCTCAGTGCGCTGCGGGGCTCGGAGGGGGGCAACCATTCGATGGCTTCATGGGCCTCCCGGGCAAAGCCCTCGGCCAGGGCCCGGGCACGGCCGATGGCCTCACAGCCGCGCACCATGGCCAGGGCCTGGTCCAGGTCGCCGGCCTCGCAGAATTCGCGCTCGATCAGCCCCGCCAGGGCAGGCCGCTCCTCGAGGGCATAGAGCACCGGGGCCGTGAGGTAGCCCGAAGCCAGGTCGCTGGCGGCAGGCTTGCCCAGCTGCTGGTCGCTGGCGGTGAAATCGAGAATGTCGTCGACCACCTGGAACGCCAGACCGAGCTGACGGCCGAAGCGGTAGAGAGCATCGAGGCGCGGTTCACTGAGGCCCGTGAGCACCCCGGCCGCGCGGGAACTGTTGGCGATCAGGGAGGCGGTCTTGCAGTAGCTCTTCTCGAGGTAGGTCTCGAAGCTCTGGCCCGTGTCGTAGCGGAACAGGCCCTGGCGCACCTCGCCATCGGCCAGGTCCATGATCACGCGGGACAGCAGCTTCACCACCTCGAGGTCATCGAGATTGGCGAGGTGCCAGCTGGCCTGGGCGAAGAGGAAATCGCCGGCCAGCACGGCGACGCGGTGATTGAAGCGGCTGTGCACCGTGGCCACCCCACGGCGGGTGGCGGCCTCGTCGACGACGTCGTCGTGAACGAGCGAGGCGGTGTGGATCATCTCGGTGATCTCGGCCAGCCGCCGGTGGCGGGAGCTGAGGCCGCCATCGGGGGCGATGGCCCTCGACAGCAGCAGCACAATGCCAGGGCGAAGCCGCTTGCCACCCGCCGCGAACAGGTGCTCGGCGGCCGCCTGAAGAATCGGATGGCCGGCGCCGATCAGGCTGCGCAGGTCGGCCAGCAGGGCATCGAGGTCGGACTCCACCGGCTGGAGCAACTCTGCAACCGTCGCCACGTCACCTCCACGATGAGTGGATCCTAGGGGCCGTGCCTCAGTAGGCGCGGGTGGGCGACTGGAGGCTGACGCTGCGCACCGCCGGCAGGCTGCCCAGCCAGGCGGCGGCCGCGGCGGCGAAGGCGTCGGCAGGGCCGGTGACACAGAACCGGGTGCGCTCCAGGGGCGGCCGCACCGACTCCACCGCCTGATCCACCTCGGGGGAATCGCCGAGACTGGCCAGCAGCGGACCCAGGCGCTGGGCGGCCGCCAGGGCCGGGTCGACCAGTCGCACGTCAGGGGGCAGCAGCTCCGCCAGCAGCGATCGCAGCAGCGGGTAGTGGGTGCAGCCCAGAACGATCGTGTCCACCTCCGCCTCCAGCAGCGGGGCCAGATAACCGGCGGCGGCGGCGCGCAGATCAGGGGCCTGCAGGTCGCCGGCTTCGATCAGGGGCACGAAAGCGGGACAGCCCACCTCCAGCACCCTGGCCGAGGGGCGACAGGCCTGGATCGAGCGCCGGTAGGCGCCGCTGGCGGCGGTGGCCGGGGTGGCCAGGATCCCCACGTTGTCGCTGGTCAGTTCGCTGGCCAGGCTGTCGATCAGACCCACCACCGGCACCCCGGCCTCTGCCACGGCCACATCGAGTGCCAGGGCATTGGAGGTGTTGCAGGCCATCACCAGCACCCCCACTCCCTGCAAGCGCAGCCAGTGCACCACCTCCGAGGCGATCGCCCGGATCTCATCGTTCGAGCGCTGGCCGTAGGGAACCCGGGCCGTGTCCCCCAGGTACAGGCAGGGGGAGTGGGGATAGAGAGCATGGACCTGGCGCAACACCGTGAGACCGCCGAGGCCACTGTCGAACAGTCCCACCAGGAGGCTCAAGAGGCCCCCTGGAGGTAGTTGAGGATGCCTGCCGAGATGGCCAGCGCCAGGCGGCGCCGGAAGTTGGGATCGGCCAGGCGCGGAGCATCGATGCGACCGGTGACGAAGCCCATCTCCGTGAGCACCGCCGGCATCACCGTGCGGCGGATGACGAAGAAACGGCCCGGCCTTGCGCCGCGATCGGGGGTGCCCGGCGAGATGGCCATGATCTGGGACTGGATCGCCCGGGCCAGGCGCAGGGAATTGCCCGCCTGGAAATAGAAGGTCTCGACGCCGTTCACATCGGGCCTGGCCATGCTCAGGGCATTGGCATGGATGCTCACGAACACGTCGGCATTGCTGCTGTTGGCCAGGGACACCCGCGGCGGCAGGTCGACGTCCACCTCGGAGGTGCGGGTCATCAGGACCTGCACGCCTCGGGCCTGGAGCAGCTGGGCGACCTGCAGGCCCACGTCGAGCACGATGTCGGTTTCCCGCAGGCCTCCGATGCCCACGGCCCCGGGATCGGGCCCCCCATGGCCGGGATCGATCACCACCCGGAACCGGCCCCTGGGCACCACCGGCAGCCCGTCCGGGGAGAGGGGCCGACCGGAGGTGACCCGGCCGCTGCCGCTGAAGCCACTCGGCCTGGAGGCGGTCCAGCGGGAGGTCGGCGCATCCATGTCGCCCTCGCCCACATTGCGGATGAAGCCGCTCAGGGGGAGGCCGGTCAGGGAGAGGCGCCAGCGATCACGGGCCGTGCCCACCAGACGCAGCTGACGCGGATCGAGGCGGGTGCCGGGCCGGAATTCGAGCACCAGCCGGGTGGTGCCGGGATCGGGGCGGCCGATGCGCACTTCCCGCACCAGTCCGCCGACGGGCACCGAGCGGCTGCGCTGGGGCGCTCCGGGCAGGTCCACCCACACCCGGGGACCGGTGGCCCCGGAGCCCTCCTCGTAGAAGGCCTGCAGCCTCACCCCCGGGGAGGTGCGCAACTCCAGGACCCCTTCCCGGCTGAGGCGCCAGGCCGAGAGGGCACTCGCCGCCCGCGCCGGAAGCGTCCCCAGGACCAGCGGCAGGGTCAGTAACCAGGCGAATCGCGCCGCACGCACTCCCATGACCACTCAGAAAAGGGCCGGATGACGGTGCTGCAGGCTGGGCATCTGGGCACGGACCCTGGCCTCGTGGGCCATGTCCACCGGAGCCATGGCCAGGCCCGGCTCCACCCCCGCATCGGCCATCACGGTGCCCCAGGGGTCGATCACCAGGGCATGGCCATGGGTCTGACGGCGGCCGTAGTGGATTCCGGTCTGGGCGGGCGCCAGCACGTAGGCGGTGTTCTCGATGGCGCGGGCCTGGAGCAGCACCTGCCAGTGGTCCTTGCCGGTGTAGGCGGTGAAGGCCGCCGGGATCATCAGCAGCTGAGCCCCCGCGCCGGCCAGCTGGCGATAGAGCTCGGGAAAGCGCACGTCGTAACAGATGGACAGACCGACACGGCAGAGCCCCGGCACATCGACGACCGGGGGCAGTTCGTGGCCAGGACGCACCGTGGCGGACTCCCGGTAGGGGATGCCGTCGGGCAGGTCCACGTCGAAGAGGTGGATCTTGTCGTAGCGGGCCAGGAGCTGCCCCTCCCGGCCCACCAGCTCGGCGCGGTTGAAGGTCTGGCCCTCCCCGGCCGGCACCGGAAATCCACCGCCCAGCAGGGTCACCTGGTACCGGCGCGCCATGGTGACCAGAAAGCGGCTGCAGCGCTCGGCCAGGATCGGCGCCAGCTCCAGCCGACGGGCGTCGTCGCCCATGAAGGCGAAGTTCTCGGGCAGGCCCACCAGGTCGGCGCCGCGGCGGGCCGCCAGCTCGATCAGCTCCTCGGCCGCAGCAAAATTGGCGTCCGGATCCGGCGTGCTGGTGAGTTGCAGCGCTGCTGCCAGAAAACTGCTCACCGCCTGACCGCTCCAAGACCGGCGAATCGTAAGGGAGCCGCCAAGGGGGGCAAGGCTCCCATCAGCTGGCCCGCAGAACCCCGGGCTCGGCCTGGATCGGAACGATCTCGAGGCTGTCCACGGCGGCGCAGCAGGCGAAGTCGGCGTCGTGGTTGCCGAGGCCGATCAGGCGCTGGCCATGGCTGGCACTGCGCAGGCAGGTTTCCGTGTCATGGCGCCACTGCTGCCAGAGGGCGAGGGCCGCCAGCATCTCGTCGTTGGCGCAGCGGACCCCCATGTGGGGCGCGACCGCCTGCTCGATGGCGGCCGAGGCCACGGCCCCCGCCGCCAGGCTGTCCTCGAGCGAATACTCCCCCTCCCAGCCGCTGCCGACGATCCACACCCGCAGGGCCTGGCGTTCGATCAGCCGCCGGGCCACGGCGGTGCGGTTGGGCAGGCAGGCCGTGAGCAGCAGCGGAACGTCCCGGACCCGGTCGAGGGAGCGGGTGCCGTTGGTGGTGCTCAGGAAGATGCGCTTGCTCTCCACCCGCTCACGGGTCACCGCCAGGGGGGAGTTGCCCAGGTCGTAACCCTCCACCCGCTTGCCGCCGCGCTCACCGGCCCGCAGGCGACGGGCGGCCGGCCAGTCGGCGGCGGTGGCTTCGAGGGCGCCGAGGTCGGCGAAGGCCTGGATCGCCTCCGCCCCGTTCTGCAGGGCCCAGGCGATGGTGGTCGTGGCCCGGAGCACGTCGATGACCACGGCCGCATCAGGGCCGTCCTGCTCGGGGGGAAGCAGGGGAGGCACCGCTTCGGAGGTGTGGAAGTAGGAGAGCAGCACGGAACGCGGTCGTTACGGGGGTGCGTCACAGTAGGCAGCAGCTCGACGGCCCAGGACGACGTGGCGAGGGTGGTGGCAGACGGCATCGGGATCAGCAAGGCTCTCGGGCGGCAGCGCAACCTGCGCGACTTCCTGGCCCTGCTGGAGAAACGCGGTCAGCTGAGACGCATCGCCGCACCGGTCGATCCCGATCTGGAACTGGCGGCGATCGCTGATCGGGTGCTGGCCATGGGCGGCCCGGCCCTGTTGTTCGAGAACGTGATCGGCTCCCCGATGCCGGTGGCCGTGAACCTGATGGGCACCGTGGAACGGGTGCTGTGGAGCATGGGAATGGAGCGGCCCGAGGAGCTCGAGGCCCTGGGCGAACGCCTGGCCCTGCTGCAGCAGCCACGGCCGCCGAAGGGACTCAAGGAGGTGATGAAATTCGGCGGCGTGTTCTGGGACCTGGTGCGGGCCCGCCCCGACCTGGACCTCACCCCCCCCTGCCACCAGCAGGTGCTGAAGGGCGAGGCGGTGAACCTGGAGCAGCTGCCTTTGCTGCGCCCCTGGCCGGGGGATGCAGGTGGGGTGATCACCCTCGGGCTGGTGATCACCAAGGACCCGGAGACCGGGGTCCCCAACGTGGGGGTGTACCGGCTGCAGCGCCAATCGATCAACAGCGCCACCGTGCACTGGCTGAGCGTGCGGGGCGGGGCCCGGCACCTGCGCAAGGCGGCGGCGATGGGCCGCAAGCTCGAGGTGGCGGTGGCCATCGGTGTGCATCCACTGCTGGTGATGGCGGCGGCCACACCGATTCCGGTCCAGCTGAGCGAATGGCTGTTCGCCGGCCTCTACGCCGGGGAGGGGGTGCGGCTGGCCCGCTGCAAAACGCTGAACCTGGAGGTGCCCTCCCACAGCGAGGTGGTGCTGGAGGGAACGATCACCCCTGGAGAGGTGCTCCCCGACGGCCCCTGCGGCGACCACATGGGCTTCTACGGCGGTGAGGAGGATTCACCGCTTGTGCGCTTTCACTGCGTCACCCAGCGCCGTGATCCGATCTTCCTGACCACCTTCAGCGGCCGTCCTCCGAAGGAGGAGGCCATGCTGGCGATCGCCCTCAACCGGATCTACACCCCGATCCTGCGCCAGCAGATCCCGGAGATCGTCGATTTCTTCCTGCCGATGGAAGGCCTCAGCTACAAGCTGGCGGTGATCGCCATCGACAAGGCCTATCCGGGCCAGGCCAAACGGGCGGCGATGGCCTTCTGGAGCGCCCTGCCCCAGTTCACCTACACCAAGTTCGTGGTGGTGGTCGACAAGTCGATCAGCATCCGCGACCCCAGGCAGGTGATCTGGGCGATCAGCGCCCAGGTGGATCCCCAGCGGGACCTGTTCGTGCTGGAGGACACCCCCTTCGATTCGCTCGATTTCGCCAGCGAGCGGCTGGGGCTGGGGGGACGGCTGGCGATTGATGCCACCACCAAGATCGGCCCGGAGAAGCGCCACGACTGGGGCCAGGCCCTGGGCCGGGATGCCGCCCTGGAGGCGCGGGTGGACGGTCGCTGGAGCGAACTGGGTCTCGACGATCTGGGGCAGGGCGAGCCGGACCCCGCCCTGTTCGGCTACACCCTGGAGCACGTGCTGGAGCGCCTCGCCGCTGGCCGCTGATGCTGCGCCGCAGCGGCACCTACGCCCTCAAGGCCCTGCTGGAGCTGGCCCTGGATCCGCCACGCTGGCAGTCGGTGAAGGCCCTCGCCCTGGCCCAGGACCTGCCCGCCCCGATGCTGGAGCAATTGATGCTCAAGCTGCGTCGCGCCGCCCTGGTGGACTCCCGGCGGGGCCGGCAGGGGGGCTACCGACTGCGGCGCCGGCCGGCCGACCTGCCCCTGGCGGCGATCCTGGCGGCCGTGGACGCCCCGGCCACCAGCCTGATGCCCCCCGCGGCCCCCAAGGAGGACCCCCAGCCCAGCGACCGGGTGACCCGGGTGCTCCACCGACGCCTGCTGCAGGCCCTGGAGCGGGAACTGGACCAGCTCACCCTGGAGGATCTGCTGTTCGATCTGCGCAGTGCCAGGGCCGCCTTCAGTGAGTCCGGGGGCCTGCTGCTGGGGTGAGGCGGGCCGCACCGATGAACATCACGGCCAGGTCCTGGTCGAAACGCACCTTCAGGTCGCCGCTGCGCAGGAAATGGAGCAGCCGGCCCAGGGTTCGCAGCGGGTCACGGCCGAACAGATCCATGCCCTCCAGGGTGATGGTGGTGAAGCCGCTGGCCAGCAGCCAGCGCTGCAGGGCGTCCGGGGGCACGAAGCGTTCCCAGTCGTGAACACCGGCAGGGATCAGGCGCAGCAGATTCTCCAGCAGCCAGATCATGATCAGCCGGGAGGAAAAGGTGCGGTTGATGGTGTCGAAGCAGAAAACGCCTCCGGGAGCCAGCACCCTGCCGATCTCCCTGATCACGGCCTCCGGGCAATCGACATGCTCCAGCACATCGACGCAGATCACCACATCGAAGCTTCCCGCAGCAAAGGGAAGCCCTTCCGCCAGGCCGCTGTGATAGCGGATCGGAAGTTCCATCCCGGCGGCATGGCTGCGTGCCGCCGAGATGCAGGCGTTGGAGCGATCGATGCCCGTCACCAAGGCACCCCGACGAGCGAGGAATTCGCAGGTGTAGCCGCCACCGCATCCCACATCAAGCACCCGCAGGCCCCGCCACTGGGGAATGATGCGATCGAAGCAAAGAAAGCGGAGGGGATTGAGTCGGTTGAGGGCAAAGATGGTGGCGCTCTCATCCCACCAGGTGGCCGCCTGCTGATCGTAGAATTGAAGATTGTTTCGGATCAAGGTGTCACGTCATGAGGTGAGTGGCGAGGTGAGCAGCCGCAACATGACGGCCATGCCGGTTTCGATCATCATCCCGACCCTCAACGAAGCCGGGCAGCTTGGACACACCCTCAACCAGGTGGAGATTCTCGATCCACCCGCCGCCGAGGTGATCGTGGTGGATGGCGGCAGCACGGACGCCACCCTGGCCATCGCCAGCGTGCACGGCTGCCAGGTGGTGCCCATGGAGCGGGCCGGGCGGTCGGTGCAGATGAATCAGGGGGCCGCACTCGCCCGGGGCGGCATCCTCTGCTTCCTGCATGCCGACACCCTGGTGCCCTCGGATCTGGTGCTGCTGATGCAAGCCACCCTGGCGGACCCGGCGATCAGCTGCGGAGGCTTCGTGTCGCTGATGCGGGGCGCCCGCCGCACCCGCTGGGGGATCAGCCTGCACAACGCCCTCAAGACCCATTACGCGGCGCTGCTGTTCCGGCCCCATCGCTATCTGTTGAACGGCTTCCGGGTGCTGTTCGGCGACCAGGTGATGTTCTGCCGTCGCGCCGACTTCCAGCGCTGCGGTGGCTTCGATGCAAGCCTGCCGATCATGGAGGACGCCGATCTCTGCGTCCGGCTCGGCCGGCTGGGCCGCATCCGGCAGGTGAACCGGGTGGTGGAGTCCTCCGACCGGCGGGTGGCCCGCTGGGGGACCTGGAAGGCCACCGGTATCCACCTGGCGATCGGTCTGCTGTGGGGCCTGGGGGTGCCGGCGGTGCGGCTGAAGCGGCTCTATGGGAATCAGCGACCCAACGACGACCGCCGCGAACAGCTGCCGTTCAGCGCCCAGTCGTAGGGGAGCCAGGCGAGCCTGACGCTGGCCGGCAGTTCCAGATCGGGGCACTGGCGGCCCACCCAGGCGGCGATGGAGGGGGCCTCTGAGAGGAAATCGCGCCGGTACCACTGGAAGATCGGACTGCAGTGGAGCACGCCTGAGGCCAGATCAAACCGCAGCTTGCTGGGATTGTGGAGAAAACGCGTCGCATCCTCCTGCAACTGGGTCTCCAGCCGCTCCGGCCGGTAGGCCTCCGGGCGCAGCAGGGGGCAGCCGACGGCGGCGCAGACCAGGGCGAAGTGGAGGCGAGGATCGCCGAAGCGGGGCCGCAGGATGCCGTGTTCGATGCGGTCGAGGCTGAGGGGGTGGCCCTGCAGAACGATCGCCGGCCGGGAGAAGAAGCGCAGGAAGGCCAGCCAGTTGGGAATCCCGGCGATGGTGGGGCGGATGGAGGCCAACGGGAAACGGCCCAGCACCTGGCGGATCACCAGGGCGTTGTAGAGGTTGATCCATAGGGCCATCGCCTCGGGCCCCTGGCCGGGGTAGGGCTCGAAGGGCCGCTGGGCCGCCAGCCAGGCATCCAGTTGCCGGACGTCCTGGCCCTGCCAGGCGGCGTAATCCACTCGGCCGTTGGTGTCCACGTGCCGGCGGAGCAGGCCATCCCAGATGGCGACGTCGACCATGGGGCGATTCGTTCAAGGCCCATCGTTCCATGGCCTTCCTGTCGGCTGCAGGTTTGCGCCGGGTCCTCATCCGGCCACTGCGGCGGTTGGCCTGGGTCCTGGTGAGGGCGGCGATCCGCCGCCGCTTCCCGGAGGTGCCGGTGATCGGCTGCGCACCATTGGCCGCGGAGCTGACCGGTGAGGCAGCGGCGCCGGTGTTGGTCGACGCCCGCGAAACCGAGGAGTTCGCTGTCAGCCACCTAGCCGGGGTCCGCCGCCTGGCCACCGTTGAAGCCCTCGAGGCCAGTGGGATTGGCCCGGGGCAGCCGATCGTCGTCTACAGCTCAGTGGGCTACCGCTCCGCCCGGCTGGCCAGGGCCCTGCGGCAGGCCGGCTATCGGGACGTGCGCAACCTGGAGGGATCCCTGTTCCGCTGGGCCAACCTTGGCCTGCCCCTGGAGGGCGCGACGCCCGGGGAGCGGCGGGTCCATCCGTTCCATCCCCTCTGGGGGCTGTTGCTGGAGTCCACTGAGTCGGCCGCCGATTCACCGCCGACGGGCTGGTGATCCGTACCGGTGCGGAAGTGGAGGCGATTCCTACGCTGGGGCCATGGCTCCTGCCCCTCCCCTGCCTGACCCCACCGGCCCCCTGCTGGAGGAGCTGCTGGTGCCGCTGCTGGCCGATTATGCCGAGTCGTTCGAGCGCGGCCTGCTGCTGCTCGAGCACTGCCCGGACACGGTGATGGCCGCCGCCGACCAGGAACAGCTGCACGAAAGGCTCGAGGCGGCCCGCTGTTCCCTGGCGGCGGCCCGGGCCCTGCGGGCCGCCGCCCCCAAACCCATGGGCCTTTCCATGGAGACGATCACCCCCTGGCACCGGCTGGTGGTGGAGGTGTGGAGCCTCTCGGCCCGACTGCGCGCCGCCGGGATCCGTCCCTGAGCCGGTGGCTCCATAGGATCACTTCAGTCGTCGCCCCAGCTCTTGACCCCCTCCGCTGCTGTCGATCCGGGCGTGGACGTGGTGGCGGCACCGCTGCGGCTGCCGGCCGGCGGCAGCCTGCGGGGCAGGGTGAAAGTGCCTGGCGACAAGTCGATCTCGCACCGCTCGCTGCTGTTCGGGGCCATCGCCGAGGGCTCCACCCGCATCGAGGGGCTGCTGCCGGCCGAAGACCCCCTCAGCACCGCCGCCTGCCTGCGGGCCATGGGCGTGACGGTCTCGGAGATCCGAGCCGGCCAGCCGGTGCTGGTGGAGGGGGTGGGCCTCGATGGGCTGCGGGAACCCGCCGAAGTGCTCGATTGCGGCAATTCCGGCACCACCATGCGGCTGATGCTGGGGTTGCTGGCTGGCCGTGAAGGACGCCATTTCGTGCTCGACGGCGATGCCTCCCTGCGCTCCCGGCCGATGCGACGGGTGGGAGACCCCTTGGCCAACATGGGGGCCCACATCCAGGGACGCGACAACGGCAACCTGGCCCCCCTGGCCGTGCAGGGGCGCAGCCTCCACGGCGCTGTGATCGGCACGCCGGTGGCCTCGGCCCAGGTGAAGAGCGCCCTGCTGCTGGCCGCCCTCACCGCGAGCGGGCCCACCACCGTGATCGAACCGGCCCCCACCCGCGACCACAGCGAGCGGATGCTGCGGGCCTTCGGCGCCGACCTGGAGGTGGATGGGGACCAGGGGCGGTTCATCACCGTGCGGCCCGGCCCCGGCCTGCGGGGCCAGACGGTGGTGGTGCCCGGCGACATCAGCTCCGCCGCGTTCTGGCTGGTGGCAGCGGCGATCACCCCGGGGGCCGATCTCACGATCGAGAACGTGGGGCTCAACCCAAGCCGCACCGGCATCCTCGATGTGCTGGCCCAGATGGGCGCGTCCATCACCGTGCTCAACGCCCGCGACGTGGCCGGAGAACCGGTGGGGGATCTGCGGGTGCAGCACGGCCCCCTGCGGGCCTTCCGTATCGAGGAGCCGATGATCCCCCGGCTGGTGGATGAGATCCCGGTGCTGGCGGTGGCGGCCTGCTGCGCCGAGGGGGTGAGCCAGCTCAGCGGCGCGGCGGAGCTGCGGGTGAAGGAGACCGACCGCCTGGCGGTGATGGCCCGCCAGCTGACGGCCATGGGGGCCCGGCTGCAGGAGCATCCCGACGGCCTGAGCATTGAAGGGGTCACTGCCCTGCATGGGGCCGAGGTGGACAGCGAGACGGATCACCGGGTGGCGATGAGCCTGGCGGTGGCGTCGTTGGTGGCCCGTGCCGACACCCGGCTGCGGCGACCGGAGGCGGCCGCCGTCTCCTACCCCGGCTTCTGGGATGACCTGGCCCGCCTGCGCTGCTGAAGCAGCGGCAACGGATCCGCCGCCTGACCGGTGGCCGGAGCTGCTGCCGCGGTTGGGGCGCGACGGCAGTTTCAGCCTCTACAGCCGTGGCGTCGAGGAAGGCTTCCACAGTGCTTCCGGTGCCCTGCAGGAGGCCCGCGAGAAGTTCGTGACCCCGGCGGCGCTGGAGCGCTTCGCCCCGGGCCGGGAGCTGGTGGTGGCGGAGGTGGCCGTCGGCACCGGCACCAACACCGCGGCGATGCTCGCGGCGGGCGCGGCCGCCGGCCTGGACCTTGACTGGTGGGGTCTGGAGCTGGATCCCCGGCCCCTGGCCCTGGCCCTGGCGGACGCCCGCTTCCGGGCCCAGTGGCCCGCCGCGGTCATCCGGCGCCTGGAGGCGCTCACCTCCAGCGGCCGCCTGCTCATCGGGGACGCCCGCCGCCGGCTGCCGCAGCTGCTGGGGCCTCTGAAGGGGCCACTGAAGGGGCGCTGCGACCTGGTGCTGCTGGATGCCTTCTCTCCCCTGCGCTGCCCCCAGCTCTGGAGCCGGGAGTTCCTGGAGCGGCTGGTGCGGCTGCTGCGGCCCGACGGCCGCCTGCTCACCTACAGCTCCGCGGCGGCGGTGCGCCGCTGCCTGGTGGACCTGGGCCTGGAGGTGCGTGCGCTGCGGCCGCCCGAGTGCGAACCGGGCCGATGGAGCGCGGGAACCGTCGCCGGCTTCGCCCCCCTGGCCGCCCATCCGGCCCTGCGGCCCCTGGAGCCCTTCGAACGGGAACACCTGGCCAGCCGCGCCGGCCTCCCCTACCGGGACCCCAGCGGCACCTCCACGGCCGCCGAGATCCTGGAGCGGCGCCGCCGGGAGCAGGAGCGCAGCCCCGCCCCGGCGGCCCGGCGGCGGCAACACGGAGGTCCCAGCGGACTGGGCCGCGCCGGAGAGCACCGGTAGATTCCGGCCCAGACGCCCCCGCACCGCCGATGCTCGCCGTTGCCGTCCTGGCCGCCGGGAAAGGGACCCGCATGAAGAGTGCCCTGCCGAAGGTGCTCCAGCCCCTGGCCGGCGCGACCCTGGTGGAGCGGGTGCTGGCCAGCTGTCGCCACCTAGCCCCGGAGCGCCAGCTGCTGATCGTGGGCCACCAGGCCGAGCGGGTCGAGCGGTCGCTGAGCAGCGTGCCGGGCCTGGAATTCGTGCTGCAGCAGCCCCAGAACGGCACCGGCCATGCGGTGCAGCAGCTCCTGAAGCCTCTGGCGGGCTTCGAAGGGGAGCTGCTGGTGCTCAACGGCGATGTGCCCCTGCTGCGTCCGGAGACCCTGGAATCGCTGCTCACCACCCATCGTGAGAGTGGCGCGGCGGTGACGCTGCTCAGCGCCCGGCTGGCGGACCCCAGCGGCTACGGCCGTGTCTTCGCGGACGCAAGCGGCCAGGTGAGCGGGATCGTGGAGCACCGTGACTGCGATGCCCAGCAGCTCCGCAACGACCTCACCAATGCCGGCATCTACTGCTTCGACTGGGCACGACTGGCCGCCGTGCTGCCCAGCCTGAGCAGCGACAACGACCAGGGCGAGCTGTACCTCACCGACACCGTCGCCCTGCTGCGGCCGGCCATGCACCTGGAGGTGGGCGACCCGGACGAGGTGGCCGGCATCAACGACCGCCTGCAGCTGGCCCAGTGCGAGGCGGTGCTGCAGGACCGGCTGCGCCGCCACTGGATGGCGGAGGGGGTGAGCTTCACCGATCCCGGCAGCTGCACCCTCAGCGAGCACACCCGCTTCGGCCGTGACGTGCTGGTGGAGCCCCAGTGCCACTTCCGAGGGGCCACCAGCATCGGCGACGGCTGCCGCATCGGCCCGGGCTGCCTGATCGAGAACAGCCACCTGGACGACGGGGTGGAGGTGATCCATTCGGTGCTGCGCGACAGCAGCGTGGCCACCGGCTGCGTCATCGGCCCCTTCGCCCAGCTGCGGGCCGGCACCCACCTGGCCGCCGGCTGCCGCATCGGCAATTTCGTGGAGGTGAAGAACAGCCGGCTGGGGGAGGGCTGCAAGGCCAACCACCTCAGCTACCTGGGCGACGCCGACCTCGGCGCCGATGTGAACGTGGGGGCAGGAACGATCACCGCCAACTTCGACGGGGTGCGCAAGCACCGCACCGTGATCGGCTCTAACAGCAAGACCGGGGCCAACTCCGTGCTGGTGGCGCCGATCACCCTCGGCGCCGGGGTGACCGTGGGGGCCGGCTCCACCCTTACCCGGAACGTGCCCGCCGGGGCCCTGGCCCTGGGCCGGGCGCGGCAGCTGGTGAAGGAGAACTGGAACGCCGGAGCCCAACAGCAACAGGGCGTGGCGGGGTGAATTCCGGATTTCTGGCCTAGTCTCAGCTCTGGACTTCACTGGGACCATGGCCGCCAATCCCGTCATCTGGTTCGAGCTCTATGTGGACGACATGGAGCGGGCTCGGCGCTTCTACGAAACCGTGTTCGCGCTGAGCCTCGAGAAGATGCCGGATGCGGGCATGGAGTACTGGGCCTTCCCGATGGACGACGGCCGGGTGGGGGCCGGAGGCGCCCTGGCCAAAATGGAGGGCATGGCACCGGGGGGCGGTGGCACCCTGATCTATTTCCACTGCGACGACTGCGCCGTGGAGGAGAGCCGGGTGGCGGGCGCCGGCGGCACGGTGATCAAGCCGAAGCTGTCGATCGGCGCCTACGGCTTCATGAGCCTGGTGCTCGACACCGAGGGCAACACCATCGGGCTGCATTCCCAGATCTGAGGCCCGGCGTGACGCTCAGCCCCCCCGCCGCCAGGTGTGGAAGCGCTCCAGAAGCGCGAGGGTGCGCTGGGGAGCGTGGGCCTTTTTCCAGTTTCCGGCGGCGTACTTGTTGGCTTCGGCCAGGGTGGGATAGGCGTGAATCGCACCCATCACCTTGCCCAGCCCAAGGTTGCACTTCATCGCCAGAACGAATTCGGCCAGCAGCTCCCCGGCCTGCTCCGCCACGATCGTGACCCCCAGGATCCGGTCCTTACCAGGCACGGTGAGCACCTTCACGAAACCGGTCTCGGCGGATTCGACGATGGCCCGATCCAGCTCGGCCAGGGCAAAGCGGGTGACCTCGAAAGCCACCTCCTGCTCGATCGCCTCGGCTTCGCTCAGTCCCACCCGGGCCACCTCCGGGTCGGTGAACGTGGTGCGCGGGATGACGCGGCCATCGACGGCGAAGCGCACCGGAGCGAACAGCCCGTTCACAGCCGCATACCAGGCCTGATGGGCGGCGGTATGGGTGAACTGCCAGGGACCTGCCGCGTCCCCGGCGGCATAGATGTTGGGGTAGAGGGTCTGCAGATGGGGGTTGGTGACGATGGTGTCACCGGTGGGGATGCCCAGCGTCTCGAGGCCGTGGCCCTCCAGCCGGGCCTGGCGCCCCACGGCGCAGAGCAGCTCGTCGGCCGTGAAGCAGAGGGCAGCGCCGCCGACCTCCACGTGCACCTGCACACCCCCAGCGGATCCAGGCCCAACGCGCTCCACCCGGCAACCGGTGTGCACCCGCACGCCGTCGCGCTCCAGCACATCGCGCACCAGCGCCCCCACCTCGGGATCTTCCCGGGGCAGCAGCCGTTCGTTTCGCTGCAGCAGGGTCACCGGCAGGCCCAGCTGGGCCAGGGCCTGGGCCAGTTCGCAGCCAACCGGACCGCCGCCCAGCACCACCAGGCTGGGCCGCGGGGAGGGGTGCTCCGCCAGGGCGTCCCAGAGGGTCTCGCTGGTGAGCACCCGCAGCGTGTCGATGCCTGGCAGCGCAGGGATCACCGGGGCGGCTCCGGTGGCCAACACGATGGCCCGGGCCGTGAGCAGGGTCTCGGTGCCATCGGCGGCGGTGATCGCCACCTGCCAGGGGCTGAGCAGGCGGGCCTGGCCGAGGCGCACGTCCACCCCCAGGGCGGTGTAACGCTCGACGCTGTCGTGGGGGGCGACGGCCGCCACCTTCTCGCGCACCCGCTCCAGCACCCGGTGCAGATCCACCAGGGGCTCCTGGGGTGCGAGGCCATAGCGATCGGCATGGCGCAGGCGGGCCGCGAGACGGGCGGAGCTGATCAGCGCCTTGCTGGGCACGCAGCCGGTGTTGAGGCAGTCACCGCCCATGCGGTCGCGCTCGATCAGGGTCACCTTCGAGCGCACGGTGGCGGCGATGTAGGCGGTGACCAGTCCGGCCGCCCCGGCACCGATCACGATCAGGTTGCGATCGAAGTGCCGGGGCCGGCTCCAGGGGCGGTAAAGACGCCAGAGGCGCCAGCGGCCCAGCAGCAGCTTCACGATCCAGGGCAGCAGGCCCAGCAGAGCAAGGGAACCGAGCAGCGCCGGCGAGAGGATGCCATTGACGCTGGTGAGCTGGCCCAGCTGGGTGCCGGCGTTCACATAGACGAGGGTCGCCGGCAGCATGCCCAGCTGGGAGACGAAGGCGAAGGGCAGCAGGGGCATGGGGGTGAGTCCCATCAGCAGATTCACCAGGAAGAAGGGGACCACCGGCACCAGCCGCAGACTCAGCAGGTAAGCGGCACCGTCGCGACGGAAGCCCGCCTCGATCGGCGCCAGGCGGTGGCCGAAACGGCGCCGCACCGGCTCCCGCAGCAGGGTGCGGGCCAGCAGGCACGCCGCCGTGGCGCCCAGGGTGGAGCCGAGCGACACCAGCACCGTGCCCTGCAGCAGGCCGAAGATGGCGCCCCCCGCCAGGGTGAGCACCGTCGCGCCGGGCAGGGACAGGCCCGTCACCAGCACATACACGAGCACGAACCCCGCAGCCATGGGCAGGGGGGCCGCCTGTCGCCAGGCCTGCAGCTGAACGCGGGAAGCCTGCAGCGCGGAGAGGTCAAGCTGACGCTGCCAACCCAGCCGGAAGAACAGGACCACCCCAGCCAGCAGCAGGGCGAGGGCCAGGATCCGGCGCAGGGGAACGCCGGCCGCTTCCTGCCGGGAGGGGGCGCTCATGGCCGGGGCCTCTGGGGGTCGACCGGTGGCGGCGGCTGGATCTCCGGCCGGGCCGCAGCCCCCACGGCGGAGCCCGCCTCCAGGGGAAGCCTGAGCTGGGCACGCTCAGGCGCGTCAGGGCGCATGCGGGTGGCACCGTGGGAACGCCTGAGCCCGGCAAAGCCGCCGCCGAGCACCAGGATGGGCTGAACGGCCATCACGTCACTCCGGCAAGGGGCGCAGAATTCACCGGGTGGGAGTCAGCCGAACGCAGGCTATCGAGGGCGGGGCCCTCAGAGCCTGCTGCGCTCCGTCGGATTCCGCCTGGTTGGCAAGGTGCGTGATCAGCCGATTCTGGTGGTTGTCGTGGCGGTGGGCAAGCGGGACCGCCATGCTGGCTATCGCCCTGCTGGAGACCCACGGCATCAACTGGCGCTCGGCTCTGGAGAAGCTGGCCCTAGTTCCGACGTCTGTTCCGCGGCCGGGACGGCGATGCCCGTGTCATGGAAAGGAACCCTGCAGCAATAGGCCGGCCGCCTGCAGCGCCAGCAGAACGGCAAGACCAGCCTGCGGATCATCGATGGACTCGATCTCTGCCAGCCAGTGCTGCGGTTGATGTGGGAGCGGCGCCTCCGGGGCAATAGGGCGATGGGGTAGGCACAGATTTCACCTCAGAAGCCCATACCGAGCTCCTGGACCTGGCTGGGTGCCGACAGCTGGACGTTCGGGTTGGGGTCTCCGGCCCACGGCACCCGACGATCGAACTTCACGGCTTCATCACGGCTTCATCAGTTTCCAGAACCCCCACTTCGCCCCAAAGAGGGCGTCGAGGCGTTCCACATAGGCCGCGTGATCGGGATGCCCCTGCCAGTCATCGATGCGGGCAGCCAGCTGTTCGCAGGTGCGGAGGTGCTCGGCGGCATGGCGGTAGCGCTTGGCGCGGCCCATCCACAACGCGAAGAACACCATCGGCCGCAACAGCAGCGTGGAGGCGAGTGGATGGTCCTTACTCAGGCGTTCCGCGGCGGCGCTGTGAATCGTGTAAGCATCCCCCTCCCACTCGTCCTCATGGGCCAGCACATGGCGCGCGGCACGGGAGAGGGCCGGCCATTCCACCAGGAAGTGCAAGCCCAGCAGGCTCACAGGATGCTGCTCGGCCACCTGCAGGGCCCGCTCTTCCGCTTCCACATCTTCAAAGTCGTCCAGGCGTTTGAGGTAATCGCGCAGGTGCGGGATCGAGAGGGTCCTGCTGAACCACTGCCAGCGCATCTCCTGGGCTTCCGCCTGCCGGTTCAGGGCCTCGAGAACGGCGATGCGGCTGTCGTGCCACGGCGCATCCTGAAGACCTGCGGTGTCTTCCGTTGCTCCATCGAGGATCTCCAGGGCCTGCACCGCCCGCCCGGCCGTCAGCAGGTGTTGGGCCACAGTGGCGGCGATGTCACGCCAGCACAGTTCCTCGGCATCGAACTGGGCCAGGTAGCCATCCACGTCGCCCCGGGCCACAGCGATCTGGAGAAGGTGGGTGTTGCCGTCGCGGGCGCCACGCTGGCGGCAGTAGCTCCCCAGCAGCTTCAGGCCCCAGTCACCCAGGGCATCCTTCAGCGCTGGCACCAGGGCATCGAACTGCCCATAGGTGTTCTCCGCCAGCAGCTCGGAGGCCTGCTGCGCCAGGGTTTCCTGCTCCAGCTGGGCGGCCTGGGCAAGAGCTCCCAGCTGCCCAGCCGCGCGCTCGAACACCCCGATCACGGCGCCAGTGCTGTCGGAGCTGCGCTCCAGCACACCCTCGGAGAGTTCAAGGAAACGCAGCAGAAGATCGCAGGCCTGCCTGGGATCACCGACCGCGATCGGCCCGGTGATCGCCTGGAGCTGGGCCTCCAGATCACTCACCAGAGCCTTGCGTCTGGCCGAATCCACAAAGGTGCTGGCCCGATCGATCGCGGTCAGTCGCTTGCGCACTTCCTGAGCGGCGCCGTCGATCCCCTCGGCAGCGGCCAGGGCGAGGCGCAGCCGCCGCTGGATCACGGCGTTGCCAGCGCTCACCTCAATCAGCAGTTCCGCCAGGGCTGGAGCCCCCAGGGCTTCCAGATTCCTGGCGTTGAGGGTGCGCTTGCTGGCCACTGGGCTACGACAGGGCAGGGCTCAGACCCAGGCCCCTGGCCGCCTGTTGCCTCCGCCTATCGAAGCTGGCCAGCTGGGAGCAAGGGCTGTGCAGCGCCACCGCCAGAGGCACGGCATCACCGGCCCGCAGGCCGAGGCCTGGATCAGGCAGCAGTCGCTCGAACGGATCCACCACAGCCTGGTGCGGCTGATGGCTGAGGCCATGGTGGCGGTGCTTGAAGCCCAGGGCGCTGCTGATCAGCGTGCCCTGGCACTGCTCAAACCAGTCCAGCGCTTGGGGGCTTTGTTCAGGCATCAACGGAAGGGTCACTGGGCTGGGACTGCGCCAAAGGAGTCAGCTCGGCCGCGGTCAGCCCAGTGAAGATTCAATAATCTACGTCTGTTTGCCGCCGGCGCCAGCCGGGGTGGCCAGGAGCCAAGCTTTCTCCCCCCGCCTGATGACAGCCATGCCCAAACCGCTGACTCCTGCGGCCCCGTCGAGGTTTCCGCTGGCCCTGATGGCCGCCATCAGCCTGAGCATCAACACTCTCGGGAGCGTGGCTTCGGCCGTGGCCCATCCCCTGGCGGTGGTGCCGGAGACCGAGCGGCTGCCGGGCCGTTCGCCTGCGGCCATCGATGCCCCCACCAGCAATGCTGGGGTCTTGGCGGTGCGCAGCCTCGGCAGCCAGCCCCTGGGGGGAGATTTCAGCGCCCTGGAGGGGCGGGTGCTGCGCCTGCGGGAGATCACCATCGCCCCCGGCGGCCACATCGGTCTGCATCGCCATGACAGCCGGCCCGGGGTGGCCTATCTGCTGGAGGGGCGACTCACGGAACGCCGCGGGCCCGCCTACGGCCCAGTGGTGCTGGAGGCCGGGGAAGCGGCGTTCGAAACCACCGGCGTCACCCACTGGTGGCGCAATGAGACCAGCCAACCTGCGCAGGCCCTCGTTGTCGACATCGTCGAGGAATCATCGCCCTGAATCTGAAGAACCCGATCGCTTACCCATTCGGGCCACTCCATCACCAAGCGATCTGCCAGCGTTGGCTTTCTCCCGATCACCACACGGCCTGAGGGGGTCGCATGGCTGAAACGTCATTCAGAGGCCGTTGGGTTGACCGGCCAGCAGGGTGAGCAACACCTCGCGGCGGCGTGGGCCGTCGAGCTCCACCAGCAACACGGATTGCCAACGGCCGATGCCAAGCCGGCCCTTCACCACCGGCAGGGAGAGCTGATTGCCCAGCATCATGGCAATCAGATGGGCGTGGGCGTTGCGGGGTTCATCGGGCGGGATGCCCTGACGCAGATGCAGGTCGTTATGGAGCCAGGGGCGATCCGGTGAAGCCAGTTCGAGGAAGAAACGCTCGATGTCAGCCAGCAATCGCTCCTCATTCTCGTTGAGGGTAAGCCCGGTGGTGGTGTGCTGACCCACGGCCACCAGCAAGCCGTCGCTGATCCCGCTGCGATCGATCAGAGCCTGTAGATCCGTCGTGATGTCGTGGCAGGAGAAGGAGCCAAGCGTCTGCAGCTGGAGGCGCTGATGCATGAGCTGGACCATTGGCGTGCGGTGGGTGCCGGTCGTTGGCTGAGCGACAGTATCGATCCTGGACTGCTTGACTCTGCAACCGTGATGGCTCGCTCTGATCTGGCCAGCAGGCCTGGCTTTGCGCACTTCATGCCTGCAACGGGCGATCACTGGCCACGCATGGTCTTCCGGAAGTCACGCGAGCCGTTACGGCAAGAGGACAAGAAGCGAATGGATTCGAATCTGCGACCCAGCGATCCGAAGGCCTTGGGCGGAAGGCTTAGGAGTGATCTGAACAAACCAGTCGGTGATGCATTCGGCACCAATGGTGGTGAGCAGAAATGCGACTGGGCTGGCCCTGGAGCAGCCTGCTCGAATGGTCAACGACGCGAAACAGGGATCTTTCAGAAAACTCTTCAGTCCCTTGGCGGGATGGCCCTACCCAGCGTTGTCAGGCAGGTCAAGCCGTCTTGCCAGGCACCGCATGGCTTGCTAGCCTGAGAGCAAGGAATCGGCCATGGGCCAGCGGAACCCACGACCAAGCATTGAAATCCTCAAGGAGACTCCACTCAAGCTTTGCTTGCTGAATCCATCACTGGGAGGACTTCACTGAACAGACATAGATTCAGAAGTGTGAGCGATTTTTCAGCAATGTGATAAAACGCCCAGGAATCGCGAAGAGCTCGCCCTCGAAATAGATCATCACAGCCAACAATGAAAAGCCAAGCAGAGGTTGCTGAGCAATAGGATTGTCAGTCAGTACACTGAAGAAGAGAATGCATGCGTAGGCTAATCTTCGGATAGAAAGCAGCTTCAGCTCCCTCAGTGATCTTTGATTCTCATGGGCGTCCCCAGCCTCGTCTTCCGTTTTGATGGCGACAGCACTCATCAGCCAGAAGCTTGCATAAATGCCTGCCAATACGGCCCAGAGAAACAGCCTTGACGCCTGGAGTTCTGTCGTCAATACCTGCTCATTGCCATGGCCAACCATGGATTGCCGGACTTGATTGACAATATACACAGCAGGTGGAAAAAGCGAGACTGCGGCCATGCTCAACCCATTGAGCTGATTGATCTTCCTGGTTGGCATGGAGCATCTGGCAATGGCTCGATGCACGCAGAACGTTTCATAGATGATCATGAAGACCAGTAGATAGGAGCAAACTACGAGGGCAATCTTCCAAATGTCACCACTACCCAGTAGCACGTCGGCCTCTGGCTTCTCCATGACTTCGTAGACATTTCGCGGCAGCTCGATAATCAGAAGCGTTAGTATGATCGGGTAAAACGCATCCACAACGCCTGCCCAATGCTCTGATTTGGGGCTCCCAAAATGTTTCGATGGCAGCATGTTCATTTTGCATTCAATCAACACTAGTGCCGCCAGGTTTATTGTCAAGCGTGTGGTCTAAGGCGTCTTGTCCCTGTTGTTGCGGCCAAGTCTGGGTCCTCTCCAACTCGACCAGCGGATCAGTAGCCTCTGCTGATACGGCCCGTTGGGCCCACCAAGCGCTCAATGGGGCCAGCTGGTCGGATGAAAGTCACCTCGACCGGTAGCCAGCGATTGCTTGTCTTTGAGGCCTGTCATGCGGGGGCCTAGCAGTCGTCCTCAAGATGCCAGGAGCTGCAGTGGCTCTGACCAGTCCAACCGTCGCAGCAATCCGAGGATGTTGTGCGAGATCACGGCGTGTCCCTCAGCGATGGAACGGTATCCATCGGTGATCACTTCACTTGCAGACACTCCACTGCTTTCAGAGTTGGTCTCCTGGGCCCATTCACCAGCATGCTTCTGCTGTAGGTGCAGGCGGCCAGAGTTCACACCCTTCGGCCTTTCGAGGGCATGGGGCGTTTCGGGTGGTGAGACCACCCCATGGCGTGCTGACGACCCCTGAGCACAGGTGATAACGGCTAACGCTCGACTACCGACAGCTCACTGATCCGAATGCTCGCTTCGACCGAGGAAAAGTGCTGAGTGATTCAGGCCCAAGTCTCTATAGGAATGGCGTTGAGATGATCAATGCTCAACACTTCATTGATCCATGAGGCGTGAAGTGCTCAAGCCAAGCACTCGGTACAGGGGACAGAATCCGACGAGAGCAGTCACAACCATGAGGACCGACAGTGCCGTCATGACGATGCTCAGCGTGCCCATGGTGTTGATGGCGCCAAAGGCAAGTGCGGCCCCAATCAAAGTGCGCACGATGCGATCGAGTGTTGACTCGTTCTGGTTCATGAGAGATATCCTCGCCGTTTTCTTAATCCTAGTGTCAGCCCAGGTAGGTCTCTCAATTCTGCTGCTGATGCTCTGCATTGGTATCAACTGGCCCGGCGGCAGCCGACCCACTGCAACGCCATCGCCCTTTGCACCCCGGCTGGCAGGTTGTGGGAGAGGAAAGGGGGCCGGGCCGCGCTCTGTGGTCAACCTTCATGGACTTTTGCAGAGATCCCTGGCCACCTCAGCGCCGCCGTCACGGCCTGGACCCGATCCACCTCGCCCCGGACCCCAGCCTTGATCTCCGCACCGTTTTTCCCCGGAGCGGGGCAGGAACTGCTCGAACACCGGGAGCCGCTGCTCCTCAGGCACAGCGATCCCCTCTTCCCCGTCGGGGTGATCCAGCCAGAATCTGGGAATGGCCTTGCTGTGGTGGCTGCTCAGGATCCAACCCAAGGCCCTGTGGCAGAAGTCCACCAGGGCGAGGGCACTCGGAGCTGAGCCGATCGAGAGTGCGGCTCAGTCTGGATATGCTTCTTGTGGGTGCTGGGCGGGTCCCGCGTCCAACAAGATGCCCAGATTTAAAGCGGAGAGCTGGGATATGTGCCACAGGGCCAGTCATTTGTTGGCACAACACCCAGGGGCCAGGATGGCCTGGCGTGGACCAACCGCTACGCCTATGCAGGATGCATGGGCAAGATCGAGATAGGTGGGCAGAGCGTAGAGGGTGGCGCCGATAGGATGAATGAAGACGGTCTTTTCTGTGGCTGCTTCAATCACCCCGGCTACACGATCTTTCCGCCCGTCACCGAGGCGAATCGCTCAAGCATGATCGCCTCTTGGCAGGCCCCAGGGTTTGAGTGCGGGAACTACAAGAGCACGGCAGAGGCCCGCACGAGGCTTGAGCGTGGCGACTTCATCATTGGAGACGTGCCATTCCCCTTTCCTGGCCAGCCAGCTCAGTCTCCGCAACACATCCGCATCGGCGACGCATCCGGCGACACGATTGTGGTGGAGTGGTACGCGGCGGATGGGTGTCCCACGATCGATGAGGCAGAGACTGGCGTGATTACGAATGCGCCGGCGTATTCGTTCCACCAAGCCAACATCAGGCAGTTTTCCCATCTGTTGCCTAACAACCCCTCCGGTCCCTTCAACGCGGGCTCCCAGGATTACAAACAAATGATGGGGGATGGCTATCTCAGCATGCCCGGCGGCAGCAGTGCACCTGACCGCTTCGCGCGGGCCTCCCTGATGTCGCGGGACGCCCATACAGGTGCGGACGGCGAGAGCACTGTGTGGTTGGCATGTCACATCATGAACTGTTTTGACTTACCCCAGGGACTTCTCCGCAACGTCGAAGCAGAAACCAACACTGAGATCACGGAATACACACTCTGGACTGGAGTCGCAGACACCCGGAATTGGATTGACTACTTCCGCAGCCACACCGACAATGTCATCTACACGATGGATCTTTCCAGGCTGAATCCCAAAGGCATTCAACCATTGGAATGTGCGCTTGCTAATGCCACCAGCCGCCGAACAAACCATGCCTTAGATGAGCAGGAAAGAAACGAGGCAGAGGGACTACCTTTGCACCAGCGAAATGGCCCTCGACAGGATCAGTCCCATCACGTTGTAGATCATAAAGCCATGAATGAGGATCAGGATGCGTGAGCGTGCTGAGGTCCCTTTGATGTTGCTGATGGATGCGGAGAAGACCGTTGAGAACGATGCAACATAATAATCAATAACTCTCGGCATGGCTGCCTCGTGATCCAGGCTGAACAGGGGGCGACCATGACTCACACCCATCCTGTTCAGGCGCCAGTAGACCCAGCCCCAGACCAGCAACATGTAGGGCAGGAAGAAGATCAACTGTGTGATCAGGAGCAGAGGCGAACTTCCCGAGTCAAACACGAGAATATTCAGACCAAGCAACTGGATGGCCATTCGCACGAGATAGTAAACACCCAATAAGTCGAATAGACTTCTGCTGAAGCGGCTATCCGATCGCCGAAGACATGCAAGGCCAAGTAGGAAAAAAGTGATAGCCGCAAAAAGCGGCCCATAGTCCTTCAGGATGAATGCATTCAGGTCAACAAACCTTTCGACGAAAGGATGCAGCTGCCCGATCTCCTGCTGGTCAGACTGCAGAAAAACCACTTGAAAACTAAGAAACGCCCAAAGCACAGCAAAAAACGGCACTTCCCATGGCAGTCCCCAAAAGCGAGAGGCCTTAGAAAGTCTCATTGGCACAGCCCAGGAAGGAACCGATAAAATCTGCTGAGCCCTTCTGCTGAGATCACCTAGCCAAGAAAGGCATTGACGAGTTCTGAAAATTGCTCATAACTCTGAAAGAGGAACGAATGGCCGCCGGTCAGAAAGGCTGTCCAGGCGAAGGGGATCTGGTTGGCTATGTTCACCGAGTTCTGGGGCGGATCAATCAGGTCATCCCGGCCATCGGCCAGCAGAACAGGATTCTTGATGGTCTTCAGGTCTTCAAAGTTGGAGTTGTCTGCTGTCCACAGCACGGTGCGGGCGCGGGTCTGGCGGATGGAGGTCTGGCGCGAAACGGCTAAATCATCCGGAATGGTTCCAGCCTTGACGGCCGCCCTGATCCTAGTGACGCTGGCGGTGGCGGCGGCCCGTCCCTCGGCGTTGTCGGGAAAGGTGAGGGCGATCTTGTCGAAACTCTTGAGGTTTGGGTCGTTGAGCTTGGTTTCCACCGCCGTTGATGCAGGCACCGCGTGCTCCCCGCCCGGATCAGCACTGCAGAGCACCGCCTTGTTGACCAGTTCCGGATGGCGGATCAGCAATTGCTGGCCGATCCGGGCCCCCATCGACCAGGCGAGGATGTCAACCTTGTCGTAGCCGAGTTTGCGGATCAGTCCTGCCGCATCATCGGCCATCTGGGGGATGGTTGTGTTGTCCATTTCCGTATCCGAGGAGAGGCCCACTCCCCGATTGTCGAAGAGGATGAGTTGACGGTTTTTCTCCAGCCTCTCCAGCAGGGCAGGATCCCAGAGGCTCATGGTGGAGAGATAGCCATTGATCATCAGCAGCGGCTTTCCTTCTCCCCTCGTGTAGTACGCCATCTTGATCTGCCCGACCTGGGCATAGCGCACCTCGGCCCTGACCTGGGGAACCCCCGTCACGTTCGATGCCATGGCTGAACAACTGGCCAGCAGGCTCACCGCCAGCACAGAAGCGATCAGCTTGCGAATGGAAGACGTGGCCATTGAGATCAGGGCGTGGGTGGAAAGCAGCGGTTGTCGCACCGGACCATTATGCCAGCGGCCATTTGGAGATCTTCAAAGATCTGACAAATATCCTATGCCGCCTCCTGCTCCGCTCCCGGCAACAGGGGAAGCCACACCGTCAGTCAGCTTGTTGCGGAAGGATCTGAAGTCTTCTACAGGGAGGTCACGGGCCAAGGATGTAGTGTCACCAAGTGGTTCTGCTGACGATTGGGTCTTGTGTCGCCAGGATGCGGTGTCAGCTTCCGTCCCAAGGCCGCATATGCCATGCATCGCCACTCACTGGGCCGTTCCATGGCCTGGTTCCCCCGGGTTCAACGGCCAGGGAATCAAGGGAGACGGGTGCTCAGCGACAAGGGCTCTGCCTACACGTCCCACGGCTGGCGTCAAGTTTCTCAGGCCATGGGATGGAAGTTCATGAAGACCAGGCCCTTCACCACCTCAGAACAAGAGCAAGGCGGAACGCAAGATCAAAACAGTGCTGCAGGAGTGGGTCTAGGAGATGCCACAAGGCAGCTCGGCCGCGAGAAGCCACCTGTTCCCCACCTTGACACACCACAACGAGATACCGGGAATGACAGTGTTTGTGCAACCCACGGGATATCAGAGCTCAATCACTTCGCCCTCCACGTATCAGATGTTGGGGCAGCCATTCATGACGCTTTTTCCAGCAAAGCGATCGGCAATCCACTGCACGTAGAACGGCTCCGACGCGGCAGGCGTGCTGAAGTGAGTCTGATTGCCGGGCAACTCATTGCGGCTCATGACGGCACCTTTTTTGCATGCGGCTTCAAAGTAGAGCTTGTGCATCACTGGAGGCACGACGGTATCGTTATTGCCCCAGTAAATCACGACTGGCGCCATCGGTTGAAGCCCGGGAGATAGGCGCTTGATGCTCTTGACCCATGCCAGTGCATTGGCAGGAACAGTCTTGAGCATCGATTGATAGGTGTTTCCGTAGCTGTAGCTGAAGGATGCGCTGAGTTCATGAATGCATTTGCGTTCCATGATGCCATTGATCTTGCCAACTGCACCCGACGTAAAGAGGTCGCCAAGGTTCAAGCCAGGCTGCGCTGCAGCCAATCCCCAATAAAGCATGCTGAGATGGGTGAAGTTGAATACATTGCCACCCATTTGATGGTTAAAAGCCTGGATGGCCTTCAGCGCTTCAGCCTCAGAGGTGATGTTATCTGGCATTTCAATGCCAATATCTTCTGGTGCCATCGCCACAAACCCAAGAATGTCGATGGGAGCTACTGCCTCAGCGGTCTTGGCGTACTCACCCAGGCCGGCAGCACCAATCGTCGCGCCACCGCCCTGGCTCCAGCCATAGACAACCGCCTTCTCGCCGGCCGCAGCGGGTTTGAAGTCCCTGGCTGCCCGGAGAGCATTGATCACGTCCATACCATTGCTCTTCGGCTGGGCGTACTGGTGCTTGCCAGGTCCACCAAGACCCTGATAGTCGGTGGCGACGATCACATACCCCTTCTTCAGGAATGTGGCCATCGCCGGTAGGCCAACATCACTCCAGGTCGTTCCAGTTGGCAGAAGGTATTGGTTCAGTGGCTGCGCGGGTTGAGGGTCCTGGGAAGGGCCGCAGCGGCGTGCGGTGCCAGTGGTGCCGTGAGCCCAAGCCAGCAGCGGCCGACCCGTGGCGGGGGCCGGAGCATCGGGAACGGCCATCAGACCTGTCACCACCGTGTGCTGTCCTGCAGGATCGCTCGACACGTAGGCAATGCGCCAAGCCCTGGAGCCTGGGACGGTGGAGTTCACCTCTTCGGAAGCCAGAAGAGTGCCCAGTGGCTTTCCTACGGGATTGAGCTTATCCGTGTTGGCGTAGAAGGGCGCCAGGTAGACCTGTGGTAGCGCTTGAACCACGGCCGGTATGCCCACCGCCGCAACAGTGACAGCTGAGAGGAAAGCTTTCTTGACGATCAGCCAACCGAGTTGCGAGGCTGGAGTCTTCAGATCCACTACAGAAGACATGAGGATAGATTAACTGTGCAAATCCTAATACACCAATGATCCGCTGCGACCCGTAAAGATTCTCTTGATTTTCCAGCCCCCTTGCGCGTAGGTGACATCATTCCTGAACGCAGGGGCCACCCCATCAAGAGACTTCATGGTTGCGAATCCTGATCGGGAAATCCTGGCATCCACACCCGAAGACATGGAGGCTTCTGGTTGTTGAGGTAGCCGCCCCAATGACCTGACGGAGAACATCTGTCTTTATTGCGACGGAAGTTGAGAATGCTTCTCATTCCATTGTGCCCAAAGGAGCTCGTGGGCTCACCAGCTCTGTAGCAGTATCAATAAACCGATGATGACTCTATCTGGCCATGAGCGATGGCTTCAAGGAACAAGCCATGGTCACGCTCTGCTTGATCAGCTTGCTCTATCGCTTGTTCAAAGACCTTACGGGCAAAAGACTTTGGATCACAGACGACAGCACTGATCTTGGATCGATCGCCGGAACGTGCATGTGCTTTCGCAAGAGACCATGCGCAGAGTCGGGCGTAATCAGTAAGCCCATCTGCATCCAGGCATGCCATATCGACTGAGCCTTTCCAGTCGCGGAAATGACGCCAATAAAGATGATGCCCCTCTGGCGTGGTGGTCCAACCCAGAAAAGCATCGCTGGCTGACTGCATCAGTCGCTGCCCCTGCACCACCCGCTCGCCCTGATGGGCAGGGGACGTGGTGTCGAGATAAGGCGCCAGTACGGAGGCTTCGGCCTGCTTGCCCTGCAGAACCAGTACATCGTCGGGATGGTCTCCGACGAACACTCCCACGGAGCAGCGGGTGCCGACAGACCCCACGCCGACGGCTTTGATCGCAGCATCTGCCAACTGGAACTGGGAGAGCAGTCTGCGCATCTCGGGTCGGATACTCTGCAAATAACTCCCATACATTTCACTGATCCGATTCAGCCATTGTTCTCCTCCACCCCATTCCTCGGCCAGTAGCTCCGAACGCCAGATGAGCGGAGGTTCATGTCGAAAGCGGATGGCACCGTCAGTCATGCTTTCGCAGAGCTTGTCCACGGCCTGACGGCTGTTGCGTCGCTTGGCTGCCTTCACTACATCTTTCAAATGGCTTTTCAGTGAATGGCTGTTCACTTCAGAGATAAGCTGTTCCAGATCGAGCCGAGCAACCCACATTGCCAGGAATGGCATCGCCGCAAGACTGGCCATGGCATCGGCGTAGGCCCGCACACCGCGGCGACATATTTGACCTTGCTGCTTCACACCCAGGCCAAGACTCCTGGCTGCAATGATAAAACTGGCAGACAACCGCTGCACATCCCACTCGAAGGGTCCGGGATACGTCTCGTCGAAGTCGTTAATGTCAAACAGGAGCTGTCTCTCTGGTGATCCATAAAACCCAAAGTTGAGAAGATGGGCATCTCCACAGAGCTGGACGTTCACACCTGAATGGGGAGCACGCGACAGATCGGACGCCATGATGGTTGCTGCGCCACGATAAAAAGCAAATGGGCTCTCTGCCATACGGCTGTGTCGAACCGGTACCAACCACGGCAGGCGCTGAGATTCCTGTTGAGTCAGCAACCCAACTGGGTCGGGCCGTTCAGAAGGCATACCGTTCTTCATCAGCCATTGAAGATGATCGGTCATTATTATGCCAATTCACGCAACCAGGTCCTTGTGCTACGGACTTTGAAAAGATATTGAATGGGCCCATCGCCATTTTATGCTCCGTAGGGATGACTCACTTTGCCGGAGAGGCTTACGGGGCTGCTAGCTGAGGCTTCCTGTGAACTGGCAAGCGTGGCAACACCTCACCCGCATCCAGCGCCGGTGCTTCCGAGAGGGACTCGAGCGCGGACATCTGATCAAGGCTGTATGACAGCTTTCAGCTGAGTACGTGCCTCAAGCACCAATCCACCATCACCACCAGGCACAGGAACCCTTTGCAACGTCGGATGTCGATGACATCACTTGCCCAGTCCTGGCATGGTGTTCAGATCGCTGTTCTATCAACCTGCCAGGGAAACCACTCTGATCCATATCCGAGCCGGTGGTGTGCGGCTTCTGGTAGGTGGCCTGTCGTTTCAAGCGATGCAAGAGTTGTCCGGAGCGAAGAGCGGTGGGCTGGCCGCCAACGTGCAGATGCGGCGCAGCCATGGACTCGATGACGCCACCGCTTCTTTCGTGCAGGAGATGTCGCGGGAACGGCGGCCTTGATCGCCCATCGGTGTCACGATGACGTCCAGCACCGATAGGACGTGATGCGGCATCCGGGCGAACGTCATCCTCCGATCCGTTCGGTCCGGCTGCGCCAGCGGGGAGGGGTGCTGCATGCGGAGGAGCTGCAGGGCTGGCACCGCCACTGGCGGGAGCCCTATCGCTTCATGCTGGCCATTCCCTGGCCGGGCTTTCTGCTCAGCATTGCCGCCAGCTATCTGCTGCTCAATCTCGCCTTCACGCTGCTCTACGCGCTGGATCTCGATGGCATTGGTGGGGCCCCTGCCGGGCAGCGCCTCTCCGTGCTGGATGCCTTTTTCTTCAGTGTCCAGACCCTCGGCTCGATCGGCTACGGGGTGCTCCATCCCAGCAGTCTCTGGGTGAATCTTGTGGTGACGGTGGAGGCCCTGTTCGGACTGCTGTTCATTGCCGTCACCACTGGTCTGGCCTTTTCCCGCTTCTCCCGCAGCCGGGCCCGCCTGCGCTTCAGCCGCGTGGCCACGATCGAACCCTGGCAGGGGCACCCCACACTCACCTTCCGTGTGGCCAACGTGCGCCAGAACAGCCTGGTGGACGGGCGGATCCGGGCTTCATTGGCCATGGACGAGGAGAGCGGCAGCGGCATGATGCGACGCCTTGTGCCGCTGCCGCTGGTGCGTGACCAGTCGATCAGCTTCCAGCTGATGTGGACGGTGATGCACCGCATCGACCGCCACAGCCCCTTCTTCGGCCTGAGCAGGAAGGATCTGGAACGGCGCCATGCCGAGGTCCTGGTGGCGTTCCAGGGACTCGACGAGATCCTGCTGACCCCGGTCCACTTCCGCTGCAGCTATGGGGTGGCGGACCTGCGCTTTGAAGAACAGTTCCGCGACATGGTGAAGATGGACGATCCGGACAGCATCTTCCTCGATTTCAGTTGCTTCGATGAGACCGATCCGCTTGAATCCCCGGCGAGGCCAGATGCTCCCGGCCATGGGGAAGGTGGAGATCAATCTCCGGACCCGCCGGCACCACCCCCGTGGGGTTGATCGTGGTGTGGCTCTGGTAGTAGTGCCGTTTGATGTGCTGCATGTTCACCGTGTCCGCCACCCCCGGCAGCTGATAGAGATCGCGGGTATAGGCAAAGAGGTGAGGGAAATCGACCAGCCGCCTGAGGTTGCACTTGAAGTGCCCCACATAGACCGGATCAAAGCGAACCAGCGTCGTGAACAGACGCCAGTCCGCCTCGGTGGGCGTGGTGCCCAACAGATAACGCCGGCCGGCCAGCTGCCCGTCCAACCAATCCAGGCTGGCGAACAGGGGATCCAGGGCCTCCTCGTACGCCTCCTGGGTGGTGGCGAAACCGCAGCGATACACCCCGTTGTTCACTGTTCGGTAGATCCGCTCATTGAGCCGATCGATCTCCTCACGCAGCGCTGCTGGATAGAAATCACCCTCCCGGGCACCCAGGTGATCAAAGGTGCTGTTGAACATGCGGATGATCTCGGACGATTCATTGCTCACGATGGTGCGCTGGTGCTTGTCCCAGAGCACCGGCACGGTGACCCGACCGGAGTACTGCGGATCAGCCCGGGTATAGAGCTGGTGCAGGGCATCGGCTCCCTCGTTGGGATCAGGCACCACCCCCTCCGCCGCCTGGAAGGTCCAGCCCTTGTCGCCCATGAACCAGTGAACGACGGAGAGCGGGATCAGATCGCTCAGTCCCTTGAGGGCGCGGACGATCAGGGCGCGGTGAGCCCAGGGGCAGGCCAGAGATACATAAAGGTGGTAGCGGCCGGCTTCGGCCGCAAATCCGGCCTCACCGCTCGGACCCGCGGATCCGTCCAGGGTGATCCAGTTCCGGAAGGCCGCCCGCGACCGCTCGAAGCGACCGGCGCTGCTGCTGGTGTCGTACCACTGGTCCTTCCAGACCCCTTCCACCAACAGGCCCATCGCGGTTGTCATGACGTCGGCGGACCCTAACGGGCCTGCGGCGGCGCCTGAGCGCTCAGCCCAGGGCGGCGCGTTGTCGCACTTCAGCGAGGCTGCAGCGCCGCACCAGCTGGCCTGGCCGGTGGGGACGCGGCTGCCCTCGGGAACGGCACCGATGCAGCCGCCGTGGACACCGACGATCCGCTCCCAGCCCGCTCGGTTGAAGGGCAGGCCGTGCTGGCTCCAGAGGTCGGCGGCCTCCTCCACATCGGCCGTTGTGACGGGCCGGGTCAGGCTGTCCTGGAGGAGCATCTGCAGCCCGAAGAACAGGGACTCGGGGTTTTCGCCGCCGCGGCTCTCCAGGTGGGCCCCATGGCGGTGAGATCGGAGGGAGGGGTCCTGGAGCCAGGGGCTGCCTTAGTAGCTGTCGGTATCGAGAAGAGCTGGATGATCTGAACGTGGTCGTCGAAGACCATGTCTTTCTGGACGTCGATGTCCTCCAGGGGCATCCAGAACGCCTTTTCGACGGCATCGGCCCCGCGCACCGTCGGCAGGGGGCCGGCCTTGCGCTGGATCAGGAAGGCGTGGGTGATCACCCGCCCGCGAGCCGTTCGCCACGATGCATCAAACACATGGCTGCCGCACGACCACCACGTGGCAGGACTGGACGACGACCGCGTCGGTGGTGACGAAGGTGGGCGCGTAGGTCTCCTGCTCCGCCAGCCAGCGGTGGCGGCCTTTGGTTCGGTACTCAGCAAGGTGGGATTCCACGCGGAAGGCCCAGATGGCATGTGTATGGACATCGGCTTCTTGGCGGGAAATTGCACTTTTGGGGATGCCGCAGCCACCTCAGCCCTCAGGATGGCTGGAGTCGTTCCTGCTGTATTTTGCTCCCAAGGTTTGCCTCTGGAATCAGCATTTGCCCGTGACAGATTCTCGACATCATGAACCACCGGTTTCTGGCTTTTCCGAACAGCGCTGGGCCTTTGACCGTCTGAGCTTTCTCTGCGGACAGATCCAAGCGCAACAATTGATCATCGGGAATCGCCTCGGTTGGTTCAGTGCCGCGCAAGGGGTGCTGTTTTCCCTGTACCTGTCGGATCAGCGGCGGGGCTCCATGCCTCCCATCTGGGCGCCGCTGCTGGGGATTGGGTCTGCCGTGGCCATGGCTCTCACCCTGGGAGCAATTGTCTTGCGAATCCATCAGTTGCATTTTCGTCTTCAGGTCCTTGATCAGGAGTGTCGCAGCAACAGCATCGATCTTGATCTGCTGTTCCCGATCCGCACCGATGGCGGCCTGCTCAGACATCTGCTGTGGACGGACTGGGTCCCGCTGTTACTTCCTGTCGCCTGCCTGCTGCTGTGGGGCCTCTTGATGCTGCTTGCCAGTCGCTGAGGAGTGCCTCTCCAGTCTCCTTGGAGCGGCCGCACGCGCTGATTCAGTGCCAGGTTCAGTCCGCCGCACAGCGAAAGCCCATGTGGCAGGTGGAGGTGTCAAGGGTCTGGGCGATCAGTGCGGAGGGCCGGTAGCGCAGGCAGTAGTTGTCGGCGCAAAGAAACGATCCGCCCTTCACGATCCGCCGCTCCTGCTCGCCGTGATCGACGGGCCAGGGCGTACTGGTCCATTCCCAGACGTTGCCGCAGACATCCAGCAGGCCATAGCCATTGGGCGGAAAAGCCCCCACCGGCGAGGTCCAGAACCAACCATCGAGCTGTTCATTGCTCCAAGGGAAGGGCCCCTGCCAGGTGTTGGCCATCCAGCGGCCTTCGGGATGGAGGTCCTGCCCCCAGGCGTAATCGGCATCCACCAGGCCGCCGCGGGCCGCCACCTCCCACTCCTGCGCTGTGGGCAGCCGCAGACCCGCCCAGGCGCAGTAGGCCAGGGCATCGGCCCAGGCGATGTGAACCACCGGATGCTCCTCGCGTCCCTCGATGGTGCTGCCGGGCCCCTGGGGATGGCGCCAATCTGCCCCCGCAACCAGCGCCCACCAGCGCCGTGGCCGGCTGCGATCCACGCTGGGCGGTGGTGGCTGAAACACGGCGGACGCCGGGATCCGCTGCTCCGCCGTCAGGCCCGGATACGTGCGTGGATCCGGTGGCTGCTCGGCCACCGTCACATAACCAGTGGAGGCCGCGAAAGTGGCGAAGTCGGCATTGGTGACCGGCGCCACCGCCATCTGGAAGCTCTCGATCTGCTCCTCCCGCCCTGGAGCCTCCTCGGGGTAGAAGCGATCGGAACCGATGCGGTAGAGGCCCGCATGGACCGTCACCATCGCCCCGGGCTCACCGGGGCTGGAATGCGGGGTCATGGTTGGGCTTGGCTGCCTGTGCCCCCACTGTTCCAGTTCCGCCGGGCCCCTGGGTGCCGCGGCGCTGAGTTTGCACTTTCAGATCACTGCCGCCCCGCGATCGCTCTTAGAAGCGGACGATGCATGAATGGTTCCCGTCCGCTGTGGCCAGCGATCGCCTCCAGCGCCACCAGCGATTCCCTCAGCTGAGCACCGCCCTGCTCCTGGCCCTGTTGCAGGGGCTCTTCCTGACCGCCTCACCGACGCTGGCCAGCGCTGCGGAATCCAGCGGTCTGCGCCAGCGCCCCAACGTGCTCCTGATCGTCGCCGACGATGCCGCCTTCGGTGATGTGCCCTGGGGCGGCGGCAATGCCGCCATGCCCAATCTCCAGGCCCTGGCCGACGAGGGGGTGGCATTCGGCAACTTCCACACCTCGCCGGTGTGCTCGCCCACCCGTGCCTCGCTGCTCACCGGCAACGATCCGATCGATGTGGGCCTCGGCGCCTTCGACTACTCGATCTATCCCCCCACCAAGGGCAAACCCGGCTACGAGGGCTACCTCACCCGCAACACCGCCACCATTGCCGAACTGCTGCGTGACGGTGGCTACCGCACCATGATGGCGGGCAAGTGGCACCTGGGCGGGCCGGGCCATGGCGGCTGGGGGCCCTGGGATTGGGGGTTCCAGCGCTCCTATGGCATCCTCACCGGCGGCGCCAACCACTGGAACCAGCAGGTGTTCCTGCCCAGCCCCAAGAACCCGGAGCACCGGACGCTGATGGCTCAGCGGATCGTGCCTACTGAGCCCTACTTCGAAAACGGCCAGCCGGTGGAGCGGCCTCTGGGCATCCATTCGGATGATCTGTTCAGCGGAAAACTGCTGTCCTATCTGGAGGAGGGCCGCAGCAGCGGCAAGCCCTTCTTCGCCTACCTCGCCCTCACCTCGCCGCACTCGCCGCTGCAGGTGGCGCCCCCGGCAATCAACAAGTTCATTCCCTATTTCTATCAGCATGGCTATCAGGGCCTCAAGCGGCTTCGCTACGAAGCCCAGAAGCGCTCCGGGCTGATCGCCGCTGACGCGCCGTTCCCCGATCAGAGCGCCAACTGGCTGCTGCAGCGCTGGGATGGGTTGAGCGAGGCGGAGAAGCAGAGCGAGGCCCGGGCCATGGCCACCTACACGGCCATGCTCGAGCAACAGGATCAGACCATCGGCCGCGTGCTGAGCTACCTGCGCGAAACCGGCCAGCTCGACAACACCCTGATCATCTACCTCTCGGACAATGGTCCCGAGGGCATGGATGATGAGGGCGCCGCTGCGAACCCGGCCCTGACGCGCTGGGTGAAGGAGAACTTCAGCCAGAACCCCGCTGACATCGGCCGAGGCAACACCTTCACGGAAATGGGGGTGAATTGGGCCAACGCCTCCAACGGCGGCCTGCAGTGGTGGAAGTGGTACCTGGCCGAGGGAGGCGTGCGCACGCCCATGGTGATTCGACCCCCCGTCGGCGCGGCCCTGCAGACCAAAGGGGGCATCCGGCAGGCCTACGTGAATGCGAAGGATGTGCCTCTCACGATCCTCGATTACGCCGGCGTTCGCCCGCCCTCTGGGCGGTATCAGGATCGCGCCATCATCACGCCCACGGGATTGTCGATGCGGCCCTATCTGGAAGGCCGTGCCAACAGCGTTCGCACAGAGCAGCAGTGGGTGGTGAGCGACATCTTCGGCAACAGCTCCATCGTGGCCGGCCGATACAAGGCCTCCCGCCAGAGCCGCGCCATGTTCGGCGACGGCCAGTGGCGCCTGTTCGACATTCAGTCCGATCCAGGCGAGACCACACCCCTCAACGCCTCTCAGCCCCAGCGCCTTCGGCAACTGATGGATCTTTATGAGAGCTACGCCAAGGCCAAGGGGATCGTGCCTGTGGCGGACAACTGGAGCCCCTGGCAGGGGGATCTCAAGGAGTTACCCAGACCCGCCGAAACGCCACTGCCAGCGTCGTCTTCCCCTGCATCACCCGATACCTCTTCATGATTCCCGCCACCCCACTGCGCCGCCCTTCGCTGCTGGATAGAGCGATCGCCTCAGCCCTGCTGATGATCACTCCGGAGTACCGGAACGTGCGTCGCCGGCAGCGCGGGAATGGCCGCTCCAGCACGCCGACGCTGGCCCAGCCGCCGGCCATGCCCCTGGAGACGATCGAGCTGATGGGGGAGCGCATCCGCATCGCCCGTCAGCGCCTGGCGGGAGCCCCCACGGTGCTGCTGATCTGTCCGCTGCCGCAGAGCATCGTGGCCTTTGCACCGATCTGGCCAGCCCTGGCAGCACGCTTCGATCTGGTGGCGGTGGATCTACCGGGGTTCGGTCGCAGCAGTGGAGGGCTGGAATGGATGACCTTCGCCGCCCAGGGCCGCTTCCTGAAGGCGCTGATCGAACAGCTGGGGCTCGTCCGCCCGCATCTGGTGGCGCCGGATGTGGGCATGGCCGCCGCCGTGGCCTGTGTGGGTGAGAACCCAGCCATCGCCGCCAGCCTGGTGATCGGCGACGGCCCGGCGATCGCCCCCTCCTCCAACGGCAGCATCATCAACAAGCTGGTGACTTCCGGCTTCTGGCGCTTCATGGTGGCGATGGCCGGCGCCGCCACCTTCGTGGAAGCCGGCAACCAGCTGGGCTATGTGAACTACACGCCCAATGCGTTGGAGGTGGATGACTACATCCGCTCCTATGCCGGTCGGGTGGGCCCGATCTGCCGCTGGTTCCGCGACTACCCCGCCAGCCTGGCGACCACCGATCCGCTGCTGGCGCAGCTTGATCTGCCGGTGCAGCTGTTCTGGGGCCGCCATGACGCTCTTCTGGATGTGGAGAACGCCAGCCGCCTGCAGCAGCGGCTGCCACGCGCCCAGCTGCAGGTGCTGGAGAACGCCGGCCATTACAGCTACCAGGATGCGGCAGAGGCCTTCAGCAACCTGGTGATCCGCTGGGTGGAAGGAGAGCACCTCAGGCTCTGATCACTTCCCTCCCCCCGGAGACGCTGTTCCTTCTCCGGGGCTCCGGAGGCGCGCCGACAACCGACGGAGCGCCAGGACTGTGCCACCTGCCATTCCCATTTCTTCTATCGTCCCGATGAAGTACAACCTCAACTTCGGCACCTCGGTGCTGCTCAACCTGCCGGTGGAGAAGTTCGATCTGGCCGACTGGATCGTGAATTTCTCCTGTGAGGAGTATGTGTCCTGCACGCCCGCGTCACGCTCCCACAAATACTCGGGCCTCTACCGCGATGCCGATGGCGAGATCGTGATCCGCAACGATGAATTCTGCGGTGGCTTCATGATGACCCAGTTCTACCGGCCCAAGTTGATGCAGGCCCATCATGTGCGGATGGAGAGCCGCACCAAGGCACGCTTCCTGCAGGTGTGGCCGATCATCTTCCCGCTCTACTGGGATCTGAAGGCGGAAGCCGCCGGTCCGAATCGCACGCTGTTCCAGTGCCGCATCGGCGCCCGGCTGCCGTTCCTTTACTTCCTTGCCAGCAAGCTCATCCGCTTGCAGTTCTGGTCGCAGCAGCATGCTGATGAGGAAACGCCGCTGTTCGCCCACTACGCCAGCCGTTGGGCCACCCGCAACGACCCTGACCAGCCTGAGCGCTTCTGGCTGTAGGCCAGGGTCTGCGCCGGCGTTTCAGCGAAATGCTCGCGGTAGACGCGGCTGAAATGACTGCCGCTGGCAAAGCCGCAGCGCTGGGCGATCACCGTGACGGTGGTGCTGCCCGGCTCGGCCATCGCCAGCGCATGACGGGCCGCCTGCAGGCGCTGCAGGCGCAGGAAGCGCATCGGTGCCATGCCGAACACCTCATCGAAGGCGTAGACCAAGGTGCGCCGTGAAGTCGGCACGGCGCTGTACAGGTCGCGCAGGGTGAGCGGATCGGCCAGCCGCTCCTCCATCAGCTGCCGGCTGAGGCGGGTGATCAGCAGCCGCTCGCTGCGGCTGCCGGCCAGGCCGTGGTGGCAGTGGGGTGTCTCGATCGCCGCGATCAGCAGCGGCAGCAGGTCATCGCGCATCAGCCACGTGGTGACGGCCCTGGCGGCGGGGTCATTTGGCCTGGCCTGCGGATCCCGGAAGGCCTGGCTGAGCACCCGGCGCAGATCGGCGCTGCAGGCTGGATGCAGGCGGAAGGCGTTGCGGCTGAACAGATCCGGATCGAGATCCCGCCGTCCCAGCAGCGCCGCCGTCTGCCAGAACAGCCCCTCCTCCACCAGCAGCGCCGCGAAACGATGGGCGGCCGGAGCCTGGAAGTGGATCTCCCGCTGTGGATCGAAGCCCACCACGGTCTCGGCATCCAGGTCGCGTCCGTGCACCCTTGGCGGCTCGGGTACGGGCGCCAGGGTGATGTTGCAGAACACGCGCCCAGGCGGTTTCGGGCCGCAGATGAAGGTGCGCCGGCTGAACTGCAGCCGCAGCAGGCTGATCTCCCCCGCATCCACCAGCTCCAGGCGGCTGGGGTTGGTGCCCGCCTCCAGCTGCAGCATGCGGCTGCGAAATCCCAGCAGCCGTGCCGTCTCCTCGAGAAAACCCAGGTCGTCGTGCTCGAGCCGCAGCCGGCGCACCATCGGGGTTGCCGCTGGCGCGGCCATGGAGAGACTTTGCACTTCTGGGACGAGCCTGGCCCTGATGCCCATGGAAGCTCAAGAGCACGACTCGTTGTTTATCGATGCCTCCCAGAGGCCGCCAGGCTCGAGGCCTGCAATCCTGGCGAGGTCACCATGGCCAGCGGCAATCTCGGCAGCGAAAGTCACCAACAATGCTGAACAGACGATGAACTGCCGCTTACGCCTGGCCGGACGGCTTGGAATCGCATTGATCGCCACCCTGATGGCTTCGACCCCGGCCAGGGCCCTGGAAGAGGTGGTGATTGAGATCCCCCTGCTGGAGACCCGTTTCACGGTTCGCCTGGATGAACTGCAGTCTCCTGAGGCCTTGCGCCAGGGCAATAGTGATCTGGCCGAGCTGGATCGCGCCACCGGAGGCGCCGCAGGCCGTCAGCTCAGGGAACTGCTGCTCCAGCCCGTGCCCCTCAGCGTGAAGCAGGTGGCCGATGGCTCGGTGGGCTCGCCCCTGCTCGAGCAGGCCATGCTCGTGATCGCCTCGCTCGGCACGGTGGAGGGACGCACGACCGACCTCAGCGGACGGACGCTGAATGAAGCCCTGCTGCGGGCCTCCGCGAACGGCGAGCCCACCCTGCTGAGCCTGATGCAGGCGATCCCCGGCCAAAGGGTGTCGCTCAATCTCGGCCGCGCCCGTCAAATCGTCACCCGGATGGCGGGGCAACGGCAGCAGGCTGAAGCGCTGCTCGCCACCACACCCTCCGCCTCCCTGCCCGCTGGCACGACGAACGGCCCTGGAGTCGCCGTGAACCAGCGGCTGGCCAGCCTGCAGATTCCCCATCGGCCCCAGCCGCTGGAGGTGATGGTGATCGAGCCAGCCAGGGGTGCCAACGGCCGCCTGGTGCTGATCTCCCACGGCCTGTGGGACAAGCCGACCAGCTTCGAGGGCTGGGGAACCCTGCTCTCCTCAAGGGGCTACACCGTGGTGCTGCCTCGCCATCCCGGTAGCGACAGCAGCCAGCAGGAGGCGGTGCTGGCGGGCCAGGCGCCACCGCCGGGCCCCGAGGAGCTGGCCCTGCGCCCGAAGGACCTCAGCGCCGTGCTCGATGCGGTGGCGTCGGGTCGGCTGGGCTTTGACATGCCTGTCGATGCCGAGCGGGTCGTGGTGCTGGGCCATTCCTGGGGGGCGACCACGGCCCTGCAGGTCGCCGGGGTGAGGCCCACCGACAGCAGCCTGCGCCAACGCTGCGCGAACGTGGATGATCCTGATCGAAACCTCAGCTGGACGCTGCAATGCAGCTGGCTGAAGGGTGCACAGGATGCCGCCCTCCCGGATCCCCGCGTCATTGCCGTGGGAGCCGTCAGCCCGCCGGTGTCGCTGCTTTTCCCCCGGGGCTCGGGCAGCGAACTGAGCGGCCGTGTGCTGCTGGTGAGCGGCAGCCGCGACTGGATCGTGCCTCCCGATCCCGAAGCGATCGAACCGATGCGCTGGGGCAAGACCCTGGGCAACCAACTGGTGCTGGTGCAGGACGGGGATCACTTCAATCTGCGGCCTGGGCAGAACAGCGCCGGTGGTGCCCTGGGGCCGCTCCTGCTGGCCTGGACGGAGGCCGCCTTTGCCGCCGGTGCCGCTGTACGGCCGTCGCCGGGGGCCGCCCCCCTGCTGACCGGTCAGGCCTGGGGCAATGCCGACCTGCCGATGGCCGATGTCACCAGCCGCTTGGCGAACCCCTGACCAAGGTCACCACCCCCCGGATCTGTGGTCAGGTCATCCCGGCCGAGCGGGAGAACCTCAACCGGCTGCGGGAGGAGAACCGAGAGATGGGGAAGGGGAAGCGAGAACTGAGGAGCGAGAAGGATTGTTCAGGCTGGCGGCAGCGAACTTTGCCAAGGGACAGCTCCCTCGAAAGTTGTGGCCTGCAGCAGCTGAAGGGCCTCCGTTGCCGCCATACCGCTCGCACCCAGCCCAGCCACCCCAGAATCGGCAGAGATGGATGTCCTCCGCCGATCCCTGGATGCCATGGCTGGCCAGCGCAGACATCGCCTCATCGGGTGGATCGCGCTGGTCGTTGGCGGCTGCCTGCTCTCTGGCCTGCCGCAACTGAGCCATCCCGCTCAGGCCCAGGCGCAACCGGTGGAACTGCGGGGGGTATGGCTCACCGCCAACGACATGCCGGTGCTGCGCGATCGCGCCCGGATGCAGGCCGCGGTGAACCAGCTGGCGGATCTGGGCTTCAACCGGCTGTATCCGGTGGTCTGGAACGGAGGCTTTGCCTACTACCCCAGCCGTGTGAGCCAGGAGCGAGAGCTGCAGGACTTCACCTTCCGCGGCCTGCAGGGCCAGGACATCCTGGCCGAGGTGATCAGCGCCGGCCGCCGCCGCGGGCTGAAGGTGATCCCCTGGTTTGAATTCGGTTTCATGGCACCGCCGGATTCGCCCATGGCGCGCCGGCACCGCAGCTGGCTCACCCAGAAACGCGATGGTGGGCTCACCTCGATCAGCGCCGCCGGCACGGTGGTGTGGCTCAATCCCTTCCGGCCGGAGGTGCAGCAGCTGATCACCGACCTGGTGCTGGAGGTGGTGAACGACTACGGCGCCGATGGCATCCAGTTCGACGACCACATGAGCCTGCCGCGGGAGTTCGGCTACGACCCCTTCACCACGGCGCTCTACCGCAAAGAAACCAAACATGATCCGCCAGCCAACCCCGAGGACCCTTCCTGGGTGAAATGGCGGGCCGACCGGATCACCGCCTTCATGGAGCAGCTGGCCGGGACGGTACGGAGCACGCGTCCTGGCGCCCTGATCTCGATCTCGCCCAACTACTACGACTTTGCCTACAAGTTGCAGCTACAGGATTGGCGCGCCTGGGTGCAGCGCGGCATTGCCGATGAACTACTGGTGCAGATCTACAGACCTGATCTGGAGAGCTATCTCCCCCACCTCAGCCGGCCCGAGGTGCAGGAGGCCCGCCAGCGCATCCCCACGGCCATCGCCATGATGAGTGGCCAGCGCAACCGACCCACACCGCTGGCGCTGATCCGCGAGAAAGTGGCCGCCACCCGGGCCCAGGGTCTTGGGGTGGCGTTCTTCTATTTTGAGAGCCTGTGGAGTCTCGGTCCCGAGCCAGCGGAGGCCCGCATCGCCGGGTTTGCCGAACTGCTTGGCGGCCCGCAGGTCACCAGCCCCCCACGGCCCGGGCTGCCGCCACTGCCACCACCGCTGCCACCGCCTCCGTAGCCGGCCTGGTGGGGGTGAACTGACGCCGGGTGTTTTGAGGGCGGGTTGGGCTGGCCCCCGTCCCCATCCAGCCCCCTACGTCTTGCCCGCCGATTTGCTCTGTTCATGACCGCGGCGGTAGTGGCCGTCATGGATGGCCTTGAGAAAGCTGATCAGATCCTCCGGAGCGCTCTGATGAACACTCTGATGAACAGTGGAGGAACTTGTCTCGGCCATGGGAAGCGGTGAGCTCCGCTGCACCATGCCAAGGCGAGAAGCTCAGCAAGGTCGAGGAGGGCAGACTTTTAGGCTGCCATGTGGCATGATGTGCGGAACAAAATTATCAGGATCAGTGACTGTTCCTTCCACTTTCCTGAAACCAGCACTCTGCTTCCTGATTGGTGCTTCTGCTGTCTTGGGGTCCAGACCAGCTACTGCCCTTACGTTTAATTGGTCTTTCGTTGTTACAGATGCAATTGTTGGAGGGCCTGGTGGCGTCGAGCCCCCCCTCGGACTGGATTGGCAGCACGGTATCCGGAACGGTTGACGGGCTTTTAGATAATACTTTGAATACGTCTGGCATGACTGCATCCGTGACCAGTGCCCCTTTCACGCCAAGCGGTGGCTGGCAGGACTTTAATTTTGTTTTTGAAAACGGAATCCAAGTGACCAATGGCTCCGTTGTCACGGCTGGATTGGCTGCTGTTTTCAACACAAGCGATTTCAATAGTCAACTCAAGCTTCATGATCCAAACGGAGCAATCGGCGACTACGGGGGATTTTTAAGTTATAACAATCCCTTCTCTGGCGAAACAAAACAAGTCATTATGGATAATGGAACGGCTCCAATTTTTTCTTCCGAGACCCCAGTCCCTGGTCCCCTTCCAGTGCTAGGGCTTCCTGCAGTACTGCTTTACAGCCGCAAGCTGAAAAAGCGAATCAAGGGAAAGCAGAGAGCCGGCATAGGCACCAACGCTTGAACTCTGAATGTCATCTCGGTTGGTTCTCTGTTCTCTGAATTGGCAGTAAATGGCGCCAAGGCAATCCTCTTCATGGGCCAAGCCAGACTTCTGGAGATCCTTCCCATCGCCAGATCAACTGCCAGTTCGTGGGCAAGTGCAAAATCCCTTTCGCTGCCACGTGTTACGTGAAGCGCAGGAGAGCATTAAGGCCAACTAGCCAGGCAGCATCTGGATCTTGGAGGTGATCACAACCCAGGCCACTCGAAATGGCACCAGCAACGTGAGGAATCCATTTTGTCTGCAGCGTCCGCACCATTCCAGAATCCTTGCTGTGCCTGATCCGTCAGCGCAGGAGCCTATGGCAACAGCATCGGCGCGCCAGTGTTCCAGTTTCTGGGCGCGTTAGAGCTGAATGGGCTCAAACGCGGCGGATATCGCTCATTACGCCAGGGCCATCGAGCATGGTATTCAGCGACGATTAGATGCGCTGCCGCCAGGGTGGTGCTGGACGGTAGGGGATTGACGCCGCAGAGAGCGGCGCCCCCCGCCACATTCAGGTTGGCAAAGATGTTTACCCCTACGCCGTCGGTGTTGCCGAGATCCGGGCAGTGCTGCACGGTCAATCGATCGAGTTGCGCCACGGTGTCCTTGGGTTCCTGGTCCTGCCGCTGAATGCGTCGGGCGAGGGTTCGCAGACCCCTCTTGGCGGAGGCCAGCAGGTCCAGGAGGATTTGGCAACGGCGTTCCCGGGGGTGCTCACACCTCTATAGGGTCAGGCTGGATGGGCGATGGCGAAGCCCCTTCCCCCCAGACCGACAACACTGGGGAAGACCGTTGCTGATGGCCAGACAATTGCTTTTAGCTGGACGATAATTGCCCAATGGAACATCAACTCAAACCCCAGACTGCGCCACTTCCGCCGCATGATAGGACCCAGGATCCTGGGTCCGCGCAGAGGGTGCCTCAGTGACGAAGGGAGTCGATCACTGGCCATCACCGTCCTCGCCACAGGGCTGGTTGTCTGGATTCACTCAGCCGGGTCTTCTGTGCGATCACCCGGTGGCTCTGGCCAGCAGCGCCAGCCCAAGGGCGAGGCCCCGGAGCGGGCCTGGGGGTTTCAAACAGGAAAGCCGTTTTCGAACACGATCTCTTCCAGAGGCAGTTGACCGGGCTTGGGCCACGGATCCTTGGTCCCTTTGCCGATCGCCACAAGTGGACCCATCACATGATCGGTCGGCAACTTCACCAGCTCCGCCACTTTCTCGATCTCGAAGCCGATCATTGGGCAGGATTCATAACCCATTGCCTTGGCGGCGAGCATCAGGGTCTGCATCGCCATGCCGATCGAACGCTGGGCTTCATCCCGCTGCAGCCACTCCCGCCCTTCATGGAAGGGACCCATCCAGTTCACCAGCAGCTGGGCCACTTCCGGGGGGGCATGGCGCCAGTAACGCTCGGGCTCTTTCTGCCAGGCCTTGACATCGGCCGTGAAGAGAATAAGTAAGGATGCATCGGTGATCTGGGCCTGATCATTGCCGAACTCACTACGAAGCCGGGCCCGCAGATCGGGATCCCGGAGGATCACGAATCGCCAGTGCTGGATGTTGAAGCTTGTAGGGGCCTGGATGGTGGCCTGCAACAGCTCTTGTTCCTCCGCAGGGGTCAGTCTGTGGCTGGGATCGAAATGCTTGATGGCCCGTCTTTGATAGATCGCATCCAACGTGTTCATACCTGTCTGTTGTTGGGAACTGTCCCTTGACTTTACCGGAAACCCACCCGTCCGATCGCCACGATCGCCGAGGAGTTCGCCGCCGCTTTCCGGGCGCTCTACGAACCCATGGCTTACATGGAGCGCGTCACGGATTACTGCAGCCGCAAGCTGGGTCGCCCAAATGGCAGCGCCATGTGCCCAACCTGGTGGGGCCCCCTCTGCTACCCCCCAAACGCAACGACCTCTGTGGAAAGTGGCGCTGCAGCGAACTTATCTGCTGGAGGAGCTGTTGCTTGAGCTAACTCACAAGGAGCATGTCATGGACTACCGCGCCTTGGTGAACGCAGAGATCACCGCTCCAGCTGAAGGCCTTTGGGCCTCTGGCCCATGCTGAGCTGGAGCCCGTGGTGGGAACGGTCGCTCCGACGTCGACCTGAGCATGGTACGGGCGGCCCTTGCGGAAGCGACCCCGTTTGCCGATGGCCTGCGCCCCAGCAACGCTTGAACCTGCAACACCCCCCACAACCGTCCCACCGCGGGAGACACTCCCAAGGGACGCGTGACCGGAGCCCACAATGCTGAAGATGCTGGAGGATGGGAAGGGGCTTCCATGACGCGACCGCCTGAATCGGCTGGAGCTGCGCTTAGGGCTGATCCACCGTGGACAATCTCAGATCAACAGGTCTCTTCCCCTTCCCGGCCGCTGCAATGACCGTCTGTCCTCCGATCGGGACCCCAAAGCGTCCCATTACTTGCAAGGTGAAGGAGGCTCAGGAGTTGCAGATCCGCTGGCTGGAGCGGCTTGCCTTTGGCCCCTCCCGCACCGAGGATCAACTCGTGCAGCTCTGGCTGGGGCTGTTTCCGGTGTCGTGGCGACAGGTCGCCGATATCCGATGGCTGGAGGATCAGATGGCGGCCATCAGCGCCAACCTGCAGGGCAGCTACACCGATCTGTTACAGGCAATGGTTCGCGACCGTGCCCTTCAGACATCCCTGAATGGCTTGGGCAATCGCCGCAAGCGGCCGAACGAGAACCTGGCCCGTGAGTTGCTGGAGCTCTTTTCACTCGGCGAAGGCAACTATTCAGAGCGGGACGTCAGTGAGGCGGCCAGAGCTCTTACAGGCTATCGGCGAGCCGCAGACGGAAAGCTGTTCATCGATCCAAAACTGCACGATGATTCTCTGAAATCGATTCTGGGCAGAAGGGCACCCTACGATGGACCCTTGCTTGTGGCTTGGTTGGCCCAGCAACCCTCCACCGCCAGAAATCTTGTCCGGCGCCTCTGGCCCCGGGTGGTGGGAGAGCTGCCGCAGAACGGACGGATCGAGGCCCTTGCCGCCCGCTGGCGCCAACAGGGGCTTTCGCTGCCTTGGTTGATGCAGGAGATGCGACGATCGGCAACGGCACCGGGCAACAGGGGACGCCGTCTTGATGATCCGATCCCGATGATGGTGCGCAGCTTGCGCCTGCTGGGCAGTCGCCATCCGGATGCCTTGCTGATTGCCCGGCAACACCTCGGCCGGATGGGCCAGGAGCCCTTTGCTCCACCCTCGGTCAAGGGTTGGCCGGTGAATGGCGAGTGGATCAATCTGCGCTGGCAGAATGCAAGGGTCCGCGGGCTTCAGGCCCTGCTCTCGGATGAGGAGGTGTGGGCGACCCGGAAGACTCCAGAGATGCTTGTTAACGGGGTGACAGCTATTCCGCCGCTGACGCTGACACTGCCGGCGCCTGCCTCCCGGGAGACCTTGGGGCTGCTCTTCGCGGATCCGTCATGGCAGTTCGCATGAAGCGGCGCGACTTCCTGCAGCGCAGCGCGGAAGCTCTGGCCGCCAGCCTGGCCGTCTCGGCCTGGGTGGAGAGTCTGCACAGGAATGCGCGTGCAGCCACGCAGCAGGACAGGGTGCTGGTGCTGCTGGAGCTGAGGGGCGGCAATGATGGGCTCAACACTGTGATCCCTTACCGGGATCCGGCCTACCGGCAGGCACGACCCACGATCGCCATTGCCGACGGACCTGCACTGGACCGCCATCTGATCCTCCACCCGGCGTTGGCGCCGTTGCAGCCGATCTGGGAGGCGCGGCGGCTGGCTGTCGCCCTGGGGGTGGGCTGGCCCCAGCCGAGCCGGAGCCACTTCAAAGCCACCGACCAGTGGGCCACCGGTACGACAGGTGGATCGGGGCCGGGCTGGCTGGCGGCAGGCCTGGATCGACGCAGAGCCAGAGGCCCCCTGGTGTCCTTGGGCCCGACAGGTTCCTCCGCCCTGGAGGGAGGCGCGGCGGTGGCACTGCAGATGGCACCTGCCCTCCTGAAGGGCCGGCTCTCGCCGCGGCTGGATCCCGCCCAGGCCGGTGACAACACCCTGCTGCGTCGGATGCTGAAACTGGAGGCGGACGGAAGGAGGGAGCTGATCCGTCTGCGTCAGGCCCTGCGTCCGCTGCCCAGGGGGTTGGTGCTGCCGCAGGGGGGCCTTGGTCAGCAGGTGGGCCTGGCCCTGCAGCTGATCGGTTCCGGAGCCGCGCCCCCTGTGATTCAGATGGCCCAGGGCGGTTACGACACCCATGCCGGCCAGGAGCAGCGCCATCGGAGGCAGCTGGCGGAGCTGGCGGGCGTCCTGGCCAGCTTCGAACGTGGGCTGGAGATGCTGCCGGGCCGCCCGCGGGTCACCCTGCTGACGACAAGCGAATTCGGCAGGCGACTGCGGGAGAATGAGTCTCGGGGTACCGACCATGGCAGCGCCTCGATGGCCTTGCTGATGGGAGATGGTGTGCCGCATCCCTTCCTTGGGGACTATCCGGAACTGAACAAGCTCGATGAACGAGGGGATCTTCTTCCAGGTCTCACTCCTCGGCAGCTGTATGAGGAGTTCCTTTCGAGATGACAGATCATTGCAGGCAACAGCGGCCAGAGATTGACTCTATCAGCTTCGCTGTGTCCCAGAAAAGTCTATGTAGCCTACTCCAGAGTACGAGCAGGAAGGACATCGCAGCAGGTTGGTAATCTGAACGCCGCCGTTGGAAGGCTGCTGAAATAGCCGCCCATTCATGCTCGGGCAGCCATGCAGGAAGGAGCCGGTCCAGACCTGGCAGGGGTATGTGCTCAAGGGATGCGGATGTCCCGTCAAGCGTGCCCTTCTCCCCCCTCGCTTCTGCCAGGTTTTCCGCATCCGTCAGGAGTGGTCCTCCAGCAGGTGGCTCAGGTGACAGGGAAAGCTCGAGGTCGCCAGGGTCGGAGTCTCACCGCCCGTCCCAATACCCCATGCACCATGCACCATGCACCATGCACCATGCACCATGCACCATGCACCATGCAAAGCCATCCCTCACCCCCTCTGCGGCCTTCAGGGAGACACGGTGTGATGGCTGGCTGATGTCAGAGGAGCCTCAAAGAATCAGGCCACCTGGCCCTGTAAGGCCGGTGGTAATTGTGTTGTTCTTTCTTGGGGGAATTCTGTTCTCCCTTTGGAACAGGGGCAGCTTTCCGCCCTCCCTCCTTTTTTCTGTTGGTCTTACCTGGCTCTTCTACGACTACCTGGGCGGCAAGGAAGATGTCAGAAGAATGATGGGAGAAGGCACGTTACCTGGCTTCATGTCCTTCAAGATCGGCGGATCTATTGTCACCTTTCTTGTTTCTTTTTTCCTCTTCAACCATTTCATCAGCAAATCCCCAACCCCTCTGGGACCCTACGGACCTCAGGGCGACCGGCGACAGCACGGTTGTCTATACCCCGGGCAAGGGCACGGAGCTTGGTCTGATCTCCGAGGACAGCATCAATCGGTTTATCCAGAATCTGACGGCAACGGATTTCTTTCATCCCACCCTCATCACGATCCGCAGCCCCTATTGCAATCCTCCCCAGGCAGTGTGCTCTGGAGTTGCTTCATTTAAGCTTGTTGCCACAGCCGACAGTCTCGTGGGCGAACCCAGCGCTCTTCATTACTGCCCTCCATCCAGGTACGGGGTTGGGCTTAAAGGAGCTGAAATTGAGCGCAGCGTTGATGACATGCTAATAGGCGAGGGCGCTACCACCACGACCCTTCAGATTCAACGAGTTTCCCCGCAGGGCTCTCAACAGGATCCGCAGGTGAGAACACTATTTGGAGTCAAGCCGGAAAAGATCGGCTCCGGCCGATTGCTGGCTCGATGCGAGGCGATGAAGAACAAGCTCGACCCGAAACAGGCGATCAGACTGGCAGCTGTCATGAATCGACAGACGCTCGAGTATCTCAAGGAAGATAATCCATCTTCACCGGTGTTGCTTCAGGCCTTCATAACCACCGATGAGTCGTTTCGGAAAGGGGAAAGCGAGCCTGTGGCTAATCTTCCGGAAGAAAGACAATGACTCTCCTACCTGAGCTGCTATTGCTGCTGCTACCATCCATCGCCGTGATGCCGGAGAACCCTGTCCAGAGCCCCCTCAGGAGCAGTGGGCAGATCACCATTCATTCACGCCATTGAGTATCGCCCAAAAGACACCAGCATTTCAGTGGGGCATCGTCATCGGCGCTGACCAGACAACGCAGGAGGCCCAGGACGAAATCATCAAAACAGAAAGGTCTCTCGGGCGCAGGGCTTCCCTATACCTGTGTAATGGCTGGTATCGAACCGTTGTCGAGTATTCTTCCAAGTCCGGTGCCGTCAATGCCCTGAGACAGGCTCTTCGAGAGCCTTCTTTGTCTAGCAACAAGCGCAACAAGCCGTATGTTGTGCCTCTGGAAACCTGGTGTCCGAGCAAGCAACTCGAGCGAGATTAGGGCATACTGGTGAATTCCTAATCCCAGAGAACACGCCCAACCATATCTGCCATTGTGCAGACCTGAGCCCCTGTTGTCCAGAGTTCCAAGGTGGCTGCCGCGATACCTGTCCGGCCGCGAGAGAATGGCCAAGCGAGAATGAGAAGATGCTCCGCCAGTAAGACTGGTCCAGCCTCCTGCTCTCCCCATCTCCAGCGAGGGGCGAATCCTCTGGAGTCATCCAGTGAGGCAGGTAAGGCGACTGGTGGACCACCCAAGGGACGCGTCCCTGCTGCTGCAAGCGAGCTACGGGATCCACTCGGAGCGGATGCTGTTGCTGAAGGCTTCTCCGAAGCAGCGGGCTTCCCCTGGAGCCAGGCAGCCCTGCCCGGTGGCGAAACCAGGGCATGTCATGCAGACCTTGTTGCTGCGGCTTGCCACCAGCACCTCCTCTGGTTCTGGCCAGCACGGTCGCGACCTCAGGTGGAACCCCAGGTGACAACGACGTGCAGAATGAAGGCTGATCGCTCTGGTGCCGAGGCCCGCAACTGGTTCTTCGATGCCACCGTTTTTCCGGAAGGTCACCGCCCATCAGGACCAGCAGCAGATCCAATCTGGCGAGCAGCTCCACAAGCTGCGCCAGGCCGTTGCCTCCACCGCAACTACCCAGGAGCTGGAGGCGGCGCTGAAGAAGCTGTTCGGCAGGAAAGCCGGGCTGTCGCCATCGGAGTTGCGCACCCCCATGCCCGAATTGCGGCAGCAACTTCTGGCGCGGGCGGAGCAGGCCGCCACGGCGATGATGCGGAGCATCGAGGCCCAATCCAGCCGTAAACCCGATCAACTGGTGAAGGAAACCAGCCGCATCGCCATCTCCGCCCTGGCCTATGCAACTGGCTTCGCGTTCCTCACCAGTGTGATGCCCTGCGATCTCGCTTTGGCAAGCAAAGTCTCCACACCATCTGTTGTCGATCAAGCTAATTTTGAGGATCTTGCCGAATAGGAGCCTCAATGAATGAGCGCGCTGCCCTTCGGAGCAGATAAAGCCGCAAGCTGAGAAAGAGAATCAAGAGCGGCAAGCAGCCTGGCCGCGAAGGCAGCTAAGAAACCGAGTTGGTGGTCAGCGGCTGTTCAGGCCCCGGCTCGGCCAGGCCAACCCCATCGAACAGGTGGCGGCCGGGGACCTCCGGAGAGGGATCGAACCAGTACTGCTCCACCAGGGTGAGGAAGGCGTCCCGGGGCAGACGTCCGGGCGGCAGGCCCAGGCCGGCGAGCATCCGTTCGAGATTAGCGGCGATGCCCGTGGTGGGATGGCCGTAGGCGGCGGCGAAGGCCACCAGATCGTCGAGATCGAGCTGGCCGTCGGAATCGATGTCAAGCACATCGAAGAAGCCGCCGGCCGAGCGGGCGACGAAGCTCCGCGCGGCGGCTGGATCCGCCAGGAAGGCGGCGAATACCCGGCCGTGGGAGGCCACGAATTCCGCCTGATCCACCTGGCCGTCGTGGTTCTGATCGCGGCGCCCGTTCTCGTGCCGGTAGGTGGCCAGCAGCAGCTGCAGCAGATCAGGGAAGGGGGTGGTCCGGCCCCGCCACCGCTGCGCGATCAGGGCGGCCACCGGTTCGAAGTCAGCCTGGAGGGTATGGAGGCCATCGCCGTCGCGGTCGTAGAAGGCGAACAGGCGGCGGTAGCGCCGGATCAGCCCGGCCGGTAGTGGCGCTGCCGAAGCCTCGGGCAGGGGCGGCTCGGGTGGCTCGGAACCGCTCGCCATCCCCCGTGCCTCAGCTAAAGCCAATGGTAGGTGCGCGCCCTTGTGAAGCGGCATCCGGTTCTGCCCCTCGGTCTGAGCGCCTGGACCCGGCGCCCTGACGCCCCACCTTGACGAGACCCTTTACATGCTGTTACAATTCGAGAAACAATCTGAAACAACCATGACTGTTTCCTCCTCCCGCTTCGGGTTCGTCGCCTTCGCCGAGACCTGGAACGGCCGCCTCGCCATGCTCGGCTTCGTCATTGGCCTCGGCACCGAGCTGCTCACCGGCCAGGGCATCCTTTCCCAGATCGGCCTGGGCTGATCGCTTTCCATCCCCCATCACCCAAACATCTATGACCAACACACCAGCCCCAGAGTCCTTTTTGCAGGACAGCACCGAGCACGCGATCCACATGGATCAGCTCAGGCGGGTGGAACTGTTCAATGGACGCGCCGCCATGCTCGGCATCGTCATCGGCATCCTCACCGAAGCCCTCACCGGTTCGGGCATCGCCCATCAGATCGGCCTCGGTGCCCTGATGGATGGCTACGCCGCCTGCCGCACCCAGTTCCTGCCCTTCTGCTTCTGAGCCGGCGGCGGCACGACCGCCATCGCCATGGTCAGGATGGAACCACCGCCCTTCTCCAATGCTGCTTCCCTGCCCCTTCAGCCCCTTTGCCGCCGCCCGGATCGCCGGGCTCCAGGCCACGGTGCTGCTGCTTCTCACCCTGCTGATCAAGGCCCGGTTGCAGATCACGGCGGCGTCGGCCCTGGGGCTGTTCCTGCTGGCTCTGCAAACCGCTGTGTTTCTCGCCGCTGCGGGCGCCCTGGGCCTGGCCTGCCTCGGCGGGGCGGCTCTGGCCGTTAACCGTCAGCGCGTCAGCGCGGATTGAAGGCCTCGCTGCATCGGCGGTAACCCCAGGGCCAGAGCACACCGGTTCCCAGGATTGATCTCAGGCCGATGACCACGGCTCCGCAGCCATCGAGACAGGCGGTTCAGGGAGGATCCGCTTGCGTGAGCTCCCAGCTCATCCCGGCCTGCTCGGCCGCACCGGCTGGGTTGCCACTTGGCGCCGGTCGCTTCCAGCAGGGCGAACCTGGCTGAAGCGGGACAGCCGGGCGAAGGGCTTGCGGGCCCTGCGCTGGGCTTGCCGCTGCAGGTCCCGGTAGGGGCGATCCAGCGCCTCCATGGCCGCGCTGTCGTCATGGTCGTGGACGCCGTACAGCAAGCGGATGATCCGCTCCGGGTCCATGGCCTCAGCGGCGGCTTCCTGCCAGAGCCGTTCGCTGCGGGCCTTGTCGCCGTCAACGAACTGCGCCGCAGAAAGCTGGCGAGTCAGATTAAACACCAGTTGCCGCTCTTTGAACGCGGCGAAACTGCCTTCGAACTGGTGCGGAAAGCAACCGGTGGCCATGGGGCGATCTCCTGATTCCCTCGTCCTAGGAGCGCTGGCTCCGCTTCGCTGCGGCCAGCCGGCCGGCGAAAGGAAACGTATCGGTTGCTACCTGATCTTCCCTTCACGGTGACGGGGAGGACTCACCTTGCTCCAAGCGGCACAGGCACCGGAACCGCAGCGCCACCAACTGCTCGTAGAGGGGGTTGATCTTGCACATCGGCGGAATGTGCACCAGTTTCCAGCCGAAGAGCTTCACGTCCCGCTCAAAGGGACACTGGGCGGGGATCAGGCGCACCAGGAAGCGGGCCACCTCCGGATCGGACGGCTCGATGCCATCGAGCCACTGCCGCACCCCGTCCAGCAGCCCCGGATGCTGCTCGGTGTCGCAGCGGATGTCGATGCTGCCGTCGCCGCTCATCGGGGCGTGCAACAGCTCGTCGATCAGGTCCTGTCCCACCTGAAGCACCTCGCTCCAGTGGCGCAGCATGTCCAGTTCGATCGCGCTCACATGACCATCGGCCAGGGCCACCAGCACGGCTGACTGCAGGAACTCCTTCGCCACGGGCGTGCCGACCCCGAAGCGATGCACCAGAGCCACGGCACCGGGATGGTGCAGGTCGTCGAGGCTCAGGCCGGGCAGGTCCCGGCGCAGGTTCTCCGCCAGCAGCCGCTCCTCCTCGGGGGAGAAGTCGCCGTCAGCCAGCGCCAGCTGGTGCAGGGCGGCGAGCCACAGCCGCCGTCGCGCCGCGATGGCGTCATGGCCGGGGATGGAAGCAGGCTGGCCCATGGAACGTGCGGTGCCGATGGAGAGCGTCCGTTGCGCCATTCTGGGCTGCGGCTCAACGGGGCCGGGGTCGCCTCAAAGCGGTTCGGTTCCGGTCCAGACGGTTGAGAAACCAGTAACTGGCCAAGCCGATGATGATCATGGCGAGCAGGAAGGCTGGATAGGACACCCGCCAGTTCCTGGGTCCGGTGATCATCGTCCATTCGGACATCCCACCGATGCCGGCCAGCAGGGTCAGGGGCATGAAGATCGTCGTGATGAGTGTCAAGCGTCGGACGGTGGCGTTGGTTTCATTAGCGGCTCTGGCCATGTCGTTATTGAGCATCGATAGATACATTTCCATCAGGCTGGTCACGATGTCCCTGTAGGACTCTGTGACCTCAAAGAACCGAACGAGGTGATCATAGATGTCGCGGTAATGGTAAATGGACTTCTCCGCGATCAGTGGACAGTCCTTGCGACAGATCTTGCTGAGAATTTCGCGCTCGTGAAACAGGCTGTTGCGCAGACTAGCAGATAGCGTCGGAACCGAATCAGTTCGGCTGGCTGGAAGTTCTTGGAGTCAGATATCAATGCACCTTCCAGGTCATCCAACTCATCCTCGAGAGCCTCGATGGCCACAAACTTCTGATCGACGACGTCGTCGAGAATGAAATGCATCAGGTGGGATGGGCCTTGGCGGGCCTCTTCAATACCATTGTCGACGATGTGCAGAGCCCCATCCAGGTAGGACCGATCCTGGCTGTCAAGGTGACTGACGCTGATCAGGAATTTCTTGCCGAGGAACAAGTTGATTTCACCAATCACCAGAGCGCTTTGGACGTATTGAAACGTGTTGAAAAGCACGAAGGTGTTGCCTGGAAAGTCTTCAATCTTGGGAATCTGTTTGTCGTCAAAGCAATCCTTCACCGCCAGAGGGTGCAGACCGAACAGGCCAACCAGCTCTGAGAAATCTTCCCTGGTGGCCTGACGGTAGTGCCACCAGGCAAAACCGTCTCCATCAGCGGCGGCGATGGCCGCCGCTGCTGTCGCGACGTGCTTCGCCGGGCCATCGGCGCCGATCTGATGGAAGCAGGCGCCAGACACGTCGTCCTGATCGGATGGCTGTCTCCACACTAGGGAGGGAAGGATTGGCTGCGGAAATTGTTCGATAGATGTTCGATAGGTGTTCGATAGTTGTTCGATAGTTGTTCGCTGCTGGTCTTTCCTGACGACCTCACGACGAGGATCTTCTCTCTGCATCTGCATGGCCTCCATCGCCGGTCGTCATCGGCCACACCGGCCGTTGGCCGTCACCACACCCAGGCCTTCGGTTCTGCAAGGCTGGCCGTTATCCGGAAACGGCTGATGCCTGACCGCGTTGATCGCCCCAGCAAGATCTGCCCGGTCTGCGGGCGCCCGTTTCAGTGGCGCAGGAAGTGGAAGGCTGTCTGGGAGGAGGTGCGTTACTGCTCGGAGCGCTGCCGCCGCAACCGCAACCGTGCTCGTTCCGTGGTGTCCCAGGGGCCTGAGATAGCGAACTCCGCCACCACCGCCGCATGATCCGAGCCTGAAGCGTGGGGCCGCTCCGATGGCGTTTCGGACATGGATGGCAGATGATCGCCGGCCAGCACACTCCTCGCCACGGCAAGGTTGCCGGGGTTCTCCAGCCGGTGGCTGGCCTGGACGGGGGGGTGATCAGTGAATGGACCCCAGCCACCGCGTGCTGCGGCGCAGGCCCTCATCGCAGTCGCCCTGCATCAGCAGGCCTGCCCCACCCCACAGCAGCCGCGGGGCCAGATCCAGCGGCCCGCCGCCCAGCTCCCGCAGCGGCGTGAAGCCGAGCCGCCGGAAGTAGCGCCGCAGGCGCCGGTGCTGGCGTTCCCCGTCGCGGATCGCCAGCAACCGCGCCGAGCGGCAGGGGGTGTCCTCCAGGGCCCAGGCAAAGGTGGCCGCCCAGATCAGCGGGCCCACGGCTTCGGTGCGCTCCCCCTGGACCCGCAGCGTGTCGAGCCGCAGGCCATCGGCCAGGGGCAGACACCAGCCCTTGAGTTCCCCCAGCAGCAGCGGCGGCTGCTCCGCCCGCGGCCGGGCCAGCCCCACCCGCAGCCCCCGCACCCCCGCCAGCCCCTTCACCTGCAGCCGCAGCAGCAGTCCGTGGTCCCTGGCCCGCTCCTCCAGGGCGGCCAGGGTCAGCATCGTGAGGCGGCCAGCGGCTCCGACACTCGGAAGGGTTCGACCGCGAGCACCGCCTCCAGCGGCAGCGGCCCGTGGATGTGGGGGAACATCTCCCCCGTGTCCGGTGCCGGTTCCCAGCGCACCGGCGCCGTCAGGCGCCCGGGGTCGATGCTGAGCAGCAGCACCTCCCCCGCATCGGCGTAGAAGCGCCCGTAGGTGGCCTCCACCTGCTCGGCCCCGCTGGCATGGATGAAGCCCACCTGCTGCAACGATTGCCCGCGGGTGGAGCGTTCGTACACCCCAGCCGCCTGGGCCTGGCGCCATTCATCAGCCAGGGCCAGGTGGTAGAGCCAGCACCGCGAGCGCCAGGGCCGCCGGGGTGCCCAGGCTTCGGCCAGCACCGCGGCCAGATCGCCACCCTGCAGGAAGCGCTGCAGCCAGCCCTGGAGGGGGGCCAGCCCCTCCTGCCGATCGAAGCCCTCCGGATCGGCGAGCCGGAACTGGCGCACGAAGGGCAGCAGGGCCAGGTCGGCCACCGATGGCCGCCCCCCCACCAGCCAGCCGCCCGGCCCCAGTTGCGCGCTCCAGGCCCGCAGGATCTCCAGGGCCGCCCCGCGGTGCTGCAACCGGTCCTCGCCGGGATGGCGGCTGGCGTACTTGAAGCGATCCAGATGGTGCTTGAACGGCCCATCGTTCTGTTCGATCAACGCCGCGATCCTGGCCCGCTCCCCAGCGGCGCCGGCGCCTGGGCCGCTGCGCCGCAGGTCGGCCGGATCGTGCCGCGCCAGGGCCCAGGCCATCACCGCCAGGCTGTCTGGCCGCACCCGCTTGGCCCCCACAACGCCCCCACCGGCCTCCGGCGGCAGCACCAGCACCGGCACGGTGCCAGCGCCGGCGGCCTCCAGCAGCTCAGGGGGTTTGCGGCCCAGGTGCACCTCCCGCAGCTCGAGATCCACCCCCGGCGCCAGTCCCGCCGCCGTCAGGGCCAGCCGTGCCCGGATCGCGTAGGGGCAGCGGCGAAAGCTGTACAGGATCGGGAGCGCGGCCGCCATCGGCTCAAGCGTTGGCGGGGGGCATCGCCCGGCCGATGTGCGCTTCGCCGCAGGCCTCGGCCCGGCGCATCTGGCGCTGGCGCTCGGCGAAACGCTCCCGGTCGGCGGGGGTGAAGCGATCGATGCAGTGCCGGCAGCTCACCCCCTCCACGTAGCTGTCCAGCGCCAGATCCGCCGGCGCCAGGGGCAGGCCGCAGGCATGGCAGAGGCGGTGGCTGCCAGGCTGCAGCCGGTGGTTCAGGGCCACCCGCTGATCAAACACATAACACTCACCGCGCCAGCGGCTCTCCGCTTCCGGCACCTGTTCCAGGTAGCGCAGGATCCCCCCCTGCAACTGGTGCACCCCGTCGAACCCCTGGGCCAGCAGGTAGGCCGTGGCTTTCTCGCAGCGGATGCCGCCGGTGCAGAACAGGGCCAGCCGCTGCGGCCGCCGCTCCGCCACCAGCGGCCGCAGGTGCTGCTCCACCCAGGCGGGGAAGTCGCGGAACTGTTCGGTGCCAGGGTCGATGGCGCCGTCGAAGCTGCCCAGGGCCACCTCGTAGTGGTTGCGGGTGTCGATGGCCAGGGTGCCGGGATCGTTCAGCAGCGCGTTCCAGCGCTCGGCAGGCACCGGCACCCCCGTACCCAGGGCCGGCGCCACCGAGGCTTGCCCCATCGTCACGATCTCCGCCTTGAGGCGCACCTTGAAGCGATGGAACACCCGTCCCTCGGCCTCACTGCGCTTCACCTCCAGCTGGGCCAGGCGCGGGTCGGCCTGCAGCAGCTCCAGCAGGGCGTCCACGCCGGCGGCCGGTCCACAGACCGTGCCGTTGACACCCTCGGTGGCCAGCAGCACCGTGCCCCGCAGCCCGACCTCACTCCCCAGGGTCATCAGCCTGGTGCGCCAGCCGGGCAGCTCGTCGCTCGCCAGGGGGGTGAAGCGGTAGAAGGCGGCGACCTGCACCCTCAGCGGCCGGCGGCGGCGGCAATGGGCTGATCCTTCAGCTGGACCCGGACCCCGGCGGCCCGCAGCAGCTCCCGGTCGCTGGCCACCGCCGGGTTGGAGGTGGTGAGCAGGGTGTCGCCATAGAAGATCGAATCGGCGCCCGCCAGCAGGCAGAGGATCTGGGCCTCCCGACCCAGCTGCTCGCGTCCCGCGCTGAGCCGCACCCGGCTGTGGGGCATGAGGATGCGGGCGGTGGCCACCATCCGCACCAGCTCCAGGGGGTCGACCGCGGGTCGGTCTTCCAGTGGGGTGCCGTCCACCGCCACCAGGGCGTTGATCGGCACGCTCTCGGGATGGGGATCCAGGCAGGCCAGCACCTGCAGCAGGCCGGACCGATCGTCGATCCCTTCACCCAGGCCGATGATGCCGCCGCAGCAGAGATCAATGCCGGCGGCCCGCACCCGCGCCAGGGTGTCGAGGCGCTCCTGGTAGGTGCGGGTGGAGATGATCCGGCCGTAGTGCTCGGGGCTGGTGTCGAGGTTGTGGTTGTAGGCGGTGAGTCCCGCTTCCGCCAGCCGGGCCGCCTGGCCGCCTGTGAGCATGCCGGCGGTGACGCAGGCCTCCAGGCCCAGCTCCCGCACGCCCCGCACCATGGAGAGCATGGCCTCGAACGGGGCGCCATCGCGGATCTCGCGCCAGGCCCAGCCCATGCAGAAGCGATCGGCACCGGCGGCCCGGGCCTGCCGGGCGCGCTCCAGCACCGGTTCCACCGCCAGCTCCGGGCGGCCGCCCACGTCGCTGGGGTGGTGCATCGACTGGGGGCAGTAGGCGCAGTCCTCCTCGCACCCTCCCGTCTTGACGCTCAGCAGCGAGGCCAGCTGCACGTGGTAGCCGGGGTTGGCGCTGCGGTGAACCCCCTGGGCCTGCCACAGCAGGTCCATCAGGGGCAGGTTGAGCAGGTCCTGGATCTCCTCGCGGGACCAGTCGTGGCGCAGGGTCATGGGGTGGTCTCCACACCATTCTGGACGCCACTCTGCACGCCACCGAAGCGGCGCTGGCGGCCTTGATAATCGAGCAGGGCCGCCAGCAGCGCCTCGGTGCCGAAATCGGGCCAGAGGACGTCGGTGATGTGCAGCTCGGCATAGGCCAGCTGCCAGAGCAGGAAGTTGCTGATCCGCTGCTCGCCGCTGGTGCGGATCAGCAGGTCGGGGTCGGCATCGCCGGCGGTGAACAGTTCGGCGGCGAAGAGGTCCTCATTGATGCTGGCCGGGTCGAGATCGCCGCGGGCCGCCCGGTCGGCGAGACGGCGGGCCGCCCTCACCAGCTCACTGCGGCCCCCGTAGTTGGTGCAGACGTTGAAATGGATGCCGCTGTTGCCGGCGGTGCGCTCGGTGGCATCGCTGATCAGCAGCTTCAGCCCCTCCGGCAGGGGCTCCAGATCGCCGAGGAAGCGGATCCTCACCTGCTGGCGCTCGAGCGCCTCGAGCTCCCGGGCGAGCACCCGCTCGAACAGGGCCATCAGGAACGCCACCTCCTCCCCGGGTCTGGTCCAGTTCTCGGTGGAGAAGGCATAGGCGGTCAGCGCACCGATGCCCCAGTCGCTGCAGTGGCGCAGGGTGCGCTTGAGCACCTCCACCCCGGCCCGGTGGCCCATGGCCCTGGGCAGCCCCCGCTGACGGGCCCAGCGCCCGTTGCCGTCCATGATCACGGCGACGTGACGGGGCAGCCGAGCCGGATCCAGCTGGGCGGGCAGCTGGTCGGGATCGGACGATGGAGTGGTCGCCAGGGCGCGACTCATCCGCGATGTTCCGGCGGGTCCGCCGCCACGCTACGCCCCGCGGGCGCGGAGGCCAGGGCGTCGGTGAGCAGGTCGTGAAGCCGGCTGCTGGTGATGGGACGCTCCAGCCGGCCCTGGGAGGCCAGCGAGAGGGTGCCCGTCTCCTCGGAGATGACGATGCAGAAACAGCCGTCGTGGCGCTCGGTCAGTCCCATGGCGGCCAGGTGGCGGGTGCCGTAGCGGTTGAGGCCCTGGCGGGAGAGGGGCAGGATCACCCCGGCCGCCACGATGCGGTTCTTCTGGACCAGCACGGCACCGTCGTGGAGCGGCGTGTCCACGGCGAAGAGATTGAGCAGCAGGTCGACGGAGAGCTGGGCGTCGATGCGGATGCCGGGGTTGAGGAAGTCTTCGGGGCGCAGATCGCTGCCCAGATCGAGCACGATCAGGGCCCCGCAGCGGGCCTGGGAGAGGCGGCCGGCGGCCTCGGTGAGCATGCTCACCGACCCGGAAGCGAGCTGGTCACGGCTGCGGTCGGCGAACAGCACCCCCAGCCGCCCGGTGCCCAGCAGCTCCATCAGGCGCCTGAGTTCCCCCTGCCACAGGATCGCCAGGGCGAGGCTGCAGGCCAGCACCAGCGCATCCACCAGGCTGCTGGTGAGGGGCAGGTTGGCGTAGCGCTGGACGAACCAGGCCAGCGCCACCAGAAACAGATAGCCCCGCAGCAACCACAGGGTGCGGGCTTCGGTGACCCGGCCAAGCAGGAGCAGCCCGAGCAGGGAGGCGAACAGAAGATCGAGCAGCAGGCGGAAATCGATGAGCCGCAGCCAGATCACAAGGGAAGGGAGGGGCAGGCCGGTTCAACGGATGGCCGCCTGACGCGGTCAGGATACCGGCAGGAGCCGGTGGGGCAGAACGTCGTAGCGCAGTAGGTCTTCCGGCTGTTCCCGCCGCTGCACCACCTCCGCCACGCCGTCGTGGACCAGCACCGCCGCGGGCCTGGGGATGCGGTTGTAGTTGGACCCCATCGCGGCGTTGTAGGCCCCGGTCGCGAACACGGCGAGCACCTCGCCGGGGGTGGTCTGCGGCAGGCGGACGTCGTGGAGCAGCACGTCACCGGACTCGCAGTGCTTGCCCGCCACGGTGACGGTTTCGGTGGCTTCGGCCAGCGGCCGGTCGGCCAGCACGGCGGTGTACTGCGACTGATAGGTGATCGGACGGGGGTTGTCGCTCATGCCGCCATCCACCGACAGGTAGGTGCGCAGGCCGGGGATGTCCTTGCGGCTGCCCAGCATGTAGAGCGTCAGCCCGGCCGTCGCCACCAGGGAGCGGCCCGGTTCGCAGAGCAGCCTCGGCAGCACCAGCTGGCGCTGGCCGCAGGCCTCGGCCACGGCCCCGCCCACCACCTGCACCCATTCCTGGATGCTCGGCGGGTCGTCGGAGCCCACGTAGCGGATGCCGAGGCCGCCGCCGACGTTGAGGTCGCCGCAGGGGTGACCCAGGGAACGGGCCAGGGCCAGGGCATCGGCCATCACCGCGGCGAGGTCGCGGTGGGGTTCCAGTTCGAAGATCTGGGAACCGATGTGGGCGTGCAGCCCATCCACCCGGGCCCAGGGGCACCCGGCCAGGTGACGCAGCACCGCCTCCAGCTGGTCGGGGTCGAAACCGAACTTGCTGTCGAGGTGGCCGGTGCGGATGTACTCGTGGGTGTGGCACTCGATGCCCGGCGTGAAGCGCACCAGCACCCGCACCGCCCCTGGCCGCTCGGCCGCCAGGTCTGAGAGCAGTGCGATGTCATTCCAGTTGTCGAGCACGACGCTGACGCCCCGGTCGATGGCGAGCTGGAGCTCCTCGGCCGACTTGTTGTTGCCATGGAAGACGATCCGCTCGGCGGGCATGCCGCCCTGCAGCGCCGTGAGCAGCTCCCCGGCCGAGACCGCATCGAGGCCCAGCCCTTCGGAGGCCACCAGCGCCGTGATCGCCAGGGAACTGTTGGCCTTGGAGGCATACAGGGCCAGGGCTTCGCCCGGATAGTGCGCCGCCAGCGCCTGCCGGTAGGCCCGGCAGGTGGTCCGCAGGGTGGTCTCATCGAGCACGTAGAGCGGCGTGCCGTAGGTGCGGGCCAGATCGCTCAGCAGACATCCCCCCACCTCCATCCGGCCCAGACCGTCGAGGCGGGCGCTGAGCGGCGCCAGGTTGCGGTTCGGGCTGAGGCGATCGGACTGGCTCTCGAAGGGTGACCCATCCAGCCCGGTGGCGACGGGGGCCACGGGGGCAGGGGCGACCGAATCGGTCGCCGGGGAGGCGCTGGTCACCATGGCGGCCTGTGCGAGGAGGGGATCAGGATGTTCGATCGTAAGGATCTTCGAGCGCGCCGGCCGTGCCGCCCCTGCCTCCGCTGCCTGCCCCGACGCTCTTCCGGCTGGCTCCGGAGCATGCCCGCGCCTGTCTGGACCTCGACCAGGCCGCCCTTGGCGGGATCTGGAGCCTGGCCCAATGGCAGCGGGAGCTGGAGGAGGAGGCACGGCCAGGCCTCGGCCTGCGGCAGGGGGAGGCCCTGCTGGCCATGGCCTGCGGCTGGCTCGTGCTCGACGAACTCCACATCACCCTGGTGGCGGTGGCTCCGGGCCATCGCCGCCGGGGACTGGGGCGCCGGGTCCTGCAGGACCTGATGCAGACCGGCCTCGCGTCCGGCGCCAGCCGGGCCACCCTGGAGGTGGCGGCCGGGAACGGCCCGGGGAAGGGGCTGTACGAGGCCCTGGGGTTCCGCACCGCCGGCATCCGTCATGGTTACTACCGCAATGGCGAGGACGCCCTGATCCAATGGGTCAACCTGAAGAGGTGATGGGTGTGGATAACCGTAGATTCCTATACCTATTCCAGACGATTCTGAACACTTCATTTGTTTTCTGATCTCCCTGAGCCCTTGCGGCACCAAGCTTTCACCTGAGAGTGCTCCCGGCGTCCCACACAGCCCTTCAATCCTGATAGGTTGGATCCACTTGCATCAGGTCCCGCCCCATGTTCGAGCGGTTTACCGAGAAGGCCATCAAGGTGATCATGCTGGCCCAGGAAGAGGCCCGCCGCCTCGGCCACAACTTCGTCGGCACCGAGCAGATCCTGCTGGGCCTGATCGGCGAGGGCACCGGTGTCGCCGCCAAGGTCCTCAAGTCGATGGGGGTCAACCTCAAGGATGCCCGCGTCGAGGTCGAGAAAATCATCGGCCGCGGCTCAGGCTTCGTCGCCGTTGAGATCCCCTTCACGCCACGGGCCAAGCGGGTGCTGGAGCTGTCCCTCGAGGAAGCCCGCCAGCTGGGACACAACTACATCGGTACCGAGCACCTCCTGCTGGGGCTCATCCGCGAGGGTGAAGGGGTGGCGGCCCGGGTGCTCGAGAACCTCGGCGTCGACCTGGCCAAGGTCCGCACCCAGGTGATCCGCATGCTGGGCGAGACGGCCGAAGTGGCCTCCGGCGGCTCCGGCAAGGGTTCCACCAAGACGCCCACCCTCGATGAGTTCGGCAGCAACCTCACCCAGCTGGCGGCCGAGTCCAAGCTCGACCCCGTCGTGGGCCGTCAGAACGAGATCGACCGGGTCATCCAGATCCTGGGGCGTCGCACCAAGAACAACCCCGTCCTGATCGGTGAGCCTGGCGTCGGCAAGACCGCCATCGCCGAAGGGCTCGCCCAGCGCATCACCCAGGGCGAAATCCCCGACATCCTCGAGGACAAGCGCGTCCTCACCCTCGACATCGGCCTGCTGGTGGCCGGCACCAAGTACCGGGGTGAGTTTGAGGAACGGCTCAAGAAGATCATGGAGGAAATCCGCTCCGCCGGGAACGTGATCCTGGTGATCGACGAGGTGCACACCCTGATCGGGGCCGGCGCCGCCGAGGGTGCCATCGATGCCGCCAACATTCTCAAACCCGCCCTGGCGCGGGGAGAGCTGCAGTGCATTGGCGCCACCACCCTCGATGAATACCGCAAGCACATCGAACGCGATGCCGCCCTGGAGCGCCGCTTCCAGCCGGTGATGGTGGGCGAGCCTTCCGTGATCGACACGATCGAGATCCTCAAGGGGCTGCGCGAGCGCTACGAGCAGCACCACCGGCTCAAGATCAGCGATGAAGCGCTGGTCGCCGCCGCCACCCTGGGCGACCGCTACATCAGCGACCGCTTCCTGCCCGACAAGGCCATCGACCTGATCGACGAGGCCGGCAGCCGGGTGCGTCTGCTCAACTCCAAGCTGCCCCCGGCGGCCAAGGAGGTGGACAAGCAGCTGCGCGGCGTGCAAAAGGAGAAGGAGGACGCCGTCCGCCAGCAGGACTTCACCAAGGCCGGTGAACTGCGCGACAAGGAAGTGGAACTGCGCGACCAGATCCGCTCGATCCTCCAGGCCCGCCGCGACGATGAACCCGCCAGCGCCACTCCCGAAGGCGACGCCCCAGCCCTCCTGGGGGCGCCTCCGGCCGACGACGGCGGCACCGATGAGAGCCGTTCTCCCCTGGTCACCGAGGAGGACATCGCCCAGATCGTCGCCTCCTGGACCGGCGTGCCCGTTCAGAAGCTGACCGAGAGCGAATCGGTGAAGCTCCTCAACATGGAGGAGACCCTGCACCAGCGCCTGATCGGCCAGGACGAGGCCGTCAAGGCCGTCTCCCGGGCCATCCGCCGGGCACGGGTCGGCCTGAAGAACCCCAACCGCCCCATCGCCAGCTTCATCTTCTCCGGCCCCACCGGTGTCGGTAAGACGGAACTCACCAAGGCCCTGGCCGCCTATTTCTTCGGCAGCGAAGACGCCATGATCCGTCTCGACATGAGCGAGTTCATGGAGCGCCACACCGTCAGCAAGCTGATCGGCTCGCCTCCCGGCTACGTGGGCTTCAACGAGGGCGGCCAGCTCACCGAGGCGGTCCGGCGTCGGCCCTACACCGTGGTGCTGTTCGACGAGATCGAGAAAGCCCACCCCGATGTGTTCAACCTCCTGCTTCAGTTGCTGGAAGACGGCCGGCTCACCGATTCCAAGGGCCGCACGGTTGATTTCAAGAACACCCTGATCATCATGACCTCGAACATCGGTTCGAAGGTGATCGAGAAGGGCGGCGGTGGCCTGGGCTTCGAGTTCGGTGGCGGCGATGTGGAGGAAACGCAGTACAACCGGATCCGCTCGCTGGTCAACGAAGAACTCAAGCAGTACTTCCGTCCTGAGTTCCTCAACCGCCTCGACGAGATCATCGTCTTCCGTCAGCTCACCCGCGACGAAGTCAAGCTGATTGCCGAGATCATGCTGCGCGAAGTCTTCGCCCGCATGCAGGACAAGGGCATCGGCATGGCGGTCACCGAGGCCTTCAAGGAGCGTCTCGTCGAAGAGGGTTACAACCCCAGCTACGGCGCCCGTCCCCTGCGTCGTGCCGTGATGCGTCTGCTCGAGGATTCCCTGGCGGAGGAATTCCTCTCCGGTCGGATCGGCGAGGGCGACGCCTGTCTGGTGGATGTCGACGATGACAAGCAGGTGGTGATCCGCAAGCAGTCCGTCACCCCACCCCTGCCGGAGCTTGCCAGCGCCAGCGCCTGAGGCCTCGCGAGGCGGAAGGGCCGACTTCTACATTTCATCGATGAGATGGCGGCCATGACGGATCCACTTCAGACCCAGGCCATCGCTCCGGCGGTGGTTCTGCGTGGGGAGGGGGCCTGGGAGCAGGCCCTGCCTCGCATTCTTTCCATTGGGCAGCGACCCTTTCTGCTCGGTCGCAGTGCCGCCACCTTCGGTGTGCGCCAACAGCTGGCCGCGGATCTGGAACGGGCGGGCGCCAGACCCGTGTTGAGCCAGCAACTGCGGGATTGCTGCGAAGAGGACCTGGGCCCCCTGGCCGAGGCGGCGGTCGCCGCCGGCTGTGATGCCCTCATCGCCGCCGGTGGGGGCAAGGTGCTCGATGCGGGCAAGCTGCTGGCCCATCGGCTCGCTCTGCCCTGCATCACGGTGCCGACCAGTGCCGCCACCTGTGCGGGCTGGACAGCCCTGGCCAACGTCTACACCCCGGAAGGGGCCTTCCTGGAGGACGTCGCCCTCGACCGTTGCCCCGACCTGCTCGTCTTCGACCATGACCTGGTGCGGCAGGCGCCGGCCCGCACCCTGGCCAGCGGCATCGCCGATGCGGTGGCCAAGTGGTACGAGGCCTCGGTGAGCAGCGGCACCAGCGGCGATGGCCTGGTGCAGCAGGCGGTGCAGATGGCCCGCCTGCTGCGCGATCTGCTGTTGCTGGAGGGGGAAGCGGCCCTGGCGGACCCAGGCAGTGAGGCCTGGGTGCGGGTGGCCGAAGGTTGTGCCCTCACCGCCGGACTGATCGGCGGCATCGGTGGCGCCCGCTGCCGCACGGTGGCCGCCCATGCCGTCCACAACGGCCTCACCCAGCTCGCCGCCACCCACGGCCAGCTCCATGGCGAGAAGGTGGGGTTCGGGGTGCTGGTGCAGCTGTGGCTGGAGGAGCAGCTGGCGGGCAACCGGCTGGCGGCCCAGGCCCGCCGCCAGTTGCTCCCTTTCTTCCGCCGCCTGGGCCTGCCCACGGATCTCGAAGCCCTGGGGCTGGCCGGTGCCACCCTCGATGAACTGCGGCAGGTCTGTCGCTTCGCCTGTCGGGAGGGATCCGACCTGCACCGACTGCCGTTCACGGTGGGCCCGGAGGATCTGCTCGCCGCCATGGTGGGCGCCACCGCCGACCGGCAGCAGGCGTGAGCCCCAGCCCCCTCGGCCTGCCCAGCGGCCGCGATCTGGTCACCGCCGCCGCTGAGTCCCTGCGCGACCCCCTGGGCCGCCAGCTGGCCGGCCAGGTGCAGTGGTGGCAGCTGCCGGGGCACCCCGCGTCCTGGCCGGTGGCCGTGCTGGGAGAGGGTCCGCCCGTGCTGCTGCTGCATGGCTTCGACAGTTCCTTCCTGGAGTTCCGCCGCCTGGCGCCCCTGCTGGCGGCGCGCCATCGGCTGCTGATCCCCGATCTGCACGGCTTCGGCTTCTGCCCCAGGCCCACCGAGCGCGACTACAACCCCGAGGCCGTGCTTCGGCATCTGGACGCGCTGCTCGAGGCGCTCGATCGCCAGCAACCCTCCGGCGGGCAGAACATCGGCCTGATCGGTGCGTCGATGGGGGGCGCGGTGGCGGTGGCGCTGGCCCGCCGCCATCCCGGGCGTTTCAAGCGCCTGTTGTTGCTGGCGCCCGCCGGACTCACCGGCCGCCCCATGCCCCTGCCCCCCCTGCTGGATGGGCTGGGGGTGCGTTTTCTGGCCCTGCCGTCGGTGCGCCGTGGCCTCTGCCGCAGCGCCTTCGCCGACCCTGATCGCGATGTGGGTCCGGCGGAACTGGAGATCGCCTCGCTGCATCTGCAGACACCGGGCTGGGCCGAGGCCCTGCGCCGTTTCGCCCGCAGCGGCGGCTTTGCCGGCTGCGGTGAGCCCCTGCCCCCCCAGCCCCTGGCCGTGCTCTGGGGCGCCGACGACCGGATCCTGCGGGCCCCCCAGAAACGCGCCGCCCAGGCCCTGCTGGGCCCTCGCATCACCGAACTGGCGGCCTGCGGCCACCTGCCCCACATCGACCAGCCCGAGCGGGTCGCCGCCGCCTGGTGGGCGGGGGCCTGACCAGCACCCCCCAGCCACCGCTGCACCAGCCACCCTGATCCCCACCACCCATGACGCCTGCCTCACCCCTGTCCCTGCCGCGCCGTTTCGCCGGCCTGCTGCTCGCGCTGCTGCTGGCGGTCGCGGGGCTGGCCCTCCCCGGCCGGGCCGCCGCCTCCCTGCTGCACCTGGAGGGGCCGGTGCCCGAGGAGCTCGGGGTGCATGGCGGCTCCCTCTCACCCTGTGGGGCGCCGGCCCACTGCGCCCGCGCCGACTGGCCGGTCTCCGATCCGGAGGCGGCCCTGAGCGCGCTGGTGCCCATCCTGGAAACCACCGAGGGGGTGAGGATCGTCGAGCGGGACGGCCGCTACCTGCATGCCACCGCCACCAGCCGGCTGTTCGGCTTCGTGGACGACCTCGAGCTGCAGGCGCTTCCGGCCGCCGGCGTGCTGCAGGCCCGCTCCAGCTCGCGGCTGGGGGATTCGGACCTGGGCGTCAACGGCCGTCGGCTGGCGGCGCTGCGGCAGGAATTGCCTGACAGCTGAAGCTCTCGATCCCACCGCGGCGGTGCAGAAAGCGGGGCTGATCCGGGTCCTCCAGGCTCCACCACCAGAGCCCATCGGTGTAGCTGGGGGGGCCGGCGTTGTTGGTGCGCGGCAACTGCAGCCGCAGGCCGCGCCACTCCAGCAGCACCGTGGCGCCGGGCACGGTTCCGGCCGCCGTGTTGGGGATGCCAGGGGCATCCACCGCACCGTTGTCGCTGATCGCCAGCAGCAGGTCCCCGTCGCAGCGGTAGGAGGCGGCCTCGGCCGCCGCCGTCGCGGGGCTGCCCAGGGCGAGGCAGAGCAACAGCACCAGGGCCAGCAGCCGACCCGCCAGGGCCTGGGCGCTGCGCAGGGCCCCCTCGATCCGGCCGAAGCCGGCTCCAGCGATGAAGTCGCCGCAGAAGGCCACCCGGCTGGTGGGGCAGACCATGCTGGCGGCGGCAAGGCCGGGGGGATGGGGGAAGGCCGCTCCCCAGCGCATCAGCTGCCGCCGGGACACGCCCGCCAGCCCCTCGTCGTCGGCGGGCCGATCTTCCAGCCAGGGGGCCAGGGCGCCGGCGAGAGCCGTTTCCATGGGAGCGATCACGGTGGCGTCCTCTGGGGTGTTGGCTGGGGTGTTGGCTGGGGTGTTGGCTGGGGCCCCGGCCCGGGTCGGTACCCTCTCGCCATCGGCATGGGCCACGACGGCACAGCGGCCGTCAACCAGGGGCTGGATCGCCACCCGCCGCAGCCCCCAGCGCCGCTGCGCTTCGGCATCCAAGCCCAGCAACCTGAAGGGAAGGGCCAGCCAGCGGGCCGCCGCACTGGCGTCGATCGTCAGCATCAGGTTGGTGCGTGCCGTCAGCTCCATGCTGGCAATGGCCGCAAGGGCGGCTTCCAGGTCCCGATCACCCAGGCCTGCCGAGGCCCGCTGCAGGGGCACCTCCGACCAGCCGAACCGCTGCCGGGCGCGGGGATGGGCCAGCAGGGTGCTGGAGAGCACCAGCCAATCGGCCTCCCCCAGCACGGTGCCGGCGCTGTCGGCCAGCCGCCAGCCCCCCTGCGGCAGGGCCTCCAGGTGGCGCACCAGGGTGCCGTAGCCGGTGGCGAGTCGGCCCGGCGGCCCCTGGGCCTCCGCCAGGGCCAGCAGGCCGCGGCCGAGGTCGTCCATGCCCTGGCGGCCCCGGTAGAGCCTGCCGCGCAGCAGGGGATCGGCTTCCGCCGGCCCCAGCGTCCCGTCGCCCTGCAGCATCGCTACCGGCTCCCGCCAGGGCACGAGCCAGCCCTGAGCCAGCAGGGGTCCCAGCAGCTCTGGATCGTCAGCCTCGACCAGGTTCAGCAGGGGCGCCCCGTGGTCGAGGCGCCATAAAGCGTCCTGACGGGAGCGGCGGGTGGCGGCCCGCCCGCCCGGACCCCGACCCGCCTCCCACAGGACGAGCGAACCGTCCCAGCCGCCGCGCCGCAGCCCGGCGGCCAGGGCGCAACCGGCCACCCCGGCGCCGATCACCGCCAGGGAGGCCGCGCCTGGACGCCGTGACTGGCCAGACTCAGGGGAGGATCCAGCCATGCCGTGATGACGATGACGCCTGAAGACAAGACAATCCTGGCCGCGTCCGCCCCCTGGCTGGGGGCCCTGCTCAACGTCGTGCCCGGCCTGGGAACCGGTTACATCTACCAGCGCCGCTGGCGGGCCTACTGGATCACCACGGCCCTGGCCACGGGCTGGTTCCTGCTGGGGGCTGTGCTGGGCGGCGCCGCCACCACCCCGGACCTGCAGGCCGCCGATCCCGCCAACCAGCTGATCGGCCTGGGGGGACTGCTGCTCCTGGCGGCGCTGACGGCTTTCGAGGCCTTCCGCGCGGCCCAGCGGGCCCGGATGGAATGAGAATCTGAGGGACCCCTGTCCCCTGGTGGCGGATGCGTGACACCCCAGCCGGCGAAGCCAACCCCGCCGGCCCGGTGATGGCCCTGCTGGCCCGGGGGCTGGAACTGTGGCTGCGCCAGCAGTGCGAGGCCATCGAACGGCTGGAGATCCGCCTGGAGGGCTCGGGGCTGCGGCTGCTGCGGGGTCGCCTCGATGGCGTGCGGCTGCGGGCCCGGCGGGTCATCTACCAGGCGATGGAGATCGAGGAGGTGGAGCTTCACTGCGACAGCATCCAGGTGCGCATGGGGTCCCTGGTGCGCAACCAGGCGGTGCAGCTGGAGCAGCCCTTCAGGATCCAGGGGCAGGTGAGCTTCAGCGGGGATGGTCTCAGCCGTTCCATGAGCACGCCGGCCTGGCGAGGCCTGGGGGATGGCCTGGCCGACGAATTGCTGGGTCTCACCCCCCTGGCGGGGCTGCGCATCCGGGAGGACCGGCTGGTGCTGCGGGCGTTCGCCCGTGGGGATCGGGAGCCGGTGGAGTGCGAGGTGGAGGTGCGGGCGGAGGGGGGAACCGTGGAACTGCGCTGCACGGAGGGAACCCCCCAGGCCCGGCTGCCGATGGATGCCAACATCCACATCGAACGGGCCGAAGTCGGGGCGGGTCTGCTGCACCTGGAGGGGGAGGCCAGGGTCTCCCCCTGAGCGCAAGGGGCCGGAGCCTCAGCCCCGCTGCAGCAGGGGCAGCACCAGGGTCACCAGGGAATACACCACCGCAGGCACGAACAGGTAGCTGTCGATCCGGTCGAGGATGCCGCCATGGCCGGGGATCGCATCGCCGGAGTCCTTCAGGCCCGCATCCCGCTTCATCATCGATTCGGTGAGGTCGCCCACCAGGGCGAACAGGGAGACCACCGCCCCCAGCACCGCCCCGATCAGCCAGCCCCAGCGCCAGCCGAGCAGCACCCCGCCGATGGCCCCCACCAGCAGGGCGCAGAGCACGCCGCCGAGGGCCCCCTCCACCGTCTTGCCGGGGGAGATCGGGGAGAGGGCGTGGCGCCCCAGGCGCCGCCCGATCACATAGGAGCCGATGTCGGTGGCCACGATCATCAGGCAGGCCAGCAGGGTGAGGGCCATGCCCGGGCTCCAGGGCCAGTCCAGTCCGGCCAGGGCAGGGGCCAGGGCGGGGTCGGTCAGGTCCCGCAGCTTGATCCAGTGGCTGGGCAGGAAGCCGAGATAGAAGAGACCGAACACCGACGCGGCGATGTCGGCGATGGTGCCGGTGACAGGCTGGAGCAGCAGCCAGCCGCAGATCACTGCCCCGGAGGCGGGCAGCACGGCGGCGGCCACATCGCCCGCCACGCCGCCCCCCGGCCAGAGGCTGCCCGCGGCCGCCTGGGTGGAGATGAGCAGCAGCTGCACCGCCACCAGGGTGGTCTTGGCGGCGGGACGGATGCCCTTGAACTGGGCCATGCGGAAGAACTCCAGCAGGCCCAGGTGCACGATCACCCCCACGGCGACGGTGAACCACCAGCCCCCGAGACCCACCACCACCAAGCCGAAACCACCGGCCAGCCAGCCGCTCAGCAGGCGGGACAGGGACGTGGTGGTGCGGGGGGCGGGAAGCAAGGGCTCGGACTCAGCGCTCGGCGGCGATCACGAACAGCGGTTCGGCAGCGGCCAGCTTGGCCTGGCTGCCGCGTCGCTGCATGCGGTGCACGGTGGCCTGAACCACCTGCACATCGTGGGCCCCCAGCTGGGCGAGGGTGTCGGTGGCTTTCACCAGGCCCTCCAGGTTGACGGTGCTGATCACCAGCCGTCCGGAGGGCTGCAGCGCCTCCCAGACGGCCCGCAGCACGTCCTCCAGGGGCCGGCCCACCTCGAGCAGCACCCGATCGGGTCGGGGGGGCAGCAGGGCCAGGTCATCGGGGGCCTGACCGGCGTGGATGTGCAGGTTGTGGATGCCGAAACGCTGCCGGTTGCGTTCCAGCAGCTCGATCGCCTCCGGATCCCGCTCCAGGGTGTGCACGGCACCGTTGGGCATCAGCCGGGCGATCTCCAGGGCCAGGGCACCGGTGCCGCCGCCCACATCCCAGACAAGGGAATCGGCCCGGGGCCGCAGGTGGGCCAGCAGCATCACCCGCAGTTCCAGCGGTGTGGGGCTGAACCCCGGGGCATCCTCGAAGGCGCTGTCCGGCAGTCCTGGGGTGACGAAATCCCAGTGGAAGGGGTTCGGCAACGGGCTCACGAACCGGCCACGACGGCCACCGTATCAGCGATCTGACCGGGCCAGAGGCGCCGTTGGGCCAGCAGCCAGTCGGCGCGGGCCGCATCGATCCGCTCCCCGGGGACCAGCAGCGGAATCCCCGGCGGGTAGGGACAGATCGGTGCCGCCGCCACCCGTCCGGCGGCCTCCTCCAGGGGGACGGCTTCGGCGGGGGCCCGCCAGGCCACCCCGATCGGCAGCGCCGGGGCCGCCAGCAGCGGCAGGGGGGGAGGGGTGAACGGCGGCAGCGGCTGGCCGCCGATGGCCTGGCGCAGGTGCTGCAACAGGGGCGGCAGGCGCCGCTCCAGGCCCCTGGGCGGGTCGAGTCCGAGGCAGAAGGTCAGGGCACCGGGCTCCGGCAGTTCCGCGATCAGCCCCCGTTCCAGCAGCCAGGCGTCGGCCTCAAGGCCGTTGATGCCCAGGGGGCCGGTGGCCAGCACCAGGCGCAGGGGATCGCCGTTGGCGACCAGCGGCAGGCCGGCGGCCTCCAGCCGCCGCCGCAGCCGGCCTGCCCTGGCTTCGGCCCGGCGTCGCTGGCGCTGGCCGGCGTGGCTGGCGGCATGCTCCAGCGCCGCCGCCGTCGAGGCCAGCAGCAGGGCGCTGGGGCTGGAGGTCTGCAGCCACAGCAGGGCCCGCTCGATGGCCGCCGGTGCCTCGCGCTCGCCTCTGGCCAGCAGAGCCGCGCTCTGGGCCAGGCCGGTGCCGCTCTTCTGCGCGGAGAGCACCACCAGATCGGCGCCGGCGGCCAGGGCCTCGCCGCGACCGTGGGCCTGATCCACCAGCACCGGCAGGCTCGCCCGATGGGCCAGGGCCACCAGGGCCGGCAGATCGGCCACCAACCCCTGGTAGGTGGGATCCACCAGAACCAGGGCCGCCACGGGGCTGCCACCCTGGGCGAAGGCCGCCGCCAGCACCTGCTCCAGCCGCTGCGGCTCCGGCGGCAACCACAGGCCCGTGACCGGATCGCTGGCCAGGTCGAACAGGAGCGGTTCCAGTCCGCCCAGCACACAACCGTGCAGCAGGCTGCGGTGCAGGTTGCGCGGCAGCAGCACCCGGGACCCCGGCGGGCAGAGGGCGAGCAGCGCCGCCTGCAGCAGTCCCGAGGCCCCGTTCACCCCGAACCAGCAGCGGTCCGCCCCCAGCAGGGCCGCCACACGTCGCTGGTCCTCGGCGACCGAGCCCTCCGGCTCCAGCGGGCCTCCGAAGCCGGGCAGTTCCGGCAGGTCCCAGCTGCCCGGCGGCTGGCGCAGCAGACGCCGCAGGCCGGGGGCCAGGGCCCGGCCCCGTCCGTGGGCCGGCAGGTGCAGGGCCAGCGGTGCTGACCGCCAGAAAGGGCCCATGGACCGGTGAAGGCAGTTCCTAGAGTCTGACCATCGATGCGGCAGGACACTGGCCGAGGACGTCATCCCCACCCTGCGCTACGACCCCAATGCGGACCTGCGCTGGCTGCTGCTGCGGCCATGGGTTCTGGTCAGCCGGCTGATCGTGGTGCTGTGGCGTCTGGCGGGGCTGGCCCTGCGACTGGCCGTCCAGTCCAGCAGCACCGACGCCCGGGTGCAGCAGCGGCTGGCCCGCGCCATCCTCGAGACCCTCAACGACCTGGGACCCTGCTTCATCAAGGTGGGGCAGGCCCTCTCCACCCGTCCGGATCTGGTGCGGCGCGACTGGCTGGAGGAACTGGCCCGGCTCCAGGACGATCTGCCCCCCTTCTCCCACGCAGTCGCCCTGGCCCTGATCGAGGAGGAACTGGGGGCCCCCGCCCACCAGCTCTACGAGGAGTTTCCCGATTACCCGATGGCGGCGGCCAGCCTCGGCCAGGTCTACCGGGCCCGGCTGGCCGAGGGGCACTGGGTGGCGGTGAAGGTGCAGCGTCCCGATCTGCCCTTCGTGCTGCGCCGCGACCTGGTCATCATCCGTTCGCTGGCGGTGCTGGCGGCCCCCTTCCTGCCCCTGAACCTGGGCTTCGGACTCGGGGCGATCATCGATGAGTTCGGCTACACCCTGTTCGAGGAGATCGACTACCGCCGCGAAGCCGACAACGCCGAACGCTTCGCCACCTTGTTTCAGGACCATCCCGAGGTGACGGTCCCCGCCGTGGTGCGGCCCCTCAGCAGCCGCCGGGTGCTGACCACCAGCTGGATCAACGGCACCAAACTGCAGAGCCGCCGCGAACTGGAGGCCCACCACCTCGATCCGGAGGCCCTGATCCGCACCGGGGTGATCGCCGGCCTGCAACAGCTGCTCGAGTTCGGCTACTTCCATGCCGATCCCCACCCGGGCAACCTGTTCGCCCTGCCGGGGAAGACCAACGGCCTGGGCCATGTGGCCTATGTCGACTTCGGCATGATGGATTCCCTCAGCGATGCCGACCGACTCACCCTCACCGGAGCGGTGGTGCATCTGATCAATCGGGATTTCGAAGCGCTGGCCAGGGATTTCGTGGTGCTTGGATTCCTCAACCCCAGCACCCCCCTGGGGCCGATCGTGCCGGCCCTGGAGGAGGTGCTCGGTGGAGCCCTTGGCGAGAACGTGGGCAGCTTCAACTTCAAGGCGATCACCGATCGCTTCTCGGAGCTGATGTACGACTACCCCTTCCGGGTGCCGGCCCGCTTCGCCCTGATCATCCGGGCGGTGGTGAGCCAGGAGGGGCTGGCCATGCGCCTCGACCCCGACTTCCGGATCATCCGCGTGGCCTACCCCTATGTGGCGCGGCGTCTGCTGGCGGGCGACACCGCCGAGATGCGCGAGAAGCTGCTGGAGGTGATCTTCGACCGGGACGGGCGTCTGCGGGTGGAGCGGCTGGAGAACCTGCTGGCGGTGGTGGAAAACGGGACGGCCTCTGGGGGGTCTTTCGTCGACCTGCTGCCGGTGGCCCGCGACGGCCTGCGCCTGCTGCTGGGCAGGGAGGGCACCAGCCTGCGGCAGCGGTTACTGCTCAGCCTGGTGAGTCACGACCGTCTGCACACCGACGATCTGCAGGCCCTGCTGGGGCTGATGCGCCGCACCTTCTCGGCCCGCAAGCTGGCCAGCGGCCTGCTGGCCAGCTTGAATCCGCTGGCCGCCTGAATCCCTCTCCGCGTGGCCGTTGAAGCCCCCACCTCCCCAGCGTCTCCGGCGTCTTGAGCGAGGCCCTGCTGCTGATCGTCGTGCCCCTGATGGTGGTCGGCTGGATCCTGCAGACGCGCTCCCTGGAGCGGCGCCTCCGGCACCTGGAGCAGCACGCCGCCTCCCTCAGCCAGCGCTTCTTCGCCCTGTCGCTCTGGAGCGAGGCTCTCGAGAAACGCCTGGATGGGGAACCCTGGCCGGCTCCACCCCGTGGCGCCGCGGCGCTGGAGCCCCCCCTGCCGGCGACGACGCAGGTCGGGCCCACGGAGGTCAGGCCGGCTCAGGCCGCTGCGCTGGCGCCATCGCCCGTCGTGCCGCTTCGACCTTCGCCGCAGCGGGCTCCGGCCCGGCCCTCACGGGGTGAGGGCGGGCCCTGGAAGCGGATCGAGCGGGTGCTGGTGGAGAACTGGAGCGGCCTCCTGGGTGTGCTCGTGGTGGTGGCCGGGGTGACCTTCATGACGATCAACGCCGGGTTGCAGCTGGGCCCCCGGGAGAGATTCCTTGTCACCCTGGTGGCGGGCGGAGCCCTGGCCCTGCCGTCGCTGCTCTGGGGCCGGCGGGAGCGCTGGCGCGACCTCACCGACGGCATGCGCAGCGGTGGAGGTGCCCTCGTTCTGTTCGCCTGCGCGGCGGCCGGCGGCCTGCCCCGACTCGGGTTGCAGTGGATCGAGGCGCCGGCGCCGGCCCTGGCCCTGCTGGCCGTGGGTGTGGCGGTCAACCTGGCCCTGGCCGCCATCGCCCGCACCGCCACGATCGCCTCCCTGCACGTGGCCGTGAGCCTGGTCCCCCTGGCGATCGGTCCCCAGGGAGGCCCTCCCCTGGCCATCGCCACAGCGATTGCCCTGGTGGGGTCGCAGCTGCCCCTGCGGCACCGCTGGCCGCGGCACCGGCTGGTGGTGAGCTGGGTCTATGGCCTCTTCCAGGTCATCTGGTTTCTCCGCAATGGGCCCGCGCTGGACGCTTCCGCCTCCCTGGCCAACGGCGCCGCCCTGGCGGCGGTCCTGGTCTTCGGCGTCGGGCTGCTGCAGCTGCACCGGCAGGGGGCCGCACCGCCACGGCTCCAGGCCCTGCCCGTCGCCCTGCTGCTGAGTCTCTGGGGGGGCCTCGGGCTGGCCCTGCTCGTCCATCCCCGTGAGGCGGCCGCCAGGGCCATCGGCCTGGCGATGGCCGCTGGGTTGGCGCTGCTGCTGGCACGGCGGGCGCGGCCGAGCGGACCGCGGTGGCTGGCCCTGGCCGATGGACTGGTGGGGCAGACCCTGGTGCTGGCGGCCCTGCTCAGCCTGGCGCCCCTGATCGCCGATGGGCCGTTGCTGGTCGGCGCTGTGCTGCTGGAATCCCTGCTGTTCCTGGCCCTCGCCGTGCGGGGGGGTTCCGAACCCCTCCGCCGCTTCGGCTGGTGGCTGAGCGCTTCCGCGGTCGTGTTGCTGGCGCTGACCGGCCTGGCCTCCTCCCTGCTGACCAGGGATCCGGTGGCGCAGCTGCAGACTGGCGCCGTGCTGACGGTCGGGGCCGCCCTGACGGCCGGGATGCAGGTGGTGCTCCAGCGCCGTTCCGTACCGCTGCCCCTGCCACCGCTGCTGGGCTGGCTGGCCGGCAGCCTGCTCTTCGTGGGCCCGGCCCTGGCGGTGCCTGAGGACTGGCGCGCCGGCCTGAGCCTTGGGGTGATGGGCGCCTTCCTGATGGCGGCACGGCGTTGGCGCCCTCCGGGCCTGCTTCTGGGGGTCAGTGGCGCGATCGGGCTGGCCCATGGCTTCGGCTGGTTGTCGCTGCTGGCCCAGGCGCCCTGGCCGGCGGCGAGCCTGCTCTGGCGCCTGCTCCCCCTGGGGGCCCTGGCCCTGCTGCTGATGGTCTCCGCTGGCGGCAGCCGCCAGCAGTGCTTCGGACTCGCTCTGCTGGGGGTGGATGCGGGTCTGGGGGGCCTGTGGCTGCTTGAGCCGATCTCGCCGCTGCTGCCGGGGGCGGCCTGGCTGCTGCTGGCCGCCGGGGCCCTGGCCGGCACCCACCGGCTGCGAGGGGCCGCGGCAAAGGTCGGCCTGCTGCTTTCCCTGGCGTACCTGGCCGGGTTCGGCCTCTCCTACCTGCTGGTGATCGGACCCAGCCAGGAGCTGATGAGCCTCGGCGCTCTCCAGCTGCGCGGCCGCTGGCTGATCGAACTGCTGGCCATCGCCGTCTGCCTCCACGGCTGGTTCTTGCAGGCGGGGCCGGACCTGGCGCGGCTGCGCAGCTGGCAGGTGGTGCAGCCCTGTTACCTCGAGGGCGCCCTGCTGGGGGTGGGGCTGACGCTGCAGGGATCGATCAGTCCGCCCTGGCGACCCGTCGCCTGGTCCCTGCTGGCCCTGGTCCTGGTGTGTCCGGCGCTGGTGCGGTTCTTCGCCGTCCGGCTGCAGGTTTACGGGGTGATCATCTATGGGCTGGCGGTGGCGACCCTGCTGCACAGCCTCGGTGGCGGCCTTTCCCCGTTTCCTCCCATCACCGCCACGGCCCAGGCCGCCGGGCTGGTGGCGATCGCGCTGCAGACGGCCTTCGTCGTGGCCTCCCACCGCTGGCTGGATCTGGAGCGCCTGGCCCATCCAGGCGGACTGCCGCTCCTGGGCTGGATCGGAGCCCGGGTGGCGCAGCACCGCAACCGCTGGCTCTACTACCCCCTGTTCGTCGCGGTGGCCGTCGTTCTGGCCAGCGGCTACGACCGCGCCCTGCTGACACTCCTCTGGACGGGGGAAGCCTTCGCCATCTACCTGCTCGGCCTGGTGCTGCGCGAACCCCAGTTCCGCCAGGTGGCCCTGATCGCCCTGGGGGGCTGCCTGCTGCGCCTGCTGGCCATCGACATGGCCCAGGCGGACCTCGGCCTCCGTGGTCTGGTGTTCATCGGCGTGGGGCTGCTGCTGCTGGCCCTCAACGCCCTCGTCCATCGGTTCCGGGATCGGTTCAGCTGAACGGGCGGCATGGGCGCCTAGGGTCGGCCCCGATCGCCTGCCTGAATCCCTGCCGTGTTCCTGCTGCTGGCCGCCCTCGACCGTGCTCCGGTGACCCTGCAACAGGCGGGGCTTGACCAGGCCAGTGGTGATTTCGGCGATCTGGATGCCATGGAGATCCTGCTGGAGTACGCCCCCTTCACCTATCCGCCCTACATGCTGGCCGGGATCGGCCTGGCCATGGCCGTTCTGTGCGGCCTCACCTTCGCCAGGATCATTCAGGACCGTCTGGAAGGCTGGAAGCAGGACCGTCTGTCCCTGCTGCCGCTCGCCAACCCGGAAACGACCCTGCCCTATGCGGGCCTGGTGATCGGTGTGACCCTGTTCATCGGTGCCAGCCTGCAGGTGTTCGGCTTCGCCTCCGGCGCGGCCCTGCTGGTGGCCTTTGTGCTGTCCCTGCTGACCGGCGGCGCCCTTTGGGTTCAGCTGGAGCGGCTGATGGCCCAGGTGCAGGACGGCACCTTCAAGGCGGTGGACTTCGACAACTTCGACCAGTTCTTCTGAGCTCAGCACCGGGTGCCGGAGTGGGCCCAGGGGTTCAGTGCGGATTGCCGCAGCCCGCTCAACAGGCAAGTTCTTGTAATGTTCTGAAACATCGCAGCCAGGACATGCAAGCCTCCCTCTCCCTCAACCGCCAGTTCTCGATCGCCGTTCACTCCCGCGCCATCGACAGCTGCAACGACATCGAGGAACTCCGCAAGGTCGCCAAGACCCTTCTTTCCGCCTGGCAGCACCAGGCCGAATTCAGCGAGCACTACGGCGCCCAGCTGCTCGGCATCCGCCCGTAGTTCACGGTTCTTGCTTTCCCCTGCCCGCGTCGGCCGAAGCTGCAGCACCGCGCCGGCGCCACAACCTCAGGCCCAGGGCGCTCCAGAGCACGCTCCAGAGCAGGAAGGTGGTCAGGGTTCCCAGCTGGCCCCCTTCCAGGCTGTACACCTCGGCCCTGATCAGACCGGCATCGATCAGCGAGCCACCGATCCCCCAGCCCAGGACCCAGAGCGCCACCAGGGCCACGGCCGACCATTGATCCTTCATCGTCCACCCGCTGCCAGGGCCCCAGCCTGCCAGCCCAGCAGGGCTGTACGCTTCTATGGATTCAAAGATGTCTCTTCTTCGGCGAACAACAACGTCCTGCAGGGCTATCGACGAATCGGTTCATAATTCTTCCTTTGTTCATGACGATTTACGTTGGAAATCTCTCCTTCGATGCGGAGGTGGAGGATCTCAACCATCTGTTTGCGCAGTACGGAGCCCTGCGCAACTGCAGCCTGCCCCTCGACCGGGAAACCGGCCGCAAGCGTGGCTTCGCCTTCGTTGAAATGGCCAACGAGGCCGACGAAACCAAGGCCATCGACGATCTCCAGGACGTCGAGTGGATGGGGCGGATGATCCGGGTCAACAAGGCCCAGCCCCGCACCGGTGGTGGCGGCGGTGGCGCCGGCGGTGGCCGTCCCCGCTACTGAGCTCCACCGAACGGCGTTCGCAAGCTGCTGAACGGTCTGCCCCCGCCTTCGCGGGGGCTTTTCTGTTGCGGCCCGGTTCAGGCCACCAGATAGGCCTCAAGGGAGCGGGAGTGGTGTCGGATCCCTTCGAGCGCCCTCCGCTCCAGGTTGCGGGTCTTGTCCCGGCTCATCCCCAGGGTGCGAGCGATGCCGGTGAGGCTCATCGGCTCCTCGCCGTCGATGCCGTAGCGCATCTTCAG
>JAUCZB010000001.1 GCA_030373325.1 Cyanobium sp. CZS25K | reverse complement strand
GACCGTCGACGGTGAGGCCACCCGTGCCGGAGATGGTGCCGCCGCTCCAGGTGAACCCTCCGGGCAGCGTTACATCGCCCGCACCTGTCAGCGTTCCACCGGCAATAGTCAGCTCTTCGCTGAACACCGCCGGGCCATCCAACGTGAGAGAACCCGAGCTGAGCATGAGGCTGCCGGCCTCCAGGGCGGAGCCGGCCGCCAGCACCGCCGCCGCGCCAGGGGTGATGGTCATGTCCCGGGCCGTGGCGGAGCCGCCCTGCAGATCGAGGCGAACACTGCCCCAGCGCAGGGAGCCAGCGCCGTTGTTGTCCTGATCGCTCACGAAGTCCACATCCAGCCGGTTGCCCGTGCTCGTGATCGCGGCATTCAGGTGGATGTCGTTGTGCGCCCGCAGTTCCAGGCTGGCCCCGGCGCCCCCCGCCGTGGTGGTGATCGGGGCCAGGACGGAGATGTCTCCGGCGCCGGTGCCGCTGTTGCCCGGGGTGTCAGTGGTGTCCACGATCACCGTGCCGCCGGCGTCGAGCGCCTGCTCCAGCAGGGTCACATCCAGCTTGCTGGTGGGAACCCCGTCGCCCACGCCGGTGAACGGTGACTCGCCTGTTGTGATCGGATCCCCGCCGCTGATCGCGGCTGGACCCACGATCTCGATGTTGAAGGGATCAATCAGCCATGTTCCGGCTTCGCCATTGGGAGCAGAGATATCGGGAGCCTTGGACACACTGAGGAGGCCGGCGGAGGTTTCAATGAAGCCACCGTCACCGCTTTCACCTCCGCCTCTTGCGGAGAGCTGAGCATCGAGGGAGGCGTTGTCTTTGGCGTAGAGGATCACCTCACCTCCATTGCCTGCACCGATGGCATCGGCGGTGATGGTGGTATTGCTATCCGCTGTGAGGCTGGAGGCATTGCGGATGGTGGGATCCTCACCGCGGATGCCACCACCGATGCGGACGTTGCCGCCGCCGGTGGCTCCACTCGCATCAAGGCGGCTATGGCGAACACTCACCGACTCTCCCTCCACCGCGATCCGCCCGCCCACACCGTCTGGGCTGCTCACGTACAGCTCACTGGCGCTGATGCTCACATCTCGGCCGGCCACCTCGATCTCGCCGCCGCTCACCAGCAGACGCGCCACCTGCAGAAGCACATTGCCGCCCTGGGCATCCATCAGCAGGCTCTGATCCACCGTGAGCGTGCCGCCATCGATGCTCAGATCGCCATTGCTGATCAACCCCAGCGCCGCCAGACTCGCCGGATCAGTCACCAGGCCAGAGCGGCCCCGCAGCGGTTCACCACTGAGCAAGGCCGCCTGGGCCGGCGTTGTTCCCAGCACATCAAACAGGCCGGATCCAATCCGCAGACCCGTGGCGGTGCTGAGATTGAGATGCTGCACATTCTGGAAGCCGCCGGATCCACTGATCGTGATTCCGCCAGGAGACAACCAGAACAGATTTCCCTTGCCACTGAGAGCAACCGGCTTATCAATGAAACTGCCCAGGGAATTGATCACTCCCACCATGACATTGCTATATCCAGCCGACTCAATCCGTACTCCTGTGATGCCACCGCGCGTATCGAATGCGCCAAAGCGATGAAACAGGTTGCTGCCGGCGCCCGTGCCACCACTCACACCGCACAGACCGGCATTGCAGCTGCCGTCCTTGACGCCATTCACCACCGTGCCCAGGCTCCTCGCCCCAGCCGCCCCCGTCACCTGCGCAGCAGCACGACCAGCACCCAGGAGCAGCCCCGTGAGGCCCAGGCCGGCCCCGAGGCCCAACGCCCAGAGGCGGGATTGAGCCTTTGCCGCCATGGGGGGGGCCTGCTCTCGTGGAATCCGCGAGACGCAAAGGCCCCCACCGAGGCCGCAAAAATTGCCGCGTGTCGTACAGCCCATCGCTAATTACTTCAGCCTATGGTAGGGATACTTTAACCGCTAAGCTCAATCAGAGCATGTTGGCGTGGAGCAACTTCACGACGCCAGCCAATGTCTTTTCACAGCAAACTCTCGGATGGCCCTGATGATGTCGCAACCGCTACCAAGACTGCCGAGAATGCCAGTGCCAGTGCTAAAAGGTCTGACAGCAGGGAAGGACCACTCCCAGCTGGGCTGTAGCCAGCCAATATCACTCATCCACCTCAAGGGGAGAATCACAACAACACAGTCTGAAGCCTTTCAAACGATCGAAACAGCGGCACATCAGCCTTGGCGACCCTCGATCCTTCCGGCCAAGATGCCTGGCTGGAATTGCGTTCAGCGGGCCTGAGATGCTCCTCCTGCTAGCCCAACTGGTTGCGCCCCCGCTGCAGAACAGCCCGATTCGGCTCCCCGGACCCGATGCCGGAGAACAACGTCCTGCCCCCAGGGGAGAGCAGCAACCAGTCCCGGTGGAGATCCAGGAACCGAGCGAAGGCGAGACCCCGATCCAGACGCCTGAACCCCCGGATCAACCCGGCACCCGGCCTCCGGCCGAACCCGGCCACTCCGGCAGCAGCGCAGAGCCCCGCGTGGAGGGGATCACCGTCTACGACGCCTCTGAGCTCTCGACAATCCTGGCCGGGTGCGGCGCCGGGGAGGCAGCGGCCAAACGGCTCGAGACCTGTGCCGCCGTCCTCACGGCCCGGCTGGTGGTGGATGGCTATCTCAACAGCCGCGTCTATGTGAAGCGCACTCCAGCCCCGGGCTACCTGGAGGTGGTCGAGGGGCGTGTGGTAGAACTGCGCGTCAACAGCGACGACGGTCGTCTCAGCCGCAAGGTGTCGCGGCTGCTGGGACCCCTACAGGGCTCGGTGCTGCACCTGCCCACCGTGGAGCAGCAGTTGCAACTGCTGAAGCGACTGCCGGGCGTGACCAACGTGCGGGGCAACCTCTCACGGCTGGGCAGCGACCCCTCCCAGGCGGTCTTCACGGTGAGCTTCCAGCCCAGCGACCAGCCCTGGCAAGGAGAGTTCTCCCTCCGCAACGACGGCTCCAACGGCTCCGGTGAAGCGCGCGTCGTCGGCACGATCGCCAAGGCCAACCTCGCCACCCGCGGCGACACCCTGCTGATCTACGCGGAGCTCGACTCCGACACCACGCCCTCGCTCGGGGCGGTGATCACCTCGGTGAGCTACACGGTGCCCCTGGCCGATCAATGGAACTTCACCGGTGCCTTCGGCTATAGCCGCCGCAACCTGATCGAGCTGCCTTCCCCCACCAACGGCGTCTCCACGACCCAGTTCCAGGCGCTGGGCCAGGTCGAATGGGTGTTCAAGGATACCCTCAGCGAGCGCTGGAGTCTGTTCGCCGGATTCAGCGTCAATCGCAGCAACACCTATCTCGACGGCGAGGCCCTGCCGGGCCAGGTGCCGGAGAGCGTGCGCTCCCCCAGCAATGGCTACCTGCGGGTCGGGCTGGCCGCCAATGGCCTCAGCGGCTCGGTCGGCTGGGCCGGCAACGTGTATCTGCTGCAGGGCATTGCCGCCGCCACGTCAGCGCAGCAGCGCAAAGAGCTGGCCGAGGTGGATCTCTATCCCGGCGAATCCACCGCCCTCGGCGGCCTGATCTCAGCGGCCTGGGCCTTTGCCCCCAGCTGGCAACTGAACCTGCGGGCCGGCGGCCAGGTGGCCTTCAAGCCCCTCACCAACGCGATGCAGTTCAACGTGGGGTCCGATACCGGCCTCCGCGGCCTGCCAGGTCAGTTCCTGAGTGGCGACAGCGGCTGGCTCGGCACCGCGGAAGTGGCCTGGACCTTCTGGAAGAAGGACAACCAGAGCCTCCAGCTGGTGCCGTTCATCGGAATCGGTGGCGTGAAGACCACCCTGGGTGGGGTCACCTTCTCAGACACGGTTGGCTCCGGCGGGATCCTGGCGCGCTGGTTGGCAGGCAACAGCTGGCTGGTGGAACTGGGCTGGGTGGAACAGTTCGAAACCAACGACAACCTGGGCGAATGGACCGACTGGGCCCTGGGCAAGGGGATCTACGCCCTGGTGAAGTACCGGTTCTGAGCGGGGTCGTCCGGATCACCTGCCTGGGAGGAAGGCTCTACAGCCCCTCGAAGCGCTCGTGGAGATTGAGCTGTCCCTGACCGATCGCTGTGGCACCAATCTCAGCGGGCACAGAACGGAGACCGATCGCTTCAGCGAGCTCGCGGCCCTGACGCAAGGCATCCTGATAGGCGAGCATGAAGGAGACTCTTGGCAACGCCCTTCAGGCAGGAGCCAACAGCGGTAAAGATGCCTGAATTGGACATACCTGTGAGCTTCAAGACATAGGTCTATCAAGCGTGGTCCATCTCGCCATGTATCGGGCTCTTTGCTGCCCTATTAAGCGCCCAAAGGGCACACCGATTCCCAGCTCAACGTGTGAGAGGCAATTGAAGGCGGTCCAGAAACAGGTTGGACGACGTGGCCAGCACCTTCACTTTGTGGTGCTTTTTTGCCATGTCACGCAACAGGTTTTTGTGAGCCTTGGCAGTTTCCACCAAATCCTCCAGCCGGCCATCGGGCGTATCCGGTAAGGCCCAGCGCTTGCCTGGGAGCATCGCGACTCCATCTCGGCAAGGAACCTCTCGCGCCTGATGTGTGGCTTGGCAGTGGTCTGTTCTTAATCGGTGAATCAAAGCTGCCTGCCGCCCGTTAACCGATATTGCCCTGGATCAACAGGTCCATTCTCCCGCAGGTCGCCTGGGTTTTCCAGAGTCTCCTCAGCCCTTCAGCTTCTCCACCAGGATCCGGTTGGCCAGATTCGGGTCGGCGCGGCCGCCGGCGTGCTTCATCAGCTGCCGCAGGAAGTGCCGGGGCGGAAGCCGTGCTGGAGCGCTATCGGCCCTCGGCCGGAGCAACTGGTGTATCCGCTGGTCAGAGGCCGCTTCGCTCAGGAGCTGGAGCGGCTGGCAGCGGAACCGGTGGTGGTGCTGATCATCCCGCTGCTGTTCGAAGCGGGCCTCGAGAAGCTTTGCAGCGAGGTGTGGCTGGTGGACTGCGACCCAACCGAGCAGAGGCAGCGCCTGATGCACCGCGATGGCCTGCCGGAGGCGAAGGCCCTGGCCGGCCAGGTGGACCAGGCTCTCAACAGCCACGCAGGGCCGCTCAGATGTTGCGACCCGGGCGAGCCCGAAACCACTTCGTGACCACCCACTTGGAGCCGTCTTCCACCGGCATCGCCTCGTGCAGGGTGAAGGGGTTGGGAGTGCCATCGGCCATCAGGTTGTTCCAGGCGAGCGCCATGCCCTGGATCGGGGTATAACACCGTCCGAGTCGCTTGAAGCAGGTCTGCCCGCCACGATGGACGCTGTTGAGATAGATCATCACGGTCCAGGTGCGCTGCCCCCCGGGATTGGTGTGGGTGGCGAACTCATCGGTGCCAGGCTCAAACCAATCGGTGTGTTCCTTGAAGAACTGACCGGAGTCATAGCGCTGCCCCTGCAAAGGCTCAGAAAATGAGGCCTCGATACCAAACAGAGCGACAAGGCGCTGATCCAGCCGAGTCACCAGATTGGTATCCACACCATGGAGATGGCAGGTGCGACTGGTGCGATAGGCACTATCGCCGCGGGTGACCGTGGAGGGCACAAGGGAACCGTCAATCGCAGACATCAACTCCTCACAATCCTGGCGAGACAGAAAATCCGGAAGTTCGTAGACCTGTGCCAACGGGGTATCCAGCCGCCAGGCCCTCGGCTGGAAATCCTGGCGCGTCAGCGGAGCGGCAAACCAATCCAGCCATGAAGGAGGATCGGTGGCCTCCATCGCAACAGCTGGAGCAACGATGGCCTTCACCTCAGGAGCCTGATCAAGCACAGCCTTGATGGCGGCAGGGCTGAGGCCCCCGTCGCTTTCAGCTTTCTCAATCATGCCCTCGCGAGCACAGCCGCGAGCCTTGTTGAGGCGCAACCACTCCTGCCAGTCCGCAGGAACAGAAGCCACCAACTGCTCAAGGTAAAGGCGCTGACAGTCCTGCTGAGCCTGGTCCAGGCTGGCATACTTACAACGCATGTTCTTGTATGGCGCAGGGTTCCAATCGCGGGGACGCCAGTGCAGATACATGTTGCGGTAATAGTCACCCCTGAAGGGTTGCGTGCGCCCATGGGGGCAGAGACTCTCGTAGAACAACAGGCTGCCCACCTCAAAGAAAAAAGCATGGCGATCCCCTTCGTGGGTGATGAAATCAAGCGGCCATGGCTGAAACGATCGATCCGCTACATGCAAAATACAACTGACCACATGGGTATCGACCCGATCGCGATGGACATGCAGGACCGAACCCGGTCCATAACTACGAATGCCATAGCCCCAACTGCGCTCCAGTCGACAACCAGCCCATGCTTCGATCAGCGGCGTGAGCTGAGCGAAAGCAAGATCCATCAATTCATCACTGATGGGGGCACAGCCGATACGGGGAGCAGGTTCATCCACTGAGGAGATTCCGTGCACCACCGCGGCGCCATAGTCAGCATCCGGATTCGCCGCCTCCGTCACGGGCCTGAAGGTCATGCGACCGTACTCAGCATCGATCGCAGCCTGCAGAGAAGCTGGTGTCTCCATCGGATGGAAAGGCTGGGCCCCAAACCTTGGAAGAGCGATCGCCATCTCAACTCTGGATGTTCCTTCCGGCAGGACCCATCCCACGGGCTTCAGCCCTTCAGCTGTTCGCTGAGGATCCGGTTGGCCAGCTTGGGATCGGCGCGGCCGCCGGTGCGCTTCATCAGCTGCCCCACGAAGAAGCCCTGCAGCTTGTTCTTGCCGCCGCGGAACGCCTCCACCTCCTCCGGGTGGGCCGCCAGCAGTTCCGCCACGATGGCGCTGATCGCCGCCGGGTCACTGATCATGCCCAGCCCACGGGACTCGACGATCGCAGCCACCGAACCACCCTTCTCAAGCAGTTCGGGCAGCAGGTCCTTGGCGATCTTGCCGCTGATGGTGCCGGCCTCGATCAGCTGCACCATCTCGGCCAGTTGCTCCGGCCGCAGGGGCAGCTCCGTGATCGCCAATCGGTTGGCGTTGACATGGGCGGCGATGTCGCCGGTGACCCAGTTGGCCACGGCCTTGGGATCACCACCGGCCGCCACCGCCGCCTCGAAGTACTCCGCCATCGGGCGCTCATCGGTGAGCACGCGGGCGTCGTAGATGGAGAGGCCGAGGGACTCCGCGTAGCGGTGACGTTTGGCCGCCGGCAGCTCGGGCAGCTCGGCCCGCCAGGCCTCGCGCCGCTCCACACTCACCTCGATCGGACCCAGGTCGGGATCGGGGAAGTAGCGGTAATCGCTGGCACCTTCCTTGCTGCGCATGCTCCTGGTGAGCTGCTTGCCCTCATCCCAGAGGCGCGTTTCCTGCACCACCGGCTCGCCTGCTTCGTAGGCCTTGATCTGGCGGGCAATCTCGAAATCAATCGCCTTCTGGATGGCCGAGAAGGAGTTCATGTTCTTGATCTCCACCTTCACGCCGAAGGGGGCATCAGGCCCGCGGCGCACCGAGATGTTGACGTCGCAGCGCAGGGAACCCTCCTGCATGTTGCCGTCGGAGACGCCCAGGTAGCGCATGATGCGGCGGATCTCCGAGGCGTACTCGGCCGCCTCCCGGCCGGTGCGCAGATCCGGCTTGGAGACGATCTCCGCCAGCGCCACCCCGGCGCGGTTGTAGTCCACGAGCGAATGGGTGGAGCCGGCCAGGCGATCGCTGCCGGCGTGGACGAGCTTGCCGGCGTCCTCCTCCATGTGCAGGCGTTCGATGCCCACCTTCTTGAGGTAGGTGTCCTTGCCCTTTTCGGCCACCTCCACCTCGATCCAGCCGTCCTCGGCGATCGGCTGGTCGTACTGGGAGATCTGGTAGTTCTTGGGGAGGTCCGGATAGAAGTACTGCTTGCGGTCGAACTTGCTGTGCTCAGCGATGTGCAGGTTGAGTGCCAGGGCCGCCTTCACCGCGTACTCGAGCACCTTCTGGTTGAGCACCGGCAGGGTGCCCGGCAGGCCGCACACCACCGGGTCGATGTGGGTGTTGGGATCGTCGCCGAAGCTGGTGGAGGCGGTGGTGAAGATCTTGCTGGCGGTGCCCAGCTGCACATGGGTCTCCAGGCCGATCACAGCCTCCCAGGGAGCCTGGATTCCAGCCACGGGGGCGGGCGCCGTGCCTGGCGAGACCTCACGGGCAGCGGAGACGGGGGATGCGGTGCTGGCGCTGGCCATGGGCAAGGGGGGCGGCACAGCGGCCACTGGGGTGGAGACGATCCTAGGGAGGGGTGGCAGGACGGACCAACCTGGGGACCCCATCCTGTGGGGAGGCTCTGGCCGTATCGCCCAGGCGATGGGCGCCAAGCCTCCAGTGGCTTGGATCTCCAGACCTTCCGCCCCAGGACGTAAAGACCTCGGAAGAACGGGACCGGAAGCTGTCGCGGTCGCCTGAATGGCCGCGGACGCCCCGTCGCAGGGGTGGCCTGAACCCAGGACGATCCGCTCCGGCGGCCGCCACGTCCAGAGTGACCGGAGGAGAAAGCACACCCAAGCGTGGTGAAGCCAGTGTCTCCCTGGGTGGATGAAAGGCCTGGATGAAAGGCCTGGATGAACGACCTCCCCAGGAAGGCCCCCGGGAGATCTCCAAGGCGATCTTCATTCGTATGGCCATGCCTTTCTCGGCTGGGTGATGCAATGCTTGAATTGGCCTGAGTGGTACTTCCAGGACCAAACATGGACAACCCTTGGCGATATCCGCGTTACCTGGTCAGCATCCTGCTTTCGCTGCCCATTCATGGAGCTGCGGCCGAATCCTTGCTTCCACTTCCTCCTGCGTCCCCGGCGGCAACCAGCGCTCCGCCAGAGCTCCACCCCTGTTGGCTGGAGCCAGCTTCTGGCACCCTTGGTGCACCTTTCGTTATCAGCCAGGGAGCATCGATGGCGAGGGAAGAAGGCTCCGACCCCTTCCAACCCTTTGCCAAAGTGAAAGGCGGCGTAGACCAGGGCAGGCCGATCAAAACCGATCTGTTTCGGCCCATCCAGATCCTCTCACCGTCAATCGCAAGAAACTATGGACTGCAACCTCGACCTGGCGAGATCTTCATTGCCAACTTGAACCACAGGAACCAGTTTTACGTTGCTGGCATTCCGCTGGATGCCATCAGTCAGGCCATTTACCAGATCCAGAAATTCTATAAACCAGTCCCGATTCTGGCCCATGGTCAGGTCAGGCTGAAGTTTAAAGAGCCTGTCATTCTCCGCTCCCAGAGAAACAAAGAGGAACCCACGATAGAAACAAACGATCTGGTTTTCTCCATCCATGCGACAGGCGCCGACCATGCGTATGACCCGATCATCAAAGGAACTGACGGTTCCTACGCGCTGGTACTCGGAGTGTTCACCACCGAGACGAAGATCATTGAAAATGCCCGGCGTGGATTCAGCGTTGAGCAATGGAAACTGAATCTGTCTCCGCAACAAAAAAGAGCCTACGTAAGGCGCTACCTTGAGCTAAGCCAGAAATGGGGGCACTTCAAGCCCTATCACACCCGAGATCACAATTGCGGATCCGAGATGATCAGGATCCTGGATGATGTGATTGGCTACCGCAGTGAGCCCGGCACGGAGGTTGACCTCGCCGAATCTCTGGGCCAAAGGTATCCCTCCCTGGTGGTTCCGGCCCTGCGAAAGCGTGGATTGCTGGGCAGTGCAAAGGATTCCAGGGATCCTGACCTTGAGAAGGAGCCAGATCCCTGGATTCAATCCATCTATCGCACCCACCAACAGGAGGGTCCAGCACAGCCCATGGGTTCTCCAGCTCGGTTGGGCAGCTGAGTCCGGTTGCTGGAATCCAACGGGGGTCGCGGCGCATCAGCCGCCTGGACAGCGGGGGGAAAGCCCCATGGGGAGGGCTCCTCCACGGAAAGGAGGGTCAGCACACGTGAATGAGGTTGGGGAAGGCATGGTCCTCCGTCGACCGCGGCGACGACGACCTCGACCGCCTGGCAGTCCTGCCGTTCCAGACGGATCCATCCGCCAATGAACGACATCCGCGCCTCCTCTCGCTGGTCCGCGACCATGGCCTCTCTGTCGATGACGCCACCGACCATGAACGCGTTCAGCGCCAGATCCACACCACGGCCCGAAGCGCCGGAATCCGTCGGGCGCCCTGCGTCCCCATGGCTGCCATGAACTCGATCACGGTCCTTGGAGGTGGCCTGATGGGTCTCGCCATCGCCCACCAGCTGGCCCGCCGCGGCCGGGCCGTCACCGTGCTCAGCCGCCGCCGCAGCGAAGCGGCGGGCTTCGTGGCCGCCGGCATGCTGGCCCCCCATGCCGAAGGGCTCCAGGGCCCGCTGCTGGCCCTGGGCCAGGCCAGCCTGGAGCGGGTCCCGGCCTGGGTGGCCCGCATCGAGGCCGACAGCGGCCTCCCCTGCGGCCTGCGCCCCTGCGGCATCGTCGTCCCCTTCACCTCAGCCGCCGAGCGGGACGCCTACCCCACCGCCGCCTGGGGCCTCGCCCTCGACCGGGCCGCTCTGGAGCGGGAGCTGCCGGGCCTCGGCCCGCGCTGGCGGCACGGCCTGCTGTTTGCCCAGGACGGCCAGATCGACAACCGCCGCCGCCTGATGCGCGCCCTGGAGCGGGCCTGCGTCGCGCTGGGGGTGCGCTTCGAGGAAGGCAGCGAGGTGCTGGAGCTGCTCACCGAGGACGGGGAGCGCCTGCGGGGGGTGCGGGTGCGTCGGGCCGAGGGAGGCGAACACACGCTCGTCGCCAGCACGGCGGTGCTCGCCTGCGGCGCCTGGAGTGCCCGGCTGCTGCCGTCGCTGCCGGTGCACCCGGTGAAGGGGCAGATGCTGTCGCTGCAGGGACCGAGGGCCAGCCTGGAGCGGGTGCTGTTCGGCCCGGGGATCTACCTGGTGCCACGGGAGGACGGCCTGCTGGTGGTGGGCGCCACCAGCGAACCGGAGGCCGGCTTCGATCCCGGCCTCACACCGGAGGGCCAGAAGCAACTGCAGCGGGGCATCGCCGAGCTGCTGCCGGAGGCGGCCTTGTGGCCGCCGATGGAGCGCTGGTGGGGCTTCCGGCCCGGCACCCCCGACGGGGCACCGCTGCTGGGCCCGGGCCCGATCGCGGGGGTCTGGCTGGCCACGGGCCACCACCGCAACGGCGTGCTGCTGGCGGCCATCACGGGCGAGCTGATCGCTGAAGCGATCACCGCGACAGGCCATGGCTCCGAGGCGAACGCGGCGCTGCTGGCGCCGTTTCACTGGGACCGGCCGCAGCCTGCAGCCCCTGCAGGGCATAGACCTCCAGGGGCACGGGCCAGCCCTTGAGTCCATGGCTCCCCAGCGGCACCACGTCGAGCTCCCCCGGCAGCAGCGCCAGCAGATCGCCACTGATCAGGATCGGGTGCTGCGGGAAGCGGCGCGTCAGCCCGGCCAGCCGGCTGGTCACGTTGACGCTGGCTCCCACCACGGTGAACTCCAGGCGTTGGGAGGAGCCCAGGTTGCCGGCGATCACCTCGCCGAAGTGCAAGCCGATCCCGTGCTGCAACGGCGGCCTGCCCGCCGCGGCCAGCTCGGCGTTCAGGGCCTCCAGGCGCTCCTGCATCGCCAGGGCGGCCCGCACTGCTGAGCGGGCCTCCTGGCGATCGCCGCGGCTGCGGGGCACCCCGAACTCCGCCATCACCGCGTCGCCGATGAACTTGTCGAGCAGGCCCTCCTGCTCCAGCACCGCCGCGGCCATGGCTTCGAAATAGCGGTTCAGCAGGGTGAACAGGTCGGCCGGCTCCAGCACGGCACTCAGGGGCGTGAACGCCACCAGGTCGCTGAACAGCACGGCGCAGCGGGCCCGGCTGCCCACCGCCTGGTTCCACACCGGCCCCGGGCTGCGCAGGATGTCGCGCAGCAAGGTGGGGGAGACGCGCCGGCTCAGCACCTGGTGCAGATAGGCCCGCTCCCGGCTCTCCGCCAGCCCCTGGCCCACGGCCCGTACCCCGCCGCCGCAGGCGGGGGCCAGCAGCAGGGCGGCCAGGGGCAGGCGCATCCATGCCAGGGCCCACAGGGCCCAGCCGGCGATCAGAACGGTGCCCGCCAGGGCCAGCACCAGCTGCAGCGTCCCGCCGGCACTGGCGGGACGCCGCAGCAGCCACCCCGCCAGCCCTCCCCAGGCCAGCAGCAGCAGGCCGTCCCCCGCCAGGGGCAGCCGGATCAGGCCCCGGTTCTGCAGCACGTTGGCGAGGGCCACCGCCTGGATTTCCGTGCCGGCCATCGGACCGACGGGCGTCTCCTGCAGGTCCCCCAGCCCCGGGGCCGTGACGCCGATCAGCACGCTGCGCCCGCGCCAGGTGGAGGCCGGCACCGAGAGCAGCTTCCAGGCCGGCACCTGGGGCATGCTGCCGGCGGGGCCGGGGAAATTGAGCCCCATCGGTGCCTGTGGCGGCGGCCCCGGGCGCACCAGGAAGGCCATCGGTCGGGGCAGGGGGGGCGGGAAATCGCCCAGGCGGGCCTGGATCCAGGCCTGGCCCGGCACCGCCTCCACCACCCCCCGGGGGGACTGGAGCAGGGTGGTGAGGCCTGGGGCGCCCAGCCGGTGGATGGGCCACCGCAGCCGGCTCTGCTCCAGCCCCCCCTCCACCCGCAGGCCGTAGTGAGCGGCCAGGTGCACCCGCTGACGCCAGGGGGCGAGGGTCGCGGCGAAGGCCCGGTCATCGGCGGGGCCGTAGCGGCTGGGCTGGCTGTATTCGATGTTGAACAGGACCCTGGTGGCGCCCCGCTCCAACACATGGGCCGCGAGCCGGGCCTGCAGGGCCCGCGGCCAGGGCCACGGCCCCATCTCCCGCCAGAGCGGCGACGCCTCGCGTTCGCCAGGGGCCAGCAGCTCCCCCAGTTCCAGGGAGTCGGCATCGATGGCCAGGATCACCGGATCAGCGGGGGCGGGACGGGGACCCCGCAGCAGGAAGAAGGCCTGCAGAAGCTGGTCATCGAGCAGCCGTGGCCCCTGGCCCAGGGGGGTGATGGGCGGCCTGTCGAGGCCCGCCAGCAGGGGGGCGGCCAGGGCCAGCCACCAGATCCAGCGACGCAGACCTGGCCAGGGGAGCATCAGGGGGTCAGCCCGAGTTCGCGCTCGATCACCGGCAGGGTCTGCATCGGGGCGTCGAAGCCATTCAGCAGGTCGCTGTCCATCCGCCGCCGTCGGACCTCCGCTTCGGTCATCCGGCGAGGCCCCTTCCAGCCCTCGGGCGTGGCCTCCATGCACTGGCCACTGGTCAGGCGATGAACGGTGCCGTCATCGGCGCGCACCTCCACATCCCCCTCCCAGCTCAGGAAGAGAACCTTTTCGGGGGTGTCCTCGATGAAGACCGTGGTGCCCTGGATCGAGGCGGAGCCCACCCGGGTGCGGACCCGTAGCGGTGTGCTGCCCTTCGATCCTGGATCAATCCAGGCGATGATCCGGCCGCGGATCAGGTCGACAAGGCTCGGCTCGATCCGCAGCAGCGCGTTGCCCCCCAGACGGAAGCTGCGGCCATCCGCCAGCAGAACCTGCACCCGGCCAGGGTTTTCGGTACGCAGCACGGTGGAGGGTCGCAGCACCTGGCCGACGCTGGCGGGCCGCTCCGGCGCCGCCGGCGGCATCACGAACGCCGGCCGGGACGGCACCTCCACCACCCGGGGCACCCGGGGAGCCGCCGAGGCGCCGGACACGACACCGGCTCCGGGCAGAACCAGAGCCAGAAGGGCCGCCAGCAGGGCGATCGCCACCAGGGTCAGCGTCCTGGGATGCCGGAGGCTCCTGCGCTGCGCCATGCGAAGGGGACCCGAAGGTCCCCAGGATGGCCGCTCAGGGCTCGACCCGCCACACCTGGTCGGCCGGCGTCCACTCGCAGAGCTCGGAGGGCTGGAACCAGAGGCCGATCTCGAACACAGCCGTTTCCGGCGCATCGGAGCCGTGGATGACATTGCGGCCGATGTTCACCGCCAGATCGCCACGGATGGTGCCGGGCTCGGCCTCCAGGGGCTTGGTGGCACCGATCAGCTAGCTGGATTTCTACCCCAAGGCGGCCTTCGGCGTCGGGCTCCCCCCGCGGCCCAACGCCGGTTGCAGTAGTAGGGCTTCAGCGCCCTGCTGCCGGAAGTCGCCTGCTGGCGGCCGATGGAGCGCTGGTGGGGCTACCGCCCCTGCAGACCGGGTCAAGCCCCCCTCCTGGGGAGAGTCCGATCAGACGACGGGGGCAACTAGCTGTTTTGTCTCAGCAGGTTCGTCAGTGGCCAATGAGGTCGGCCGCTTGGGCGCCAGGCTGAAGCGGCAGGAGGCGTTCATCGCCAGCCGATTGGACTCCAGCGCGGCCAACCGACCGGATGGATGGGGATCACTTGCTGGTCGTGTATTGATTTCGCCAAGCTGGCCTATAACAAGAGACTCTGGAAAAGCCAGCACAATCATGGGGCAATGGCCCTGTGATCGCAGGTAAGGGCTGGGTTCATGGGCGGCAAGCCGCTCGGGTTCGGTGATGACGAGCAATCCACGGCCAAAAAGAGCACCAAGCATGAGCGTTTTCTGGATGAAATGGAGGCGGTTGTGCCCTGGAAGACTCTCATCGATCTGATCAAACCTCACTATCCCAAAACCAGCTCCAAAGGTGGTCGCCCGGCCTATCCGCTGGCCTCCATACTGCAGATCTAGCTGATGCATTCGTGGTACTCACTCAGCAATCCAGCGATGGAGGATGCCCTGATCGAAGTGCCCACCAATAGGCGCTTTGCCGGCAGCGACCTCGTCAGCGAACACATCCCGAAGGAGACCACGATCCTCGCGTTTCGGCACTGGCTGGAAAAGCAGAAGCTGGGCGAGCAGATTTTCAAGCCGGTGAACGCCGAGCTCAATTTTAACGGTATAGCTATGAAGCAGGCAACGATCATCGATGCCACCTTGATCGCGGCTCCCAGCTCCAGCAAAAACAAGGCTGGGGGACGACATCTTGAGGTGCACCAGACAAAGAAAGGCAGCCAGCGCTACCACCACGACGCCAAAGGCTTCGCAACCGGGATGAAGATCAACATCGGCGCCGACAAAGACTCAGGCCATATTCACTCAGTGGAGACCACGGCAGCCAACGTGCATGACTTCACCCCAGCAGCTGAGCTGCTCCATGGTGAGGAAGAGGTGGTTAACGCCGTAGCCGCAGGCTTCTGCGAAGCAGTTGCCGGCTATCAAGGCATTGAGAAGCGCCCTGAAATTGAGGGCAAGTCCACCACCTTTCCTATTGCCATGCGACCAGGCCCGCGGCCAGCCCTGCCCAATACAGCGGATGGGCGATTGGATGATCTGATCGGAACAGCCAAGGCTCATGCCCTTGCAAAGGGTGAGCACCCGATCCGCGCCATCAAGTAGCAGTTTGGATTTCAGAAGACTCGCCTGCTGGGCATGATCAAGAACCGCTGCAAGGTCAACGTGCTGGCCGCATTGACCCATCTGTTCCTTGTGCGTCATCCGTTGCCATGCAGGACATGATCGGACCAGCGGTGTGCCCAACGGAGCCAGAATGGAGCCCAAATGGCAGGGGGAATGGTCCGAAAGAGCTGGAATCAGGCCGATCCTCACTGGATGTGAGCCAAGAATGTCACCTGCAAACATTGCGAAACCCCAGGTATCGGTTACAACCTTGTGGACCAGAGCTTCCCTAACTCTGTCCAGAGCCTTCGACCTGTCCAGATCCTTCGACCGCCAGGATGGCCCCCTTCCCTCTGCCCGCTCGAGAGCTTTCTACGGAGCAGCTGCTTGGCCTGCTGAAAGAAGGCCTTCCCCGAGTGGAGAGATCCAGTCTCCACATTGTGATCGTCGGCGCTGGTATCGCCGGTCTCGTGGCAGCTTGGCTGCTGCGCCGTGCCGGCCACCGGGTCACCATCCTGGAGGCGCGGCCCAGGATGGGCGGCCGCATCTACACCCATCGGATGCAGACCGGTGCGCTCTTCGCCGAATATGGCGCGATGCGTTTTCCGCGTCAGCACCGGCTGGGACAGTACCTGATCCATGATCTTTTTGGTCTCCAGACGGCGCCGTTTCCTACCCACAACGTCGCCAGCTTTTTGCATCTACATGGCCAGACGATTCGCAACGCTGATTTCGCCGACTCCGAACTGGCTCAGCAGCTTTTCCTACAGACCACGCCACTACAGCTTTTGGACCAGACCCTGGCCCCCCTGCATCGCCTGTTTCACAATCATGACGAAGACACCGCAAGGTCCCTGCTGGTTGAGCACTACGACAATTTGTCGCTGATCCAATACCTCAAGCATGCCGGCTTTAACACCAAACAGCTGGCCCTGATGGGCCCTCTTCTGGGACTTGAAGGCCGTTATCACTTTTCACTGGTTGAATGGTATCTGCATTATCGGGCTGATCTTTTTGATGATCTTGAATACATTGTAGCTGGAGCCGATCGCCTGATCAGCTCGTTTGAGCCATTGTTGGGTGATGTGGTTCGACTCGGGTGTGCCGTGGAGCGGGTGGAGCAGGGTGCTGGCGATGTGGTGGTGCACTATCGCGCTGCCTTCAACCGCCAGTTACTGGAGGCCGATGCCTGCATTATGACCCTGCCATTCTGTCTGATGCGAACCATGGAAATTGGTGGTATTGACCCTGCCAAGAGTTATGCAATCCGAAATTGCTATTACGGTCGGGCTCACAAGATTTTTATGCAGTTCCGCTGGCGCTGGTGGGAAACGCTGGATGGCATCAGCCATGGCTCAACCCTGACCGACCTCGGCATTCGAAGCATCGTCTATACACCCGCCGGGCAGGATCTTCAGGGAGGTCGCGGAATGCTACTGGTGTCCTACGCCTGGGAGAACGACAGCGCCGCCTTCTCTCCTCTCACCGAGGAGCAGAGGCTGGCCCAGGCGCTCGAGGATCTCTGCAAAATCCATCCGGCCGCTGCCGAAAGCTATGAGTGGGGGATGAGCCACGACTGGTCCCAGGATCCCTGGTCGGGCGGCATCGGCCCCCTATTCCGCCCTTTGGAGATGAGCGGTCCGATGTTCAACGACTTGATCCGCCCAATGGGGCGTATTTATTTCGCCAATGACGCTTGCGACCTCTATCTCCGCCGCTGGATCGAGGGGGCCATTGCAGCAGCGATCCGTACAGCCCTGGCGTTGCATTGCCAGGCATGAGTGCGTGGCACACTCAACCTTGAGCTGTGTGATTACATCTTGGCCTCGCTTTCCTTGGCCTCGTTTTCAGCTGAAACACTTTCCTTCAACGAAGGGCCGTGTCTTCCCCACTGCACTAAAGCGCCCCCACGGAAAATTCGATCAGCTCGGGGTTTACATTCCAGGCCCAGGAGCATTCCTGCCAGCACCCCGGCGGCGATGGCCGCCAGCGGCACCCCCTTGCGGTGGTGGCTGGTGGCGAACCACTCGAAGGGTCGGAAAACTGGGCCCAGTCTGGAAAGAATCGGCTGGGCTTCAGCCCAGCCCGCGCTCAACCTTCGACCCGCCACACCTGGTCGGCCGGCGTCCACTCGCAGAGCTCGGAGGGCTGGAACCAGAGGCCGATCTCGAACACAGCCGTTTCCGGCGCATCGGAGCCGTGGATGACATTGCGGCCGATGTTCACCGCCAGATCGCCACGGATGGTGCCGGGCTCGGCCTCCAGGGGCTTGGTGGCGCCTATCAATGTGCGGGCGGAGGCGATCACGCCGTCCCCTTCCCAAACCATGGCCACCACCGGGCCGCTGGTGATGAAGTCCACCAGACCGGCGAAGAAGGGACGCTCCCGGTGCACGCCGTAATGGCTTTCGGCCAGTTCCCGGCTGGGCACCAGCTGCTTCAGGCCCACCAGCTTGAAGCCCTTGGCTTCGAAGCGGCCGAGGATCTCGCCCACCAGGCCCCGCTGCACCCCGTCGGGCTTGATGGCGAGGAAGGTGCGTTCGGTGGCCATGGAAATGGTTCAGGGGATGGGGCCATCGTCTGCGCCGGCCCTCCCCCTTGGCAAGCGACCACGCCACCCCGGAGCGCCCAAGCAGGCTGACTAGATTCCAGCGGCAGTGCAGAGCCACCCCAGGGACCCATGGTGCTCGCCGATCCCCCCAGCGGCCTTCCGGCGGCCGACCCCTCCAAGCGGGCCGACGCCTGGAGCGCCGCCGACGGGGCCGCCCTCTACGGACTCGACCGCTGGGGCGACCCCTACTTCGGCGTGGGCGCCCGCGGCCACGTGATGGTGCAGCCCCGCGGCGACCGCGGCGGCGCCCTCGATCTGGTGGAGCTGGTGCGGGAGCTGCAGGGGCGCGACCTGACCCTGCCGCTGCTGATCCGCTTCGACGACATCCTCGAGGACCGGCTCGAACGCCTCCACGGCGCCTTCGAGCGGGCCATCGCCCAGTACGGCTACGACGGCCGCTACCAGGGCGTGTTCCCGGTGAAGTGCAACCAGCAGCGCCACGTGGTGGAGCAGCTGGTGGAAAGCGGCCGCCGCTGGCACTTCGGCCTGGAGGCGGGCAGCAAGGCCGAGCTGCTGATTGCCCTGTCCCTGCTCGACGACCCTGACGCCCTGCTGATCTGCAACGGCTACAAGGACCGCCGCTACATCGAGACGGCGATCCTGGCCCGGCGCCTCGGGCGCCAGCCGGTGGTGGTGATCGAGCAGCCCGACGAGGTGGAGCGGATCATCGCCGCCAGCAGCGCCCTGGGCGGGGCCCCGTTCATCGGCATCCGGGCCAAGCTCTCGGCCCGCAGCACGGGACGCTGGGGCAGCTCGGTGGGCGAGCGGGCCAAGTTCGGCCTCTCGATCCCCGATGTGCTCACCACGGTGGAGCGCCTGCGGGAGGCGGGCCTGCTCGACGACCTGCGCCTGCTGCACTTCCACATCGGCAGCCAGATCAACGACATCGCCGTCCTCAAGGACGCCCTGCAGGAGGCCGGCCAGATCTACACCGAGCTCACCCGCCTGGGGGCCCCGATGGGCTTCCTCGACGTGGGCGGGGGACTGGGCATCGACTACGACGGCAGCCGCACCGCCACCGCCGCCTCCACCAACTACTCGCTGCAGAACTACGCCAACGACGTCGTCGCCACGATCCGGGAGTGCTGCGAGCCCCACGGCGTCCGCCCCCCGACGCTGGTGAGCGAGAGCGGCCGGGCGATCGCCAGCCACTTCAGCGTGCTCGTCTTCGATGTGCTCGGGGCCGGCGGCCACAGCGAGGCGGTGCCCCCGCCCGCCGAAGGCGAGGCCCTGATCCTGCGCAACCTGCGTGACACCCACGGGGTGATCGCCGCCATCGCCGCGGCGGGGGGCGTGGAGGGGGGCGTCGAGGCGGACGACAGCGGCGAGCGGCCGGTGGTGGAGCGGCTGCAGGAGGCCTGGAACGATGCCCTCAAGTTCAAGGAGGACGCCCTCAATGCCTTCCGGCTCGGCTACCTGAGCCTGCCGGAGCGCGCCACCGCCGAGCGGCTCACCTGGGCGAGCTGCCTGGCCATCGCCCGCCAGCTGGAGGGTCTGCCCACAGGCACCGTGATCCCCCAGGAGCTGCAGGCCCTGCCGGCGGCGCTGGCCGGCACCTACTACGCCAACCTCTCGGTGTTCCGCTCGGCGCCGGACACCTGGGCGATCGACCAGCTCTTTCCGGTGCTGCCGATCCACCGACTCGATGAACGCCCCACCCGGCTGGGCAGCTTCGCCGACCTCACCTGCGATTCCGACGGCAAGATCGCCCGCTTCATCGATCGTGGCCAGGTCAAGCCCCTGCTGGAGCTCCACGGCCTGCGGCCCGGCGAGCCCTACTGGATCGGGCTGTTCCTGGGCGGCGCCTACCAGGAGGTGATGGGCAACCTGCACAACCTGTTCGGCAGCACCAACGCGGTGCACATCCGCCTGGCGGCCGGCGGTGGCTACCGGGTCGACCACGTGGTGCGGGGCAACACCAACGCCGAGGTGCTCGAGGCGATGGAGCACGATCCCGACCTGCTGCTGGAGCGCCTGCGCCTGGCCAGCGAGCAGGCGATCGGGCGGGGCGACCTGGCCATCAGCGATGCCCGTCGTCTGATGGCCCACCTGCGGGCCAGCCTGGAGCAGACGACTTACCTCGAAGCCTGACCCGCCGTGGCCGTGAACACCTCCACCTCGCCCAGGCTCTTGACGGGCTGGCAGCCCATCGACACCACCGCCAGAGCCGGGTCCTTCGCCAGCAGATCGGCGGTGGCGGCATCGAAGAGCACCGAGGCATCCACCTGACGGGTCACCGATTCCAGCCGGGCGGCCAGGTTCACCGTGTCGCCGATCACGGTGAATTCCATCCGCTTGGGACTGCCGATCTGGCCCACCATCACCTGACCACTGGCCAGGCCGACACCGTTGTCGAGGGTGGCGATGCCCCGCCGGGCCCAGTCCTCGTTGAGGCCAGCGAGGGCCGCCCGCATCGCCAGGGCGCAGCGCACCCCCTGGCTGGCTTCCTCGGCCACCCCCCGGCTCACCGGCGATCCAAAGACGGCCATCACCGCGTCGCCGATGAACTTGTCGATGGTGCCGCCATGGTCCATGACCACCTCCACCATGGCGGCAAGGTATTCATTGAGCTGGCACACGTGCAGCTCGCTCTGGCCCTCGCCGCTGCGCTGCTTGGTGAGCACGGTGAACCCCTTGATGTCGGTCATCAGCACGGTCACCTCGAGCAGGCGGCCGCGCAGGATGCCCTGGGCCGATTCCGGATCGGAAAGAATCTCCGCCACCACGCCGGGGGCCACATAGCGCTCGAAGGTGCGGCGCAGGCGTCGCCGCTCCTGCCCCTCCCGCAGGTAGGCATCCCCCCCGTAGAGCAGGCCCAGCAGGACCAGGCCCGAGGAGGGCGCCAGCAGCGGCAGCCAGCGGTTGGCCTGCTGCAGGGCCACGGCGACGACAGTGGCCTGGAGGACCAGCATCAGGGCCACCAGCACCAGCCGCCCGCGCAGGTTCGAGCGGCGCCGGGCCGCGGCCAGCACGATCAGCATCGGCACCAGGGCCAGCAGGGCCCGGGCCGGGGCGCTGCGGGGCCAGGGCTGCAGGCCGTCCCCCTGGAGGGTGTTGGCCGTGGCGGTGGCCAGCACCTCCAGTCCCGACAGGCTGCCGAAGGGGGTGGGGTAGCCATCGGCCCCCTGGGCGACCACGGGGCCGAGCAACACCAGCGAACCCGCCAGGCTGCTGCGCAGGGGATGGTTCTTCCAGCGCTCGGGGTCGAGCACCTCCCAGGCCGGCAGGCGCCGGAAGCTGCCCTCCGGCCCATAGAAGTTGAGGGAACTGAGGCGGTCGTCCTGACGGCTCCGCTGCCCCCCCAGCCGCAGCAGGGTGGAGGAGAGAGCGCTGTGCCCTTCGGCGCCCCGGGCAGGGAGCACGCCGCTGGCGTAAGCCTCCGGATGGCGGCTGGCCTCGCTGGAGGTGCCGGCGAGGATGTTGGTGAGTCCGAGGGCGCCGGTGCCGCCGATGGCGGAGAGGAAGCGCTCCGGCCGCACGAAAGTGAGCGAGCCGGCCCCCTGGGCGTCGTTGGACTCGAGCATCTCGGCCGCCAGGGCGACCCGGCCGGGGTAGCGCCGCAACCGCAGCTCCAGGGCATCGTCATCGGCAGCGCCCTTGCCACTGGGCCCCTCGAAGACCACGTTGACGGCCACGGCGCTGGCACCGGCCTGCAGCAGCTTCTCGGCCACCATGCCGTAGGTGGCGCGGGGCCAGGGCAGGCTGCCGACGCCCCTGGCCCATTCGGGGATCCGGCCCTCCTCCTCGAACCAGTCGCCCTGCTGCAGGGTGGCGTCATCGACCGCGACCAGCACCACATTCCCTGGAGGTCGCCGCGCCCCTCGCAGCAGCAGCAACTGCTGCTCCACGCCCCGCTCCCAGACCCTCATCCGGGGCCCCGGCCAGCCGGAGCTGATCCCCACCCAGGCCAGCAGGGCCACCACGAGGACGTGGATGGTTCGGGTGCGCGCCATCTCGATGAACCCTCCCGTGCGCCGGCGAGAGCGCGATGCAGAAGGCCATCATCGGTGAAGCAGGCCTTGGCCTCTGAACCTCTCGGTGACCTTGAACCGATCATGGAGAAGGGGGAGGGGTGGTTCACCGCGCCACCGATGGCTCCCGTCCGCCGGCACGCAGCACCGGCCCGCACCATGACTCAGAACGCCTTCGGGAACGACAGCCCAGCCGCCATGAATACCGCCGACCTCGATCAAGGAACCACCCGCTGCCCAGCCCCACTCCGGGATGTCATCGCCGAAGCGTTCGCCGCCTCCCCCCTGCTGGCCGGCCTGGACCCGTCCCAACTGGATGCCGAAGCCCTGCACTGTCGCAGCCTTCAGGCCGGCGACTGCCTGTTCGAGCAGGGCGAGGACGGCGACCATGCGTACCTGATCGTCCAGGGCATCCTCGGGCTGTATCGAACCGATCTCGGCATGGAGCGTCGGCTTTTCCGTAAGGCCAGTCGTGGCAATCTGATCGGCGAGTACGCCCTGCTCTGCGGAGAACCGAGATCGGCCAAGGCCGAAGCCATCACCGATTGCCTGCTGGTGGTGATCGACCAGCGGACCCTGGACCGTCTGCTGACCACCTTCCCCTTCCTGCAGCGACGCCTGATCCGCCAGCTCGCGATGGCCGCCTCCCATGGACGGCACGAAGATCTGGCCGTTCAGCCGATGGTGTTGGTGGTGGCACCATCAGCGGAACTGAGCCACGACGTCGAGCCCAGCTTCACGGCGCTGATCGCGGCCTTCGCAGCCATGGGCGCCATCGAGGTCGTTGATCATCGCCATCAGGACTGGCCTGAGCTGGAGCAGACCAGCTCAATGATCAGTGCAGTTCAGGACCATCGTCCGACGGTCTTTCTGGTTGATCGAATCGACAGGATTCATTCCGCCGTACGCCCACTCGTGGGCTGCTTTCTTCTGATCTGCAATGGCAACCAGCTCAGGCGAGAAGATGTCGACAGCCCAGAGATGATGATCGACGTCTTGAGAGTCTGGCCTGACGACCAGATCCATCCAGACAGACTAGAGAATAGCACCGAATTGAAGGGCTTACGCTTTCTCTACAATGCCCGACTAGCGAGCTCCGCAGACTTTCTTCGCGTCGCCCGCTGCATTCTCGGCAAAGCCAATATTCTTGTACTTGGTGGCGGCGGCGCCAAAGGGTTTGCCCATGTAGGGGCGCTTAAAGCCCTGGAGGAAAAGCAGGCCTTGGACATCGACATGATCTATGGGGTCAGCATTGGAGCCTTGATCGGAAGCCTTTACGCCCTCGAGCGCTCCGTCGAAGAAGTTCGCCGAGAACTGTTATCCATCTTCGTCGATCAGTCGCCCTATTCTCCCACCCTGCCGGTGCATTCCCTGTTTCGCTACAACAAGGGAATGCGTCGAATTGAAGCCCTATTGAAGCATCACGACGTGGGCGATACGTGGATTCCCTTCCGCGCAGGCTCCGTCAACATCACGACCAACACGATGACCTACTGGCACAACCAATCCCTCATGAGCACGGTGCTTGCAAGCATGTCGATACCAGGCATGGCTCCACCCGTGTCGATGCCGGATGGAGGGCTTTACGTGGATGGGGCCGTTCTCAATAATCTCCCGATTTTCGAAGCACGAAGACACACTTCAGGCAAGGTGATCGCCATATCCCTGGATCACGGCATTCATCAGCGACAGCTGGTTCGCACGGGAGAAATGAACGCCTGGATCATGAAACTACTGGATCGCATCGGACTGGCATTCCGTGAGCTTCCACCCATCACGGTAACGATCATGCAGTCGATGCTCTGCTCAGCGCGCAGCCAGTCGGACGTCGAGGAGGTCTTTGCCGATCTGATGTTGAAGCCCAATCTCACGGAGGTGGGACTTCTCGACTGGGCCGCTCACGACAAGGTCGAACAAGAGGGATATCTGGAGATGGGCAGGGTCCTGGAAAGTGTCCCTTCGATCTCGTCCTAGGGAGCATGTCCCGAAACGGGACTCCAGAGGGTGCAGATGCCGACGGCCCGCCCTGACCGGACCAGCTTTACACAGTCGATGAAACGGGCTCTGGGCCGGTTGATGAGGATCTGGATGTGCAGCGGCGAGCCCATCCAGCGTGAAACGATGACATCAGGGTTCCAGGAGCCAGCCGGCATCGGGCAGGCGATCACCTCACTGGTGGGCATCAGGTTCGCCGTCGAGGCCATCCGGCTCTGGAAGGTCTCCCAGCGGGAACGGTCGTGGTCGCAGTCGGAGCTGGTCAGCAGCCCCTCCAGCACCGGTGCCAGATAGGTAGCGTTCTGGGCCGCCAGCTCCGCCGGAAGGGGTTGCATGGGTGGGCGCCCGCTCTGCTGACGGATCCGGTTGATGCGCTCCACCAGGGGATCGCTGCTGATCGTTTCGCTGGGAGTGGGGGGGAGCACCCCGGGGAAGCGACGCCTCAGGAAGGCCTCCAGCGCAGGCATGCCAGGCAGCGGCTCGGTGAACCCCTGGAAAAGCGGTCCCTGGAGGATGGCGGCATAGTCCGCCGCCGTGAGAGGTCGTTGCCAGATCACCCTCCCCTCACTGGACAGCCGCACCCTGTTCCCTCCAGCCACGGAGAGCGGCTCCTCGTCGACCGGTACGCCCTCCCTGAGACCCTGGAGATCGAGCGAACCCTCCAGGACCGCCACCTCGGACGCGCCGTCGTCGAGCAGGGTGATGAGGTAGTTGGTCCCCCGGGTGCTCAGACGCGAGGAGCGGGTGCAGCCGTTCTGCTGGCCGGACACCAGGATCTGCCCCTGGCTGAGCAGAAAGCAGCTGCTGCCCAGGCGCAGCTGGGTGAACCGGTTGAGGCGGCCGGCAGCACCGTTGGCGAAGCCCAGCTGGCCCCGGCTGTTCCGGGTACGGACCAGCTCGGGCACGAACGCCTTCTCCTGCAGATGGGCCCGACGCCGTTCGATGAACAGCTCGTTGCCGTCAAGGATCTCCTGCACCACGGCGGCCTTCCCCGGGCTGGCCGGGCTGGCGGCGGGCCAGGCCACGGCCGACCACAACGCCGTCAGCAGGAGCAAGTCCGTGCGTATCACAGGCTCAGAAGAAGCGCGGCAGACCGAAGGGCAGCGACGGAGGGCTGATCGGCACGGGCAGGTTGACGCCCGGGACCCTGGAGCGGATGTAGCTCTCCAGAGAGCCATAGGCCGGCAACGGCACCCGGAACCCCTGGAACAGGGGGCCGCCCAGGATGTCGTTGTAGTCGCCTGTGGTGAGCCCCAGGATCGCCATCACCACACCCCTGGCCGAAAGCCGCAGCTTCTGCCCCGCCTCCACCGTGGTGGCCGGTTGACCGGTGGGCTCCCCATCGGCGAGCGGCTCCACCTCCACCGACCCCTCCAGCACGGAGATCTCCGCCTCCCCCGATTCGTTGACGTCGACCAGGTAGTTGGTGCCCCGCACGCTCAGTCGGGCGGAGCGGGTGCAGCCGCTCTGCTTGCCGGAGACCAGGATCTGGCCCTGCTCGATCAGGAAGCAGCCCTGGCCCAGCTTGAGCTGGGAGAAACGGTTGAGGCGGCCGGCGGCGCCCGTGTCGAAACGGATCTGGCCCCGGCTGTTCTGGGTGCTGAGCTTCTGGGGGGCGGTGGCCTTCTGCTTCACCTTGGCGGTCCTGCCGTCGATGAAGAGCTCATGGCCATCGAGGATCTCCTGCACCACCGCGCTCTCGGAGGCCTGCACCGGCAGCGGGCGCAGGGCCGGACCGACCAGGAGCACGAGGATCGGCACCAACGAGAGGCTCGGCAGGCTGCTGCGGCGCATGGGCTCAAGGCTCCGGTCCGGATGGCCCATTCTGCTCAGCGCGCGCAGAAACGCACCAGCAGGCTCAACCGGTCCTTGGGCAGCGCCAGCTCGGCCGGATCGAAGGGCGGTGCGGCATCGGCGGCGACGGTCCGCATCAGCATCGGCCGCAGGTCGTTGCCGTCCAGCTGCACCTCCAGGGGGGAGAGCTGGCTGAGGCCCACCGCGGCGGCCACTTCCCGGGCCTGGTCGAGGGCATCCTGGTAGGCCCCCCTCAGCAGCTGGCGCCGCACCGCCGCGTCCTGGCCGCGGTCGGCTTCGGTGCCCACCGGCGCCAGCCGCACCCCGGGCAGGGCGCCCACCTCCCGGATCAGGGCCTGCAGCCGCTGGGGCTGCAGCCGGCCGCTGACCTGCAGCGTGGCCGTCACCGCCGCCGGCCGGTGGCGATCGGCGGGGCGCTGCCAGGTGCTCGGCGAGGTGACCCGCAGAGCCTCCACCTGCTGCCGTTGCAGGGCCTGCCGCACCGCCGCCAGGCGCTGCTGCAGGCTCTGGAGGGCCCCATCGGCCGAGGCGGCCTCCGCCTCCAGGGCCAGGGAGAACGAGAGCCGGCGGGTGGGGCGTTCCTGTTCGGCGCTGCCCCTGGCCTCCAGCAGGGTGGCGTCACAGCGCAGCTGCACCTGGGCCTGGGCGACGGCGGCACGGGGCCAGGCGCCGATCGCCACCAGGCCGAGCAGGACAACGAGGGGGCGCAGGGACAGCGGGGGCATCGCCTTCGGGGACAACTCCTCCCAGCCTGCTCACCAGCACAGCCGAACACCAGAATCGGCGTCAGGATGGGGCGATCGAAGCGAGCGCCTTGGCCCTGCTGCAGATCTGGATCGGCGCCCTGGCCGCCATGGCCGGGTTGCTGGTGCTGGCCCGCCTCTGCCGCACCAGACAATGGCCGGCCCTACCGCTGCGGATGCCACTGCTGGCCGTCATCGCCTGGGCGCTGCTGAGTTCCCTGCCGCTGCAGGGTTTGCCTCCGGCCTATCGGGTGTGGGTGGGCCTCACCGACGACCTGCTGCTCACCTATGCCGCCATTCTGATGGCCCTGTGGGTGACCCTGCAGCTGCCCGCCCACCTGGGGCTGTGGCGCCAGCCTCCCCAGCTGCTGATGCAGCTGCTCACCCTCGGCAGCGGTGCCCTGGCCACCGTGGTGCTGGTGCGGCAGTCGGCGCGGCTCGACCTGGTGGGTCTGGTGACCACCTCCGCCGTGCTCACCGCGGTGATCGGCCTGGCGGCCCAGGAATCGCTCAAGGATCTGTTCGCAGGGCTGGAGCTGCAACTGGGCGACGACTTCACCGAGGGCGATTTCCTGGAGCTGGATCAGGGGGTGCGCGGGGTGGTGGTGCAGGTGAGCTGGCGGGACACCATGCTCCGCAACATGGACGGGCATCTGGTGGTGGTGCCCAACAGCCTGGTGACCGAGCGGGTGCTGCGCAACATGGGCCGCTCAGGCGCCGTCAGCAACCGCTTCAGCGTCGGCCTCGACTACGACCTCCCCCCCGCCCAGGCCAGGGCCCTGCTGGAGAAGGTGGTGCTGCAGCATCCGAAGGTGCTGCGGGAACCGTTCCCCCGCATCCGGGTCAAGGAATTCCAGGACAGCTCCATCGCCTACGAGCTGCAGGTGTGGCAGCAGGAGCTGGGCGATGCCGCCATCGGCGATCTGCGCAGCGATCTGCTGGAGCAGATCTGGTATACCCTGGCCCGCGCAGGCCAGAGCATCCCCTTCCCGGTGCGGGAGCTGCAGCCACGCCGCTCCAGGGACCGGCCCCAGCTTCCGGCCCGCCCCTCCCCCGAGCTGTGCTGCGAGGCCCTGGCCAACGCTGGCGTGTTCGCCGACCTGAGCGGCGATCAGCTGGAGACACTGGTCGAAGGCAGCCACCTGGTGGCCTACGGACCCGGCGAGGCGGTGGTGCAGGAGGGGGCCGAGGGCCGCTCCATGTTCCATCTGCTGCGGGGAACCGTGGAGATCCTCAAGGAGGTGGAGCCCGGCCACACGGTGACCGTGCGCCAGCTGGGGCCGGGCGAGGTGTTCGGCGAGATGACCCTCTTCCTGGACGCCCCGCGCAGTGCCACGGTGCGGGCTTTAGAGGAGTGCCTGCTGCTGAAGGTGGACCGGGAGAGCATCAAGGGCCTGCTGGAGGAGAACCCGGACCTGCTGGAGCGCTTCGCGGCCATGGTGCAGGAGCGGCAGGCGGAGCTGAAAAGCCTCGATCGCGAACAGCACGCGGAACAATCCCATACGCTGCTGGACACCATGAAACGGCTCTTCCTGGCCTTCACGGGCGTCTGATGGACAGCAGACCGTCGCGCGGATCACGGCTGCCCTCCCTGCTGGCGAAGCTGGGGATGGGCCAACTGGGCGATGCTCTCCGCTCGCTCGTCCCCTATGCGGCCGCAGGGCTGCTGCTGCTGGCACTGCAGCGCAGCCCGATCAACGAAACCCTGAACCTGCTGCTCTACGACCTGATCACGAGCCTGCGCCCCGCCCCGCCCGGCACCGACAAGCCGATCACGATCATCGGCATCGACGAATCGGACCTCGCCACCTACGGCTTCCCCATCGACGACAAGGTGCTGTGCGAAGCGATCGACCGGCTCCTCGCCGAAGGGGTGGTGGCGATCGGCCTCGACATCTACCGCGACCAGGGCGTCGGCCCCGACCAGGCCTGCCTGCGCGATCGCTTCCGAACCCATCCTCGCCTCGTTTCGATCTTCAACGTGGCCGAAGCCATCGGCCCGGTGCCGGGCACGCCGCCCGATCGGCGCGGTTTCAACGACCTGGTGCTGGATGCCGATGGGGTGATTCGGCGTGATCTGGTGCATGTGGCCGGCCAGGACGAAGCCACCGTGTCCCTGCCCCTGCGCCTGCTGGAGGTTGGCAAGGGCCAGCGAAGCCTGCGGCAGCGGCTCGAGAAAGGAAGCGAGCCGGGCCCCTGGCTGGATCCGGCCTCCGGGGGCTACGACCATCTGGATGCCGCCGGCTTCCAGCAGATGCTGTCCTTCCACCAGGTCGGCAGCTTTCACCTCTGGAATCTCCAGGATGTGCTCGGCCGCAGGCCGATCCCCAAAGACCAGATCCGCGGCCACATCGTGCTGATCGGCAGCACCGCTCCGAGCCTGCGGGATCTGTTCCCCGTGCCCCAGACCCGCTCCGCCCTCGGGGCCAGGCAGCTGCTGGTGCCCGGTGTCGAGATCCATGCCCATCGCCTGGCTGGCCTGATGGACCGCTATGTGGCCGGCGACCCCCGGCGCCTGCGCACGCTGCCGGGCTGGGTGGAGCGTGTTGCCGAAGTGTTCGCGGTGGTGCTGGGGATCGTGCTGGGGGAAGCCTTCCGTCTGCTGCGCCGCAGCGTGATCGTGGTGCTGCTGGTGGCCGCCCTGATGGTCGGAGGGGCCGTGCTGCTGCTCTACAACTTCGTCTGGGTCGGGTTGAGCCTGCCCCTCACCGGGCTGATCGCCATGGCCGGTGCGGCCTGGGTGCGCCGGGGCGCCTCCAGCCAGAAGCAACGCCAGCAGATCGAACGGCTGCTCGGCCAGACCACCTCCCCGGCCGTCGCCCGCCAGCTCTGGAACCAGCGGGATGGGCTGCTCAGCGACGGTCGCTTCGAGGGGCGCCAGCTGCCGGTCACGGTGCTGATGTCAGACACCTGCTCGTTTACGAGCGTGTCGGAACGCCTCACCCCTGGCGAGCTGCTCGCCTGGCTGAACCGGGGCATGGCTCTGTTTGTGCCGGCGATCACGCGCCGGGGCGGCATGGTCAACAAGTTCACCGGCGACGGGCTGCTGGCGGTCTTCGGCGCCCCCCTGAGCAGCGGTGAGCAGGCGGACGCCAAGGCCGCCATCGATGCCGCCCTGGCCATTCAGCGGGCCGTGGCCAGCCTCAATGAGGAGCTGGAGAAGGAGGGGCTGCCTGCCATGGGACTGCGCGTCGGCGTCCATTCCGGGGCCGTGCTGGCGGGATCGATGGGCAGCAGCGAGCGGTTGGAATATGCCGTGATCGGCGATGCCGTGAACTGCGCCTCCCGGCTGGAAAGCCTCGAAAAGGAGCGTCAGACCAATCTCTGTCGGGTGCTGGTGTCCTCCAGCACGGTGGAGCTGCTGCCCAAGGGTCTGCCGCTGGAGTGGCTCGACTGGGGAGAAATGCCCATCAAGGGGCGCACCGAACCGCTGCGCATCTGGGAGCTGAGGGGTGGCCTCAGGCGGGACAGCGCACCGGAATCCGCTCTGGCCACTGGGCCGTGATCAGATCGGAGAGGCCAAAGGCGGCTCCGACCTCCTCCCGGGGGACGCTGGAACCGCAGGACCGGTGAAGCCTGGCGAGGGAGGCCTGCACGGCCGCATCCTCCTTGGAGGCCTCGGCCACCAGCAGGCTGAGGGCCGGCGGCGAATCGGCGGCCACGAAGTTGAGCGGATCGGCCGGGGTGGGTGGGGCCGCCGCCTCGGGGCAGACATAGCTCGATTCCCACATCGTGGGCACCTTCACCGGGGGCAGGGTCAGCAGGGTGATGCCCGGAGCGGAGGCCGGCAGCACCCGCCGCTGGCCGGACGCCATCGATCCCTCCACGGTGCCACGGCCACTCAACGGGCGGAAGGTGATCTCCAGGGGGCTGGGGGAGGCGCTGGGGCCTTCGAGCACGCCGAGGAAACGGTCCTTGCCGGGGGCGAAGACGCTGCTGGCCGGCACCAGATGGGCCAAGAGGCGACTGGAGCATGCACCCCGGGTTCCTCCTCCGACCCGGCGTCCCGGGAAGCTCTTGCGCAGATCACTCTGGGCCTGGGCTTCCGATGGCTCGAGGGCTGCCAGGGGAGCCAGGATCAGCAGGGCAGCGACAAGCCAAGAGGAACGGTTCAGGAGTGCCATCGGTACATCAGCAACCTTTCTCTTCATTGGAACCAGAGGGGAGTGGAGGCCTGCCGAATCGCCAGCCAGGCCCACAGGAGCTTGGCGAGGATGTGAAGTGCTTGATCGAAGGACAGTGTCCAGAGCCGCCGGCATTTGCCCACGTCGATCAGTATGTGCGCCGTCCATTCTGCCACACCCAAAAGGGGTGATTGGGTGACCATCCCCACCAGAAATCCATGGATGGCGGCATGGGAGGTGATCCACCACCCCCAGCCGAGGGTCACACCGCAGCCTGGGCATTTCTCCCTGGCCATGCGGTCGCTCTGGAGTCCGAAATCCCCAACGAAATGGGCCATCGCCAGCATCAGAAAGACGTTGAAGACCGCTGGAAAATCGCTCACTGAATGAAGAACTGTGTTGACCGGAGAGAAGTGGACCTGGGAGATGATGCAGGGGTTTCGCGATGGCAGCCCCTCGGGTGAAGCCTCACCAGGGCGTGCCGATCAACTGAACCCCCGCCCAGAAATAGGGATGGGTCATTCCTGACGCGATACGTCGCTGCCGGGACGGTGTCAGTCCCGTGAGGAGGGGAACGCCATCGGACCCGATGACCTTATCGCCCTGAAGCCGCACCTTGCCAGTGACCATGGCCTGGCGTGTGGCCTGGAGGGCCTCGGCTTTGTGCACCCCCCGATCGAGGTAGCGATAAAGCTGAACAAAGAAGGCCGAGGTGGCGACATCGTCGACGTACCAGAGTGTGCCGATCGCGTTGCGCGCTCCCGCCTGCAGGGCCAGACCAGCGAAGCCAAGCTCACTGTCGCTGTCGCCCAGGGCCGTACGGCAGGCGCTCAGGGCAAACAGTTCCAGAGGACTGTCGCTGCGCTGTTGCCGCAAGCCTGTGAACTCGGCAAGGCTGATGGCACCCGTTCCCGTGTAGATGCGGGCCTGGGAAGGACCACCGGGCATGAAGTCTGCGTGGGTGGCCACGTGCAGACGCTCGTAGCTCCGGTCAGCAGCCCGTTGGAGCAGCGCCTCTGGCGTGAAGCTCCGGTTCAGGAGGCGGTCCACGCCGACACCTTCCGGAATGCCGGCCAGTTCGTCCGGCACCAGGGGCAGCGGACTGAGCCCCTCGAACTCCGAAGCCCCTAACGCCAGGACCCGCCCCCGGTCCTGACGGGGAGGGGCGAAGGAGGTGAGATTGAGGGACGGGGTGATGGAGCAGGCCAATCGATCGCCGAGGTAGGTGCTGCCGTCATGCAGGGCTGCGAAGGGGAGACCCTGCAGCCCCCGGTCGGCGACGATCACCAGTGTGGTGATGCCCTTGGCCTTCCACTCCTGGGCCAACTGGGCGATGAGGACCTGGTGGATCTGCCTGGAAGGGGAGTTGGGATTCTCCACCTGGAGGCTCTCGAGTCGAGCCAGCTGCCGGTAGAGCGCCCGGAGCTGCTCGCCGAACCGTTCCCTGGAGAGCTCGACCCGTTTGCCGACGGGTTCTCCCCGGCGGCTGATCAAAATGAGATCAAGGAACGAATTCACCGTTTTCCGGTCCTGGCCGGCTGGGGTCGGCTCAGCCGGCCCCGCAGCGTCCTTCTTTTCGGTGAAGGAAATCATCAGAACCGCCGGCCAAGCTGAAATCAGCTTCCGAGAGGTTCACCGCCACGGCATCGGAGCCCACCCCACGACGGCGGCTGCGCCCCCTGCGGGGCGGGATCCTGCGGCTGACCACGGTGGAGCGGCAGTTGCAGCTGCTCAAGCGTCAGCCTGGCATCGAGAGCGTTCGGGGCACCCTGGCACGGCTGGGCAGTGATCCCTCCGAAGGGGTGTTCCGGGTCGCCGTCGAGCCGGGCCTGGAGCCGTGGCAGGGGGATCTGGCGCTGCGCAATGACGGCACCAGCGGCTCCGGGGAATTTCGCTCCGTGGCCACGTTATTGAAACCCAGCCTGCTGCGGCGCGGGGACACCCTGCTGGTCTACGGCGAGCTCGATGCCACCGACACCCCCGAGCTGGGCGCGGCCATCGCGTCGGTGAGTTACACCTACCCCTTCAGCGACACGTTCAGCCTCACCGGTGGTTTCGGCTTCAGCCGCCGCAACCTGGTGGAGCTGCCAGCGCCGGTGGATGGGTTCTCCACCAGCCAGTACCAGGCCCTGGCCCAGTTCGAATGGGTGTTCCGCGAATCCCTCAGCCAGCGCTGGAGCCTCTTCGCCGGCTACAGCAACAGCCGCAGCAACACCTACGAACAGGACACCGCCCTGCCGGCCGCCGTGCCCGAAAGTATCCGCAGCCCCGCCGGCGGTTACCTGCGCTTCGGCGTCAACGGCAGCGGCGCCGGTGGCAACAGCAGCTGGAACGGCAGTGCCTACCTGCTGCAGGGCATCACGGCGGCGACCCCGGCGGTCCAGCGCCAGGAACTGGCGGAGGCCGGCATCGCCGTCGGTGGGGCCACCGCCATCGGTGGCTTCCTCTCCGGCTCCTGGACCGTGGCCCCCCGTTGGCAGATCAACCTGCGCACCGCGGCCCAGCTGGCCTTCGCCCCGCTCACTTCATCGATGCAGTTCACCCTCGGCTCCGATGTGGGGCTGCGCGGGCTCCCCGGCCAGCTCGTCAGCGGAGACAGTGGCTGGCTGGCCAGCACCGAAGCGGTCTGGACCTTCTGGAACGGCAAGACCAGCGCCCTCCAACTCGTCCCCTTCATCGGCGCCGGCGGCATCCGCACCAGCTTCAACGGCCGCTCCTTCGGCGACACGGTGGGGGCCGGTGGGTTGCTGCTGCGCTGGCTGGCCAACAACAACTGGTCGCTGGAGCTCGGCTGGGCCCAGCCCTTCTCCACCACCGACAACCTCGGGGTCTGGAATGACTGGCTGCTGGGCCAGGGGCTCTACACCAAGGTGAACTACCGCTTCTGACGCTCAGCGGCCCGTTCAGCCGCCGCCCAGCTGGGCGGCCAGCAGGCCTCGGGCCTCCGCCAGCGCCCCATCGAGGGCGGCGCCGTCGCGGCCTCCCGCCTGGGCCAGCTGGGGCCGGCCGCCGCCACCGCCGCCGCAGAGCCGGGCGATGCCCCCGATGAAGGGTCCCGCCTTGACACCCGCCGCCACCACTGCGCTGCCGAAGGCCGCCACCAGCATCACCTTGCCCAGCTCCGCAGGATCCGGCAGGCCGCCGAGCACCACGGCCGCCCCCTCGCCCAGCTGCTGCTGCAGCCGCAGAGCCGCCTCCTGGAGGCCAGCGCCATCCACACCATCGAGCCGCTGCACCAGGAGCTGATGGGATCCGAGCGCTTCGGCCCGCTCCGCCAGGACACTGGCCTTGGCCGCCGCCAGGGCGCCCCTGGCCGCCGCCAGCTCCTTGACCGTGCCCCGCAGCTCCTCGGCCTGGGCCGCCACGCGCTCGAGGATCTCAGCGGGCTGGGCCTTGAAGCGATCGGCCAGCTCGCGCACCACCCGATCGCGCTCCCTCAGGTAGGGAAGCAGGGCCGGACCGGCCACCGCCTCGATACGGCGGATCCCCGCCGCCACCCCCGTCTCGGCGACGATCCGGAACAGGCCGATCTCGGCGGTGTTGGCCACATGGGTGCCGCCGCAGAGCTCCATCGAGACCCCGGGCACATCCACCACCCGCACGACATCGCCGTATTTCTGGCCGAACATCGCCACGGCGCCGGCCGCCCGGGCCCGCTCCAGTTCCATCTCCGCCACCTCCAGGGGGTGGGCCTCGGCAATCCAGCCGTTGACCAGATCCTCGATCCGCTCCACTTCCTCGGGGGTCAGGGCCCGGGGGCAGTGGAAGTCGAAGCGCAGCCGGTCGAAATCCACCAGGGATCCCGCCTGGGCGATGCCGTCATCGACGACTTGCTTGAGGGCCGCCTGCAGCAGGTGGGTGGCGGTGTGGTGGGCCTGGGCGCGGCGGCGGCAGCTGCGATCCACCCGGGCCTGCACCACCTGACCCACCGCCAGACTGCCGCGCTCGAGGCGGCCGCTGTGCACGAACACGCTGCGGTTGCGGCTCACCGACTCGATGCGCACGATCACGCCGGCATCGACCCCGGCGCCCCCATCCCCGGCCAGCAGCACGCCCCGGTCGCCCACCTGGCCGCCCGATTCGCCGTAGAAGGGGGTGGTGTCGAGCACGATCTGCACCGCATCGCCGGCGGCGGCCGCCGTGGCCGGATCCCCGTTCACCACCAGGGCCAGCACGCAGGCCGCCTGATCGAGGGCCTCGTAGCCCCGGAAATGGGTGGGCTCCAGGGTTCCCGCCACCTGGTCGATCGCCCCCTGCAAGGTGAGGTCGATGCTCACGGCCGCCGCCTTGGCCCGCTGTCGCTGACGCTCCATGGCCGCCTCGAAGCCCTCCAGATCCACCGTCAGGCCGTGCTCCTCGGCGATCTCCTCGGTGAGCTCCAACGGGAATCCGTAGGTGTCGTAGAGCTCGAAGGCCGCCTCACCGCTGATGCGATCGGGCCGACCGGCCAGCACCTCGGCCAGCAGCTTCTCGCCCCGCTCCAGGGTTTCCAGGAAACGGTCCTCCTCCCGCACCAGCTCGGCCAGGATCAGCTCGCGCCGTTCCAGCAGCTGGGGATAGGCGGCGGCCATCAGGGCGATCGCCGCCTCCCCCATCGCCGCCAGGAAGGGACGGTCGATGCCCAGCAGCCGGCCATGGCGCACCACCCGTCGCAGCAGGCGACGCAGCACGTAGCCCCGGCCCAGGTTGGAGGCCGTGACCCCGTCGGCGATCAGCTGGGTGATGGCCCGGCTGTGGTCGCCGATCACCTTGAGGGAGGTCCGGCCGCGGGTGTCGAGGGCGTGGTACTCCACCCCCGCCATGGCAGCGGCCACCTCGATCAGGGGATAGATGAGGTCGGTCTCGTAGTTGTTCGGCACCCCCTGGAGGATCTGGGCCATGCGCTCGAGGCCCATGCCGGTGTCGATGCTGCGGCGGGCCAGGGGCGTGAGGGCCCCGGCCGCATCGCGGTTGTACTGCATGAACACCAGGTTGTAGAACTCGATGAAGCGGCCGTCGTCCTCCAGATCGATGCCGTCATCACCCCGCTCGGGGTGGAAGTCGTAGTAGAGCTCCGAACAGGGGCCGCAGGGGCCGGTGGGGCCCGAGGCCCAGAAGTTGTCGGCCTCGTCGAGGCGGATGATCCGCTTGGGGTTCACGCCCACCACGTCACGCCAGAGCGCGGCCGCCTCGTCGTCCTCCCGGAAGACGCTGACCACCAGCCGGGCCGGATCCAGGCCGAAGACTTCGGTGGTGAGCTCCCAGGCCCAGCGGATCGCCTGCTCCTTGAAGTAATCGCCGAAGGAGAAATTGCCCAGCATCTCGAAGAAGGTGTGGTGCCGCGCGGTGCGGCCCACGTTCTCGATGTCGTTGGTGCGGATGCACTTCTGGCTGCTGGTGGCCCGTGGCGCCGGGGGCGCCGCCTGGCCGAGGAACACCGGCTTGAACGGCAGCATGCCGGCGATGGTCAGCAGCACCGTGGGGTCCTCGGGCACCAGGGAGGCGCTGGCCATCAACCGGTGACCCCGCTGCCCGTAGAACGCCAGGAAGGCCTCACGGATCTCGGCCCCGCTGCGAGGCCTGGGGCGGGTGGGGTCGGCAGCCATCACGACGACGCAGGGAGAGGTCCTGGGACAGGCATGATCGCCCAGCGCGGGAGCCGGCGGGCTCCGGCGGCGCTCAGTAGTGCTCCATCAGGGTCAACTGGACACTGGTCTGGCTGAGCTTGGCGCCGATGTCACAGGTGAGCGCCTTGAGCAGGGCGATCACCACCTCGGGGTGGCTGCCACTGAGCTCCTCGAAGGCGTTGCGGTGCAGCACCCAGCACTCGCCGGGCTGGGTGGCGATGATGTCGGCGGTGCGGGGGGTCTGGGCCGCGAAGCCGATCTCGCCGAAACAGAGCCCGGGGCCGAAGGTGGCCAACCGGGTCGAGTGGGAGTGCCCATCGCCCGTCTTGACGTCGAGGGCGATGTCGAAGGAGCCGGAACGCACCAGGAACAGTTCGTCTCCCGGATCGCCGTGGCGGATGACGAAATCACCGGCGATGAAGGTCCGCAGGGACATCCGCTCGGCCAGGATCCGCCGATGGTCCTCACCGAGCTGCTGAAGCAGCCCCTGCGCCTCAATCGCCCCCGAGCCGGCACCGTCGGGCCCCTCGGCCACCGTGTCGTACCACGACAGCAGCAGGTCTTCGGCGGCCTCAAGGGCCGAATCCAGATGCTCGTAGGTCGAAACCCGATCGCTGATCTTCCAGTCGGGCATGGAGACCAGGGGCAGCCGGCCGGCACGGGAGAGCAGGATCTCGACGCCCTCGTCCTCCATCGAGCAGAGCTGGCGATCCAGCAACCCGGAGGATTCCAGCGGGCACTCGGTCACGTGGGCCAGATCGAGGATGAGCACGCGCACGTCGTTGCTGAGCCGCACCAGTTCGGCCGCCAGCTGCTCGATGCCACCGAAATCGAGCACCCCCTGCACGTGGATGATGCGCACCTCATCGCGGCGGGGAGCCAGGATCTGCAATTCGCGGTCACTGCGCCAGCGGCGTGATTTGCGCTGGGAGCCCTGGTAGGAACGGCGGATGGTGGCATCGGTGTTGGAGTACTGGTTGAAGAGGCTCAGTCCCACCCCCGCCGACAACTGGCGGCAGACCGCCACCCCCCGCACGCTGTTGCCGAAGTTGTCGAGGGGCGGGGAATAGGTGGCGATGCCGAGCCGTCCCGGGATCACCGCCATGACGCCACCGGCCACCCCGCTCTTGGCTGGAATGCCGACGTCATGCAGCCACTGGCCGGCGAAGTCGTACATGCCGCACGTGCCCATCAGGGCCAGCACCCTGACGGTGATGTCGTGGGGGAGCGGCTGGCCGCCGGTGAAGGGATTGCGGCCCTGGCAGGCCAGGGTGGCGGCCATCACGGCCAGATCGTGGCAGGTGACGGAAATGGCGCACTGGCGGAAATAGAGATCGAGGGCAGGTTCCGGGTCGGACTCGATGATGTTGAAGTTGCGCAGCAGGTGGCCGATGGCGCGGTTGCGATGGCCCGTCTGCTTCTCCGAGAGGTAGACGTCCTCGTTGATCGTCAGGCGACGGCCGGCCAGCTCCTCGAAATAATCCAGCAGCAGGTCGACGGCACCGCTGGGATCGGCATCACAGATCTGGGCGGAAGCGGCGATCGCCCCTGCGTTGATCATGGGATTGCGCGGCTTCCCCGACTCCGAATCCAGGCTGATGGCGTTGAAAGCTTCCCCTGAAGGTTCCACATCGATCTTGCTGGCCATGAAGTCAAACGACAGTTGCTTGAGGGCAAGCGCATAGATGAACGGCTTGGAGATCGACTGGATCGTGAATTCCTTTCTCGTGTCACCGATCTCGTAGATCCGCCCACCCGAGGTGGCGATGACGATGCCGAAATCATCGGGGCAGGCCTTGGCCAGCTCGGGGATGTAGTCCGCCACCCGGCCCTCCCTGACGCCGGAGAACGAGGCGTGCAGCTCACCGAGCAGCTCCTGGATCACATTGGGATGGCGATCGGGACCATGCAGCGGCAGCAGGGAGTCGTCGTGGCGATGGTCGAGCATTTCGTAGCGACAGATACCAGCAGGTAGGCGTCATGTTCGGCCTTGCGACCCACCATGCCACCGGAAGCGTCTCGCCGGCTCAGCGGCCCCCCGCCGGAAGCGGAGAGGGCCTCAGGGCGACGGGGGCAGGGGCCGCAGCAGAGCCTCCAGATCCACCGCATCGATCTGCTCGGCGGCCAGGAATCGCTCCGCGTAGGTGAGGTAGACGCCGGAACGCAGAAAGAGATCCAGCAGATCCGCATCGATACGGCCGCGATCCCGCATGTCGGCCAGGATCGATAGGGCTTGCGACAGGGGCATCCCCTGCTTGTAGGGCCGATCAGCGGCGGTGAGGGCCTCGAAGATGTCGGCGATGGCCAGGATCCGGGCCGGGATCGACAGCTGCTCCGCCTTCAGCCCCCTCGGGTAGCCCAGGCCGTCGAGGGTCTCGTGATGGCCACCGGCGATCTCCGCGACGCGGGCCATGGAGGGGGGCAAGGCCATGCTCTCGAGCATCACGATGGTATGGATCATGTGCTCGCGGATCTTGTAGATCTCCTCGGGCGTGAGCGTGCCCCTGCCCACCGAAAGGTTGTAGATCTCGCCGCGGTTATAGAGCAGCTCCGGCACCGTCAGATTGAACCCCCAACGGGGATCCGGCACCTCGGCGGCGGGCCTGGACAGGCGGTGGTGGGGGGCGTCGCTGAGCAGACACTCGGGCGCGGGCAGGGGCAGCGGCGGGCCGCTGCGCCTGGCCAGCTCCTCCCAGCCCAGACCCAGGCGGTCATCGAAATGGCGCCACCAGGTGCGTCCCGCCAGCCTCTGAAGATGCTCGAGATCCTCGGGATCGGTGCCCTCGCTGCCCAGATTGCAACGGGCCACACAGGCGAAATCCCGCTGCAGGTCCTGCTCCTGCTGGGCGTAGGCGCGCTGCAGGGTGTCGGCGTCACCGCCCGCCAGCAGCCCCTCGAGCATGGCGATGCGGGCATCGCGCAGCAGCACCTCGAACCGGGTGCGGATCTCATGAAGGCGGTTGCACGGAGCATCCAGCTTGGTGGCCTTCTCCACCACCGCCTCAGGGGTCGCGATCTTGCCGCAGTCGTGCAACCAGGCCGCCGTGCGGAACTCCCGGCGTTCCGCCTCCCCCCGGAAGCGGAAGGCGGCCAGCGGACCCGCCTGGGTGGCTTCCGCCGCCTCCGCCAGCAGCAGGGCCAGCTCGGGCACCCGGGAACAGTGGCGGCCGGTGTGGGCGCTGCGGGCATCGATCGCTCCCGCCAGCAGGGCGATCATCGAGTCGATCTGGCGCTGCTGCCCCTCATGGGCCAGGGTGCGCTCGACGCAGACGGCCGCCAGGGCCGCCAGGGCCTCGATCAACTGCTGGTCAGCCGCATCGAAGGGACGCACCAGCGCCGCCGCCGTCTCAGGGGTGAGCAGGGAGGAGGACTCCTGCTTCCTGTTGATCAGCTGCATCACCCCCACCACGTCCCCGACCATGGTCCGCAGCGGCACCACCAGCATCGACACCGCCCGGTAGCCCATGCGGCGATCGAGGCCGGCGTCGAAGCGGTAGGGACGGTCCGGGGGAATCGCGTAGACGTCGGGCAGGTTGAGCACGTCGCCGTGCAGGGCCGTCCAGCCCACCAGGCGCTCGGGCGTGATCGGGAAACGCACATCCAGCAGCTCCGGATCGATACCGGCCCCGCGGGCGGCCAGGGAGCTGTTCTGGAAGGCCGTGAACCAGAGTCGCTTCTCCCCCTTTTCCTCCTCCACCAGGTAGATGCTGCCGGCGTCGCTGAGGGTGAGATCCCTGGAACTGGAGAGGATCTGCCGCAGCAGGGTGGGAAGGTTGACCGTCCCGCTGATGGCGTGGCGATCTGGAGCATCTCCGGCAGCGCGCGCCGCGCCTGGTGGGCGTCGGAGGCGTGCGGTGGCGGATGGGCGGCGCTCAAAGGGATGGCCTGCCGGGAGGGGGAGCCCTTTTCCCCCGGAAGCAATCCAGCAAAGCGCACGCTGGGCGAAACCGGAACCTCGGCCGATGACCGTGGGGGGGGGGGGGGGGGGTTCCTAGTAGGCGCCAGGGAGGGCTGTGCTGGTGGGGCCGCTGGCACGGCCAAATTCAGTGATTAATGTAAGTCTGCCGATGGCCAGGCATGATCGGGCCATCGCCATGGCCTTGCCGTTGACCCAGGCGTCCGACGATTCCCGTGCCCGTCTGCGGCTGCAGTCCCTCTCCTGGGCGCTGCTGAGCGGACTGGCCGCCGCCCTGATCGGCCTGCCGGCCGGCCTGGACAGTGGCTTGCGCTCGGGGGGCTGCGGCTTCTTCTACGGCCTGCTGGCCTTCCACCTGCAGCGGGTGGATCCGGATGACGATCACCTGGCCGCCGGGCTGGTGGGGGCGGTGTGCGGCATCCGCAGCCTCGGAGGACCCGTGGTGGTCACCCCTCTGGGGCTGCCCCTGCCGCAGGTGCATGCCCTGCTTGAGCGGCCCCTGGCCCACAACGCTGTCGGGGTGATGGTCGACCTGATGCGCGGCTGGTTGCCCCTCTGGCTGCCCCTGATCGGCAGCGCCCTGCTGCTGCAGGCGGCCCAGCGCCTCCTGCCGGCCCTGCGGCCATGAGCCTGCTGCACGCCACCTGGCTGTTTCCGCCCGAAGGGCCCGGGGGCCGGCTGCTGCTCTGGGCCGACACCTGGAGGGTCGCCGCGCCGGTGGCTCCCCTGCGCACCGTCCCCGACCATCCCCTCTCCCTCAGCGTCGACGATCTGGGCGCCTGGCTGGATGACCATGGCCTCTGGTCGGAGGCCTTCCGGCCGGCGGAGGCCCAGCTCACCCTGCCCAGCCGCAGCCAGGGGGCCCGGGGCCGCCGCAAGGCGGCCAGCGAGGGTCTGGCGGCCTGGAGCGGTCTGCCGCTGCAGGCCGGCGAGCCGATCCCGAAGGAGGTGCAGTGGTGGCCCTGGCGGGTGGAGGGTCTGGCCCTCGATCCGGCGGGGGCGGGCGAATGGCTCGCCGGTCTGCCTCTCTCCGGCGACGACCCCGGTCTGGCCGATGATCTGCGCTGGTGGAGCCACCTGGAGCGCTGGGCCCTGAGCCTGATCGCCCGCGGCCGCTGGCTGCCCCAGGTGGAGGAGGAGCGGGCCCGCTGGCTGCCCCTGCTCAACCGGGAAGGGGACCGGCGCCGGCTGGAGGAACTGGCCATCCGGCTGCCCCAGGTGGCCACCTGCGCCATGGCGACCGGGGCGTCGGGGGAGAGGGCCCTGGCCTGCCGCCGACCGGGGAGCGGCCGGCTGCGGGTGGCCAGCCTGCTGGAGGCCCTGCTCGACGGCCAGCTGCGCGCCGGTTTCCGCCCCCCCACCGACGGGCTCGATCCGCTGCTGGTGGCCTGGCAGAAGGCGCTCGGACCCGGCCCCGGCCGGCTGGAACTGGACGAGGAGGAGCGGGAGCGGCTGGCGGTGGCCACCCACCACTGGCGCGAGGCTGTGGCGGGGCGCGTCGCCCCCGCCCGCGCCTGCCTGGAGCTGTTCACCCCGGAGGAGGGCGAGGAGCTCTGGGAGCTGCGCTTCTCCCTGCAGGCGGAGGCCGATCCCAGCCTGCGGGTGCCGGCCCGCACGGTCTGGAATGCGGGCGACGGCAGGCTCCAGCTCGGCGAAGTGGAGGTGTCCGAACCGGGCCAGCTGCTGCTGGAGGGGCTGGGCCGGGCCCTGCAGGTGTTCGAGCCGATCGGCCGCGGCCTGGATGCGGCAGCCCCGGAAACCATGCAGCTCACCCCGGCCGAGGCCTTCGTGCTGGTGCGCACCGCCGCCGCGCAGCTGCGTGACGTGGGGGTGGGCGTGGTGCTGCCCGCCAGCCTCAGCGGCGGCCTGGCAAGCCGGCTGGGCCTGTCCATCGTGGCCGAGCTGCCCGAACGTTCCCGCGGCTTCTCCCTGGGGGAAAGCCTGGAATGGGAATGGGAGCTGATGATCGGCGGGGTGACGCTGTCCCTCAAGGACCTGGATCGGCTGTCGACGAAGCGCAGTCCGCTGGTGCAGCACAAGGGCGCCTGGATCGAGCTGCGCCCCAACGATCACCGCAACGCCGAGCGCTTCTGCGCCGCCGATCCCAGCCTCAGCCTCGATGACGCCCTGCGGCTGACCGCCAGCAACGGCGACACCCTGATGCGGCTGCCGGTGCATCAGTTCACCGCCAAGCCCCGGCTGAGCGCCGTCCTGGAGCAGTACCACCAGCAGAAGGCCCCCGATCCCCTGCCGGCTCCGGAGGGCTTCGCCGGCCAGCTGCGGCCCTACCAGGAGCGGGGCCTGGGCTGGCTGGCCTTCCTGCACCGCTTCGACCAAGGGGCCTGCCTGGCGGACGACATGGGCCTGGGCAAGACCGTCCAGCTGCTGGCCTTCCTGCAGCACCTCAAGGTGGAGCAGGAGCTGAAGCGCCCCGTCCTGCTGGTGGCGCCCACCTCGGTGCTCACCAACTGGAAACGGGAGGCCGCCGGCTTCACGCCGGATCTGGAGGTGCGCGAGCACTACGGCCCCCGCCGGCCCTCCACCCCCGAAAAGCTGGCCAAGGCCCTGAACGGGGTGGACCTGGTGCTCACCAGCTACGGGCTGCTGCAGCGCGACAGCGAGCTGCTGGAAAGCATCGACTGGCAGGGCGTGGTGATCGACGAGGCCCAGGCGATCAAGAATCCAGCGGCCAAGCAGAGCCAGGCGGCCCGCGACCTGGGCCGTCCTGGCAAGCAGGGCCGCTTCCGCATCGCCCTCACCGGCACCCCGGTCGAGAACCGGGTGAGCGAGCTGTGGGCCCTGATGGACTTCCTCAACCCCCGGGTGCTGGGGGAGGAGGGCTTCTTCCGTCAGCGCTACCGGCTGCCGATCGAGCGCTATGGCGACATGAGCTCCCTGCGGGACCTCAAGGCCCGGGTCGGGCCGTTCATCCTGCGGCGGCTCAAGACCGACCGCTCGATCATCACCGACCTGCCGGAGAAGGTGGAGCTGCGCGAGTGGGTGGGACTGTCCAAGGAGCAGACGACGCTCTACCGCAAGACCGTCGACGACAGCCTCGACGCCATCGCCCGCGCTCCCCTGGGCCAGCGCCATGGTCAGGTGCTCGCCCTGCTCACCCGGCTCAAGCAGATCTGCAACCATCCGGCCCTGGCCCTCAAGGAGAGCGGGGTGAACAACGGCTTCTCCAGCCGCAGCGCCAAGCTGCTGCGGCTGGAGGAGATCCTCGAGGAGGTGATCGAAGCGGGCGATCGGGCCCTGCTGTTCACCCAGTTCGCCGAATGGGGCCACCTGCTCAAGGCCTACCTGGAGCAGCGCTGGCGCCAGGATGTGCCCTTCCTGCATGGCGGCAGCAGCAAGACCGACCGCCAGGCGATGGTGGATCGCTTCCAGGAGGATCCCCGCGGTCCCCAGCTGTTCCTGCTCTCCCTCAAGGCCGGGGGAGTCGGTCTCAACCTGACCCGGGCCAGCCACGTGTTCCACATCGACCGCTGGTGGAACCCGGCCGTGGAGAACCAGGCCACCGACCGGGCCTACCGGATCGGCCAGACCAACCGGGTGATGGTGCACAAGTTCATCACCAGCGGTTCGGTGGAGGAGAAGATCGACCGCATGATCGAGGAGAAATCCAAGCTGGCGGCCGACATCGTCGGCAGCGGCGAAGAATGGCTCGGCGGCCTCGACGTGGGCCAGCTCCGGGACCTGGTGGCCCTCGAGGAGGGCGTCTGAGCGGAACCCAGCCTCAGCGGCGGGAGAGCCCGGCGGCCTCCTGACGTCCGCGCCCGGCGGTCTCCCCCATCACCGGCAGCAGCACCGGCAGGGCCGGTGGCGCCGCCACGGCAGGTTCCTGGCCCATGCGGCGCAGCCAGCGGTAGTGGGAGGCCACACCGGAGAGGAAGGAGCGGTGGCTGCGGAAGGGAACGCCGCAGTCCCGGCAGGTCTGCTCAACGATGGCGGAGAGGCTGGGGTAGTGGACGTGGCAGATGTGGGGGAACAGGTGATGCTCCACCTGAAAGTTCAACCCCCCCAGCAGCCAGCTGAGCAGGCCATTGGAACGGCTGAAGTCCACCGTGGTGGCCAGCTGGTGATCGGCCCAGGGGCCCATGGCCGGGCTGGTGGGGTCGGTGGCGGGAAAATCGGCCTCCTCCACGCAGTGGGCGAGCTGGAACACCACACTCAGCACCACGCCCTGCACCATCGCCGCCACCACGTAGCAACCGATCACCGCGCTGAAGGAATGGCGCTGCAGGGGAAGCACGAAGGCCAGGGAGAAGAAGATGGCTTTGCCGGCCAGGAACACCACCCAGTCGGCAAGGGACAGGCGGGGCAGGGAGTGGTCGCCGCGGCCCCGGCTGGCGAGATCGGCGAAGTCGTCGAAGAACTGCCACTTGATCGGCAGCATCCCGTAGAGGGGCCAGAGATAAAGGTGCTGCCAGCGATGCCACCAGCGATGGGGCTGATGGGGGGAGAGACGACCGATCATCCCGAGGTTGATGTCGTCGTCGTGGCCGGAGATGTTGGTGAAGGTGTGATGCAGCCCGTTGTGCTTGTGGGCCCAGATCAGGGAGCTGCCACCCAGCAGATCCAGGGTCATGGCGGCGGCCCTGTTGATCCAGCGGTGGCGGGAATAGGCGCCGTGGCCACCGTCGTGCTGGATGTTGAAGCCGATGGCGGCGATCGCCAGGCCCAGGCCCACCGAGAGGGCCACCGCCCCCGGCCAGTGCCTGACCTGGAAGACCAGCAGCCAGTAGGTGAGAACGAACCAGCCGAGGATCAACGCCGATTTGACCACCATGGCGGGCGCATCGCGTCGCTCCTGCCCCGTGGCCTCGAAGTGATCGTGAACCCTTGCCCGCAAAAGACTGTGAAAACCGTCGCCGGCGCCGAACGTGATGCGATTCAAGGACTCCACGCCCTGCGTCGGGACAACCTACGGCAAGGGGACCGGCAGGCGTCAGGATGGGGCGGTGCGGCCGGCAGCATGACCAGCTCCTTCCCCGGTGCCACGGGCACCATCACCACCCAGCTGGGCCAGGAGGGTCTGGGGCAGCAGCCCTGGTGGGTGGAGCAGTGGATGGAGCTGATCCACTCCTACCGGTTCAAGAAGCGCCTGGAGCGCGCCTGGACCTACGCCCGCGAGGGCAACGTCGTCTCGATCCGTTTCGAAGGACGGCGGGTGCATGCCCGGGTGCAGGGCACCGACCCCGACCCCTACAAGGTGAAGCTCTGGCTCGACGTGCTCAACGACGAGGACTGGGGCTACGTGCTCGAGGCCCTGAGCCAGAAGGCCCGCTGGTCGGCCCAGCTGCTGGCGGGGACCATGCCCGCCGACATTGAGCGGGCCTTCGCCGCCAGCGGCAAGCGGCTGTTCCCGTTCAAGCTCCAGGAGGTGCGCAGCGAGTGCAGCTGCCCCGACAAGGCGAATCCCTGCAAGCACATCAGCGCCGTCTACTACCTGATGGGGGATCGCTTCAGCGAGGATCCCTTCGTGCTGTTCCAGCTGCGGGGCCGCACCCGCAGCCAGCTGCTGGGGGATCTGGCCAAGCGCCGCCGGGAGGGGGTGGTGGCCCCGGTGGAGCATGCCCCCCATCCCACCCATCCCGCCATCGCCGAACCGGCCCGCTGGTGGCGCTACGACGCCCCACTCGATCCCGATCTGGTGGTGATCACGCCGGCCATGGAAGGGGAATCGGGCCTCGACGGCGCCGGCCCCCTGCCCCTGGCCGAGGAGCCCCGCTTCCCGGAGGCCAACCATCTCTTCCTGGAGCGGCTCAAGGCCCATGGGGCCGGCATGGCCCAGCAAGCGATGGCCCGGGCCATGGCCACCGGCAACGAGAACGAAATCTGAAGCCAGCGCCCAGCCGAACCTGACTTCTGCAGCGCACCAGCGGCAGCTTTGCCGCTGGTGCGCTGCTGCCTTCACCATTTTGGCGATGGGTCGTTCACTCTCATGGAGGCTCTGCGTACCGCCTGTCTTCAGGCAGTCGCCAGTGATCCGGAAAACAACAACGACCCCCACTTTCCGCGCCATGAGAACCACCCTCAATCCTCTGCTCCGAGGAGGAGCGGCCGCAGCGGCCTTCGCCATCACCCTGTTCGGCGCCCAGCAGGCCAAAGCCGTCGGCACCATCGAGGTGTTCCAGGAACTGTTCCTCTCCCTCGACGTCTCCGGTAGCATCAGCGGCGGAGATTTCGATCTTTACCAGGACGGCTACGTCAACGCGTTCAACAACGCCACCGTGCAGGCGAAAATCGCCGACACCTTCGACAAAGGTGGCCTTGCGATCGCGGTGGGCCAGTGGAGCACCACGGCCTTCACGCCGCCCGTGATCGGCTGGCAGCACATCACCGATCTCACCACGGACGGGGTGAACGGTGGTACCTCCTTGAGCAGCTTCATCACCGCCCTCAGCGCCATGCCCCGCCAGGGCTTTGGTGTCACCTGCGTGAATTGCGGCATGGCGGACGCGATCAATGAGATCAACACCAACGACTTCTTCACCACCCGCGCCAACGGCCGGGTGATCGACATCTCCACCGATGGTGCAGGCAACACAACCGGCGGCGGTTGCGGAACTGTGGCCCAATGCGCTCAAGCTCAGAGGGCCAGTGCCGTCGCCAGCAACATCATCATCAACGGCCTGGGCGTGGGCGCCTCCGCCAGCACCTTCCTGACGGCCAATGTGGTGACCCCCCTCAACGGCGCCACCAAAGCCGGTTTCGTGGAGACCGCCAACAACTTCGGCCAGTTCGAGGCAGCCATCACCAACAAGTTGATCCGCGAGGTGGGTCCCCCCGTTCCCGGTCCTGGCGATTCGGTGCCTGGCCCCCTGCCGATCCTTGGTGCCGGTGCCGCCTTCGGCTTCTCCCGCAAGCTGCGCCGCCGCATCAACACCGCCAACTTCCACCAGGCCTGATTCCGAGCCTTGCAGCATCTCCAGCCCGGCCCCATGCCGGGCTTTTTCATAGCTGGCCTCTGGCCATTCGCCTGCCCATCGAAAAACCTGATCCCGTCCACGCCTGAGGCCAGAACCGCTCCTCCGGTGCTTTCCCTCCTTTCCCCATGAGCCCCAAAGTCGACACCCTGCCCACGGCCGATCGCCATCCGGAAGCCCACCCTCGAGCGGGCTACGTCGAGGAGGTTGCCCTCGCCCTCAACTGGGGAGCCATCCTGTTGTTCGTCCTGTTTCTGCTGGGGATCATCGCCGCGGCCTGGCCGGTGCGCCTGATCAATCCCCTCTGGCTGCAGACCGTGAGCGACAAGCTGCTCGCCTCGGGCCCGATCGCCATGGTCGGGGCGCTGCTGCTGCTGCTCGCCAGGCTGATCGATCCCGACTCCCGACCGATCGGTCGCCGTGTGGCGTTGCTGCGGCCCCTCAGCTTCTGGATCGCCTTCGGTTTCCTGTTGCTGATCCCCCTGCAGATCTACAGCGGCATCAACCTGCTGCGCCAGTTCAGGGCCAACGACACCCGGGAGCTGAACGCCTACATCGCCACCACCAGGGCGATCGAACGCGCCCGCACCTACGACGACATCCTCAAGGCCATGCGGCTGCTGCCCGGCCAGGCCCCTGCCCTGCCCGCCACCCTCAACGTCCCCCTGGACGTCGTCAAGACCAAGCTCAGCAACGACCTCAATCCCTTCATCAAGCGCTATCAGAACAGCGCCGATGCCATGGGGATGAAGCGGCTCAACGATTGGTTCGTGCAGCTGGCCAGGAACGTCATTGCCGCCCTGCTGTTGTTCTTCAGCTTCGCCGCGATCGGCAAGCGCTTCGCCTACCAGCCCACCCTGCTCCGCAGCGTGCTCTCCGGCCGCTTACTCTCCACCTTCAGCAGCCGGCGCCATCAGGCCGCACCGGAACTCGCCACAGCCATGCAGATGATGATGCCCGAGGACAACGGTCCCCCTCGCTGAGGCCGGAGCCATCCCACCCTCTGATCCGCCCCCCTGGCTGAGCGACTCCGCCATCGCCACCGCCGGGCGCCTCATCCGGGGCCACCGGCTGGCGTTCGATCGGCCCCTGCTGGCCGGCGTGGAGAGCGGCCGCTCACCGCTGCAGGCGGCCCAGGAGCTGTTCGTGGCCGCCACCGTCGTGCTGGCCCATGACGGCAGCGCCGATCCGCGCCTGATCTACGCCAACCGCGCGGCGCTGCTGCTGTGGCACCGCCCCTGGAGCGCCATGGTGGGTCTGCCCTCCCGCCTCACCGCTGAGCCGGCCGAACGGCGGAGCCGCGCCCACGCCCTGGAGCGGGCCCGGCACCGCCAGGCCCTCGAGGGCTACGCCGGCATCCGCATCGACAGCGGCGGCCGCCGCTTCCGCATCGAGAACGCCCGGTTGTGGACCCTGCGGGAGCCCGGCGGCCTGCCCTGCGGCCAGGCGGCCGCCTTCGCGAACTGGTGGTGGCTGCCGCAGCACCCTGGCGGTTCTCCGCCGCCCGCTGGTGAAAGGGCCGAACCCGGTCCGGGGGACCGAACCTGAGCTGTCGGTTCTCCCCCTCGGAGCACCCGGGCAAGACGGGCACATTGACGGAGCGGGTGGTTCCTCACCCGGCCATCCCCGTCGCTCCCATCGGAAGCACCAACCATGCGCACGCTTCATCCTTCCCCCTTCGATCTGTTCGACCGGCTGGAGCAACAGCTGCAGACGGCCGAGCGGGTTCCCGCCGCCGAGATCCACGAAACCGAGACCACCTACACGATCGCCCTGGAACTGCCCGGCGTCGACCGCGCCTCCATCGACGTGAAGGCCACGGACCGCTCCTTGCTCATCACCGCGGAGCGCCGTTCCCAGCCGTCAGCCGCGGCCACCGCCGAAGCGCCCTCGAACGGCAACGGCGAGGCAGCCGTCCCTGAGGGCCGCCGGCCCGCTCCCCTGCTGAGCGAATTCCGCTACGGCACCTGGAGCCGCAGCTTCCGCTTCCCCGGCGGGATCCAGCGGGACGCCCTCGAAGCCCACTACCGCGATGGGCTGCTCACCGTGACGGCGCCCAAGGCGCAGTCCCTGACGACGGTCAGCGTGAAGGTGGCCGACTGAGGCCCTCACGCCTCGAGGCGGCGGGCGGATTCGAGGGAGAGGCCAATCACCGAGATGTAGCTGGTGGCTTCGCTCCACCGCACGGTGCCTCTCAGGTCGTAGGTCTCTCCCCGTCACCCAGCACCAGGGCGCAGGGCTGACCGACCGAGAGAGCGTGTCCGGCCGCGATGGCCATCTTGAGGCCCTCCACGCTCAGGTCGAGCACCACTCCGAGGATCCCCTCGGAAGCCTCCACGGATTTTTTCTTCTTCCTTGTCCACTGATCCGCAAGGTCCACTGATCCGCAAGGTCCACTGATCCGCAAGGGGCCTGTCGATTGCGCGAATACATCGGGAGGGACACCACCCTGCCTACAGTCATAGGCCTGCGGAAGGAGTCTGATCCGATGAGCAGCAGCACCGCCAGCGCCCCACCCTCCTCGCCGTCCTCGCTGCAGACGGCGGAGCCGCGCCTCAGCCTTCAGTGCGAGCCGATCGCCCCCGACACCACGGCGATCCGCTCCCTCGACTGGGACCGCAGTCGCTTCGACATCGAGTTCGGCCTGCGCAACGGCACCACCTACAACGCCTTTCTGGTGCGGGGTGAGCGCACGGCCCTGGTTGACACCAGCCACGCCAAGTTCCGCGACACCTGGATCCCCCTGCTCGAGGGTCTGATCGACCCCACCGCGATCGACCACCTGATCGTCTCCCACACCGAACCGGACCATTCCGGCCTGATCGGTGATCTGATCGACCGCCACCCGGACATCGAGATCGTCGGCTCCAAGGTGGCGATCCAGTTCCTTCAGGACCAGGTGCACCGCCCCTTCCGCAGCCGGGCGGTCAAGAGCGGCGACGAGCTCGACCTGGGCGTGCATCCCGAGAGCGGCGTGGCCCATCGCTTCTCCTTCCTGAGCGCCCCCAACCTGCACTGGCCCGACACGATCTTTTCGTTCGATCACGGCACCGGCATCCTCTACACCTGCGATGCCTTCGGCCTCCACTACTGCTCCGACGACCTGTTCGATGTCGATCCCGGTGCCATCGCGCCGGACTTCCGCTTTTACTACGACTGCCTGATGGCCCCCAACGCCCGCAGCGTGCTGCAGGCGCTCAAGCGCATGGACGGGCTGCCGGAGATCACCACGATCGCCGTGGGCCACGGCCCCCTGCTGCGGGAGCACCTGCCCCTCTGGCTGGGCGACTACCGCGACTGGAGCGGCCAGCGCAGCGCCGGCGAGGCCTACGCGGCCGTCTGTTATCTGAGCCAGTACGGCTTCTGTGACCGGCTCAGCCAGGCCATCGCCCGGGGGGTGGGCAAGGCCTCCGGCCAGGTGCAGCTCGTCGACCTGCGCGCCACCGATCCCCAGGAACTGGCCGCCCTGATCGGTGAAGCCAGCGCCGTGGTGGTTCCCACCTGGCCCGCCGCCCCCGATGCCGAGCTGCAGACGGCCATCGGCACCCTGCTGGCCGCCCTCCAGCCCAAGCAGTGGGTGGGCTGCTACGACGCCTTCGGCGGCAACGACGAACCGATCGATACCCTGGCCGGCCAGCTGCGCAACCTGGGCCAGAAATGGGCGTTCGAGCCCCTGCGCATCCGCCAGGTTCCCGGCGGCGCCGACTACCAGCGCTGCGAGGAAGCCGGCACCGACCTGGGCCAGCTGCTCACCAAGGAAAAGACCATCGCCGCCATGAAGGCCATCGACGGCGACCTCGACAAGGCCCTGGGGCGCCTCAGCGGCGGCCTCTACATCGTCACGGCCAAACAGGACGACGACGCCGGCAGCCGCAGCGGCGCCATGGTCGCCAGCTGGGTGAGCCAGGCCAGCTTCGATCCACCGGGACTCACGGTGGCGGTCGCCAAGGACCGGGCGATCGAGGCCCTGATGCAGGTGGACGACCGCTTCGTGCTCAACATCCTCCGGGAGGACAACCACCAGCCCCTGCTGCGCCATTTCCTGCGCCGCTTCCCGCCGGGGGCCGACCGCTTCGCCGGCGTCAACGTGCTCGAGGGCGTGGCCGCCGGCGGTCCCGTCCTCGGGGATGCCCTGGCCTACCTCGGCTGCCGGGTGACCCAGCGCATGGAGGGGCCGGATCACTGGATCATCTACGCGGTGGTGGAAGAGGGCAATGTGGCTGACACCACCGCCGCCACGGCCGTGCATCACCGCAAGGTGGGCAACCACTACTGATGACCACCACCCCATCCGCCGCCACCCCATCCACCTCGGATCGGCGCGTCATCACCCTGCCGGTGGAACCCGGTCTCCTCTGCCTGCGCGGCCTCAGCCCCAGGCGCCTGCGCTTCGAAGTGGAGTACGGCCTCGAGCGGGGCACCACCGCCAACAGCTTCCTCTTCCAGCAGGGCGCCTCCGGCGGCGCCCCGGTGCTGGTGCACCCGCCGGGGGCCTCCTTCGCCGCCCCCTTCCTGGAGCAACTGGCGTCGCTGGTGCCGGCCGACGCGCCCCTCAAGGTGGTGGTGGGCCACGTCAACCCCAACCGGGTCGCCCTGCTGAAGCAGCTGGCGACGGGCTGGCCGGCGACGGTGCTGGTGGCCTCCAATCCCGGCGCCCAGGTGCTCGCCGAACTCTGGGACCAGCAGCGGCCCGGCCCACCGGGGGAGGCCGCCCCCCCAGCCGATCCCGTGCCCCTGCCCACCATCGAGGTGGTCAAGCAGGAAACCAGCCGCACCCTTTCCAGCGGCCATGAGCTCACCTTGATCCCCACCCCCACCCCCCGCTGGCCCGGGGGGCTGATGGCCTTCGAGACCACCACCGGGCTGCTGATGAGCGGCAAGTTCTTCGCCGCCCACCTCTGCACCGAGGACTTCGCTGAAGCGAACCGCAGCAGCACCGAGGAAGACCGCCGCTACTACTACGACTGCCTGATGGCGCCGATGGCCCGTCAGGTGGAGACGGTCGTCGACCGTCTCGATGAGCTGGCGATCCGCACCATCGCACCGGGCCACGGACCGGCCATCGCCCAGAGCTGGCGCAGCCTGCTGGCCGACTACCGCCGCTGGGGCGAAAGCCAGGAGAAGGCCAGCCTTTCGGTGGCGCTGCTCTACGCGAGCGCCTACGGCAACACCGCGGCCATCGCCGACGCCCTCTCCCAGGGGGTGGCGCGCAGCGGCGTGCGGGTGGAGAGCATCAACTGCGAATTCGCCCCACCCGAGCAGCTGCTGGAGGCGATCCATGCCTGCGACGCCCTGCTGATCGGCTCACCCACCCTCGGGGGCCATGCGCCCACACCGATCGTCTCGGCCCTCGGCACGGTGCTGGCCGAAGGCGACCGGACCAAGCCGGTGGGGGTGTTCGGCAGTTTCGGCTGGAGCGGCGAGGCCATCGATCTGCTGGAAGCCAAGCTCCGCGATGGCGGCTTCCAGTTCGCCTTCGAGCCGATCCGGGTCAAGTTCAGCCCGGATCGGACCACCCTGCGGACCCTGGAGGAAACCGGCACCGCCCTGGGCCGCCGCCTGCACCAGCAGCATCGTCAGGCCCAGCGACGCAGCGGCGGCGGCGGGCTCAGCGAGAGCCGCACGAACCCGGCGATCCAGGCCCTCGGCCGGGTGGTGGGGGCCCTGTGCGTGGTGCTGGCCCGCAAGGGGGATGGCCCCGACGCCATCGGTGGAGCCATGGTGGCCAGCTGGGTCAGCCAGGCCAGCTTCACCCCCCCCGGTTTCACCGTCGCCGTGGCCAAGGACCGGGCGATGGAGAGCCTGCTGCACGTGGGGGACGGCTTCTGCCTCAACGTGCTGGCGGCCGGACGCGAGAGCGGGCCGATGAAGCGCTTCCTGCAGCCCTTCCCGCCGGGGGCTGATCGTCTCGCCGGACTCGACCTGCAGACCTCTCCGGGCGGGCAACCGCTGCTGCCGGAAGCCCTGGCCTGGCTGGAGGCCAGGGTGAGCCAGCGGATGGAATGCGGCGACCACTGGCTGCTCTACGCCGAAGCCCTCAGCGGCGACCTGCTGGATGCGGCCGCCACCACCGCCGTTCACCAGCGGCGCAGCGGGGCGGCCTACTGATCGCTGGCCTAGGCCGCGTGGGGGGGGGTGGGAGATCCCCCGCCGCCCACCTGGAAAGGAAGCACCAGGGTGGCCCAGTGGTCGGGCCGCTCGGGGCGGCGACGCCTGGCCCGGCGCACCCCGAAGGGGACGCGCACCACGTTGGTGCCATCCACCCGCTGGGTGGCGTCCGGCAAACCCGAGGGAAGCCCCCCGGGGCCCTGCTCACCGCCTGAACTGTCGTTGCCGTTCATGAACCCCATGAAAATGAAAGGCGCTTGCCATCGCCGTCAGGCCATGGCTCAGCAATGATGAGCCATGGCGGGCGGAAAAGGTACCGCCGGAACACTCAGGCAGCCAGTTCGGGGATTGCCACTTCCTCGACGCTCGGGCAGGTGCAGACGAGGTTGCGATCGCCGAAGGCGTTATCGATGCGGGCGACCGCCGGCCAGAACTTGCTCTGCCGCTGACTCTCCCCGGCGGGGAAGGCCGCCTCACTGCGGCTGTAGGCCCGATCCCATTCGTCGGCGGTCACCGCCGCCAGGGTGTGGGGCGCCCGCTTGAGCGGGTTGTCGAGGGGGTCGGCGGCCCCGCTCTCGATGGCCCAGGCCTCGCGGCGGATCGCCTCCATGGCCGCACAGAAGCGGTCGATCTCCGGCAGCGACTCGCTCTCGGTGGGCTCGACCATCACCGTGCCGGCCACGGGCCAGCTGACGGTGGGGGCATGGAAGCCGTAGTCCATCAGCCGCTTGGCCAGATCGTCCACCTCAAGGCCGCAGCTGCGCTTGAGGGGCCGCAGATCGAGGATGCACTCATGGGCCACCCGGCCGCCCCGGCCCCGGTAGAGCACCGGGAAGTGGGGCTCGAGGCGCTCGGCGATCAGGTTGGCCGCCAGCAGGGCCACCTGGCTGGCGGTGCGCAGGCCCGCCCCCCCCATCATGCGGATGTACATCCAGCTGATCGGCAGGATGCCGGCGCTGCCGAGAGGCGCCGCTGACACCGGGCCGATGGCCTGTCCCTTCGCCCCGCCAGCGGCCGCCAGGGCCAGGGGATGGGAGGGCAGGAAGGGCACCAGGTGGGCCGCCACGCCGATCGGTCCCACCCCGGGGCCGCCGCCCCCGTGGGGGATGCAGAAGGTCTTGTGGAGGTTGAGGTGACAGACGTCGGCCCCATAGAGCCCCGGCTTGCACAGACCCACCTGGGCATTGAGGTTGGCGCCATCGAGATACACCTGGCCGCCGTGGTCATGGACCACCTGGCAGATGCGGCGGATGCCGGTCTCGAACACCCCGTGGGTGGAGGGGTAGGTGACCATCAGGGCCGCCAGATCGGCGGCGTGGGCGGCGGCCTTGGCCTCCAGGTCGGCGATGTCGATGTTGCCCTGGACGTCGCAGGCCACCGCCACCACCCGCATGCCCGCCATCACGGCGCTGGCCGGATTGGTGCCGTGGGCGCTGGTGGGGATCAGGCACACCTGCCGGTGGCCCTCCCCCCGGCTGCGGTGCCAGGCCCGGATCACCATCAGACCGGCGTACTCGCCCTGGGAGCCGGCGTTCGGTTGCAGGGAGACCCCCGCGAAGCCGGTGATCGCCCCCAGCCAGGCCTCAAGATCCGCCACCAGGGCGGTGTAGCCCCCGGTCTGGTCGGCGGGGGCGAAGGGATGGATCTGGGCGAAGGCCGGCCAGCTCACCGGCGCCAGCTCGGCGGCGGCATTCAGCTTCATGGTGCAGCTGCCCAGGGGGATCATCCCGTGGACGAGCGACAGATCCTTGCTCACCAGCCGCTGGATGTAGCGCAGCAGTTCCGTCTCGCTGCGGTAGCGGTGGAACACCTCCTGGCGCAGCCAGGGGCCTTCCCGCAGGGGCACGCCCTCGAGCAGCTCCGCCAGGGGTCTGGCCTCCAGGCTGGACAGGCCGGCCCGCAGGGCCGCCTGGGCCGCGGCGGCGGCGGCGGCATCCGGCGCCAGGGCGCCCAGCAGGGCGGCCAGCTCCTCGGACGTGGAGAGTTCATCGAGGCTGATGGCCAGGGCGGCCGCGCCGTCATCGCCCCGGACCCCGCAGCGGAGGTTGAAGCCGGCGGCCACGGCCCGCTGACGCAGGGCGGGGGCCGCAGCGGTGCGCACCACCAAGGTGTCGAAGGCGGCCCCCGGATCGGCCGGCAGCCCCAGGGCGTCCAACGCCAGCACCAGGCCCTGGCGCAGGACGGGCAGGCGACGGGCGATGGCCTCGAGGCCATCGGGGCCGTGGTGGACGGCATAGAAGCTCGCCATCACAGCGAGCAGCACCTGGGCGGTGCAGATGTTGCTGGTGGCCTTGTCGCGCCGGATGTGCTGCTCCCGGGTCTGGAGGGCCAGCCGCAGGGCCGGGTTACCCTCCGCATCCTTCGACTGCCCCACCAGGCGGCCCGGGATCTGGCGCTTGAACGCCTCCCGGGTGGCAAAGAAGGCGGCGTGGGGCCCGCCGAAGCCCATCGGCACGCCGTAGCGCTGCAGGCTGCCGACGGCGATGTCGGCACCCAGGTCCCCCACCGGGGCCAGCAGCACCTGGGCCAGCGGATCCACCGCCACCGTGCTGATCACCCCGCCGGAGCGGGCCGCTGCCAGCAGCGCCGAGGGATCCCAGAGCCGGCCCCCGACCCCGGGCAGCTGCAGGAGCAGGCCGAACACGTCCTCGCCCAGCACCGCCTCGGGGCTCTCGGCGGCGGCTTCGGCGTCGACCGTCTCGATGGCGATGCCCAGGGGTTCGGCCCGGGTGCGCAGCACGGCCAGGGTCTGGGGGAAGACGGCGCTGTCCACCAGGAAGCGGCGCGCCCCTTGGCGCGGCGAGACCGCCGCCGCCATCGCCATCGCTTCGGCGGCGGCGGTGGCCTCATCCAGCAGGGAGGCATTGGCGATGGGCAGCCCCGTCAGCTCGCTGACCAGGGTCTGGAAATTGAGCAGGGCTTCCAGCCGGCCCTGGGCGATCTCCGCCTGGTAGGGGGTGTAGGCGGTGTACCAGCAGGGGTTTTCCAGCACATGGCGCTGGATCAGGGCCGGCGTGGCCGTGCCGTGGTAGCCGAGGCCGATCAGGCTGCGCAGCACCCGGTTGCGGGAGGCCAGCGCCCCCAGTTCCGCCAGGGCCTCCGCCTCCGGGCAGGGGAGCGGCAGGCCCACGTCGGCCTCAGCCGCGCTCAGCAGGATGTCGGCAGGAACGACGTCGGCCGCCAGCTGGTCGAGGGAGCCGAGGCCGAGTTCGGCGAGCATCCGTTGCTGATCTTCGGGATCCGGACCCAGATGCCGGACCAGGAAGGAGGCGGACACGGGCAAACGGGGTGGAAGTGGCGGGATCCTAAGGACAATCAGCCCGCCTGCACCTTGGCCCCGTAGGTGGCGGCATCCATCAGGGCCTCCAGCTCGTCGGGAGTCGCCAGCCGCACCAGCAACAGCCAGCCTTCTCCGTAGGGATCGTTCTGGAGCTCCTCGGGGCTGGCCAGCACCGCCTCATTGCGGGCCTCCACCGTGCCGCTCACCGGGGCCATCAGATCCTCCACCGCCTTGACCGACTCGACGCTGCCGAAGCTCGTGCCCCGCGCCAGGGAGGCCCCCACCTCGGGAAGTTCGACGAAGACGATGTCACCGAGCTGATCGACGGCGAAGGAGCTGATGCCGAGCCGCACCAGGTCACCTTCGCGGCGCACGTACTCGTGGCTTTCGGAATAGCGGCAGTCGTCGGGGAAGGTGTGCGCCAAGGCCGGAGTGATGCGGAGGAGGCTGCTTCAGTCTGACCGAGGGGAGGAAGCCCCCCCAGCCCCCCCCTCCCCCATGGACGCCAGGGCGACCAGGGCCCGCTCCAGGGCCAGCGCCACATGGCCGTGGTGGGTGCCGCCCTGGGCATAGAGCACCCAGGGCTCCCGCAGTGGCGCGTCAGCGGAGAACTCACTGGTGCTGCCGTCGATGAAGGTGCCGCCCGCCATCACCAGGTCACTGGCATAGCCGGGCATGGGGGCCGGCACCGGATCCAGGTAGGCCCCCACCGGCGACATCTGCTGGAACGCCCGGCACACCGCCATCAGCCGATCGGGATGGCCGAGCCGCACCGCCTGGATCACGTCGCTGCGCTCGGCCCCGGGAGCGGGGTTCACCGGGTAGCCGAGGCCCCCGAACACCTCCGCCACCAGATCGGCGCCGATCAGGGCCTCGGCCACCATCTGGGGGGCCAGAAACAACCCCTGGAACAGCAGCCGGTGCAGCTCGAATCCCGTGCCCCCCTCGCTGCCGATGCCCGGGGCGGTGAGCCGGCAGCAGGCCATCTCCACCAGCTCGCGGCGACCGGCCACGTAGCCCCCCGTGGGAGCGATCGTGCCGCCGAGGTTCTTGATCAGGGAGCCCGCGATCAGGTCGGCGCCCACGGCGGTGGGTTCCTGCTCCTGCACCAGTTCGCCGTAGCAGTTGTCGACGAAGCAGACGCAGTCGGGCTGCAGCGCCTTGACCCGTTCGCACAGGCGCCCGATGGCGGCCACCGGCAACGAGGGGCGCCAGCTGTAGCCGCAACTGCGCTGGATCAGCACCATCCGGGTCGGGGGAGCCAGCGCCTCCTCCAGGCCCGCCTCGTCGACCTGGCCGTCTTCGGTGAGGGGCAGCTCGTCGTAGGTGATGCCGAACTCGGCGAGGGACCCCTGGCCCGTGCCCCGCAGCCCGATCACCTCCTCGAGGGTGTCGTAGGGGCGGCCGGTGAGCGCCAGCAGGCGGTCCCCCGGCCGCAGCACCCCGAACAGGGCCGCGGTGATGGCATGGGTGCCGCTGACGAACTGGAGCCGCACGGCGGCGGCTTCGGCCTGGAGCACCCGCGCGAAGACCCGATCCAGCACCTCCCGGCCCAGATCACCGTGGCCGTAGCCGCTGACCGAGGCGAAGTGGTGCACCCCCAGCCGTTCGGCGGCGAAGGCCTCCAGCACCCGCGCCAGCCGGGGCCGCACCGCGGCCGTGCGGTGCGCCGCCACCGGCGCAAGACGCGCCAGGGCGGCCGCCACAATGTCCGCGGCCGTGATGTCCGGAGACGGCGTGGCCGCAGCCTTGGCACCGTGGCCGGAGCCCTGGCGAAGGCCTGGAAGATGGTGCCCCAAAGCCCGGCGGCCAGCAGGGCTCACTTTGCCATCGCCGCGGTGGGTCAGGATGGTTGTCGGCATCCCAGATCACCCCCCCCCTTCCACCGGAGAAACGCTTGGTCGCACGATCCGAAGCCTCCCGATCCGGCCAGAGCGCCGAAACCGTGCGTGTCCCGAGGCAGGAACCGTCCCATTCGCGCAAGAAAGCCCAGCTGCTGGCGGCCATGCAGCGGCCCAGGCCACCCTTCCCCGCCCAGCAGCGGAAGTTCAAGACCGGCACCACCGGGTTCATGCTGGCGATCCACGTCGGCGCCGTCTTCGCCCTGCTGCCCCGCTTCTGGAGCCTCCAGGGGGTGATCGTGCTGGCGGTTCTGTACTGGGCCACGGTGCTGGGGGTGACCCTGGGGCTGCACCGGCTGGTGGCCCACCGGGGCTTCGAAGCACCCCGCTGGGTGGAGCGGCTGCTGGTGCTGATGGGCACCCTGGCCTGCCAGAGCGGCCCGATCGAGTGGGTGGGCCTGCACCGGCACCACCATCTCTTCTCCGACCAGCCCAACGACCACCACGACGCCGCCCGGGGGCTCTGGTGGGCCCACAGCGAGTGGATGCTGCACAAGATTCCGGCCCTCACCGAGATCCATCGCTTCACCGGTGACATGGAGAAGGATCCCCTCTACCGCTGGCTGGATCGCTGGTTCCTGCTGCTGCAACTGCCCCTGGGGGCAGCCCTCTACTGGTACGGCAACTGGGCGGGGGTGCACGGCGGCGGTCTGGGCCTGGTGCTCTGGGGCATCCCCCTGCGCCTGGTGCTCGTCTATCACGTGACCTGGCTGGTGAATTCCGCCACCCACGCCTTCGGCTACCGCAACTTCGACTGCCCCGACCGCTCCCGCAACTGCTGGTGGGTGGCCGTGCTCACCTTCGGTGAGGGCTGGCACAACAACCACCACGCCTACCCCCATTCGGCCCGTCACGGCCTGCGCTGGTTCGAGTTCGACATCACCTGGCAGCACATCCGCGCCCTGCGGGCCCTCGGCCTGGCCAGACGGGTGCGGATCGCTCCGGTCTTCGGCCACCGGGGCGACGCCGCCGCCGGCACCTGAGGGCGGCTTGCGCTGCGGCGGATCAGGGGCGTGCCGTTTCGGCCGTCGCCGGGATCGCCGCACCGATCTCCCGGCGGATGGCGGCCGCCAGGTCGTCCGGTCCCTGCCCGTCGCCGTCCCCCTGCAGCCGGCGGGCCCGCTGGCGCAGCAGCTCCAGAAAGCGGTCCGCGCCCAGCTCCTCCTCGCCGGCGGCCCCCAGGGCCGCCAGGGTGCGACGCAGTTCCGGCAGTTCGGCATCCAGCTCGACCGCCGTGTAGTCGCGCTGGCCGGCGATCACTTCGGCGAAGCGCTCCCGGCGCTGGCGTTTCGGCACCGGGTAGGCCGCCATCAACCGGTCGCGGCAGTCACGCCAGGGCCTGCCGGCGGTGAGCAGCTGGGCCAGGGCGGCGCTGAGGCCTGCGGCCTCGGCCTCGCCGATGCGGAGATCGAAACTGGCCGGCGGCTGAGAGAGGCCCACGAACACCTCCAGCAGGGCCCCGGGCCCCAGCACCTGCTGCCGTTCGTCGCGCACCGGCAGGGCTGAAGTGCAGAGGGCTTCGAACAGTTCGGGCTGGGCCGCCAGCAAGGTCCGGGCCGGGTCCGGCTCCAGCCGACCCTCGGGGGCCTGGTCCGCCAGCCAGAGGTTCACGCTCCCCAGCGCCAGAAAGACCTCCGGCCCCGGGGAGGCGAGCTTGCCGTTGCGCAGCATCGAGAGCTGGGAGTTGTGCACCCGCCCGAGATCGAGGGCCTCGGCCAGCATGGGCAGCACCCGGTGGGACCAGCCGTTGCGCTCGTGCCAGACGCGGATCAGGTGAGCGAAGGCGACGCGACCAGATACGAGTTCGTCTCGATATCCCACTCGATCAGGATTCGTATTGCTACCATTGTACCCACTCAACAGGAGCCCGGTCCTTCATGGCCGCCACAGCCTTCTCCCGCCCAGGCGCCCGATCCGGCGCCGGCGTCAAAACCCGCCACACCCGCCGCCCCGCCTCCATCAACCAGGGGCCCGACGCCCTCGTCAGGGCCAGGGCCCTGCACGAACCGCGCCGTGGCGAACCCCGCGGCGTCTCGCCCAAGGGCACCCGCTGGGGCACGATCGGCTTCATGATCGTGATCCACATCCTGGCGGTGGTGGCCCTGCTGCCCCGCTTCTGGAGCCTGGAGGCGGTCGGTGCCCTGCTGGTGATGTACTGGGTCACCGCCTGCCTGGGCGTCACGATCGGCTACCACCGCCTGCTCAGCCACCGCTCCTTCCGCGTTCCCCTCTGGCTGGAGCGCTTCTTCGCCACCTGCGGCGCCCTCAGCTGCCAGCACGGCCCGATCGACTGGGTCGGCCTGCACCGCCATCACCACAAGTTTTCTGATACGGAAGCCGATCACCACGACAGCAACAAGGGCTTCTGGTGGTCCCACATGGCCTGGATGTTCGAGGAGATTCCCGCCATGGCCGCCGTGCCCAGGCTCACGGGCGACCTGGCCGCCGACCCCTACTACCGCTGGCTGAACAAGGGCTTCCTGCTGCTCCAGGTGCCGCTGGGTCTGCTGCTGTTCTGGATCGGCAGCGTCACCGGTGCCGGCGGCTGGGCCCTGGTGCTGTGGGGCATCCCCCTGCGTCTGGTGATCGTCTACCAGTGCACCTGGCTGGTCAATTCGGCCACCCACATGTGGGGCGAGGCCGTCCACGACAGCGGCGACAAGTCGAAGAACAACCCCTGGGTGGCGGCGCTCACCTTCGGTGAGGGCTGGCACAACAACCACCACGCCTTCCCCCATTCGGCCCGCCATGGCTTCGGCCCCCGCCAGTTCGACCTCACCTGGCAGCACATCCGGCTGATGCGGGCCCTGGGCCTGGCCACCCGGGTCCGCCTGCCCCGGGCCGCGGCCCCCACCAGCTCCATGGCGTAAGCTTGCCAATCGGATTTCAGTTGGCTCAACCGGGGCGTCGTCATGGTCAAGAAGCGTGTGCAGGTGGTCCTGAGCGAGGACATCCTTTCCCTTGGGAAGGACGGAGATCTGGTGGATGTGGCCCCCGGCTACGCCCGCAACTTCCTCCTGCCCACCGGCAAGGCTCTGGCCGTCACCGCCGCCGTTCTGCGTCAGGTGGAGCACCGCCGGGCCAAGGAGGCCGAGCGCCAGGCGGCCCTGAAGGCCGAGGCCATCGCCTTCCGCACCGCCCTCGACACCATCGGCCGCTTCACCGTCAAGAAGCAGACCGGCGGTGACGACGTCCTGTTCGGCACCGTCACCAACGGTGACGTGGCGGAAGCCATCGAGGCCGCCACCAAGAAAGAAGTCGACCGCCGCGTCATCACCGTTCCCGAGATCCACCGCACCGGCGCTTACAAGGTGCAGGTCAAGCTGCACCCCGAGGTCGTCGCCGACGTGAACCTGGAAGTGGTCAGCTACTGATCAGCCAGCCGCGAACCGATTTTTCCCGCTCAGGGCCCCAGAGTGACAGGTCTCACTGGAGCCCGATCCCATCCGATCCGGCTCCCTTTGCGGTGAGTCGCGTACTGGAGTTCCGTCCATGGTGAGCGTGCCCCTGGCTGGTTCCGATCCCCCGCGCCCCGACGGTGCGAGGCCGGCATCCAGGCGCGTTGAGCAGGCCGGTTTCGAGGCTCTGCCCGATTCCGTCCCCCCCCAGAACCTGGAGGCGGAAGAGTCGGTGCTCGGCGGCATCCTGCTCGATCCCGACGCCATCGGCCGCGTCGCCGACGTGCTCCGCCCCGAGGCCTTCTATCTCGGCGCCCACCGCGAGATCTACCGCACCGCCCTGATGCTGCACAGCCAGGGCAAGCCCACTGATCTCACGGCCATGGCGGCCTGGCTCGCCGACACGGGCCAGCTGGACAAGGTGGGCGGCAGCGCCCGCCTGGTCGAACTGGTGGAGCGCACCCTCTCCACCGCCTCCATCGACCAGGTGGCGCGGCTGGTGATGGACAAGCATCTGCGGCGCCAGCTGATCCGCTCCGCCAACGAGGTGATCCGGCTCGGATTCGACCAGAGCCTGCCCATGGAACAGGTGCTCGACGAGGCCGAGCAGAAGATCTTCGCCATCAGTCAGGAGAAGCCCACCGCCGGCCTCACCCCCACCGCCGAGATCCTCACCAGCACCTTCAACGAGATCGAGAGCCGTTCCCTCGGCACCGCCGTCGCCGGCATCCCCGTCAACTTCTACGACCTCGACGCCATCACCCAGGGCCTGCAGCGCAGCGACCTGATCATCGTCGCCGGACGCCCGGCCATGGGCAAGACCTCAATCGTGCTCAACATCGCCAAGAACGTCGCCCAGCTGCACCAGCTGCCGGTCTGCGTGTTCAGCCTGGAGATGAGCAAGCAACAGCTCACCTACCGCCTGCTGTCGATGGAGGTGGGCATCGAGAGCGGACGCCTGCGCACCGGCCGCCTGCAGCAGGAGGAGTGGCCCCTGCTGGGCCAGGGCATCAACAGCCTCGGCCAGCTGCCCCTGTTCATCGACGACAAGCCCAACTCCGGTGTGCTTGAGATGCGCTCGCTCTGCCGGCGCCTGATGGCCGAAACCGGCAAGGAGCTCGGCCTGATCGTGATCGACTACCTGCAGCTGATGGAGGGCTCCACCCCCGACAACCGCGTCCAGGAGCTGTCCCGCATCACCCGGGGCCTCAAGGGCATGGCCCGTGAGCTGGATGTTCCCGTCATCGCCCTCTCCCAGCTCAGCCGCGGCGTCGAGTCCCGCACCAACAAGCGCCCGATGCTCAGCGACCTGCGGGAATCGGGCTCGATCGAGCAGGACGCCGACCTGGTGCTGATGATCTACCGCGACGAGTACTACAACCCCGAGACCGCCGACCGCGGCATCACCGAGGTGATCGTCACCAAGCACCGCAACGGCCCCGTCGGCACCGTCAAGCTGCTGTTCGAGCCTCAGTTCACACGTTTCCGCAATCTTGCTGCATAGGGGTAACCGCCGTATCGCGCCAGCGAAGGGGCCAGTAGCATGAAGATCAAGGCATCGTAAAGCTATACGTGCAGCAGCATTCCTTCTGGTTTTACGTTGTAGCGTTCTTCGCCATCATCCTGCTGCGCTATCTTGCCATGGCGGGATTCGCCCACTGGCTTCTTTATCACCGCCAGCCGACGACGATCTCCGTTCTCAAGGACATCCAACTCTCCGTCCTGTCAACGGGCGTCTTCGCCCTGGCCACGGCCGTGATCATGACCCTGGACGACAAGGGGATGACCAAGCTCCACGGCCGGATGGATGCAGAGAACTGGTGGGTTCTGCCGCTCAGCTACCTGGCCGTGCTCGTGCTGCAGGATGCCTACTTCTACGCCACCCACCGGCTGTTTCACCATCCAAGACTCTTTGCCTGGTTTCACCAGGGGCACCACCGATCGCGTCAGCCCACGCCCTGGACCTCCTTCGCCTTTGACCCGCTCGAAGCCGTGGTTCAGGCCATGTTCCTGATTGGGGTCGTGATGCTGATCCCCCTGCATTTCATCACCCTGCTGGCGGTGCTCACCACCATGACGGTGTGGGCGGTGGTGAACCACGTGGGCCTGGAGGTGCTGCCGCTGCATTTCCCCCACCACTGGCTGGGGCGCTGGCTGATCGGCCCCGCGCATCACTCCATTCACCACCGACGCTACGGCAAGCACTTCGGGCTCTACTTCACCTTCTGGGACCGGGTGTTCGGCAGCGAGGATCCCGCCTATGCGGACGCGTTGCAGCCGGCCACCGTGGTCCGGCCCCGGGCCTGAGCGGCAACCCGCTTCGCCAGGGGGATCCGCCAGGGGGGCTCCACGAAGCGCAAGAATGGAGGGAGCGTCTTGGCGTCCATGCGATGACCCCGCGACCAAGCCCTGTTGACAGCAACGGGATCACCCTGGCTGAGACCGGAACCGAAGCACCCCCGGTGGGACAGGCCCTCAATCAGCGGCTGCGCCAGCTGCACCAGCAATTGATGGAAATGACGCCCGATGTGGATCGGGTGGCCGTCGCACTTTACGACCCCCGGGTCGATTTACTGAAGACATTTGTGAATAGCACCCGCACAGGAGAGGCCATCACCGGCTACGAGTTCCACCTCTCCAAAAGCCAGTCCCTCAGCCACCTGGCTACAAGCCGGTCCGTCCGCGTGCTGGACAACATCCCGGCGGCGGTGCGCGGCAACACCAAGCACTCGGCCTGGCTACTGAAGGAGGGCTACCGCTCTTCGCTGACCGTTCCGTTGCTCGACAAGGGTTCGTTCATCGGCTTTCTCTTCTTCGATTCACTGAAGCCCGCAGTGTTCACCGAACCTGTGCAGCGGAAACTCGCTTTGATTTCTTCACTGATCAACATGTTGATCTGCAGCGAACTCAATCTGGTGCACTCCATCACGGCTTCGGCCCAGGTGGCCCGGGAGTTCGCCAACCTGCGGGACTTTGAAACCGGCGCCCACCTTGAGCGTATGGCCCACTACGCACGGCTGATCGCCCGCGAACTCCAGCAGAGCCACGGACTCAGCGATGAATACATCGAACATCTCTATCTGTTTGCGCCCTTGCATGACATCGGCAAGATCGGCATTCCTGATTGCATCCTGCTCAAGCCCGGCCCCCTGGATCCTGAGGAACGCAAGTTAATGGAAACCCATGTGCAAAAGGGCATGGAGATCCTGGATAAAATGGTGGGTGAATTTGGCCTTGAGGATCTACCCGACTCAGCCGTGATGAAGAATGTCGTGGCGGGACACCACGAAAAACTCGATGGCTCCGGCTATCCCTTGGGCCTCAAGGGTGAAGCCATCCCCCTCGAGGCCCGGATCATCGCGGTGGCCGATGTGCTCGATGCCCTGACAAGCCACCGGCACTACAAGGAGGCCTGGACGATGGACGCGGCCATGGAGGAACTCGACCACCTGGTGGCCGCCGGCCAGTTCGATGCCGACTGCGTGGCGGCCGTCAGGCGGCGACGCGACGCGGTGGAAGCGATCCGCGATCGCTTCCAGGATGGCTAGATCCGAGCCCTGCTGGCCTGGGGCCCCGCTGCACCCATCGCTGCAGGGCCATACATTTCCTTCATGGCCCTGAGCGCAGCCCCCAGCGAAAGCTTCGAACTGATCGTGGTCGGCGGCGGCCATGCGGGCTGCGAGGCGGCCCTCACCGCCGCCCGGCTGGGGGTCTCCACAGCACTGTTCAGCCTCAACCTCGACCGCATCGCCTGGCAGCCCTGCAATCCGGCCGTGGGCGGCCCGGCCAAGAGCCAGCTGGTGCATGAAGTGGATGCCCTCGGCGGGGTGATCGGCCGGCTGGCCGATGCCACCGCCCTGCAGAAACGGCTGCTCAACGCCAGCCGCGGCCCCGCCGTCTGGGCCCTGCGGGCCCAGACCGACAAACGCCAGTACGCCCGCCAGATGCTGCAGCTGCTGCAGGAAACCCCCAACCTCGCCCTGCGCGAAGCGATGGTGACGGGTCTGGAGGTGGAAGGGGATCCCGCCGATCCGGCGGGTGCCGGGGCGCGGGTGATCGGTGTGCGCACCTATTTCGGCAGCGTCTACGGCGCCGGTGCCGTGATCCTCACCACCGGCACCTTCCTGGGCGGCCGCATCTGGGTGGGCAACCGCTCGATGGCGGCGGGCCGGGCCGGCGAACAACCGGCCGAGGGCCTCACCGAAGCCCTGCGGGAGCTGGGCTTCCGCACCGACCGCCTCAAGACCGGCACCCCGGCCCGGGTCGACCGGCGCAGCGTGGCCCTCGATCGTCTCGAGGAACAGCCCAGCGACGCCGCCGATCGCTTCTTCAGCTTCGATCCCACCGCCCGGGTGAGCGGCGAGCAGATGGCCTGCCACATCACCCGCACCACGGCGGCCACCCACCAGCTGATCCGCGACAACCTCCATCTCACGCCGATCTACGGCGGTTTCATCGACAGCAAGGGGCCCCGCTACTGCCCCTCGATCGAAGACAAGATCGTGCGCTTCGCAGGCAAAGAGAGCCACCAGATCTTTCTGGAGCCGGAGGGACGCGACACGCCCGAGCTGTATGTCCAGGGTTTCTCCACCGGCCTGCCCGAGCGGCTGCAGCTGGCCCTGCTGCGCACCCTGCCCGGGCTGGAAGCCTGCGTGATGCTGCGCCCCGCCTACGCCGTCGACTACGACATCCTGCCGGCGACCCAGCTGCAGGCCTCCCTGGAGACCAAGCGGGTGCGGGGCCTGTTTTCGGCCGGCCAGCTCAACGGCACCACCGGCTATGAGGAGGCCGCCGCCCAGGGGCTGGTGGCCGGGCTGAACGCCGCCCGCCTGCTGGGGGGGCAGGACCCCGTGCATTTCCCCCGGGAGGGGAGCTACATCGGCACCCTGGTGGACGACCTGGTGACCCAGGACCTCAAGGAGCCCTATCGGGTGCTCACCAGCCGCAGTGAATACCGGCTGGTGCTGCGGGGCGACAACGCCGACCGCCGTCTCACGCCCCTGGCCCACCGGCTGGGCCTGATCGACGCGCGGCGCTGGCGCCTCTACGAACAGAAACAGGCCGGCATCGAAGCGGAGAAGCGGCGCCTGGAGACGGTGCGGCTCAAGGCCTCCGATGCCGCCGCCACCGCCGTCGCCGCCGTCACCGGCGCCGGCATCAACGGCTCCATCACCCTGGCCGATCTGTTGCGCCGACCGGGCCTGCACGGAGAGGATCTGGTGCGGCTGGGGCTCTGCGATCCGGCGCTGCCGGTCGATGTGCGCGACGGCGCCGAGATCGACATCAAGTACAGCGGCTATCTGGCCCGCCAGGAACAGCAGATCGAGCGGGTGCGGCGCCAGCTCGACCGGGCCATCCCCGGCGGCGTGGACTACGCCGGCATCGGCACCCTGTCGGCGGAGGCCCGGGAGAAGCTGGCCGCCATCCAGCCCCGCAACCTGGGGCAGGCCTCCCGGATTCCCGGGGTCAGTCCCGCCGACGTCAACGCCCTGCTGCTCTGGCTTGAACTGGAACGGCGCCGGAACCAGCCGAGCCCTCGTCAGCCCGCGGAACCATCGTTACAGTGACGCACCCCTGACGCCGAGGTCTGCAGATGAGCCCCTCCCCCCGGCGTCCCCTGCGGGGCATCCCCACCTCCCGTGCCTACTGGGAGCTGAAGGCCGAGCAGATGATGAACCGGGTCTTCGACCCTGAGGCCACCATCGATCTCGATGTGGCGTCGCCGGCCGACCCAGCGACGCCCCTGCCGCTGGCCACCCCCATCCGGCGGCTCCCGGCCCCGGCCCGCCCGTCCAGGGCCGACCGCAACACCCTGCTGCTCACGGCGATGGGCGGGGTCTGCATGGTCAGTGTCGCCAGTTCGGTGCTCTACCTGACCCACTCCAGCCGCATGCAGCAGGCCCTCACCCAGGAGCGCAGCCTGCTGCTGGTGGAGCGGTTGCGCAGCCTCGGACCGGCCAATCCGACCCCCATCGGCTCCGGCGGTGCCGCCAACCTGGCCTCCAGCGAGCCGTCCATCCTTCCCCTCACCGGCGACCAGCTGCCGCCCCCCCCGGAAGAACCCTGGATCGAGCAGCTGTCCCAGCTGCCCCAGCAGCAGCCGGCGAGGGCCCCTGTGCTGAGGGTGCCGGTGAGCCCGAAACTGGCCGCCGCCGCACCAGCCGCCAGCGCGGCTGCCGGCTCCGGCTCCGGCGAGCGCGGTGGCGCCCCATCCGGCGGTGGCGCCGTGCCCGAACTGGTCGGCGTCGTGGGCTCGGCGGGCCGCCCCGCTTCGGCGATTTTCCAGATGGGGGGAAGCTCCACCAGCGTCAACGCTGGCGAAGCGATCGGAGGCAGCGGCTGGCGCCTTCGCTCCGCCGATGGCGACACCGCCCTGATCGAGCGGGGCGGCGAGGTGCGGCGCCTCTCGATCAGCAACGGGTACTGACCCGCGCCCTGCCCGCCATGAACCATGCCTCCGGCGGCCTGCTGCCGTCCCCCGGGTTTCTGTGGCAAGCCAGCGCTGCCGACGGCCTCGAGCTCCCCGGCGGCCGCGCACTCACCGGCCCCTGGAAGCTGCTGCTGCTCGGGGACGGCAGCCCGACGCGGCATCTGCAGCTTCTCACCGGCCTACCGGTGGAGGTGGAACTGATCGCCATGGCGTCTGAACCGGTCGTGTCCGCCGCTGCCCCGGCGGAGGTGGCCCATCTGGCGGATCCGTTGCTCCGGCGGCAGGTATGGCTCACCTGCGGGCCCCAGACCCTGGGCTGGGCCGAGAGCTGGTGGAACCAGGCCGAGGCGGAGGCCCATCTGCAGGATCGACGCCTGCCGATCTGGCGCAGCCTCTCGGCGGGGCGCACGGAGCTGTACCGCGAGGTGGATGGTGTCGCGCAGGTGCAGGAACCCTGGCTGGAGGAACGCTTCGGCTGCCAGGGCCCCTGCTGGAGCCGGCACTACCGCTTCTTCCGCCAGGGCAGGGAACTCACGGTGATCCGGGAGGTCTTCTCCCCGGTGCTGGAGCACTGGCTGGGACCGGCAGAAGTTGGAATTGTTCGTGAAGACTCATCAATTCGGTAACACCCTGTGGCGGTTTCCTGTTGACGAATTGACGCTCCAGATGCGTTCGCCACGATTCGGATACTTGACTTCGGATCATGGCCACCCGCCGCCACAGCCCCAAGACCCCGCCGGGAGGGGATTGGCTCACCCTCACCGAACTGGGCCGCCGCTACGGCGTCTCGGCTGTCCACACCGGCAAGCTGCTGGTGGCCTCCGGTCTGCGCCGCAGCAGCGGCGAGCCCACCGCCGAGGCCCTGGCGGCCGGCCTGGCCATGCGTCCCCAGCCGGGCCATCACCATGCCAGCCTCTGGCTGCATCAGGGTTGTGCCCCCCATCTGGAACGGCTGGGGCTGGTGCCCCAGGCCCAGCGCACGCTGGTGAGCCTCTGGGCCGATCTGCTCAGCGCCCTGCAGCACGGCTCCCCGTCGATCAGCGTTTCCGTCGAGGAGATGGCCGATGACGTTCCCCGCGACCTGGTGACGCCGGTGAACCGGGAGCTGCGTCAGAGGGGCTGCAGCTTCCGGGTCAACCCGAAGCTCAGGACAACCGCAGGGCCTGGGCCTGCTTGCTCGCCTGCTCCAGCATCTGACGCAACCGGTCCTCGTCAGTATGGCTGAGGTTGGTGCGCAGCAGCTTGGCGTGGGGGGCGTGGACCCTCAGCCGTTCGATCAAGCGGTCGGGGGTGGCGTCGCGCAGCAGCAGGCAGAGGGCGGCACTGCCGGGGGGGAGGGTTTCTCCCACCTCGCGCATGAAGCCGTCGTTGATGCCCAGATCGGAGAGGGAGCCTGAAGCCGCCCCCAGGCCCGCCCCCACGGCGGCTCCGAGCAGCGGATTCAGGAACAGCAGGCCCACGAGGGTGCCCCAGAAGCCGCCGCCGAGGGCACCGGCCTGGGTGAGATTGAGCGACTGGTGCAGGCGCACCTTGCCGTCCGGTTCGGCCTCGACGACAACGGCATCCTCCAGGGCGATCAGTTCCTCCTTCTGGATCTCCACCAACTGGCGCCGGACCTGGTCTGCCTCCGCCATCGAGGGAAACCCAACGACCACCAAGCTGCTCATGCCCGACTCCCGTCGATTACAGGAGTATTCCTAACCCACTGCCGGCCGAAAAGGCGGTATCCCCGGTTCAGGGGCGGCGGCGACTGGAGCGCGGCAGGGGCCTGCCTCCAGCGGGCGGTTGGAACGCCGGATCAGGGGCGGGGGAACGCTCGCCGCGTTCGGCCCGTTCGGGTCGTTGCCAGCGGGGCAGGGTGAAGCTGGCGTCATCGGGCCACTCGCCATCGTCGCCCGGCTCGGTTCCGCTACGAAGACGGTCCTCAGGGCCGGAGGCCTGGGGGGCGGGAGCCGCGGGCCGGCCGCGCCTGGACACCGCCTCCAGACCCTGACGGCGCGAACGGACCGGCGGCGACGCCGAAGGCGACGGGGCCCCAGCAGCGCCGGACTCGGCCTCCTGCCAGGGTTCCCGCCAGTCGTCGCCATCGTCGAGCAGCCAGTCGAGGCGACCCTCGACCCAGCGGCCCAGCTCATCGATCCGAGGCCGCAAGGAGGAGCCGCGCTCGGAGCCCCGCGGCGTAGGGCGGCCTCCGGGACGTGACCCCGCCACCCCCTCGACGAACTGCCGTCCGGCATTCACCCAGCGATCCACCCGCTGATCGAGGGGATCGGCTCCGCTCCGGGGCCGCCGCAGCACTTCACGCTCGCGGCTCTGAGGTTCCCGGGGATCCCGTTCCCGGGTCTCCCGATCCCGAGGGTCCCGGTCCTGGCCGTAGCCCTGGTCCATGGCATGCATCCAGTGACTTTAACGACGCCGAATGGAGAGCCAGTGCTCACGTCCCATCCCGACCAGAGCGATGGTGAAGCCGCCCCATTCCAGGGTCCACAGAAACGTCGCCATCGGCCCCAACACCTGCGCCAGAACCTAGGCGGTGTTGGGCTCGAACACCAGCAGACAGCTCGCATCCCAGTGCCCGCCATGGAGGCGCTCGCAGCAGTGGCGGCAGGCCAGGCCCTTTCGGCGGCGCTGGTAGGGCGTCCGGCTGTCGCAGCGCGGGCAGCGGGCGATCCAGCGGCTGGCGCTGACGGGAAGGGGATAGCGGTGCCGCAGGCTCACCTGAAAGCCGTTCTGGACCTGGTTGATCGCCTCCATGCGGGCCCGGAAATGGGGGCCGTGCACCTCCCGCACCGCCAGCACCCGGTCCACCCAGGCGTGGATCATCTCGTGGCAGAGGGTGCCCAGGGTCGCCTGGCGGGGCAACGGTTCCAGCAGGGGCCGGGAGAGAACGATCTCGCAGAGATCGGGGCCACGGCGGTAGAAGCCGGCGGTGCGGGTGAGCCGACCATCGCTCCAGCGCACGTCCACCAGCGGCCTGTCGTCGCGGGCGAGCTGGCCGTCGAAGTGCTCGCGGTTGAGCCGGTGGAACAGGGGCAGCAGCGGTTCCAGGGGCATCGGCCCATTCTGGAGGGGTCGTCCGTCAGACTCTGCAACGCTGCGAACGGATGGGATCACCATGGACTGGGGACTGGCCCGCGACATCGGCACCAAGCTCCTGCTGGCGGGAGCCGGTGGCCTGCTCCTCTACTGGACCATCTCGGCGGTGAAGCTGGTGCTCAGTGCCCGGGGCATCAATCCGCTGATCAAGCAGTTCTTCACCCAGGTGGCCTCCGGCCAGGTGGACGGGGCCTACCTGCTCACCACCCGCAACTACCGCTCCCACGTCAACCGTCAGCAGTTCATCCGCTTCCTGGCGGGCCTGCAGCTCAACAAGTACCGCAACCTCAAGTCCGGCCGCCCCCGGCTGCAGGAGGGCCAGGTGATCCTGACGGTCAAGCTCAAGAGCGACGGCAAGGAGGAGCTGCCCCTCGACTTCACCTTCGTGAAGGTGGAGGAAAGCTGGCGGGTGGATCGGATCACCCGGCTGGCGGCCGCCTGAGCCGTGGCCCAGGACCGGGCGGATGAATTGCGGCGCCTGCTCAACCGCGCCGCCCATGCCTACTACGTTCTCGATGCTCCCGAGATGGAGGATCCGGTCTACGACCGGCTCTACCGGGAGCTGGTAGCGCTCGAGGAGGCCGATCCCGGGCTGATCCGGCCCGACAGCCCCACCCGCCGCGTGGGCGGAACACCGGCCGAAGGCTTCACCAGCGTCGCCCACAGAATCCCCCTGCTGAGCCTCGACAACGCCTTCTCCCACGGGGAACTGGACGACTGGTACGGCCGTCTGCTGAAGGTGCTCGACCGGGAACCGCCGGCCGGAGCCCCGCCGCCGGCCCTGCCGATGGTGGGCGAGCTCAAGATCGACGGCAACGCCCTCGCCCTCAGCTACGAGCAGGGGGTGCTGGTGCGGGCCGCCACCCGGGGGGACGGGGAGCGGGGCGAGGAGATCACCGCCAACGTGCGCACCATCCGCAGCGTGCCCCTGCGGCTCGCGCTGGAGCAGCCCCCGGCCTGGGTGGAGGTGCGCGGTGAGGCGTTCATCCCCGAATCCACCTTCACCGCCATCAACGCCGAGCGCACCCGGCGGGGCGAGGCCCCCTTCGCCAATCCCCGCAACGCCTGCGCCGGCACCCTGCGCCAGCTGGATCCGAAGGTGGTGGCCTCCCGAAGGCTGTCGTTCTTCGCCTACACCCTGCACCTCCCCGAGGACTGGCAGGCCGGCCCCGGGGACCGCGCCGAGGATCTCGCCAGACCCCGCAGCCAGTGGCAGGCCCTCGCGTGGCTCAAGGCGGCCGGTTTCCGCGTCAATCCCCACTGCGCCCTCTGCCCCGATCTGGCGGCGGTGAAGGCCTTCTGCGACCGCTGGGAGCAGGACCGGCGCAGCCTGCCCTACGCCACCGATGGCGTGGTGGTGAAGCTCGACGACCTGAGGCTGCAGGAGGAGGCGGGCTTCACCCAGAAGGCGCCCCGCTGGGCGATCGCCCTCAAGTACGCCGCCGAGGAGGCCCCCAGCCGGCTGCTGCGCCTCACCTGCCAGGTGGGGCGCACGGGGGTCGTCACACCGGTGGCGGAGTTCGAGCCGGTGCCCCTGGCCGGCACCACCGTGAGCCGCGCCACCCTCCACAACGCCGATCGCCTGGCGGAGCTGGATCTCTGCGCCGGCGACACAGTCGTGGTGCGCAAGGCGGGGGAGATCATCCCCGAGGTGGTGCGGGTGCTCCGCGAGCTGCGGCCGGAGGGGGCCGCCCGGCTGGAGCTGCCCCCCACCTGCCCGGAATGCGGCTCGACGCTGGTGCGGGAGGAGGGGGAGGCCGCCACCCGCTGCGTCAACAACGGCTGCCCCGCCATCCTGCGGGGGTCCCTGCGCCACTGGGTGAGCAAGGGGGCCCTGGATGTGGATGGGCTGGGCATCAAGCTGATCGAGCAGCTGGTCGACCGGGGCCTGGTGGCCTCGATCCCCGACCTCTACCGGCTCGATGCCGCCCTGCTGGCCAGCCTGGAGCGCATGGGGGACACCTCCGCCGCCAAGCTGGTGGCCGCCCTGGAAGCGTCGAAGCAGCAACCCTGGCACCGCCAGCTCTACGGCCTCGGCATCCACCACGTGGGGGAGGTGAATGCCAGGGCCCTGGCCCGGGCCTTCCCCAGCGCCGCCGCGCTGGAGGCCGCCGCCCTCGCCGAGGAAGCCGGCGAGGGCGGCGATCGGCTCACGGCGGTCTTCGGCATCGGCGCCGAGATCGCCCAGTCACTGCGGCAGTGGTTCGCCACGCCGGCCAACCGGGCGCTGCTGGAGCAGCTGGCGGAGCTGGGCTTCTCCCTGGCCGCCCCGACGGAGCCGGACGGGGGCAGCGACGGCGACGGTGGGCCGCCGGCGGCGACGCCCCTGGCGGGACTCACCTTCGTGCTCACCGGCACCCTGCCCTCCCTGAGCCGATCCGGGGCCCAGGCCCTGATCGAGGCGGCCGGGGGGAAGGTGAGCGGCTCGGTGAGCCGCAGGACCAGCCACGTGGTGGCGGGAGAGGAGGCCGGCAGCAAGCTCACCAAGGCCCAGTCCCTGGGGGTGAGTGTGCTGGACGAGCAGGGCCTGCGGGCGCTGCTGGAGGCGTCCGCGGCCAGAGTGGAGAGGGCACCCCTGCCACCTGCACCATGCGACAACGGCAACTGCTCCTGATCGCCGTGGTGGCTGGCCTGGGCTGGAGCGTGGCCCAGGCCCTGCCGTCACGAACAACCAGCTGCGGGACCCCGCACTGCAGCGTCGGGTGACCACCCAGAGCGGCCTGATCGTGCCCGAATCCGAGCTGAAATGGGATGGGGTGGAACCTTCTCCCGGAAGGTCCGATTTCAGCGCACCGGATCGGCTGCTGGCCTTCGCCCGCGAGCACCGGCTGGCGATGCGGGGCCACACCCTGTTGTGGCACGAGCAGCTGCCGGGGTGGGTCAAGGCCCTGCCGGCGGCGTAGCTGGACAGGGCCCTGGCCACCTACATCCGCACCGTGGTGGGCCACTACCGCGGCCAGCTGCCGTCCTGGGATGTGGTGAACGAACCGATCGCCGATGACGGCATGGGCTTGCGGCGGAACCTCTGGCTGGAGCGGCTGGGACCCGATTACATCGCCAGCGCCCTGACCCGGGCGCACCGGGAGCTGGCGGCCCTGAATCTGGACATCTACGTGACCGAACTGGATGTGAACGACCGGGAGCTGCCGGCGGCCATCGGCGAGCGTGACCGTGCGGTGGCGGCGGTGTACGGCGCCTTCCTGGCGGCGATCCTGCCGGAACCACGCTTGAAGCTGATCACGAGCTGGGGATTGAGTGATCGCACCACCTGGCTGAATGGATTCTTTCCCAGAGCCGATGGCCTGCCGCAGCGGCCACTGCCCTGCAACGAAAACAACCAGCCCAAACCTGCGACCGCCTCGATCCAGACGGCCCTGAACAAGCGTTGAGCCGACCCGGGAGCCGGAGGCCGCCCTGTTCCTGCTGCTCGGCAGTGTGGTGCGGGCGGAACCGGCACCGATCCATCAGGAATGGCCGGTTCCGCCCCAGAATGCACGCGTGAAAGCCGATCCTGTGGCCGTCGCCCCCCCTTGGACCACGACATCAGCCTCGATCCGCCCCTGCGTGCCCCGACGCCGCAGGCCGCTGTGAGGGTGGAGCCGCTGCCCAAGATTCCAGGCGAGCTGCGCCGCCAGCTCGCCCGTCACCAGCTGCTGCTTCCCCTGCTGCGCCAGGCGGTGATCGCCTCGGCCGTGGCGGAGGTGACCCTCGATGAGGCGGAGCGCCAGAAGGCCCAGCAGGCCTGGGGCTCCAGCCACGGCATCCGCTCCGCCGACGATCTGAACAGCCACCTGCAGAAGCACGAGTTGTCGGAAGCCGATGTGCTCTGGCAGGCGGAGCTGCCCTCCAGGATCGAGCGCCACTGCCAGGAGCATTTCCTGCACCGGGCCGAACAGCGCTTTCTGGCCCGCAAGAACCAGCTGGATCAGGTGATCTACAGCCTGCTGCGGGTGGAGGACGGCGCCCTGGCCCGCGAGCTCTACCTGCGCATCTCCGAGGGGGAAGCCGATTTCGCCGAGCTGGCGGCCACCTACGCCAAGGGTCCCGAGCGCTCCACCCGGGGGGTGGTGGGTCCGGTGCCCCTGCTGCAGGCCCACCCGTCCCTGGCCGAACTGCTGCGCACCAGCCGCCCGGGCCAGCTGCATCCGCCCCTGCGCATCGACCGCTGGTGGCTGGTGGTGCGGCTGGAATCGCTCCGCTCGGCCAGCTTCAATGAAGAGATGCAGCAACGGATGGCGCGGGAGCTGTTTGAGGAATGGGTGGATCAGGAAGTGGCCCTGCGGCTGCGTCCGGGGCAGGGACGATGACCTCCACCGCCCCCGGACGCACCGACTGGCTCACCCTGCCTCCCTTCGACGACCTTTCCCCCTCCGGCAGGGAGAGGCTGCTGACGGGGAGCCGCCCGTGCCGGTTCGACGTCGGCCAGGAACTCAGCCACTCGGGCAGCATCGGCGACCGGGTGCTGGTGCTGCTCGAAGGCGATGCCCGGCTGCTGGGGGAACGGGATGGCCGCCCCTTCACCCTGGAGCGGCTCGGCCCCGGCGCCATCGTCGGGCTGGTCTCCCTGCTGCGGGCGGAGGGGATCGAGCCGGTGAGTGCCGCCTCCGACCTGCTGGCGGTGGCGATCCCGGACACGCTGATGCTCGAGCTGCTGCTGGCCGAACCCGGCCTGCGCCAGTGGTGTGGCATGCAGCTCTGGACGGCGGAACTGCATCAGCTGCTGCTGCAGCGGGAAGGGGCCGACGCGGGCAGCTTCGCTCCGGCCCTCTGGCGGGAGAGGATCGATCGCCTGCGCCAGCACACCCGGGCCGTGGTGGCGCCGGAGAAAGGCAGCATCACGCTGCAGGAGGGGGAGGAACTGCTGCTGGCCAGCGCCAACGTTCCCGGAATGGCGATCGGCTCGATGCTGAAGGCGAGCGCACCGCTGCCCCAGCCCCGCCCTCCCCTGCCGCTGCGGCTCCTGGTCCTGCGTGGGACGGCCGCCTCGCGGATCGCGCCGGCGGCGGCCCCGGCGGATTCGGGTCCCGACATCGGCAACGGGGCCGAAGCCGGCGGCCCAGCCCAGCCCAGCAGCCTCGATCTGGGCCAGGAGCGGGCTGACCGCCACCTGACCCTGGTGCGGGGCAACGGACCGCTGGAGGAGACCCTCGCCTGCTTCCAGATGCTGGGCAAGCTGCTGGAGCTGCCCTACCGCCGCGACGCGGTGGACAAGATCCTGCGCGACAAGATGCGCCGCGGCCAGCCACCGGATCTGCAGCTCTGCGGCCAGATCGCCGCCATGCTCGGCCTGCTGGTCACCGGCGCCAAGGTGCCGGCGGCGTCGGCCACCCGGCTGATCACCCCCTGCCTGCTGCCCTGGAAGGACGGCTTCGCCATCGCCACCGCCAGCAACGCCGCCGGCCTGCGCCTGGCCTCCCCGGCCGAGGGCTGGGTGCAGCTCAGCCCGGCCGAGATCGCCGAGCACTATCCGGAGGGTCTCGAACTGCTGCTGCTGGAGCGCAGCATCGACACCCCGGACCAGACCTTCGGCCCGGGCTGGTTCTGGCCGGCCCTGAAGCGCTACCGGGGCATGTTGCTTCAGGTGCTGCTGGCCTCCTTCGTGGTGCAGCTGTTCAGCCTGGCCAATCCCCTGCTGATCCAGGTGATCATCGACAAGGTGATCTCGCAGCGCAGCCTCGACACGCTGCAGATCCTGGGAATGGCGCTGGTGGTGGTGACCCTGATGGAGGGGGTGATCGGCTCGCTGCGCACCTTCCTGTTCACCGACACCACCAACCGCATCGACCTGCGCCTCGGCGCCGAGGTGATCGACCACCTGCTGCGGCTGCCGCTCGGCTACTTCGACAAGCGTCCGGTGGGGGAGCTGGGCACCCGCATCGCCGAGCTGGAGAAGATTCGCAACTTCCTCACCGGCCAGGCCCTGATCACCCTGCTGGATGCGGCCTTCTCGGTGATCTACATCATCGTGATGGCGCTCTACAGCTGGCTGCTCACGATCATTGCCCTGGCGGTGCTGCCCATCCAGGTGGGTCTCACCCTGCTGGGCGCTCCCCTGTTCCGGCGCCAGTACCGCCAGGCGGCCGAGGAGAACGCCCGCACCCAGAGCCACCTGGTGGAGGTGCTCACCGGCATCCAGACCGTCAAGGCCCAGAACGTGGAGATGGTGAGCCGCTGGAAGTGGCAGGAGCTGTACGCAAAGTACATCTCCCGCACCTTCGAGAAGACGATCACCGGCACCTTCCTCAACGAGACGAGTTCGGTGCTGCAGAAGCTGTCCCAGCTGCTGGTGCTCTGGGTGGGGGCCACCCTGGTGCTCAAGGGGGAACTGACCCTGGGCCAGCTGATCGCCTTCCGGATCATCAGCGGCTACGTCACCCAGCCCCTGCTGCGCCTCTCCTCCATCTGGCAGAACATCCAGGAACTGCGGGTGTCCTTCGAGCGCCTCGCCGACGTGGTGGACACCCCGGAGGAATCGAGCGAGGCCGACCGGGGCCACATCCCCCTGCCGCCGGTGAAGGGGGAGGTGACGTTCGAGAACGTGAGCTTCCGCTTCAACCCGGGCGGGCCCGAGGTGCTCAGCAACGTGTCGCTGCATGTTCCCCCCGGCACCTTCATGGGGATCGTGGGCCAGAGCGGCAGCGGCAAGAGCACCCTGATGAAGCTGCTGCCGCGGCTGTATTCGCCCGCGAAGGGGCGCATCCTTGTGGATGGCTACGACATCGACAAGGTGGAGCTCTATTCCCTGCGCCGCCAGATCGGCATCGTCCCCCAGGATCCGCTGCTCTTCTCCGGCACCATCAGCGAGAACATCGCCCTCACCAACCCGGAAGCCCCCAGTGACGCCATCGTGAAGGCCGCAAGAATCGCCGGCGCCCATGATTTCATCATGGAACTCTCCGCCGGCTACAGCACGGCCGTGGGCGAGCGGGGCGCCTCCCTCTCCGGTGGCCAGCGCCAGCGCATCGCCATCGCCCGCACCCTGCTGAACCAGCCCCAGCTGCTGGTGATGGACGAAGCCACCAGCGCCCTCGACTACGACACCGAACGCCAGGTATGCGACAACCTGCGGGACGAGATGGGCGACTGCACGGTGTTCTTCATCACCCACCGGCTCACCACCATTCGCCGCGCCGATCTGATCGTGATGATGCACGAGGGGGCCATCGTGGAGACGGGCACCCACATGGAACTCATGGCGCTGAAGGGTCGCTACTACGCCCTCTACCGCCAACAGGAGTCGAGCTGATGGCGCCCCCCCCGCTGCCGACCCCGGCCGGCCTGCTGCGGCGGGCCCAGAACGGCCTCGAGCGCAGCATCCACAACGACAGCGACGACGTGGTGCTGCAGCAGTCCCGCTTCTGGGCCCGCTCGATCTCCTGGACCCTGATGGGGGTCACCCTGTTCGGCCTCGGCTGGCTGGCCTTCGCCCAGACCGAGGAGATCGTCACGGCTCCCGGCAAACTCGAGCCCCTGGGCGTGGTGAAGGACATCCAGATGCCGGTGGGCGGTGTGGTGGAGGAGGTGATGGTGAAGGAAGGTGAGCGGGTGAAGAAGGGGCAGGTGCTGCTGCGCCTCGACACCGAGACCACCCTCGACCGTCAGCGCAGCCTGCTGAAGACGATCCAGTTCAAGCAGCAGCAGCTGCGGCTCAAGCAGGTGGAGCTTGACCGCTACCTCCAGTACAACGACACCGAGCAGCGGGTGCTGAGCCAGAGCCTGGTGCTGGAGAAGGACGTGCTCGGGCGCCTCGAGACCCTCAACAAGGAGGGGGCCACCGCCGAACTGCAGTACCTCTCCCAGCGCAACAAGGTGCAGGAGGTGCAGGGACGGCTGGAGGAAACCAGGGTCGACCGGCTGCGCCAGCAGGCGATCCTGCAGCAGAATGTCCGCGAAATCCAGAGCGAGCTGGCGGATCTGCGCAGCAAACTCACCGAGCTCAACGTCAACATCCGCTACCAGGCCATCCGGGCCCCGGAGGCCGGCGTGGTGTTCGAGCTCAAGCCCCGCTCCAGGGGTTTCGTGGCCCAGACCAGCGAACCGGTGATGAAGGTGGTGCCCTTCGACAGGCTGGAGGCGCGGGTGGAGGTGCCCAGCAGGCAGATCGGTTTCGTCTCGGTGGGCAAGCCGGCCGACATCAGCATCGACTCCTTCCCCGCCACCGATTTCGGTGTGCTTCAGGGCACCGTGCGGCGCATCGGCTCCGACGCCCTGCCCCCGGATCAGATGAACAACTTCTATCGCTTTCCGGTGGACATCCGGCTCAACGCCCAGCAGTTGAAGCTCAAGAGCGGCAAGGAGCTGCCGCTGCAGGTGGGCATGTCGCTCACCGCCAACGTCAAGCTGCGCAAGGTCACCTATCTGCAGCTGCTGCTGAGCGACTTCAAGGACAAGGCTGACGCTCTGCGGCAGATCTGAGCCGCTCCATGGCCAGGTAGTGGTCGGGGATGATGCGGGTGCGCAGCCCCACCAGGGGCTCCAGCCACGGCAGCAGCAGCCCGTCGAGGCCCCGGTTCACCAGCCACCCGGCCACCCGGAAGGCCCGGCGCCAGCGGGCCGCAGGCGCGATCAGATGCAGGGCCCGCTTATGCACGGGGCCGTCGATGCAGACCAGCCAGGCCGGGTCCATCCCCGCCCGCCCCATCGCCAGCTCGAAGCTGCGGCGGCTGTGGAAACTGATGTGCTGGCCGTTGCCGAAGGCGTAATACCACCAGTCAGGCCCGGGGATCTCACCCTCCTGCCGCATCAGGGTGGAAAACACGAACAGGGGCGTGGCCCCCACTTCACGGCGCAGGAACTCGGGCGTGCTGGGCACGTGCTCGATCACCTCGAAGGCGGTCTTGCAACCGATCAACCCATCGGCGGGAGGGTCGCAGAACGGACGGATCAGCTCCATGCCTGCGTATTCGTCGGTGCCGTGGAAATCGAAGCCGTGATCCCGCAGCATCCGCGGCAGCATGCCCAGGCCGGTGCCCAGATCACAGCCCGGCTCGCAGGGGCCGAAGCGGCCCAGCCGGCCGATCACCAGCAGCAGGCGCAGCAGGCGCGAGGCATGCAGGTTGCGATCGACATAGCCGGTGTCGCCGTAGAAGGAATCCTCGTAGGCCACCACGAGCCAGCTGGGGTCGCGCAGGAAAAGAAAGTCGCAGGCGGGGCAATGGGCGAGCTCAGCCTCCACCCGGGCCTTGCTCACCCGCACCCGTCGCACCGGGTCGGGGCTTGCGCCGCCGCAGTTGGGGCAGGCGCCGGCGGCGGGGCGGGGAGGGGTCTCGGCCGTCACCATCACTGGCCTGCATCGCAACGCGGGATGCTACCCCCCGTTCCTCCAGGGCCAGGCGGACCTGGCGGCCCACCAGCAGCACCACCGCCAGGGTGGCGCCCACCCCCAGCAGCCGCAGGGCCCAGGTCACGCCATCGGCTGGGCCCGCGAGCAGCGCCGAGAACTGCCGGGGATCTCCGGCCGCCGCCCCCAGAGCACAGAAGAGGATGGTGCCGGGCAGGATCCCGATCAGGCCGATCGAATAATCCCGCAGGCTCACCTCACTGAGGCCGTAGGCCAGGTTGAGCAGGCTGAAGGGAAAGGCCGGCGAGAGCCGGGTGAGCAGCACCAGGACCAGCCCCTGGCGGCACACCGCCTGCTCCACCGCCAGGAGCCGCGGCGCTCCGGCCAGGCGACGGCGTGCCCAGCCCCGCCAGCGGCCGCGCCCCAGCAGGAACACCGCCTGGGCCCCCAGGCAGGCCCCGGCGAACACCAGCACACTGCCCCAGAGCGGGCCATAGAGCACCCCGGCCAGCATCGAGGCCCACACCCCCGGCAGCAGCAGGCTGACCCACAGGGCATAGAGGGGAACAAAGGCGACGGTCCCGAGGGGGGAGCGGAGCCAGAGCAGCAGGTGATCCGGCGACCAGAGCGCGTCCATGGGGCCACCGTATCGACGCTGCCTGCGCTTGGATTTCCTGTCCATGGGCCATGGCTGACCTGTCGGAGCTGGCGCAGCAGGTCGCCCGGGGGGTCTTGCTTCGTGGAGGCCACAGCGTCGAACTCGAAGCCTTCGTGGCCCTGCACGGGAGCAGGCCAGGGAGGCCGTGACGGCGATTGCCCGCAGCGGCATGGAACGCGATGGACAGCTGATGGGATCAGATCAGCGGAACGGTCTGCTGGATCAGATCGATCTGGCCCCCCTCCGCCAGATAGCCGCTGCCGTTGATGTTCCCGCCACCGAGGCTGTGGGCCTGAACATTGGCCAGGAAGAAACTGCCGGGGGCGGCTCCGTAGATCGTCGAGACATCGATGATCCCCGAGGACTCCCAGTTGCCCACCCCGGTGCTGCTGGGGTCGGTGACCACACCGGGCTGGCTCTGGCCGTAGGCGGTGGGAACGGCGGTGCGGTCGATCTGGGCCCAGCGCTCCGCGGGCGCCCCCGTGATCGGATCGATAGGGCCGCTGGGGTTCAGCTTCCAGATCGAGGCTTCCTGGGTGCCGAAGTTGCCGTTGGCGATGTCGAGGCCACCGCCATTGGCCCGGTCCTCCTGCAGGTAGAGGGAGCCATCGGGGCTCCAGGTGAGGTTGTCGGGGTTGCGCAGGCCCGTGGTGGGGTCGGCGAGGCGATCGGCGTCGTAGATCACCCGCAGGCTGCTGGCACCGGTGCTGGCCAGGCGGCCATCGGCGCCGAAGGCATCGGCGAAGCTCAGGGTGTAGACGTTTCCATACAGGTCGCCACTGGTGAAATCCTTCGTGCCCGTGGAGACGAAGGCCGCCTGCTGGCCGTTGAGGGGGTTGACCTCGCCGTCTTCGATGCGGCTGAGCTGCAGGGCGCCGAGGTCGGTGGCCAGGGTGCGGATCTCGGCATCGCTCAGATCGGCGTAGCTGGCCTTGCCCGCCGGCTTCTCGATCTTCACCCAGCTGCCGGCCAGGGGGGCCCCGAGGGCCAGGGCCTTGAGATCATCGGAATCGGGGCCGGCCGTGGCATCGACACCGGTTTCCGCCAGGGCCGTGGGCACGAAGGTGTAGAGGGCACCGTTGGCCTCCGCCAGGCCGTTGCGCTCCAGGAACCCGCCGGCGGTCTTCTCGCCGACCCAGAGCCGCAGGGGAGCCTTGGCGTCATCGAGGAGCAGCACGGCGACGGTGTTGGCGCTGCCGGTGTCGATCGCGGTGGCCGATTCCCAGGTGCCCTTGCCGAAGGCCTTCACCTGATGCAGATCGCTGCTGGCCGTATCGAGGGCATAGAAGGCACCGCCGCCACCGCCGAACACCTCCTCACCGGTGAGGAAGATGCGATCGGCGAACCCCCGGCCGGCGCCGAAGCTGTTGGCCTCCACCAGGTTGGCGGAGCAGAAGCGATCAAAGCCGTTGGTGTCGTCGCCGATCACCTTGTCGTAGGCCAGGCCGCCGCTGAGGATGCGCGACTGGAACCCGTTGGCGGTGTTGTCGTCGGCATCGATGTCGACGATGAAGCGGCTGATGCGGGCCCCGTTGACGGAAGGGTTCAGGCCCTCGGCGGTGTAGGCGTAGCCCGCGCTGGCACCGAGTTCGTGGTTCACCAGCAGGGTGTAGGTGCCATCGCCATTGGCGTAGGCGCCCTGTCCATCGAAGATGCCCGGCGGCACGTAGGCGACGCTGCCCGGCGCGGTGCCGTTGGTGAACTCACCGTTGGTGAACTCACCGTTGGTGATCAGGCTGGTGATCTTGAGCTCGGGGCCGCCGGCCACGTCCTTGAGCATGGTGGACGTGAAGGTGCCGGCACCGGCCACCGGAGGCGCGGCGATCATGGCCGCCAGATCGATGAAATTCAGGGTGTTGGACACCTCGTTGGACACCACCAGCAGGTCCCGCCTGGTGGGGCTGTCCTTGGCGTCGATCAGCAGCAGGCCCTCGGGTGAAACGCTGCCGGCCAGGACGGTGCTGGTGACGAAGCTGGCCTGGGCGGGCTGGGTGATGTCGAACACGGCCAGCAGGCTGCTGGTGCCCCGTTCGGCACTGACGATCGCGTAGGTGCGGCCGTTCAGCTTCTTGACGACCACCCCTTCGGGCTCGACGCCCTTGTCGTCGCTGCGGGTGTCGTCGTACACGCCGGCGGCGATGGCGATGGTCTGCAGGGTGTTGCCGCTGTCCCAGACGAGGGCACCGGTGTTGGCATTGAAAATGCTGACGCTGCGGCTGCCGAAGGCGGTGAAGGGGGCGGTGGTGTCTTCGCTGAGGGTCTTGAGCCGGCCCAGGCGCCGGGTCTCATCGAGATAGAAGCCCGGGGTTCCGGCGATGCCGTACTCGCGGCCGTCGCCCTCGTTGGCGGTGATGAAGTAGTCCTTGCCTTTGGTGCGGAAGGCGGCCACCCCATCCGGCATCCGCAGACCCGCCACGTTGTTGCCGAGGACAGGCTTGATCAGGGGCGTGCTGCCGGGACCGTCCCGATCGGTGATGTCGACGAGCTGGGTGCTGAAGTCGACGCTGCCGAGGGCAAAGATCGTCTCGATCGTGTTGGTCTTGAGGTTGACCTTGGCGACGCCATTGTTCTCCTGCAGGGTCACGTAGGCATAGTTTCCGAGAATCGAGACGTACTCGGGTTCGATGTCGGTGGCCTGGGTGGTTCCGGCCGGCCCGGAGATGCGGATCCCGGTGGGCAGGGTCAGCCCGGCAAAGCCCAGGTCGGTGTAGGTGAATCTCTCCTTGCCTTGCTTGCCCTTGATGTCGATGATGCCGATGCTGCCGGGGCGATCGATCGCGTAGTTCGCGATGGGCTCGCCCTCGTTGGCGATCACCAGCTTCTTGCCGTCGTCCGTGAAGGCGATGCCATCGGGCAAGTAGCCCACCTCCACATCCTTCAACAGGGTGAGGCTGCCGGATGAGTCGATCCGGTAGAAGCGCACCAGCCCCTTGCCCGCCGTGATGCCGTAGTCGCTGGGGGAGAGGGCCACCGCCACCAGGTCGCCGTGGGTGGCCACCGACTGGCTGACATAGGCCCCGAAGGGCACCCGCTGCGGCGCACCCGGTGCGGAGGGGTTGCTGGCATCGGTCACCTGCAGGGTGCTGCCACCTCCGGAGGAGAGAATGAACAACTTGCCGCCCACCTTCACGTAGGCGGAGATCTCCGTCTGGAACTGCTCTGTTGGGGCGGTGCCGGGGGCCGGAGGCGTCGGCGATAGGTCGATGCTGGCCAGCAGGGGATGGGCCGGTGCCGGGGGCTTGCCGCGCCCGCCACGGTCGTCTTCACGGCCACGGTCATCGTCGCGGCGGTGGTCGTCGCGGCGGTGGTCGTCGCGGCGGAAGCGATCTTCGAATCCAAAGGAACCCGAGCCAAAGGAGCGGCGGGAAGGGACGGCCTCTTCCAGGAAGGAGAAGATGGAATTGATCGCTTTGGTGGCCGGCACGGAGATTTGGGGAGGTTGAAGGCCATCACCCTCCGGCAACAGCACCTGCGCTGTCGTTAAAGCTTGGTTAGGCCAGGGTTATGTCCATGGGATTGAAGTCCAGGCCACCTCCCATGGGCCTGCAGGCCACCCTTCCCTGTCGCCTCAGAGACAGACACGTCCAGGGCTCAAGGAACAGTTGGCGCTCTCCATGCTCCAGCCTCCGATCGATCAGGGCGTGTTCCGCTGATCAAGTCCGAATGCGGCCGAGCGAAGGATGCCGAACAGTGGTCGCGCCAGAAGCGCTCGCTCACGCCTGCGTTGAAGCGGATCGCCCGCAGATCGAAGCCATCCCCCACCTGGCAAAGCCACTGAAGGCGGCTGAACTTGAGCAAGGAAGGAAGGCATGCACCACCAGCCGCCGCGACCAGCCCAGCATCAGCATCGCCAGATGCACCCGGTCGCCACCGATCCTCACCACGCATTGGCCAAAGTCGGCCTACGGTTGCTGCTTTGAATCTGGGAGTCGAGCACCATCGCCCGCCGTGAGCGATCCACCGCCTCAGGAGCCACCCCAGGCTTTGGGTCCGGTCCACGGACCGTGAGCGCGCCACCAGGCGGCCTGGAGGAGCAGCTGGTGCAAAAGCTGCGGCGGATCGAGGCGCTGTTCTCCAGGCCTGGCACGGACGGCGAACGGCTGGCGGCCGAGCGGGCCCGCGAGCGCATCCAGGGCCGCCTGCGGGAACTGGCGGCTGAGGAGCCCCCGGTGGAGTTCCGCTTTTCCCTCTCCGACCAGTGGTCGCGGCACCTGTTCGTGGCCCTGCTGCGGCGCTACGGCATCCAGCCCTACCGGTATCGCGGTCAGCGGCGCACCACGGTGATGGCGCGGCTGAGTCGCACCTTTGTGAATGAAACGCTCTGGCCGGAATTTCAGGAGCTGCAGCAGACCCTCTCGGCCTACTTCGATGCCCTCACCGACCGGGTGATCGAACAGGCCCTGGAAGTGAAGGCGGGTGAAGCGGAGGAGCGGGCCGAGCCAGCGCAGCTGGAGCCGATGGACCATCAGGGGTCGTTGCTGTAGGACAGCGCCTGAAGCCGCCCCAGGGCTCAGCACAGGTTGATGTGATGCGGGGTACTCTCGCCATTCCGTCAACCTGGGCATAGCTGCCAACCGTCAATTTTCCCGGACCAATGCAAACAGAGACGGAGCAAGGCCACGTGGCTTGACAGATCGAACCACAGGCAAGATACTAATTAAGTAAGAATTGGAGCATCCATGACCTATATCCTGTCTGATTTCTTCCCTGGCGCCAGCGAGCAAGAGTACATGGACGAGATTGCCGCTGTTCATCCCACTGAGGGCTTACCTGAAGGGCAACTGCATCATTTCGCCGGCCAATCCGATGACGGCGTTCTGATCGTGACGATCTGGGATTCCAAGGAGTCTGCCGATCGATTCCTTGCCGAAGTTCTCATGCCGCGTGTTGCTTCCGCATCCAATGGTCTTCGCGGTGAGCGCCAGCATCGTGGCGCCGTTGATTTCCAGCCTTAGCGGGCCACATCACCTGCAAAGGCACCGAGGCCGCAGAACAGCACCCGTGCCCGGCAGGATCGCCTCGATCGCCTCAAGGCCCCTGAGCAGCGAACGCGGCGCTGGCAACAGCTGATCCAGCAGGGTGGATCCATCCATCGCCGTGAGGTGTTCCTGCCGGGCACCGCAGCGATGGGCGGGACCACGGCAGCGCCCTATAACCAGCTGAGGCGAGGAGCCATCGCGCCATGACCATGCCCAAGCCCACCAGTCGCCGGGGCAGCGGCGGACCCTGGGCGCTGATTGCAGCCCTGCTGGCCCTGGTGGTGCTGGCCGGGCTGGGCAGTCGCCTGTGGCAGAAGCGCGAACGGAAACAGGCTGAGGCCCAGCGGGCCGTGCCGCTGCTGCCACGGCAGGTGTCCGCCTTGGGCCGGATCGAGCCCTTGGGCGGCATCAGCAAGGTGTCGGTGCCCAGTTCCCTGACCAACGACCGGGTGCGCGACATCCTGGTGAAGGAGGGCCAGGAGGTGCGCAAGGGTCAGCTCCTGGCGGTGCTTGAAAGCATCGACACGCTCGAGAGCAGCGTGCAGAAATCCGAGGCGGCGATACGGGTGGCCCAGAGCAAGCTGGCCGCCCAGGACAGCGTCATCGCCCGTTACAGGGCCGACCTGGGCCAGGCCGGCGCCGAGGCACGGCGGGCCGAGCAGCTGTTCACCGACGGGGCCACCACGGCCAACCGGGTGGAGAAGCTGCAGGCCGACGAAAACAGTGCCAAGGCCCAGCTGGCCGAGGCGATCACCACCAAGGGCACCCTGGCCGCAGAGCTGCGCGAGAGTCGGGCGTCGCTGGAGAAGGACAAGGTCGAGCGGGCCAAGGCCACGGTGCTGGCCCCCTTCTCCGGCACCGTGTTCAAGGTGCATGCCCACCCGGGCGACAAGGTCGGTGAAGACGGCCTGCTGGAGATGGGCGACAGCAGCCGCATGGGCGTGATCGCCGAGGTGTATCAGAGCGATCGCCCACTGATCGCCCTGGGCCAGCAGGTCAGCCTCAGCGCCGACGGCTTCAAGGGGCGCAGCGTGCAGGGGAAGGTGGTGGAGATCGCCCGCGAAGTCAGCCGCCAGACCGTGTTCAGCGGCCAGGCCGGCGAGAACCTCGACCGACGGGTGCTGGAGGTGAAGATCGGCCTGACCCCGGAGGAGTCGGCGGTGGCCAGCCACCTCAACTACCTGCAGGTGAACGTGCTGTTCGCCCCACTCAATGCCGCCCAGAAGGCCAGCCAGGAGGCGGCCCGGGAGCGCGTCCTGGATCGCCAGAAGCCATGAACCCGCTGACCGCCCTGCGCCGCACGCCCCTGGCCTGGCGGCAGACCAGCCATCGTCCGATTCGGCTGCTCGCCGCCATCGCCGGGGTGAGTTTCGCCAACGTGCTGGTGTTCTTCCAGCTGGGGCTGGCCAGCGGGCTCTATGCCAGCCAGAAGCGCCCCCTGGAGAGGCTCAACGGCGAGCTGGTGATGGTGAGCCGGCGCTACACCAACCTTGGCGAACCGCTCAACCTGCCCCGCAGCCGCCTGATCCAGGCCCTGGGGGTGCAGGGAGTGAAGGCAGTGACGCCCCTCTACATCGGCAAGACCGACTGGCTCAACCGCGACAGCCGCGAGAAGAAACAGGCGCTGATCTTCGGGCTATCGCCGGAGAATCCGGCCCTGCGCATCCCCGAGGTGACGGCCGATCCGGGCAGACTGCTACGGCCCGATGGCCTCTTTTTCGACACCCTCTCCAAGAAGGCGGCGGGTCCCGTGGGCCAGGTGGTGGCCCGGGACGGTTACTACGACACCGAGCTGCGCGGCAAGCGGGCCGTGGTGAATGGGCTGTTCACGATGGGGCTCACCTTTGCCGCCGACATCAACCTGCTCACCTCCGCCAGCAACTTCAAGACCTGGTTCCCCGATCAGACCAGTGACGACATCCAGCTCGGTGTGATCCAGCTGGAAGCGGGCGTCAGTCCGCTGCAGGTGCAAGCCACCTTGAACAGCTTTCTCGATCCGTCGGTGAAGGTGCTCACCCTCAAGCAGCTGGAGGACGTGGAGGTGAACCACTGGCGCAACAACACCTCCTTCGGGCTGATCTTCAACCTTGGGGTGCTGGTGGGTCTGGTGGTCGGCGCGATCATCGTGTATCAGATCCTCTATTCCGACGTCAGTGACCATCTGCCGGAGTACGCCACGATGAAGGCGATGGGCTACAGCGATGGCTTCGTCGTCGGCATCATCGTGCAGGAATCGCTGCTGCTGGCCGCCCTGGCCTTCCTGCCCAGCCTGCTGCTGTCCATGGGCCTGTATGCGCTGCTGGCCCGCTCCACCTCGCTGCTGATCGCGATGACCCTCCAGCGGGCTGTGGCGGTATTCAGCCTGACCCTGGTGATGGCGGCCGGTTCGGGCTGGCTGGCCACCGGCAAGCTGCGGCGGCTCGATCCCGCCGACATCTTCTGATGGCGCCGCTGGACGCTGCAGCCGGGCGCGAGTTGCCCATCGAGCTCCAGCATCTCGACCACTGGTTCGGCGATGGGGAGACCGCCAAGCAGGTGCTCATCGACATCAACCTGACGGTGCACGCCGGCGAGATCCTCATCCTTACGGGGCCCTCCGGCTCCGGCAAGACCACCCTGCTGACCATGCTCGGCGGCCTGCGGGCCGCCCAGAGCGGCAGCCTCAAGGTGCTGGGGGAAGAGCTGCTCCATGCCGACAACGACGCTCTCACCCGGCTGCGGCGCCAGGCGGGCTTCATCTTCCAGGCCCACAATCTGCTGCCTTACCTGACGGCCCAGGAGAACGTGCGCTTCGGCCTGGAGGTTTCGCCCACCTGGCTGGGTCGGGGCCGGGCAGCGATGGATGACTGCGCCGCCACCATGCTCGGCCACGTGGGGCTGGCGGAGCGGCAGCACTACTACCCAGAGAAGCTGTCCGGCGGCCAGAAGCAGCGGGTGGCGATCGCCCGGGCCCTGGCCCCCAGCCCCCGATTGCTGCTGGCCGATGAACCCACCGCCGCCCTCGACAAGACCTCTGGCCGCGACGTGGTCGACCTGTTCCGCCAGCTGGCGGACGACAACGGCGCCGCGATCGTGATGGTCACCCACGACAACAAGATCCTCGACATCGCCGATCGGGTCGTCACCCTCGAGGGCGGCCAGCTGGTCGAGAGCTGAGCGGCGCCGGCCCTGGTTCAGGGCTGGGTTCCACGGCACAGGGACCGCAGCTTCAGCCCAGATCCGCCAGCCGCCCCCGCGCCAGGGCCGCCTGGGCTTCGGCCTCGGCCAGGTTGGCGCGGCACTCCGCCACCACCTCCGGCGGCGCCTTGCCGGCGAAGTTGGGGTTGGCCAGGCGACCGGCCAGGCCCTTGATCTCCTTCTCGGCCTTGGCGATGTCTTTCTCGAGGCGGCCGCGCAGGGCCTCGAGGTCGACCAGGCCCTCGATCGGCAGCAGCACCTGCAGTTCGCCGCTGACCGCCGCCAGGCAGCGCTGAGGCCCGGCCGCCGTGGCTTCCACCGGATCGTTCGCCGTGGCACCGGGATCACGCACCTCCACCGAGGCGGCGCGGGTGAGGGCGGTGATGTCGCCGGTAGCCTGGTGCAGCACCGCCGCCAGCTCAGGCCGGCCGGTGACGAACACCACCGGCGCCGGTTGGGAGGGCTTGAGGCCCGCCACGGCCCGCAGGTTGCGCACCACCCGGATTGCTTCGATCAGTTCGGCGAACTGGGCTTCCAGAGGGGCGTCGAGGGCGGCCTCGTCCACGGCCGGCCAGGGCTGCAGGGCCAGGAAGGTGCCCTCGGGTGCGCCGGTGAGCCCGTGCCAGAGCTCTTCGCTGAGGTGGGGCATCAGCGGGTGCAGCAGCACCAGCAGCTCACTCAGCACCTTGGCCAGCACCTGGCGGGCCACCCGCTGATCGGCCAGCACCTCGGCACCGAGGGGCTCCCCCTCGGCGGGAGGACGCGGGTTGAGCCGCCGCTTGAGCAGCTCGATCGTCCAGTCGCAGACCTCGTTCCAGGCGAACTCGTAGAGCCCCTTGGCGGCTTCACCGAGGCCGTAGCTGCCGTAACGCTGCGCGGTTTCCTGGTTCACCCGGGCCAGGCGCGAGAGAATCCAGCGGTCCGCCAGGGTCAGCGCCGACGGATCGGGTTCGCCCAGGCTCGCGGGGGTCTCCCCGCCCAGGTTGATCAGGGCGAAGCGGGTGGCGTTCCAGAGCTTGTTGGCGAAGTTGCGGGCCGCCTCCACCGTGGCCGAGCTGCCGCTGGCGCGGTCGTAGTCGAGGCGGATGTCCTGGCCGGCGCCGGCCACCTCGCGCACCAGGGCAAAGCGCAGGGCATCGGCGCCATAGCGCTCGATCAGCGGCAGCGGATCGATGCCGTTGCCGGCGCTCTTGCTCATCTTGCGGTTGTTCTCGTCCCGCACCAGGCCGTGGATCATCACGTCGGCGAAGGGCATCCAGGTGTTCCCCGCGCCCGCCGGCTCCATCGCCCCGGCCAGCATCGTCATGCGCGCCACCCAGAAGAAGATGATGTCGAAGCCGGTCACCAGCACGCTGGTGGGATACCAGCTGGCCAGATCGGCCGCCGCAGGATCGGGCCAGCCCAGGGTGGAGAAGGGCCAGAGGCCGCTGGAGAACCAGGTGTCGAGCACGTCCGGGTCCTGCTCCAACTGCAACTCATGGCCAGCGTCACCAAACTGCGCCGCCGCCTTGGCGCGGGCCTCCGCCCCATCGCGGGCCACCACATAGGGCGTGGCCTCGGTGATCACCCCGCCGGTTTCACTGACGACGAACCAGGCAGGGATGCGGTGGCCCCACCAGAGCTGGCGGCTGATGCACCAGTCGCGGATGTCGGTGAGCCAGTCGCGGTAGACCTTCTCCCAGCGCTGGGGCACGAAGCGGGGTTCGCCCCGATCAAGGGCCTCACGGCAGCGGGCCGCCAGCGGCTCGGCGCGGGCGAACCACTGGGTGGAAAGCAGCGGCTCCACCGGCACCTTGCCCCGATCCGAAAACGGCACGCTGTGGCGGTGGGGCTCCACCTTCACCAGGAAGCCCTCGGCCTCCATCGCCGCCACCACCGCCTGGCGGGCCTCGAAGCGATCCAGTCCCGCGAAGCGGCCGGCGGCGGCGTTCATGGTGCCGTCCTTGGCCATCACCGTGATCAGGGGCAGGCCGTGGCGGCTGCCGATGGCGAAGTCGTTGGGGTCATGGGCGGGGGTCACCTTGACGCACCCCGTTCCGAAGACCGGATCCACGTGCTCATCGGCCACGATCGGGATCTGGCGTCCCACCAGAGGCAGACTGATCGTCCGGCCGATCAGCCCCGCGTAGCGGGGGTCGCTGGGGTGCACGGCCACGCCGGTGTCGCCCAGCAGGGTTTCGGGGCGGGTGGTGGCCACCACCAGATGGTCGGTGCCGTCGGCAGCGGGGCCGCCGGCGAGTGGATAGCGGAAGTGCCACAGGTGCCCGTCGAGCTCCTTCATCTCCACCTCCAGATCGCTCACCGCTGATCCCGAGGCCGGGCACCAGTTCACCAGGTACTCGCCCCGGTAGATCAGGCCCTGCTCGTGCAGGCGCACGAAGGCCTCCACCACCGCCGCGCTCAGGCCCGGATCGAGGGTGAAGCGCTCCCGCTTCCAGTCCACCGAGTAGCCCAGGCGGCGCAGCTGGTCCACGATCGTGCCGCCGCTCTCCGCCTTCCAGCTCCAGGCCCGCTCCAGGAAGGCGTCGCGGCCCAGGTCGTCCTTGCTGCCGCCCTCGGCCTTGATCTGCTTCTCCAAGATCGTCTGCACCGCGATCGAGGCGTGATCCGTGCCGGGCAGACACAGCACGTTCTTTCCCTGCAGACGCTGGAAGCGCACGATCGTGTCGATCAGGGCCGTCTCGAAGCCGTGGCCCATGTGCAGGCTGCCGGTGACGTTGGGCGGTGGGATCACCACCGAGAAGGGTTCGCCGGGAGCATCGGGGTCGGGATGGAACGCCCCTGCCGCTTCCCACAGCCGCTGCCAGCGGGCTTCGGTGCCGGCCGGGTCGTAGGTCTTCGGCAGGGCCGCGTCGGTGCTGGGGGCGGCGGAGGCCTCGGTCACGGGCTGGGCGCGATCAGTGGACCCATGGTCTCAAAGCGGGCTGGAGGGCGGCGGCTCCAGCTCGACCCGGTTGCGCCCCCGCTCCTTGGCGAGGTAGAGGGCCTGATCCACCCGCCGGAACCAGTCCTTCACGCTCTCCAGGGGGCGCCGCTGCGCCACTCCGAAGCTGGCGGTCACGGTGCCCACGTCTTCGATGGGGGTCTCTGCCACGATTCGCCGCAGCTTCTCCGCCAACCGGCGGGCATCCTCGCCGCTGGTGTGGGGCATCAGCACCAGAAACTCCTCCCCGCCCCAGCGGCCGAGACCATCGCTCTTGCGGAGTTGGGCCCGCACCCGCTGCGCCAACTCGACCAGTACCCGATCCCCGATCGGATGGCCGAAGCGATCGTTGATCGCCTTGAAGTGGTCGATGTCGAACAAGATGATGGCCAGTTCCTCGTCGTAGCGGTTGGCACGATCGAGCCCGTGCTGGACCTGCTCATCCACCTGGCGCCGGTTCCAGAGCCCGGTGAGGGGATCGGTGGTGGCCAGCAGCTTCAGCTCCTGGTTGGCGGCCTGCAGGGCCCGGTTGGCGGCCTCAGCGGCGTCGCGGGCCTGCTGCAGCTCCAGGGCCATGCGCTTGCGCTCGGTGATGTCGCGGCTGACGCCGAGCAGTTCCACGAACTGCCCCTGGTCGTTGAGCAGCGGCACGGCGATCATGTCCATCCAGACGGTGGAGCCATCGCGGCAGAAGTACTCCATCTCGCCCCTGAACGGCTGCAGGGGCCGGTCGGCCTGGAGGTCGGCGAACAGCTGGCTGAAGTAGCCCCGCGAGATCACGGCGGAGGCCGGGGGATGGATCTCCTCCAGGGGCTGAACCATCGCCTCGGCGGGCGTCAGGCCTCGCACGGTCTCCACGGCGGGACTCACATAGGTGATCGCGCCGTCGGGGGCCATGGTCCAGATCACATCCAGGGCGTTGTCAGACAGGACCCGGTGGCGCTCCTCGCTGAGGCGCAGCTCGCGCTCGGCTGCCATCTCGGCATCAATGGCGCGGAACGCGGCGACGCTTCCCGTGATCCGGCCATCGCGCTGCCGGTAGGGGCCGGCATGGGTTTCCACCCAGTGCCAGCTACCGTCCTTGGCCAGCACCTGATCCCGGGCCACCACCGACAGACCGGTCCGCAGGCGCTCTGAATTCGCTTTGTAATACCCCGCCTGGCCACGGTGGGACAGGAATTGCGTGCCCACCTTGCCCAACCACTCCTCGGGCAACCAGCCCAACATGGAGGCGAGCGAGGGGGACACCCAGCGGATCACCCCGTTCTCGTCGATCCGCATCACCACATCTGAGGAGTTCTCCGCCAGCAGCCGGTACTGCTCTTCGGAGGCCGCGAGCTGCCGGGCCGCCTCGTAGCGCTCGCTCACATCGCGCCAGCTGTAGCTGAGGGCGTCACCGACCTTCACCGCCCGGATGTCGAAGCGGCGATCCTCCCCGTGGATCTCGTGGGACACAGGGAAGCCATCGAGCACAAGGGGGCGGCCGGTCTCAATCACGGCCCGGAACTGCTCGAGAAGTCGCGTGGCGACATGGGACGGCAGCCGCGCCCGCAGTGAGCTTGCCAGCAATTGCTCCCTGGACATCCGGTTGTAGGCGCAGGCAGCGGTGTTGGCCTCCAGATAGTGGAAATCCACGATGTGGCCCCTGCCATCGCGCACTGCCTCCAGAAGCACGTGTGGATCGAGCATGGCGTCGAGGGTGGCTGCCAGCCGGGCATGGTCGATGGCCAGCTCGGCCTGGGCCTCTGCCAAGGCCTGATTGGCTTCGATCAGTTGCTGGCGCTGCTGCTCCAGCTCGGCCTCCTGCCGTTTGCGCTCGCTGATGTCCTGAACCTGCGAGATGAAGTAGAGGGGCTGGCCCTGGCCATCGCGCACCAGAGCGGAGGAAACCAGCGCGTGCACGATGGAGCCGTTCCGATGCCGGTAGCGCTTCTCGAACACGGTGCTGACTTCGTTGTCTTCGCTGTCTTCGAGAGCCCGTTGGATGAATGAGGGGCTGATTTTCTGGTCGTCCGGCAGGGCGATGTCGTTGACGGACATCTGCTCCAGCTCAGCTTTGCTGTAGCCGAAGATCGTGCCAAGTCTCTCGTTGACCTCCAGCAGCCTGCCGTCTGGGGTTACCAGGCACATGCCGGTGTTGGCGAAGGCGAAGGCCAGGCGGAACTTTTCCTCGCTCTCACGCCGTACGTCTTCGTTCGGGAGCAGGGTGACGTCGGTTTGCAATGGCTCAGACTCCATCACATGATCCCAGCCTTTCAATGTAATGGTCCTGCCAGTGGAACTTGCCCCCCTCCGGCAGGCTGTTGCAGGAGAGGATCCAGGCGAGCACGCGGCCATTCGGCTCGGTGGCCTCCTCGCTCAGGTCCAGTCGCCGTGCCAGCGCCTGAACCCTTCCCCGGGGGCATCGCGCTGCAGGTTGAAGATCGGCAGCACGAACCGCGCCTGCTCCGGCGCGCACTGACGCAGCTGCGGACGCTTCTGCAGATAGCGCTCCAGCCCGGCGTTCACGCCACTGGGGCTCGGCGGACACGGGGGCCCTTGGGCAGTGGGTCCATGGTCGCAAAAGGCCGCCACACCTAGGTTGATCCCATGGGCGATGGCTGGGAGTCACGGCTGGAGCGCTGGCGGCAGGCAGGCCTGATCGACCCCACCACCGCCGCGGCGATCCGCGCCTGGGAGCAAACCCAGCCAGGCACCCAGCGGCTGCGGGTGCCGGTGCTGGTGGCCGTTGCCCTGGGGGGTGTGCTGGTGGCCGCCGGGCTGCTGCTGTTCGTCTCCACCCACTGGCAGGCCCTGGCGCCGGGGCAACGCTTCGCCCTGCTTCTGGCCCTGGTGGTGGGACTGCACGGGGGCGCCGCTGCTGTGGAGGAGCCTTTCCCGCCCCTGGCCGTGGCCCTGCACGGCGTGGGCACCGTGGCCCTGGGGGCCGGCCTCTTCCTGGCCGGCCAGCTGTTCCATCTGGAGGCCCACTGGCCCCTGGGGCTGCTGCTATGGGCGCTCGGCGCGGGCCTGGGCTGGGGATTGCTGCGCCAGTGGCCCCAGCTGGCGCTGCTGGCCCTGCTGGGGCCGGCCTGGCTGATCAGCGAATGGCAGCTGGCCGTGGATGGCGCGACCCAGGGAATGGTGCGGGGATCCGGGGATCCAACGGCTGTGGCGGCGCCGGTGGCGGGCCTGCTGCTGCTCAGCCTCTGCTATCTGGGGGCACCGACGGGGCCAGGCTCCGTCGCGCCGCCGCGGCGGGTGCTGCTCTGGCTGGGTGGGCTGGGCCTGCTGCCGACGGGCCTGCTCTGGCACCTGTTCAGCCACGGGGCTCCAACCACCTCCCCCTTGCCACCACTGCTCGCGCTCTTCGGCTGGGCCGTGGCCCTGGGAACGCCGCTGCTGCTGGGCCTGCGCCTGCGGGGCCGGCGCGTCTGGCCGCTGGCGGTGGCGATCGGCTGGCTGCTGCCGGGGATCGCGATGGCCTGGGGGACCCATCAGGACGCCGGCGTGTTCACCTACCTCTGGTGGGCCGTCGGCGGCCTGTTGCTGGTGGCCTGGGGCGTGATGGAGGGTCGCTCCGAGCGGGTCAACCTCGGCGCCGCCCTGATCGCCATCGACGTGCTCGCCTTCTACGTGTCCCAGGTGATGGACAGCCTGGGCCGCTCCGCCAGCCTGATCGGCCTGGGGGTGCTGTTCCTGGGCGGCGGCTGGGGGCTGGAGGTGCTGCGCCGCCGACTTGTGGCCCGCGCCCTGCGCCGAAAGGCCCCATGAACACCAAGGGGCCCACCGGCTGGAAGCGGGGTCTGCTGCTGGCTCTGCTGCAGGGCGGCCTGCTGCTGAGCCTGGGGGAGCAACTGTGGGTGGAGGTGACCCTGCCGGCGCAGGGTCCGCCGCGGCCGATCCGGCTGGGGGTGCGGCGGGGCGAAGGGCCGATCACCCCCCTGGAGCTGCGCTGAGGTTGGCGCCGCCCGTGTTCATCGCCGCCGAAACCGGCGACGGCGCGCCAGCCCGATCATCCGCTTCGCCCAGCTCTCGGTGGTCCTCAGCGGCAGGAAGGCCTCGGCGGTGCTGATGCACCCGTTCGGTGATGGCGAACGGACGGAGCGTCGCCTCAAGCCCGTGCGGATCGGACGCCCCTGCAGGGGCTGACAGTCAGAAGCCAGCCAGGCCTGGTGCCACCACGGCCACCGGGGGCTGGCCGGCCCCGTTGAAGCGCTCGATCGCCGCTGGCCTCAGAACCTGGTCGAGCGGGTGAAAGACCTCCTGACCGAAGACGTTCTGCACTACGAACAGCAGCACGAAGCCGATCACCGTCGCGATCAGGGGCGTGGTGATCCAGCCGGAGGCGATTCCGCCCAGCACGCCCCAGCGGATCTGGCGCACCCCTTTGAGGCCCTGGAGCAGGCCGATGCCGAGCACCGAGCCGATCACGGCCTGGGATCCCGAGACCGGCAGCAGCGGAATCGTCGGCAACCCCCAGCTCGCCAGCAGGCTTTCCAACGCCGTGGAGGAGAAGATGAACAGCACCAGCGAATGGGACACCACCACCACGAACGCCGCCAGCGGTGAGAGGGTCAGCAGGCTGTCGCCCACGGTCATCATCACGCGGCGCGAATAGGTGTAGACCCCCACGGCCACGGCGACGCCACCGATCAGGAACAGCTGCTCCACCGAGGTCACGTTGAACGGCCCCAGGCTCAGCTCACGGAAGGGCGAGGCTGCCACGAAGAAGCCCATCACGTTGCCGATGCCATTGGCGCCGATGGCGTATGAGCCGAAGATGCCGGCCAGGATCAGGCCGCTGCGGGTGTTGCGATCGAGCGAGAGCAGGTGGGGCTTGGTGAGCCGGATCCACTCCACCAGCAGCTTGTAGAGCAGCATCGCGAAGATCGCCCCGAGCACCGGCGAGATCACCCAGGTGGCCACGATCCGCCGCAGCGTGCCCAGGTCGGTGGGGGAGCCGCTGAACAGATTCCAGCCGATGATCGAACCCACCACCGCCTGGCTGGTGGAGGCCGGCAGCCCCACCTTGCTCATCCAGGCCACCGTGAGCGCGGCCGCCAGGGCGGCGGTGAAGGCACCCGGCAGGGCGTTGATGGCTCCCAGCTGCCCGAGCCCCTCAGCGGCGCCGGTGCCACTGGTGACCGCACCGATGATCACGAACACGCTGCACAGGAAGGCGGCGGTGGAGAAGCGGATCATCCGCGTGGCCACGGCGGTGCCGAAGGCATTGGAGGCGTCGTTGGCCCCCATCGACCAGCCCAGGAACAGGCCGCTGGAGAGAAAGATCAGGGTGACGATCAGGGCCATGGTCAAGGCTCCGGCTCAGAGCGAGCGCTTGATCGCGAAGATCGAAAGGTTATCGCCGATGTTCTCCGCCTTGTCCGCCAGGGCGTCGATCATCGCCGCCGCCTCCCGAAGCTGGGTGCGGTGCTCGAAGCTGAGATCGGCGGCAAAGATCCTGCGCTTGATCCGCCAGGCAAGCTTGTCAGTTTCATCCTCGAACACCCGCACCTCGTTGATGTGGTCGCGCACCGCTGCCGGCGTGCGGAAAAAGGTGCGGGCCGCCACCACCACGGCCTGCACACTGCGGATCGCCATGTCGGTGAGATCCGAGAAATCAGAACCGAACTCCGGCAGTCGCCGCGGCTGGACGATCATCAGCTCCTGGTAGTTGTCGCCCATCTCATCGAGGAGTTCAAACAGGCTGCCAAGCAGCCGCAGCACGTCACCGCGGGCATCGGGCAGCAACATCTCGGTGTAGAGCATGGTGACGATCGTGCGGCGCAGTTCACTGCAGCGCCGTTTGATCTCGATGATCTGATTCAGCTTCTCCAAGCAGATGTCCGTCTCTTCATTGTTGACGAGATAGGACTTGATCCCCATCTCCACGAGGAGGATACCTTCTGAGATCTTGTCGAGAAATTCATCGATCAGACCCTCGAGGAATCTGGTTTTTCCAAACAGGGGCGGGGTTTCGTTGGACACCTGCCTCACTCACGAACCCGTCTGAGCACGGTAACGGGGGCTGCTCCGCCTCAGAGCGCGTCCTCAAAATGTTCGCAACCCCTGCAGGCGGCACCCTGGGCTCCGATCACGCTGCGGAGCCGCGATCACCCCGCCTAACCTCCGCCGATGGCCACCGCCCCGCCGCTGGAATTCCTGCCCCCCCGGCTCGATGGTCGGGTGGTGGCGGTGAGCCGTCTGGTGCTGCCGCTCTGGCTGCGCTGGCGTTGCGGGATCGAAGCGGTGGAGGTGGAAGGCATGGCCTCGCTCGTGGAGGCGATGCGCTCCTTCCAGGCCGGGGAGAGCCGGCTGCTGCTCGCCTTCCGGCACCCCAGCCTCGACGATCCCCTGAGCATGGCCCGGCTGCTGTGGGTAGACCTGGCCAGGGCAGGCCGGCAGCAGGGCCTGCGTTTCGATCCGGCGCCCACCGGCCAGTTCCTGTTCGACCGCGGCATTCCCCTGTGGGCCGGGGCGTCGATGGGCTGGCTGTTCACCCGCCTGGGGGGGGCCTCGATCCAGCGGAGCAAGCTCGACCTGCCGGCCCTGCGGACGGCCCGGCGGTTGCTGCTGGAGGGCCCCCATCCCTTCGCCGTTGCACCGGAAGGGGCCACCAATGGCCACAACGAGCGGCTCAGCCCCCTGGAGCCCGGTGCCGCCCAGCTCGCCTTCTGGACGGCCGCCGACCTGGCCGACGCCGGTCGCCACGAGCGCATGGACCTGGTGCCGATCGGCCTCCAGTACAGCTTCATCGCTCCGGCCTGGGGAGCGATCGAGACCCTGCTCTGCCGGCTGGAGGAGGGGGCCGGCCTGGCGCCCGATCCCAGCCACGATCTGGCCCCTTCCCGGCTGCTGGAGCGGCTGGTGCACCTCGGCGAGCGGATGCTCGAGCAGATGGAGGTCTTCTACCGCGACACGGTGCACCTGGCCCTGCCGGGTGCGGACGATCCGGCTGGGGATCCTTCCATGCCGGCGGCCACGCCCGCCTTCGGGCCACGGCTGCAGCGACTGATGGATGTGGCTCTGCGGCGGGTGGAGGAGTCCTTCGGGCTGCACCCCTGCGGCAGCCTCACCGACCGCTGCCGGCGCCTGGAGCAGGCGGGCTGGGAGCGGCTCTACCCCGCCCAGCCCGCCTCCGGCCCGCCCCCGAGCCCCCTGGCCCAGGCCCTGGCCGACCGGCTGGCGGATGAGACCGCGGCCCAGCTGTGGCACATGCGCGTGGTGGAGTCCTTCGTCGCCGTGAGCGGCAGCTATGTGCGCGAGCGGCCCAGCCAGGAGCGGTTCGCCGACACCCTGCTGCTGCTCTGGGACACCCAGTGCCGGATCCAGGGCCACACCGCCAACCGCCGCCCCCGGCTGGGCCGGCGCCGGGCACGGATCAGCATCGACACCCCGATCGTGGTGGATGAACGCCTCGCCGACTACCGCCGCGATCGGCGCCGGGCCGTGCAGGCGCTCACCGACGACCTGAGCCTCCGGCTGGAGCGGCTGATCGTGCCTTCGCCGCTGGCCTGAGGCCTCAGCCGGCGGCCAGGCGCGCCACGTAGGCGTCGAGCGTGCCGACGTTGATCCAGCCCGTGGCGATGGTCTTGGTGTGGGTCTGGCTGATGCGGCCCCGATGCAGGTGGGACAGGCCGGCGGGAAAGATCGCCAGCGTTCCCTTGACCGCCTCCACGTGGTGGTCCTGCCAGTGGAATTCCGTGCCGCCGTCCGGCACCGTGTTCAGGTAGAGGATCCAGGCGAGAACGCGCCGGATCGGCTCGGTGGCCTCCTCACTGGTGTTCCAGTCGCAGTGCCAGCTGAAGAACCCCTCTCCCGGCGCGTAGCGCTGCAGGTTGAAGATCGGGTTGACGAACAGGGAGCGCTCCGGAGCACAGGAGAGGAACAGGGGACGGTCGGCCAGATAGCGCTTCAGCCCGACGGAAACACCGCGCATGATCACATCGGCCAGGCCCTGGGCTTCCGGGTCGGAGCGGTCCAGCCACACCAGGCTGATGTCGGTGGAGATCTTGCCGGGATCGCCCTCCGCCCCAGCGGCGGCGCCGGAGGAGAAGGCGACACCACGGCGGTGCAGGTCGGTGCGGCGGTCGAAGAACGCCATCGCCGCATCGGCCAGGGCCAGGTAGCCGGGATCCTCAAAGCTGCCGATCAGCCGCATCCACGCCTGGCCCTCGCTGGGAGCGAACCTAGGACGACCCGATCGGGCACCCGGAGGCATCGGCAGGGTGCCGCCCAATGCAGCCCTGCGCTGGCCTCAGCCGCAACTGCTCTGCCAGGGTACGGCCATCAGCGCCTGCAGCGGCTGCCAGCGGCGGCGATCGGAAGTCACCAGAGGGCTGAGGCCCACCGCCTCGAGGGCGGCGGCCACCCGTTCCGGAGCCATGGCCTCCTCGCCGTCCACGCCAGGCGCGAGGTTGGTCTCCAGCGGCAGCAGCAGCACCTGCTGCTCGGCGGGATCAGCCATCACCCGCAGGTTGAGATCGGGGAGCTCCCGCTCGAAGAACAGCCGCCGCATCCGGGACGTGAGTGCAGGGCCGAGGGCCGCCGCGAAGGCCTCCAGGGCCCGGGCATCGCCCGAGCAGCCACAGCTGAGGGCCAGCCAGATCAGCAACTTGGCCCAGCTCTCCGTCGTCCACAGGGGCGGGAAGCTCTGCCGATGCTGGCGTACCAGCTCGGCGATGGCGAAATCAAACAGGGTGCCCTGCAGGGAGGCCACCGATGGCAGGGGTTCCTGATCCATCCCTCCATCCTGACGACCAGGCGGCAAACTGCTGATGCAACGCCCGTTCCTGGAGACGCCCGATGGCCCTCGATCTGAACGATCCTGAGCTCGAGTTCGCCGATCTCGTCACCGCTTATCAGAGCTGGGTGATGGCCGTGATCAACGACGAGAAACTGGGGGGCGACAAGCTCCTCACCGACGACATCGCCGACGACGCCCTGAATGCCATGCGCTTCCTCCCGGACGTGGTGACCAGCGCGATCGAGACGACCCTGGCGCGGGTCTACGACGTGGATCCCGATGAGCTCGCCGAGCTGCTCTATCCGGAGGACTGAGAGGCGCCGGCCCCGGCCCCGACGTGCCCGTCGCGGCGAACACCTCTAGCCTCCCGGTGTGATTCCCCTCCACCGCCCCAAACCCATTCCGCCAGGCCGGGGCCGACGGCCAGCCGCGGTCCGGGTGGTCGCCACGGGGCTGGCCATCCCGCTGATGGTCTCCCTGGGGGGGTGCCAGACAGACCGCACCAGGCCCGTGCTGCGCCTCCTCGGGGGCACCCTCTACATCGCCGTGGGGGTCAGCCAGGACGACATTGACTTCGAGCTGCAGAAGGAGGTGAGGCAGCGCACGGCCGAACTCCAGGCCACGTTCCGCGCCCTCCAGCCGAAGGTGCGCCTTCAGGTGCAGGTCTTTGCCGAGCAAAGCCTGCGCAACGAACTCCGGATCCGCAACCGAACAGGCCTGAGTCCCGACCTGCTGCTGGTGAACCAGGCCACAGCCCGGGAGCTGGCCAGCGACCGGCTGATCAGCACCGTGACGGTCCCGGCGGTGGTGCTCGATCAGCTGGATACCGGCTCGGTGCAAAGGGTGCGGCGCCAGGATGGAAGCCTGATCGGCATCCCCGTGGAGCTGCAGCCCCAGGTGGCCTGCTTCGATCGGCGCCGCATCAAGCGCAGCCCAGCGAACCTCGATGAACTGCTCGCGTTCAGCGCCAAGGGAATGGAGGTGGGATTCTCCCTCGATGCCATGAATCTGGCCTGGACCCTGGGTCCGCTTGGGGCGATCAACGCGGTGAGCGACCTGCTGGCGGGGAAGCCAGCCACGCCGATGACCCGCGAGAGCCTGAATGGCTGGCTGCTGTGGCTGCGCCAGGCGGACGGGCAACAGCACGTCACCGTGTTTCCCTCCGAAACGGAGCTGCTGAAGGCCCTGATCGGGGGTTCCCTCGACTGGATTCCCTGCCGCAGCATCAACATCACCCGGCTGCGATCACGCCTGGGCAGCCACCTGGGGGTGGCGGCCCTGCCCTCCGGGCCCTTCGGCGAGGCCAGCCCGATCACCCGGGAGCGCGTGCTCTCATTCGGGGTCAATTCCAGTCCGGAGCAACGCCAGCTCGCCCTGGCCCTGGCCCGGTTCGCCGTCAGTCCACTGCACCAGCGGGACCTGGTCCTGCGGAACAATTACGTGCTGCCGGTGAACCTGGAGATTGCTCCGCCGGTGCAGAGTTCCTCCGTGGTCGCGGCCATGGTGGAGGGGCGCGACCAGAGCCTGCGAAGCGCCACGACCCGCCTGGATCAGGGCAGCAGCGAGAGCCAACGGGAGGGCTGGCAGGCGCTGCTCACCCGCTACCTCTTTGATGACCTGAGCCAGAAGGAAGCCCTTGAGGGGCTGATCAGCCTCCTGAGTGGCGGGAGGCAGCGATGAACCTGTTGCTGCAGGAGATCATCGGCTGGTTGGGCTACCTGCAGCGCAACGAGGTGCGCCTTCAGTTGCTGCTGCTGGCGGTGGTGTTCCTCGGCCATCGCGCCCTGCGCGGCCGGCTGACCCGCCGCTTTCCCCTGGCTGGGCGACCGGAGGCGGTGATCCCCGTCCTGCTGAGCCTGCTGTCCCTGTCGTTGGGGCTCGGTGGCCTCCCCTATGGCCTGGTGCTGCTGGGGCTGCTGCTGTACCTGGGCTGGCTGGGCCTGGGAGGCCTGCACCTGCTGCTGGGCCGCTTCATCCAACCCGAGCCGATGCGGCTGCTGGAGACGCGCCTGATCCGCCCGGCATACCTGTTGGTCTCGGTCCTGCTGGTGATCCGGGTGTTCGACAACCCCCAGGATCTGGCCATCATCCCGATCGGCGAGTGGTTCGGATCGGAGGTGAACCTGGGAAGCCTTCTGCTGTCCGTGGTGATCGTGTACGTGCTGGCCATGGGAACGGGACCGCCGGCCCAGGCCCTGGCCTGGCTGGTGCAGCGCAGCGTGGGCATCAGCAACGGCAGCCGCCGGGCCCTGGCCCTGATGATCCGCTATTTGGCGGTGGCGATCGGGATCGTCTGGGCCCTCGATCATGTGGGTTTCAACCGCACCGCGATCCTGGCGGTCGCCGGCGGCCTGTCGGTGGGCCTGGGCTTCGGCATCAAGGAAGTCTTCTCCAACTTCGTCAGCGGTCTGTGGTTGCTGTTCGAGGGTTCCGTGCGGCCCGGGGAGGTGCTCTTCATCGACGGCGATCCGTGCGAAGTGCTCAGCCTCGGCCTGCGGGCCGCCGTGCTCTGGCGTGACCGGGACAATGCCGAGCTGGTGATCCCCAACCAGACGTTCTTCACCACCACCACCGTCACCTACACCGGCAGCGACACCCTGCGGCGCAGCCAGGTGCTGGTGGGTGCGGCCTATCGCCACGATCCCGCCGAAGTGATCGCCCTGCTGGAAGCCACGGCCCGCCGCCTGCCCAGGGTGCTGGACAAACCCGCACCGAAGGGTCTGCTGCTCCGTTATGGCGATTCCTCCATCGACTACGCCCTGCGGTTCTGGATCGCCAATCCCATGGATAACGTCTCGATCTGCAGCGAGGTGCAGGCCGGAATCTGGCAGGCCTTCCGGGAGCGGGGCATTGAGATCCCCTTCCCGCAGCAGGTGCAGTATCGGGTGGAGGGTCCACCGAAAGGCTGAAGGGTGAAGGGAATGCCGTGGCGCCTCGGCAGTGGCCCAAAGGGGTCAGGCCGCGTTTCCAGCTCCCCTGCCGCCACCGCTATCGAGCAGCTCGATCATTGCCGCGAGACCGAAAGCGATGCAAGCCAGCACAGCGTTCCTGATGGGAGGCTCATGGTCCCATCCATCCCCAATCACAGCGATGCAGCCCTGGACTGGGCACGACCGCCGGGAAGGGCCCGAGATAGGAGCATGGCCATCCAGCGCCGCTTGGCGTGCAGGAAAAGGCGGCAGAGCGCCCGGAATGGATAGCGACAGACGGCGGGGAAAGCCGAACCTGACCAGACTGGCGATCGCACTGCCGAGTTGTACAATTTGCCCTACTACCCATCGCCATCTGAATCATGCTCAAAGGTGCTGATCTCCTCGCCAAGGTGAAAGAGCTGGGGGACGCTTCCAAATCGGATCTGGTGCGCAGCTGCGGCTATGTCAGCACCAAGAAAGACGGCAATGAGCGGCTGAACTTCACGGCTTTCTACGAAGCGCTCCTAGACGCCAAGGGGATCAACCTCGGCGATGGCGTCGGCAAGACCGCCACCAAGGCCGGCCGCAAGCTTGGCTATACCGCCAAGGTCCAGTTCAACGGAAACCTGCTGGTGGGCAAGGCCTACACCGCCATGCTTGGCCTCGTGCCTGGCGATGAGTTCGAGATCAAACTGGGTCGCAAGGCAATTCGCCTGGTGCCCGTGGGCGGCTCCGACGACGAGGAGTGAACCGCTCCGCAGGGCTGAGCAGCTCCAAGTAACGGAATGTGCAGCCGCTGGCTGTCGCCGTTGCTGCTGGCCTAGAAAGAAGGTGTGAGGCAGGGAGATTGATCAACTCCCAGGCCATTCGCAAAGTAGCCCCCTCGGGTCATTCTCGAGGGGGCTACGCCTTTGGGGCCTGCAGCAAAGGAATGCAGCAAGGGGCCGCCCGGGTTTCCACCGAGACAGGGGCCTGTGCCTTGGAATGCACACGAAGGGGAGAATCGTCAATCAGTCTGCAACCTTCTGTTACGTTGAGGGCTGATGCGTGGTCTGACCCATGCCCTACCCCTCTCCAAGGCCGTCCGCGGCCCTGCACCCCGGAGGCTTCGTTCAGCTGAGCACCCGCCAGGACGCGACCTACCAGGTGATCAGCATCGACGAGGAAACCGACAGCTGCTGGGTGCGGCGCTGGCCCCTGACCCGCCACGGATCCCCCGCCTTCTCGGTCGCCCTTCGCGAACTCCGCGCCCTGCGGCCGATGGGTCACTGAATCCTTCCCCCCTTGTCCTGCACCGAAGAACGCCATGATCCCGATGCGTTTCGTCGTCACCTCGCGGCTGTTCTGCCGGGCTGGACGGCTGGTCCTGCTGGCGGCCTCGCTGGCTCTGGTCTGTGAGGCCCTGGCCTACACATTCCTCTGAACGGTTCAGCGGCGGAGCGCCGCCCGTGGGCAGCCGAGGCCCTGGTTACCCTGAGCCGATCGCCCCCAGGGACCAGGGACACCGCCCATGACCGAGGGATCGACCCTGGTTGAGCTGCTGCAGCTTCCCTTCATGCAACGGGCCCTGCTGGGGGGGCTGCTCAGCGGCGCTCTCGGCGGCGTGCTGGGAAGTTTCGCGGTGCTGCGCCAGCTCTCCTTCTTCAGTGATGCCCTGGGCCACTCCGCCCTGCTCGGCATCACCCTGGGCCTTCTGCTGGGCATCAATCCCACGCTGGTGCTGATTCCCTTCGCGGTGCTGTTCGCCCTGATGACGAACCAGCTGGTGCAACGCAGCCGTCTGCCGGCCGATGCCCTGCTCAACATCGTCTATTCCTCCTCACTCGCCATGGCCGTGGTGGCCCTGAGCCTCCTGCGCGTCTACAAGGGCGGCATCCAGCAACTGCTCTTCGGCGACATCCTGGGGGTGACCTGGCTCGACCTGGCCCTGATCGGGACCCTGCTCGTGATCACCGCCGGCTACCTCACGCTCACCCGGCGCGATCAGGTGCTGCTCACCCTCGACGAACCCCTCGCCCGCTCCCGGGGCGTCGCCGTCTCCCTGCACCGGCTGCTGTTCCTGATCCTGCTGGCCGTGGTGGTGGCCATCTCGATCAAGGCCGTGGGGGTGCTGCTGATCAGTGCCTTCGTGGTCATCCCCGCCTGTGCGTCGCGGCTGGTGAGCCGGCGTTTCGGCAGCTACGTGGCCCTGGCGGCGGCGCTGGGGGCCGCCTGCGCCGTGCTGGGCCTGCTGCTCTCAGCCGCCTTCGCGCTGCCCTCGGGCCCCTGCGTGGTGATCGCCCAGCTGGTGGGTTTTCTGAGCGCCCTGGCGGTGGCACCGCTGCGGGGCCTGGGGTCGACCCCTTAACCGGCGCCCCCTGAAGCGGGAATCGCCTCGGCCAGGTGGCCCGTCTTGACCCAGATCAGGCAGCCGCTGCGGCTGAAGGGGGTGTGGCGGCTGCCCGCGGGGTTGCGCAGCCAGGTGCCGGCGGGATAGGCCCCCTGATCGTCCTCGAACACCCCTTCGAGCACGAAGATCTCCTCGCCCCCGGGATGGGCGTGGAGGGGAAAGCGGGTGCCGGTCTCCCAGCGAACCAGGGCCACCTGTTCGTGGCCGAAGGCGTGCAGGGGCAGCACCGTCAGCCCAGGGACCAGGCCTGGAGCGAAGGGAGACCGGGCGGTGTCGATCACCACCCGCGTCTGGTCGGCGGGGTCCATCTGCCGCAGTTTCACCAGGATGGTGCAGCCGCCTTCACTGAAGGGCGCATGGGCCGAACCGACCGGATTGCGCACATAGCTGCCGGGGCCCCAGTCGCCATGCTCATCGGAGAAGACGCCCTCAAGCACCAGAAACTCCTCACCGCCGCCATGGCGATGGGCGGAAAAACGGCTGCCGGGGGCGTAGCGGACCAACGAGGTGGCCCTGGCGACCTCGTCGCCATCGCGCTCCAGAAGACACCGCTCCACCCCAGCCAGGGGCGACGGATGCCAGGGCAGATCGCCGCTGTTGACGACAACCCGCCGGCTCAGATCGGCATGGAGCTTGGTCAGGGATGGGGAGATGGACATGGCTCAGATGGAACTGGTGAGCACCACAGGGCCCCTGGGCACCTGGCCGGTGGGATCACTCTCGACGCTGACGCTGACGGTGGTGGCCTGGCTGGTGGGGGAGAGGGGGATGGGCATGGCCACCTGTCCGCGGGCATTGGGGACGAACTGGACACAGCCGACGGTCCGCCCCTTGACGGTGGCCCAGAGCCGGTAGGTGTGGTGCGGCGGCAGAGAAGGCAGATCGTCGAGCATCAGCATGTTGTGGGTGGAGTTACCGGTGACCAGCACCTCCCCCGAGGCCCGCTGGCCAGGCTGCACCGCCTGCAGGGGCAGCATCCGCCGCTCGCTCACCGGGGCCGATGACAACTGACGCTGGAGACCGGCCAGCTGCTGACGGGTCTGGTAGAGCTCACCGCCCAGCAGCAGCAGGCCGACTCCCAGCAGGGCGGGCACCAGCCAGGGCCGCCGCGGCCCCGGCTGGGTGCGGGGTTGCAGGAGGCGCCGGCGCAGGCCGGGGGGAGGCACCGCCGTGCCCGGCAACGCCAGGGGCAGCAGTTCCAGGGTGGTGCTGAACTCTTCAAGCCGGCGGCGCAGTTCGGGCCGCTCCCGCAGCAGGACCGCCAGCTGCTCCCGCTCGTCTTCCTCAAGATCCCCCAGGGCATGGCCGGCCAGCAGGGTGTCGATGCTGGAGGGGTCGGGTGTGTTGGTGGCGTTGGGTTTCATGGGTTGGCGGGCGAATCGTGAAGCAGGGCACGCAGGCGGATCAGGCCCTGGCGGGCGCGGGTCTTGACGGTGCCGAGGGGCAGCTCCAGCTGCACGCCGATCGCCGACTGGCTCAGACCTTCGTAGTAGGCCATTTCCAGCACCTGGCGCTGGTTGGCGGGGATGGCCGCCAGGGCGGAGCGGACCCGTTCCGCCAGATCCTCGGCCTCGGCACTTTCGTGGGGCGTGGACACGGCCGCAGGGAACAGGTGCTCCGACCAGCGTTGCATCAGCTGCCAGCGGTTGGCGCGCTGGTTGATGCGATTGATCGCCATCGAGCGCGTCATCAGCAGCAGGTAGGCCAGCACAGGGCCCCGGGCAGGGTCGTAGCCCCCCTGCTGCCGGTAGCGCAGGAAGACATCATGGGTGAGGTCTTCCGCTTCGTGGCTCGAGCGGCAGAGCCGCAGGGCCAGGCGGTACACCGGACCGCCGCAGCTGTCGTACACCTCCGCCAGATCGTCGGCGGCACCGACCCTGTCGTCGAGGTGGCCCCGCAGCCGCGCACGGCGGGGGGGAGCATCGGCATCGGAGGAATTCAATACCAAGGGGGCGTTCGGTTGGGTTCCCGTTCCTCTGGTACCGGCGAAGGCTCCGATCGGATGGGTCCTCGCCAGCGGCTGGCGAACACGCCGGCCAGCACCAGGGCCGAGCCGGCCAGGACCGGGCCGCTCAGGGGCTCCCCCAGCAGCACGGCGGCGCTGAAGACCGCCACCACCAGGGCCAGGGAGCCCCAGAGGGAGACGACCGCCACGCTGCAGCTGCGGTAGGCCCGGCGCAGGGCCAGTTCCCGGCCCAGGGAGAGGGTGAGGGCATAGACGCCGATCACGCCCACCACCCACCAGAGGCGCAGCAGGAAGAAATGATGCGGTCCGAACAGCACCAGGGCGATGACCCCGAAAACCAGGGCGGACAGCAGGGTGGGAACCCCGATCCCAACCGCCGCCGGCCAGCCCCGGGCGGCCATGCTGCGGCCGCTGACGGCCGAGCCGGCAAAGGCCAGCACCCCCACCAGGGCCCAGGCGATGCCGGCGGCTTCATCCATGCGGCCGGCGGCCATGGCCATGGCCGCCTGGGGAAGGGTCAGACCGGCCCCGATCAACGCCAGGCTGAGCCAGAAGCCGGGGGGCAGGGCCTCCCCCAGCCGCCAGCGGGCCAGCAGGGCCGAGACGGGCAGCACCAGCGCGAACAGCAGGGTCTGGCTGATCACTGACAGGGATTCCAGCGCGAAGTAATAGGCCACAGGCCCGAGGAACAGCCCCAGGGCGGCATTGAGAGCCAGCAGACGCCGATCGGCCGGCCCCAGCAGCGCCAGATCAGCCACCAGGGTCCGGCGCCCGGGCAGCAGGGCCGCCAGACCCACCGTGAGCTGGGCCAGGAAGAACACGTTGCAGAAGCTGATCGGGTTCTCGCCCCGTACCAGATTTGCCAGGCCGTAGTCCTGCAGGCCTTTCAGCACGGTGGCATCCAGCCCCCGCAGCAACACATAGAGCGCCAGCGGCAGCGGGGGCAATCCGATGGGGGGCCTCATCGGTAAACAGCCAAGGCAGGGGCCGAAGCGCACCATCGCACGGTTTCTCGCTCCTCACACCCGCTCCTTCCACCATGTCCCGTCTCAACGGTTCCCTGCTGCGCCGCAGCGTCTTCACCGTGGTCACGGCCTCGGCCCTCTCGACCATGGCCCTCCACGCCGAGCCCCTCAGCCGTCCGCTCGACGGCCGGGCCACCCCCGCGCTGACCGCCCAGATGAAGCCCATGGGAATGGCCATGGCCAAAGGCAGCTTCCGCAAGGCCGAGGCCCCCGTGAGCGGTGGCTTCTCGATCAGCGAAGAGGGCGGCAAGACGGTGCTCACCCTCAGCAGCGACTTCAAGACCAACGACATGGCCCCGGATCTGTGGGTGGCCTTCAGCCCCTCCGCCACACCGCTGGCCATGAGCAAGGCCCCTGCCTACCCCCTCAAGCCCGGCACCTACACGCTGCTGACGAAGCTCAAATCCAGCAAGGGCGCCCAGAGGTACGTCATCCCCGCCTCGATCGATCTCAAGGCGCAGAAATCAGTGCTGATCTGGTGCCAGAAGTTCAACGCCACCATGGCCTGGGCTCCCCTCAAGCCCTGAGCAAGGGAGGCCCCTCAGAGCCCGGCGAACCACTCGTAGCCCTGTCCTCCCAGGTGCTCATCCGTTCACCCAGGCAGGTCATCCGTTCGAGGCCGGTGACCCACTTGCTCTGCTTGCAGCCGAACTTGATGGGGCTGGCGAGGCGCACCGGAGCGCCGTTGGCCAGCGGCAGCGGTGCTCCGTTCATGTGGGTGGCGAGCAGGGTCTGGGGGTGCAGGGCGGAGGCCAGATCCCAGGTTCCGAACTACTGATCGGCCGAACGGATCGCCAGATAGGCGCCCAGGGGAAAGGGGCCCGCAAGGGCCGGCACATCGGCGAGTCGCTAGCTGCCGGGTGCGATGGCGGGGATGGTGGCCAACCCCGTGATCAGGCTGAAGGCCAGCACGATCAACATCAGGGTGTCGGTGAGCCGATGGCGCCGCTGCAGCAGCAGGCTGAAGGCGTGGAAGGCCCGGGTCCACAGGGGGCCGGGGCCCATGGCCTCAGGCGGCCTGAAGCTGATCGAGCTGCTGCTGCAGACGCTGCTTCATGCGCTTCTGAACCAGGTCGCAGAGCTCTTCCACCAGCTCGGCGTTGGCCCGGTAGATCAGCCTGACCCCTTCCCGCTCACAACTCACCAGCCCTGCGCGCTGCAGCTGGGAGAGCTGGCGGCTGATGTGGGACTGGCTGAAGCCGGTGGCCTCGATCAGGGAGGCCACGTCCGTGGGAGCCTGGCGCAGGTGGCAGAGCAGCTGCAGTCGGGCCGGTTCGCTGAGCAGGCGGAAGAATTTGCTGAATTCCTCCAGCAGCTCGGGACTGGGCAGCGATCCGGGGGCAGCAGCGCCCATGGCAACAGGGTATGTGTCTAAAGACATTATGCCCAGACCAATCGGGATAGGTTCGAATTCATCTCCAGACCGGCTTTCATGGGCAATCCCTTTCCCACCGGCGGCAGCTCCTTCCTGGGCGGCGGCCTGCTGATGGGGCTCGGGCTGGTGGTGATGTACAGCACCCTCGGCGTCAAGGCCGGTGCCAGTTCCTTCCTCAGCTCCACCCTCACCTATGTCACGCCCCTGAAGGCGGAACGAAGTTCCCGCCAGTGGAGGCTTTTCTTCGCCACTGCCCTGGTGCTGGGGGCCTGGCTCCACGCCTGGCTGCACCTCCGGCCATGGCCTCTGCGGGGTGGCCTCATGGTCGAAGGCGTCGCTGCTGGCGGTGACGCCATGAAGCGCCTGATTTCGATCGGCGTCGGCGGTGGCCTGTTCGGCTACGGGCTGGCCTGGAGCGGCATGAACCGGCCGGAGGTGGTGCTGAACTTTCTGCACCTCCACGACTTCGGCCTGCTGCTGGTGATGGCCGCCGCTCTGGCGGTGACGGCCGTCGGCTTCCGGCTGGCCCCACGGCTGGGCTCCTCCACCCTGCTGGGGCTGCCCTTCTCCCAGGAGGTGAAGCCGATGAAGCCCGGCACGGTGCCGGGGGCCGTGATCTTCGGCGTGGGCTGGGGCCTGTCGGGCCTGTGCTCTGGGGCGGCGGTGGCGGGTGTGGGCATCGGCAACGGGCCGGTGCTGATCGGGCTGGCCGGCATGTTCCTGGGGGCCTGGCTGCAGGGAATGCTGGCCGAGGGGGCGACTGCCCCTGAAGACCTGACCTGCCCCATGGACCCTGGAGCCGCGCCCGGTCCCTTCGGCTCCTACTTTATGCGTGTATGCTCATAGCAGACAACGCAGGTTGCTTCGATGGCTTCCGCCGCCCCCCGTTCCCGCTCGAGGCCGCCGCCGGCGGTGCGCGCCTGCTGTTCCGCCAGCTCTTCGACGCCGAGACCGGCACCTTCACCTACCTGCTGGCCGATGTGGCCTCCGGCGAAGGGGTGCTGATCGACCCGATCTACGAGCAGCACCTCCGCGACCTCTCCCTGGTGCATGAGCTGGGGATCGACCTGGTGGCTTGCCTCGACACCCACGCCCACGCCGACCATGTCACCGGCAGCTGGCGGATGCACCGCGCCACCGGCTGCGCGATCGGCCTGGCCCCCGCCGCCCGCGCCCAGAACGTGATCCGCACCCTGACCCATGGCGACCGTCCCGACGCCCACTCCCCTTCACCCCTCCACGACCATGACCAGCCCCCCGTCCAGCACCCGGCGCCTCGCCCCCCACGAACGCACCAGCCGTCACGTCCACGGGCCGCTGAAGGGGATCGACGTGCGGGAGCCGCTGGTGCTGGTCTGCCGGAGCGGCGGCGGCGGCATGGCCCCTCCACTGGCCGGGATGCCCTGGCACCGGGTGACACCTTGAGTGCCGCCGTTCTGCTGCTGATGGCCGCTGGGGGGGGCCTGATCGGCTTCCTGCTGGCCGTGCTCGGGGCCGGTGGCTCGATCCTGCTGCTGCCCCTGCTGATCAGCGGCGCCGGGCTGCCCACCCGTGAGGCGGTGCCCCTGTCGCTCCTGGCGGTGACCCTGCTGGCGCTGGCCAACGCCGGCCCCTACCTGCGGCGGCGCCAGGTGGCGCCCCGGCCCGCCCTGATCCTGGGGGTTCCGGCCCTGGCGGGCAGCTGGATCGGAGGCACCCTGGTGAAGCTCGGTCTGATCCCCGAAGTGGTGCAACTGGGGGTGTTCGCCACCGCCGCCCTGGTGGCGGCCTGGCTGCTCTCGCGCCGTCGCAACGGCCCTGGCGCCGGCCCCGGATCGGCCGGAGCAAACCGCCCTGGCGGAGCACCCCTGGCCCTGGCGGGTCAGGGGGTGCTGGTGGGACTGCTGACCGGCATCGCCGGCGTGGGCGGCGGCTTCGCCATCGTGCCCGCCCTGGTGCTGCTGGCCGGTCTGCCGATGCACCTGGCCAGCGGCACCAGCCTGGTGCTGATCGCCACCAACAGCCTGGTGGCCCTCGGGGCCCAGGGGCACTGGCCGGCGGCAAGCCTGCCGCTGCTGGCGCCCCTGATCGCCGGCGGTCTGGTGGGCGCCATCGGCGGCCAGGCCCTGGCCCCCCGCCTGTCCGACCGCCGCCTGCGCCAGGGTTTCGCCGCCCTGCTCATCGGTTCGGCCCTGCTCACCGGCGCCGAAGCCTTCCAGCGCCAGGCCACCCCCTCCGCCCCTCAGCAACGATGACCAGCCTGCTTTTCCAGTTCCGCCTGCAGAGCCGCCACGGGGCCAGCGCCGGCGACGCTTCCCTCAGCGTCGACTTCCGCAACGGCGACCAGGAGCCGTGGCTGCCCCTGGAGCCCTCCCTGCAGACCCCCGGCTTCCGCCTGTATCTGCTGTCGCTGCTGCTCTGCCAGCACCATTACCTGGTGGCCAATGCCCTGGGCCGGCACCTGCCCCTGGCCGCAGTGGATGGGGTTCTCAGCGTCGCCACCTCCGCCGACTGGATGATCGAAACGGTGAGCGGCAACTTCCAGGTGCGGCTGGCGGCGGCCGAAGGGGCTGGAGCCACCGCAACGGCCCTGGATGAGAAGACCCTGGCCTTTCTGGAGCGGCGCATGAAGGTGTGTCCGGTGTCGCGGAATCTGCCCGGTACGGTGAGCAAGACGATCGTGGTGGAAGCAGCCCGTTGATCCGGCCCTCCGGCCCCGGCGACTGGCCGGCACTGTGGGCCGTGCTGGAGCCGATGTTCCGCGCCGGCGAAACCTTCCCCCACGACCTGGAGATCGGCAGCGAAGCGGCCCGGCAGGCCTGGTGATGGTCAAAGCCCCTGGACTGAGATTCAGGGGGTCGGGTGTTCCTGGCAGGGCATCCAGAGCGAGCCCATGGCATGCACCGCCTCACAGCCGAGTTCCTTCGCCTTCCTCAGCGCTTCCCCCCGGCTGGGGTAGGCATAGATGTTCCTCTGGTCGGGGTTGTGATGGTGAATCTGGCCGGCCTGGGCGCCCAGGCGGTACGGGCCCATCCCCCCAGGCCCACCCACCACACACCCATCACGTTCACCCCCGCGATCAGGATCCCGATCAGCACGACGCCGATGCTGACCACCCCCATGGGATCGATGCCGATCGAAATGATCCCCAGGGGGGCGATGCCGATGGCCACCAATTTCGGTTGACCGCCGCAGGCCGGTGGGAGCGATCGGGTGGAGACTCCGAAGGGACCAGCTTGGCCATCAGTGCCCGGCGGGGCTGGAGATGCCGCCTGTCGCCTCACCATGGCTGGCACAGGGCATCCACTGGTTGCCCATCTTGTGGGCACCGGTGCAATGGAAATGCCTGGCGGCGGCTTCCGCTTCTGCCTTGGTGGCAAACACCGCCTGCTGGGCCCCGTGGCCCTCATGCTGAGCCAGCACAGAAGCGGTACCGAGTGCGGCGAGAAGACCGCCAATGGCAACCAGCGGGGTGAGGAGCGGCCGACGACCCGTCACGAAAAGCCCTGAAACGACAATCATTTTGGCAGAGGAGGCCTTCATCTTGTGCGAGACGTGCCCCACGCCACACCGGTGGAAACGGTCTGGGCGGTGGACCGGCCGGGGAAGATCAATCCCACGCGCATTCACCGATGACACGCAGAAGCTACCGGCTTCAGCTGGGGGGGCTCCAACAACGCCTGCGCCTTGGCGATCGACTTGCGAATGGAGAAGGGCACCACCCTGTTGGGGTCGTTCGCGTACCTGAGCAGCGGGGACCATCGATCAACGGCGGCCTTGCCGATGGCTCTACCAGACGGATGAATCCCAACACGATGCCGAGCATGACGCGGGACAGACTGGCGATCAGCTGATCGCTGTCGTTCACCACCAGAAAGGCTGTGGGATCGGCGGCGTCAACGGCGGTGGAATCATGAAGGCCTGAGTTCCATCCGCCCACCTTAGCCAAGCCTGCAGTGATCTTCATCTCATCTTCCGAGAGGCTGGACAGGCCGTACATGAAAGTGTCCACGCGCTTCATGGCGCGAGAGAGCGTTCAGGACGATGGCTGTGATGCGAACGTACGGGCCATCCTTCAGCTGCCCAAACCCGACGCGCCACCGAGCAGTTTTCTGCCATAGAGAATGGCGCCAAAGCCCGTTATATACATCAACAAGCTATAGACTGCAGCGGGTACCGCCATGTCGGGATTGTTGAGCAGACCGGCCGTGATGGCGATCGCCAGGGTTCCATTTTGAATCCCCACTTCAATCGCGATGCACACCTGCTGAGCAAGGGGGAGACGAAACAGCTTTCCAGCCAGCAAACCTGCCAGCATGGACAGGAGGTTGAGCATCAGGACGCCGATTCCCACCTGCACCAGAAATCCTGGGAGTTTGCTGCCCTCCCGAACCAACACCAGCGCGATGATCAGGGCCAGGAGCCCCACGGCAAGGCGGCTGATCTGCTTCTCAAGGCGGCGGGAAGGCTCCGGATATCGGTGACGGATGGCCATCCCGATCGCCGTCGGCAGCAAGGTGATCAGGAAGATCTGCAGCATGGTCTTTCCCATCGGCAGGGCGAACGCCACATTGTCCCCGAGGAAATACTGGAGGGCCAGATTGCTGAACAGAGGGATGGTGAAGACAGTGACGATGCTGCTGACGGCTGTCAATGTCACTGACAGGGCCACATCACCCCTGGCGAGATAGGTCATCAGGTTTGAGGAGGGCCCTCCGGGACAGACGGCCAGCACAACCAGACCCACCGCGATGGCCGGCTGCATGGGCACCACCACAGCGATCAACGCCCCGAGCAGCGGCAAGATCACGGTCTGGCAGACCGTGCCCACCGCGACCGCTATGGGATAGCGCGTGATGCGCCTGAAGTCGTCAGTGACAAGACTCAGCCCCATACCAAGCATGACAATGGCCAAGGCCAGAGGCAATAACAAAACAGTGAAGAAGCTATTCTGCATCAGCAACAGGATACAACCCTTCGAAGAAGCCTAACAGGCCTGATCACTGCATCTGCAACTCAACCAGATACTTATCTCTGGCCTGAGGGATGACCTCCAGATCCGGCTGCACGAGTAGCCGCCCCTACCAGAATGGCTGCCTGACGGCTTAACGACTGCAGTGATCTCCCGAAGCAACAGAAACCCATCAGAGCGGCAGCAAAGGAAGGCTTCGCAACTTCTCCCTACGGAACTCTGCACCAATCACAGAAGAAAGTCCGCAGCCGTCTGATGAAACGCCGTGCGACGCGCCGTCGGCGGATAGACGGACAGATCTGGGGGCCAGAATCTGAACCACTTGTCTCCGCATGAGGGCCTGAAATGTGATCCGCTCCGGGGAGATCCGATGATGGAAAGCGCCGGATGGGTTCGGATCAAGCCAGGGGGTCTGATGGTGGCGGCACACGGCTAAGGCGCCTTACCCGGGTGCAACATCACCGGCCCGGGGCAGCGCGTAGTGCAGCTCCGCCAGACCGGAACCGATCTGGCGGACCGACAGCAACCGCCAGGGTGGGTTGGTCACCCTGCGAGGGAAGAGGGGCTTGCCCCGGCCAAGGGTGACCGAGCCGATCTGAATGATGGCTTCATCCAGCAGACCCGCATCATGGAACTGGGCCGCCAGCTCTCCGCCACCGGCCATCCAGATGTTCTTCTCGCCCGCCACTTCCATCATCCGACCGTGGACCTCCTTGACGCTGCCTTGGACGAAGCGAATGTCCGCCCCATCGATGCCAGGAAGCTCTCGATGGGTGAACACCCAGGTGGGTTGGGTGAACGGCCACACTGAACCCGACTCCTCGAGAACCATATCGGTGTTTCGCAGCATCCACTCGTAAGTCGACGCGCCCATGGCCACGGCGCCGACCTGGGCCAAGAAGGCCGGGTAGCCCGTATCTTTGGCCGCACCCAACGGGAACAGCCAATCCAAGCCGTCGTCTTCCGTGGCGACGAAGCCATCGAGACTGGTAGCGGTGTAGTACTGCGTCGTCAAGGCGGTGGGGGATAAGGCGGTGGGGGATAAGGCGGTTACTGCCACCTTTATCATGCACTTTACTGGATCTTGATGGCCAGGCCCTCTTCTAACTTCGTTGCACTGATCCACAACTTCTGCGATGGCTTGTCTGCCACCAGGTTTGCGGATCTTCTCTATCTGTCTTCTGGATAACGACACCCCTCTCCTGAGCCTATCTGGGTGCGAGTTCAGTCCATAGCACGGAAGGGACGATCATTCATCGAAAGGATTCGCCATATAGAAAGCCTTTATTGAATATTATTGTTTTGGCCATTATCAAGCACAGTTCTATCTGAGCCGTTGAAGATGTTGCCTCTTACTGCATTATGATTCGCATAGTCTCGGTCACTGATACTGCTGCCAAATGGGAAGCCGCTGTCATCGCCACAGTATTTTCTATTCCCGTTTCGTGATCCCAGCCAAACTCCCCACCCGTTCTTTGTTAAATCGATCAAGCTGAAGACATTGCCTTCAATTATATTGTACTGAGGCGATTGGTGCCTGACCGTTCCGTCCTCACCGCAGTTTCGGTATAGATAGATCCCCCCGCCAGAGACAATCCTAAAGTCATTATTGGCAATACGATTATGGGCGGAGCCATCCACGGCAATAACTTCTCTAGCGACAGCCATGTCGAAGGTGTTATTCAGGATTCTGTTGTGTCCACTTTCTGCCGCCAGATAGATAGCCGTTGAGTTGGACTTCCCAGTAAACGTACTGTTTTCAATAGTGACATGCGTAACTCCAGGAGAAACGAACACGGGAATGTCTCCATCCTCCTCAAAAGTTACATTGGAAATGAGGATGTTTGTTGGCGCTGCAGCCTGCGCTCTTTCTGTGTGCCCTTGTTTACGGGAAGACTCCCTTACCGCCTGATCCGCCCCAGTAAGGCCTAGGCCATACATTCGGATTGAACCTTTCAGCTCACAATTGCGAATAGTGATATTTTGCAATCTTTCAGTTGCTGAATGAATCACAATCCTCGTGAGCCGGCCCTCATTGAACTTGCCATTGCTGCAGTCGATGATGGTATCACTTTTGGCAATATGATGCTCATCGTATGGACTAGCCTCTACTTGATCAGGAATGGCATCCTGGCAAGATGACAAAAGAATGACGAGCAGCGGAATACCGATAAGAAGCTTGAGGTTCATTCGCTTGGACTATCGTTACCACTTCATAAAAAGGAGGGGAGCCCCATAAAGGGGCTCTTGCGATCATTCGATAGCAGACGCAGTGCGAGCAACAAGCTTGACTCTACACTCGCAAAGCCAAGCGGAAAGTTGCGAGTGCCAGTTTTCCTCAGGACTTCATCATCAAGATTATCTCAACTGAGAATATCTGCCAAAGCAGGAATGATGCTGGGCTGGAGATTAACGCTAAACTGGTTGTAGCTGATGTCAATCAGGTTGAAGGCGATTAAAAAACGCCGGAGCGGCAAACCAGACACCAACCACAGGCCAAGCGAAGAAAGGCAGGAAGCGACTGTGGATGAACAGATCATATTAGAGGTACACATCCGAAGCAGCCTTGGACTGCAACGATGCCATAAGCCTCCCCTGCCTGAACTTAGTTGCAACCGCAGTTCTGACATTTAGCTTCAGTTGTTTCATGAACCAATGAAGACGCAACAAGTGAACGGGGCCTCGCAGAGAAAAGTGCACCAGCAAATACGCAAGCAACTCCCAGCCGATGAAAGGGATCAATACGAATATCAAGTTCAACCCGAAGGAAGAACATAGAGCAGAGCAGTCCCGAAATGCCCAGTGACATGCCTTCCGTGATCCATTCCTGTTCAGAAGGGTGTACCAAGGGGAACGCCGTTCCCGGCGCAACGAAGGCACAATCCGCGATACAGTTCAATGGGGTCATGTCAAGACGAAACAGCAGTTTTCATCAGCAAGGTAGGCGGGCAAAGGCACCAGAAAAGCAGCGAAATGGACCGAGTCACAAAGATCACAACTGACTGTTGGGCCATTCTTCCACCGCGAGAGGCTCCCAGATGTGGCAGAAGTGCCCTTCAATTGGATGGGGAGAAGGCACGACGGCACCAGACGCGATCGTATTTCCATGCATCCGTGAGCCAGCGAAGGGTTCACGGATTCCGTCAATGTCAACTGGGGGTGACGCGATAAAGGCCATCCTAAAACAGGTTCAAGTTTGCGTGAACGGTCTACGCGCACCCCGTCACGCTGGGTAATGTCGCAAACCAGGTTGGTCGGCGAGCAGGCCTGGCAACCGCCGCTGAGGCAAGCAGAAGCCGCGTGCACGCTTGCAGAACAAACGGCGTCACCCACGGGTGAGGCAACGAAATTCGAAAATCGTTCAGGCCTAGGGGCGTGTCAGCAGGGGGCCAGATTCAGGGCAGCTTCCCCACTGCCTCGATCTCCAGGGCTGCCTCTGCAGAGGAAGCAAAGACCGCTGCGTTGGTTCAGCGCTGTGGCGGCGTGTCGCCGGAGGAGCACTGGCGGATCTCGTTGGAAAGCCCCAGCCCCCGGCGATGGCCCTTCACGGGGGTGAGGTATCCGACACCAGGCTCACGACGGACAACCCTGAATCCCGTCGGGCCGTAAAAAAGCCCAGCAGCTTCACGGCCGCACCGGCGCTGGCCGAGCCATCAACACACCCGATCTTCTCTCTCATGCACTGGTTAGGCCTGGCCGAACTTCTGATCCTGGCACTTCTGGCTGACGGGCTTTTCCGGAAGTTGGGAGTGCCTGGCCTGATCGGAATGCTGCTGGTCGGCGTTGTTCTGGGGGCATCGGGGCTGAATGCGCTCGACCCGAAATTACTGGCCATGAGCGGAGACATGCGGCAGATGGCGCTGATTGTCATTCTGCTGCGGGTGGGATTCGGACTGAACCTTCAGACACTGCGCAGCGTGGGGAAACGGGTTCTGTTGCTCGCCTGGGTGCCAGCCGCCTGCGAGGGATTGACGGTCACGATCGTGGCCCAACCCCTGCTGGGCCTCTCCCTTCTGGAGGCGGGCCTGCTCGGCTCCGTGATCGCCGCCGTATCCCCCGCGGTTGTCGTGCCGCTGATGCTGCGCCTGATCGAGGAAAAACGTGGCACGCAGAAAGCGATCCCACAAATGGTGATGGCTGCCGCCTCCCTGGACGACATTGCCGTGATCGTGGCCAACGGGATTCTTCTGGGGCTGCTGGTGGAAACATCGTCCAGTTTCACCGGAAACATTGTTGGGTTACCGATTGGCCTGGCGCTTGGTGCCGCAGTAGGCGTCTTTCTGGGCTGGCTGCTGCTCAAAGGCTTCGAGAGGTTCCAACCGAACGCGAATCGCCAGGTGTTGTTGATCCTGGGCATGGCCCTGCTGCTGCTGCGCCTGCAGGGGCAGATCAATGGTCTTGTTCCGTTCACCGGATTGGTTTCTGCCATCGCCATAGGTGTAACGATCCTGGAACTCAGCGAAAACACCGCCCACGCCATCGCCAGGAAACTGGCCTCGATCTGGGTCTTTGCCGAATTGCTCCTGTTTGTGCTTGTGGGTGCCCAGCTGAATCTGGATGTGGCCTTAAAATCGGGACTGGCTGGATTCGCGGTTCTGGCCATCGGCCTGGTCGTTCGCGCTGCTGCCACGTGGACCTGCCTGAGCGGCAGCACGCTCACCGCCGGGGAAAAGTGCTTCGTCACGGCTGCCTACATCCCCAAAGCCACTGTTCAGGCCGCCATCGGCGCGGTACCACTGATGACGATGCAGGCCGCTGGCCTATCAACCCAGCCTGGAGAAGTCATTCTCGCTGTCGCTGTTCTGAGCATCATCACCACAGCCCCACTTGGGGCATGGCTGAGCAGCTGGCTGGCTTCAAAGGTATTGAAACCTGATGTTCCTGAGCTGCAGAACGCGGAAACAACCTGTTGAAAAGAAATCTAAGCCCCTGGCCATCTGACGATTCCAGATCGGCTTCCACGCCATGCTGATTCCGCCCCGCTCACACCCTCACCAGGTGGGGCCAGGACCACCGGGATCAGATGGCCGTGGCCGTCGGATTCGGTAGCCTCTGCCACCACCGGTGAACCGGTGGGCCTGATGAAGTCAACCAGACCCTCCCAACACGCGCATGAAGCCATCTCCCAGGCCGTTGCCGAGGTCCAACCGTTCGCAGCAAAGCTGGACATCCGAGACGCATCGCCGAAGTGCTCGATCCCGCAGGGCCACGTCTTCAGGTACGGGCGTGGGGCTTGCCAACGAACTCCAGAGTGATCTGGCGGCCATGTCCAGGGTCTGGCAGATGCTTCGCCATGGCGCGCTCCGCATGCTGGGGGAGATGGGACGCCACTAGCCCACCCGACAACCATGGCCATCCATCGGCCAACGGCCCGCGCCGCTCACCCACAATCGGTAGTCGTGTTTACCAAATCTTCGCCGTGGCCCGAACTCTGTAGCCAACGTCACAAGCCTGGCTGATCTTTCATGGCTTACTTCCATTGCCGTGCTTTTTTCTGAAGCGGCCTGGATAGATCCGTTCTCTCGGCGAAATGCCTGCTGATGGAGAGAGCTGACGTCTGACCCTTCATGCCAAAGAGCACATTCCCCTATGGCTTCTTCGCCACCTTTCGCATCTGATAGCCGTCAGATATCAAATCTGCCTCCATGGCTGGAAGGCAAAAAACTGAACAAGATCGAGCAGAACAAGGCCGCCAAGGATGGCCTGCTTGTCGGTGACGAGATTGAGAAGTTCGCCCGCCTCGGCTGGGAGAACGTGGATGAGACTGATCTGCAACTGCGTCTCAAGTGGTATGGCATGTTCTGGCGACCCAAGACCCCGGGTCTGTTCATGCTTCGACTGCGGATCCCTAACGGGGTGATCACGGCGGAACAGCTGCGGGTGGTGGGCTCGATCGTTGCCCGCTATGGCAGCCATGGCAGTGCTGACATCACCACACGACAGAACATTCAACTGCGCGGTGTTCTCCTGGAGGATCTTCCCGACATCCTTTCCCGACTGAAGCGGGTTGGCCTCAGCACCATTCAGTCCGCCTTCGATAATCCACGCAATGTCACCGGCAACCCCATCGCCGGCATTGACAGCCAGGAAATCGTTGACACCCGCCCCTACACCATGGAGCTACAGGATTTCCTCACCAACGCAGGTGATGGCAATCCGGAGTTCTCCAACCTGCCGCGCAAGTGGAACACCGCCGTTGCCGGTGCCCGCGATAATTTCCTGCTCCATAACGACATCGTTTTCCACCCCGTGGAACACCGTGGGGTGATGGGGTTCGGTGTCTGGATCGGCGGCATCCTCTCCTCCCAGATGAATGCCTATGCCATCCCACTCAATGCCTGGGTGAGGCCGGACGAGATCTGCCGGATGACAGCGGCGGTGCTGACCCTGTGGCGGGACCATGGGGAACGCGACAAGCGTCCGAAGGGTCGCTTCCGCTTCTACCTCGATCTGGTGGGCCTCGGGGCGTTCCGCTCCATGGTGGAAGAACGCTACGGGCCGCTCACCCCGGACCCCGGGTCTGTCTTTGACGAGACGCCTCGTTCCCACTACGGCATTCACCCCCAGAAGCAAGCCGATCTTCACTATGCAGGGCTGCACGTACCTGTTGGTCGGCTGAAGGCCGAAGACTTCCAGGATCTGGCCACCCTCGCCGAGCGCCACGGTGCCGCTGAGATCCGACTCACCGAGGACCAGAACGTGATCCTCACCGGTATTCCCACAGCCAACCTCGGCGCCTTCCAGGCCGAACCTCTCCTGCAGAGGTTTTCGCTTCAACCAAGCCATCTGGCGGCAGGCACGGTGAGCTGCACAGGCAACACCTACTGCAGCTTCGCCCTCACCAACACGAAGGACCAGGCCCTCGCGGCGGCTGAACAGCTGGACCGTGAACTGGAGTTACCAGCGGAGCTGAAGATTCACTGGACAGGGTGTCCCAACTCCTGCGGTCAGGCCTACATGGGCGCCATCGGACTCACCGGTACCAAGGCCCGAACCCCTGAGGGCGGGATGGGCGAGGCCTATGACATCACCCTGGGGGGACGTCAGGGGCCTGATCCCCAGTTGGGCGAGCTGCATCACAAGGGAGTTCCAGCCAGCGACATCCGGACCGTGCTGCGTGAGATTCTCGTGCAGCACTTTGGCGCCAGACCCCGCCAGGTCTGAGTCGCACCAGCTGAACGCAGGAGCGGTGGCGCTGCTCTTATGAAGCCCCGCTCCTTGCTTGGCCAGTCACTTACCCCTTTACCGCTGATCACCTGTTCAAGAGCGAATCATCAACCACCCAAGGACAACATGAACAACAACGCCTCTCAGATGGACTACGTCCTGCCCAATGAACTCGTCGACGGCATGATCCTTGCCGGCGGCAAGAAATCCGTCGTCAGCATCAAGAATCTGCTGATCCGGGGCTTCTACTCCGGATCCGCCCTCGGCCTGGCCTTGTGCCTTGCGCTCACGATCATGGTTCAGACCGGGATTCCATGGATCGGCTCCCTCATCTTTCCATTCGGGTTCGCCAGCATCGTGCTGTTTGGCATGGAGCTGGTCACAGGTAATTTCGCCCTGCTTCCCATGGCGGTCTGGGCGGGCAAGACCAGCTGGAGTAAAACTTTCCGCAACTGGATCTGGGTCTGGATCGGCAATTTCCTGGGGACTGGCCTGGTCGGCATCCTGTTTGCCATCAGTCTCACCAGTGGTGGCACTGCGGATCTGGCATCAGGGACAGGAGATTGGGTCGCCGTAGCCAACAAGATCATCGGCCTCAACAAATCCAATGTCATCGTCAAGTATCAGTCTCTCGGAGCCCTTGGCTTCTTTCTGGCTTTCCTGCGCGGACTGATCGCCAACTGGTTGGTTTGCCTTGGCGTCACTCTGGCGCTCGTCAGCAAGAGTGTTCCCGGAAAGATCCTGGCCTGCTGGCTGCCGATCACGGCCTTCCAGGCTTTGGGTATGGAGCACATCGTTGTCAACATGTTCCTGCACACCACGGGGCCACTGCTGGGTTCCGGTGTCAGCTTCGGACAGGTCGCCTTCTGGAATTATCTGCCCGTCACCCTTGGCAACATCGTTGGAGGAATGGTCTTCATCGGCATGCTCTTCTACAGCACTCATCGCACACCCATCGATAATGTGCTGCCCATGATTCATGACGAAAAGCTGGAGCGAGAGCTCTCAGCAGAGCTCGGTGCCCGCTGATTCATGTTGCTGCCCTCCACCCCCACGGCCGTGCCCTCCCGGCAGCTCTCCCCTGCACCCCTCTCTGAAGAGGAGGAAGGTCTGCTGGCTCAGCGGCTGGGGGAGTGGAGGCGACATCCCCTCAGCCCAGAGCACATCGCGGACCTGCTTCCGCGGATTTCCGATCCCAGCTTGGCCCTGGCCCTGGGGGAGAGGCTTGGCATGGCCGGACCCACAACCATCACCCTTCTGCTCCCCCTTTGCCGCCAGCAGGGCATCACACAGCCACTGATTCGAGCCCTCAGTCTCTGCCATCATCCGCGCGCTCGTGACCAGCTTCTGGCCTGGCTTCCCCAGGCTGGAGAATCCGGACCCGCTGTTCTGGAAGCTCTGGCCTGCTGGGGCAATCAGATTGACCTGGCGATCATCGAACAGGCGCTTCAGGCTCCCGGTCGAGCATTCCGTCTGGCGGGGTTGGAGCTGTTGACATTCCGAAATCGAAGCTTACCGGCCCACCATCTGCTGGAGCTCACCGCACCGCTGCTCAAGGATCTACGCGCTGAAGTCGTGATTGCCACCCTGCGCCTGCTGCAACGGCGGAGCGAAGTTACCGTACTGTCAGCCATAGGTTCCTGCATCGAGCTGGATGCTTTACCAGGCGTGGCGGAAATGGCGATTCAATGCCTGGGTTGCATCGGAACGGAAGAAAGCTGCCAACAGCTTCTGGCTCAGGCTGACCGCCTCTTCAATACACGCTTGGAGCAGCCCCTCAGGCGCCAACTAGAAGCCCAGGTGCCCTACAAACATCTTGTGATCCAGACCCTGGAGGTCCTGAACTCTTCGTTTCCCTCACAGTCCAGCCAGGTTGATGGCATGTAAACAGGCAAGAAACCCACTGCAGCAGTGGGCTTCCTGCTCACGGCACCTCTCAGAGCATCACCACTTCTTGTAGGAGAGAAACTTCCCACACATGGTGATCTTGACTCGGTCTCCTTTCGGGTCCTCGACTTTATCAACATCGAGCGTGAAGTCAATGGCACTCATGATGCCATCACCGAATTTCTCCTGGATAACATCCTTGAGGGGCATTCCATAGACCTGCATGATCTCGTAGAAGCGATAAATCAATGGATCGGTGGGTATCACGGGATCGAGCGAGCCCTTTGCGGGATAGGCCTGGATGGCTTCGGCAATGACCGGGTCAAGATCCAGCAAGGCCGCCAGCTTGGCGGCTTCCTCTTCGGAGGCCGCTGATTGACCATAGAACAACGAAGCGATCCAAACTTCGTCGCGATCAAGCTGAGCCTCAAGCTCAGCGAAGCTGAGCCCCTTGGCCTTTTTGGCTGCCATCAGTGCGCCCACAATGGCCCCTCGGGAAGGAGGCGCCATGGCGGGAGTATTTGAAGAGGTGAGCGGCATAGTGGATCCTGCGAGTGTGGCGTCATGGACAACAGAACGACCTTGCAATCAGGCAGTTCCACTTGTCATGATCAGTGCAGAATTAATTCAACAGCGCAGTGGTTGCTACCTTCTCAGCCCACGGCTGCGTAGCTGTTGCTACCCAGCCGTGGGCTGAGGTGTTCAAAGATTAAAATCTCAGAACGGCCTTGCGCCTGCTGGGCAGCCAGTCCACTCCCCCTCGTTTGCGGACCATGCAGCCCCCCCGCCCAGCAGCTTCTGCACCACGAGAGATCTTCAAGGGGTACCTGCGAAAGATCGGCAGCGGCCAACACACCAGCGGTGGTCTCAGTCGTGAACAAGCCGCCCATGCCCTGGATCTGATCCTTGACGGCGGTCCCAGTCCGGCCCAGATCGGCGCCTTTCTCATCGCCCACCGCATCCGCAGACCTGAACCCCAGGAACTGGCCGGCATGCTTGATGTGTACCGGCGACGCGGTCCCCGCCTCACCAGTCAGCAGCGAGCGATCTGCTTTGGGATGCCCTTTGACGGGCGAACACGCACGGCTCCGATCTATCCCCTCACCTGCCTGGTGCTGGCAGCCGCTGGCGTCCCAGTAGTGCTTCATGGAGGCCGGCGAATGCCTGTGAAATATGGTGTAACCGCTGTCGAGCTGTTTGATGCTCTCGGTGTGAACCTCGCAGGCCTTTCATGTACGGAACTGCAGATCGGCCTGGATCGCCATCGGCTAGCCCTGGTCCATCAGCCTGACCATCTGTCGGCAGCAGAACAACTCATCGAATACCGGGAAGACCTGGGAAAACGCCCCCCGGTGGCCAGCCTTGAACTGCTCTGGACCGCACACCAGGGGGAACACCTGCTGGTGAGCGGATTTGTCCACCCGCCCACAGAAGCGCGTGCCTGGGAGGCTCTTGACCTCGCGGGTGAAACCGACATCGCGACGGTGAAAGGACTGGAGGGGAGCACGGACCTTCCCATCAGCCGCGCCTGTGTGACGGCCCGGGTACGGCAGAACCGCAGCGAGCGGTTGATTCTCCACCCCCGTGACTACAGCTGCTTCGGCGCCGATCCCGTCTGGGAGAGCCTGGATCACTGGAAGGAGCAGGCCCTGGCCGCTCTGGCGGGGGAAGGCGATCTGCGCCGCTCTCTTGAATGGAACGCCGGAGTGTACCTGTGGTTCGTGGGCTCTGAAAAAAGCCTGGAGGCGGGCCTGGAGCTGGCCAGGGAGCTGCTGCACCAGGGTGCCGTACGCGCCCAGCTGGAGAGATGGCAGGCCTGGCGCTCGACTCCTGCCATGGCAACGGCCAACAAGCCATGCCACACCCCTTGATACGCAAGGATTTTCCAGACTGTCTTGACAGGTCTTCAAGAGTCGGATTGTTGCCCGGTCCGTCCAGAGATTCCATGCCGGGGATCTCTTCGTGGTATTGATCTCTGAACTTGGATGCAGGCATTCCCGGGGATGGTCTGCACGATGACGCTGCAGAGAAACCCTGGAATCCCTCAGCCAAGGGGATGCGGGGCAACCGCCTCAACGAGCGCAAGGACAATGGTCTGCTCAGAGGCTCAGACAGGCTTGATCTCTGATTGGGAGCGGGGATTCTCCAGCGATGAGCGCAGCCTAGGTAAGAATCGGGCTAAGAAGCGGACCAAGCGGGAGAGACTCCTTGTAGACAGCCCAACGATTGCCATTGCCTGGCCGCAACAAGTATGGCTTCCGACTGCTCCATGGCATCAGTGAATTTGAGGAGGCGGTTCAGGTGAATAGCATGGATTGAAAGTGCTCTTCGCCCTCAGAGGGAACTTGTCGGGATGGCGTATCGACTCAACGGACAAGTCAACGTCTAGATCAGGCCAATAGAGATGATCGGCTGTGGGTCGCAGGACGTTGACCAACTGCTGAATCGTAGCCGACTTGAACCAGGGGAACTCGGAATACGGAAGTGCGAGTTCCTCATCATCGATAAGCATCCAAATGCAATGACTGGAAACATTGGTGACCTCAGCTTCCAAAGTGGTTGCTCCAGGCATTGATGACCTCCTGCTGGCGTGACTCGACTAACCGTTGAGCATCTTTGATCTTTGAGGAGCTTAGCCCAATGTTGCGGGCAAGTTCAACGGACGGTCTCAGCCAGAACTTCGCTTCACCGTCTGGATGACTGACATGGATGTGAATCCGGCTTTCTTCGCGCGAGAAGAAGAAAAACCGGAATTCGCCATCACGGAAGACAGTTGGTGACAAGCGTTCTCCCAGAATTGAGTTCCAGCATAGCCCTGCTGTCAGGCTGGTGATTCAGTAGATCCGAGCAGGGCCTGATGGCAGTTGCACTAGCTCGTCTTATTTGGGACGACTGTTTCCAGCTTTCAACAATATTTCGGCGGGTCCGGCATCCATCCACCTCGGGACTCTCCGGCCGCCTAACACGCCTGCAACAGGATGTTGATGCCCTGGAACACCCTCCAGCGCAAGGCTTTTCCCTACCCTTGCTCGTGGCTGACGGAGACATGGGAGGGCCCGTGATCCAGACGTTCGGCTCGCTGCAGAAGGTCCACGGGGTCTTCACCCCACAAGGGCCACGATTCAGTACATGGGCATAGATCATCGCGGTCTTCACGTCGCTGTGCCCCAGCAATTCCTGGATGGTGCGGATGTCCTGGCCACGCTCCAGCAGGTGAGTCGCAAACAAGTGGCGGAACGTGTGGCCGCAGGCCGGCTTGCTGATTCCGGCCCGCAGGATCGCCAGCTTCACGGCCTTCTGGATCAGGGATGGGTCGAGGCGCTGCCTGCCTTGCGTTCGGATCTTGTCGTCACGCCAACGGTGCGATTGTGGAAAGACCCACTGCCACCCCCATTCCGTGGCGGCGTTCAGGTACTTCCTTCCCAGCGCCATCGGCAGCACCACCCACAGATGCTTCTGCAGGGGCTCCACAAGGCTGGATGGAAACACGGTGAGCCGGTCCTTGTCGCCTTTGTCACTGCGGACGGTCCGTTGCCTGACCTCAACGTCCACATCCTGTACCCGGAGCAGCAGGGCTGCCATAGAGCATCTGTGCCACAAGCTGTTCGGTTCCCTGGAGCTGTTGCAGCACCGCCCTCGTCTCCGCCACCGTGGACACCACCGGCAACCGTTTGGGCTGCCTGGCGCGCAGCACCCCGTCCAGATTGCCCACACCACCTCCACCACCGCGCCAGGGGCGGCGTCGGCATCGGCGGCATCGATCCAGCGTTCCGCGCCGAAATGTCGGGCCCAGGCCCCTTGGTCGGCCACGTCGTCGCGATGGCTGAGCAGGATCCGGCTCACCCCGCCCAGGGCCTCGATCCGGCGGGCCATCGGCGCCGCGTCGGGTGATCCGCCAGCTGCTGGCCCCGAAACTCTTGCGCGAGTCCCGGCCGCCGTCGTGCACCTCCCCCTGCGGCTGGGACCACACGTGCGACGTGCTGCCGGTGGGGGCGAAGTGGGCTGGGTCGAACTGCCAGCAGGTGCCGCAGTCGATGCAGGTCCGATCCACACAGAAGGGTCCTTCCACGTTGGCGGCCAGGCGCTGCTGGGGGCGGGCCATGGAAGGGTGGCGACGATGCCCCCTAGCCTGATCCGCAATGGCCCATGCCCTGGTGCTGCTGGCGAGTGCCTCGCGCATCGAGGCGCTGCTCGACTGGCTCGACCGTCAGACCCTGGCGATCGCCGGTTTTCCTCTGCTCGCCAACGCCGAACTGGCCGCCCGGCTCCGCAGCGACCCTCGCACCGCCCAGCTGCCGGTGGTGGCGCTCGAGGCGCTCGCGGAAGGGGGCGACATCCAGGTGGCCGCCCGGGTGCTCGCCGGTGACGTCGCCCTGGTGGTGGCCTTCCTCGATCCGCAGGCGCCGCCCGGCACCCCGCCCGACGGCCAGCTGCTGGTCCGCGCCTGCGATCTGGCCGCCGTGCCCCTGGCCCTCAACCCCGCCACCGCCGAGCTGGCCCTGCGCGGCCTGTCCCACGGCCGCTCGGCCTACCTGCTGTTCAATCCCGTCGCTGGCCAGGGGGATCCCAATGCCGATCTCGCCATGATCCGCTCGATCCTCGAACCCCAGCTCCTGGTCACCGTGCTGCTCACCCGGCCCGACGCCGATCCGGCCGACCAGTGTCTGGAGCTCGTCAACCTTCTCAAGGCCCGACCGGCCGGCGAACCCGGCAACGTGATGATTGTGGCCTGCGGCGGTGATGGCACCGTCTCGGCCGTGGCGGGGGCGGTGGCCGGCACCGGCATTCCCCTGGGCGTGATCCCCCGCGGCACCGCCAACGCCTTCGCCGCGGCACTCGACATCCCCACCGACCTGGTCGGCGCCTGCGAGACGATCCTGGCCGGTCACACCCACGTGGTGGACGCCGCCCGCTGCAACGACGTGCCGATGACCCTGCTGGCCGGCGTGGGCTTCGAGGCCGGGATGGTGGATCGCGCCACCCGTGAGCTCAAGACCATGCTGGGTCCACTCGCCTACGTGCTCGCCGGCGCCCAGCAGCTGGTGGCCCAGCAGCCGTTCCAGGCCCGCGTCGAGATCGACGGCACCGTCACCGAAGTGCAGGCCGCCGCCATCACCGTGGCCAACGTGGCTCCTGCCACCTCCGTGCTCGCCCAGGGCTTCGGGCGGGTGATCCCCGACGACGGCCTGCTGGAGATCACCATCGCCTCGCCCACCTCCCGCCTGCAGGGGCTCAACGCCCTCGCCTCCCTGCTCACCTCCGCCGTGGTGCAGTCACCCACCAACCGCCCGGATCTTCTGTGCCTGCGGGCCAGCCGCATCACGATCACCACCGACCCTCCCCAGCGGCTGGTGATCGACGGTGAGATGCTCGCGGCCGACCCCGTCACCTTCACCTGCCTGCCCGGTGCCCTGACGGTGTTCGCGCCACTGCCGCCGCCATGAACCTGGCCTCCGAGGCGGGCGTCGCCACCAAGATCCGCCGCATGGCCGACCGGGTGCGCTGGGGCCATCCCGAGATCGCCCGTCGCGGCATCGATCCCTGCCGTCTGGCGATCGAGGCGGATCCCGGCTCCCCCGAGGCCTTCTCCTTCCTGGTGCTCGGCGACAGCGGCACCGGGCTGCACCGCCGCGACAGCCCCCAGCGGCGGGTGGCGGAGCAGCTGCTCGCCCATGGCGCTGACGCCCGCTTCCTGCTCCACACCGGCGACGTCGTCTATCAGGTGGGCTCCAGCGAGCAGTACCCCGACAACTTCATCCGGCCCTACCGGGAGTGGCTCGTCGGCGGCGAGGACTGGCGCCGGCTTCGCTACGACCGGCTCGTCTTCCGGGTGCCGTTCCTGCCGGTGCTCGGCAACCACGACTACTACGACCTGCCGTTGCCGCTCGCCCTGCTCGCCGGCCTGACGGCACCGCCGCGGCGACTGCTGCGCTCCTGGATCCATCTCGACGTGGGCTGGCACGGGTCCCACGTGGGCCAGGCCTGGGCCCGCGCCTTCCTCGACGTGCTGGCCGCCGTGCCCGAGGCGGACCTGGGCGAGCACCTCGCCCGCACCCGCACCGCCACGGTCGACGGGGCCCGCTGCCTGCTCTACCGCCCCGGGGACTTCACCCGCCTGCCCCACCGCCACTACACCTTCCGCTGGGCCGGGGTGGATGTGTTCGCCCTCGACTCCAACACCTTCAACCAGCCGCTGCCCGCCGCCGGCGACGACGGGGACCTGCGACGGCGCCGCCAGGGGCTCGACGCCGAACGCGCCGCCCTGCTGCTCTCGCTCGGCCCCCTCAGCGGCGACGAGGACGCCCGCGACGATCGGGCCGCCAAGGCCGAGCAGCTCGATGAGCAGATCCGGGACATCGACAAACAGCTCGCCGGCGGACCGGTGGCGGTCGATGAAGCCCAGCTCGACTGGTTCGCCGCGGCCCTGATCGCCTCCTGGCGCAACCCGGCGGTGCGGGGCCGGCTGCTGGTGCTGCACCATCCCCCCTACGTCACCGAAGCCAGCAAGTGGGACCAGGGCCAGACCCTGGCCGTGCGCGCCAGGCTGCGCCGGGTGCTCGATCGCGTCGCCGCGGCCCTCGGCCCCCTCCCCGCCGGCCGGCCCCTGCTGGATCTGGCCTTCAGCGGCCATGCCCACTGCCTGGAGCTGCTCAGCACCGGCGACACCGGCCACGGCGATGCCCACATTCCCTGGGCGATCTGCGGCGGCAGCGGCTACAGCCTGCGCCGCCAGCGGCCGGAGGGGCCCGCGCTGCTGGAGGGGCCCGCCGGCGCCGGGCGCGTCGTGGCCCGCTCCCGCCTCTTCCTCGGCCGCAGCGGCCGGGGCGCCGCCCTGCGCCGCGCCTATTCCGCCCTGCGCGTCGATGTGGCGGCCGGCACCCCCCTGAAGCTCACGCTCACCCCGCTGGTGGCCGAGAAGGCCGCAGGCCGCTGGCACCCCTACCGGCTGCCCGGAGTGGCCGTGTAGACCGGCAGGGCCCCGCCCCGCCCCCATGGACCCCAGCGCGGATCTCAGCGGCCAGTTCCTCCAGCTCGCCTGCGGCAACTGGGTCACCCAGATGCTGAACGTGGCCGCCGAACTGGCCATCGCCGACCATCTGGCGGCCGCCGGGCCGGAGGGTCTGGCGGCCGAGGAGCTCGCCGGCCGCTGCGGCGCCGATGCCGAGTCCCTGTTCCGGCTGCTGCGGGGTCTGGCCAGCCTGGGCGTGTTCGCCGAGAGCGGCAGCCAGCCCCGCCGCTTCGTGCTCACCCCCCTGGCCGAACTGCTGCGCAGCGACCACCCCGGCTCCCTGCGCCAGTTCACGCGCATGCTCGGCGGCGAGCACTACGACGCCTGGAGTGACCTGCTCCACAGCGTCCGCAGCGGCGAGAGCGCCTTCCGTCACCACTTCGGCGAGCCCGTCTTCGACTGGTACGGCCACAACCACGAGCGCGGCGCCATCTTCGACGGCGCCATGACCGACTTCTCCCGCGTCGAGACCGAGGGGCTGCTGGCGACCTGGGACTTCAGCGGCGTACAACACCTCATCGACGTAGGCGGCGGCCGTGGCGGACTGCTGCAGACGGTGCTGCGCCGGCACGGCCACCTGCGCGGCACCCTCTTCGACCAGCCGGCGGTGGTGGCGCCGGTGACGGTGCCGCCGGAGCTGGAGGGGCGCTTCAGCGTCACCGCCGGCGATTTCTTCGCGGGCGTGCCGGCCGGGGGCGACACCTACCTGCTCAAGCACATCCTCCATGACTGGGGCGATGACGCCTGCCTGACGATCCTCGGCCACATCCGCACCGGCCTGGCCCCCGGCGGGCGGCTGCTGATCCTCGAGCAGGTGATCCCCCCCGGCAACGATCCGGCCCCGGGCAAGCTGCTCGATCTCAACATGCTCGTGATGACCGAGGGCGGCCGGGAGCGCACCCCCGCCGCTTACGAACAGCTGCTGGAGCGCGCCGGCCTGCGGCTGGCGGGGATCCACCCGACCCCGTCGCCGGTCGCGGTGGTGGAGGCGGTGGCAACCTGAGCGCAGGTCGCCGCTTCACACCAGCAGCCCCATCACCAGAGCGAGGAGCGCTCCGATCGGTCCGAAGAAGAAGAAGCTGGTCATCGCCGCGGCCAGCTCACGGTCATGGCGGGTGTAGAGCTGCAAGACCAGCACGTAGCTGATGCCGGTGCTGAGAACGAAGCCCACCAGGCCGAGCAGCAGCCCACGCCCCAGCCGGTTCCAGGTCATCGTCAGCGTCTCCGCCCGGCCTGCAGCCTCGACGCACAGTGTGACAGAGGCGTTCCCCGCCCTAGCGTCAGGGCCAGCCGAGCCCCAGATTCCGTGAGCCTCTCCATCGCCCTGCTCACGGTCTCCGACACCCGCAGCCTCGCCGACGACGCCTCGGGCGACGCCCTGCAGCAGCGGCTGGAGGCAGCCGGCCACCGGCTGGCGGAGCGCACCCTGGTGCCCGACGACCGGTACCGCATCCGGGCCGAACTGAGCCGCTGGATCGCCGATCCCACCGTGCAGGTGGTGATCAGCTCCGGCGGCACCGGCCTCACCGGCCGCGACGGCACCCCCGAGGCGGTGGCGCCCCTGCTCGACAAGACGATCGAGGGCTTCGGTGAGCTGTTCCGGGTGCTGTCTTTTGAGACGATCGGCACCAGCACCCTGCAGAGCCGTGCCCTGGCCGGGGTGGCCAACGGCACGGTGGTGTTCGTGCTGCCGGGCTCCCTCGATGCGGTCTGCACCGCCTGGGACCGGCTGATCCGCGCCCAGCTGGACACCACCACCCGTCCCTGCAACCTGGTGCAGCTGCTGCCGCGGCTCCTGGAGCGCTGATGCAGGGGCTCCCCCTGCGGCGGAGAACCTGGCCGGCGAGGGTGTGGGCGCTGCTGCTGGCGGTGGCCGTCGCCCTGGCTGGGGCCCCGGCGGTGGCGGCGGCTCCCGCCGGTTCCGCCGCAGGCACCGGCACCGGGTCGTCGCGGTCGCCTGCCGATCAGCCCACCGCCCCTCTGACGCTGGGCAGCTTCGAGCTGGCCAAGGTGCGGATCCTGGGCATTCCGGCCATCACCGTGGCCGCCCCGGTGGTGGGTCCCCAGGGCAATGCTCCGGATGCCCAGCGCCGCGCCGAGGTGATCGAGGGCAACCTGCGTCGCCTCTACGCCCCGATCTCGCCCTGCAGCGAGAGCGAGTGGATCGCCGAGTGGATCCTGCTGCAGGTGCTGGGCGGCAGGGAAAGGGCCTGTGCACCTTCCATCACGGCGCTCTCGCGGGGCGCCCCCGACGGGCTGGTGGTGCAGCGCCGTCAGCTGGCCGCCGGCGACGTGGTGCTGGAGGCGATCCTGCCGGAGCGGGGTGAACCGATCCCTCTGCTGACGGTGACCTATGCCGACGCCGCCCTCAACGGCACCAGCGCCTGGGATCTGGCGGGGCGCTGGCAGGAACGCCTGCAGAGCCGCCTGCGCCATGCCCGCCAGGTGAGTCAGCCGGCTGCGCTCCATCGCCGCTGGCGGATCATCCTCGGCCTGGAGCTGGTGCTGCTGATCACCACCGGCGCCAGCTTTCTGCTGTGGCGCCGCAACCGACGCCACCGGGAAGCATGGCTGGTGGCCCGGCGGGAGGGGGTGGGCCGACGCCTGGAAACCCGTAGCCAGCTGCATCGGTTCCTCGGACTGGTGCTGCTGCTGCTGGTGCTGCTCCAGCTGATGGTGATGATCGCCCTGGGGGTGATGGCGGTGCCCGGGGAAGTGCCTCTGGGCCTGGAGCTGATCCTTCAGCCGATCCTCGCGGCGCTCAAGCTGATGGCCATGGGTCTCATCGCCCTGGCCGGACGCAGTCTCACCACCTTCCTGCTCCATCAGTGGGCCGACAGCGTCCGGGTGCCTGCCGAGGAGCAAGCGCGGCGGGACCAGCGGCGCCGCAGCCTGGTGCGGGTGAGCCATCGCCTCATCGATCTCGCCTCCCTGCTGCTGGCGGTGGCCTGGATCCTGGTCGACATCCCCAGCGTGCGCTCCAGCTCCTCCTCCGTCCTGGTGGCCGGTGGTGCCCTGCTCGGCGGTCTGGCGCTGGTGTTCCAGGGCCTGCTGCGGGATTTCGCTGCCGGTATGGCCGTGCTGCTGGAAGACCGCTACGCCATCGGCGACTGGGTGGAGATCGGCGGCCTCGAGGGGGACGTGGTGGATGTGGGGGTGCTGAGCACCCAGCTGCGCTGCCTGGATCAGCGGGTGGCGGTGGTTCAGAACAGCGCCTTCGACCGGGTGGTGAACCACACCAAGGTGCGCTCCGGCATCCTCGTGAATCTGGTGGTCTCCCACCGTTGCCACGACATCGACCGGGCGCTGGCGGTGGTGGCCAGGGAGCTCAACGCCTTCCAGGCCGACGCCGGCTGGAGCTCCCGCCTGCTGGCGCCGCCCCTGCTGCGGGGGGTCAGTGCCACCGGTCCGCTCGGCATCACGGTGAGCATCCTGCTGACCACCGTGGCCGGCGAGCAGTGGGCCTGCTCCCGCGAGCTGAGCAGGCGGCTGGTGGCCCGCTTCCAGCGGGAGGCGATCCCCCTGGCCGATGGCCTGGAGCTCGCGTCCCAGCGCTGATCAGCGTGGCGGCCGGCGGGGATCGATTCCCAACCCCTGCGGACTTACTCTCAACCAGAACGAGCACCGGCTTCGGCTGCGTCGAAAGAGGCAGGAGTCATGGCTTCGGCGAGGTCGGATCATGACGGGTTCCTCCGCCGGGCCATCGAACTCTCCCGCAGGGCGGCGCTCGAGTTCGGCACAGGGGGGCCCTTCGGTGCCCTAATCGTGAAGGACGGCAACGTGATCGCCGAAGGCATGAACCGGGTGGTGGCGAGTCACGATCCCACCTGGCATGGAGAGATGGAGGCGATCCGGCTGGCGTGCCTCACCCTGCAAAGTTTCAAGCTGCCCGGCTGCATCCTCTACACCTCCGCGGAGCCCTGCCCGATGTGTCTGGCCGCCTGTTACTGGGCTGGCATCGAGGAGGTGTACTACGCCGCCGGCGTGGAGGATGCCTTCGAGTACGGCGATTTCGACGATCGCCCCATCTACCAGCAACTGGCCCTGCCGAAGGAGCAGCGTTCCATCCGCCTCAACCGGCGGCTGCGCGAGGAGTCTCTGGTGGTGTGGAAGGCCTATCAGGCGAGGCCGGATCGCGTCCGGTACTGAGGCGTCGGGCCACCGGCCATCGCTGCTCAAACCCGCCTGTTCCTGCAGCGGAATCGACGAGGGAATCGTGCCGATCCTTCGGCCAGCAGATGCGTAACATCGGGATGAAGTCTCCCTTGGAAGCCGGCAACCCGTTCGCTTCCTTGTCCGGGGATCAGTTCTGGAAAGATCTCGTCGTGGAGCCTCGGGGTCGAAGGCAGGTTTCGGGTGGACGTGGGCTCTCAAGCCCTGGTCGATCTCCATGATCGGGAACCTGAGCGGCTGTTACCAGACGAATGCTTCGCCAACGGACGTTTCTGGGCACTCTGCCTAGTCCTGGATGCCTTCAGTGATGTTCGCGATGAATCTTCCAGTGGTCGCAGTATTCTCCAGCCTGATGTCATGGATGCCCTGTCGCCCAGTCGGCCCACCCCGTGAGCGTGGAACGCCATGAAGCCTTCGCCGGCTCTATCGCAGCGTGTCATGGGTGTTCCGTCGATGGGCCAAGGCTGCCAGGCGAACTCAGCAAGACGAAGCCGACCCTGCCAATGGGTGCCTGGGTCAGGGTTTTGGTGTCACCTGGCGAGGAGTCCCCCTCGCGCTTTGTTTTGTGATCACCAATCAGGAGTTCGCGATAGAGTTGCAGAACTTCCATAGGGCCAGACTGATCGGGCCCCAGATCCTTTCCATGCCCGCTGCTTCACAAGATTCCGAAGTCGGCGCAGGGGACGTTGCGGGTCTGGAACGACGCTATCGGTGTGCCCAGGCCATGATGGTGGATTACGCAATCGGTCTTGCGATCGTGGGAATGTTCTCGCCTTATCTCACGCCGGTTCTGATGATAGCCGCAGCTCTGATGCTCAAGATGGTGTGGGATATTGGCCAGAACTGGAAATTCTCCTTTGCATCCAATCCGATCGCGATCGGCGGCTGGTTTCTCAGTCTGCTGGGTGCCTGTTCCATGGCGATCCTCGCCTGGACGACCCTCACGTTTATCGGTGCCTTGATTCCCATGGTGGATCACTATGCCATTGCCGCTGCGCTGATGAGCGGCGCTTGGGCGCTTGGTGCCGGGGCAAACCAATTCTTTCTGAATGGATTTCTTCGTCGCTACGACCGGCAGGGGAGTGGGCAGATCCATGGCTGAATGGAGCCGACGGCGCTTGCTCCTGGCAGCCCTGGGCCTCACAGCGCTGGCCTCGGGGGGCAGGGAGTTCCTGCGTCGTCGATCCCTCCAGCTTGGGCAGGCCGATCTGACGAACCACCTGCTCAACAACCCTGACGTGGTAAGCCGGGCCGTGTCGAATGCGATCGAAGGTGATCGGGAAGCGACAGCAGAGGTGGAAAGGATTCTTACTGAGCTGAAGCTTGACCCTCCTAACCAGCCCTACAGCCGATCCATGTCGAAAGTGTTGATCCAGGGCAGCCGGCTGGCCACGGAACAGTACCTGACCGGGAAATTCGATTCCGCTTTCGATGGGTCCATCCGTGGGCTGCCTTCCTATGGCGATCACTTTCTGGGTTATACCCAGGTGGCATCCATCATGGGGCCGGAAACCGTCAATGCTGCGCAGCGGATTGATCTCGACCGAATAGGTCAGCAGGATCCGCTTCTGGCACAGAGCCATCGACTCAGGCGTCTGATTGACGATTTTGCTGGACAGTCCATGGTGATTCGATGGAGTTATCCGGTGTACTGGGGATATGTGCTCACCAGCCCCAGCCATCACGTGCTGGTCCTGCGGGGAACGCAACGGGGGTATGAATGGTTCCAGACCCTGAAAGCCAGGCAGGTGGAGGCCAAGGATGTCCCGGGACTGGATTTCACCGGTTCCATCCACCAGGGGTTCTCCACCATCTACAGCCATCTCTCGGGAGCCGTGATCAAAGCCGCCCGGACCCTCGACCCAGCCATACCGCTGTTTGTCGCTGGACACAGCCTGGGTTCCCCCCTGGCGAGCCTCGCCGCTCTGGATATCGCCCAGAAGATCCCATCGTTCCGCCTCAACCTGAGGCTGTATACCTATGCCGGCCCAAGGCTGGGCAACCCTGCCTTCGCTGAAGCGTTCAGCCGGCTGCTGCCGAACAGTTACCGGATCGTGAACCTGGCCGACCTTGTCCCGAGCCTGCCGCCGACCAAAACGGGAGATGTCGTTTATGTGCATCTCGGTGAGCCATGGGGCTTCACGATGGCCTCCGGGGATATCGGGCCCAATCACTTCATCAGCGCCTATCGCACGGCGATTGATCAGGAACAGGAACAGCTCTGGCTCCGCAATGAATCGAAACCACCTGCCGCCTCCACGCACTTCCCCCAGCCGGCTCCGGCCTGACACGCAGGAGCCCATGAGGGCCCTGTAGCGGTTGAGGACTCTCGTTCACCGTGGCGCGGTTTCCGGGGTCCACGTCACCTGCCGCTCCAGCATTCGATCCCCAGCACGCCAGCGCCTTACTCAACGTCTTTCCGCCAGGAGCTGCCTCCGGGCCCGGTCGCTGAGGTCCTCCCCCACCAGGGTCAGCAGGGCATAGACCGCCACCAGCGCCAGCAACTGGTCCCAGGCGAAGGAGCTCAGGCTTTCCAGCAGCTGGCTGCCCAGGCCGGTGGCACCCGCCAGGCCCACCACCACCGATTCCCGCAGGATCACGTCGGCCCGGTAGGCCCCGTAGGCCAGGTAGGGCCGGGCCAGCCCACTGAAACGGCCGTAGAGCAGGGCCAGCCGCGGGCCGCTGCCGCCGCAGGCCAGGGCCTCCTGGGCGGCCGGATCGGTGGCTTCGGCGCTCTCCAGCAGCAGCCGGCCCAGCACGCCCAGGTTGTGGAAGCCCATGGCCAGGGCGGCGGTGATCACCCCCGGCTGCAGCACGAACAGCAGCAGCAGGGCGCTCAACGGCGGCGGCCACAGGCGCCCCAGGGCCCACAGCAGCCGCAGCCCCTGCCGGGCCCAGGCCAGCGGCGCCACCAGCAGCAGCAGCAGCGGCGCCAGGCCCACCGCGAGGCTGGCCGCCAGGGCGGTGAGCAGCAGGGTACCCCCCACCAGCCGCGGCCAGGGCAGGGCCCAGGTGGCGGCCCAGTCGCCCTCGCCCAGCCCCGGCAGGGGCTGCCAGCTCAGCAGGGCCGCCGGATCCACCCCCAGGCCGCGGCCCACCAGGAGGCAGAGGGGCACCAGGGCCGCCAGGGTCAGCAGCATCTCCCGGCTGCGTTCGCCCACGCCTCGCCGGGCCAGCACGAAACGGCCAGGCACCAGCCAGCGCCGGCGCAGCAGGCTCACGATCGCCTCCAGGGCCAGCATCACCGCCAGCAGCAGCCACAGGCCGCTCCAGAGTTCATGGAACTCCAACGACTGGAGCGTGAGCTTCAGGTCGGTGCCCAGGCCCCCGAGGCCGAAGACGCCCAGCAGGGTGGCGCTGCGCAGGGCGCACTCCAGCCGGTAGCCGCCGTAGCTGAGCACCCCCGGCAGCAGGGCCGGCCCCAGGGCCGTGAGCAGGGCCGCCGGGGCCGGGGCGCCCGCCGCCCGCAGGGCCTCCAGGTTGGCGGTGGGCAGGGCATCCAGCAGGTCGGACAGCACCCGCGCCACCAGGGCACCGAAGGGCAGGGCGATCGCCAGCACCGCCACCACCGGCTGCAGACCCACCAGCTGCAGCAGCAGCAGGCCCCAGATCAGCTCGTGGATCGAGCGGGGAATGGCCAGCAGCCGGCGGATCAGCTCCGCCGGCACGCCGCTGCCCGTCAGGGTGCGCCACACCGTGCGGGAGCTGGCCACGCCCAGCACCAGGCCCAGCACCAGGCTGCCGGCCCAGCCCAGCAGGGCCATGCCGGCCGTCACCGCCAGCCCCGCCAGCAGCGAAGCGAGCACCACCGGATCCAGCGACGGCGTCACCGCCGCCAGCGCGAAGTTGCCGATCAGCTCCCAGCCACCCCCGTGCAGCAGCGGAGGCAGCAGGACGGCCAGCGGCACCAGCACCAGGGCCGGCAGCAGCATCAGCAGCGGCGCGGCCGGTTTCAAGGCGACGGGCCCTGCGGCGTGCCGTCGTAGAGGTCCGCCAGCAGGGCGCGATTCACCTGCGCCACCGGCCCGTCGAACACCACCCGGCCATCCTTGAGGCCGACGGCCCGATCGAAGCCGTCCAGCAGGTCGGGCCGGTGCAGGCTCAGCAGCAGGGCCCGGGGGGCCTCAGCCTGGGCCAGCAGCAGGGCGAGCAGCTCGCCGGCCAGGCGCGGATCGAGGCTGGCCAGGGGTTCATCGGCCAGCAGCAGGGTGGGCTCCTGGCGCAGCAGGCGGGCCATCGCCACCCGCTGACGCTGGCCGCCGGAGAGGGCCGTCACCGGCTGCTCCAGCAGGGCCGGATCCAGGTCCATGGCCCGCAGGGCGGCCGCGCAGGCGGCGGTGTCCAGCGGCAGCAGCAGGTTGAGCAGGGCCCGGGGCCAGCCCCAGCGGGCCAGGCGGGCGGCGTTGAGGTTCTGCTGCACCGTCAGCTCCTCGATCAGGCGCAGGTCCTGCCAGAGGGTGCCGATGCGGGCCTGCTGGCGTCGCCGGCCGCGGCGGGAGCGGGCGGGGGCCTGCCCCTCCCACAGCACCGTGCCCGCCGCCGGTGCCAGCAGGCCGTTGGCCACCGCTATCAATGAGCTCTTGCCGGCACCGCTGGCCCCCAGCAGCGCCACCCGCTCGCCGGGGGCCAGGCTCAGGTCGACGCCCTCCAGCCGTGGCCGGTCGCGGCCGCTGACGCGGATGCCCCGCAGCGCGAGCACGGCGGTGGCGGGACCGGCGGCCATGAAAAACTGAGTTCGCAAAGGATCGATCCAGACTGCCAGTGGTCAGGCCGGTGTCCATTGGCTCGTCAGGCCGGGGGGAGCCCCAGCAGACTCTCCCCCATCCGCAAGGCAAGCGATGACGTCCTCCACCGGGCCCCGCCCCTCCCTCCTCAATGGCATCGCCCGGGTGCTGCTGTGCCTGGTGTTCCTCCACGCGGTGATCGGCAAGCTGACCGGATTCGGCGCGGTGGCCGGCATGATCGCCGGCCGGGGCCTGCCGCTGGCGCCGCTGCTGCTGGCGGCGGCCGTGGCCCTGATGGCGGTGGGGTCGGTGCTGGTGATCAGCGGCGTCCGGGCGCGGCTCGGGGCGATCCTGCTGCTGCTGTTCCTGGTGCCCACCACGTTGCTCTTCCACAACGATGTGTCTGACCCCCAGGAGCGGATCGCGCTGTTGAAGAACCTCTCGATCATGGGGGGGCTGCTGCTGGTGGCTGATCAACAAAAAGCGTGATGGACCGTTTCCAGAACCAGCAGGACTCCCAGCGTCCACCTGGGCGATCCAACCCTCGCCGTACACACCGCTTCTTCCTCACCAGGGATGACCTGCCGGCCGCCAAGGAGTCGTGACGACTCCGCCTCCAGCCAAGGAGGCCCTTCGTTATCGCGTCAAGGCCGCCCGCGAGTTTCTGCCAGCCATTGGACTCACCCCATGACCAACGCCATGACCTACAGCGGCTACACCGCCACGATGACTTTCGATCCAGAGGATCACATCATCGTGGGCCGGGTGGAGGGCATTAACGATATCATCACCTTCCACGCCGAAGGGGTGAAGGAATTCGAGCGACATTTCCATGAAGTGGTGGATGACTACCTCGCAGCCTGCGAACAACTGGGGGGCGAACCGGAGAAACCCGCCAGCGGCAACCTGATGTTGCGCATCGACCCGAACCTGCATGCGGCCGCCCTGAAGATCTCCCACCACCAGGGTCTCAGTCTCAACAAGTGGGCCGAGCAGGCCCTCAGGGCTGCCACCGAGAGCCGCGTGGAGGTCTGATCGATCCAACGTTTGAAGCCATCCATGCTGGCCTGATTGTCAGAGCAATTGGTGTTGCTGGTCCAGCTCTCGCGTTTTCGCTCACCAGCGCAGCGGCTGCCTCTGGTGCCGGTGGCTCGCAAGCAGGTGAACACCCTCTTCGATGAGCTGCCATGGGCCCAGGCCTCCCGCCGCCAGGGCACCGAGCTGAACGAGCAACTCCAGAACCTGAAAGGAGCCGTGCACCGCCCCACCACCGCCTTCCAGCCCCTGCTCCTGCTTTAGGCCGAAGGCTTCTGCGATGCAGCAGGCCCAGGTGGAAGCTGTACACCAGCCGGCCGCGAGCAGCAGATCGTGCGGCAGCGTCAGCAGGCGCCACACCGGCAGAACCATCTCCCTGCGGCAGGAATGGCAGTTCCGCCGCCAGAGATGAGGCGGGCGACATCTGCCAGCACAGCGGGGAGGAGGACCAGGGGTAGGGCCTGCGGCATGGCCGCCAATGGTCTGCAGAGCCGTCGTGAACGCATCAGCCTGACGCGCCTGACAGGCACTGTCGAAGGTGTGGACAGTGAACGCCTGACGATTGCGTTAGAGCACGGTTCGGTTGCGGGCCAGCGGCCCCGGGGGCAAGGTCAGAACGACGCCAACCTTCCGCTCCCTTCTCGACATCGATGGCCTTTGCCACCCCCCGCTTCTACATCCTTCTGTCGGTGGCGGCAGCGGTGGCAACGATCGTGCTGAAGACGGCCGCCTGGCGGATCACCGGCTCGGTGGGCCTGCTTTCGGATGCGATGGAATCCGGGGTGAATCTGGTGGCGGCCCTGGGGGCCTTCTGGGCGCTCAGCCTCGCCGCCAAGCCCGCCGACCGCACCCACCATTACGGCCACTTCAAGGCCGAGTACTTCTCCAGCGGCCTGGAGAGCGTGCTGATCGTGCTGGCCGCCCTGGCGATCATCCACTCCGCCGTGGGCCGCCTGCAGGCTCCTGAGCCCCTGGAGCAACTGGGGTTGGGCATGGCCCTCTCCCTGGTGGCCACGGCACTCAACGGCCTGGTGGCCTGGGTGCTGCTGCGGGCCTCCCGCCAGTTCCACTCGATCACCCTGCGGGCCGACGCCCACCACCTGTTCACCGACGTCTGGACCTCCTGCGGTGTGCTGGTGGGGATCGGCCTGGTGAAGCTCACCGGCGCGACGATCCTCGACCCGCTGATCGCCATCGCCGTGGCGCTCAACATCGCCTTCACCGGCTGGAATCTGCTGCGTGAAACCGCCACCGACCTGCTCGACCGTTCCCTGCCCGTCGACGAACAGGAGCGGCTGGAGGCGCTGCTGGCCTCCCGTGAAACCGAGGAGATCCGTTTCCATGCCCTGCGCACCCGGGTGGCCGGATCACGCCGCTTCGTGGCCTTCCACGTGCTGGTGCCGGGGCAATGGACGGTCCAGGACGGCCATGACCTCTGCGAGCAGCTGGAGCGGGAGATCGCCATCGCCCTGCCCCGCAGCGATGTGCTCACCCACCTCGAGCCGATCGAGGATCCCAAAGCCTGGGACGACCAGGGATTCCGCTGGGAGGAGGGCTGAATCCCCTGCCTCCTAGCTTCCCCGGCAGCAGCGACCCTTGGATCGACTCCCCATGGCCACCTATCTGATCACCGGCGCCAACCGCGGCATCGGCCTCGAATACGTCCGCCAGCTCCAGGCCAGGGGCGACAAGGTGGTGGCGGTCTGCCGCCAGCCATCGCCTGAGCTGCAGAGCCTGGGCGTGCGTATCGAGGCGGGGGTGGAGCTCACCGACGGGGCCGCCATCGCCGATCTGGTGGGCCGGCTCGGCCCGATTTCCATCGACGGGCTGATCCTCAACGCCGGCCTTCTCGAGCGCACCAGCCTGGACAACCTCGACGTCGACAGCCTGCGGCGCCAGTTCGAGGTGAACGCCATCGCCCCCCTGCGGCTCACCCGGGCCCTGCTGGGCCATCTGCACCCCGGCGCCAAGGTGATCCTGATGACCAGCCGCATGGGCTCGATCGACGACAACAGCTCCGGCGGCGCCTATGGCTACCGGATGTCGAAGGTGGCGCTGTGCATGGCCGGCAAGTCGCTGGCCCTCGACCTGCGGCCCCGCGGCATCGCCGTGGCCCTGCTGCATCCCGGCCTGGTGCGCACCCGCATGACGGGCTTCAGCGACCAGGGCATCAGCCCCGAGGAGTCCGTGCACGGCCTGCTGGCCCGCATCGATACCCTCAGCCTGGAGACGAGTGGCAGCTTCTGGCACGCCAATGGCCAGGTGCTGCCCTGGTAGGGCGCTAGGGCATGGCCAGCCGCAGCGGCAGGGTCCGCTCCCCCCGCATGACGACGAGACTGAGGGGCTCGCCCGCAGGCTGCGAGGCCACCCGCTCGATCAGCTGGCGGGCGCTGATCACCTTGCTGCCATCGATCACCGTGATCACGTCGCCGACCCGCAGGCCGGAGCGCTCGGCCAGGGAACCGGGGGCCACCTGATGGATCTCCACCCGGCCCCGGTGGGTTTCCAGATACACCCCCAACCGCAGGCCCTGGGGCGGCGGTGACGCCACACCGAAGACGGCCGTGGCCAGAGCCGGCTGGAGCGCGGCGCAGTCGAAAGCGTCATCCCAGGGCAGCAACCAGGCCGCCTCGCCCAGGCCCAGGGCCCGCAGCTGATGGGGCACGCCGTAGCCCCCGGCCAGGTGGCCGCTGCCGATCAGCGCCACCACCGGGGCCCCGGGGTGGCGACGGCGCTGATCAGCGATGGCCTGGGCCATGGCCCGGTCCCACAGCTGCTGGCTCTCCACAAAGCGGCGGAAGGAGGGGTCCTCCAGGCCGGGCGTCCGCTTCCCCTGGGTGGGCAGGAAGGGATGGTGCTGCCAGAGCCGGTGCAGCTGGGCCAGGTAGGCACCGCTGGGCGGGGCCGGCTGTTCCACCCCCTCCCGGGCCCCAGGGGGCACCGCGTCAAAGCCTTCAGTGCGCACCCGCCGCACCAGCTGCCGCTCCACATTCAGGGCCAGCAGCGGTAGCCGGCGGTCCCGGGCGAAGCGCAGGATCGGCAGGTAGAGCTCGGCGTCGTAGCCCCAGATGGCCGGCCAGTCGAGGGCGGCGAGGAAGGCGGCTTCCTCGAGCTCGCCGGCCACCCACTGGTCGAGCACCGGCTGCAGCCGTCGCGGCACCATCTCCAGCCCCAGGCTCAGATCAGGGCGCCGTGCCTGCAGCGCCTGCAGTGTGGCCAGCTGCCAGCGGTGGTGGGCGGCGCTGTCGTGGCGTTCCCCCAGCAACAGCACCGGGCGCCGGGCCAGACGATCCAGCAGGGCATCGGCCGCCACCGTCCGGGGACCGGCAGCGCTCGGCTCCACCCAGGTGCCCGCGGGCACGCAGGCCCCGGCGACGGCGGGGCCCGGCGAACCCAGCAGGCCCGCCAGGGCCATGGCCAGCCCGGCGGCCCGGTACCCAAGGGGGCGAAGCGGTATCAGCGGATCTTGCCGATCTGGCGGCCCACCTGCTCGATCTTGCCGTAGGCGCTGGCGCTGGCAGCGGTGAACTGCTGGGCACCGAACAGGGCCAGGATCTGCTTCTGGGTGGGGTTGCTGGGGCGCCAGCTGAGAATGGCCTGCTGCACCTTGGTGGTGAAGCCCTTGCCGAAGCGCTTGTCGAGGTCCGGCTGGGCAATCCAGTGGTAATCGGGGTAGCCGGGTGTCTTCCAGAGCACGAACACCTTGGAGCGGCTGGCCTTGCCCTCGCGCAGGTTGGTGCGCCACACCTGCTCGTTCACGGCACCGGCGTCGTAGGCGCCGCTCTGCACCAGGGCGATGGTGGCGTCATGGCTGCCACTGAAGCCGGGCGCACCGCCGGCGAAGTCGGAGAGCTTCACGCCGGCCTGGCCGAGAAAGTACTGCGGCATCAGCCGACCGGAGGTGGAGCTCTCGGAGCCGAAGGTGAAGCGCTTGCCCTTGAGTTCGCTCAGGCCCTTCTGGGAGTTCACCGGCTTGAGACCGCTGCGGCTGTTGGCGATGAAGACCGTGCGAAACGCCACGTCGATGTCGCGCTGGGCAATCACCCTGGCGCCGGGTTTCTGCAGCCTGGCCTGCACCCCGGTGAGCCCCCCGAACCAGACCAGATCCAGCCCGCCGGTCCGGAAGGCGCTGACGGCAGCCGCGTAATCCACCACCGGCACGTAGACCACCTTCACCCCCAGCTGCCGGCTCAGCTCATCGGCCACCAGCGGATAGAGGCGGTTGAGCTTCTCCGGCTTCTGGTCGGGGATGGCGCCGATGCGCAGCACCTTCTGGCTCTGCTGCGCCCCCGCCGGCGCCAGCAAGCCCGGCAGGGGTGTGGCGGGGGGCGCCAGCAGCGGCAGCAACACCAGCGACGCCCCCATCAGGGCGGCGGTGGCGCGGATCCGGAGCAGCATCATCGGGCTTGGGAAGCGGTGTCGGTCGTGGGTCCACTATGGCCATGAGGAGGTTGCGGGCCTACCTCCTCGTCAAGCGCCCCCGTCCCCGCGTCCAGCACCATGGTGGCTTCCCTCCCCATCGACGCCTTCCTGATGGGCAGCGGCGCCCTTCTCGATGTGCGCACGCCGGCCGAGTACCGCCAGGGCCACATCCCGGGAGCCGCCAATCTGCCCCTGTTCCTTGATGAGGAACGGGCCGAAGTGGGCACGCTCTACAAGCAGCAGGGCCGCCAGGCCGCCGTGCTGCGGGGCCTGGCCCTGGTGGGTCCGCGCATGGAGGCCCTGGCGGCTGATCTGCTGGCCTGGAGTGAACGCTCGGCAGGGGCGCCCCTGCGGTTGCACTGCTGGCGCGGCGGCATGCGCTCGGCCAGCGTGGCCTGGCTGGCCCATCAGCTGGAGCTGCCGGTGCTGCTGCTGGAGGGGGGCTACAAGAGCTACCGGCGCTGGGTGCTGGAACTGTTCGAGCGGCCCTGGCCCCTGCAGCTGCTGGGGGGCCGCACCGGCAGCGGCAAGACCGAACTGCTGCTGGCCCTGCAGGCGCTGGGGGCCGCGGTGGTGGACCTGGAGGGCCTGGCCCACCACCGCGGCAGCAGCTTCGGTGGCCTCGGCCTGCCGGAGCAGCCCAGCTCCGAGCACTACGAGAATCGGCTGGCGGCGGCCCTGGCGCCCCTGGCCGGCGCCGACCAGATCTGGCTGGAGGCCGAGAGCGCCATGGTGGGGCGCTGCCGAATTCCCGCCGGCCTCTGGCGCCAGATGAAGGCCGCGCCGGTGCTGGCGGTGGAGCGGCCCCTCCAGGAGCGGGTGGCCCATCTGGTGGAGATCTACGGCGCCCAGGATCCCGTCGCCCTGGCGGAGGCCACCCGGCGCATCGCCAAGCGGCTGGGGCCCCAGCGCACCGCCCTGGCCCTGGAGGCGATCGAGCAGGGCGACTGGGCCACCGCCTGCCGCCAGATGCTCGATTACTACGACCGCTGCTACGACCACGACCTGGATGGCCATGCCTGCTCGGAGGTGGATCTGGGCGGTCTGGCGGCGCCGGAGGCCGCCCGGGAGCTCATCAGCCGGGGGCTGGTGTCGCTGCGTTCTCCTTCCCCCGGCTGAGCACCCGCCCGATCAGGCGGGCCTCAAGGAAGCCGTCCCGATGCAGGGCCGCCAGGGCGGCCGGCGCCCGCTCCGCCGGCACCGCCGCCAGCAGCGGACCGCAGGTCTGGGGGTCGATCAGCAGCCCCGCCAGGGCCGCCTGCCCACCGGCCCCTGCACGGCCACTGGCCCCCACCAGCTGAACGGGCCCCTCCAGCAGGGCCAGGGCTGCGGCGTTGGCGGGGGCCAGGCTGCTGGCGAAGCCCCGCTCGAGCAACTCCAGGGCGCCGGGATAGGCGGGGATGGCGGCGGCGTCGAGCTCCACCGCCACAGCCGCCCCTGACACGTCCAGCATTTCCCTGAGGTGGCCCAGCAGACCGAAGCCGGTGATATCGGTGCAGGCGCCGCAGCCGTGGACGGCCAGCAGGGGCACCAGGGAGGCCTGGTTGTGCTGCATCACTTCCAGCACCGCGTCGATCCACTCAGGCGCAACGGCGCCGGCCATGGCGGCGGCGAACAGCACGCCGGTGCCCAGCGGCCGGCTCAGCAGCAAGGCATCACCGGGCCGCAGCGGACCCTTGCGCCAGTGCCCCGCCGGCGCCACCCGACCGTTCACCGTCAAGGCCAGGGCCAGGCCCGCCCCGTCACGGCCCTCGAGGGTATGGCCACCGATCAGGGCCGCCCCGAGGGGCTCCAGCACCGAGCGCACCCCGGCCAGGGTCTGCAGCAGCAGCTCCTCCTGAACGGCCGCGGCGGCCTCCGGCACCGTCACCAGGGCCTGGACGCTCTCCACCGCCGCGCCGCTGGCCCAGAGGTCGCTGCAGGCATGCAGCGTGGTGAGCCGGCCATTCAGCCAGGGGTCGTCCACCAGGGCCGGGAAGCCGTCCACGCTCTGCAGCCACAGGCGGCCGTCGGCGCCGGTGGCCACCACGGCGGCGTCTTCCGCCACCGGCGCCCGGGCGGTGGGAGCAAGCCGGGCCAGGGCGGCCGTCAGCGGGGCGGCAGCCAGTTTGGCGGCGCAGCCGCGGCAGGCCATCGCCGCCGGGCCGTCCGGGGCCATGGGCTGGAGGTCGGCGAGGCGCGCCATGAAGGCCGCATCGATGCGCTGCTTCCAGTGCCAGATCCACCCCGAAGGCCCCAGGGCCACCGGTCCGAAAAACGCCAGGGCCCGGGGGCCATCGGGGTGCCAGCCGCCGTCGCCGAGCAGCTGCAGGGCCCGCGCCTGGGGCCGCCAGGGCCGCAGCGACCGGCGCGGTTCAGCCAGGCTGCGGCACAGGTTCTCCGCCAGCACCGGCGCCGCCCGCACCGCCCACACCCCCGAGGGCGGGCGTGGATCGGCCTCGATCAGGCCGCAGTCGCCACTGGCGAACAGCTGCGGATGGCCGATCACCTCGAGGCTGGGATGGGTGAGCACCCGGCCGGTGTCGGGCTCCACCGGAAGGCCGGCGGCCGCCAGCCAGGCGGGGGCGCGGCTGCCGGTGCAGGCCAGATCGGCCGGGGCCTCGGATGGGGCATGGCGCTGGATCGGGATGCCGGCCTGGGCCAGCAGCCGTTCGCCGGCCCGGTTCGCCGCGGCCGAGCCCAGATGCAGGGCCTCGCCCCGCAGCTGCAGGCGGCAGACCAGGCCCCGGGCCCGGAAGGCCAGGGCCAGCTCCACGGCGGCGGCCCCGCCACCCCGGATCAGCAGCGGCTCCCCGGCGCTGCACTGATCCGCCCAGGCCAGGAAGGGCTCCAGCGGCTTGACGGCCACCGCCGGCCCCTGCGTGGCCGTCACGGCGCCCAGATCGAGGCTGAGCCGGTCGAAGCGCAGGGGTGGCCGCCCAGCCAGGTGCAGCTCCCGGGCGGCCGGATCCAGCCCGGTGATCTCCGCCTGCACAAACGAAACCCCGGCCAGGCTGCAGAGGCGGCGCAGGTCGATGGCGGCGGCGTCGCGGGGTTCCAGCCCGGCCACCACCGCCGGCAAAAGGCCCGAATAGAGGGCGGTGCCATGGCGGCTCACCAGGCTGATGCGGGTGCCCGGCGGCCGGGATCGGGGGCGCATCAGCCAGCGCCGCAGCACCAGCACGTGGCTGTGGCCGCCCCCTGCCAGGACCAGCTGGTGACTCTCGGCAGCGGGGCTCATGGGCCCGGCACCGGGGTGGTCCGACCCTGGAACGCTGCGATCGCGGTGGGCAGGGTGGGGAAGAACATCCGGGGTCCGATCTGCTCTACCAGACCGGCCCGCTCCAGCTGGGCGTAGAGGTCCTGCTTGACCCGCACCAGGCCGAAGGTGATGCCCCGGGCGGTCAGCTCCCGGTGCAGTTCCTCGAGCACGTCGGCCGCCGTGATGTCGATCTCCACGATGGCTTCAGCGTTGAGCACGAACCAGGCCACCGGCTGGCTCTCGGCGGCGACCGTCTCCAGCACCCGTTGGCGGAAATGCTCCGCATTGGCGAAGCACAGCGGGGCATCGAAGCGGAACAGCACCAGGCCGGGAATGGTGCGGGCTCCCTCCCAGTCGCGCACGTCGTGGAGTCCCGCCAGGCGGGGCACGATCCCCATCACCGCGTCGTGGGGGCGCACCAGCCGGGCGAACAGGTCGATCACCGACAGCCCCACCGCCAGCCCCACGCCGATGAGCAGGTCGGTGAGCAGCACCCCCACCAGGGTGATCAGGGCGAGGCGGAATTCACTGGGGCGGAAACGCTGCAGCCGCAGGAATTCCGGGATGTCGATCAGCCGAAGGGCGGCATAGATCACGATCGCCCCAAGGGCCGCCGTGGGGAACAGGGCCAGCACCGGCCGCAGCCACAGCAGCACCGCCAGCACCACGGCCAGGGCCACCAGGGAGAACAGCTGGGTGCGGCTGCCGAGGGAATCGCCGATGGCGGTGCGGCTGCCGCTGCTGCTCACCGGAAAACCCTGCATCAGGCCATTGCCCAGGTTCAGGGTCCCCAGGGCCAGCAGTTCCTGGTTGGCATCGATGCGGTAACCGCCCCTGGCGGAAAAGGCCCGGGCCGTGAGCACGTTGTCGGAGTAACCCACCAGGGAAATGCCCACCGCCGCCGTCAGCAGATAGCGGAGCTGATCCGGCGAGACCCAGGGCGGCAGTGTCGGCCGGGGCAGCCCGGCCGGGATGGCGCCGATGACCGCCACGCCCCGCTGATCCAGGTGCCCCACCGCCACCACCGCCATGGCCAGCAGCACCGCCAGCAGGGGAGCCGGGGCCCGGGGGAAGCGGCGCTGCACCAGCAGCAGGAACAGCAGCACCCCCAGGGCCAGCAGCAGGGTGGGCCCATGGATCTCCCCCAGCCGGCCGAACAGTTCGCTCAACCGGCCGGGGAGCGCATCAGCGTTCAGCGTCACGCCGCTGATCCTGCCCAGCTGACCACTGATCATGATCAGGGCCACGCCGCCCAGGTAGCCCACCAGGATGGGCTTCGACAGCAGATCCGCCAGGAAACCGAGCCGGGCCCAGGCGCCGACGCAGCAGACCAGCCCCACCAGCAGGGCCAGCAGGCTGCAGAAGCCGGCATAGGCAACCGGATCGCCGGCCACCATCGGGCCGATGGCGGCGGCGGTCATCACCGCCGTGGTGGATTCGGGCCCCACCGAGAGCTGGGGCGAGGACCCCAGCACGGCATAGAGCAGCAGGGGCGGCAGGATCGCCCACAGGCCCGCGATCGGCGCCAGCCCCGCCACTTCGGCGTAGGCCATGCACTGGGGCACCAGATAGGCGGCCACGGTGACACCCGCCAGCAGATCCGACCGCAGCCAGCTCCGCCGGTAGCCCAGCAGTTGCGCCAGACCCGGCATCACCCTGGCCAGGCCCTCGCGCGGCTCCATCAGCGTCCCCCTTCGATGCTCAATTCCCCCGCGGCGGCAGCACCTGGCTGGGGCACAGGTCCCCGTTCTCCTCGACGCCCTTCATGCCGGCCAGCACACCCTCCAGATCGCCCTTGGTGGAGGGATCCCCGCTGATGATGGCGAGTTGCTCCTGGGCCAGCTTGGCGCGGGTGGCGGCCGTGATGTAACCGTCCTTCTCCAGATTGCAGAGGGCGCTCATGTAACCGGAGCCCACCCCGACCATCACCATGAACTCCTCCCGCGGGCTGAGTTCTCCTCCCTTCTGCTCGGCCACGGCGAATCCCGGCGTGGCGGCCAGGAGCGCCAGGAGCAGCAGGGCGAAACGATCGGACATGGCCGCTGCGGGGCTGATTCCGGTCACGGTAGGGGCATCCCGGGGGCGCCAGAACCCCGGCCGTTGGGCACGGGCAGGGTTGCTGAAGCCGATCGGGGGGCGCGGCCGCCGTCAGCACCGACGAGGACGGTCAGCTCCACGGCAGGTTCGTCGACGGCAAGATCCTGGGCCCGTACGGCGCCGCCATCCATCTCGAGCTGTCCAGGCCCTGGCGGTTGGGAACCGGTGGCCCCAGGGCCTCAGCCGTGGGGCGTCCGGCCGCGCAGGATCGCCATCACGTAGCCGCCGTAGAGGGCCAGCAGCAGCCAGCCTCGCCAGCGGGGCAGGAAACCCGATCCGTTGGGAAGGATCAGCACCAGCAGGGCGCCGATGCCGAAGCCGAGCACCAGTTCCACCTCGGGCCCAGGCACGCGGATCGGGGTGATCGTCGCGGCCACCCCCACCACCCAGAGGCTGTTGAAGATGTTGCTGCCGAGGATCGTTCCCAGGCCCACCTCGTCATGGCCCCGCAGTTTCGACACCACGGAGGTGGCCAGTTCCGGCATGGAGGTGCCGATCGCCACGAGGGTGGCGCCGATCAGGAAGGCATCGATGCCGAAGGACAGGGCGATGGCCCTGGCCCCCGCCACCACCAGCCGGCCGGCCACCAGCAGCAGCACCAGGCCGGCGGCGCACAGCAGCACCGCCAGCCAGCCCCGCTGTTCCCCCAGGATCTCGTCGGCGACACTGCGCTGCTGACGCACCTCCAGCACCACGCGCCCCATCCAGAGGGCGAACACCCCCAGCAGCACCAGTCCGTCGAAGCGCGAGAGGGTGCCATCGAGCAGCAGCAGCCCGGTCAGGATGGGGCCCGCCAGGGCCACCGGCAGGTCGCGCCGGGTGCTTTCCACCGGCAGGCGCAACCCCGAGATCACCACCGTGAGGGCCAGGATCAGGGCCACGTTGACGACGTTGCTGCCCAGGGCATCCCCCAGGGCGATCTGGGGTTTGCCTTGCAGGGCCGCCGTGGTGGCCACCGACAGCTCCGGGCTCGAGGTGGCGAAGGCCGCCACGGTGGCACCGATGATCCCCGGCGAGAGGCGGGCCCAGTGGGCCAGACCCACCGAGCCGCGCACGAACAGCTCGCCGCCCACACCGGCCGCCAGGGCGCCGAGGCCGAGGCTGAGGTAGTCGGCGATGGCCATGGGCTGCCGGCTGCCGGCTCAGGCCTCCTGGTACACCGACAGGTACACCGTGCCCTTCTCCACCAGCGGCAGCAGCTTGTCGCGCAGGTCCTGGTTGTGCAGCCGCACGCAACCCAGGGTGGAATGCAGGGGCTGGCGCGGGGCCCAGGCGCCGGGCCAGCCGCAGGCCGTTCCGCCGCCATGGACCATGATCCCGGCCCGGCCGAAGCGCCGCTCCTGCATCTCCAGATCCTCCAGATCGAAGCTGTACCAGCCGTAGCTGCAGCGGTCGGCGGAGTAGCTGGGGTTGGGGTCCTGTTCGTAATCCCGGTAGACCTTCTTGGCGATGCGGTAGATCCCCGGAGGCGTGTCGGTGGAGTTCTCCTTGTACTGGTTCTCCCGCCCCTGGCCGCGGGCCAGGGCGGGGATCTCCCAGAGCAGCCGGCCGGCCACGTCGAAGGCCTTCGCCGTCTCGCTGCCGTCGTTGACCACCACGTGGGAATCGGTTCCGCTGAAGCCGAAGTCCCGGGGGGTCTTGCTGGGGCCCACCATGCCGGGCACGACAGGGGGCCGCTCACCCGCCTGCGGCGGTGGCGGCGATACAGCGGCTCTGACGACCGGGGCGGCCGCGGCCTGCTTCAGGCGCTGCTCCCAGGCCTCGCACTCCTGCGGGGTGCGGATCTCCCGCTCCGCCTGGGCGCAGGCCACGGCGGGTTCCAGGCCGTTCCACACCAGGCCCTCGGCCCGCCGACGGCGCCCCAGCCCCACCTCCACGTTCTCGCCGGGGTTGCGATACATCATCAGGGCACCGGGAACGGCCTCCCAGCGGCGCTCCCGCAGATGGCGATCAAGGGTGTCGTGGTGCCCGTCGCCGTGGAAGCGGGCGCCGTTGTTGTAGGCGAAGCTGCAGAGGGCCGCCCGCTGGCGGTCGTCCATCTCCGTCCAGAAGGGAATCGTGGCCGCGAGCACCTTCCAGAACGTTTCGTAGCAGTGGAACGCATAGAGCGCGTCGGCCTGCTCCTGGGTGATCACATCCCCCAGCCGGATCGGGGAACCGTCCTGGTAGAAGGTGCTGCCCCAGCCGATCGTGATCGGCTCCCCGCCCGTGCGCGGATCGGGATAGGCCTGCAGCCGGCAACCCTCGTAGTGGTGGTTGAGTTCCGCCACCTCCGGGGGGATCGCACCCGGCTCGGGTGCCCGCAGCCAGGCGTCGTCGGGAATGCTGAACCGATCGGGATTGAGATAGCGCTGGTCGCCGTCCTGCAGCGGCGCCGCGCCGCCGGGGCAGGTGTAGCGGCCGGCCAGCCGCACGATCGCCAGTCCCTCAACGGGTGCCTGCCGCACCCAGGCCACGGCGATCCTGGAGCCGGCCGCCACGAAGGAATCGGCATCGGCGGCGGCGGGACTGGGGCTCAGGCCCGCATCCTCCCGGGCGGTGATGTACGGCATCAGAGGTTCGGCATCACAGGCTTCCCCCCAGCCGGATCCGCTCCAGGGGGCTCAGGGTCGGAGCCGGCGCGGCCACGGGGGTGGCAGGAGTCACCTGGATCGGGGTGCGGCTGCGATCGATTTCCGCCCTCAGCCTCTCCAGCTCCTGCCGGAGCTGCAGCAGGCGGGGATCCTCCGCCAGGGTGGCGATGGCGGAGTCGCCGGCATGGCCGAGCAGGAGTTCACCGAGGCCGGAGGCCTTGAGGTCCCCGAGGCGCTGCTCGGCGAACTTCTGCACCACCTTCGGCGCGAAAGCCCCCAGCAGGAAGACGAACGTGAGGGCCATCCCGGTGTCGTCCCGGGGCGGATAGGTGAGGGTCTCCTGCCCGCTGGCATCCCGGGTCAGCGTCGGGGCGCTGCGCATCATCGTGGTCGCACCGAAGCCGATCGAGGCCAACAGAGCCAGCAGACACATCAGCCGCATGGCGGAGCGGTTGCCGGGGGATTCCTCCAGAAACCCGGTCGTCGCTACGGCAGCGGCGCGGACGGGGGCGTTCATGGGGGCACCGCGGATCACGACCTCGTTTCATTCTGAAGCGACCCACCGGGGTGGCCAAGGGTGTTCCATTTTCTTGATCTGTTTGCCTCTCCCGGAGAAACGCCGCATCGACGACTGAGCCAGCCCGGGTCATTGTGCGGTTCTAAAATTGGCACCGCTGCTGATCCGGCCCATGGAAGGAACCGCCCCCGAGGCCGGGGTCGACACCGGCGGGAAATGCCCCTTCCTGCACGGCACCCTGCGGGGCACCACCGCCGGGACCCGCTCCAACCGGGACTGGTGGCCGGGGCAGCTGAATCTGGCGATCCTCAACCAGCACTCGCCCCTGGCCAATCCCATGGGCGCCGGCTTCCGCTACGCCGAGGCGTTTCAACGCATCGATCTGGAGGCCCTGAAGCAGGACCTCTTCGCCCTGATGACCACCTCCCAGGACTGGTGGCCGGCCGACTACGGGCACTACGGACCTTTCTTCGTGCGGATGGCCTGGCACAGCGCCGGCACCTACCGGATCCACGACGGCCGCGGCGGGGCCGGCTCCGGCAGCCAGCGCTTCGCCCCCCTCAACAGCTGGCCCGACAACGGCAACCTCGACAAGGCCCGGCGGCTGCTCTGGCCGATCAAGCAGAAGTACGGCAGCAGCCTCTCCTGGGCCGATCTGATCGTCTTCGCGGGCAACTGCGCCATTGAGGCGATGGGCCTGCCCACCCTGGGCTTCGCCGGGGGGCGCGAGGACGTCTGGGAGCCGCAGATCGACATCGACTGGGGCCCGGAGACGGAATGGCTGGGGGACAAGCGCTACAGCGGCGACCGCGAGCTGGAGGACCCGCTGGGGGCGGTGCAGATGGGCCTGATCTACGTGAACCCCGAAGGACCCAACGGCGAACCGAACCCCCTCGCCGCCGCCCGGGACATCCGCGAGACCTTCGAGCGCATGGCAATGAACGACGAGGAGACCGTCGCCCTGATCGCCGGCGGCCACACCTTCGGCAAGTGCCACGGGGCCGGTGACCCCGACCTGGTGGGCCCTGAGCCCGAGGGCGCCCCCATGGCCGAGCAGGGCCTGGGCTGGCGCAACCTGTTCGGCAGCGGCAAGGGCGACGACACGATCACCAGCGGCCTGGAGGGCGCCTGGACCGCCAACCCGATCCAGTGGGACAACGGCTATTTCGACAATCTGTTCGGCTACGAGTGGGAGCTGGAGAAAAGCCCCGCCGGCGCCTGGCAGTGGAAGCCCACGGATCCGGCGGCGGCGGATGCGGTGCCCGATGCCCACGATCCGGCCCGGCGCCACGCGCCGATGATGGCCACCACCGACCTTTCGCTGAAAGTCGATCCGGCCTACCTGGAGATCTCCAGGCGGTTCCACGCGCATCCCGACCAGCTGGCGGAAGCCTTCCGCCGGGCCTGGTTCAAGCTCATCCACCGCGACATGGGTCCCCGCTCCCGCTACCTGGGCAGCCTGGTGCCGAAGGAGGTGATGCTCTGGCAGGACCCGATCCCCCCTCTCGACCATCCCCTGGTCGATGCCTTCGACATCGCCACCCTCAAGGTCCGGATCCTGGAGGCGGGCCTGCCCATCTCCCAGCTGGTGGCCACCGCCTGGGCGGCTGCCGCCAGCTTCCGCGGCTCCGACAAGCGCGGCGGCGCCAACGGGGGACGCCTGCGCCTTTCGCCCCAGAAGGACTGGGAGGTGAACCAGCCGGCCAAGCTGGCCCGGGCGCTGGAGGTCTACGGGGCGATCCAGCAGGCGTTCAACGCCGCGCAGCAAGGCGGCAAGCAGGTGTCTCTGGCGGATCTGATCGTGCTGGGTGGCTGTGCCGCGGTGGAGGAGGCCGCCCGGCGGGCCGGCCACGCCCTGGAGGTGCCTTTCAGGCCCGGGCGCATGGATGCCTCCCAGGAGCAGACCGACGTGGCCGGCTTCGCCGTGCTCGAACCCCGGGCCGACGGCTTCCGCAACTACCTCCGGCCGGGCCTGGCGGCCTCGGCCGAGGAGCTGCTGCTCGACCGGGCCCAGCTGCTCACCCTCACCGCCCCTGAGATGACGGTGCTGGTGGGCGGGATGCGGGTGCTGGAGGCCAACCACGGCAAGTCGCGGCACGGCGTGTTCACCGAGCGCCCCGAAACCCTCAGCAACGACTTCTTCGTCAACCTGCTCGACATGGGCACCACCTGGACGGCCAGCTCCGTAGCCGAGCAGACCTTCGAGGGCCGCGACCGGGAAACCGGCGACCTGAAGTGGACCGCCACCCGGGTGGACCTGGTCTTCGGCTCCAACTCCCAGCTGCGGGCGATCGCCGAGGTGTTCGCCTCCGCCGACGCCCAGGAGCACTTCGTGAGGGCCTTCGTGGCGGCCTGGGCCAAGGTGATGAACCTGGACCGGTTCGAGCTGGGCTGAGCTCCCTTTCCCCATCAGGGGCTGGCGAACTCCCCCCACGTCGGCCACCGTTCAGAGCCCTCCCCCGCTGTGCAGGTTTCTTCCAGCACCGCTCCCTTCAGGCCCCGGAACAGGCTCGCCGCCCAGTCCGTTTCCGCCATGGCGAAGGTCACCTCACCAGGATCGGGCAGACGGCGAGCAGGCCACGGGTCAGTTCTTCCTGGAGGGCGGCGTTGAGCATCACCGATTCCGAGCGCCGCTGTGCCAGGGAGGTGTGTGCCATGGCCCTGCGCACGATCAGCGCCATCCGGGAGCACCTGGGTCACTGATCCACCACCTGCCCATCCCCCTGGAATCGCTCCAGCCCCAGGAGAGAGGTGCGTCATCTCCATGACGACCGAATGGCTGCGGTTTCGACAGAATCGATCGGTACTGCTGCATCCGGTGTTCTCCATGCCCAAGGTCGAGATCTACACCTGGCGCTTCTGCCCGTTCTGTATCCGGGCCAAGCTGCTGCTGGACCGCAAGGGCGTGACCTACACCGAGTACGTCATCGATGGCGACGAAGACGCCCGTGACGCCATGGTGGCCCGCGGCAGCGACGGCCGGCGCTCGGTGCCCCAGACCTTCATCGACGACGCCCACGTCGGTGGCTGCGACGACCTCTACGCCCTCGAGCGCCAGGGCCGCCTGGATGCGCTGCTGGCGGGCGCTGCCGAAGCGTCTGCCTAGGGTTGGCTCCATGGCGCGGTAAGGATCATGGAAGCTGAGGCCCCCGCTGCTGGTCGTCCCGCTGACGACGCGCCCGGCCAGGATCCCGCCACCCCCGACCAGGGCGGCGGCTGGCCCCTGGTCGAGGGCTGGGCCCGCGCCACCCTCAGCCCCAGCGGCCCGAAGCTCTGGCAGACCCTCAACCACCGGAGCGCCTGCCTCTCCTGCGCCTGGGGCACCGGCGGCCAGCACGGCGGCTTCCGCGACGAACTGGGGGAGCCGCTGCAGCGCTGCCTCAAGAGCGTCGAGGCGATCATGGCCGAGCTGCAGCCGGCGGTGAGCGAGGGGGTGTTCGGCACCCGCAGCCTGACTGAACTCCAGCAGCTCTCCTCGATGGAGGCCGACCGCCTCGGCCGCCTCAGCCATCCGCTGCTGCTGCGCGAGGGCCGCAGCCACTACGAGCGCATCGGCTGGGATGACGTGTTCGCCATCGCCGAGGCCGCCTTCCGGGTGCCGCCGGAGCGGCTGGCCTCCTACAGCTCGGGGCGCTCCTCCAACGAGGCCGCCTACCTGCTGCAGCTGCTGCTGCGGGCCATGGGCTCCAACAACCTGGCCGACTGCTCCGACCTCTGCCACGCCCCCTCCACCGTGGGGCTCAAGGCCGTCTTCGGCTCCGGCACCTCGATGGTGAGCCTGGAGAGCCTGCAACAGGCCGATGGTGTGGTGCTGGTGGGCTCGAACGCGCCGGCCAACCATCCGCGGCTGATGAACGAGCTGATCAAGCTGCGCCGGCGGGGCGGAACGGTGATCGTGATCAACCCGGTGATCGAGGTCGGGTTGCTGAAGTTCGGCTCGCCGGCCTTCCCGGTCTCGTCGCTGCAGGGGGGCGCCGAGATCGCCTCCCTGTTCCTGCAGCCCATTCCGGGCAGCGACACGGCCGTGTTCCTGGGCCTGCAGAAGGCCCTGCTGGAGGCCGGCGCCGTGCAGCGGGATTTCCTGGCGGCCCACGCCGAGGGTTGGGAGCCGCTGCTGGAGCAACTCCAGACCACCTCCTGGGAGGCGATCACCACCACCTGCGGGCTCAGCCGCCAGGAGCTGGAGCACGCCGCCGCGGTGATCGCCCGCTGCCGCGGGGTGGTGTTCGCCTGGGCGATGGGCATCACCCACCACGCCAACGGCACCGACAACGTGCAGGCGATCGCCAACACCGCCCTACTCAGCGGCAACGTGGGCCGGCCTGGCGCCGGCACTATGCCCATCCGGGGCCACTCCAACGTGCAGGGCTTCGGCTCGATGGGGGTCACCGTCAAGCTGCGGCGGGAGATGCAGGAGGCCTTGGAGCAGCTGCTGGGCCGGCCCCTCAGCCGGGTGCCCGGCTATGACACCCGCGCCCTGATCACGGCCGCCGATGCCGGCCGGGTCGACAGCCTGCTGTGCCTGGGAGGCAACCTCTGGGGCGCCAACCCCGACGCCACCGAGGCCAAACGCGCCCTGGGGCGCATCGACACGATCCTCTATCTGGCCACCAAGCCCAACCAGGGCCATTTCCACGGCCTGGCCGCCCGCCAGACCCTGGTGCTGCCGGTGTTCAACCGCTTCGAGACGCCCCACCGCACCACCACCGAATCGGGCAACAACTACGTGCGGCTCAACGAACCGGGCACCACCCATCTGCGCGGCGCCGACCTGATCAGCGAGGTGGGCTTCCTGGCCGAACTGGCCCGGCGGCTGATGGGCCGTGATCCGATCGACTGGGGCCGGCTGCAGGATCCGTCCTACGTGCGGGAACTGATCGGCCGCACCGTGCCCGGCTACGGCCCGATCGCCACGATCGACGCCACCCGCCAGGAGTTCAGCGTCGAGGGACGGCTGTTCGACACCCCCCAGTTCCCCACCCCCACCGGCAAGGCCCGGGTGGCCGTCACCCCCCTGCCGGAGCTCTCGCTGCCGGCGCCGGAGCACTTCGGCGGCCTGGGGCCGGGGGAAGGCGGCCTGGTGCTGGCCCTGATCACAGCCCGCAGCTACGGCCAGCACAACACGGTCGTCTACAAGGCCGGCGACAGCTACCGGGGCATGCCCCACCGCCACACAATCCTGATGAACCGCGCCGACCTGCGCCGCGCCGGCCTGAAGGCCCACCAGCGGGTGACGGTGCAGGGGGAAGCGGGGGCGCTCGAGCAGGTGGAGATCATCCCCGGCGAGATCCGTGAGGGCGCGGCGCTGATGTTCTACCCGGAGGTGAACGTGATCATGAAAGCGGTGATCGACCCCCGCTGCGGCACCCCGGCTTTCAAGCGGGTGCCGGTGCTGGTGCGGGGGCCGCTGGCTGTCGTCCATGACGGCTGAAGCGGAGGCTGGTGGATCGCCGGCTCACGGCCGATCCCCTCGGCGCCGAGTTCGACGCCAACTTCCTGGCCCGGCAGCAGGAAGCAGACGCCTTCTACGCCGACCTGATCCCGGCCGGCCCAGCTGATCCAGGAGCAGGCCGGCCACCGGCGGTTCACAGGTCGGTGAGCGGCCACCACCGGGTGGAGGCGATCAGCTCCTCCTCGCCGAGGCCGTCGCTGCGACGCACCTCCGCCTGCCTCGCCTCCACCACGCTGGCGTGCAGCTCCCCGCCCATGGCCTCCCTCAGCACCGCGCTGGCCTCGAAGGCGGCCACGGCCTCCGCCAGGGTGGCGGGTAGCCGCCGGACGGTGCCCGCCGGCATCGCCCCGGGATCGCCGCTCACCGGTGGCGGCAGGGGGCAGGGCCGGGCTAGCGCCGCGGCCATCCCCGCCAGCACGCCGCCCACCAGCAGGTAGGGATTGGCGCTGAGGTCGGCCACCTTGAACTCCAGCTGGGCCGGCTCGCCGGCCGCCGCCGGGATCAGGCGCAGCGCCGCCTCCCGGTTCTCCACGCCCCATACCTGGAAGGGCGCCGCCCAGCGGCCCGGGGCCAGCCGGCGGTAGGACACCGCCAGCGCGCAGGCCAGGGGCAGCAGCGCCGGCAACTGCTCCAGCAGGCCGGCCAGCAGGGCCTCCCCCTCGGCCGTGAGGCCGGCGCTGCCCGTCCCACCGCTGAGCAGCGGTCGGCCGGCCCGGCTGATGCTCAGGTGCAGATGCCCCCCGTTCCCCACCAGCTCGGAGCTCACCAGCGGCGCGAAGCTGCAGCGCCAGCCGAAGCGGCGGCTCACCCGCTGGATCACCAGCTTCGCCGCCACCAGGCGGTCGGCGGCCTCCAGGGGCGAGCCCGGCGCCAGGGAGAGCTCGAACTGCCCCGCGCCGTACTCAGGATGCAGCTGCAGCCAGTCCAGACCCGCCGCCTCCAGGGCCTCGGCCAGGCTGGTGAGATAGTCGAGCCCCTCCACCAGGCGGTCGGCGCCGTAGGGGCCCCCCGCCACCGCGGGCCGCCAGGGTCCGGCGGTCTCGACCAGCCCCACCATCCATTCGATCTCGAAGCCCGCCAGCACGCAGAGCCCTTCCGCCTCCAGCAGCCCCTGCTGGGCGGCACAGAAGCCCCGCTGGTCGAGGCGGTAGACGGTTCCATCCCGTTCGTGGCGCACCCCGGGGGCCCAGGCCCAGCCCGCGGCGGGATCCAGGGGCCGCAGGGCGCCGGTGTCGGGCCGCAGCCGCAGGTCGCCGTCGGGCCGCGCCAGCGTCTGCAGCGGGTCGATCAGGCCGGTGGCACCGAAGGCGTCGGACACCGGCGAGAATCCCACCCCGTGGCGGGCCACCTGCGGCAGCCGCGCCAGCGGAACCCCCTTCACCAGAACCGCACCGGCGTGATCCACGAAGGTGATGGCCAGCCAGCGAAGGCCGCTGCGGCGCAGATCATCGAGCTGGGCTTCGGCAGCGGCGGCGGCGTCCGGCACGAGCCTTCAGGATGGGTTCCCGCATGATTGCAGCGGCCGCCGGTCCCGGCCATCGTGAGGGGCCCGGACCACCGCATGACGCTGACGGCCCTGCTGCTGGTGGATCTGCAGAACGGCACCTGCGGGCCGGCGCAGGCGCAGCGGCGGCCGGATTTCCACCGCCGCTTCCGGGAGCACACCCTGCCGGCGGCCCAGCGGGCCCTGGCGTTCTGCCGGGCGGAGGGCATCGAGGTGATCCACACCGTGATCGCCAACCTCACCGCCGACGGCCGCGACAGGAGCCTCGATTACAAACGCTGCGGACTGGGCTTTCCCCCCGGTTCCGTTGAGGCCCGCGTGATCGAGGAGCTGGCGCCCCTTCCCGACGAGCTGGTGCTGCCGAAGAGCTCCTCCTCGCCCTTCTCCTCCACCACGCTCGACTACCTGCTGCGCAACCTCGGCATCGGCGACCTGCTGGTGATCGGGCTCCTCACCGACCAGTGCATCGACCACGCTGTGAAGGACGCCGCCGATCGCGGCTACCGGGTGACCTGCCTCACCGATGCCTGCCAGGCCGAGACGCCCGAGCGCCATGGGGCCGCCCTCGCCTGCTTCCGCGGCTACGCACGCCTCTGCCGGGTGGACGAGTTCATGGAGACCTGGAGGGCCGAAGGGCCGGCTCAGCCGCCCAGGTAGGCCATTTCGGCATGGCGGGCGCCGCTGACCGCCGCCGCCGCGCTCAGGGACGCCCGTTCCTCGCTCCAGCGATCCCGCCGCTCCCTCCAGAGCCCCCGCAGCGCCGCCTCCAGAGCGGCGGGGTCGGGGTGGGGGCGCAGCCAGGGGCGCAGATCCAGCCCCGTCGCCGCGAACAGGCAGGTGAAGGCCCGGCCGTCGGCGGTGATCCGCAGCCGGTTGCAGTCGCCGCAGAAGGGCGCCGTGATCGAGGCCACCACGCCCAGATGGGCGCCGGGGCCTCCCCCGCCGTCGCAGTAGCGCCAGCGGCTGGCGGTGCCGTGGGGTGCCCGTCCCACCGGCTCCAGCGGCCAGGCCGCCCCGATGCGGGCCACCATCTCCGCGGCCGGCAACACCTGTTCCGGTTCCCAGCCGTTGCGGTTGCCCACGTCCATGAATTCGATCAGGCGCAGCTCCAGCCCCTGCTCCCGGGCCAGCGCCGCCAGGGGCAGCAGCTGGTCGGCATTGCCCGAGCGGGTGATCACCGCATTCAGCTTCAACTGGCCGCGGGCCGGATCGAAGCCGGCCTCGCGGGCGTGGCGGATCGCCGCCAGCACCTTCTCCAGGACGGCGCCGCCGGCGGCCGCGCCGCCCAGGCCGGCCATGCGGGCCACGCTGGCCCCATCGGTGCCATCGAGACTGAGGGTGATGCGGTCGAGGCCCGCCGCCTTCAGCTGCCGGGCCCGCTCGGCGCCCAGCAGCACCCCGTTGCTGGTGAGGGCGATCTCCCGCAGGGCACCGCGGGGGTCGCCGGGTTCCCGCCGTCGCAGCGGCTGCAGCGCCGCGATCAGCTCCTCCAGGCCCCGGTGCAGCAGGGGCTCACCGCCGGTGAGGCGCAGGGTGTGGACCCCCAGGCCCACGGTCGCCTCCACCAGGGCCAGCCGTTCCGGCAGGGTCAGCAGCCCGGGTGGATCCTCGGTGTCGGGGCAGCAGTAGGGGCAGGCCAGGTTGCAGCGGGCCGTGAGCGACAGCCGCAGCACCCCCAGGGGCCGGCCATGCAGATCCAGGGGACACTCCGCCATGGCAGGAAAGCTAGGGCCACAGACCACTGGCGTCGTCGGGTCGGTTGGCATTGCGCAGGCCCCGGGGCGGCAACGGCACCGCCACCACCGCCTCCCCGGCGAGCCAGTCCTGCAGCCGCCGGCCGCCCGCGGCCGTGAAGCTGCGCAGGCGGCGGCGGCGGTCGGCATGGGCCGGATAGACGCCCAGCAGCGGCTGCAGCCGCCGGCCGTCATGGGCCAGATGGATGGCCGCGGGGGCCGAGGGGCTGGCGGCGGCTTTCGTGGCGGCCGCCACCAGGGCTTCGAGGGCGGATGTCTCCAGCCAGGGCATGTCCACCGGGCAGAGCAGCAGGCCCTGGTCGGGATAAAGCGCCATCAGCCGGTCGAGGGCCAGCAGCGGACCTTCCCGGGGGGGCGGCTCCTCCAAGGTGGTGATGGCGTTCCCCAGCCCGTCCCGCAGGGGCACCGCCAGGGCGTGATGGGCCCGGTGGTGGCTGAACAGGGTGATCGGCAGGGGCAGCGCGGCCAGTCGGGTGAGGCTGAACGCCAGCCAGGTGCCCCCGGCGGGATGGGGCAGCAGGGCCTTGTCCGTGCCCATGCGGCGGCTGGCGCCGCCGCTGAGCAGGCAGGCCCGCAGACCGTTCATGCCACCGGCGCGCCGGCAGGGCCGGGGGCCACCAGGCCGAATTCGGCCAGGGCCCGGGGCAGGTTGCGATGCTCATGACCTGGGTGACTGAGCTTCACCAACGCGAAGCGCTGCAGCTCATCGAGCTCTCCCCAGGCTTCGGGAGGCAGAGTCAGCCCCAGCTGGTGGCAGGAGGCGAGCAGCACCTGTGGGGGGGCGTCGCCCTGCTGCCACGGGGCCTCGCGGGCGGGCTCCAGCCGGCCGGCCGCGCCAGCGGCCATCCCGGCGGTGCGCTCGCGCAACCAGCGCTCCAGCTGGGCCAGGGCGTCCGCGTCATCCGGCCAGACCAGGAGCCGCTGCCGTTCCTCCTCCGCCAGGGCGCTCCAGTGGCTCAGCTTCAACTTGACCCCCACCAGGTCCAGCTTGCGCCGCACCGCCATGGGAATGCAGCGCAGGTCACCGACAAAGTCGGCCTCGAAGCCGAAACAGTGGTCGTGGCGGCCCATGGGCCCAGCCCTCTGGAGCGCACAGCCTAGGAAGCCAAAGGTGCGTGCTTCATTCAGACGCTCAGTCCAGTTGCAGCACGCCTCTGGTGCGCTCACGGCGCTCTCGGTCCTGCTGCTCGAAGCGCGCCAGGCAGTCCCCCTGGGGCACCAGCAAGCAGCTCACGTACTCGGAGGCATCGACCAGAGCGGCCCGGATGGCCTTGGCGGCCGGTGTGCGCTGGGCCTGGGCCTGGTTGCTACCGAAGTTGAGCGTACCCGCGGCCCCGGTGAGGGCCTGGCCGGTGCGGCCCATGTTGGGCGCCATCCACAGGGCCAGGCCGGCCGCCGGCAGCAGACTCACGCCACTGCTGCTGGCGCTGGCGGTGTTGCTGGCACGGCCCTCCACGGTGCGGGAGCCGATCACCTCGCCGGTGCTGCTGTCGACCACGCGGATGTCGATCGCCACGTAATCCTTGGTCTCCACATCCTGATTACGCTTGCCGAAGCCAAGCAGGCCGAAACTGCTCCCCGATTGCTTCTGCTCCACGTTGGTTTCGTAGGAGGTGACCGTTCCCAGCACGATGTAGCGAGCCCCGCGCATCTGCCCTTTACTGGCGGCATCGGGCCCTTTCTTGACGATCCCCAGCTCCGCCAGCTCCTGCTCGGAAAGCACGTCCTTGAGTTGCCGCCGCTCGACCACCTGGAGCATGCCCGTGCCCTGCAGTTCGTTGGCCAGGGCAGCCGACAGGTCGTCGGCCACCGGCCCCTGCCACCACCAGGTGGGCTGGGTCACGGTGTTCTTGAAAGCTGGCACCGACACGGTGGGGCGACCCACCGGTTGGCGGTTCTGGCCCAGGACGGGGGACGGGACGGCCCCCAGGCCGACACCCAGGGCAACGCCGCCCAACGCCAGCCTCATCAAGATCTCCGTAGTGGCCATGGAACGCCGTCCTGAACATCAGCCATTGACAGCTGGCCATTCAAGCAAGTTCCAGCTGCTGCCGCCTCCACGCGGATCCAGCGCCACGCCTCTCCACCGCTGGAACTGGCCCAAACCCCGCAGGCTTTCGTAGCCGATCTCACCGTGGGACCCCGCCCGGATTAGGTTCACTGAACAGACCGCAGAGGCTTCTGACGAAGTCATTCCCATGACCGCCACTGTTCCGTCGAGAGACGAACGGCAGGATCACCGGCCCACGGTGTCCAGCCAGGGGCCCCGCCCGGCGCCCATGTTCGAGCTGATCCCCTACGAGAAGTTCCGCGACACCCCGTCGGTGCGCTTCTTCGACATCACGGTGCCCAGCTCGAACAAGCGGGATCTGGTGGTCCATTCCGGTCCGGCGATCAGCCCGCCGGACTGCAAGGAGACCGGCAGCTGGCAGTTCTATCTCCATCCCCACCAGGAAGACAACCTGCTGGCCATGCACGGCGGCCGCACCTTCTTCCTGGTCAATCTCGGCTGGAACTACCCATATCACATCGTTCGCCTCGACTGTGGCGGCGACATCCTGCGCATCCCTCCCGGCACGTTCCACCGATCCGTCTCCGATCCCGATGGCTCGCTGGTGCTCAACCAGGCCGTGCGCGAGGAAGGCGCCAGCGTGGTGCGTGAATTCCGCGTCTACAACAGCCATCGCATCCCGCGGCTGTTTGCCGTGACCTCCAAGACCGCCCCCCTGCCCAAGCTCCACGGGGTGAGCTGGTAGCCCTGGGCCTCAGGCCGCGGCGGCGACCCTCAGCAGGCTCCCGAGTTGCCGATCCCATGGCCGAGCCCGATGGCCGCATCGCTTCCGAGGACTCGACTGGAAACGTGGCAACGCCATGGCTTGCACGCCGTCTCGACAGCCGCTGATCACCCGCCTGATCCATCGATCCGCAGATCGATGGTGAGATCCGTGGGTCGCTGGCGGCCCTGCCAGGCACGGGCCCCGGGAGACGGCCTGGCCACGTCCGGGCAGGGTTCGAAGCAATGGCCATCAGGGTGCAGGCGGAAGCCGACGTCTCCGCCGGGGGTGCCCAGCACCAGCTCCAGGGGCATGTGGGGCTCGATCGCCGGATGCAGGCAGGGGTAGAGGCGCTGGAACCGGAAGCGCACCGCCAGCACCTCGGCCACCCCATCGCCAACGGGCTGCAGCGGCAGGGGTCGGCCGTTGATCCACAACCGGCAGTCGCGGCGGAAGGCCGGATTGGCCGTCACCTCGAAGCGGCGCAGGGAGCCGTCGATGAACCGGCTGGTGAAGCCCCCCTGCACCGGGGTGTCGCAGATCAGGGGCCAGGGCTCGGGAGCGGGTCGCAGTTCCAGGGCCGGTGCCTCCTGGGCGCTGCCGGCCTCCCCCTGCCAGTGCAACAGGGGCGGGAAGCGCCACTCCCAGATGGCGCGGAACGGTGCCGGATCCAGGGCCAGGCCGTCGGCCGCCAGGTCGGCCAGGATCGATTCCAGGTCGTCCCAGAGCTGGCTGGGCAGCAGCTGGCGGTCGTGCAGGCTCGAGCCCCAGTCATGCAGCTGGCGCGGCCGGTGGCGGGGCTCCAGCAGATGGGCCGCCAGGGCGCTCCACAGCAGGGCGATGGTGCTGCTCCACGCCATGCGGGGCAGGCTTTCCAGGGCCCGGAACTCCACCAGGCCCAGACATCCGGCCGGGGCCCCGGGGTTCCAGAACTTGTCGAAGCTGATTTCGCTGCGGTGGTTGTTGCCGCTGCGGTCGGCATGGAGATGGCGCAGCGTTTCGCCGATCAGACCCCGACAGTCGCCGAAGGGTTCGCCTGAGGGCTGCCCCTGCGCCTGTTCGATGGCGCGATAGGCGAGCTCCAGATCGAAACATTCCCCGATCGCCTCATCCGGCCGCGGCGACTGGGAGGCGGGGCCCACGCCGGGGCCGCAGAACAGGTAGGCCAGCGACGGGTGCCGTTGCCAGTAGCGCAGGATCCCGGTGAGCCAGGCCGGCCGGGAGAAGAAGGGATGGTGGGCCAGGTCGGGGCCGCCCCAGAGCAGGTGGTTGCCGCCACCGGTCCCTTCCTGGCGGCCGTCGCCCAGGTCTTTCCAGCTGCGCAGCCCCAGCCGCCCGCCGGCCTCCTCCAGGCACTGCAGCCACTGGTGGTATTCACGCCAGCTGTGGCAGACCGGCAGGTTGATCTCCAGCACACCCGGATCGGCCGTCAGGCCCAGCACCTGCCAGCGCTCACCGGCATCGTGGGGCAGCACACCGCTGAGGCGGGGCGCGGCCAGGTCGCCCAGGCTGTCCGCCACCGCCTGCAGCAGCAGGCGCAGGGGTTCCCGTTCCAGGGGCGGCAGGAACAGCTCCCAGCCGTCGGGATCGACCTCCAGGGTGAGCACCTGGCGGGGCAGCTCCTCCGGCAGGTGCTCCAGGGGCAGGCGCAGGCCCGCCGGACCGGGGGCGCCCGTGAGTTGCCTCAGGCTCTCCTCCAGGGGCCAGGGAGCCACCTGCCATTCGACCGGTGCCGCCTCGGCCGTCGCCTCTGACGGGACAACGCTCAAGGGTGCGGCCCAGGCCAGGCGTTCGGGATCGAGGGGATCCCGCAGCTCCACCGGCTGAAGGGCAACGCCCAGCAGCTCGCTCAGGCGTTCCAGCCAGGCCGGACCGTCGCCGGCCTTCAGCGCCGATCCCTCCAGTCCGGGCTGGCAGAGGCCGGGCCAGCGGACCGGCTCCGTGCCGTCGCTGCCCAGGAACAGGCGCAGGGCCCAGCGGGGATTGACCTCACCGTCGTAGCGCTTGCCAGGGCAATAAAGGAGCGTGCTGCCTGGCCAGACCCGCTGCTGCAGATCCCTCGCCAGGGCCCGGGCGATGGGGAGCTTGGTGGGACCATCGGCGGTGACGCTCCACTCGGGCCCTTCCGGTTGGAGGGGCACCAGGGTGGGCTCACCGCCGAGGGTGAGCTGGATGCCGGCGGCGCTCAGGCGGGACTCGGCCGCCTCGGCCACCCTTTCCATCCAGCTCATGCGGGCCAGCTCATGCGGGTTGCGGAAGGCTCATGGGGACGGGTTGGGAATCACGCTGCAGGAGTTGACGGGAACCGGGACCACCTTCCAGATGCGTTCGGCATAGTCCTGGATGGACCGGTCGCTGCTGAAGAAGCCGCAACGGGCGGTGTTCAGCACAGACATCATGCTCCAGCGTCCGGCATCGCACCAGGCGCCGTCGACCTCGTTCTGGGCGCGGCGGTAGTCGCCCAGGTCGGCCATCACCCGGAAGGGATCACTGCTGCAGAGGTTGGCCAGCAGCGGATGGAACAGGTCGCGGTCGCCTTCGCTGAAGTGGCCCGAGCCGATCAGGTCGATGGCCTCCTTGGCGAGGGCGTCATTCTCCAGCCAGGGCATCGGGTGGTAGCCGTTGCGGTTGATGGCGGCCAGCTGCTCGGCGGTGTGGCCGAACAGGAAGAAGTTGTCGTCACCGACCCGCTCCCGGATCTCGATGTTGGCCCCATCCAGCGTGCCGATCGTGAGCGCCCCGTTGAGGGACATCTTCATGTTGCCCGTGCCGGAGGCCTCCATGCCGGCGGTGGAGATCTGCTCCGACAGGTCCACCGCCGGATAGATCTTCTGGCCCAGCTTGACGCTGAAGTTGGGCAGGAAGATCACCCGCAGGCGACCGTCCATCGCCGGATCGATGTTGATGATCTCCGCCATGCCCACGATCAGGCGGATGATCAGCTTGGCCATCGCGTAGCCGGGGGCCGCCTTGCCGCCGAAGATCACCGTGCGGGGCGGCAGATCCTCCCCGGCCCGCAACCGCAGGTAGCGCTCCACCACCTGCAGGGCCGCCATGTGCTGGCGTTTGTACTCGTGGATGCGCTTCACCTGGACATCGAACAGGGAAGCCGGATCCACCAGGACACCGGTGTCCTGGCGGATCGTGGCCGCCAGGCGCTCCTTGGCCTGCTCCCGCACCCCCTGCCAGCGCTCCAGGAAGGCGGCGTCGGTGGCCAGGGGCTCCAGCCGCTGGAGTTGGTCGAGATGCCGGCACCAGTCGGTGCCGATGGCGTCGTTGAGCAGGGCGGCCAGGGGCGGGTTGGCGACCGCCAGCCAGCGGCGCGGGGTGACGCCGTTGGTGATGTTGGTGAAGCGATCCGGCCACACCTGGGCGAATTCGGCAAACAGGTTCTCCTTCAGCAGCTTGCTGTGCAGCTCCGCCACACCGTTGACCGTGTGACTGCCCACCACCGCCAGGTGGGCCATGCGCACCTTGCGGTGCGGGCCCTCCTCGATCAGCGAAAGCCGCTCCAGCAGGTCGGGCTGGCCGGGGAACCGGATCCGCAGGGTGCGCAGGAAGCGGGCATTGATCTCGAAGATGATCTGCAGCTGGCGCGGCAGCAGCTGCTGGAACAGTTCCAGCCCCCAGGCCTCCAGGGCCTCGGGCAGCAGGGTGTGATTGGTGTAGCTGATCGTGGCGGTGGTGATGCTCCAGGCGGTGTCCCAGTCGACCCCGTTGTCATCGATCAGCAGCCGCATCAGCTCCGCCACGGCGATCGCCGGGTGGGTGTCGTTGAGCTGCACCGCGAACTTGCGGTGGAATTCCGTCACCGGGATCCCCTGTCCCTTGAGGATGCGGAACATGTCCTGCAGGGAGCAGGAGACAAAGAAGATCTGCTGGCTGAGCCGCAGGCGCTTGCCCTGCTCCATCTCATCGTTGGGATAGAGCACCTTGGAGAGGGTTTCCGACTGCACCTTGTGCAGCACGGCCCGGGTGTAGTCGCCGGCGTTGAAGGAGGCGAAGTCGAAGGCATCCGGCGCCTGGGCCGACCACAGCCGCAGGGTGTTGGTCGTGTGAACGCCGTAGCCCAGGATCGGGGTGTCATAGGCCACGCCGATCACGGTCTGGCCGCCGATCAGCACCGGATAGCTCCATTCCGGCCTGATCACTTCCCAGGGGTTGCCACGGGCCAGCCAGGGATCGGTGCTCTCCATCTGGCCGTAGGGGCCGATCTGCTGGCGGAAGATGCCGAACTCGTAGCGGATGCCGTAACCGATGGCCGGCAGCTCGAGGGTGGCCATCGACTCCTGGAAGCAGGCCGCCAGGCGACCCAGGCCACCGTTGCCGAGGCCCGGCTCCGGCTCCTCCGCCAGCATCTCCTCGAGGGTGAGGCCGAGGGCTTCACAGGCTGCCCTGGCCTCCTCCCGCAGCCCGAGGCTCACCAGGTTGTTCTCCAGATGGGGCCCCAGCAGGTATTCCGCCGACAGGTAGGTGGCGGTCCGTACGTGCTGGCTGGTGTAGGTGTCGGCCGTGTCCACCCAGCTGGTCAGCAGGATGTCGCGCACCGCCAGCGACAGGCAGACGTAGTGATCGTGGAGGGTGGCGAGGGAGGCGGACTTGGCCTGGCTGGAGAACAGATGGCGCCGCATCGCCTCCAGGAGGGCCTGCCCCTTGGGTGGGCAGGGGGCGGGAGTGGAGCTGGCCATGGGGACGTGCCGTGTTTGGCGAAGTGCAACCAGTCCTGGCCTGGGGAGTGCCCCTGCCGCTGCACCATCGGCTACAACCGGACGCACCTTAAGAGTGGCTTCGCTTCAGCGCTTCAGCACCTCGTGCGCTGCAGAGCCCATGGGGGTGGGCTCCAGCAGCTCCGCCTCGATGTGCCAATCCAGCTCGCTCTCCACCCCCGCAGGGCCCGAGAAGCTGCCGTTCACCGCCGCCGTGAGGGTGGGCTTGGAGGAGGTGGCCAGGGTGATGTAGCGGTCGTCGATGCTGCCCATGCCACTCGGGTCGAACCCCCGCCAGCCCGCGCCGGGCAGATACACCTCCGCCCAGGCGTGCAGGTCGTACCGCTTGGGCTGTGGTTCCACCAGGTGGTAGCCGCTCACGAACCGGGACGGCAGGCCGACGCAGCGGCAGGTCTCGATCATCAGCATCGCCAGATCGCGGCAGGAACCGACCCGTTCCTTGAGGGTGCGGCCCGCCGGCCAGGCCGGTCCCACATGCCGCTGGGTGTACTTGACCCGGTCCTTGATGATCTCCACGAGTTGCTCGAGGAACATCAGCCCACGCTGGTCGCTGCCCATCAGCGCCTCCTGGGCCAGGTCCACCGCGGCGGGGTCGTGCTGGCCATTGGGCAGCCAGCCCTCCAGGGATCCCATCAGGTCGCCGTTGAGATGGCCCACCGGATAGGGCAGCAGGGGCTCCTGGGCCTCCAGACAGGTGGCCAGGGCCGGGGGTGGCTGGGTCTCCACATCGCTGATCGCCTGCACCCGGAAGTGCTCAGTGCCGCCGTCGAAGCGGGCCCGCAGGATCTCATCGCCACTGGCGGCCACCAGCGGATAGAGACGCGAGGGTTCCGGGGTGAGGTGCAGATGGAAATGGAGCAGGCGCTGGAAGCCATGGCCCCGAGGCTTGAGGCAGAAACGGTGGGGACCCAGCAAGACCGGAGCGCTGTAGCGGTAGTCGAAGGTGTGGATTATGCGGGCTCGCATGCCGGCTCTTGACTGGAGGTGGTGCTGGTGGGAGCGATGAAGTAGCGCGCTTCGATCAACTCATGCAGGCGATTGAGATCGGACTGGAACTTGTCGATGGCTTCATGCAGCCCGGTGGCGACGAGCTCATCGATCCGGCTGAAACTCCAATGGGCCAGGGTGAGCCCGATCAGGCACTCCAGATCGTCGGCGGGGCGGGGGACCGAGCTGCCGCGAATGATGCGCAGGGTTTCGTTGATCCGCTCCAGGCAGTAGCGCACCGAGCGGGGGAAGATCGGATCCAGCAGCAGGAAGGCCGCCACCGCCTTGGGTTCGATGGCCTGCTGGCTGGACTGGCGGAACATCTGGTAGGCCCCGGCCGAGCGCAGCAGGGAGATCCACTGCAGCTCATCGAGCACCCCACCCACCTCCTCCGGGGAGGGAAGCAGCAGGAAATACTTCACATCCAGGATCCGGGTGGTTTTGTCGGCCCGCTCCAGCAGCCGCCCCAGACGGCTGAACTGCCAGGAAAGGTCGCGGCTGAGGGTGGCATCGGTGATGCCGTAGAAGAGCTGGCAGGCGCGGCGGATCTCCCGCAGCTGCTCCTGGGGAGGCTGTTGCCAGAAGGTCTCCTCCTGCAGGGTCCAGTAGATGTCGTTGATCTGCTCCCACATCTCGGTGGTCATCACTTCGCGGATCTGGCGGGCGTTCTCCCGGGCGTTGCCGATGCAGTTGACGACGCTGCTGGGGTTCTCTGCCTCCTTGACCAGGAAATGGATCACCGCCTCGGGGGTGACCACCGGGCAGAGCTCGTCGAAGAGCTTGCGGTCGCCGCTGGCCTCGATCAGGGGCAGCCAGGGCTCAGCGCTGCCGGGGGGGCAGTCGAGGGCCATGGCCTCGCTCACCTCCACGAAGCGGGAGATGTTCTCGGCCCGCTCGACGTTGCGGTTGATCCAGTAGAGGGAGTCGGCGACGCGGCTCAGCATGGGACTTCATCCACGATCCAGGTGTCCTTGCAGCCGCCGCCCTGGGAGGAGTTGACCACCAGCGAGCCGCGCCGCAGCGCCACGCGGGTGAGGCCGCCGGGGCTCACCCAGGCCCCCCTGCCCCGCAGCACGTAGGGCCGCAGATCCACATGACAGGGGTAGAGCTCCCCTTCGCTCAGGGAAGGCACGGTCGAGAGCTCCAGGGTCGGCTGGGCGATGTAGTTGCGCGGATCGGCCTGGATCTTGACGGCAAACGCGTCGATTTCCGCCCGGCTCGCATGGGGGCCGATCAGCATGCCGTACCCGCCGGCTTCCGCCACCGCCTTCACCACCAGCTCCCCGAGGTGCTCCAGCACATAGGCCTGATCGTCGGGCCTCGAGCAGATGTAGGTGGGAACGTTCTCGATGATGGGCTCCTCGTCGAGGTAGTAGCGGATCATCTCGCCCACATAGGCATAGATGAGCTTGTCATCGGCCACGCCGGTGCCCGGGGCATTGGCGATCGCCACCCGGCCGGCGGCGTAGGCCCCCATCAGGCCCCTCACCCCCAGCAGGGAATCGCTGCGGAACACGGCCGGGTCGAGGAAGTCATCGTCGATGCGGCGGTAGATCACATCGACCGCCTCGAGGCCGGCGGTGCTGCGCATCCACACCCGATCCCCTTCACAGACCAGGTCGCGCCCCTCCACCAGCTGGATCCCCATCTGCTGGGCGAGGTAGCTGTGCTCGAAGTAGGCGCTGTTGAACACCCCGGGGGTCAGCAGCACCACCTTGGGGGTGTCGGTCCAGGGCGCGAGTTCCCGCAGGGTCTGCAGGAGGTGGGAGGGGTAGTCGTCGATGGGCTGCACCGTGCGACCGGCGAACAGGCTCGGGAACATGCGTTTCATCACCCGCCGGTTCTCGAGGAAATAGGCCACCCCCGATGGACAACGCAGGTTGTCCTCCAGCACCCGCCAGGTGCCGTCGCCGTCGCGGACCAGATCAAGACCGGAGATGTGGCACCAGCGGCCGAGGGGCGGCTGGAAGCCCTGCATCTGGGGCCGCCACCCCTGGGAGCTTTCCACGTCGGTCCTCGGCACCACGCCGTCGGCCAGGATCTTCTGATCGCCATAGACGTCGGCCAGGAACAGGTCGATCGCCTCCAGGCGCTGGATCAGGCCCCGCTCCAGCCGTTGCCAATCCTGCGCCCCGATCAGACGGGGGAGGGGATCGAAGGGAAGGATCCGCTCCACCCCCTGGCTGCCCGAGTCGTTGAGGCGGAAGGTGGCCCCGAGCCGTTTAAGCAGCATGCCGGCGGCCACGTGGTTGCGGTTCAGCTGCTCGAGACCCATTTGGCCCAGGGAGGACAGCAACGGCTTGAGGGTGGCCCTTGGCTGGTCGGTGGACGAGAAGTACTCGTCGTACCCCTGGCTCGGTTTGTACTGATTGAACATTCCTGACCCGTCCTCGCGGTTGGATCCTGCAGTGCCGCAGGGCCAGCCTCCCGTTGCCGTTGTTACGAAAACCCGGGGGCGCTGCCGCAGGGCCGCCCCTCGGAACCGACCCTCCAGCTACGGATTCGCCAGCCCGAAGCCAGACGGACCACTTCATGGTGATAGCATTTGTTCACGCATTCGCTGCCATGGAGGGTGGCGAGGGCTTAGAATAATTTCCTAGAATGGGGAGACCACGGTGCAGACCAAGAAACTCGGCACCGAGTCTTCGAGTTCCATGGTTGCATCCGGCGCCCTCCAGGGTGAACAGAACAGAACAGGGGACCGAAACGAAATGCGGGCCTTTGCCCGGCACTCCATTGAGAACTGCCGCCCCATCGCCATCCGGGAGCTCGATGGCAGTGGCACACCCTGCGGGCGCTGGTTCCTCGCCGACATCGTCGACGTGGCTGAAGGCGGGATGTGCCTGATCGCTGCCGAGGAACATTCCCTTGAGGTGGGGCGGTGGCTGTTGCTTGATCTGCGCTCCCATCCCGGCTTCGGACAGCTTCGTCTCCAGGCACAGCTGCGCTGGCTCAGCCATGCCCACTTTGCCGTCGCCTTCGGCGTGGCCTTCGCCACGCCGCTGGAGAAGCTACCGACCCTTTCGATCGAGCGGCGCACCACTCACCGGGATCCCAATGAGGAAGACTGGGCCATCCAGGAAGAACAGGAACGGGCCAACGCCTGAGGGCCTGCTCAGCGTCTGGAGATCCGTTCGCCAGCGCCGCTACAGCAGGAAGTAGCGCTGGGCCATCGGCAGCACCTCCGCCGGTTCGCAGGTGAGCAGTTCCCCGTCGGCGAAGACCTCGTAGGTCTGGGGGTCCACCTCCACCTTGGGCAGGGCGGTGTTGTTGCGCATCTCGGCCTTGCCGATGCCCCGGGTCTGCACCACCGGCACGCAGGCGCGCTTCAGGCCAAGACGGCTGGGCAGGTCGGCCTCGAGGCAGGCCTGGCTGACGAAGTTCAGGCAGCTGGCCGCCAGCGATCCGCCGTAGGCGGCGAACATCGGCCGGCCGTGGACGGGCCCCGGGGTGGGGATCGAGGCGTTGGCATCCCCCATCTGGGCCCAGACGATCGAGCCCCCCTTGATCACCAGCTCCGGCTTGACGCCGAAGAAGCCCGGCTTCCACAGCACCAGGTCGGCCAGCTTGCCCACCTCCACTGAGCCGATCTGGCTGTCGAGGCCATGGGCGATGGCGGGATTGATCGTCAGCTTGGCGATGTAGCGCTTCAGGCGGGTGTTGTCGTTGCGGCCGCCACCGGGACCGGCGGCGTCCTCGGGGAGGAAACCTCGCTGCACCTTCATCTTGTGGGCGGTCTGGAAGGTGCGGGTGATCACCTCACCGACGCGGCCCATGGCCTGGGAATCGCTGGCGATGATGGAGAAGGCGCCCAGGTCGTGGAGGATGTCCTCGGCGGCGATCGTCTCGCGGCGGATGCGCGATTCGGCGAAGGCCACGTCCTCCGGGATGCGCGGATCGAGGTGATGGCACACCATCAGCATGTCGAGGTGCTCCTCGAGGGTGTTGACGGTGTAGGGCTTGGTGGGGTTGGTGGAGCTGGGCAGCACGTTGGGCTCGCCGCAGATCCGGATGATGTCCGGGGCATGGCCGCCGCCGGCCCCCTCGGTGTGGAAGGTGTGGATGGTGCGGCCGCCGATGGCCCGGATCGTGTCCTCCACGAAGCCCGCTTCGTTGAGGGTGTCGGAGTGGATGCAGACCTGGACGTCGTACTCGTCGGCCACCGAGAGGCAGCAGTCGATCGCCGCCGGGGTGGTGCCCCAGTCCTCGTGCAGCTTGAGGCCACAGGCGCCGGCGCGGATCTGCTCTTCGATCGCCGCCGGCGTGCTGGCGTTGCCCTTGCCGTAGAAGCCCAGGTTGATCGGCAGCCCCTCGGCGGCCTGCAGGATGCGGGCCAGGTGGAAGGCGCCGGGGGTGCAGGTGGTGGCGTTGGTGCCGGTGGCCGGGCCGGTGCCGCCCCCCAGCAGGGTGGTGACCCCGGAGGCGAGGGCGGTCTCGATCTGCTGGGGGCAGATGAAATGGATGTGGGTGTCGATCGCCCCGGCGGTGACGATGTGCCCCTCGCCGGCGATGGCCTCGGTGCCGGGGCCCACCACGATCGTCACCCCGTCGGTGATGTCGGGGTTGCCCGCCTTGCCGATCGCGCAGATGCGGCCGTCCTTCAGGCCGATGTCGGCCTTGACGATGCCCCACCAGTCGAGGATCAGGGCATTGGTGATCACCGTGTCGACGGCCCCTTCGGCGCGGGGGGTCTGGGCCTGGCCCATGCCGTCGCGGATCACCTTGCCGCCGCCGAACTTCACCTCATCGCCGTAGGTGGTGCAGTCGCTCTCCACCTCCAGGATGAGTTCGGTGTCGGCCAGCCGCAGCCGGTCGCCGGTGGTGGGGCCGTAGGTCTCGGCGTAGGCGCGGCGGTCAATGCGGTAAGCCATGGGGGTTCAGTCGAGGGGGCCGTTCACCAGACCGTTGAAGCCGAACACCCGGCGGTCGCCGACGTAGGGCACCAGATGCACGTCCCGCTGGTCGCCGGGCTCGAAGCGGATGGCAGTGCCGGCGGGGATGTCGAGCCGCAGGCCGCGGGCGGCCTCGCGGTCGAACTCCAGGGCGCCGTTGGCCTCATGGAAGTGGAAGTGGGAGCCCACCTGCACGGGCCTGTCGCCCCGGTTCGCCACCGACAGGGTGGTGACCGGACGGCCGACATTGAGCTCGATCGTGCCGGGCTCGGGGATCAGTTCGCCGGGGATCAGGGGGGCCATGGCGGGGGGGTCAGCGGATCGGTTCGTGGAGGGTGACGAGCTTGGTGCCATCGGGGAACATCGCCTCGATCTGCACCTCGCCAATCAGCTCAGGCACCCCCTCCATCACCTGATCCCGGCTCAGCCAGGTGGTGCCCTCCCGCATCAGCTCCGCCACGCTGCGGCCGTCGCGGGCCCCTTCGATCACCTGGAAGCTGAGCCAGGCCACCGCTTCGGGATGGTTGAGTTTCAGGCCCCGGCCGAGGCGCCGTTCCGCCAGCAGGGCGGCGGTGACGATCAACAGCTTGTCTTTCTCCTGGGGGGTGAGGTTCATGCAGGCTGCGCTGGCCAACGGCACTCTGGCAGTGCTCCGGCTCCGGGTCAGGTTCAGAAGGAACGTTCGCCGCCCCGATCAGCGCCGCTGGAGCACCCCCTGGCCCTCCAGGTTGAGGTTGTCGATCCGCATCGCCGTGGCCCGGCCGTCGGGACCGACCGTGAAGGTGACGGCGCTGGGGCCGTAGGCGTTCTCGCCGGCGGGCTGGTAGCGGAAGACGTCGCCGCTCACCGGAGTGAGGGGAAAGGGTGTGAGGCGGGGACCCAGCTGCAGCTCCAGGCCATCGCCGCGGCGCACCACCGCGACCGGGCCCAGGTAGGCATTGGCGTAGCTGCCGGTGTAGGCGTCGGCGGGGCGGGCCGGCAGGGGCCGGGCCGGGGTGACCACGGCGGGGTAGTCCTGCTGCTCCATGGCCTGGAACAGGGGACGGATGGCGGTGAGGTAGTCGCGCTGCACCACTCCGCTGGTGGCCAGGTCGAGGAAGCTGAGGCTGAGGGCCTCCGGCACCCCCAGCGGCTGGCTGTTGGAGAGCACGATGATCCCGAGGGATTCCGCCGGCAGCAGGTAGACGGCCGTGGCGGCGCCGAGGTCGAAGGCGCCCGAATGGCCCAGCTGCACCGTGCCCCGGTCGGTGTAGCTCACGTTCCAGCCCAGCCCGTAGAAGCCGGCCCGATCCGTGGCCGGATCGCGGGGCGGCTGGCTGATGCTCTGGGGCCGGTGGGTCTCGGCCAGGGCGGCGGCGTCCACCACCGCACGGCCAGCGAGGCGGCCTCCCGCCAGCTGCAGCCGCAGCCACTGGCCCAGATCCCGCACGCTGGAGCTCACGCCGCCGGCGGGGGCCTGGGCATCGGCATCCCGCTGGTAGCGGGCCACCCAGCGCCCCCCCTCCGGCACGTGCAGGGAGGCACGGTTGGCGGCGGCCACGAAGTCGGCGTGGCGGGAGCTGGTGCGGGCCATGCCCAGGGGCCGGTAGAGCCGTTCGCTGGAGAGCGTCTCCCAGGGGCGCCCGACGGCGTTGGCCGCGGCCACGGCGCCGGCCGTGAAGCCGAAGTTGGTGTAGGCGTAGTCGGCGCGGAAGCGGTTGCCGGTGGGCAGCAGCCGCAGGCGCGCCAGGATCGTGGCCCGATCGAAGCCCAGGTCCTCGAGGTGATCACCGGCGTGGTCCGGCAGGCCGCTGCGGTGGGCCAGCAGGTCGCGGATGGTCACATCGGCGGCGATGGCCGGCGGGCCGATTCGGGCCGCAGGCAGGGTGCGCAGCACCGGGTCGTCCCAGCCCACGCGCCCATCGCCCACCAGGCCGGCCACGACCGTGGAGGCGATCGGCTTCGAGAGCGACGCCAGCTGGAAGATGGTGTCGGCATCCACCGCACCGGGCTCACCCACGCGCCGCACTCCGTAGCCCTTGAGGAACACCACCCGGTCGTCGTGCACCACCACGATGGCCAGGCCCGGGACACCGGTGCGGCCCAGCATCTCCGTGGTCAGGTCATCGAGCCGGGGCAGGGCTGCGGCAAGGCTGGCCGCCGTCACCTGGCGCGGCGGGGGCGGCGGCCCTGAGGGGGGCTCGGCGCCCCTGGCGGCGCCGGATGGGGCAACCGCCAGGGCCAGGCACATGACCAGACCGGCCACCCCGGGACGCTGGAGGACGGGTGGGGCCAAGACGGCTCTGCGACTGGGGAAAAGCTAGGTCGGCGCTAGCGGAGCTCCCGCAACGGCTCCCCAACGGAGGCAGGAGCGGCCAGGGACTGACCCAGCCAGCGGGCCTCCTCCATCGCGGCCGGGCGCAGGCGCGCCAGAGCCTCGGCCGAAGCCTCGCCGTTGAGCAGCAGGGCCCGGTACTGGTTCAGGGCCGACGTGGGCCGGAACAGCAGGCCCGCCGCCAGGGCCAGGCCGCAGCCCATCAGGTAATCGATCCAGCGGTGGGGGATGTACCAGGCCACCAGGGGGCCGTAGCCGACGAAAGCCACGCCACTGGAAATCAGCGCGGTGCTCAGGACCTCCTGCCTGTTCACGGCCACCATCAGAGCGGCCGTTCCTCCCAACACCAAGCCGGTGCTGACCTCGTTGAGGCCGATGCTGTTGAACACCAGCAGGGGCATCAGGATGCCAAGGGTCACACCCACCATTCGATCCCGCACCCGGGCCAAGGTGGCCCCGAGGCTGTCGTTGAGCAGCAGCACCACACCGAAGTAGAGGTACTTGGGCTCAACGGCGCCGAGGCCTTCGCCGATGGCCAGGGCCAGTGCCGCGAACACCAGCTTGCGCCAGAAGAAGGCGGAGGTGAGGCCTGCGCGGAGACGCTGGGCCAGCGGCAGATCCACCGCCCCAGAGTGCTCTGTCGATTTCGCTGCCAGGGGCAGGCCAGCGGGCGTAAAGGTGATCTGGGTGAGGCTGCCGACAGCGAGCCCGAGCCCGATCGCAGCCAGTTCGTTGCCCACACTCGTCCAGCTGCTGGTGGCACTGAGCAACGGCAGCACACCGGTGATCGCCAGCGCGTTGGCCAGCGGCCGCAGTTTGCCGGGCAGCAGCAGCATCAGGAATTGCATGGTGGCCGCCACCAGCCCGAACACGAACACCGTTGGCGCCCCAGCGAAGGCTTCCCCCATCAGCAGGCCGATGGCCATCGACAGGCCAATCGCCCCCAGAAGCACGGGATAGATCGGCAGCGGCCAGCGGCTGAAATCCGGCCGCACCACCAGCGCGGCCACGATCACCCCGTAGGCGGCTTCGCCACTGCCCAGGCCCAGTCCCGGGGCGATGGCGGCCGTGAAGGCCGAAGCCAGGCCGATCACCAACGCCGCCCGCAACCCCAGGGGGGGGGCCGTGGCGCTCATCGGCGGCGGCCGCCAAGGGCCTGAACCCAGCCCACCAGCAACACCACCACCAGCAGCGCCACCCAGAACCACAAGCGCGGTGGGCTGCTGGCAGCGGCCAGGGCCAACAGCAGCAGGGCCAGCCACGGGGCCGGTGCCGCCCAGGGCGCCAGCCAGGGCCCGAGGGCCCCGCGGATCGGATGCTTTTGGCGCGCTTGGCTCACTTCTCGGTCCCCCCGAGCCAGCGCAGGAACGGCATCACGAAACTCAGCAGCGGTCGTCGCTCCAGATCCACGCGGGCGAGGGCCGGGGTGCCGTTCTCCAGCTCCAGCTCCGGGCCGGCCCCACCGGTCCAGCGCAGGCCGCTGGGGGTGGGGGCCCTCTCCAGATCCACCAGCACCAGCACCATCGGCGCGGTGACCTTGTCGCCCAGGGTGGCCAACGGATCACCGCCTTCTCCGAAGGCCTCCTGACGGGTGCGGGACGCCAGATTGATGGCCAGATCGGTGTCGCCCACCACGCGAGTGAGGGCCTCGACATTGAGGGAGATCGGCGAGAGGGAGCGGATCTTGCCGCTGAGGGAGCCGTAGCGCTGATCGGTGCCCCCATAGCGGGCACGGGTCTGCAGTTGGGGTTCCACCAGGATCTCGGCCCCGGGACGCAGACGGCTGGCATCGGCCTCCGTGAACAGGGCAATGGCCGTGTGGTGATGCGACACAGGCTGGGGCGGGGAGCCCACGATGGCGATCCGTTGGCCCGGAATCACCGCCTGGCCCGGAGCCACAAGCAGCGACAGCAGGGCGCCGCCCCGGGGGGAGAAGACCTTCTGACTGGTGCTCTGGGCCTGCAGTTCGGCCCGGCCCGCCTCCAGCTGGGCGATCTGGGCTTCCAGCGCCCGCATCTGGCTCTCGTTGCGCAGATAGAGATCCTGGGCTCCCACCCAGAGGGGGCTGTAGCGGGGAATCACCTCGTCCTTACGCAGAGACTCCAGAGCAGCGAGCTGCTGCCCCACCGGCCCATTGGTGATGCGCAGGGTGGCGATCTGGCTGCGCATCGCCGCCTGCTGCTGATCGATGGCCAGGTTCTGACGGCGGATCGCATCGGGGTTGGACGCCACCCAGCCGCCGCCAGGGGCCGCCTGGTCGACCCGGTTGATCGTGGCCAGCAGTTGCCCCTGTTGCAGCGGAGCGCCGACCGCAACGGCCAGCCGTTGGATCTGGCCTGGGGAGCGGGCGTAGACGCCGACGCGGCTGTCCGGCTGCATCAGCACGGCACCGCCATGCACCTGGACCGGCACCCCGGGGGAGAGGGCCCAGGCCAGGGCCAGGACGCTGACGGCCCCGATCGGCAGCAGACGGGGCAGAAGCGGATCGGCCGCGTCCCGGGGGCAGGCGTCTGCACGCACAGGAGCTTCAACCATGCACCACGAGCCCGGGAGCGCAGAAGGAGCCCACATAGGCTAAGGGCGCATCCGCAGATGGCTCCTTGGCAGGCGGCAGGCGTCGGGGGTTGGTCGGAGCGGTCGGTATGGCCTGGCTGTTCGCTGCCTCCGCATCAGCCTGGGCCGGAACGGTCCCACCCACGCAGCCTTCAGCCGCGGAGTCCGGCCAGCCCCCAGCCGTGCTCAACCTGAGCCTCGAGCAGGCCCTCAGCCTGGGGCTGGAGCGCTCCCTGGCCCTGCGCAGTGCGGCCGTCACGATCGAGCAGGGGCGTGCCCTGGTGGACCTGGCCGGCAGCCCGTTTCTGCCGAAGCTCGATCTGGTGGGTCTGGCCACCTACGCCCAGGTGGGCACCGACATCAACTTCGTCAGCAACCTCTCTTTCATCGGCGACCTCAACCTCAACCTGGGCAGCAAGGGTTATGCGGTGGTGCGCAACACCTTCGGCAATCTCGGCCTGGCGCTCACCTATCAGCTGGTTGATTTCCGTCGTGGGCCGTTGCGGGATGCGGCGAAGGCAGGCTTGGCTGCCTCACAGGCTGGAGAGCTGGAGCAGCAACGGCTCAGTCGCTTCGCCATCAAGGCCGCCTACCTCAACCTGCAGCTCGCCAATGCGCTGGTCCCCGTGTGGCAGCGCTCGCTGGCGGTGTCCACCACCCTGCAACGGGATGTGGCCGCTATCCGCGCCCGCGGCCTGGCCAGCCGCCTTGAAAGCTTCCAGGCCGAGGCCCTGGTCCAGAAGGATCGCCAGGGGCTGGTGGAGGCGGAAGCCCAGGTGCAGATCGCCGGCAACGCCCTGGCGCGGTTGCTGGATCTGCCTGAGGATCAGCTGGTGGTCGCCAGCGATGCGTTGCGGCCTGGTCCGGACTGGGGGCTGGATCTCCCAGGCTCGATTCGCCGCTCCCTCCTCGATCGCCCCAGCCTCACCGCCCTGGAGCAGCAGCGGCAGGCTCAACTGGCCCAGGTGAGGTTGGCTCGCTCCGCCCTGCTGCCCTCGGTCGGCGTGGTGATGGGGGGCGGCATCAACGCCAACCGGATCGACCTGCCGGTTTCCACGAACAACACCACAGCGGCGATCGGCTCGGGCCCCAGCCTCAACCTGCCCCAGCAAAACGTGAGCACCAGCCAGTCGGGCACGTTCTACGACTGGGGGGCCCTTCTGGCCCTGCGCCAGCCCCTGTTCGATGGCGGTAGCTCCCGGGCCTCGGCGGCCCTGGCGCAACGACAGGCCGAACAGCAGCAGATCGCCATCGCTACGGCCCAGCAGGCCATCGTCCAGAGCGTCCAGACCTTGTGGTACTCCCACCAGGCCGCCGCCCAGCAGATCACCGCCGCCGAAGCGGCCACCACCGCCGGAGAGCGGGCGGTCCGCGATGCCCTGCTGCGCTATCGCGCCGGGATCGGTCCCATTCTTGATGTCCTGAGTACTCAGAGGGATCTGCAGGGGGCCCAGTCCTCGCTGGCGCTGGCCATCCACCGCTGGAACCTCACCCGCGCCGGGCTGGAGATGGAAACAGGCTCCTAGAGCTGGGGAACGGGTGGGAGCCAGGAGTTCAGAAGCCGCCACCGCCGCCGCCGCCATCGCCGCCGCCGGAGCTGCCCCCGCCGGAGCTGCTGGAGCTGCTGGAGCTGCTCGGCGACGACTGCATGGCGCCGCTGGTGGCGGTGAAACAGTCCTCGAGGCTGGTGCCGAAATCGTTGGCATCGAAATCGTTGGCATCGAAGTCGATGCCGTCGCCGACGTACCAGCTGGGGGGCACGGCGAGGATCCCCTGGAAGGCCGCCGTCCACTGGCGCGTCAGGCCCGCCACCATCGCGTAGGGCAGGTAGCGCTCGAACAGCCCCGGCGTCAGCACCACCCGCTCCAGCCGCGGCGCCTCCACCCGGCGCAGGAACTCCTGGAAACCGAGGGTCTGACGCAGCACCGCCGTGCCCCGTGGGGTGCGGCTGGGCATGATCCAGGCGAACACGGCCACCAGCACCACCGTCAGCGCCAGGGAAGCGAGGATCAGCCACGGGTGCGCCCCCCCCTGCAGCATGGCGATGTCGTGGGGCAGCAGCGCCGAGGCGAGCACGAACACAGCGGCCGCCAGTCCCAGGCCGCCGAAGAAGGTGAGGGCCCGCACCGTTTGCGGCCAGCGCCGGAAGAACCTCTCCGCCAGCACCGCCTGCATCACCAGCCGCTCGAAGCCGGGCACATGGACGTAGTAGTGGTCGCGGAGCTGGTCGGTGCTGACCGTCGCCCCCGGCTCCGCTGAGGGGAAGAGGGTCTCGAGGAGGTAGGCCTCATGGGGCAGCAGCGCCGACCGCTGGGCCGGCTCGCCCAGCAGGGTGAACACATAGCGCTTGCCCAGCTTGAGGAACAGCAGCTTCTGCTCCTCCTGTTCGATGCGCAGCCGGCCCTTCACCGCCAGGGCCACCAGGGTGGCCGAAAGGGCGGATCCGCTCACCTGCTCCGCCACCAGGCTGCCGAGCACCGCCGGCGGCAGCCCCTCCGGGGGCTCGTAGGCCACCGGCACCGCGCCGACGGCCGGATCCCGTCCGATCCGCCACCAGAGCGGGCCCAGCACACCGACGCTCAGCAGGGGCAGCAGCAGCGCCAGACGCCCCTGCCACCAGTCGACCAGCTGGGCGAAGGCTGACCGTGGCGGCACCAGCCCCTTGGCGAAGCCCACCGCCAGGGTGAAGCCCTCACCGGGCTCCAGCCGCCGGGTGGTGGTGCTCGCCACCGTGTCCTCGCCAATCGTCAGGGTGGCGTTCTGATCCCGGGCGCCTCGGGGCCCGGTGTAAACGGAAGCGTGCAGCCCGGACACGCCCGACGGCAGCTGCACCAGGGCCGAAGCCCGCTCGATCGGCACCTCCCAGGCGTTGCCGGTCACGTTCCAGTTGAACTCGTCATGGTCCGGGTAGAAGCGCAGACCGCGCTTCAGCCGGTAGCTGATCACGGCCGTGCGGCTGGTGTTCCCGGCGCCGGGGATCCAGATCATCAGTTTCAGGTCGGAGCCCGGGTGGCTGCTCTCGTAGCGGTAGGGCCGGCCCTCGGGGTCGGTGACCGCGAGCAGCCGCATCCCGAGGGGTTCGAGCCCGCCGGGCCGCCGTGCCAGCAGGGGGATCTGGCGCACCAGCCCGTTCCAGGAGCCATCGAAGCGGGCGGTGATGGTTTCGCGCACCAGGACAGTTCCCGTGGGCTCCACCACCGCCTGCATCTGGAAATCGGTGAGCGTGAGCTGGCGCTCGGCGGCACTGAGCGCGGCGCCCGCCCCCCAGGGAGCCAGGAGCAGCAGCGACAGGGCCAGGCCGAACAGCCCCCCCAGCCCCCAGCGCCAGCGCCGCCACAGCCGCCGGGCGGCTGGAATGCCCTCAGCCATCGAAGTGGACGGCGGGAACGGCCGCTTCGGCCCGGTTCTCCAGCTCGAAATAGGTGCGCGGGCGGATCGCGAAGCCGCCGGCCACCAGGTTGGAGGGGAACTGCACGATCGCCGTGTTCAGGTCCCGCACCACGGCGTTGTAGTAGCGACGGGCGCTCTGGAGCGACTCCTCGATCTGGCTGAGGTTGGCCTGCAGGGTCTGGAAGCTCTCCACCGCCCGCAGGGCCGGATAGGCCTCCGCCAGGGCGAACAGCTGGCCGAGGGAGGCCCCCAGGGCCTGCTCCGCCTGCTGCTGCTCCCGGGGCCCCCGGGCCGCGACGGCGGCGTTGCGGGCCTCGATCACGGTCCGGAAGCTCTCCTTTTCGTGGCTGGCGTAGCCCCGCACCGTCTCCAGCAGGTTGGGGATCAGGTCGTGGCGCCGCTTGAGCTGCACGTCGATGTCGGCCCAGGCGTTGTCCGCCAGCACCTGCAGCTGGGCCAGGCGGTTGTAGATCAGGATCAACCCGACGGCCGCGGCGGCCACCAGGATCAGCAGCAGCGGCATCGCCCCAGGCCGGGGTCTGACCCCAAGCCTAGGGGCCGCTCATGTCCTGAGGAGATAGATCAGCGCCACCACCACGCCCACCACCACCACAAGGGTGCGCAGGCTGGCGGGCTGGATCCGGGACGCCAGCCGGCCCCCCAGCGCCCCACCGAGGATGGCGCCGATGGCCATCACGGCCGCCAGGGCCCAGGCCACCTGGCTGGAGAACAGGAAGAAGGCGGCCGCGGTCAGGTTGGTGGCGAACGCCACCGCCTGCTTGAGCCCATTCAGGCGGGTGAGGTTGTCCTCGAGCGTGAGGGCCAGCACGGCCAGCACGATCACGCTCAGCCCGCCGCCGAAGAAGCCGCCGTAGATGGCCGCCAGGAACACCGGCGGCACGGCCCAGAGCTCCGAGGGTCGGCGGCCGTGGCGCTCGGAGCGGCGCTGCACCCAGCGGCGCACGGGCTCCTGCACCGCCAGCAGCCCGGAGGCGAACAGGATCAGGAACGGCACCAGCTGGGTGAACAGCCGCTCGCCGGTCTGCAGCAGCAGCAGGCCGCCCACCAGGCCCCCCGCGGCACCGGCCGGCAGCAGCAGCCACAGGCGGCGGCGCTGGCCGTGCAGGTCCTGGAGCTGGGCCACGGTGGCACCCAGGTAGCCGGGGGCCAGCGCCACGGTGTTGGTGATGTTGGCCATCACCGCCGGCAGCCCGATGGCCGTGAGGGCGGGGAAACTGATCAACGACCCGCCACCGGCCAGGGCGTTGATCGCACCGGCGGCGATCGCTGCCAGGGCCGCCACCAGCGCCTGGATCCCGAAGGGCAGATCGCTGCTCATGGGCGGACGGGGAACCTCAGGGGATCCCGTAGGGCTCCCCATCCGCCGGCAGGGTCACCCCCAGCCGCCGCCGCCATTCGGCCACCGGCAGCTCCCATCCCTCCTCCCAGCGCGCCGTGGCGAAGGGATGGGCGGTGAAGCCGATCGTGGTGCCATGGCTGATGGCCCGGCTGAGGATTTCGTAGCCGTCGAGCCTGAAGCGGAACGCGGCGATCTGGGCGGCGTGGGTGAGGCTCACGTAGGCGGGGAAGCCGATCTGCACGGCGGTGATGGCCAGCACGCCGTTCTCCCCCACCGGCGCCGTGCCGAAGCCGCTGACCACGTGGTGGATGTCGTGGGTGGTGGCGATCCGCTGGGTGAGCCAGCGGCCCTCCGTGTCGACGGGGCGGGGGCGGAAGAATTCGGGGTCGTAGTTGAAGCGGCGGATCAGGGCGGCGTAGCGGTAGCCCAGGCTCCCCTCCGGCAGCACCTCGAGCCGCTCCAGGTCCGGCTGCAGGGGCGGATAGCGTTCATCCATCATCGCCGCCCCGCCCGGCAGGGCCCGGAAACGAGCGATGCAGGCGTCCATCTGGGGGGTGTCCAGGAAGCTGTCCACCAGGTCGGCGATCCTGGCGAGATCCCCCTGGCTGCGGCCGACCGCGATCAGGTGGCGCGCCTGACCCAGGGCCTGCAGGGAGAGCTGGAAGCGATGCATCGGGGGCTGCGCCTGGGCCGAACCTAGGCCCGCTGTTGCGCCTGGCCGGGGGTCACCAGCTGCGGGCCGTGGTCACCGGCAGCGGGTCCTGGTTCAGGGGCTGCTCCTGGAACGGCCAGACCCGGGGCAGCACCGGAGCCGCCAGCCCCCGCTCGGCCCGGATCCGGGCCCAGATGCGCGTGAACCAGAAGCGGGCCGCCTGGGTGGAGCGGCCCCGGTAGCGGGCCACCAGGCCCCGCTCCAGCCGGCCGCAGGCCATCGCCCCCTCCAGCCCGTGGCGCTCGGCGCGGCAGGCCTCCAGCAGGGGCTCGCCCACCGGCCCGGAGGCGGCCCACACCAGGCTGGCGAACACCGGCTCTCCCCCCAGTCCGTGGGGGCTCTCCAGGCTGGCGCCGCCCAGCTCGAGCCGGTCCACCAGTTCCCACTGCCCCTCCCGCCGGATCTCCAGCAAGGAGCGCCAGCGGCCGGATCCGAGTGTCTCGCCGTCGGCGCTGCGCCCCAGCCGCACCACCTCCGCCCCCAGCCAGCTGGCTCCCCGGGCCAGCTCCACCCGGCAGGTCTGCTGGAACAGGCCGTCCCGGAAGACCACCAGCTCCTGGGGCAGCCACTCCAGATCGGCCCCGGCGGCGAGTCGGAAGTCGAGGGTCTGGTGGGTCCAGCTGCCGGCGGGGACCCGCCGGGAGCGGCCCACGGTCCCGTACACCTTCTGGGCCGCCACGCTGGTGATCAGGGCGCGGCTGCCGGGGCCGAGGTCGGCGTCGATGGCCAGCTCATCGCCGCCCACCAGCCCCCCGCCGGTGTGCAGCAAGGGCAGTTCGCAGCGGCCATCGGCGGCGGCGAAAGCCCGCTGGATCTTCAACGGTGCTGTCGCACCGCCCTGGTGCCGGGTGGCAGCGTCCACGCCGGTGCCGGTCTCGAAACGAAGCCGGGCCTGGGCTCTCCAGGGATCGGGAGCAGAGAGCTGCATGGCGGTGATGGTGGGGCCCCAAGGGCCTGGATTCGGTAGCAGCCGACACAGGGCCGCCCGCCAACGGCTGGCCAGGGTGAGACGGCCAACCGTCGCCCGCTGGCCTGCTCCATGCCCGGCTCCACTGTTTCCGCTGCCACGGTTTCCGATGCCACCGTGCCCCTGGTGCTGGTGCGGCAGCTGCGTCAGGGGGAGGCCCCAGGGCCCGATCCGTCGCCGCCGCCGGAACCGCCGTTGCGATTGCCGCTCCGTGCCGACGAGCGCACGAGCCTGCGGGGCCATCGCCGCAGCGCCTGTGGACGGGACCTCCTGTTGCAGTTGCCCCGCGGCGCGGCCCTGGAGCCCGGCGACCGGCTGGCACCGGAGGCCGGTGGGCCCCTGGTGGTGGTGGAGGCCGCCCGTGAGCCGCTGATGGTGGTGCGGGCTGCCGATCCCCTGGCCCTGCTGCAGGCGGCCTATCACCTGGGCAACCGCCACGTGGCCATGGAGCTGCACCGCGACGAGCTGCGCCTGGGCGTCGACAACGTGCTCGAGGATCTGCTGCGGCATCGGGGTCTGACCGTGGAGCGGATCACGGGGCCTTTTCTGCCCGAACCTGGGGCCTACGCACGCTCCGGCCACACCCATGGCCATGACCACCACCATGGCCACCCATGAGCATCGCCCGGCTGCGGCTGTTCCAACTCGTCAGTCCCGCCCTGCCGGTGGGGGGATTCAGCTATTCCGAAGGCCTGGAGGTGCTTGTGCAGGCCGGGGAGCTGACCGATGCCGATGGCGTGGCCCACTGGCTGGAGGCAGAGCTCCAGCGGGGGGCGCTGGCGATCGAGGCGGCCGCGCTGCCCCGGCTGATGCAGGCCCTGACCCGATGGCGTGAGACACCGGACGGGGGAGCCTGGCAGGAGGTGCTCGACCTGGACGGCTGGCTGCTGGCCCAGCGGGAGGCGGCCGAGCTGAGGGCCCAGCAACGGCAGATGGGTCGCTCCCTGTTGCAGCTGCTCTCGGATCTGGGCCTGCCCCTGCCGGGGGGGCGCTCACCGAAGCTGGCCTGGCCGGCGGCCTGGGCGTGGGCGGGACTGGCCCTCGAGATCGCGCCGCAGGAGCTGGTGGAGGCCTACCTCTACGGCTGGATCGCCACCCAGCTCAGCGCCGCCGTGCGTCTCGTGCCCCTGGGCCCCACCGAAGCCCAGCGGCTGCAGCTGGCCCTGGCGCCCAGCATCACCTCCCGGGCGGCGGTGCTGACCGACGCCGATCCCCACACCCTCTGGAACGGGGGTGTGGGGGCGGGCATGGCCCAGCTGGGCCATGCTGAGCTCTACTCGCGGTTGTTCCGCAGCTGATGGCCATGGCGCCAAGGACCAGCCGGCGTCAGGCCCTGCGCCTTCTTGGTGGTGCCACGGCCGGCGGGGCCCTTCTCGTCGCCGGCTGCAGGTCCCGCTCCCGGCCGCAGGGTCCGCCCCGGGTGGGTGTGCTCCAGTACGTGCGCGCTCCTGCCCCCGATGCCGCCCGCCGCGGATTCGTGCAGGCCCTGGCCAGGGGTGGCTTCCGCCAGGGGGCCAGCGTGATCCTGCTGGAGCGCTTTGCCGCAGGCAGCATGGCCACCAGCCGCGCCCAGGTCGAAGAGCTGCTGGAGGGCGGGGTCGACATGCTGGTGGCCATCGGCACCCCTCCCCTGACAGCGATCCTGGCCATCGCCCCCGCCCGGGTGCCGGTGGTGTTCTGCTACTGCTCCAACCCCTGGGGGGCGGGGGCCGGCACCAGCTACACCCGTCACCGGCCCAACGTTGTGGGCACGGTGAGCACCAGTCCCCTCGCCGAGCAGCTTGACCTCGCCCGCCGGATCACACCCTCGCTGGCCAGCGTCGGTCTCATCTTCAATCCCTCCGAGGCCAATGCCAGCTTCGAAGCGGAGCTGCTGCGCCGCGAGGCGACCGTGCGCTCCATCACCGTGGTGATCGAGCCGGTGTCGGGACCGGGGGAGGTGGACCGAGCCGCCGACGCCCTGGCCAGCCGCCGGGTGGGGGCGCTGGTGCGGGTGGGCGACTATGCCACCAGCGTGGGCTTCCCCGCCCTGGCCGCGGCGGGGCTGCGCCATCGCCTGCCGGTCTATTCCGTCGATCCCTCCGACATCACCACGCCGGGGTGCCTGGCGGTGGTGGGCTGGGACCCGCAAGCCGATGGGGCCCTGGCCGGCGATCTGGCGGTGCAGGTGCTGCGCGGCCGTTCCCCCGCCGATCTGCCCTTCGCACCGGTGACCCGGAAGCTGCTGCTGCTGAATCGCCGCACGGCCCTGGCCATTGGGGTGATGTTCCCGCCGGAGCTGCTGCGGCAGGCCAACCGGCTGGTGGGGTGATGAGCCACACCGAGGCGACCGGAGCGCTTCAGCGCCGGCGGTCGCGCAGGTGCTCCCCGGGCCGGTCGACCAGCTCGAACAGCCAGCTGTCATTGAGGGTCTTCACCAGGCGGTTGGTGGCGTTGGCCATGGTGGACAGCTCCCGTAGGGTGTTGAGCAGCAAGGGGCGCGTCTGGGTTTCGGTGCTCTCCAGGCGACGGATCAGGGCCGACAGGTCCGCGGCGGTGCCGTCGGCCCGGCCCTCCAGCCGCTCGGCCAGCGCACGGGTGACGGCCAGGGTCCGGTTCAGTTCGGTGCTGCTGCGCTGGGCATCGGCCTCCAGGCGCGTCGCCAGGCGGCGGGTGGCCGCCAGGGTGCGGTCGAGCTGATCGAGGCTGCGGGGCAGGCGGGTCTCCGCCAGGTTGAGGCCACTGCTGAGGGCGCGCTGGAGGGGGATGCGGCTGCTGGCCACCTCGGTGAGCAGATCGTCGAGGTCGGGACGGCTGGTGAAAACGAGCGTCTCGCCATCGCCGATCGGGGGCTGGCCAACCGCCGCCGGATCAGGGGTGATGGCGATGTAGCTGTCCCCCAGCAGCCCCGTCTGGGCCAGCTCCGCCCGGCTGCGGCGACCCACCATGGAGCGGTAGGGGTCCCGAAGCTCCAGTTCCACCAGCACCTGGGCATCGGGCTGCAGCAGGATCCGACGCACCTGGCCGACGGGAAACCCCGAGATCCGCACCGCCATGCCCTTCTGCAGGCCGGCGGCGTCGAGGGTGCGGAACTGGAGGCGCACGCTGGGGGCGAGCCAGTTGCCGGCAAGGGCGATCCCCAGGACGAAGACCCCCAGCAACCCCACCGCTCCTGCCAGGAAGACCAGGCTCTGGGGGCCGGGGAGACGCTGCTGTTCTGGAGGGGCCACGGTCAGCTGCCCCCCATCTGCAGGGGATCGATGGCGATCGTCCAGAGCAGGTCGAGACAGAAGAGGATGGCGATGCCCAGCAGGAACGCGCGGGCCATGCGGGAGGCCATGTCCATCGCGCCGGGGGCACCGCGCCGGGCCTGGTGCAGACAGATGGCCGCGCAGATCGCGCCATAGACGCCCGCCCGGGCCAGGGTGGCGGCGAAGCGGGCCGGCTCCAGCTGGCCGATCAGGAAGCCCACTTCCCCCACCACATCCCCCTGGTTGAGCAGGAGGGTGGCGGTGACGATCGCCGCCGCCATGAAATAGAGCAGCAGCACGACGCTCAGCAGACCACTGGCCAGCAGGTCAGGCCCCCAGGAGCTGGGGGGCCGGCGATCACCGAGCAGCAGCGGACCATCCCGCAGCAGCAGCAGCAGGCTGACCAGCAGCGGAGCCAGGAACAGCAGGGCCCGCACCGCCAGCAGCTCGATCGTGAGCCTGGAGAGCTGTTGCAGGGGACTGCGCAGCAGCTCGATGAACCCGAGGCAGACCACCACGCCGGTTCCGGTCACGGTGACGACCAGACGGGCATCCAGGCGCTCGAAGCGACGGATCAGCCTCTGGATCGGTTCGTCACTCACCGCGGCCATCGGCGCTGGCGTCAGGATGGCACCGATCCTGGAATGGGGCGATGGGCAGCAAGCTGAGGGTCGGCGTCGCCGGGCCGGTGGGATCGGGCAAGACAGCCCTGGTCGATGCCCTCTGCCGCCGGCTGCGGGAACGGCTGCAGCTGGCGGTCGTCACCAATGACATCTACACCCAGGAGGACGCCCAGTTCCTCACCCGGGCCGGCTCCCTGGCCCCCGAGCGGATCCGGGGCGTGGAGACCGGAGGCTGCCCCCACACCGCCATCCGCGAGGACTGCTCGATCAACCGGGCGGCGGTGCAGGAGCTGGAGGAGGCGTTCCCGGACCTTGATCTGGTGCTGGTGGAGAGCGGGGGGGACAACCTGGCGGCCAGCTTCAGTCCGGAACTGGTGGATCTCTGCATCTATGTGATCGACGTGGCCGCCGGTGACAAGATCCCCCGCAAGGGAGGGCCCGGCATCACCCGCTCCGACCTGCTCGTGATCAACAAGATCGACCTGGCTCCCATGGTCGGCGCCAACCTGACGGTGATGGAAGAAGACACCCAACGCATGCGTGGTGGCCGTCCCTGGTGCTTCACGAATCTGCGCAGTGGAGAGGGCCTCGATCGGGTCGAAAGCTTCCTGCTGAAACAACTGCCCGCGGCCACGGCCGCCTGAGCACGAAAGGCTTCGGTAGTTGGGTGGCGCCCGTTTCTCAGCAAAACCGTAGGCAATGCAACATATCGACGGGCCAGCGGCGTTCAAATGCTCACCACGGCAGGCCCTGGCCTGCCTTCTGTCTCTTTGGATACCGGACCTAAGGCCGTGCTTCTTTACCTTTCATTTTGCCGTCGGTTACGGCGACTACAATTCATCTTGAACAGGCTTCAATGTCTCTGCATCTTTCAAGGCGACTGGCAGCTGCTCTCGCCGCATCTGCCGTGAGCGTAACCCTCGTCTCCTGTGGAGGCGAGTCCGGATCCGGCGGCAATTTCGATGGTGAAGTGAAGGTTGGCATCCTTCATTCCCTCAGCGGCACTATGGCCATTTCCGAAACGACTTTGAAAGAAGTCGAGGAAATGGCGATCAAGGAAATCAATGACGCCGGCGGCGTCAAAGTCGACGGCAAGTCGTACAAAATCGTCGCTGTTGCTGAAGACGGCGCCTCCGACTGGCCCACCTTCGCGGAGAAGGCCCAGAAGCTGATCGACTCCGACAAGGTTGCCGTGGTCTTCGGCGGCTGGACCTCCGCCAGCCGCAAGGCGATGCTGCCGGTCTTCGAATCGAAGAACCACATGCTCTTCTACCCGATTCAGTACGAGGGTCAGGAGTGCTCGAAGAACATCTTCTACACCGGCGCGGTTCCGAACCAGCAGGCTGAGCCCGCCGTTCAGTGGCTGATGGACAAGTTCGGCGACAAGCTCGGCAAGAAGGTCTACCTGGTCGGCTCGGATTACGTCTATCCGCGCACGGCCAACACCATCATCAAGGAGCAGATGAAGGCCCTTGGCGGTGAAACCGTTGGCGAGGATTACATCCCCCTCGGCAATACTGAGGTGGCACCGATCATCGCCAAGATCAAGAAGGCCTTCCCCGATGGTGGCATCATCATCAACACCTTGAACGGTGACTCCAACGTCGCTCTGTTCAAGCAGTTCAAGGCCTCGGGGATCGACCCTGCCAAGTACCCGATCATGTCCTTCTCGATCGCGGAAGAGGAGATCCGTCAGATCGGTCCTGAGTACACCACCGGCACCTACGCCGCCTGGAACTACTTCATGAGCCTGGACACCCCGGCCTCCAAGAAGTTCACCGAAGACTTCCAGGCCATGTATGGTGCCGACCGGGTGGTCGGTGACCCTGCTGAGTCCGCCTACAACATGGTCTACCTCTGGAAAAATGGCGTCGAGAAGGCCGGCACCTTTGAGGACCTCGACAAGGTTCGCACCGACATGATCGGGATCACCTTCGCCGCTCCCCAGGGCGAGATCAAGATGTTCCCCAACCACCACACCTCCGAGCGGGTGCTGATCGGCGAAGCCGAGCCCACGGGCCAGTTCAAGATCCTGTACGACAGCGTCAAGGCCATCCCCCCGATTCCCTGGAACCAGTTCGTACCCGAGACCAAGGGCTTCACCTGCGACTGGACCCAGGACCGTCCTGACGCCGGCAAGTTCAAGATGTGATCACGGAGCCATCCGTGAGGGAATGAAAGCTGGGTGGTTCCTCCGGGAACCACCGCTTTCCACTTCGGCACACCACCACGTACGACCCGATCCAGCGTCGCTTCCGCAACGCTGGATCTAACGTTCAACCTGCATTCCGTTGGAACTTTTCTTTTCTCAGATCCTCGATGGTCTCAGCATCGGATCTGTGTTGCTGCTTGCAGCCACGGGTCTGGCCATCGTTTTCGGACTGATGGGAGTCATCAATCTCGCCCATGGCGAGTTCATGATGCTCGGGGCCTATGTCACCTATGTGGTGCAGTCGGCCTTCAAGCCGATGGGTGGTGTGATCTTCGAACTGTATTTCCCGGTCTCGCTGGTCCTGTCCTTCATTGTGACGGCGCTCATCGGGGTACTGCTGGAAAGAACGTTGATCAGACAGCTCTACGGCCGACCTCTTGAAACGCTTCTGGCCACCTGGGGAGTCAGCCTGATCTTGATCCAGCTGATCCGAAGCATATCAACCGCCATGATGCTTGGCATTATTGTGGGTGTCGTGGTTGGGTTTCTTCTCTCCAAAGTACTCGCAGCCAAGTTCTCCGATAAGCCTTTCTTCACCTATCTCAATGGACTGGGCTGGGCCATCTCCATTGGTATCGGTCTGATCGCCGTCAACCTGTTTGATCAGATCCGCCCGCTTTCCAAGGCCTGGTTCGGCCCCCGAAACATTGATGTGACCGCGCCCAAATGGCTGCAGGGAAGCTGGGGAATGATCGGCGGCATTGAACTCCCAGGCCTGCGCATCTTCATCATCCTTCTCTCGGCCCTGTTGCTGCTCGCCACCTACTGGTTCCTCAACAAGAGTGTCTGGGGTCTGCGCATCCGATCGGTGACCCAGAACCGCCAGATGAGCAACTGCCTCGGCATTCCCACCGACCGGGTGGACAGCATCACCTTCGGGATCGGATCTGGCCTTGCCGGTGTGGCCGGATGTGCCATCACCCTGCTCGGATCGGTGGGCCCGAACCTCGGGGCGGCTTATATCGTTTCCTGCTTCATGGTGATCGTCCTCGGTGGGGTCGGCAATCTGCTGGGCACCGTGCTGGCCTCACTGCTGCTGGGCATCATCCAGTCGGTGATCGGATCGGGCACCATTCTCACCGTCTTCCCGAATCTGCCGGAGGCGGCCAAAGGGGTTATCGAGTTCTTTGCCACCACCAGCATGTCCCTGGTACTGGTGTTCATCTTCATCATCGTCTTCCTGCAGTTCCGTCCCAACGGGATGTTCCCCCAGAAGGGTCGCTCGGTCGATGCCTGACCCCATCCTTCCAACCCGCCGCAGATCCCCGTTCCATCTCCCGACCAGGAGGCCCTACCTGTGAAAATCTTCCAACGACTCGTCCCCTGGATTCTCCTGGCGATCGCCCTGTTCATCCTTCCTGCGGCGCTCGACGATTTCCGCCTCAACCTCTTCGGCCGCTATTTCGCGCTGTCGATTACGGCTCTGGCGATCGACCTGATCTGGGGATACACCGGTCTGCTGAGCCTGGGGCAGGGCATCTTCTTTGCCCTGGGGGGATACGCGGTGGCCATGAACCTGATGCTCAACACCAAGAGCCTGGCGGGTGGAAATGGCATCCCCAAGTTCTTCGAGAACTACGGCGTCGACCAGCTGCCGTTCTTCTGGCAGCCCTTCTGGTCGCCGGTGTTCACCCTGATCGCCATGTGGGTGATTCCGGCGGCCGTCGCAGGGCTGGTGGGTTGGTTGATCTTCCGAAATCGCATCAAGGGGGTGTATTTCTCGATCATCACCCAGGCCGCTCTGATGGTGTTCTTCCACTTCTTCAACGGCCAGCAGAAGCTGTTCGACGGCACCAACGGCCTCAAGACCAGCACCACCGAGCTGTTCGGCCAACTGGTCGGCTCCCCCGACATGCAGGTGTGGTTTTACCGCCTCACGGTGGTGCTGCTGCCGCTGGCCTTCCTCGTTTGCCGCTACTTCACCAGCGGCCGCTTCGGTGATGCCCTGATCGCCATCCGTGACGACGAGACCCGCCTGCGCTTCGCCGGATTCAACCCCGTCCCCTTCAAGACGATCGTCTTTCTGGTGGCGGGTGCCCTGTGCGGCATCTCCGGTGCCCTCTACACCGTCCAGTCCGGCATCGTCTCACCGCAGTACATGTCGATCTCCTTCTCGATCGAGATGGTGATCTGGGTCGCCGTGGGAGGACGGGGCACCCTGGTGGGACCGATCATCGGTGCCACCCTGGTCAACTATCTGCGCAGCCTGGTGAGCGAAGCTCTGCCGGATGCCTGGTTGTTCGTGCAGGGGGCCCTGTTCATCTTCGTAGTGGTTCTGATGCCCGATGGCATCTACGGCTGGCTCACCAATGGCGGATTCCGCACCTTTCTGGCCGCCTTCGGCATCGCCAAGAAGTCCAATACCTATCCACAACTCGAGAAGGAGGTTGTTCCCGTGGATTAGTCCTCCAGGAGGACCCTTCCTGGCTTGTCTGCTGTGACTGCTTTTTCGATTTCGCACCCTTCCGATGTCCATGTCAGAACCTCTCCTCGAGCTCAATGATGTCAGCGTGAGTTTCGACGGCTTCTATGCCCTCACGGACCTCAGCCTGAAGCTCTACAAGGGTGAGCTGAAGTCCATCATCGGCCCCAACGGAGCCGGCAAGACCACCTTTCTGGATGTCATCACGGGCAAGGTTCGGCCCACCAAGGGAACGGTGACCTTCAAGGGGGAATCCCTGCTCGGAGTGTCCGAGCAGCGCATCTCCCGTGAGGGAATCGGCCGCAAGTTTCAGACGCCGAGGGTCTTCGAGAATCTCACCGTTCTGCGCAACCTCGAGCTCTCCGCCTCGCCCGTCAAGAACGCCTTCAGCCTGCTGGGGTCCGGCCTTCCCCAGTCCTCGAAGGATGAGGTGCATCGCATCATGAATTACGTGGGTCTCTCGCCGTTTGCCAACGTCAAGGCCGGCTCCCTCTCCCACGGCCAGAAGCAGTGGCTGGCGATTGCCTCCCTTGTGGCCCAGGCACCGGAAGTGCTGCTGCTGGATGAACCGGTTGCTGGCCTCACCGACGAGGAAACCCTGCGCACGGCCGAACTGATCAAGTCGCTCGCCGGTGACCACACCGTGGTGGTGATCGAGCACGACATGGAGTTCATCCGCGACCTCGGATTCGACGTCACCGTGCTGCACCAGGGACAGGTGCTCACCGAGGGTCCGCTGGATCAGGTGAAATCCGACCCGCGGGTCATCGAGGTCTACCTGGGGCCGCCCGAACAGTAATTGCTTCCTGCCCATCACTCACCGACCCGATGTCCACCACCAGCACCCAACCCCTGCTTCACGTCTCCGACCTCAATGTGTATTACGGAGAAAGCCACATTCTCCGTAATGTTGACCTGACCATCCACGAAGGGAAAATGGTCTGTCTGATCGGTCGCAATGGCGTCGGCAAGACCACTTTTCTCAAGACGGTCATCGGACTGCTTCAGCAACGGTCGGGAACCATCCGTTACCTGGACGGCCAGCTGACCAACCAACCTCCCTACCGGCGAGCCCGTGCGGGCATTGGCTATGTCTCCCAGGGCAGGGACATCATTCCCCAGGTGACGGTGAAGGAGAATCTGCTGCTCGGCATGGAGGCGCTGCCTGGGGGCCTGGAAAAGAACCGCCATATCGACCCGCTGATCTTCGATCTCTTCCCGATTCTCGAGAAATTCCTCAAGCGCAAAGGGGGCGACCTCAGCGGCGGTCAGCAACAACAACTCGCCATTGCCCGCGCCCTGCTGGGCAAGCCGAAACTGCTGCTCCTCGATGAACCCACCGAAGGCATTCAACCCTCCATCATCCTCGACATCGAACATGCCGTGCAGCGGATCATGAAAGAGACCGGCATCAGCGTGTTGCTGGTGGAGCAGCACCTGCACTTCGTGCGCCAGTCCGACTTCTATTACGCCATGCAGCGCGGCGGCATCGTTTCCAGTGGCAATACCGATCAGCTCTCCGACGACGTGATCAAGGAATTCCTCACGGTCTGAAGCTCCCAACCGGTCGAACCCCGACCACGGCCTCCAAGGGTTGCCGTGGTCGGGGAGAACCTGGTTCTGTTTGCCAGCCCCCTGGCGGAGATTCGCGTTCAGCAGCCGCGTTCGATCTCAGCAGCCGCGATTGAGCATCCACGGACGGGTGCCGCTCTCCTTGAGCCGCGGTTTGCCGGCCACGTCCTTGGTTTCCTTGCGCACCAGGCGCGGTTCGGATTGCTCCTGCTTCAGCCTGAAGGAGCCGTTGAGCGACATGACGGGGGTGAACACCCGCCTGCCTTCGGCGGTGCAGGCCGGGCAGTTGGTCTCCTGCTGGCGCTCATCGATGCGGCGCCAGACCTCATAGTTTTCGCAGCCGTTGGTGCAACTGTATTCGTAGACAGGCATCGCAGAAAAGGGGAAATGGAAGAGATCTCAACCGTGGCACACAAGAAAAGGGGGCCTGATGTTCAGGCCCCCCATCCGCCTTGCTGATCAGCAGGGGAGAATGTCCTTGTCGAAGATCGAGGTGGGTATGGCCAGGGTGCAGCAGGCGTTGGGAATATCAACGATGCCGCTGATCCTTCCTTCCACCGGAGCACAACTCAGCAGCAGGTAGGCCTGCTCGCCGGTGTAGCCGAACTTCTTGAGATACTCGATGGCATTTAGACAGGCACGCCGGTAGGCGATGTGCACATCCATGTAGTACTGCTTGCCCTCGAATTCATCCACTGAAATGCCTTCGAAAACCAGATAGTCGCTGTAGTGGGGCTCCACCGGGCTGGTCTTGAACATGGGATTGACCATCCCATATTTGGCCATGCCGCCTTTGATGATCTCGACATGGAGATCGAGGTAGCCGGACATCTCGATGGCACCACAGAAGGAAATCTCCCCATCCCCCTGGGAGAAGTGGATGTCGCCCATCGAGAGCTTGGCCCCTTCGACATAGACGGGGAAATAGATGCGTGTCCCCTTGGTGAGGTTCTTGATGTCGCAGTTGCCGCCGTGCTCCCGGGGCGGCACGGTGCGGGCGGCTTCATTGGCGACCCGCTCGAACTCACTGGCGGGGAGAGTGCCGAGGATGGCGCTGTTGGGGTTGGGCAGGGCCGCCAGCACCGGCTCGCTGCCGGAAAGGCCGGCGCCGTAGGTGCGGCGATCGGGGGCGGTCTTGACCAGTTCCTTCTCCCGGCGGTTCCATTCGTTCAGCAGCTCCTGGGAAGGGGCGCAACCGATCAGGCCCGGGTGGGTGATGCCGGCGAAGCGCACACCGGGGATGTGCCGGGAGGAGGTGTAGATGCCTTCCAGATCCCAGATGGCCTTGGCGGCCTTGGGATAGTGATCGGTGAGGAACCCACCACCATTCTCCTTGGCGAAGATGCCCGTGAAGCCCCATTCGTCACCCTGCAGCGCACCGACATCGAGAATGTCGACCACCAGGATGTCGCCGGGCTGGGCTCCGTTGACCCAGATGGGCCCACTCAGAACATGGACGACTTCCAGATTCACATCTTCGATGTCCTTCGGGTCGTCGTTGTTCTTGATCTGGCCATCGGTCCAGTCCTTGCATTCGATCCGGAACACGTCACCAGGATTCACCGAGGCCACGGCAGGAATGTCGGGATGCCAGCGGTTGTGACCGGGCATCTCCTGCTGATCCATCGGCTTGGTGAGATCGACGGAGAAGAGTGTTTTTGGCATCGAAACAACGAGGCGCAATTTCGCTTCCATCCAATAGGAAGGCCCGCCGCTTGAAGGTGTCGATTGCTACAGGAAACCGCCGCCTGCGCTCACCCCTTGGGGAGCGCGCCAATAATCATTATCAGCCTGGTCCGACCATTGCCCAGGCCAAGAAACCCGGACAATCAGGTGTCGTCGAAATCCCCTTTACGACAGAGATTATCCTTCAATCGCGAGACCCAGCCACTGTAGTCAAGCTTACCGATCTTTTCGGTCCGACCGTCAAAGTGGTAGAGGACCTGCCAGCGATCCTTCACCGGGAATGGCCTCTTGGCCTTGAGATCGTTGATCGGATCCCCGAAGATGTTGTCATAGGTGGGCCAGTTCGGCTCTCCTTTGACGCTGCAGATGACGGTTGTTTCGTACATCTGTCCCTGGTTATCTCCGTCACCTGAGCTGATCTTCACGACCCCCTTGTGCAGGCCATTGGCAACGCCTGGGGTGAACGCCCGCACCAGTTCCACCCGACGGCCGTCGACCTCCACCAGCAGGTCCCCCGGTTTGGCGTTCTGGATGGCCACCTCCTTGGACGCAGCGCCGCAGCCGGCCACCGCCACACAGGCCAACAGTCCTGCCAGGTGCTTCCGGGACCCCAGGCCCCCCACAGCGTCGGACAAGGTGATCGATCAGTGCGCCAGTCAACCTATGACGACGCCAGCAGCTGTTCCCAGAGGTCGTCGGCCCCGGTCGCCAGGGGCAGATCGGTGGCATCGCAGCGCCGGATCGGGCGGCAGCCCAGGCTGTTGATCAGCAGGGCCCCCTCGCTGGCCAGCAGGTCCGCCATGCCCAGGCGGCCCTCCCGCACCAGGCCCAGGGCCAGGCCGCGCCCCCGCATCACCCCCGGCAGACAGCCGCTGGCCAGGGGCGGTGTGATCCACCCGCCCCGCAGCCGCACCAGCAGGTTGGCGCTGGTGCCACAGCAGAGGTCGCCCCGGCTGCCGAGCAGCAGCGCCTCATCAGCGCCGGCGGCCCGGGCCTCGCGCAGGGCCTGGATGGCGCCGGCGTAGGCAAAGGTCTTGCAGCGGCTCACCAGGCTGTCGGCGTTGCGGCGCTCCAGGCGGCTGACGATCACCGCCACCGGCGCACGAACAGGCGTCCAGGGGCTCAGCTGCAGCCAGAAGCGTGGACGGCCCTGGGGTTCGCCCGCGGCCGGCAGCGCCAGACCCCGCCGGCCGCCGCTCCCGCGGCTCCAGTTGAGCCGCAGCGCACCGTCCCCGCGGAGGCCGCTGCGGGCCACGGCTTCCGCCAGCAGCGGCACCACCCGATCGGTGCCGGGGGGGGAGGCCATGCCCAGGCTGGCGGCGGAGGCCTGCCAGCGCGCCAGGTGCTCCGTCAGCAGCCGGGGGATCCCCGCCTGGATCAGCACCGTTTCGAACAGGCCATCGGCCAGCAGCAGGCCGCGGTCGCTGAGGGGGAGACAGAGCCGGTCCGGATCGCCCCAGGAGCCGCCCGGCAGCGGCTCGTCGATCCAGGCGATGGCCTTGCCGCGCGGGTCGGTGCCCCCGTTCATGCCAGCGCCTCCAGCAGGGGTTCGATCTTCCAGCCCATCTCCAGGGCCTCACCCACCGGATCGGAGTCGGCCACGATGCCGCCGCCCGCGTGGAGCCGCAGGCGGCGGCCCTTCTGCATCACGCTGCGGATCAGGATGCTGCTGTCGAAGCTGCCGTCGGCACCCAGGTGGAACAGGGAGCCGCAGTAGGGCCCCCGCGGCACCGGCTCCAGCTGGTTCAGGCGCCGACAAGCGCGCACCTTGGGGGCACCGGTGATCGAGCCCCCCGGCCAGCAGGCCCGCAGCAGGTCCACCAGGCCACGGCCTTCGGCAAGCTGACCCATCACCACCGAGGTGAGGTGGTGCACATGGGCATAGCTCTCCAGCCCCAGCAGCTGGGGCACGTGCACGGACCCCGGCACGCAGACCCGGCCCAGGTCGTTGCGCAGCAGATCGACGATCATGACGTTCTCGGCCCGGTCCTTGGGATCGCAGATCAGGGCGGCGGCACTGGCTGCATCAGCGTCGGGGTCGCCGTGGCGCGGCCGGGTGCCCTTGATCGGCCGCGTCTCCACCCGCCCATCGGCGTGCAGGCGCAGGAAACGCTCGGGGGAGGCCGAGATCACCGCCTCCTCGCCGGCGATCGCCAGGCCCGCAAAGGGGGCCGGTCCGTGCCGGACCAGGCGGCGGTAGAGCGTCAGGGGGTCGGGCTGCTGCGGCCGCAGGCTCTCACAGCAGGCGGTGAGGTTGGCCTGGAAGAGGTCGCCGGCCGCGATCCACTCGCGCAGGATCCGCACCTGCGCCGCGTATCCCTCAGCAGAGGTGTGCCAATGCCACGCCGCCCGTGGGATGGCCGCCCCCTGCTCGGCGCCTTCGGTGACCTCGGCCACCGCCGCGCCCGTGGCGGGGGAGGCCAGCAGCCGCGCCATGGCCGCCAGCCGGCCGGGGTCGCGTCCCTCCAGCCAGAGCCGTTCCCCGCCCCGATCGAAATGGATCAGGGGGTCGTGGCGGGCGGCCCACAGGGTGGCCGTGTCAGGGGCCTGCCAGTGGTCGGCCGGCTCCACCCAGGCCCCGGCCTCGTAGCCGAGCCAGCCCAGCCAGGGACCGCCCTGGCGCTCCAGATCCGCCAGGACGGCGAAGGGATCGCCTGCGCCGGCGTTGCCCGGCAGGCCCCGGCAGCACACCGTGGCCACCGGATCCACGCCGAGCACGCCGCGGCGGCCGAGGGGGCCGCCGTCGCCGTCGAGCAGCACCAGGCCGTCCTGGCCGAAGCGGTTCGTCAGGACCCGGGCCAGGGCCCGGGGCTCCAGCCAGGGGAGCGGGTCGCTCCTCAAAGGCCGGCTCCGGCGCGGACGGCGGCGCTGGTGAGATCGTCACGGCCCGCGGCGATCAGGGCGGCATCGCGGATGCGGCAGCTGTCGCAGCGGCCACAGGGGAGGTCACCGCCGCCATAACAACTCCAGGTGGCGGCGATCGGCACCCCCAGCCCCAGGGCCTCCCGCACGATGGTGGTCTTGTCCCAAGCCACCAGCGGCGCCCACAGGCGGGCTCCATGGCCCTCCCTGCCCGCCTTGCTGGCCAGGTCGGCCAGGCTCTGGAAGGCGGCCAGGTAGTCGGGGCGGCAATCGGGATAGCCCGAGTAGTCCACCGCGTTGACCCCGAGCACCAGGCTGCAGGCACCGCGGGCTTCGGCCAGGCTCAGCCCCAGGGCGATGAAGACCGTGTTGCGTCCGGGCACATAGGTGGTGGGGATCACCCCCTCGCGCACCCCCTCATCGGGCACGGGAATGGCCGGATCGGTGAGGGCCGAGCCGCCCCAGGCCGCCAGGTTCACCGCGATCACGTGGTGCTCCTCCAGGGCCAGGGCGTCGGCCACGGCGGCGGCGGCGGCGAGCTCCCGCCGGTGGCGCTGGCCGTAGTCGAAGGAAAGACCGATCACCCGATGGCCCGCCTCGATCGCCAGGGCGGCGGCGGTGGCGGAATCCAGCCCGCCGGAGAGCAGGGCGATGGCGAGGGGGGGGGCGATGGGAGCGCTCCAGCGCGGGTGGTCCCCATTCTGAAAGCGGCAGGAGGGTGTCAGGGGCCGGTTCGCCCCGGCTCATGGGTCGGCCCATCGCCAGCCTCCGCCCCCGTCCCGGATGCCGATCAGGTGGGGGGGAAACAGCACGGCCACGGCGATGCTCAGGTAGATCGAACCGTCCTCCCCCAGCGTTTCGGGCAGGCTCCTGGGGAAGGTGAGCCCGAACAGCGGCCTGTCCCGCCCACCCACCAGCACCGCCGGCAGCGATCCCCCCTGGTACCGGAGCTGGTCCGGGGCTGCCGGGGTCACCCGCAGACCCGCCGCGTAGCCGCGCTCCAGACAGCGGGCCTTGCGTATGGCTGTCCCATTGGCAACGCCAGGCTGGCTGAGGCGTCCGTAGGCGGATGTGAAGGGTGGCGCGAAGCTGGCGGCCCGTTGCCCACCAGGGCCGCGAGGGACTCCCGGTCGGCAGCGTCCAACCCACCGATGACCGGCAGATGGTGCCAGGGCCGGTCCGGGGCGAAGGGCGCTTCGAATGGATGGCTCAGCTCCAGCACCCCTTGCGCCGCCAGGTCCTGCCGGCCGGTGGCACGCTCGTTGGTGAGGCCCTCGCCCTCCGGCCCCGGGGTGCGGGTGATCCGGTCGGTGATCGCGGTCCACTGCAACCGGCCCCGATAGGGAGGGCCCGGGTCCGTGGGAACGAAACGCAGTGTCAGCTGGTTCGTGCCACGGCGCAGCAGCGACCCCATGCCCAGGGTGCTGATGACCAGCCCCGGGGAGATCCGCCGTTCCCGGAACAGAACCAGGGCCTCATCGGCCGCGATCTCCCCATCGACCAGGGGGTAGCCGTTGAGCGCCAGCTCCACCCTTCCCGGCACCATCGGCAGCCTGTCCTGCCGCTGGGGATCACCCCTGCAGGGGGTGAAGTTGAACTCCTGCTGGAGCAGGTCGGCGGCAACCGGCAGCGAAAGCGTGGGCGCCCCCATCAGGGTGATGGCCAGCGTGAGCGGCAACAGGGAGGGGCGGCCAGCAGGGGCCATCGGTGCCGGGTGGCTCGGTGGATGCCATCGTGATCGTTCCAGGCTGTTGCCCCTCTAGAGGTTCCCCATGGCCCAAGCCCTGCGCAACGCCGCTGCAACGGCCACCGCCACGGCCGCCGCCACGGCCACCGTCGCCCTGCCATTCCTGCTGGGGGCATGGCTGCCGCCGGCCGGGGCCATCCCCCGGCTGGATCTGAAGCCCTATCCACTCCCCACCGCCGGCCAGACCCGTTGGGTGATCCAGCTGCCCGGCGTGTTGCCGCCCGGCGCCGATCCGCGCCTGTCCACCAGCCCGCACGACTGGCGGGTGCAGCTGATCCCCGGCCGGGTGGTGGAGGCTGACTGCAACCCGCAGGCCTTCCGCGGACGCTTCCGGGCCAGCAAGCTGAAGGGCCTGGGCGTCAGCATCTACACGGTGAGCGATGTAGGCCCGATGGTGTCGACCCGGATGGCCTGCCCCCCCGGCCGGGCGATACGAAAGGTGTTCGTGCCGATGGGCAGCAAACCCTTCGTGGTGCCCTACGACGCCAGCCGGCCGATTGTCGTTTTCACTCCGAAGGATCTGCAGCTGCGCTGGCGGCTCTGGAAGGCGGAGAAGGTGCAGCAGCCGGCCCAGGCCCTCTGAGGGGCTAGCGCACCCCCAGCCACTTGTGGCTCTGCAGGCTCAGCCGCCAGGCGGGATGGGACTGAACGTAATCAATGGCCAGACTCTGGCCCTCGGCGCTCTGCCAGCCGGGTTGCAGCAACAGCACAGGCGGTTCGGAGTCGCTCCCCGCGCGGGTCGTGCTGGCGGCGCGGGCCATCGCGTCGGCAAAGCCAAGGTCAGCTTGCTCGTGCACCACCACTTTGAGCTCGTCGCAGCGGGCCAGAAGATCGGCGGAGGGGGGGCGGTGGGGCTTGGGGGAGAGGGTGATCCAGTCGAAGCGGCCGCTGAACTCCCCCACGCCGCTGGTTTCCAGATGCAGCGGCAGGCCCGCCGCCGCCAGGGCGGTGCAGAGGGCGTCGAGGGGTTGCTGCAGCGGTTCGCCGCCGGTGATCACCACGAAGGCGGCACCGGCGGCGGCGGCAGCGGTGGCCTCGGCCGCCAGTTCGCCCAGGGGGCGCCGTGGATGGGCCGCCTCCGGCCAGGAGTGCTTGGTGTCGCACCAGGGGCAGCCCACATCGCAACCCGCCAGGCGGAGGAAGAAGGCGCTGCGCCCGGCATGGAGCCCTTCCCCCTGCAGAGAGTGAAAGGTTTCCACCACGGGCATCACTGGCAGGTCTGGGGCAGGCACCTCAACCTCCGCCATGGGAATCGGCCCGAAAGAGTTCAAGGTCAAGCCCCGCCCTGAAGAACTGGCGAAAATCCTGATCCAACGTGACCATTCGGGTGAAGCTGCTGATGGCGAAGGCCGCCAGATAGGCGTCCATCCCGATCGGCTCGTCCACCAGGTCCACCTGGGGCAGGGCCTGAAAGGCCTCCAAAGCAGCCAGCCCATCCTGATTCGTGATCGACGCCGCTTGGTAGGTCGTGCAGATCGCCGGAGTGGAGACCAGCCGCAGAAAGCTCTGCTGGGTGGCTCGGCAGAACAGGGCCGGAGCCGCGGGCGTGGCCTGAAGCAGCACCGCCTGGGCGGAGTGATGGCCTGGATGGGCCGCGAAAGCCGCCGCACCCCACACGTTCACATCAAGCAGATCGGCCGGCACGGCGGAGGTCCTCCAGCTCCAGGCCCTGTTGCTCCAGTTGCAAGGCCGTGGCCAGATCGATTCCCGGCCGGTCGCTGGCTCTTTCACACCGGAACACCGGCAGCCCGGCTGAATCAACCATCACCCCATCGCTGGCGGCGGGAACAGACGCCGTCTTGCCGGCATGGAGGCCCTGACGGATGGACTCAGCCACGAGTTCCTTGAGGGTGCGGCCCTGCTGAAGGGCTCGCTGCTTGGCCTGGCGCAAGAGGTGGTCCGGCAGGTCCAAGGTCGTTTTTATCAGCGCAGGACTGCTGGAAGACCAGTTTACGGGCGAGCCAGCACGCTGGGTTGCCCGTTGTTGGCGAGCCGATCCCCTGCGGGCGTCAGGCCTGCACAGGCATCGCCTGGGGAGCGGAAGTCGCCTGGGCCTGCTGGACGTTGCGGGCCACCTCACCGCGCCGCTGCTGGGCCGCCTCGATCAGCCCCCGGAACAGGGGATGGGGCTTGCCGGGACGGGAGAGGAATTCCGGGTGGTACTGGCAGGCGGTGAAGAAGGGGTGATCCTTCAGTTCGATCAGCTCCACCAGGCGGCCATCCGGGGAGGTGCCGCTGATCTCGTAGCCCGATTCCAGGAACAGGGAGCGGTAGGCGTTGTTGAACTCGTAGCGGTGACGGTGGCGCTCGTAGACCACCTCCTCGCCGTAGAGGCGCTGGGCCATGGTGCCCGCCGTCAGCCGGCAGGGGTAGACGCCCAGCCGCATGGTGCCGCCCAGATCCACCACGTCCTGCTGTTCGGGGAGCAGGTGGATCACCGGGTGGGGGGTGGCGCGGTCGAGCTCGGCGCTGGTGGCCCCCTCCAGCCCAGCCTTGTTGCGGGCCCACTCGATCACGGCGCACTGCATCCCCAGGCAGAGCCCCAGGAACGGGACCCGCTGCTCCCGGGCCCAGCGGATCGCCGCCACCTTGCCGTCGACGCCGCGATGGCCGAAGCCGCCGGGCACCACCACGGCATCCATCCCCCGCAGCAGGGCATCGGCCCCCTGGCTCTCGATCTGCTCGGCGCAGACCCAGTGGAGATCGAGGGAGGCGTCCCGCTCCAGGCAGGCGTGGCGCAGGGCCTCCACCACCGAGAGGTAGGCATCGTTGAGCTGCACGTATTTGCCCACCAGGGCCACTTTCACGGCGGGGCCGGGATGGCGCAGCTTCTCCACCAGGTCGGCCCAGCGCGCCATGTCGCTGTCGTGGTCGACCAGGGAGAGCACATCAAGCACCTGGCGGCAGAGGCCTTCGCTCTCCATCGCCAGGGGCACCGCATAGATGCTGTCGGCATCCAGGGCCTGGATCACGGCGCCGGCCGGCACGCCGCAGAAGCCGCCGATCTTGGCCTTGAGGTCGGTGCTGATCGGCCGATCGCTGCGGCAGACGAGCACATCGGGCTGGATGCCGATCGAGCGCAGCTCCTTCACCGAGTGCTGGGTGGGCTTGGTCTTGAGTTCGCCGGAGGTGCCGATGAACGGCAACAGGGTGACGTGGACATAGGCCAGGTCGTGGCGGCCCACATCGCCGCGGAACTCGCGGATGGCCTCCAGGAACGGCAGCGACTCGATGTCGCCCACGGTGCCGCCGATCTCGGTGATCACCACGTCGGCGCCGCTGTTGGCCGCCACCCGGTGGATGCGCTCGCGGATCTCGCCGGTGATGTGGGGGATCACCTGGACGGTGCCGCCGTTGTAGTCGCCGCGGCGCTCCTTGTTAATCACCGCCTGGTAGATCGAGCCGGTGGTCACGCTGTTGAGGCGCGACATGGCCGTGTCGGTGAAGCGCTCGTAATGGCCCAGGTCGAGATCGGTCTCGGCGCCGTCCTCGGTGACGAACACCTCACCGTGCTGGTAGGGGCTCATCGTGCCCGGATCCACGTTGAGGTAGGGATCCAGCTTCAGGATCGAAACGCTGTAGCCACGCGACTTGAGCAGCCTGCCGAGGCTGGCGGCCACGATGCCCTTGCCGATGCTCGAAACCACCCCGCCGGTCACGAAGACGAACTTCGCGGCATGGCCCCGCGTGGCGGACGGTGCGGACATCGGGTGCTGCGCTGATCCCCCAATCTACCGACCTCTTCCAGTCCGGGCGCGCCGAGGACACCCCCGCCCAGCCCACTCCAGCACCATCCCAGGCGGGGCCTGCCCGGCCTCCTGGGGGGTGCCAGAGGGGGCTGGCCTGCGCCGGGCGTTGCCCGCCGAGCGGGCGCGCCCCGGTGCAGGCCAGCCCCCTCAGGCTCAACCCTCCAGGAGGCTCCTCAGCATCCAGGCGGTCTTTTCGTGGATCTGCAACCGCTGGGTGAGCAGGTCGGCGGTGGGCTGATCGTTGGCCTCGTCCGCCGTGGTGAACACCGCGCGGATCGTGCGGGCCACCGTCTCATGGCCCTCCACCAGCTCCCGCACCATGGCGAGGGCGGCGGGCACCCCCTCGGCCTCGGGCACCGAGGAAAGACCGGCATAGATGGACCCGCCGAAGGGGGCCGGACAGCCGAGGGCACGGATGCGCTCGGCAATCAGGTCGAGGGCGTTCCAGAGCTCGGTGTACTGGTCCATGAACATCAGGTGGAGTGTGTTGAACATCGGTCCGGTGACGTTCCAGTGGAAGCCGTGGGTCTTGGCGTAGAGGACGGTGCTGTCGGCCAGCACGCGACCGAGGCCGGCGGCGATCTGCTCCCGCTGCTCCGCAGGGATGCCGATGTCGATGGGGGGTGCGGTGACGGCCATGGCGGGGAGTGGGGTGGGTCTTCAGTGAAGGTACCGAGCTTTCCGGCGTTCGTGCTGATGGCGCGGCTGGCCTGGATGTTTCTCCCTTGCCTGAACGGTCCCAGGCAGGCGCGGGATGGAAATCGCCTTGCGGTGCGGCCATGGCGAAGTCGCCACAGCGGACCGTCCAGCGCATCAGCCCAGCGCATCAGCTGGATGGAATCCAGATTGCGCCCGGATTGTGCAGGCCTTAAGCCCTGTGACGAACTGCCGAGTCGCCGGATTGGCCTGGTCGGAGACGCGCTTCGTTTTGCGGGCTTCGGATGAAACCAATGGCATCTTCACAGCTTGTTGACCGCGTGGGTGAGACAGGCCCCGTTCTGCTCGGCCCTGGCGAAACCGGGCCTAGTCGGCCCCCCGGCGAAACACCTCCATTCCTGGCTTCTCTGGAGAAACTGCTCCCACCCGTTAGTCATCCTTGCCAGCAGCGGGGCGGAAACTGGTTCAGATCCTGATCCTGCATCGATGAGCGTCGCATCCGAGCCGGTGGCCCTGCTTCTGACGGCGCTTGCCTCGATCAGTGTGCCACCGTCGGACCTCGACAGGTTGATGCTTGTTTTGCGCTCCGACCCCGCTCGTCTGACCCTGGAGGATCTTGGCCTCGACAGTCTTGGTCGTATGGAGGCCTGCATCACTCTGGAAATCGATCATGGCGTGCTGATCACTCCGGAAGAGATGGGTTCCCTGTATTCCGCCGATCAACTTCTCTGTCGAATCGCCGCCGCCCCCAGGGCCTGAGGGGAACGTCTTGACGGCGCCAGCGGTGCACCTGCCCCCACCCCTACCTCTGCCGCCAGGGCCCATTCCGCCGGCGGGCTGGATGTTGCGGGAGCTCTACCGGCTACGGGTCGCCGCCAACCCTGGGCGGGAAGCCTTGCGGTTCAGCGATCACACCATGACCCACGGGGATCTGTTGCCCCGAATCGATCGCTGGCAGGAGCAGGTCGAGGCTGCGGCGACCCGCTGTGACTGCAGCGACCCGGATCTGATCTGGGCCATCCACGGCGGCGACACGATCGACAACCTGCTTCTCGGCCTCTCCCAGCTCTTCTCCGGTCGGGCGTTGCTGCTCTTGCCGCTCCATGCCACCGAGGCGGAACGGGCCACCCTGGCCCTGCGGGCTGGAGTCGGCGCCGTCCTCAGCGATCGACCCCTGCCAGCGGCCATGGGCATGCACCGCCGGACCACGGTGGCGCAGGGCTGGGAGATCTGGACGCCGCTGGCCGGCCCGGACCGTGCCGCTGCAGGGTCGCCAGAACCGGCCTGGAACCCTCCGGATCGCCCCCTGGCGCTGGCGGGCGTGGCGCAGGAAGCCCGGATTCGGCTTGAGCGGGCGGCGGGCCTGGCCCTCAGCTCCGGCACCACCACGGGGGTGCCGGCCATTCAGCGCAGTTCCTACCTGGAGTGGCTGGCGATGCAGCAGTTTCCGGAGTGGCCGCCGAGTCTGCGCATGCTGATGAGCTTCCGCCTGCAGTTCGGGGCCTCGCGCGCCTGGGCAGCGCGGATCCTGCTGGAGGGGGCGACCCTCTGCTGTGCGCGGGTGTCGGAACGCCAGGATCTGCCCGAGCTGGCGGGCCTCCTGGAGGCCGACACGCTATCGGTGAATCCGCCTTACATCGAGACCATGCTGGCGGAGCGGCTGGAGCGGCGTTTTCCTGCCTCCCTGGCATTCGTGACGGGCACGGACCGGGTCCCGGGCGGGTTGCGGCGGCGCTTTCATGGTCGCTTCGGCGCCCGTCTGACGATCGCCTTGGCCAACAGCCGCCTCGGTCCGCTCACCTTGCTGCCGGCTGATCAGCTGCTGGCCCATGACGGCGAAACGGTGGGCGTGCCGTTAGCGAATGTGCGTTTCCATTTTGATCCGGATGCGGCCCCCGCCTGGCAGGCCCTGGGCATCGGGGAGGCCGTGGTGGCCAAGACCTGGCGGGTGCGGCTGCTGCACCCCGAGCACGGTCCGATCGACCTCGAGCACACCGTTGAGGATTCCCGCCCCGGCGATCTGCTGCGCCAATGGCCCGATGGCCTGCTCTCCTTCGTGGGTCGGGCCAACGACGTCTTTCTCTTCCGCAGCGTGCTCATCTCACCCCAGGAGATCGAGGATGTGCTGGCGGAGGATCCGGCGGTGCTGGAGGTGGTGGCCTTTGGTGCCCCCTCCAGCGTCTATGGAGCGGTGCCGATGGCGGCTGTGCGACTCCGTCCCGACACGGATGCGGATCAGGAGCTGCCACGACTGCGACGCCTTTGCCAGGACGCCATGGGATTCCGGGCGCCGAAGGCCCTGATCCCGGTGGAGGAGATGCCTCGGGGAGCGAGCGGCAAGCCGTTGCGGCGCGAGCTCGCACGACGGCATGCTCTTTCGTGATCGGGGTTCGCCCCTTTCACCAGGCCATGGCCTGGTTCCGGTTCCATCGTGAGCGCTTCAGGGTGCGTTGGCATCTGCAGCAGTCACGGTGGCTGGTGCGCCGCAGGCCGGAGCTGGTGGCGGGGCTGTCCCAGGAATCCCAGGCCTTGTATCTGCGCTTTCGAGGCCAGTCGACCAACCGGTCGAATCAGCTGCGGATGCGGCACGACCGGGTGATGCGGCCCCTGGAGCTGCAGGGTCTCCTGTTGGCCTGGCTGGCCTCGGGCGAGCCGTCCCAGCCTCTGGCGTCCTGGTTGTGCGAAACCCGTACGGACGCCCCCGGCCTGCTCGTTGCCCCCGCCCCCTACGACGAAGCGGTGGCGGTACGGGATCTGGGAGCGGTTCGGATGCACTGGTACCGCCGTGCACGGGTCGCCGCAGGACCGGCGCGGAAGTTGGTGGTGGCGTTCGGGTCCAACGCCAATGCCGTCGCCATGATCGCGCCCTGCTTTCTGCAGCTGATGGGTCCGTTCGCCACCGACGTGGTGCTGGTGCTGCGGGAGCGGCCTCACCAGCAAACCTTTTTTGGCCGGGATGGCGCTTCCAGTGCGATGGCCCGCCTGCTGGAGGCTCTCCCTGCTCTGGTTCCTCTGGAGCTCTATGACCAGGTGGTGACCATCGGATACAGCGGCGGCGGGTTTGCCGCGGCGGTGGCGGCGGTGGCCCTGGGTGCGGATCGGGGGGTGTCCCTGGGAGGCTGGCCGCCTCAGGGTGCGGTGACCTTGGACCGCGCCTGGATGCAGGGGCTGCGATCCGCCCTGCCGCCACCGCGAGCGGCTGGGCCTGATCTGCGTCTCTGCTGTTCCGCCGGCTGCGCTTCCGACATCAGGGGAACGGCCCTGGCCCGGGCGACGGTGGCCCGCTGGGATCTGCCGCTCGGCAGCCTCCAGACCCGGGCCTACCGCGGCTGCCGTGACCACAACCTGCTGGTGGAGCTGCAACGCCGCGGCTATGCGCTGGTTCCCGTGGTGGCGGATCTGCTGTTCCCGGACGAACAGAGGCAGCATCGCGGGCGGCTTCTGGCCCGCCGTGCCCGCTGGCGCCCCTTGACCCCGGATGGTGAGGCGGGATGCGTCGCGTCGTTCTGATCGGTTGCAGCGAGGTCACAGCGCGGCTGCCGGAGGTGCTGGCGGGCCATCGTCTCGAACTGGTGGCGCTGGGGAGTGAGGCCAGTCCCTTCCGCCACAGCCGCTTCATCGATCACTTTGTGCCGCTGGCGGGCCCATTTTCGCTGGAGGGATGGACCAACGCCCTTCTGGCGGAGACCTGTCCCGTCGACGGTGCGGCGGACTGGGTCATCCATGCCAACGACGCCTTGCCCCATGCCCTGGCCAGGGCTGAGCTGCCGCTGAAGCGCCGGCTCGCCCTGCTGCCGATCCGCCGACCCCAGGGGCTGGCCATGGTGGGCTCGAAGGCAGGGCTGGCCCAGCTGCTTGCGCGGCATGGCATCCCAACCCCAGGGACCCAGGTGGTGGACTCCCCGAGCCAGCTGGCCGCTGCCCTCGCGAGCTGCCATGGGCCCCTGATGCTCAAAGCCGATCACGGCTCAGGGGGACAGCAGGTGCGCTGCGTTCCAGGCGCGGCCGCGGTGCTGGCGGACCCGCCGCCGTTGGCCTGGTACCCCCTCCTGCTGCAGGCCTGGGTGGCCGGGGAGGACTTTGCCGTCGAGGCGTTGTTCGGCGATGGCGAGCTGCTGGGGCTTCAGGCGTCGCGGCCGTTGCACGCAACAGGTCCCTTCGGTCCAAACCTGAGCCGCCGCTTCGTGGCCATCGTGCCGGCCGGTGTGACGGCCGCCTTGCAGGCCCTCGGTCGGGTGGCGGGTCTGCATGGCTTGTTCAACTGCGGTTTTCGGATGCCGGAAGACGGGTCGGCGCCCCTGTTGTTTGAGGCTGATCCCCGTCCCAATGCCTGGCATGCCTTCGGCCCCAGCCTGGGGCTGGACTGGGGGGCCCTGATGGCCGCGGCAACGCCTCCGCCCAGGCCCCTGCAGCCCCAGGGGCTGCCCGTTCAGGGCCGGGAGAGATCCATCTCTTCCCCCGCGCACCGGAGTACGCGCTGCAGACCCTCTCCTGGACCGTGGCCCGGCCCTGGATCCTGGCGCGCCCGGGGACCTGGGATCTGCGTCTGCGGCGGGACGAGGCGATCGAGGCCTGGGAGTGGCAGAGACTGCGAGGCACTCTGCGTTCCCGCCTGCGCAACCATCGCCTTGGGCGGTTGATACGTCGTCTGCTGGGCCGCCGTGGGGCGGGGCAGACACCGGTCGACGCCTCCAGTGATCAAGCCCGTGGATCTGGAGCGGCGACAGCCCGGTGACGTTCCAGCCAGCACGCGGCCAGGGCCGGCAGCGATCTGGTTGCGCTGGGCCTCCGGGATGCCGATGGCGCGTGGGGGGGGCGGAGCAGTGACGGCCGTGGCAAGAACAGGCCATCCGAAGGAGACGGGAACACGGGTTGTTTCCGATCGGGCTGTGCACCTCCCCACTCCCTGACTTCCATGTAACTTTCATCTGTCGCTGATCGTCCGTTGGTACGCCTCGCTTTTCCGCCTCTTCCGGCGCAAGAATGGAACAGAGGGGCGGTGGCTCAGCTGCTGGCTGCGCTTTCCTTGATCTTGCTGGTGATGTTCCTAGCCGCCATGGTCATCGCCGCAGCGCCGCCGAAGCTGCTCGATCTCTCCTGGCAGCTGGGCGTGAGTGCTGCGCTGATCAACAACGCCTTCATGGCGCTGATGGGTGTCCTGTTGCTGGTCCTGGCCCTCGGGTTCGATCCCATCCGCCCAAGGCTGCGGGACCGCTGGAACGCGTGGCGCCCCTGGATCGTGGCCGCATCCCTGGGGTTCCTGCTGCTGATTCCCCTTCAGCTCTTCGCGGCCTGGAGCTTCCACACGTCCGTGACCCTTGTCCAGGAGAAACAGATCAGCCAGGCCTCCGAGAGACTCACGCAATTGCGCGAGGCCATCACCAGCGCCAACACCCATGAGGAGCTCCAGAACAAGGTGCGGTTTCTCTTCGGCCCAAACGCCGGTCTCTCGCCGGCGGAACTGAGCACACCCATCGGGACCTTGCGCAACATCCTGCTGGCACGGGCGGAGCAGGCCTCCAATCAACTCAAGCAGCAGATCGAGGCCCAGGCCGGCAGGAGGCCGGATGAGTTGGTGAAGGAAACCTTCCGCATCGTCATTTCCGCCGCGGGCTATGCCATCACCTTCGCCTATCTGGCCGGCGTGCTGCCACCTCCCAGGCGAGCAGGAATCGCGCCTCTGGGCTCCAGACGCAAGCGCAGAAAACCCACCAATGACACCGGCAAAACAGTCACCACCACGACCTGAGTCCTGCCTCTGCTGATCACGGCCTGCGTACCGCGCTCACCTCGGTGCCCCATCGCCATCCCGGCAGCTGTCCTGCCCCGAGGCTGAGCACCCGTTCGTAGGACAGGGCTCGGGCCCAGGGCTGGGGGCTGGAGAGGAGCAGAACGGATGGTGCAGGGCCGCAACGGGACGCGGTCAGGCCGAACCTCGCCTGGATCTCCAAAGCAGGGCGGCGGCGCTGAAGGCCGCCGGCAGGCCCAGCTGTTGCAGTCCTGTCTCCGTGGCCATGCGCAGCATCAGGCCCCGGCGAGCGGGCACCCTCCAGTCGTGACCGACCCAGCCGAGCTGCAGCGCCAGCAGAGCCGCCAGCACTCCCAGTACGGTGAGGCCCAGCAGCACTCCCACCGCCTGCCCCACGCCGCCCAGCACCCGTTGGGGGGAGGCCGGCCGGCGATGGCCCAGGCAGGCCGCTCCCCAGAGCAGGGTGCTCAGCATCAGTCCCCAGCGCCAGCCCCAGTCCAGCAGCTCCGAGGGGGCGATCGGTCGGTCCACACTCCAGGGCTGCAGCAGCCAGCCCGCCAGCAGGGCGGTGGCCAGAGCGGCGGGCAGGCCGGCCAGGCCAGCACCGAGGCGGAGCCAGGCGGATGGCAAGCTCATCGGCTGCGGATCCAGCCGGCATCCAGCAGGGCCTTCAGCTGGCGGCCGGACGCACCCTGTTCGAGGCGATACCAGGCGGGACCGGGCCGCAGGATCGGCAGCGGCAGCTCCAGTGGCAGGGATGGGGATGGGGATGGGCCGTCCCCACCTGCGGACTCCAGCAGCGCCAGCAAGGCCGGTGGGCCTTGCTCCGGCAACGGCCAGGCCGCCCAGGCCAGACCCACCTCCCGGTTGTCCTGCCAGGTGACCTGGGGGCGGGCATCGAAGCCGGCTTCGGCCGGATCCACCAGGAGCAGCAGATTGTTCTTCAGGCTGAAGTCGCTGACGGGGGAATCGGGCACGCTCCAGGCCAGCCGCAGGCCAAGGAAAAGATTGTGGTCCAGCGTCACCCCCTGGATCGGACCGCCCATCAGCTTGAGCCAGACGCCGTTGCCGACCAGGGAGTTCTGGCGCTGCTGCAGGAAGAGATTGTGGTGAATGCGCAGCGGGCCGGTGCTCACCGGGCTGATGCCAAGGCTGGCCCAGGTGCCCACCACGAGATTGTGGCTCACCTCCAGATGGGAGGCCGCACCATCAAATTCGATGCCGTCATCGGTGGTGAAGGCGATCACATTGGCATCGATGCGGTTGCGGCCCCCCAGGGGCGAGAGCTTGATGCCATCACCGGCTTCGCTGATCAGGTTGTGGCGCAGGGTGATGTCAAGCCCCTGGATCCAGGTGAGGCTGCAGTTGGAGTAGGGATAGACCTCAGCCCAGCTCAGCCAGCCCCGTTGGCGCCACTGGTAGAGGGGACGGCAGTCGCTGGCATTGTGATCGATCAGGAGCTGGTGGGGCTGGCGCAGACCGGCGCTGCCGTCGATCGCCACATCGGCACCATGGAAGGCGTTGCCGCTGATGCGCAGGTGGTGGGTGTTCCAGAGCTGGATGGCGGCCATCACGGGGAAATCGAACACCAGATCACGGATTTCCACATGGGGGGCCTCCACCCAGAGCAGGGCCACCTGATGGCCCCCGGAGCGGCGGCGCGCCGGCATGGGGCGGTTCACCTCCAGCCGCCGCTGCTGCGGAGGGCGGCCCTGGGGGAGACAGATGTCGAGCTGGTGGTCGCCCCGCATCTGGAAGGCCGGCATCGCCCCGGGACGACGGCAAAGGGCGTCGAGGTCGCTGGCCCGTCGGGCCCGGTAGGCCATCACACCGTCGACCCGCAGTCCATCGATCCGCCAGGGGGTGCGGGTGCGGTAGCGACGGGGCCCCACGGACTGCCAGCTCCAGCGGCGGCTGACGCTGGGGTCGGCGGTGCCGGAGATCACGGCCTGGCCGGGAACGGCCGCCCGCAGGATCAGGGGCCGGCCGGCCCGGCCGCCGTGGCGCAGCCGCAGCGATTCGCGGTACACCCCAGGCCAGACGAGCACGGACTCGCCGGCACGGGCCAGATCGAGGCCGCGCTGGATCGTGCGCACCGCGCTTCGCCGATCGGCGCCGGGCCAGCCATCGAAACCATCGGGTGCCACATGCACCACCCCACGGCGCATCCAGGTGGTTGGGGGCTGCACGTACACCACTCCGGCCATCAGGGCGGCCAGGACCCAGGCCATGGTCCTGCCAGCGTGGCCAGCGCGGGGATCAGCCATGGCCCGGCGCCAGGGCATGGCACAGGCTCACCGCCAGCAGCAGGCCGAGGGGAAACACCTCGCCCAGATTGAGGCTCAGCCCGCACAGCAGGACCAGCAGCAGAAAGGGCCGGCTGGCCCGATCCCTTCGCAGAGCCGCGGCGATCAGCCCCAGCAGGGCCGCCAGCCCCAGCAGGCCGGCCTCGATGAACTGATGCAGAAAGAACGAATCGGTGGGCCACAGCGCAGGGCCCGCCGCCGCCTCGCTGGGCAGCGTCAGGGGGGAGAACAGGGGCGGCAGGCCACTGCTCACCTCCTGCCAGCGCGACACCACCACGCCACCACTACCGAGGCCTCGGCCGAGCAGCAGCTGCCAGGGGGTGGCCGAGCGCACGGCGGAACCCACCATGCCCCAGCGGCCGCTGATCGACTCCAGCAGATCCGGCCGTCCCAGCAGGTGGGGCAGGACCAGCAGCAGAGCGGCCGCCAGAACCGGGGCCAGCAGCAGCGCCCGCCGGGGATGGCGTTGCCACTGGCGCTGCAGGCTGGGCCACAGCAGCAGCAGGGCCAGGGCGAGCAGACCCATACCGGAGCGGGCCAGCAGCAGCTGGGGCAGCGCCGCCGCCACCAGCACGGGGCGGTGCCAGGCCCGAGCGGAAAAGGCCAGGCAGAACGCAAGGCCGAGCACCACAACCACCCCCAGGGTGTTGGGCTGGCCCATCAGGCCCGGCAGGCGCCCCGGCAGCGGCACCCCCCAGAGCCGGGTGGCATGGCGCAAGGGGAGGCCCCGCATGGCCTCCAGCACCAGCACCGGCAGGTGCAGCAGCAGCAGCGCCGCCACCGCATCCACCAGCCGCTGCAGCCGCCGGCGCGGCAGCAGCCAGCCACAGAGCGGCACCAGGGGCACCCAGAGCTGGCCAGGCAGGCCGGCCAGAACGGCGGGCAAAGGGCCGCGTTGCAGGCCGATCCACAGGGCCACCCCCAGCGAGAGCTGCAGCGGCACCCAGAGCAGCAGCTGGCGGGGGGGCAGGCGCAGAGCAGGATGGCGCCACACCACCAGGCCGGAGATCAGCACCAGGCCCGCCATCAGGCCGTGGCGCAGCAGCTTGAGCAGCAGCTCCGGCGGGCTGATCTGGTAGAGCCTCGCCATGTCGAGGCGCGTGATGGCACCGCCCGCCCCGTCCAGCCAGCTCCAGGCACGGCACGAGGCCGGCAACCAGAGGGTCTGCAGCGGCGGGTGGCAGAAACGGGCGAGGTCTGCGGCGTAGCCGGCCGGATCGATCAGGCCGATGTGGCGCAGCAGGAAGGACAGCCCCCCCAGGATCGAGGCCAGCACGATGGCGATCCCCAGCTGGCCGGCCAGCCGGTCGAGCCGGCTTTGCGGGCCGAGGGGAGTCGCAGGCATGGGGGGCGATCCGCCGGAGGGGGTCAGGCCGGTGGTTCCGTGGACTGCAGGGTCACCAGGCCATCCGCTTCGAGTTCGCCCAGGAAGTGTTCCACATCCCGGCGGATGGCGCCGGGGTCGCCCTCAAACGCCTCCTGCAGCCCTTCCAGCAGGGAGTCCAGGCTGATCGGGGGCTCCAGCAGGGCCCAGATCCGCTGGCCGATGGCCTCAAGGCTGACGTAGCAGTTGCTCTGCAGGCTGAGGATCACGGTGGCGTCATCGATGTCGGTGGCCATCACGTCGGCGCGTCGCGAGATCAGGGTGTGGTCATCCATGGGCTGGGGGCAGGCGGGGCTCAGCGCTGGCGGGAGGATCCTCGCCGAGGGGTGCGGGGGTCGCCGCCAGGGCCTGCTCGAGGGCGTCGAGCACCTCATCAAGGCACCACCGCTCCCGGGGCCGCTTAAGGGACCAGACCCTGACGCTGCGGGCCAGCAGGGCCTGGAGACGGAAGCTGGCGGGGGTGTCGCAGGGTTTCAAGGGGCCGTAGAGGCCGTGCTGCAGGGCGAGGAACAGGTCGGCGCCGCGGAGGCGGTTGAGCTCAACCTCCGGGCCGTCGCCCGGTTCGAGCAGCACCAGGTCGCGCAGACCGGGTCCGGAGGGGTCGGGCCAGCCCCCGGGCTCGGCGGCGGCGTGGGGGAGCGGGCTGGCGGTGGGGCCATCCAGGGGGACGACCACCTTGTCGGAGCGGACAGGACTGGGCCGGGCTCCGTGGATCAGGCCGAGCCGCTCGGCGGCGACACGGGTGAGATGGAGCTGGGGAGCACCATGGCGGACCACCAACTGGCCATGGTCGCCGGCGCGGAGAACGGTGAGATCGTCGGCGATCTGGATGGCGCCCCGCTGAATCAGGCCGGCGGCGGTGGTGGATTTACCGGCACCGGAACTGCCGGAGATCGCGATCAATCCGTAGCGCCAGTGGAGGGTGTTGGCGTGCAGAACGAGATCGCCCCGATGGCGGTGGAGGGCGGCCTGCACGGGATGGGCGAGCACGAACTCGGCACGGGCGGAATCCAGGTCGGCGGCGGGCTCGAAGTGAATGGTGTGTCCCCCCTCCACAAAAAAACGGCCGACCCGAGGGCCGGCATCAAGGAAAAAGTGGCCTGGGTAGGGGGCCCGGATGAGCAGCTCGCAGGAGAGGCGGCGGTGAGTACGTAGGAGGCAATCAGCTGGAAGAAACTGGGAAGGAGCAGAGAATATCAACTTTCAGGTCTGAGGCCGGGATTAAGAATCTTTCTATCAAGGATTCGGACCCCCTCCGACTCCATCACCAGTGCTTCCAGCAGACGCAAGCGTGATCTCCAGAGAGATTCTCTTCACCAAGGGCTGGCGCCATTCGAGCTTGCGCCGATGCACGGCGGGGGATCCAGCTGGAATGGGCTTGGCGGAAGTATTCATCAGTCGAGCTGTGGAAGACAAAAGCAAGCCGTCTCAGGACATTAGCCGAGCCTGGCCGAATGATCGCATGAATAATACCGCCATCAGCCCCCTCAGAACGATAGAGCCGCTGACCCGCAGGGATGGAACGTCGTCGGATTGCTGAACCTTCTGCCAGCATTCCCTGACTTTGCCGACGTCGACCAAGGCCCGGGCCTGGTCCGACCGTTCCAGCGCGGCGAGGCACGCTTCCACCGCGGCGGCGTCGTGCCGCAGCCGCACCGCCAGGTCCCCCGCCTGGATGCCGAGGCGTCGCTGGCAGCGCACCCGATCGGGCAGCCGCCCCTGCATGGCGGCCCGGATCAGCCAGCGATCCTCGCCGCGCTCCGGATCGATGAACACCTGATCCGGCACCGACCAGGTGTAGGCCAGCAGCCGGGCATCCGCGCTCGGATCACGGATCTCCAGGCCGGCGGCCCGACCCATCTGGGCGTGGAGCGCCCCCACGAAGGAGCGGCCCGGCATCAGCCAGGAACGCTCCTGCAGGGCGTCGCGGGCGGGGAAAAGATCGGGGTCCGCAAGCATCCGCTCCTTCAGCTGCAGCCGTTCGGCCGCCGCGGGCGCCAGGGCGGAGCCGTCGAAGCAGAACTCCCGCAGGCGCCAGCGGCGCCACCGCTGCACAAGCGCAGCTGGAGCACTGCGCAGGGCCCGCTGGCGCAGCCATTCCCGTGGTCCCAGCCGCTGCCACTGGTACCCCAGCGGCTGGGACCACGGGCTGCCGGCCCAGGAGAGTCCCGCATTGCCGCTCTGGCCGATCAGCAGCACCGAACAGCCCGCCTGCCGGGCCAGGCGGTTGAGGCTGAGCATCCAGAAGGCATTGCCGGCGGCATGGCTGGGTTCCCGGTGGATCTCCAGGAGCGCCTGAATCGCCGCCATCGGCGCCAGATCGGCCGCCTCCACGGGCTCGTGGTGGCGGATGCCGGCGGCGGCGGCGGTGGCGGCAGCGAAGGGCCACTCATCGCCGAAGCGCTCGCCGGTGAACGGGGTGGTGTCGGCGATCGGCACCGAGGTGAAGGCCCGCAGCTCCTCCCCTGAGGCCGCCAGCATCCGGGCGGCGGTGGCGCTGATCGAGCCGGAATCGAGGCCCCCGCTCAGGGTGCTGCCTACGAGCCCGCCCCGGTCGCGCCGCAGGCGGCAGCGCACCGCCTCATCGAACACCTCCAGGAAGCCGGCCACGTAGTCGCGCCTGTCGCGCAGGCGGAGCAGTGGCGTGCGTTCCAGATACCAGTACTGCTCCAGCCGGTGCCGCTCCCGGGTGACCGTGAGCCGATGGGCGGGCGGCAGCCGATGGATGCCGCGTCGCACGCTCTGCCCACCGTGGTACGCCTGCCACGCCACCAGCACCTGGGCCACATAGAGCTCGTCGATCGCGTAGGGCAGCAGCTGGAGATCGATCAGCAGCGACTGCTCGGTGGCGAAGGCCAGCAGCGTGTCGGTGAGCACGTAGTAGAGCGAGGTGATGCCGATGTGATCGCGGGCCAGGAACAGGGAGCGCTCCTGCTCGTTCCAGATCGCGAAGGCCCAGTCGCCATACATCCGTTCGCAGCAGGCCTCGCCCCAGCGCAGCCAGGCCCGGTGGATCAGGTGGGTGTCGTCGCAGGCCACCTCCCGGGGTGTTTCGGCGCCCCACGCCTCCACGTTCAGCTCCAGCAGTTCCAGCAGCTCGCGGCGGTTGTCGATCCGGGCTGATCCGAGACACACCGTGCCGGAGGGGCCGTGGTGCGAGAGGCTTCCGCGCCAGTGGAGGTGCGGCCGGATCAGTTCCTGCCGCTCCGCAGCGCCTGATTCCAGGGGCAGGGGAGGGAGCGGCGCGGAGGAGCGGCGGCGCAGCAGGCCGGCCATCGGAACGATCACGATGGTTCCACTCGTCCGCGGAACCGTACCAGTGGTTGCCAGGTGGCAGGCACGGGAAAGCCGCTGATCGGGGCTCCGTCGCTCTCCAGCCAGGCATGGGCCGCCAGCCCTTCGCCGGGGTTCGCCACCGCCAGGGTGAGCTCGGCCGGTCGGCCGTGCCGGTGCAGCAGCACAGTGCCCACCAGGGCCTGGGCCAGACAGGTGCTGCCACCGGGCGGCTGGGCGGCCGCCCGGGTGATCGCCGCGGCGATGTCGCGGCTCAGGGTGTCGCCGGGGGCGGCTGGCGTGCGCTGGCTGGGGAGGGGGCCGGGTTCGTCGGTGCTGCGGAGCTCCAGCAGCGCCAGCAACCGGCGCAGGGGCACGATCCGCACGGCGGCGCCGGCGGCGGGGAGCAGCAGCCAGGCCTGCAGCGTCAGCCGCCGCTGCCGGGCGCTCAACCGGCTCCAGCGGTGCCAGCGCCCGCGATGATGGGCAGGGGCGGAGGGCATTCCCATGGGCACACCCTATGGCCGGGATCCGGCCGAGCTGGTGGCTCTGCGCCGTGTTCTGGGCTGGATGCTGGCGGCTGAGCAGGGTGATGCTGCCGCCGCCGCCCCCGATTGTTCCGCCCTGGAGCCCGGGCCCCTGCTGGCGGCCGTCGCCCGCCACCGGCTCGAGCCCTGCCTCAGCCCCCACGCCGCCGCCCTCGGGTTTCCCGCCGCCGTGGTGGAGGAGTTGCGGCGCCGCGCCGGGCTGCAGCGGCTCGGCGGCCTGGCACTGGCGGGGCTGGCCCGGGAGCTGATCCCCCGCTTCGAGGCGGCGGGGGTGCGGGTGCTGGTGTTCAAGGGGCCCCTGCTGGCGGCCCAGACCTGCGGCGACCTGGGCGCCCGGGGCAGCGGCGACCTGGATCTGCTGGTGGATCCGGAGGCCGTGGCCGGGGCCCTGGCGGTGCTGGAGGGGGCAGGCTTCCGGCGGCTGCCGGGTTATGCGCCACGCCAGCTTCAGCGCCGTGCCTGGCGCTACGCCCGCTGGGCGATGAAGGAGCTGCCGCTGGCCCGGGGGCCGCTGGTGGTGGATCTCCACTGGGCCCTCACCAACGTGCGGCGGGATCGGCCGGGATTCGAGGCCGCCTGGCGCGATCGGCTGGCGATCCCGATCCAGGGCCGGCCCGTTCCCACCCTCAGCCTGGCCCATGCCCTTGAGCATCTGGCCGCCCACGCGCTGGATGATCGCTGGGGGGAGCTGCGAGCCCTGGTGGATCTGGTGCGGCTGATGCGGCTGCGGGGCGAGGCGCTGCAGCAGGATCTGTGCAAGCGGCCGGCGGTGGCCCTGGCCTGGGCCGTGGCCGTCACGCTGCTGGAGGTTCGTCTGCCGGGTCCGGGCGATCCCACCCGGCTGTCGCGACGGCAGCGCTGGGCCGTGGACGTGGCGAGAAAGGCCCAGCGGGAACCCCTGTTCCTGCATCAGCGGGGGCCGTGGCGGCTGAACCGCGCCTGGGATCTCTGGTACCAGCGGGTGGCCCTCAGCCGCTCCCCCCAGGACTGGCTGCGCAGCGCCGCGGCCTATGCGCTGCCACCGGCGGCGTTCAACGATCCCTGCTCCGGCGAGGACCGCAGCCTGGCCGCTGCCCTCGCCTCCCGTCTGGGCCGGGTCCAGGAGCGGCTGCGCCCCTAGTCGTGCAGGGCCCGGGCCTGGTCGCGGTCGCACAGGCTGCGTCGGATCGTCTGGTCCGCCGCGGCCAGCAGCTCCCTGTCATGGCTGGCCACCAGCACCAGATGGTCCCGGCAGCGCTCCCGGATGATCTGACGCACCAGGGTGGCGCTGCCCGGATCCAGGGAGGCGGTGGGTTCGTCGAGCACCTCCACCGGTCGATCGATCAGCCAGGTGCGCAGCAGCACCAGCCGGCGGATCTCACCACCGGAGAAACAGTCGAGCGAGAGATGCAGCCGGCCATCGAGACCCTCCGGGCGTGCCAGGAGGTGAACCAGATCCAGCCGCTCCAGCCACACCCGCAGGGCAGCGTCGGTCCACTGACCGGAGCCGCTGCGCTGCAGCAACAGGTTGTCCCGCAGGCTGCCCTCGAACAGCACCGGATCCTGGGGCGCGTAGGCCACCAGCTGCCGCCAGCGCCGGGCACCGGCGCGGCCCTTCCAGACGCTGGCGCCCGCCGGCCCATGCAGCTCCCAGCAGGATCTCTCCTCCCCCAGCAGGCCGGCGAATCCATCCAGCAGGGTGGTCTTGCCGCTGCCGGAGGGTCCGGCCACTGCGGTCAGCCTCCCCCGCGCCAGGTCCACCGTCAGCTGGGGGTCGTGCCAGCAGACCCGCAGCAGCGGCTGAGGAGCCGGCCCCTCGGAGCCCTCCGCCGGCCGGCCGGTGGTGGTGGTGTGCGGATCGGGCCCGGGAGGCCGCAGTCGCTGGCGCAGCCGGCGGAGCTCCCCGTAGCCGGGCAGGGCGCCGAGGCCGTAGCGCAGGTTGCTGATCACCGTGCCGAGCGAGCTGGCGGCCCGGTACACCAGCAGCAGGGTGGTGGCCACCGCCTCCGGGGTGAGGCTGCTCCGCACCAGCCACAGCCACAGACCCAGCACCGCCAGGGCCAGGCCATCGCGCAGCACTGTGTAACTGGCCTGCCGACGCACGGTGCGCTGCAGCACCTGGCGCACCTGCATGGTCTCCAGGGCGAAGCGGTCGAGCAGCCAGGGCTCGGCGCCGGCCGCCCGCACCGCCTTGAGGCCGTGCAGGCCATCGCCCACGGTGCGCTGGATGGCGCCATTGAGCTGGGTCTGGAGGCGTCCCAGCTGCCAGGCGCCCGATCGGCGCAGCAGGGCCGCCGTGGCCGCGGCGCCCAGGCCGAGCACCAGGGGCAAGGCGGCGCTGCGCGCCACCACCAGCACCCCCAGGCCGTAGATGCACAGGGCCATCAGGTTCTGCAGGGCGCGCACCCCCTGATCGAGGGCCAGGGTGCTGCGGCTGATGTCACTGACCAGCAGACCGAGCAGGTCCCCCCGTCCCACGGTCTGCACCTGGTTCGCCGGCGCCGCCAGCACCAGGGCCAGCAGGTCGTGCCGCAGCCGATCGCTGAAGCCGTTCTGCAGCTGTTCCCGCCGCACGCTGGCCAGGCCCTGGAGCGCCGAGCGCCCCACCACCAGAGCGAACAGGATCGGCAGCGAGACCTGCAGCGACATGGCGATACCGCCCGGTTGGGCGAGCAGCAGCCGGATCGCCACCCCCAGACCTCCCACATCCAGCAGGCTGACGATCAGGGTGAGCCCCACCTGCGTGCCGACCTGCCGCAGACCGGCCTCCCGCACCAGGGCGATCCAGAGGGCGCGGGGCTCGGCGGCGGGGAACTGGAGGAGGCGTTGCATGCAGGGGGTTCGGGCTCAGCCGTCCCCCCCCTCCTCCCAGGTGCTGGCCACGTGCAGCTCCTCCAGCTGCTTCGGCGCCACATCCGCCGGAGCCTGGGTCATCAGGCAGCGGGCCTGCTGGGTTTTCGGGAAGGCGATCGTGTCGCGGATCGACTCCTCGCCCGCCAGCAGCATCACCAGCCGGTCCATGCCGAAGGCGATGCCGCCGTGGGGCGGGGCGCCCATGTCCAGGGCCTCCATCAGGAAGCCGAACTGGCGCTCGGCCTCCTCCAGGGGCAGGCCGATGGTCTGCAGCACCTGGCGCTGCAGGGCCGCATCGTGGATGCGCAGCGAACCGCCGCCCAGCTCCAGGCCGTTGAGCACCAGGTCGTAGGCCTGGGCGCGGGCCGTGGGCAGGGTGGCCGCCCACTGGCCGGGGTCGTTGCCCAGATCCTCGGCGTTGGGGGCGCAGAAGGGGTGGTGCAGGGCTTCGAGGCGGTTCTCGCCGGCGTTGAACGCGAACATCGGGAAATCAACCACCCAGAGGAAGTTCCACTGGTCGTTGTCCCGCTCGGCCGGCACCAGGCCGAGTTCGCGGGCCAGGTACTGGCGCACCCGGTCGAGGGCCTTGTTGACGGTGGCGGTGTCGCCGGCGCCGAACAGCAGCAGGGTGCCTTCGCCGGCGCCGGTGCGCTGCAGCAGTTCCGCCTTCGTCTCGGCCGTGAGGTTGTCCTTGATGGCGCCGATCGTGTCGATCTCGCCGCCGGCCCGCACCCGGATGAAGGCCAGGCCACCGGCGCCCGCCTTCTGGGCCTCGCTGAACACATCACCACCGGGCTTGATGCGCACGTTGCTGACGGCCTCGTTGCCGCCGGCCACAGCGATGCACTTCACCGAACCACCGGCCGCCACCGCGCCGGAGAACACCTTGAAGCCCATGCCGGCCACCAGGTCGCTCACGTCGGTGAGCTCCATGCCGTAGCGGGTGTCGGGCCGGTCGGTGCCGTAGCGCGCCATGGCCTCGTGCCAGGTGAGGCGGGGAAAAGGCCGCGGCAGCTCGATGCCCTTCACCTGCTTCCAGATGGCGGCGATCAGGCCCTCGTTGAGCGCCAGGATCTGCTCCTGGTCCATGAAGCTCATCTCCATATCCAGCTGGGTGAACTCCGGCTGGCGGTCGGCCCGCAGGTCCTCGTCGCGGAAGCAGCGGGCCACCTGGTAGTACCGCTCGATGCCCCCCACCATCAGCAGCTGCTTGAACAGCTGGGGCGACTGGGGCAGGGCGAACCACTCGCCGCCGCAGACCCGCGAGGGCACCAGGTAGTCGCGGGCGCCCTCGGGGGTGGAGCGGGTGAGCACCGGGGTCTCCACCTCGATGAAGCCCTCCCCCTCCAGATAGCCGCGGGCGGCCTTCACGGTGGCGTGGCGCAGGCGCAGGTTGCGGCCCATGCGCTCGCGGCGCAGGTCGAGGTAGCGGTGGCGCAGGCGCAGCTCCTCGCGGGTGTTCTCCTCGTCGTGCACCGACACCGGGAAGGGCAGGTTGCCGCGCACCTCGTTGAGCACCGTGATGCCGGCGGCCAGCACCTCGATCGCACCGGTGGCCAGGCGCTCGTTGAGGGACTCGGCCGGCCGGGCCCGCACCTTGCCCTCCACCCGCAGCACGGTCTCGTTGCGCAGCCGCTCGGCCACGGCGAAGGCGGCGGGGGCCAGGTCGGGATCCACCGTGATCTGCACGGTGCCGCTGAGGTCGCGCAGGTCGATGAAGATCACCCCGCCGTGGTCGCGGCGGCGGTCGACCCAGCCGCACAGCTGGACCTGCTGGCCGATGGCGTCGTTGCGCAGATCGCCGCACCCGTGGCTGCGCATGGGGAAGAACACATCAATCCGCGAGTTTCCCACAGGGCGCCGGCCGCCTGCCCAGGGATCACCGGGCAAGGGGCCGGGCGCCCTCAGCCGCGCCGGTAGAAGGGCCGCCTGACCACCAGCGCCGGCTCGGCCCGGCCGCGGATCTCCACCGCCAGCTCGGTGCCGGGCTTCGCCGCCGCCGCGGGCACGTAGGCCAGGGCCACCGCCTCCCCCAGGGTGGGGGACCAGGTGCCGCTGGTGACCTCACCCACCGGCACGCCGTCCTGCAGCACCGGATAGCCGTGGCGGGCGATGGCACGACCCTGCAGCTTCAGCCCCACCAGCTTCCGGCCCACCCCCTCGGCGGTCTGGCGCTCAAGGGCGGCGCGGCCGATGAAGTCGGCGGGCATCTCCAGGTGCACCAGCCAGCCCAGCCCCGCCTCCAGGGGGCTGGTGGCCGCATCCATCTCGTTGCCGTAGAGGTGCATCGCCGCCTCCAGCCGCAGGGTGTCGCGGGCCCCGAGCCCGCAGGGGGTGACGCCGCCTGCCAGCAGCCGCTGCCAGAGCGCCAGGCCGGCCTCCCGGCCCAGCAGCAGCTCGAAGCCGTCCTCACCGGTGTAGCCCGTGCGACCCACGAACACCGGCGCGCCATCGATGCTCAGCTCCCGGTGGCCGAAGCGGGGCAGTCCCGCCAGGCTGGTGCCCGTGAGGGCCTCGAGGCGGGCGGGCGCCTCCGGCCCCTGCAGGGCCAGGAGCACCCCATCGCCCTTGCGGTCGCTGATGACGATCCCCTCGGGTTCCAGCTGGCGGTTGATCCAGGCGGTGTCGGCCTCGGCGCAGGCGGCGTTGATCACCAGCACCAGCTCATCCCGCACCCCCTCGGGGCCGTCCACCCGGCCCCGGTCGTAGACGATCAGGTCGTCAAGGATGCCACCGGCCTCGTTGAGCAGCACCGTGTAGCAGGCCTCACCGGGGCCGATGCGGAACAGGTCGGTGGGCACCAGCCGCTGCAGGGCATCCTTGGTGCCTTCCCCCCGCAGGGTGAGCACCCCCATGTGGGAGATGTCGAAGACACCGCAGTGCTGGCGCACGGCGTTGTGCTCCTGCACCAGGCCGGCGAACTGGATCGCCATCTGCCAGCCGGCGAAGGGCACCATGCGGGCCCCCGCGGCGATGGCCGCGGCATCCAGAGGCGTTCGGCGCAGGGGGGTGGAATCCATGGAGAGCGGCCGGCCGGCCAAGGGAACGCCGGTGCACGGTGGGGCGATCCTATGGAGGGGATAGGCAGCGACCCGGGGCGGCGCTGTCGGCTCCAATACCGAAGAAAGCCTGTGATTCGGCTTCCACCCCTATGACACCGGCGTGGAAATGCGTACCTTGAGTCACCCGATGGGTCAAGAGGATGGGCAACCGTCCCAACTGCCGCAGCTGCCGTCACTGCACCCCGCCCGTGGGGATGCAGATGGGATGGTGCCAGCTGCGTCAGCTGTCCATCCATGCCGAGCTGGTCGCCGACCTCTGGTGCCATCACTGGACGGCAAGACCCCCGCGCCTGCCGGTGGTGGCCCCCGAAGGCCTGCCGAGGCCGGCCATCGGGCCGGTGGGGAGTCAGCAGCTGAGCCTGGCCACCGGCCTATCCTGAATTCCAAGCACAAGTGCAAAAGCGTGACGGATGATTCCGTTTCGCCTTTTTGCTGCCGATCCAGCCCGGCTTCCGGTAGCGGAACGCCCCGTTTCGCCCTAGGAAGGCAGAACCGCTTCGACCCACACCACGGAGGTCCCCTGAATTGATCAGAACTGCCACATCCCCATCACCATCACCCCTCGAGCTGATGGCCGTTCATGTGGATTGTGAAACCTTCACCCTCCCCACGGGGGCCCACGTCTTCTGCCGCGGCGCCAGCGCCAATGCCATCTATGCCGTCCGTCGCGGCATCGTCGAGCTGGTGGGCGAGCAGGGAGAGAAAACCTGCTACCGCCCCGGGGAACTGTTCAGCTACCAGGACATCACCTGGCGCGAGCTGAGCCACCGCAGCGACGCCTTCGCACGAACGCCCGTCGAGGTGCTGCGTCTGGATCGCCTCCGCTTCCTCAACCTGCTGCACAACCACCCCACCCTGGCCGTGCAGCTCATCGGCCAGCAACACACCCGCCTGCGGGAGCAACGCGCCAGCGGCACCTGCTGCTACTGAGCGCCGAGCAGCAGCAGCAGACTCCGGGTCACCTTGGCGGCCAGCACCGCGCTGACGCCGCTGGGGTCGAGCTGGGGGGCCAGTTCCACCACATCGGCGGCCACCAGCTGGTGGTGTCGCAGTTCTTCCACCAGCTCGGCGAACTGAGGCCAGTGGAAACCGCCGGGTTCCGGCGTGCCCGTGCCCGGCAGCACGGCCGGATCGAACCAGTCGAGGTCGACGGTGAGGTATGTGGGCCGGCCCCGCAGGGGGGCCAGCGCCGCGGCCATCGCCTCGATCGGCACCAGCCGGCCGCTGGCGTGCAACTCCTGGAACTCCTCGCGGGTGCCGCTGCGGATGGCGATCTGGCGCAGCTCGCCGCTGGGCAGCACCTCCAGGCAGCGGCGCATGGCGCAGGCGTGGCTGTGCCGCGCACCGAGCCAGATCTGGCGCAGGTCGGCGTGGGCATCGAGCTGCACCAGGACCAGATCGGGGAAGCGCTGCGCCACCGCCGCCACCGCCCCGCTGCTGATCGAGTGCTCGCCCCCCAGCATCAGGGGCGCCAGGCCCAGGTCGAGCAGCGCCTCGGTGGCCCGGCGTACCGCCGCCACCACCGGCTCGGGGGCACCGAAGGGGATCGCCACGGCCCCGAGGTCGGCGAAGGCCAGGTCCTCGAGATCCAGATCGAGCTGGGGGTCGTAGCTCTCCAGGCCGCTGCTCACCTCCCGGATCGCCGCCGGACCGAAGCGGGCCCCCGGGCGGAAGGAGGTGGTGCCGTCGTAGGGCACGCCGAACAACCCCACGGCGCAGCCGTCCGGCTCGCGGCGGGCCCCCATGTAGATCGCCCCTTCGGTATCGAACAGCTCCAGGCTCATGGCTGGGCCTTGGCGTCGGCCAGCTGGCGCTCCACGAAGGCGGGAACCGCCTCGAAAGCACCCCGCTGCCAGCGGGGCGACCAGATGCTGCAGCCCGGCGCCACCGCCGCGGCGCGCTCCGGCAGCGGCTCCCGGTAGCGGGGGCCGTCGGGGCAGGCGAAGGTCCAGCTCCACCAGCCGCTGGGATACATGGGCACCCAGCCGTACAGCGGATCGGCATGGCCGAACACCTGGCGCAGCAGCCGCACGGTGTCGATGTGCACCTGGCGGAAGGCCTCGGGGGATTCGCTCTGGGTGGCGAACACACCGCCGGGGCGGAGCAGGCGGCGGCAGTGCTGGAAGAAGCTGCGGTTGAACAGCCCCTCGGCCGGTCCGGCGGGATCGGAGCCGTCCACCAGCACCACGTCGTAGCTGGCGTCAGGGGCAGAAGCGGCCCAGGCGATGCCGTCGCCCACGGTGAGGTGGAAGCGGGGGTCGCTCCAGGCGTCGCCGCCGAGGCTCGGCAGGTGCTGGCGGGAGAGCTCCACCACCAGCCCGTCGATCTCCACCATATCGAGATGGGCGACGCCGGGATGGCGCAGGCACTCCCGGGCGGTGCCGCCGTCACCGCCACCGATCACCAGCACCCGCTCGATCGACGCTGCGGCGCAGAGGGCCGGATGCACCAGCGGTTCGTGGTAGTGCCGCTCCTGCCGCTCCGCCGTCATCCAGCAGCCGTCGAGCAGCAGGCCTTTGCCATAGGCCTGGCTGTCGATGATCGTGATGCGCTGGTAGGGGCTGGTGCACTCCTCCACCACCGTGGCGGCCAGGCCGTAGCGCACCCCGTCCAGCTGCTCGTCCACCCAGCCCGCTGCGGGGGGGGAAGCGGCCGGTGGCTGTTGCGGACCCATGCGGTTGGCTCGTGGCTTTCCAGCTAAACCTTCGGCAGGACCCCTTGTCACGGCGCCATGGCACATTCCCGACGCCACCTGATGAGGATCCTCGCTCTGGCGGGCGCCGGGGTGGCCCTGGACACCCTGGGCCCCGGGGCGGCGGCGGCCGCGGAGGTGGCGGCGGCCGGGGAGGTGGCGGCGGAGACGGACGGCACCCTGGTGGAGCGGCTCTCGGTGTGTCGTCCCAGCGGCGACCCGCTCCAGGAGCTGCTGCGCCGCAACCGCGACTTCTGCCAGGCCTGGCAGGCGGCCGAGCGCAGCGAGGATCCCCAGGGACGGGCCACCCTGCTGCACGAAACCTGGCCGCTCCACTGCCAGGTGCGGCCCGATGCCCTGGCCGACGGTCAGCGGCCCTGGGCCTCGGTGCTGTGCTGCGCCGATTCGCGGGTGGCGCCCGAGTGGATCTTCGCCTGCGGCGCCGGGGAGCTGTTCGAGGTGCGCAGTGCGGGCAACACGGCCTTCGCCGAAGGCATCGCTTCGCTGGAGTACGCCGTGGCGGAACTGGCGATGCCCCTGATTCTGGTGATGGGCCACAGCGGCTGCGGTGCGGTCACCGCCGCCATGGCCAGCGCGCCGCTCACACCCCTGCTGGAGGATCTGGTGGCGCCGATCCGGGCCACGCTGCGGCCCGGTGCGGACCTGGCCCAGGCGGTGCGCACCAACGCCGCCGCCGCCGCCGCCGAGCTGCCCCGGCGCAGTGCCCTGCTGGGCGAAGCGGTGGCCGACGGGCGGCTGCGCATCCAGGCGGCCTACTTCGATATCGCCAGCGGCGAAGTGAGCCTGGTGTGACCAGTGATCTGTCCCTGGGCAACGGCCTGGTGATCCCGGCCGCCGAGCTGGGCTGGCGGTTCTCGCGTGCCTCCGGGCCCGGGGGCCAGGGGGTCAACACCACCGACTCCCGGGTGGAGCTGGTCTACGACCTGGCCAGCAGCAGCGCCCTGCCGCCGTCGCTGCGGGAGCGGGCCCTGCGGCGGCTGGCCGCACGGCTCACCCCGGCCGGCCTGGTGATCGTGGCGGCGGAGCACCGCTCCCAGTGGCAGAACCGTCAGGCGGCCCAGCGGCGGCTGGTGGCCCTGCTGCGGGAGGCCTGCGCCCCGCCGGCGGCGCCGCGGCGGGGCACCCGTCCGACGCGGGGATCGGTGGAGCGCCGGCTGAAGGCCAAGCGGCAGCGAAGTTCGATCAAGAGCGCCCGCCGGCAGCGGAGCGGACCTGAGGAGGGCTGAGGCCGGGAGATTCAGTCGCCGAAGTCCGGCCCGCCCTGCTCGGCGCGGATCCGGGCCTTGGCGGCCTGCCAGTGGACCTCCAGCTCCGCGATGCCGCGGCCGCCGAGATCACCGCCGAGGGCGGCCTCCACCCGGGAGAAGCGATCCAGGAAGCGGCCGTTGGTGCCGGCCAGGCCCTCCTCGGGGTCGAGGCCGCACCAGCGGGCCACGTTCACCAGGGTGAACAGCACGTCGCCCAGTTCCTCCTGGGCATGGGCCCTGTCGCCACGGGCCACGGCCTCCCGCAGTTCGTCCATCTCCTCCTGCACCTTGGCCCACACCGCCTCCATGGCGTCCCACTCGAAGCCGGCGGCGGCGGCCTTGCGGGAGATGGTCATGGCGCCGGCCAGGGCCGGCTGGCCGCGTACCTTCCGCGCCAGCCGGTCGCTGAGGGGGCTGGCGGCCTTCGCCTCCGGCCCAGAGTTGGCGGCGGCCGGCTCGCGCAGCTCGCGCTCGGCGGCCTTGATCGCCTCCCAGCTGCGGCGCACGGCCTCGGGGTCGGCGGCCCGCTCGGCCGCCGGGTCGAACACATGCGGGTGGCGGCGCACCAGCTTGTCGACGAGGCCACGGGCAACGGCGGCCAGATCGAAGCGGCCGGTTTCGCTGGCGATGCGGGCGTGCAGCACCACCTGAAGCAGCAGGTCGCCCAGTTCCTCCGCCAGATGGCCGTCATCCCCCTGGCGGATCGCATCGGCCACTTCGTGGGCCTCCTCCAGCACGTAGGGAATCAGGGAGCTGTGGGTCTGGGCCAGGTCCCAGGGGCAGCCACCCTCCGGATCCCGCAGCCGGGCCACGACCGCCACCAACTCACTGAGGGCCTCCAGGCTCGCCCCATCGGCATCAGAAGCGGAAAGCGGCCGGGAACCGGACATCGCGGGCGGGGACAACCATCACCATCTTTGGTGATGGCACCGGCCCGGTGATCAGGCCAGGCCAGCCACCGCCTGCTGCAGGGCGTCGTGGCGGCTGAGGCTGGTGCGCTCCGGCGGAAGCTTGGCGTACAGACCAAGCTTCTCAAGGCGCTGACGGGTGGTGCCGCTGGCCCCGACCACGAACACCTGGCGGCCCTTCTCGATCGCCTCCTCGACGGCCAGCTCCACCGCCAGGGCCGCCGTCACCCCGAGGTGGGACACCTCGGTGAGGTCGAACACCACCGCCTTGCAGACGCCGATGGCGTTGTGCTCGCGGCCGATCGCCTTGGCGACGCCGAAGATCATGGCGCCGGTGAGCTGGAACAGCAGCACCTCCCCCTTGCCCTGGTCCAGCAGGGTCTTCTCCTCGGGGTTGAGCAGCAGATCGCCGTCGCCGGTTGAGACCGACTTGACCGACTTGCTCTGCAGAGCGCTCATCTTGTCGATCGTGAGGATGTTGGCGATGAACACGCCGATGCCCACCGCCGCGATCAGATCCACCAGCACGGTGAGGCCGATGACCAGGTACATGATCAGCGCGCCGGTGAGCGAGATGCGGTGGGCGCGCTTGAGGAACCCCCAGTCGACGATGTCGAAGCCCACCTTCAGGGCGATGCCGGCCAGCACGGCCTGGGGAATCTGGGCCGCCAGGCGGCTGCCGGCCAGGATCACCAGCATCAGGATCAGGGCGCGGCTGATGCCGGAGAGGGCACTGCGGCCCCCCGCCTGGATATTGACGACGGTGCCCATGGTGGCGCCGGCGCCGGCGATGCCGCCGAACAGGCCGGAAGCCAGGTTGCCCAGGCCCTGGCCGATCAGTTCCTTGTTGGGGTCGTGCTCGGTGCGGGTGATGCTGTCGGCGATCACGGCGGTGAGCAGGGCGTCGATGCAACCGAGCATGCCGAGCACGGCGGCGTCGATCAGCATCACGCGGAGCTGGGGCAGCGCGAAGTGGGGCAGATGCAGGCTCGGGAAACCGGAGGCGATCTCGCCGATGCGGCGGATGCCCTCACCAGCGGCTTCCGCCCCGCCGCCGCCCCCGGTGAGCAGGGTGAGGGAGAGGATGGTGCCCAGCACCAGGGCGATCAGCTGGGGCGGAACCACCTTCTTCACCTTGCCAGGGGTGAACCAGAGGATCGCCAGCGTCACCAGGGCCAGGGTGACCTCAGCGGAGCGGGCGCCGGCCAGCAGCTGGGGCAGGTTGGTGAGGGTGCCCATCACGCCGCCCTTGGGGATGGCCTGGCCGAGGAACGGACCGAGCTGCAGCACCATCAGGATGATGCCGATGCCACTCATGAAGCCCGAGATCACCGTGTAGGGCATCTGGGTGACGTAGCGGCCCAGCTTGAGCATCCCGAAGAGGATCTGGAACACCCCCGCCAGCATCACCACGGTGAAGGCCATGGCCAGGCCGTTCTCCGGATCCTGGGCGGTGAAACTGGCGATGACGGCGGTCATCACCACCGTCATCGGCCCGGTGGGCTCGGAGATCAGCGTGGGGGTGCCGCCGAAGAGGGCGGCGAACAGGCCCACCAGCACCGCACCCCAGAGCCCGGCAGCGGCCCCGGCCCCGGAGGCCACACCGAAGGCCAGGGCCATCGGCAGGGCGATCACGGCGGCCGTGACCCCCCCGAACAGGTCACCTTTGATGTTCCGGGTGCTGATGTGATTCAGCAAACGGAAAGGGGGTGGGCCTGGAGGGGCCGAAACGGTTGCCATCGCTACCTGCCGGTGTGGTGGGCGCAACCATAGGGGTAAATCAGGACCGCTGGGTGTCACCCGGCCTGGCAGGACCACGGCCGAAGAGAATCGCAATCTTGGGCAGGGCCCGCCGGCCCTCCCTGTCGGCAAGCTCCTGCCTGCCCGCATCAGAACCCATCCGGCCTGGGTCGCGCAGCATCGCCCCTGAAGAAGTGCAGGCTTGCGGCGATACCTGCAGAGCCTTTCCTGCTCAGATGCGTGGAACGCGGTCGGCGCATTGCGAAGGCTCCGCCATTCCCTCCGCACGCCCAGAAAGCCTGGCGCGACTGGGCTTCTGACAACGCAGCCTGCACGCACCCGAGCAGCCGAGATTTCACTTTCCCTCGACCCAGCCGGCGACCCTGGGAACCCTGGATGCAAAGCGGAATCGTCGCTCGAGGCCTGCCCATGAACAGCACCAGCCAATGATCTTTAACGACATAACTGAGCACATCAGCTGGAAAGAAAACACAACTGATGATACGGATTTGCAGCTCGCCTATCTACAACGGAACAGGTGGAGATAACGATGCCTTATCGCTCTGATCACTCAGGTATCGGCCGCATAAACCTGCTACCTTCCACTCGTTAAATTCAGGTGCTGCATACTCTCAACGTGACATTCCTCTCCGACTTCGTCCCTCTCTTCCTGCAGCAGCTTCAGTCCCCGACCCTCGGATTCCTGGTCGGCGGGATCGTCGTCGCCGCCCTTGGCAGCCAGCTGGCCATTCCAGATTCCATCTACAAGTTCATCAGCTTCTTCCTGCTGATGAAGATCGGCCTGACGGGCGGGATCGCCATTCGGAATTCCAACCCCTCCGAAATCTTTCTCCCGGCGCTCGCGGCTGTTCTGATCGGCATCGCCATCGTCTTCATCGCTCGTTACACCCTGGGACAACTGCCCGGCATCAAGGTGACCGACGCCCTGGCCACCGGTGGTCTGTTCGGTGCGGTGAGTGGTTCCACCCTGGCGGCGGTGCTGCCGCAGCTGGATTCCGCCAAGATCCCCTACGAGGCCTGGACGGCGGCCCTCTATCCCTTCATGGACATCCCGGCCCTGGTGACGGCCATCGTGGTGGCCAGTGTTTACCTCAGCAAGAAGACCGGCAATGCGTCCGAGAACGTCGAGATCTGGCCGATCATCAAGGAAAGCGTGCAGAGCTCGGCCGTCACGTCACTCCTCCTGGGCGTGGCCCTTGGCATCCTCACCAAGCCGGAGCCCGTCTACGAGAGCTTCTTCAACCCCCTGTTCCGCGGCTTCCTCGCCATTCTGATGATCATCATGGGAATGGAGGCCGCCCAGCGCATGAACGAGCTGCGCAAGGTTGCCCAGTGGTTTGCCATCTACGCCTTCATCTCCCCCATCGTGCATGGTTTTCTGGCCTTCGGTCTTGGCCTGATCATCCACAAGCTCACCGGCTTCAGCATCGGTGGCGCGGTCGTTCTGGCGGTGATCGCCGCGTCCAGCTCGGACATCTCTGGTCCCCCCACCCTTCGTGCCGGGATCCCGTCGGCGAATCCCTCGGCCTACATCGGTGCTTCCACGGCCATCGGCACTCCCGTGGCGATCGCCATCTGCATCCCGCTGTTCATCGGGATTGCAGAAGTGCTCCTTGGCCGTTAAACTCTCCCCCTAAATATCCTTTTCCGCATACCAACAATTTGAGGCCAAACCCATGAGTCAACAGATCTGGAAGCTGGTCATCGTGGCAGAGGAAATTCTCTCCAAGAAACTCATCAAGCTCATCAAGGCAGCAGGCGCCACCGGTTACACCGTCAATGCAGCCGGCGGTGAAGGGAGCCGCAATGTGCGCTCCACGGGAGAACCAAGCGTGTCCCACACCCTCGCCAATGTCAAAATCGAAGTGCTCACCGGAACCCGCGAGCTGGCCGATACCATCACCCGTGAGATCGAAGCCAAGTATTACGCGGACTTCTCGATCATCACCTACATCTATCAGGTGGAAGCCCTGCGCGATCACAAGTTCTGATCCACCGGGATCCCCTGGCTGCCTTCGTTCCTGCCGGGGCGGGACAGGCTTGCTCAAGGGGGCTGGCTGCCGCAGTAACCTCCGGTTCCACGGCCCGCTCAACCCTGGGCTCCACCTCTCCTTCCCGATCGGTCACCGGTATCGGTCACCGGTATCGATCACGACCGCTGATCGGACCCATCACGGGATCCTCTGGATTCCGGTGTCTTCAAGACAACCGGTCGCGCCTCCTTCCTACTAAAACAGCTCCCACCCCCGACGCCACCTAATGGATTTGATGCCCACGCTGCTGATGGAAGTCGGCAGCCACCAGGTTGAAGTGACGGAAACCCTGATCGGGGTTGGTCGATTTCTGGTGATTTTCGTGGCAGCCCGCTTCATGGCGGAGCTGATGGTGCGCCTGCAGCTCCCCACCATCCTGGGCGAACTGGTGGCCGGGGTGATCATCGGTGCCTCCGGCCTGCATCTGGTGGTCCCCCCCGAGGCCCAGGTCCAGTTGAGCGGTGCGGTCCTCGGGCTGCTGAGCTCCCTGGGCGGGATGTCGCCGGAAGCCGTCACTTCGCTCTACAGCGAGACCTTTTCCAGCCTCCAGGTGGTGGCCGAGATCGGCCTGTTCTCCCTGCTCTTCCTCACGGGCCTCGAGAGCGAGCTCGATGAGCTCGTCGCCGTGGGGATCCAGGCCGGCACCGTGGCCTTCACCGGGGTGGTGTTGCCCTTCGCCCTCGGCACCGCCGGCCTCTACTACCTCTTCCACGTGCCGTTCATCCCGGCCGTCTTCGCCGGCGCCGCCATGACGGCCACCTCGATCGGCATCACGGCCAGCGTGTTCGGTGAACTCCAGTGGCTGAAGCGCAAGGAGGGGCAGATCGTCATCGGCGCCGCCGTGCTCGACGACATCCTCGGCATCGTCATCCTGGCGGTGGTGGTCTCCCTGGCCGGTGGCGGGTCCTTCACCCTGGGCCCGATCCTGAAGCTCTGCACCGCGGCGGTGATTTTCGTGGCCGTCGCGCTGGTGCTCAGCCGTTTCGCCGCGCCGGCCTTCGACTGGGTGGTGGATCACCTCAAGGCCCCCGGTGATGTGGCGGTGGCCAGCTTCGTGGTGCTCACCCTCTGCTGCTTCGCCGCCCAGGCGATCGGACTGGAAGCGGCCCTGGGGGCCTTCGCCGCCGGCCTGATCCTGAGCGCCTCCAAGCACACCCACGACATCGAAAGTGCGGTCAAGCCCCTGGTGGCCCTGTTCGCCACGGTGTTCTTCGTGCTGATCGGCACCGGCATGGACCTGTCGGTGCTGAATCCCTTCGATCCCGCCAACCGCGCAGGCCTGGTGGTCGCCCTGTTCCTGCTGGTGGTCGCCGTGGTGGGCAAGGTGGCGGCGGGCTGGACCTACACCAGCAAGGACCCCACCAACCGTCTGGTGGTGGGGCTGGGAATGATGCCCCGCGGTGAAGTCGGTCTGATCTTCCTGGGTCTGGGCACCCAGGCGGGCATCCTCACCCCGGCCCTCGAGGCCGCCATCCTGTTGATGGTGATCGGCACCACCTTCCTGGCCCCGGTTCTGCTGCGGCTTGTGATCGGTGGTCAGTCGGAGGCCGCGGCTCAGCCCACCTGATCCGCCCGGCCGCCCGGTCCATCCGATTCGCCGCCCTGCCGGTACCTCCGGTATCCCTCCCCTTCCTCCATGGGCGTTGCCGATCTGAACGGCCCCACCACCACCCTGGCCCCACCGTTCCCGGCCCTGCGCCGCGGCCGGCTCGACACCCTGCAGGTGAACCTGGGCTACCGCTGCAACCAGAGCTGCAGCCACTGCCATGTGAACGCCGGCCCCAGCCGCACCGAGATGATGGATCCACAGACCATCGCCCTGGTGCCGGCGGTGCTGCGGGCGCGGGGCCTCACCAGCCTGGATCTCACCGGTGGCGCGCCGGAGCTGCACCCGGAATTCCGCGCGCTGGTGCGCCAGGCCCGCGCCCTGGGGGCCTCGGTGATCGACCGCTGCAACCTCACGATCCTCAGTGAGCCCGGCCAGGAGGACCTCGCCTCCTTCCTGGCGCACGAGCAGGTGAAGGTGGTGGCCTCGCTGCCCTGCTACAGCGCCGACAACGTCGACCGGCAGCGCGGTGATGGGGTGTTCGCGCGCAGCCTCTCGGGCCTGCGCCAGCTCAACGCCCTCGGCTACGGCGACCCCAGCTCAGGCCTGGAGCTGGATCTGGTGTACAACCCCCAGGGACCGAACCTGCCCCCGCCCCAGGCCGCCCTGGAGGCCGACTACCGGCGGGAGCTGGCCGATCGCTTCGGCCTCCGTTTCAACCGGCTGTTCACGATCACCAACATGCCCATCCAGCGCTTTGCGGCGGTGCTGCGCCAGCAGGGGCAATTGGAGAGCTACATGGCGCAGCTGCGCCAGCACCACAACCCTGCCAACCTGGCCCAGGTGATGTGCCGCACCACGCTCAGCGTCGACTGGCAGGGATTCCTCTACGACTGTGACTTCAACCAGATGCTCGGCCTCCCGGCCGGCAGCGGCCGCCCCCGGGCCCACCTGCGTCAGCTGCTGGAGCAGGACCCTGAAGGGGAGCGGATCGCCGTGGCCGAGCACTGCTTCGGCTGCACCGCCGGTGCCGGCTCCAGCTGCGGAGGTGCCCTCAGCTGAAGCCCCCTGAGCTGAAGTCCCCTGGGCCGCTCAGGGGCCCTGGCGGTTGAGGTCCCAGTTGTAGGGGAGGTGGCTGAGGCGGTAGTCGCCAGCCAGGATCAGCCCAGGCTCCTCGGCGGGGCGGTGGCGGGCGATGAAGCGCAGAACGGCACTCTGCTTCCGGTGGCCCGGCACGGCGGCGGCGGTGGGATCGGCGCGCTGCCAGTCCTCGGCGAACCACTGAAAGATCTGGGAGATCTGCACCGTTCCGGCGGCCCGGTCGATCTTCAGGCCCACGGGGCTGGCCAGCCAGCGGTTCGTCTGATCCTCCAGCTGCCGGTCGAGGGCCGGGCCCGTGAAGGCTTCCTGCCGCAGCGGCGGGCAGCTGATGGCGGCACACACCAGGGCCGCGTGGATGCGTGGCTCGTTGTACTCGCGCCGCAGGATCTCGTGCTCGATCGCATCGAGGGTGAGGCCACGGCCCATGAGCTGGTGGCGGCGGAACTTCCACACGCCGGGAATCGCCTTGATGCTGGGCCGGATCGGATCGTTGTCGATGATCGCGCGCAGGGTGAAGGCGTTGTAAGCGTTGATCAGCAGGGCGATCTGCTCGGCCTCGGACCAGGAGGCGAAGCGCTCGGGGGCCAGGGCGCCCAGCGCCTTGATGTAGCGATCGAGCTGGGCCGGATCCCGCTGCAGGGCGGTGTAATCCACCAGGCCCCGCCCATCGACCACCTTCTGCAGCACCGCGCTCAATGGGGCTGGATCGAGGGGGGGCTGGGGGGCCACGGCCGCCAGCGAAGGGCGGCGGGCGTCGCCAGCCATCAACGTCGTGGCCGGCCCGCGGCCGCAGCCCGTGGCGGTGATCAGCACCAGGCTGCAGACCAGGAGCAGCGGGGTGCGGGAACGGACGGGAACCATGGCAGGGCGGGGATGCACCAGAGCTTTACCCGCGAAGGGGCGATTCGGTTCGGCCGCGGGCGCTGAGCAGCAGCCCCAGCAGCAGGGGCAGCCACAGCAGCAGCCGCTCGGGGGTGGTGAGTTGCCAGTCCGGCAACCGCGAGGGCAGCACGAAATACACAAACGCAGAGAGGCTCACCAGCCTTGCCCCCCAGTTCTGGCTGGGCACGGCGAAGGGCATCAGCCAGATGAAATACCAGGCGTGCACCACCGGCGAAAGCAGCAGCAGGGCCAGCAGCCAGCGCCAGGCGAAGACGCCCAGCCGGGCGGTTGTGGCCAGCAGCAGCACCAGCGCCAGGAGCAGCAGCAGCCCGTGCACGGCATTGGTCTGCAGGGTCCAGGGCCAGAGCTGGGCGATCCAATGCGGCAGCCACTCGGCGCTGCGGCCGTGGCGGATGAAGGTGGAACCGGTGGGCAGCAGCGGGCAGCTGCGCAGACCGCAGAACAGGGAGGCCCCCAGCAGCAACGGCGCCAACCCCAGCAGCATCGTGCTGAGCACCGGTGCGGGGCGCCGGAACTGGCGCCAGCGGCTCCAGGCCCGCTGCAGCAGCAGCGGCAGGGAGATCCACTTCAGGGCCACGCTCAGCCCCAGCAACAGATCAACCCAGGCCTGGGGGCGGGGACCCTGGGGCGGGGGATCCCGCTCGGCCAGCAGCCAGGCGGCCACCAGCGGCAGCAGGAACCAGCTGTCGTAGTGCCCGCCACCGCTGATGCCGTAGATCACCAGCGGATTCCAGGCGTAGAGCGCCGCGGGTGCCGCTCCGAAGCGGGCCGCCAACAACGCGCAGATCGCCAGGTCGGCGGCCGTGAACGACAGCTTGAACAGCAGCACCTGCTGGGCCACGGCGGCATGCAGCCGGAACAGCAGCTGCGCCAGGGGCGGGTAGATGGCGGTGGTGTCGGGGTGGTTGATCAGCGACCACCAGGCTGTGCGCAACCCCTCCAGCACCGCGGCGTCCGGTGGCAGCCGGTAGGGATTGAACCCGTGCAGCTGGATGCCTCCCTCCCAGAGGTACCGCCAGATGTCGTCGCCGGGCTCCATGGCCAGCAGCAGCAGGCGTGTGAGCACCGCCACGGCCCAGAACAGGGCGCGGGGGATGGCGGGCAGCGACCAGGACAGGGCGAAACCCAGCCCCATCACCGCGGCCGCCCGCCAGAACGGCAAGATCTGGGCGGCGTCGAACAGGTCGCCGTGGGGCCGCATCAGCAGCGCCCCAACGATCAGCAGCAGGGCACTGGCCGGCAGCTGCAGACGCTGCAACCGGGAGGTCAGCGCCATTCCCGCAGCCCTCGCCGCAGCCACAGCCCGCCGAGGGTCGTGAGGATCACACACCCGGCCCGCAGGCTGGCGCCCCAGCGCCCGGAAATCTTCGACGTACCGGCCTGGCGAGGGCGATGGGAGATCGGCACCTCGCGGATGCGCAGGCCCAGCTCAATGGCCCGCACCTGCATCTCCAGGGTCCAGCCGAAGCCCCGGTCGCGCAGGGCCATCGCCGCGAAGGCCTCGCGCCGCACCAGCCGCAGCGGCCCCATGTCGCGGTAGAGGAAGCCCCAGCCCAGGCCGATCAGCGTCGTGGCCAGCCGGTTGCCCCCCTGCTGCAGGGGGGTGAGCGTGGCCCGCCCGGCGGCGGTGGCGGTGCGGTCGCCGAGCAGCAGGTCGTGGTCGCTGAGGAGCTCCAGGAAGCGGGGCAGTTCCTCGATCGGGTCGCCGCCATCGCCATCGCAGAACAGCAGCCACTCCACGTCGGGGGCGAGCGCGAGGCACCCCCGCCAGCAGGCCCGGCCGTAGCCGGGACGGGGTTCGCTGAGCACCTCCGCCCCCAGCTGCCGGGCGATGGCGGCGGTGTCGTCGCTGCTGCCGTTGTCGACGACCCGGATGCGGCTGAGCCCCTGACCCCGCAGCTGGCCGATGACGTGGCCGATCGTCTGGCGTTCGTCGCGAGCCGGAATCACCACCTGAATGGCCTCCATCGCCATGGCCGATCCCGGGTTGGGCATGGAATCCCCTTGCTCATGACCGTACCGGCGAAGGGATCGAATGGATGGATGGATGGATGGCCGTCCGCCCGGGGCCGGGGCCATCCGAAACGCCGGCTCGCCGGTAGGAGGGGGGAACGGCTCTCCCCATGACCCCACCGCTCTCGCCTTCCCGCTGGCGCCAGTGGCTGCTGCTCGCCGCCATCGCCCTGGTGGTGGTTCTGTTCTTCGCACTGGGCCTGCACCGCCAGCTCACCCTGGAGGCCCTGCAGGCGGCCCATGGCGCCCTGCTGGAGCAGCGCCGCCAGGCCCCCCTGCCGGTGGCGGGCGCCTACCTGCTGATCTACGTGCTGGTGGCGGCCCTGTCGCTGCCGGGGGCCGCGGTGCTCACCCTGGCCGGCGGGGCGATCTTCGGCCTCGGGCTCGGCACCCTGCTGGTGTCGTTTGCCTCCAGCATCGGCGCCCTGCTGGCCTTTCTGGTGGCCCGCACCCTGCTGCGGGAACCGGTGCGGCGACGCTTCGCCCGCCAGCTGGCCCCGATCGAAGCCGGGGTGGCCCGCGATGGGGTGCCCTACCTGCTCAGCCTGCGGCTGGCGCCGGTGTTCCCCTTCTTCCTGGTGAACCTGCTGATGGCACTGACGCCGATCCGGGCGGCGAGCTTCTACCTCACCAGCCAGATCGGCATGCTGCCCGGCACGGTCGTCTACGTGAACGCCGGCACCCAGCTGGCCCAGCTGCGCGGGGTCGGCGGCATCCTCAGCCCGGCCCTGCTGGGGTCCCTGCTGCTGCTGGCCCTGTTCCCCTGGCTGGCCAAGGCGGCCACCCGCCGCTGGCAGATCTGGCGGCTCTACCGCCCCTGGCGGCGCCCCCGCCGCTTCGATCGCAACCTGATCGTGATCGGCGCCGGCGCAGCGGGACTGGTGACCTCCTACATCGCCGCCACGGTGAAGGCGCGGGTGACGCTGGTGGAGCGCGGCGCCATGGGCGGCGACTGCCTCAACACCGGCTGCGTGCCCAGCAAGGCGCTGATCAGCTCGGCCCGGCTGGCGGCACGCCTGCGCCGGGCCGACCGCTACGGACTCGAGCCGCTGGAGCCGCGGCCCAACCTGCGCCGGGTGCTGGAGCGGGTGGCCGCCAAGGTGGAGGCCGTGGCCCCCCACGACAGCGTCGAGCGCTACGAGGGCCTGGGGGTGGAGGTGCTGCGCGGCCAGGCCCGCCTGCTCGATCCCTGGACCGTGGCGATCACCGATCGCGACGGCGAGGAGCGGCGGCTCACAACCCGCGCGATCGTGCTGGCCACCGGCGCCGAGCCGATGCTGCCCGACTGGCCGGGGAGCGAGGCGGTGCCCCTGCTGACCAGCGAGACCGTCTGGGGCTGGCTGGCCCAGTGCCCGCTGGAGCGGCCACGGCTGGCGGTGCTGGGGGGCGGTCCGATCGCCTGCGAACTGGCCCAGGCCCTGGCCCAGCTGGGGCTGCCGATCACCCAGATCCAGCGCAGCGAACGCCTGTTGAGGAAGGAGGACCCGGATGTAGCGGCCGAGGTTCGGCGGGCCCTGGAGGAGGACGGCGTGACCTTGCACATGGGCACCGAGGTGCTCGGCTTCGAGCCGGATCCCGCCCCCGGCGGGGCGGTGACGGTGCTGGTGCGGCAGGGGGAGCGGCGGGAGCGGATCGCCTGCGACGCCGTGCTCTGCGCCCTCGGCCGCCGTGCCCGGCTGCAGGGCTATGGCCTTGAGGAGCTGGGCATTCCCACCGGCGCCACGATCACCACCAACGCCTGCCTGCAAACCAACTACCCCAACATCTACGCCGCCGGTGATGTGGCCGGGCCGTTCCAGTTCACCCACACCGCCGCCCACCAGGCCTGGTACGCCGCAGTGAATGCCCTGTTCGGCCAGTTTCGCTCCTTCAAGGTCGACAACCGCGTGATCCCACGCACCACCTTCACCGAACCGGAGGTGGCCACGGTGGGGCTCACCGAAGCCGAGGCGGCCGCCCAGGGGGTGACGGTGGAGGTGACGCGATTCCCCCTGCACGAACTCGATCGCGCCATCGTCGAGAGTGCCGAGCAGGGGTTCGTGAAAGTACTCACCTCACCGGGCAGCGACCGGATCCTCGGCGCCACGATCGTGGGCGAGCACGCCGGCGAACTGCTGGCCGAGATCGTGCTGGCTATGAAATGGGGCCTGGGACTGGGCAAGATCTTCGGGACGATCCACGCCTATCCCACCCTGGCCGAGGCCAACAAGACCACCGCCGGTGTCTGGAAGAAGCAGCGGGTGCCCCAGCATCTACTGCCCTGGCTGCGCCGCTACCACGCCTGGCGGCGCCAGGGCTGAGCCCAACGCCACAGAAACACACCCACCCATCCCCACCGCCCCCTCCGACCCCCACCATGACCAGCGCCACCGATCTGCAGCGCAGCGTTCAGGAGTACTACGGCTCCACCCTCAGCAGCAGCGCCGACCTGCGCACCAACGCCTGCTGTGATGCCAGCAGCGTGCCGGCGCCCCTGCGGCCCCTGCTGGCCCGCCTGCACCCCGAGGTGCTGAGCCGCTACTACGGCTGCGGCCTGGTGGTGCCGCCGCTGCTGGAAGGCCTGCGGGTGCTCGACCTGGGCTGCGGCAGCGGCCGCGATGTGTACCTGCTGGCCCAGCTGGTGGGGGCCGGCGGTGAGGTGGTGGGCGTCGACATGACGCCGGAGCAGCTGGAGGTGGCCCGGCGCCACAGCCAGCACCACGCCGAGACGTTCGGCTACGCCAATGTGCGCTTCCTGGAGGGCCGCATCGAGCAGCTGGAGGCCCTGCCCCTGGAGCCCGGCAGCTTCGATCTGGTCATCTCCAACTGCGTGGTCAACCTCTCGCCCGACAAGCTGGCGGTGCTGAACGGGGTGCGGCGGCTGCTCAAGCCCGGCGGCGAGTTCTTCTTCGCCGACGTCTACGCCGACCGGCGCGTGCCCGAAGCCCTGCGCCACGACCCGGTGCTGCACGGCGAATGCCTCAGCGGCGCCCTCTACTGGAACGACTTCCTGCGGCTGGCCCGCCGCGCCGGCTTCGCCGATGCCCGCCTGGTGGACGACCGCCCCCTGGAGATCACCGACCCGGAGCTGGCCGGGCGCACCGGCGCGATCCGCTTCTTCTCCGCCACCTACCGCCTGTTCCACATCGAGGCCCTGGAAGACGCCTGCGAAGACCACGGCCAGGCGGTGATCTACCGCGGCAGCATCGCCGGCCACCCTGACGCCCTGGCCTTCGACAAGCACCACCACATCGAGACGGGCCGGGTGTTTCCGGTGTGTGGCAACACTTTCCGCATGCTGGCTGAAAGCCGGCTGGCGCCCCACTTCGACTTCATCGGCGATTTCAGCCGCCACTTCGGCCTATTCGAGGGCTGCGGCAGCACCATTCCATTTGAGGCCACGCTCGCCCCTAACGCCGACGGGCCCGCGCTCCAAGCGGCCACCGCCGCCGCCACCAGCGGCTCCTGCTGCTGAGCAGGCGACGCTGAGACAGCAGGGCTCGCAGGGGCCGCGGCAGCCGCGGGATCGGATCGCCGTCCTGTAAAAGTTGCAGCCAGTTGCTGTCAGACAGACCCATGAAGGTGGTCAGCAGCCGGGTCCGGCAGGGGCATTCGGTGACAGGCGGCCTCCCACCGGGAACCAGAGGCCAGTTCTCCAACCGCACATCCTTGCGGAAAAACTCCTACTGCGTAACCTGATAAGGAAAAACAAAGTGGAAAGAAGTCATTAGTTATTCGTCCAGACGATTTTAAGTCGGGTAGCGACGATGATCTGGTGATTGCATTCCATAACCCACCTAAAAGCAATGCCTAGCCATTCACGAACCCTGAATCCGAACCGTTGCTTCGGCATTCGCCCTTTGCTGCTTCCTTTCTTGCTGCTGGCCTCAATGAGTGCCGCAGCTGTTGCAAACGCCCAGACTCGTGTCAGTGGTCCTAACACCGTCAATTATCGGGCCGGTGTCATCTCCTCCATTTGTACGATGACGGCAACCGATGGCGAACTCGCTGCGGCAAGCAATCGGCAGATGATCAGCTCTTCGAGCGCGAATTTTACTGGCGAATGGCTGGGAAATCCCACACCCGCGAGGATTACCGTCGCAAGCAACATGGGGCCTTCCGGATTCCTCTTCGCGTCCACCCCGGTGTTGAGCGGCCCAACATCACCAGCCACATCACAGTTGGCGCTGTCAGGACAGGCCTACGGAGGCACATCCACTCAAAACCTGGGTGCCGATGGGAGCATCTCCACCGATCTCAACGTTCGGTTTACGAGTCCTTCCGGTGGCTTCACTAATGGTACCTATTCCGCGACCGCAGTGATCACCTGCAACGAATAACACCGTCCATGTCACCCACAGGGAGCTTCTGCCACCCGTCCATGGGCTTGCTCACGTCAGCCCTGATCTCCTTATCCTTTGTTTCCAGCTCACGGGAAGCCAAGGCCTTCTCACTATCACCCATGCGTCTGAATGAGCCGAAAGGGATTGTTCAGATTTCCAACCGATCCCAACGATCGATTCAAGTGGAGGTGAATGCCTTTCCTGTTCGCATCGTTGATGGGGCACCTACGGCAGCGCTGGAGCCCTTCCCGGCGGAAGTGCAGGAGAATCTGATCAAGTTCAGGCCCCATGGGGCTCGTGTGCGTAGTAACGCGACACGCAACGTCAGCTATCAAGTCCTTGACCAGACCCAGCCCTTCTACCTATGCACTCTCACCCTGCAAGACACGTTGCTGCTGCGCATCTGCTCTGCTTGGCAGCCCTCGTCGCGCTGATCGGGGAACCCCGCAACGCAAGATCCCAGATTTATCTGAATCCAACCCAGCACTCCATGTCCCGCTCGCGGGTAACGATTGATATGGGGAATGGCCTGCGTTGTTCCTCCGACGGAGGGTCGGTACCCTCCCTATCAGTGGCGATGGGTGCCTACCCCGATCAATGGGGATCCAATGCAACCGTGTTTGACCGGTCCGTTGCCAACCAAAGCTCACTGATGGGCCTAGTGAGTGTGCACGTACCTCTGGCCGGGACCAGTCAAACGTTCGATTGCAATGCCTTGCTCAAGGACGCACAAATTCGAGCCAGACTGGATAACTTGAGGGAACTTCTGGATGAAAATCTGATCACCGAAGCGCAGTATCGCGAGGTCGTCCTCAGGCTGTACCAGCCCATCCTGAATCCGAAGGACCAACCCCTCCCTAACGGTCTCGGGGAGGCCAAGCGACTTGGTGATGTACGCCTTTCAGGCACCGACCGGCTTCGCCAGCCCTTCAAGGCGAACAGGCCTCAGCGGGAGGTGATCCCACTCACCACCCTGGGCGAATTGAAACCGGACAATCGCGGGAACGTGGCGACTGGCTGGCCGCCGCCACCCCCGCCGGTACTGCCCTCCTTACCTGGATCAGGTCTCCCGACACCCTCGGGTTCCTCAGACCCGATCTTGCTCAGACCATTTGTGGCCTCCATAGACTGAATTCACTGGGAAAGTTTCAGGTTTCGTCGGCCGATTGCAGGTTCCCCGCCGTTCTATGCGTACCCGAGGCCCTCGGCACGATCCAGTGCCGCACTTTGAAGGCTTGGGCGTCGCGTCGGATTTCGCCGATCTCCCTCGTGGGCCGCTACCACCTCATCGAGACAGGCCAGGGCCGCTAATGCCGCCACCAGCGGCTCCTGCTGCTGAGGCGACGGCGCTGAGACAGCAGGGCTCGCAGGGGGCGCGGCAGACGCGGGATGGGATCGCCGTCCTGGAGCAGATGCAGCCAGCTACTGGCCTCCAGGCCCGTGAAGGCCGTCAGCAGCAGGGGCCGCTGGGCGCGCCAGAGCTCCAGTCCCCCCTGCAACACGTCGCCTGGCGGCGGGGCGCCCAGGGGCCCGAGGGCGGCACTAGCCGCCAGCACCAATGACCCCAGCCACAGGAGCCGCAGGCTGGTGCCAAGCAGGGGACTGTGGGAGAACAGGGAGCGGTGGCTGAGCAGCCGCCGATAGGGCCACCAGAGCAGCCGCAGGGGGCCCCAGCGGCGGGTGGCGTTGGAGCGGGTGTCGAGGTCGGGGGAGAGCCAGAGGCCACCGACCAGAAACGCCCCGGCGGCGACGGCCACGCCCATCGGCCCCAGCCCCGGCCACCACAGCAGGGCGAAGGGCAGGGCCAGCCACCGGGTGGCGCGATCGTGACTGCGGCCGCTGGCCATGGCCGGGGTCCGGACACTGCCGGCAAGGTACCGGCCGCCGGTGCGCGGCGCCCCTTCCGCCACAATGGCTCCATCGCCCGATTAGCTCAGCGGTAGAGCGCCTGCCTTACAAGCAGGATGTCGCTGGTTCGAAACCGGCATCGGGCATTGGGGGAGGGGCCATGGCGCCACGAGCCGCCCTAAAATTGGTCATCTCGATGACCAACACCATGCGACAGGTCACGGTGGCGGAGGCCAAGGCCCAGCTGTCGAGCCTGCTCGACGCGGTAGAGCAAGGCCAGCCGGTGGTGATCACCCGCCGCGGCAAAGCCATCGCTGAGCTGGTTCCCCGGCAGGCCGTGCGCGATCTCCTGCCCCAGCTCCAGGCTTTGTGGGACTCCCAGCCCCATCAGGCCACCAGCGGCCTCGAGCTGATCACCCCGTGGCCTGCACATGCTCTCCGTAGGCCACGAGAGCGCGATCAGCGCTGAGCAATCGCAGACCCTCCAGCTGGGCCTGCACCACCAGCAGGCTTGCCATCCCGGGCGGCAGCCGACCCGGTTCAATGGCCCACCAGAGCAGCAGCTGGGTGTCGAGCAGAAGGGGCTGGGGCAAGGGTTCGGTGCGGGTCACGTCGAGCGGATCAGCTGAAAAGGCGGTCGATCTCGGCGAAAAAATCGGCCTTCAGATCCGCCCTCAGCACCGCAGAGCCGCCCAGGAAGCCGCCGCGGCGGGCTTCGGGCGCCGCTTGCACCGGCACCAGCCGCACCAACGGCCGTCCCGCCTTGGCGATCACCACCTCCTCCCCTTCCAGGGCCTGGGCCACGTAACGGGAATCGAACGCATCGCCTGCGTGCTGTACGACGACGCCAGCGATCGGCTCAAGACCTTCGTGAACAGCACGCGCAGTGGGGTGGCGATCCAGAGCTACGAATTCCCCCTGAAGGCGAGCGCCTCCCTCGGTGCAATCGCCGCCAGCGGCACGCCACGGGTGATCGACGACATCAAGGCCGTGGTCCGGCCGAACAGCCCTCACTCCAACTGGCTGCTGGAGCAAGGCTACCGCTCCTCTCTCAACGTGCCGCTCACGGACCAGGGCCACTTCATCGGCCTCCTCTTCTACGACCCCTGCCAGCTCGCCGCCTTCACGCCGATGGTGCAGCGGAACCTGGCGCTGTTCTCCCGGCTGATCAACATGACGATCTCGAACGAGCTCAGCGCCGTTCGCTCGATCATGGCCTCAACGACGAGTACATCGAGCACGTCTTTCTGTTCGCGCCCCTGCACGACATCGGCAAGATCGGCATTCCCGATCGGATCCTGCTCTAGCCGGGAAAGCTGGACCCCGAGGAACGCCAGCTGATGGAGACCCACGTGGAGCTCGGCCTGGCCATCATCGACAAGATCCTGGGGGAGTTCGCCCTGGAGGCGCTGGCCGATTCCCACGTGCTGCGAGCCAGCGTGGGCGAGCAGATCCCGCGCGAGGCACGGATCATGGCTGTGGCCGGCGTGCTTGACGCCTTCACCAGCCCGCCGGCAAGCTCGACCGGGACTGCGTGGCGGCGATCGAACGCCACACCGGCGAAATGGCCGCCATCAGCGCCCGCCACCAGGATCCCGACCCCGACTGAGATCGCTCTCCAGGACGTCCCTCAGCCGACAACCACCCGGTTCCGCCCGGCGGCCTTGGCGGCATAGAGCGCGGCATCGGCGGCGAGCAGCCCGCTCTCCAGCGCGGCCAGGCCCAGCCCCTCCACCGGCGCCAGACCAGCGGAGAGGGTGAGGCGCCGCTCCGGTGCACCCGGGTGCGGCACCCTCGCCGCCCACCCGCGCCAGCACATCGCCGGGGCGCAGCACGCCGCGCATGGCCGTGGCCACACCGCAGAGCACCGCGTCGCCGGCCCCATGGCCCCAGCCGTCGTTGATCGCCTTGAAATGGTCGATGTCGAGCATGGCTCCCGCCACCGGCAGGCCCTCGCGGGCGGCGGCGGCGAGGGCCGCGGTGGCGGTCTCGGCGAAACCCGTGCGGTTGGGCAGGCCGGTGAGCGGGTCGTGCCGCACCGCCGCGGCCAGCTCGGCCTCCAGCAGGTCGCGCTGGCGCAGGGTGGCCAGCGCGGCAAGCAACTGGGCCGGAATCGCCAGGTCCAGCAGCACCCACACCCAGCGGCGCCAGCGGAGCGGCTCGCCCGGACGACCAAGCACCTCGCTGATCCCGTCCTCGAGGGCGAACACGCCAAGGGCCAGCAGACACAGCAGCGACGTCGCAGCACGCAGCAGGAGAAAGACGAGGTCGGGGGTGTTCACAGGCTGGGGATCTCGGTCAACGGTGAGCCGGTACGCCTGGGTGTTCTCCATGAAGGTAGGGGCGGAATGGCGACGCGCCTGGCCAGAATCCCTCAAACAACCTCCCCCGTCCCTCCATGGCGCCCTCCCACCCATGACCTTCGCGGTGGCCCTGGCCATGCTGGAGCGGCAAGGCCGGTGGCTGCTGCAGCTCCGTGACGACATCGAGGGCATCGTCCATCCGGGCTGCTGGGGCCTGTTCGGCGGCCACCTCGATCCGGGGGAGCAGCCCGGCCAGGCGATGCGGCGCGAACTGCGGGAGGAGATCGGCTGGGAGGCGCCCGCGCTGCCGTTGTGGTTCGAGCACCACGATGCCCAGCTCAGCGCCCACTACTTCCTGGGCTCGCTCACGGTTCCCCTGGCGGCACTGGAGCTGCACGAAGGGCAGGACATGGTGCTGGCGGACCTGGAGGAACTCCGGAGCGGCCGGATCTGGAGCCCCAGGCTCCGGGAGCGGCGCGGGCTGGCCCCCTCCCTGGCGCGGGCCGTGCGCCGCCTGGAGGCAACGGACTAAGCAACAAGCCGCGGGCGGAGGGATGTCTGCCGGCCATGTCCTCCGGGGCGACGTGGTGGGCATCGGCTGGCGTGAGATCCGCGATCGGCTTTCGCTCGAGCAGGTGCTGGTGAGTAACTGAGGTCCCCTCGCCTCGGCCCACCAGAATGACGGGCCACGCGCCTCCCCCCCGGCCCATGGCTTCGCGATCGCGGCCCAGGAGGTCTGGACCAGGCAAGGCGGCTCCGCCCAGGCCAGCAGCCACCCAGGAAGCCGGCGGCCTGCGCCCACGCCTGCAGATCCTGGCGGGCTTTCTGCTGCCCCTGGTGGTGCTGGCCCTCTGGCTCAACTCCCGCGGCTTCTTCGCGGGCCCCTGAAGCTGTCTAGGGTTGAGACGAAGTGAGAAGCGGAAAGGCCATGATCGACATCATGCAGGGGCTTCCCGAAGGAACGCTCGGCTTCCAGCTCCGCGGCCGGATCAGCGCCACCGATTACACCAGCGTGCTCACCCCGGCGCTGGAACGGGCCCTCGAGCAGCACGACCGCCTCAAGCTGCTCGTGCTCATGGGCGACGACTTCGAGGCCTACGAACTCGGTGCCGCCTGGGAGGACAGCAAGGAGGCCGTGCGGCACTGGAGCGGCTTCGAGCGCATGGCGGTCGTCACCGATGTGCCCTGGGTGCGGCTCACCTTTCATGTCTTCGCCATCGCCCTGCCCTGCCCCAGCCGGGTGTTCGCCAACGGTGAGGTCGAAGAGGCCCGCCGCTGGCTGGGCGAGTCGCTCGGCACGATCCATCTCTCCCGAGATGGGGACGTGCTCACCGCCCAGCTGATCGGCTCCCTGGAGGCCGGCGCCTATGCCAGGGCCGAAGCCGAGATCGATGCCCTGTTCGCTGAGATCGACGGGGTCCGGTTGCTGCTCGATCTGCGGGCGTTCGACGGCTGGGCGGGTCTTGGGGCCCTGGGCCACCACCTGGCCCTGATCCGCGATCACCGCCGGGCGCTGCGGCGGGTGGCGGTGGTGGGTGAGGCGGCCTGGCAGAAACTGGCCGAACGGGTGGTGTCCCGCTTTCTCCCCAGCCAGGCCCGCTTCTTCCCTTCAGCCGACCAGGCCCTGGCGGAGACCTGGATCCGCCAGTGAGGCCTGACCGGTTCCTGGCAGCGAGGGGGTGAGGCTGAGAAGCTCCAACCACCAGCCCCAGTCTTCGCAGAGGCTGAACGTCACCCCATGGCCGTTCTGCTGGAGCCTTTCCTGCAGATAAAAGGCCAGGCTGCCCCGACCATTCCCCCATTGAGCATCCCCCGTACTCAGCTCTAGGCAGTGGTGAGCCACCTGCAGCAGCGGGTAGACCCCCGTCACGGTGATCGCCGTGCAGAACGCCCCGAAACCGATCATTGGCAGACAGCGACAGGGCCAGCAGGCGCGGACCCACATGAGCCGTGTCACCCACGGCCAGCAGAGCGAGGCGTGCAACAGCTTCTCCCCGACCCTGCGGGCGGGCGGTGGGATGCGTTGAAATCGCAGGGCCATGGTCCCACCAGGGACTACAGCATCAACACATACCCCCCTCGAACACCCGCTCGGCTCCGATCGATGGATCCGCCAGTTTCGCGAGAAAGCCTTCCATGGTCGGTTCACGAGCCGCGTCAGGGCATGAGCGTCAGCAGGGTGGGGTGTGGGGTCGTGGCCGAGCCCATGGCGACCGACAAAGCCATTCACCAGAGCCCCACCTGCCTGGTGCCGATTGGTCCAGGGAGGAGGTCAGGCAGCCATGGCGTTCACTCACCCGCATCGGGGTCACTGTTGATCTTGGCCCCTGCCTTCAAGGGGCAACGGCGGCATCCATGCACCCTTTATGGGCTTCCGTTGGATGGCATTCCCCGCCGAGGCTGCCCAAGGGGAAAGCCACCAAGGCCGAGCCGGTGAAGTGGTTCTGTGCCGATCTGGGCCCCGATATAATCACGGTAGCCGCCGATGACGGTCCCTCCGGCATCTCCACCTATTCGGTGGCCGGTGCCGCCTTCGGCTATCTGCCGGCCGAACGGCCACACCCAGCCTGCTGTTGGGCCGGAAGTTTGGCCTTAAACTTGCCTCGCAACAGGACGGCAGAAGCCCTTACCCCCTGAATTGTCACGCCTGTAGGCCCTTCTATGAAAGCCGTGATCCTGGCCGGTGGGCTGGGTACCCGCATCAGCGAGGAAACCCACCTCAAGCCCAAGCCGATGGTGGAAATCGGAGGCCGGCCGATTTTATGGCACATCCTGAAGATCTACAGCAGCTTCGGCATCAACGAGTTTGTGATTTGCTGCGGCTATAAGGGCTACGTAATCAAGGAGTATTTCGCCAATTACTTCTTGCACATGAGTGATGTGACCTTGCACATGCGCACCAACTCAATGGAGGTGCATCAAAAAAATGCCGAGCCCTGGGAGGTCACCCTGGTGGATACCGGTGAAACCACCATGACAGGCGGCCGCCTGAAGCAGGTGCGGCACTATGTGCGCGATGAAACCTTCTGCTTCACCTATGGCGATGGTGTCTCCGATGTTGACATCGCCGCCTCCATCGTCACCCATCGCGCTTCCGGCATGTTGGCCACCCTCACGGCGGTCCAGCCTCCTGGCCGCTACGGAGCGTTGAACCTGGAGGCCAACGATCGAGTTGCCGGCTTTCAGGAAAAACCCCAGGGCGATGGGGGGTGGATCAACGGGGGTTTCTTTGTGCTGGAACCTGGCGTTTTTGACACCATCCACTCCGATGCCACCGTCTGGGAGGCCGAGCCCTTGCAACGCCTGGCGGCCGAGGGGCAACTGCAGGCGTACCGACACCACGGCTTCTGGCAGCCGATGGACACCCTGCGGGATCGGGTACATCTGGAGGAGCTGTGGGAGAGCGGCAAGGCCCCCTGGAAACGCTGGTGAATCCTGATCCTCCCTTCTGGAGCGGGCGGCGCCTCCCGCATCGCCTCGTCGACATCTGCGATGCCGCCCTGCTTGGTGAGCTGGTGGCCGAAACGCGCCCTGAGATGGTGCAGCACCTTGGCGGCCCAGCCTGGCAAGACGGCCAATTCCTGTGGGCTGACAGAGGCTGCAGCACCGATTACCCTGGGTTGGTTTCTTGCTGCTGGTTCGGCCAGAAGCAGCTTTTCCCAGTTCAGATCTTCGACGCCATCTGGGCAGCCAAGGGATGGGGACCAGAGGTTGTCCGATTGAATCCGTCTGTAGGAACCTGCCTTTGTTCAGCTGCGCAACGATCGCCATGAAGCACTGAGTGTGGCCGTTTCAATCACGCCGGGAGCCAATCAGTTGATGCAGCAGGCAACCTTTCATGGCGCCTATTTTGGCCCTTATTGCAGCGATGATGAGCAATGAGATCATGATTGCAAAGAGTTTTGTTGGCCCCAATGCCTCAAGGCCCTCGTGATTTTCCTATGATCCTCCACATGGAAGCCGGCACTGACGATCGATTCGCACCGGCCCGGATGCGCCGCACCGTGCTTGAGATGGCGTATGCCGGCTCCACCGTGCACATTGCTTGCGCGTTCTCGATTATCGAGTTGCTGACCGTCCTTTACCGCCACCACCTTCGCTATCCTGGCAATGATCCGCGAGCTGAAGGTCGCGACTATCTGGTGCTGAGCAAGGGCCACGGCGTGATGGCCCAGTACGCCTGTATGCATGAACTTGGCTGGCTGGGGGATTCACACATTCAGAGTTACTTTAAAGACGGTACTGATCTAAAAGGCTTATCCGATTCACGCGTTACAGGGCTTGAAGTTACTTCTGGATCCCTGGGTCATGGATTTTCAGTGGGCGTTGGCATTGCCTTGGGGCTAAAGCGAAAGGCAACGGACCAGAAGGTGTACGCCATCGTTGGCGACGGTGAGTTGAACGAAGGTCCGATCTGGGAAGGTTCACTCGTGGCGGCCCATCACAGGCTGAGCAACCTGATGCTGATTGTTGATAAGAACGGCTTCCAGGCGATGGGCACAACTGACGATGTACTGGCTTTGGGTGATCTGCTGGCAAAGTTCTCTAGCTTTGGCTTTGAGACCCTCGAGGTCGATGGTCATGATGAGTCTGCGATCGATGAAGCAATCCGTCAGCTCTGGGCTGCTGGACCCACCAAGCCCAAGGCCCTCATCGCACGTACGGTCAAAGGGAAGGGGGTTACATTTATGGAATCCATCAACCTCTGGCATTACACGCGTCTGGACCCACAGAGCTTCACTGATGCAGTGAGCGAGCTTGGATTTCCTGGAGCATCAAAATGAGAGAAGCTTTTTCCAATGCCCTTGTGCGCCTGGCTCTCGCCGACTCGAAGGTTCTTTTGCTGACGGGCGATCACGGCTATTCACTATTTGATGAATTCCGCAAATGCTGCCCCGACCAATACATCAACGCTGGCATCGCCGAGCAGAACATGGTCGGCATGGCTGCCGGTTTGGCGCGCGTCGGATTCCGACCATTTGTCTATGGCCTTGCCGCCTTCGTACCGATCCGCACCGTCGAGCAAATCAAGCTCGACATCGCCCATGACGATCTTCCTGTCGTTCTTCTGGGGGACGGGGCGGGCTTTGTCTATAGCCACCTGGGCACCAGCCATCAGTCGACAGAGGACATCGCCTGCACCAGGGCCATCCCTCAATTGCAGGTGTTATCTCCTGCCGATCGCTTTGAGATGACCGCTGCCATGGACTACGCCTATGGAACGACTGGCCCCGTCTACCTCCGCATGGGCAAGGCAGATCTTGGCGATGTTCACACCGGCCCCCTCAGCTCTGTAAAACAAGGCCGCCTGTTGAAGATTCGCGATGGACGGGCTGATCGGCCGGGGCTGATCGCTACAGGATCGATGGTACGAGCCGCCGTGGATATAGCCACGAGCCTAGATCTCATGGTTTGGAGTGCGCCATTTTTAAAGCCGCTCGACGTTGATGATGTTCGCGCTGCTGCCCAAGCAGCGAATGGCCTCGTCACCCTTGAGGAGCACTCGGTGCTGGGCGGGCTTGGCGCTGCGGTCACCGAGATCACCAGCGAGCATCAGCCGACCAGAGTTCTTCGCATCGGCGTTCCTGACCGCTTTTCGGAACATTGCGGTACCCATGCGTATCTGCTGCGCGAGCACGGGCTTGACACCGACAGCGTGCGCGAACGGGTTGGCGCATACTGCCAATTGCTCGCTTCCAACTCCATCGCTTTTGTGTAGCAATTAATGCAGGGACAACCAACTGGTTTGATGCCGCTGGACATTTCTAAAGAGGACCTCCAGCGCTGTCATGAAGTTCTCGGCATTTCATCATGGCGGGCGCTCGCAGGGCTAAGCGTCTTTATTGCTGGTGGGACCGGCTTCATCGGCAAATGGCTGTTGGCAACCCTGCTCGATGCAGACGAAAGGCTCAGCTTGGGTTGCCGCATTACGGTGTTGAGCAGAGATCCAGGCGCCTTCCAGCATGCTTGGCCTGCTGTGGCCGAAAGGGTCAACTGGATCGCAGGAGATGTTCGTGATTTTTCGATCACCAACGAACACTTTGATGTGATCGTTCACGCTGCAACAGATGTCGCCTCGCAGGTGTCACCCCAAGATGTGTTCTCAACCTGCCTGGACGGCACACGCCATCTGCTTGAGATGGCCAGAAAGTGTGGTGCCAGCAGATTCCTCCTTGTGAGTTCGGGAGCGATCTACGGTCCACTCCCTGCTGGTATGACCCATGTTCCGGAAACCCATTTGGGTGGCCCGGATCCGCTGCTGGGCAGTTCGGCCTATGGAGAGGGCAAGCGAGTTTCGGAATGGCTTTGCGCCCAGGCTTCAGCAAATGGGTTAGAGGTGAAAATTGCTCGCGTCTTTGCGCTGGTGGGTCCCCATCTGCCATTAGATAAGCAGTTTGCGATCGGAAACTTCCTCCAAGCCGCCATGGCTGGTAAGCGGATGATCATCCAGGGCGATGGGACTCCCTTCCGCAGTTATTTGTATGCTGCGGACATGGCCGCTTGGTTATGGGCCGTTTTGACCAGGGGGACACAAGCTCGTGCTTACAACGTTGGTTCGGAGGAGAGTCTTTCAATCCTTGATCTTGCGGAACGAATTTCCAGCATTCTCGGATGCAAGCTTGATGTTTCGACTCGGCATCAGCCACAGCCTGGAGCAGCGGCAATGCACTACGTCCCAAACACCGCTCGTTCCCGCCTTGACCTGCAATTGCCTGTGGCAATGCCATTGGAGGAAGCCATTGCCCGCACAGCCCGCTGGTGCATAAACCAATCACTCGCTTGATCGCTTTGAGCTTGATTTGGCCTGATTGGCGAGAGATCGCAGCAACGACATTATAAGCATCCATAGTGGTACCTAAGCACTACGTGAAGGCCTCATGGGAATGAATACAATCAGATTCCAGCCTGGACTTTCTCGAACATCACTCAGGATCCTGGCGGGGATATCCGCGGCTGCTTGTACACGAAGCGGCTCCAGAGGAACCCCACACTCACCGATAACAGCGCTATAAGCAGGGTAAGTGTGGTGCGTCCCAGCAGATTGCTGAATATGGCCACCATCACGATATTGGTAAGGGTGGTGGGGATCGCAGCCACGATGTAGCGCGGCACAGAAACGTGAAAGCCATGGCCACGAGGAAAGACAAGATGTCGGAATGACAGGTACCTCAGAACATGGCAGCTCGCCTCCGCGATCACCAGCGCCAGGAAAGGCCCAGCCGGATAGGCCAGCCAGAAGATTCCAGGCCCAAGCAGCGTGAAGAATATCCCGCTCAGCCCGTAACGTGTGAAGGTGTGCTTAGCCATCGTGGCCTCTGCCCCCCTGGATCAGGCGGGTACGCACCCGCGGCCGAAACCCCGACATACGTAGACTCTCGATCTGACGAGACATCACGGCGAACATCAGCATCTGGATGCCGAAACTCATCAGCACGAGCCCCATAACGGTAGGAACGCCGCCCTGGTACTGGCTGTTGCCCGAGAAATAGTTAGCCAGCAAAGCCACGCCGACCAGCAATGCCAGCACCATGCCCATGCTGCCGATGCTGAGAGCCAGGCGGCTGGCAGCGGCGTCGGCCGAAAGCAGGGCCCTTGCCGCTTCCAGCACATAGGCCGGCCCCACGTAGGAGGAGTTTCCCCGCATTCGATCGGCCTGGCGGTACTCGATCCTGGCGGGGCTCTGGCAGGCATTGGCAATGCACATCCGCAGGTTCAGCCCAGACTCGTCCCAGTAACGCAGCACTTCATCCACCACCTCGCTCCGGTAGCAGCCGAACCCATGAAAGCCGCTTGGTACAAGCTGCAACCGTGAGGAAATGCCGAGTGCTCTGTAGTACCCGCGCCGAGCCATCCGGAGCAGTGGTCCGCCGGCAGAGCGGCTCTTGATTGCCAGGACGGCATCCGTTCGCTCCTCCTTGAGCAGGCGCTGCACCATCGCTACGCTCAGCTCCGGTGGATCCTGCAGGTCCGAGCAGAGCAGCACCACCAGATCGCAGTTGCGCGCGTGCCGCAGGACATTCGCAAACGAGGCGTCCGGCCCGTAGTTGGCGGCGTTGGCAATGCCGATCACCTCTGGATCGCTGGCGATGATGCGCTGCAGGGTTGCCAGGCTGTCGTCGCTGCTGTGGTTGTCGGCGATCACCATACGAAACGCAAGCTCTTGCCCCGTTTCACTCTTCATTTCCTTTGCAAGAGTTTGCCAGGCCGATCGACAGCGGCGATGGAGTTCCTCGAGATTGAGGGTTTCGTCGTAGGCGGTGGTCACGTAGGCCAAATTCATCATGCTTCTCCGTTCATCTCCGGCAGGTGACAACGGTGCCTGCCTGGGCTTGGCTCACAGGTTTTAGATAATAGCAGCTTCCGCATCGGAAACAAAGCAAATGATCGAGGGCCCTAGGACTCAAGAAGAGCACATTCACATCTGGCAATGACTTGGCGGTTGCACTTCAGAGAAGTTATGCCATGCAATAGGCATATCCCCATGCTGCCGATGGTTGGAGTTCGTTGTCGAAGAGAATCACCGCCAGGGCAACCAAATGCTCAATTCAGAGGTCAAAGCCAATCTCACTTTTGTCGCCAATCATCAAGCCAAATGAAGGCCGGCACGCAAGTGATGGCAGCACGCAATTCGGCAGAGAGCCGCTGATAGCACATGTTAATATTGGCAAGGCCAATAGATGCTCCAAGTGAACAAGCTTGCCATTGTTGCCAGCAACAGGCAACTCCGCACCGCCATTCTCCTGATGTGCTTGGCCAGCCTGCTGCTATCGGCCTTCTTCATCCTTCGTGACACCGGCATCGTACCGCCCCACCCGATGGACCAGTCCTTTGCGGAGACCGTTGATCTGCATATTCGAAATAACAACGGAAAGCTTCGCTTTGCCTATCCAAATCTTCAATTCTCTGGCGGAATCACGGCAAATCTCGTGATCGGGATCTACAAGCTTATTGTGCCAGTTACGCATGAATCGTTGAACTGGCATGTGCGCATCTTTTCAATGGTTACATACCTGGTTAGCGGCTTCGCCCTTATTTTCCGTTTTGTCAAGCATGATCCCGCCAAGTTAATTGCGATCCTGCTTCTTGCTACATCAGGTTTTCAGTTTATTCAGCCATCAAGTGAGCTTATTGCCGGGACGTCCCTCTCCCTGTTTGTTCTTTGCGCGAGTCTTCGCTGGCCGCGCTTGATAACATCCTTGTTTCTAGCCATATTTGCTCTATGTAAAGTTGAATTTGCTGTTGCAGCTGTTGCGATGGCCTTATTCTGGGCCTGGCAAGATACGTCATCGCGTGGGCATGGAACAAAAATAACTTGGGGATGTTTTGCATTCTTTGGGTGGATGGCCATTTTTTTGGTGCCAGCATTTGTCCTTTCAGGGGCGAATCCATTCAGCAGTGATCGAAGCTTTCTAACAATAAGCAACACATACATTGAGTTCTTTCAAGGCCATCAGTTCATCACAATATCACCTAGCAACCTTCCGAGCGGGCCTGACCTCTTTGCTGCTAAATTTCCACTAGCAAAGTCGGCGATGCAATTTATCATAAACTATCCAAAACAGTACATAGATTACCTAGGTATTTCTAGTGCGAGATCTGTTTATAACACCGTTCTAGCCTTGAAGCTGCTTCTTGTATCGGGAGGATTTGTGCTTCTGGGCTGGAAAGATCTGGGCGGACTAAAGCCATACATTACGCTTTTGATCCTCGCCCTTGCATTTACGCTCCTGCCAGCCTGGCTTGTTGTGCATGTTCGCGTGCGGTATTACGCGAAAGTATTCCCATTAGTTGTAGCATTGATCGCGGCAGGCTCCATGGAAATCGCGAAAAAGAACGCCATGGCGCAGAGAATCTTTCTATGGACGAGCCTGGGAACGATTGCAATGCAACTCTTTTCCTTCAAAAGCATGGTTGAATTCTCTCATTACATGTAAGATCAACCGATGGTTTGCACTCAGCCAGACTGCGATGCCCGAAAAACCCCTCAGAATCCCACCAAAGAAGACCTCGCGGCAAATGAGACTTTTACCACCCTCATATCTTCATGGAAACTGCCTATGAGCATGATTCCCGCACATGTAAGCACACCAGCAATGCAATATCGCCTGTGGATTGAATCGAATTGGATACCGGAGCTTGCTACCTAATCAGGTTCCTCGTTGTTCAGCCTGGAACCATATGTGGAGAATGACTTACGTGAACATGAACGAGCGGGATTAGTCTGGAACAATGCTCAAAGCCCAACTCTTGTGTTTGCCTGCATCCCTACTCAGGATCACTGCTTGGTCATAGGGTGCAACTGATAATTGATTCCAAAAAAGACCCTGCGACTATCAGTATCGCTGAGTTCAGGTGCCAGCTGTACGGGCTTGCCATATCGGTCTGAAGCGCGAATCAGATAGAAACTTTCCGGCAGGCAGCGCCTGGTCAGCGCGGTGATATCTTCCGTGCTGGTCAGCCGGATGAATTCGGAGGGCTTGCTGCCTTGGCTGCAGTGGACCTCAATCAGGACGGAACCAATCATGGGATTGGAATGGAGCCAAATACGTAGGTTGGCCGGGACTTGCTTGTCGATCAAAGGTCGCAGACTCTCTATGGGTTCATCCTGAATTCTGGCGACAGTGGACCAGCGCAGCCGCGTAACATCTCCTTGAACTTCCCAGGGATGCCAATGGCCTGGGTTGACAGGGCTTATGCTCATGTGTTCCAGGGATTTCTCGAAAGACAAGCCCGGGCCAAGGCGCTTGGAACGCAGCTCTATGGGGAAGGGGGCGAGCGCGTTGCTGTGTTGCAACCTGAAGACGAGAAATCCGTCCTCGGTGAGGTGACAGATGGTTGGATTGCGTTGACAGTCTTCAAGATCAGAAGCAGCGACCCATGCTTTGAGGCCATCGAGAACAAATAGCCCATAGCCGAGACTGCGCGCAAGGGAAAGCTCCGCTTGGATCCCCTGCTCGCTGGCATCGCTGAATCGGCGATCGGCCGGGGATCCTTTGAAGGCTCCATAGTTGATGGAAACGTTGCTGCATGGTCTTCCCGTGATGTAAGCAAGATACTCATAGTCACCTTTGGCTCGGTGGCTGCCTTCCAGGGGCACTTCGGGAAACTGACGGTAGGGAGAAAACCAGACTGTTAACCGATCTCCAAAGGAGCCATGATTCTCTTGAAAGCAAAGATCTAGGATATTGGATTGTTTCGAAATCCTCGCCGATGCGTTGGAGAAGGAGGCAGGATTGAAGAGATGTGCCTTGATCATGCCGAACGCAAAGCGATAAGTAGCACCTAAAGAAGTACCTGAGAGGTAAGTTTCGTAAACGAAGGCCACCACGAGAATGGCAGCAAGGCCAACGCGCCAAGCCAGCCAAACCCAGGCAGGCTGAGGCTTCATGGGCGTGTCTCCGGGCGATGGTGGAGGAGATTGGAGAGCAGAGAACAAAGGCTGATGGCGCAGATCGTGAGCGCTGCGCAATAGAAATATGGAGTGATGCGATTCATGGCTCTGAGCTGGGGGCTAACGAAAACATTAAAGAGCATTCCCAGTCCGCCTGGGGCGGCGACAAAAGCCGACAGGAGCAAGGTTGTAAGCAGAACGCCCCCATAGGAGAAGATGTAGGCTGAATTAGAAGGCAACCGCTGGGCATGAAGAGGCTTTGTGCTAGTCCAGCAAGCAAGCAGGATGCCAAGACTGATGAGAACAACAATGCCGGAAGAGGAGCCGAAGGGAGTTTCGGTAACTGGGAGGTTAGCCCAGGCAAAGGCACTCTTTAATGCTGGGTTGATGATCGGGCTGGTGAGAACATTAAGAGGCCAAAAACCGTAGATATGCTGCTCAATCGGCCACCTATTGGTCGCACCGAGAGACCAATAGGGAATAGCCCAATACAAGCGCTTGGAGGCCAGCGTGAAAATCATAACAGCAATATAGCCAGAGGCGATGAATCGGTACCGCCACCTTCTGTCGGGTGAAGCGCGATCAGGGGCGTCAGCCTGCACGGCAAAGCGATCTGCTTTGATCTGCCTGAACATTCCCACAATGTAGCAAGTGAAGATGCAAACGCAACTGAAAACAGCATAATAGTCCTGCGCAGTGAAAGACAAGGCTCCCATCACGATGCCGAAGCTTCCGTACTGGTGCAAGCTTCCTTTTTCGCCTGCCGGATAGGTGCTCCGGCCCAGCAAGATTGCGCAAGTGACAATGCAGGGCATGATTGGCCAGAGCTGGGAAAGCTGTAGATGACCGAAACGAGAGAAGGAACAGGGAGCGGTGGCCATGCCGTAGCCGATCAGGAGCGCTGTAGGCCAGTGCAGGCCTGCAGACCTGGCTGCAAGGCTTGTTGTAAAGACGGTGAGAAAGATGCCAACAACGAGGAATGCGCTCGTGGCGCTAAATTGCGCCATAGCAGCAATCGCACAGGCGCTTTTTGTGGCAAGAAAGGCGGGCAAGGAGGGAACAAATGCTCCCAGAGCGGTAGCCGTGTCGCCATCGTTAATCGGCCAGCCTGTAATCTGCTCAGGACTACAGATCATGCGCTGGAAATAGGCTTCTAGGATCTGATCCCCGCCTGTCTTGGTATTGAGAAACGTTGGAGCCCACGTTGCCCAGGCAAGCATCAAAGTGAACAAGAAAAGCATCAAACCGATTGCCCAGGCTGGTGCCTGAGATTCGCGCTTGGCAACACGTTGTCGCATATGGGATGTAGGCATGAATATGCCCAGTTGACTGAAACCTGTCGCGCTAGTAAAGCTCTGTCAGAACAGTCTTCGTTTGCGCTTGCCCATCTTACCTATAAGTTCGCTGAAAAACCCGCCCATCCCTTGATGCGAGGCCAACAGAAGCGAATTGGCTCGCTGTTCTCCTACGTCTTGATCGAGGATCGAATCCCGGCCAGTCATCCACTCAGGCTGATCCGCAAGCTGGCGGATCAGGCGCTTGATCGGATCAATCCCACCTTCTGCAGGCTGTACGCCTCAGAAGGAGGTCCATCGGTACCTCCGGCGCAGTTGCTGCTGGCCTCACTTGGGCAGGCTTTCTTTGGGATCCGCTCGGAGTGCCTGCGGCTGGAGCAGCTCGATCAAAATCTGCTGTTTCGCTGGTTTGTGCGGCTGAGCCCAGACGATCCGATCTGGCACCACCTTCACCAAGAATTGCCATTGGCTGCTCAATGACAGATCATAGCCAGGTTCCTGGAAAATCTGATGGCGGCCCCAGAGGTGAAACCGATTCTCAGCAAATAGCACTTCTCCGTGGATGGCACCTGCTGCAGGCTTGGGCCTCCCACTCCTCCCTAGCACGGAGCGACGGGGAAGATGAGCCGCCGCCTCCATCAGGATCCGGCGAGGTATTTGGGGCGCCAAAGGATGGCAAAAACCGGGCCAAGGGCAACTTCTCCGGTGTGCTGCGGTACCACACCAAGACCCAGCGCTCCGGAACGGAATCCGACGCTCTGCTGGCCCGTAAGTCAACTGTTCACCAGGCTCTCCCCAGTTATCGGGGCCATGTGCTCATGGACAACCGCCATGCCTTGGTGGTGGATTGCCTGGTGACGTAGGCTGATGCCGACAGCGAACGTGTTGCGGCCAAAGAGATGGCAGCAGATCTCCCCGGCCGCCACCAGAAAACCATCGGTGCCAACATGAACGATCACACCAGAGGATTCGTGGCTGAGATGCGGCGGCTCTGCGTCACGCCTCATGTCGCCCAGAACTCAGAGCGCTCAGGTGGATCCACCATCGACGACGGCACCACTCGCCATGAGGGCTTCGCCAAATCGATCAACGCTCGCCGTGGGGTTCCCCCGATTTCATGGAAAGGTTTCAGGGGCCCACAGGGGTGAAGTGTACGAGCAGGGATGAACTGCTGCACGTAGTCGATATGGCTAACTCCGGGAGGCCAGACTCCCATCCGTTGCGTCAGAGTTCATAGAGATCGTTTGACTCGTGGCAAAAGTAGCCGAAGTCTTCTCCAGAGGAGTACGTGCCCTGCGCCATTCGGTGATTCAGCGCAAGATCAGCCATGGCGTCCAATCCAGCCAGGGTGCGATCTGCCGCAGCCAATTGCTCACGGTCATCACCAGCCTGCGGCAACAGAGGCGTGATATCTGGCAGTTCCTGGAGCAGGCCTTGATCGCCCATCATCGCGGCGGCGAGATGCCATTGCTGTTGCCTGATCCCTGAATCGGCTGTCATCGATCGTGGTGTCTGTGGTCGCTCGTTGATCAGTGATCAAGGGTGGAATGCTGCGCTGCTACCGTCACTCCCCCCTGAACGAGTACAACCTGCCGTAGTACTGGATCCAACCCCTAAGATCGTATTTAATCGCCTGGCCATCTCTTCCAACAGCAGATACGTCTGACGATGCAGATCAACCTGCCTGATCTTGTCCTGCATGTGCTTGAGCGCCTCCGGGCCCACCGCCGGCAGGAAGCTCGCAAGGATCTCCCCATGGCGGTTCTTGGCCATGCGCGAGCCGAATTAATAGCCGAGAAACGTAAACTGGATCTGAGGAAGCTGCCCGCGGCGACTGCTGTCCTTGCAATAGACCACCTGGGTCTTCTCCGGATGCAGCTTCAGCCCGTAGGAAGCGAATCGCTCCTGCATGGCGTCCATAAACCATTGTGCCTCAACGCGACTGCGGCAGATCAGATCGTTCGCATAGCGCTCAGACGGGACGTGCGGAAAACCCCGCCGCATCCAGGCATCAAACGCCTAATGCAGATACAGATTGACCAGCAGCGGACTGATGACACCTCCCTGGGGAGTGCCACTGGTTCGTTCCTGGAGCGCCCCATCCGGCAATTCCACCGGTACCTATCACCGCTGCAGGGGACCTTGTCCTGGGGGGTTCCGGCCGCAGCCCGCCGAGGACGGTAAGCCTTGCTACCGGACGCGTCCCGCCTGCGCCCACAGAGTGAGATGCGAACGACGGGGAATGGGCGTGCAGGAGCTGGTGGGAAGGGTGCGGTCGCTCTGGCGCTACCCGGTCAAATCGATGCTGGGGGAATCGCCCCAGCGGCTGGAGGTCGATCCCCGCGGCATCCGGGGCAATCGAGCCTATGCCCTGTGGGATCACGCCAGCGGCCGGGTGGCCAGCGCCAAGAATCCCCGTCTCTGGAAGGATCTGCTGCGCTACGGCGCCCGCTACAGGGAAGAGCCCGCACCCTCCGCTCCCCTGCCCCCGGTCCTGATCCGCCCCCTGGCGGACGGCGGGGCCGCCGAGCTCTGCAGCCGCGAGGACGATGTCGGCGGCTACTTCAGCGAACGCTTCGGTCGCCGGGTGAGCCTGCTCGACACCCCGCCGGAGGGCGCCAGCCTCGACCAGTACTGGCCGCCCGTGGAAGGGCGCGCCTTCCAGGACGTGACCAATGCCCTGGAGTTGCCGGCCGGCACCTTCTTCGATGCCTGCCCCATCCACGCCATCAGCACCGCCACCCTGGAAACGCTGCGGCAGCTCGAGCCCCAGCGCGATTTCGCCGTCGAACGCTTCCGCCCCAACCTGCTGATCAGCGTTCCGGAGGGGACCGGTGGCTTCGTGGAGGAGAGCTGGAGCGGCTCCTGCCTGCAGATCGGTGAGCAGCTGGTGCTGCGGGTCGACGGGGGTTGCCCCCGTTGCGTGGTCACCACCCTGCCCCAGGGCAGCCTGGGCGAAGACCTCGAGATCCTGCGCGCCACCGCCCGCCACAACGCTGTGGTGGCCGGCATCCGCCTCAGCGTGGTGACTCCCGGCCCGGTGGCCGTGGGCGATCCGGTGCGGCAGCTGCCCTGAGCCGCCACGAGGGCCCTGTGCCCCAGAGTCAACAGCGTGATCGTTGCGTCGCCGTCCCTTGGTCGCCCCCACTCCAGACCTCGCCGCCGCGGTGCGGGTGCGGCTGTTCGCCGCCCTGCGGGAGCGGGCCGGCTGGGGTGAGCGCCTGGTCCCCCTCGGGGCCAGCCCCAGCAGCGCCGCCGATCTCTGGCACCGGTTGGCCCTGGACGACAGCCCGGCAGCAGACGCCGGTGGTCTCCCGCCCAGCATTCGCGTCGCCATCAACCAGGCCTTCGCCGCCCCCGACACCCCCCTGCGCCCCGGCGACGAGGTGGCCTTCCTGCCCCCGATCAGCGGAGGCTGAGCGATGCCGATCCCCAGCCCCGGACACCCCATCGACGTGCACCTCCTGGAGGCATCCTTCCAACCGCTGGAGCTGCTGGCCGCCTGGCAACGGAGTCTCGCGACGGACGGCCATGACAGCCCTGGCGCAACGGGTTCAGCCGCCGAAAGCCACTTCATCGGCCGGGTGCGCCCCACCACAGCCTCAGGCGAGCCCCTCGAGGCCCTGGAGCTCGAGCATTACCCAGGCATGACGGAGACCCGCCTGCAGGCCATCGCCGAGGCCTGCGCGGTGCGCCACGGAGCAGGTGCGGTGCTGGTGGCGCACCGGGTGGGGAGGGTGCTGCCGGGCGAAGCCATCGTACTGGTGGCCGTTCAGGCGGATCGCCGCGGCCCGGCGCAACGCTGCGTCCAGGAGTTGCTGGAGGGTCTCAAGCACCACGCCCCCTTCTGGAAACGGGAGTGGAGCGGAGGCAGCGGCACCTGGGTGGCCGGCAACACCCCCCTCTGAACCCTCCCCCCATCGCGCTCCTCCGTTCCATGGGCCAGTCCTGCGACGCTCTCTCCGCCGACCACATCCACTTCATCGCCGCCCAGAAGCTGTTCTTCGTCGGCACCGCCACGGCCGACAGCCGGGTGAATGTGTCTCCCAAGGGAATGGACTCCCTGCGGGTGCTCGACGAGCACCGCGTGATCTGGCTCAACCTCACGGGCAGCGGCAACGAAACCGCCGCCCACGTGCAGCTATGTCCCCGCATGACGTTGATGTTCTGCGCCTTCGAGGGCCCGCCCCAGATCCTGCGGCTCTACGGCACCGCCCGTACCATCCAGCGCGGCGAGGCCGGCTGGGAGGCGCTCTTCGGCCAGTTCGAACCCCTGCCCGGCGCCCGCCAGATCTTCGATCTGGCCATCGAGAGGGTCCAGACGTCCTGCGGCATGGCGGTGCCCCAGTACGCCTATGGCGGCGACCGCACCGCGCTCACCGCCTGGGCCCGCCGCAAGGGAACCGAGGGCCTGGAGCGCTACTGGCAACGCAAGAACCGCCGCAGCATCGACGGCCTGAGCGCCCCGATCCCCGCACCACAGCCCGCCGGCGACGGGGACGCCTGACTCAGAGCAGCGGCAGCCGCAGCAGCTGGGCCCATAGTTCGCAGCCGGCCTCCAGGGCACCCGCTTCGGCGGGGATCTCCAGCAGCAGGTCGGCCCCCTGCAGCGAGCCGATGCGGGAGGAGGCCTGGCTGCCCTCCACCAGGGCCAGCAGAGAGCCATCGGCCGCCACCTGCAACCGTGCCCTGGCCAGCTCCGGCCGGCCCGCGCCCCGCTTGAGCGCCGACGCCAGGCGCACCTTCAGCCGCGGCAGCAGCACCACCTCGCCCCCCTCCAGCCTCTGCAGGGCCGGCCACAGCAGCTGCAGGGCCGTGATCGCCGCGGCCACCGGGTTGCCCGGCAGACCGAAGAAGGGCCGCGACCCCAGCCGGCCGAAGGCGAAGGGCCGGCCGGGCCTGAGGAACAGCTTCCAGAAGCCCACCTCCCCCAGTTCGGCCAGCAGGGGCCGGATCCAGTCGCTGTCGCCGGCCGACACGCCACCGGTGCTCACCACCACATCGCAGCCGGCGGCCAGCTCCTGCAACGCCTGGCGCAGGGCGGCCGGATCGTCGGCCACCACCCGCTGCTCACTCACCCCGTAGCCCAGCCGCTCCAGCAGGGCCCGCAGCAGGGTGCCATTGCTCTCCCAGATCTGGCCCGGTCCCCGCGGCGCACCGGCCCCCACCAGCTCATCGCCGCTGATCAGCAGGCCCAGCCGCGGCTGGGCCGTCACCACCAGTTCAGCCACCCCGCAGCTGGCCAGCCGCCCCAGGGCGGCCGGCCCCAGCCGCACGCCCGCCGCCAGCAGCTCGGCGCCGGCGGCGGCCTCCTCGTCGGGCGAGCGGATCCACCGGTTGGGCCCCGCCTCCCCCGTCAGCAGGATGCCGTCCGCGGGCGGGGCCTCGCCGATGGAATCGGGGCTCACCAGCTCCTGGGGCAGCACCCGCTGCGCCCCCTCGGGCAGGGGCGCGCCGGTGAGGATCCGGATCGCTTCACCGTCGTTCAACACCGCCCCGTAGGGCGCCCCCGGGGCCGACCGCCCCACCAGGCGCCAGCGGCGGCCCTGGCCGCGGGCGTCGGCCTCGGCGATGGCGTAGCCGTCCATGATCGAGGCCCGGAAGCCCGGCACGGCCTCAGCGGCCCGCACCGGCTCGGCGCTCACCCGGCCCAGGCAGCGCGCCAGCGGCAGCCGCTGGCGGCCCTCCAGCGGCGTGAGCGCCTCCAGCACCCGGCGGCGGGCCTCCTCCAGGGGCAAGCCTTCGCGGGGGAACGGTTCAGCCATGGGCCTCCTCCGCCAGGCCCGGCCCATCGGGGTGCACCCAGGGGCCCTGGCGTCCCCCCTCCTTGCGCAGCAGCCGCACCGGGCCGATGGTCATGGCCGGATCGGCCGACTTGACCATGTCGTAAAGGGTGAGCAGACCCACCTGCACCGCCGTGAGCGCCTCCATCTCCACCCCGGTGGCGCCGTTGGTGCGGGCGCTGGCCTGCAGCCGCAGGCCACGGCCGTCGGCGGTCGGCTCGATCAGCACCTCCAGGCCCGTGAGGGCGATCGGATGGCACAGGGGTATCAGCTCCCAGGTGCGCTTGGCGCCCTGGATCGCCGCCACCCGGGCCACCGCCAGCACGTCGCCCTTCGCGGCCCGGCCCTCCAGCACCAGGGCCAGCACCTCGGGCGCCATGGTGATGCGGCCCTCGGCCACGGCGCGGCGGTCGCTGGCGGGCCGGTCGCCCACCTCCACCATGTGCACCTCGCCGGCGGCGTTGAGATGGGAGAGGCCGGGCTGGCTCATGCCGAAGCGGAGGCGGGTGGGCGGTGCCCCCAGCATGGCGCTCATCGCAGCGGCAGCAGGCCGTCCGCGGGAAGGGACAGCACCAGGTCGCCGGCGGCGGCGGCCTGGGCCAGGACGCTCCAGCGGCGCCGGCGCAGTTCCACCAGGATCGGCTCGCATGCCCCGTGGCCATCGGCCATGGCCGCCGGCAGCACGAAAACGGTGACGTGCAGAGGGCCCTCGCTCACCCGCACCACCCGGCAGGGCCAGTGGTGGGCCGCATCCGGTGCAGGGGCGGTGCCCAGTTCCAGGTGGTTGGCCCGCATTCCCACGTGGGTCACGGCCGCCTCCAGGGGCTCGGGCGTCACCAGCTCCAGGCCCCAGGCCAGGGCCCGCAGCCGGGTGGGAGCGAGCCGCTGCACCGCCGAGATGTTCTTGCAGCCCGTCAGCCGCGCCACCGCCACCGCCCCGGGCCGCTCGAACACCTCCCGGCGGGGCCCGTGGCGCAGCAACGCCCCCCGGTCGATCACCAGCAGCTCCTGGCACAGCCGGTAGGCCTCGTCCATGTCGTGGGTCACCAGCAGGGTGGGGACCCCGGAACGGGCCAGCAGCTCCTCCATCAGCTGCTGCAGGCGGCGGCGGCGATGGGCGTCCTGGGAGGAGAAGGGCTCATCCAGCAGCAGCAGATCCGGTTCCGTCACCAGGGCCCGGGCCAGGGCCGTGCGCTGCTGCTGGCCCCCCGAGAGCTGGGCCGGATACTGGCGCGCCTGGTCCAGCAGCCCCACCGCCGCCAGCTGGGCCGCCACCCGGGCGTGGCGCTCAGCCGCTGGCAGGTGGGCCAGCCCGAAGCCCACATTGGCGGCCACGCTCAGGTGGGGAAAGAGTGCATCGTGCTGGAGCATCACGGCGATGCGGCGCCGTTCCGGCGGCAGATCGATGCCGCGCTCCGCATCGAAGAGCACCCGGCCGTTCAGTTCGATCCGGCCGGAACTCGGCCGTTCCAGGCCGGCCAGGAGGCGCAGCAGCAGGCTCTTGCCCGCTCCGGAGGCCCCCAGGATCGCCAGACGGCGGCAGGGCGTGGCCAGGGCCAGGTCGAAGCGGAACGCGCCGTGGCGCCGGTGGAGCGCGAAGCGGAGGTCGAAAGGGGTCTGGGGATGCCGGGGAGGCGACTTCACGGGAGGGCCCGGGGCCGGCAGCGGCTCCGGCGTTGGAGCGGGAATGGAGGCGTCCGCCCCTCGCGGCCACCGGCCCCGGCGCAGGAACAGCTGCACCAGGCCCAGGCAGAGCCCGTTCAGCAGCAGCACCTGGCCGGTCCACACCCAGGCCTGAGGCAGGTCGCCGGCATCCACCGCCGCAAAGATGGCCAAGGGCAGCGTCTGGGTGCGGCCGGGGATGTTGCCCGCCAGCATCAAGGTGGTGCCGAACTCCCCCAGGGCCCGGGCGTAGCTGAGGCTGATGCCCGCCCCCAGCCCCGGCAGCACCAGCGGAAAGGTGATCCGGCGCCACACCCGCCAGGGGCCGGCCCCCAGGCTGCGGGCCACCCCTTCCAGGCCGGGATCCAGTTGCTCCAGCGACGCCAGCAGGGTCCGGTACATCAGCGGGAAGGCCACCACCGCCGCGCTCAGCACCGTGGCGGGCCAGCTGAACACCAGCTCCAGCCCCAGCCGCGCCAGGGGCTCCCCCAGCGGTCCGTAGCGGCCCAGCAACTGCAACAGCACGAAGCCCAGCACCGTGGGCGGCAGCACCAGGGGCGAGAGCAGCAGCAGGTCGGCGACGGTGCGCCGCGCCCCCCGCCAGCGCCGCACCTGCTCGGCGGCGATGAACCCCAGGGGCACCACCAGCAGCACCGCCAGGGCCGCGGTGCGCAGCGACAGCAGCAGGGGAGACAGCCCTGGGGCGGCCTCCATCAGGGAGCCCGCTCGGGCAGGGATGGGAAGCCCTCGCGGTGGAACAGCACCTGGGCCGCCGGCGTGCTCAGGGAGCGCAGGTAGGCCAGGGCCAGCCGAGGCTGGCGGCTCCTGCGCAGCACCGCGCCGCTGTAGCGGATCGGGGCATGGCTGGCCGCCGGGGCCGTGGCCACCACCCGCAGCCCCCCGAGCTGCACCGCATCACTGCGATACACCATCCCGGCATCCACGTGGCCGGCCGCCACCGCCCGGGCCACCGCCCGCACCGACCCCAGGGGCACCAGCTTCCGGGCCACGGCGCCCGTGAGTCCGTAGTGGTCCAGAACCTGGCGGGCGTAGTCGCCGGCCGGCACGGTGCCATCCCCGATGGCGAGGCGCCCCACCGCCGGCCCGGCCAGGCCCGTGAAGTCCAGGGGCCGCCGCGGCGCCCGCTCCGGCACCACCATCACCAGCCGGTTGCCCAGCAGGTCCCGGCGGCTGCCGGCCAGCAGCAGACCCGCCCTCTGCAGGGCCTCCATCGGGCGGACGCCGGCGGAAAGGAACACATCAGCGGGGGCCCCCTGCTGGATCTGCTGCTGCAGCAGGCCGGAGGCGCCGAAGTTGAACCGGGGCGGCGCCACGCCCCTGGCGCTGGCGAAGGGGGCGGCCAGGGTCTGGAGCGGCCCGGAGAGACTGGCCGCCGCACTCACCAGCAGGGGTGCGGTGCTGGCGCCGGACCCTGACCCTGCCCCACCTGCGCAGGCACCCAGCGCCACCGCCAGACCCACCCCCAGCAGCGAACCGGCCAGCAGCGCCGGCCTGACGCCGCAACGGGACGGGCTGGCAGGCTGCCGTATCGGTATCGGCGGCTTCAGAAGGGAATCGGCATCGCCACATCCGCCGGCGGCGGCGCACAGGACAGCACCCGTTCCGCCACCACCGCACCGACCACCACGATCGAGGGGGAGGCGAAGGCCTCGGCCTCCACCCGGTCGGCCAGCACCGCCAGGGTGGCCACCAGCTCCCGCTGGCCCCGCACGGTGCCCTGCTGGATCACGGCGGCGGGGGTGCTGGGGGCCAGACCACCTTCGATCAGCTCCCCGATGATGTGGCGCAGGTTATGCAGGCCCATGTAGATCACCAGGCCATCGCTGCTGCGGGCCAGGCCACGCCAGTCGACGCCGGGACGGCGTTTGTCGATCTCCTCATGGCCCGTCACGAAGGTGACGCTCGAACCCGCCCGCCGGTGGGTGACCGGAATGCCGGCATAGGCGGGGGCGGCGATGCCGGCGGTGACCCCCGGCACCACCTGCACCGGGATCCCGTGGGCCGCCAGATGGGCCGCCTCCTCGCCGCCACGGCCGAACAGGAACGGATCGCCGCCCTTGAGGCGCACGATCAACCGCCGGCGGCCGGCCAGCTCGCGCAGCACGGCGTTGGTGCTGGGCTGGGGCACCGAATGGTGGCCGCGGCGCTTGCCGACGAAATGCCGCTCGCAGCCCTCAGGCACCAGTTCCAGCAGGGCGGTGGGCACCAGGGAGTCGTAGACGAGGGCGTCGCACTGCTGCAGCAACCGGTGGGCCCGCAGGGTGAGGAGATCCGGATCTCCCGGGCCGGCCCCCACCAGATACACCGTGCCGGGACCATCAGCGGCCGTTGGGGGCAGGGTCTCATCGGTCATGGCAACGAGATCAACGCCTCCAGCACCACAGCCCGGAAGCGGGGCCGCTGCAGCAGGGGCACACCCACCGGCGCCGGCAGGGCGTCGGTGAGCCTGTTGGCCGCCAGGGCCAGGGGCAGGGCGGGGCCAGGCAGGGGCAGCGGAGCTTCCTCGTGATCCGTCGCACTGTATGGAGTGGCCCGGCAGCTGGCACCGGTGACCACCGCGAGGTGCGCCAGAAACGCCGCCCCCAGTGCACCCTCCAGCGGATGATGCAGCAGCCAGGGTCCTGCAGTGGCTGGGGACCCGCCCGCCCGCGTCTTCAGCTCCGCCAGCTCGGCGGCCAATGCCTTCTGCCAGGCGGGCCAGGCCCCCAGGAACGGCAGACGCCGCACCGGCCCGCGCTGGCGGCAGCGATCCGCGATCCGCGGCACGTCACGGCGCACATGGCTGCCGGGCAGCAGAAACAGCGGCACCAGGCGCAGGGGGGTAGCGGGGCTGCTACCTGCGGGGAGCGGCGGCGGTTCCGCTGCCGTCAGGGCCTCGAGCCCCACCGGCGACCCGCGCCCTGTCTCCAGCTGGTGGGCCAGGGACTGCAGTTCGGGGGGGATCACGCCACCGGCACGGCCATGCACCACCAGCAGAAGGGGGCTTGCCATGATCCCGCGCATGCCCCTCACCCTAGGGAAGCTGCCGCGATGGGCGGCGCCGCGCCGGGTGGTGCGTTCGGTGGGCGCTTCGATGGCCTGGCCCTCCCAGCAGGGGACAGCCCCCCAGCAGGGCGGCGACCCGATCCAGCAGGTTGTTGATCAGCCGCAGCCCCTGCCGCTCCCCGTCCTCTCCCCAGAGCGCCTGGCCGGCCCGCAGCTGGCCGGCCCCGTCCGGGCCCAGGGCCATCCGCACATCGTCGCCGTCCCTCTCGAGCCAGCGCTCAAGGGCGGTCTGCGTCACCTCCACGTGGAACTGGAGACCGTGTGGGTCATGGGTGGGCAGGACGGGGACGTGGGCCCCAGCATGGGGGCGTCAGCCGCCACCGGCCAGGATCCATGAGCAGCGATCCCAGCCTCTTCCAGTTGATGACCCTGTTGATCAGCTCGATCGGGCTGGGGTACACGATCTACGGCAAGAAGCAGGCCCGTGCGGTGGCCCTGGGCTGCGGGGTGCTGCTGATGGTGGTGCCCTACGGGATCCGCAACCTTCCCCTGCTGCTGTTGGTGGCCCTGGCACTGATGCTGCTTCCCTTTTTCCTGCACCGTTTGATCAGCTGATCCATGGACACCCCTGCGGCGGTGCTGCGCTTCTGGTTCGAAGAGACTCCCCCCGCCGCCTGGTTCCGGCCCGGTCCCGAGCGCGACCGAACCGTGCGGGAACGGTTCGGCGATCTCACCGAGCAGGCCCTGGCGGGCGAGCTGGCCCCCTGGGGCGACAGTGCCGCGGACGCCCTGGCCCTGCTGCTGGTGCTCGACCAGTTTCCCCGTCAGATCTGGCGGGATCAGGCCCGCGCCTTCCAGGGTGATGGCCAGGCCCAGACCCTCACCCTGAAAGCCCTGGAGGCGGGCTGGGTCGCGGCGGAGCCGGCCCCCGAACGGCGGCCGTTCTGGCTGATGCCCCTGATGCACAGCGAGGATCTGGCCCTGCAGGAGCTTGGGCTGCCCCTGTTCGAGCGCCACACCGACCCGCGCACGGCCGACTTCGCCCGGCGCCACCATGCGGTGATCGCCCGCTTTGGCCGCTTCCCCCACCGCAACCGGGCCCTCGGGCGCCCGAGCAGCGCCGAGGAGATGGCCTTCCTGCAGCAGCACGGCTCCCGTTTCTGACGCCGATGACCGACGCCTCCCCCAGCGACGCCCCGCTCCGGGCCGCCGAAGCCACCGCCCACCGGCTGGCGGGGGAGCTGTTCCCCTGGGACCTCACCCGGGCCCTGGAGCTGGCCCTGCTCAAGACCTTCTGCGTGCCCTCCATCTCCGGGCTGCTGGCCCGCACGGGGGAATTCGAGCAACGCCCCCGCAAGCGTTACGACGACACCGGTCTGATGGTGGCCGAGCTGCTGCGGCACGGCCTCGACAGCCCTGCCGGGGCCGAGGTGATCGCACGCATGAACCGCATTCACGGCCACTACGCCATCGGCAACGACGATTTCCTCTACGTCCTCTCCACCTTCGTGGCCGAGCCGATCCGCTGGCTGGCCCGCTACGGCTGGCGGCCACTCACGCCCCTGGAGCAGGAGCACCTGTTCCTCTTCTGGCGCGGGGTGGGGGCACGCATGGGGATTGCCGATCTGCCGGCTGGCCTCGAAGCGCTGCTGACCCTGAACGAACGGGTGGAGCGGGAGGCCTTCGCCCCGGCGGCCACCAACCGGCGCATCGCCGAGGCCACCCTGGCCATGCTCCTGGCCGACTGGCCCGCACCCCTGCGACCGGCGCTGCGGCGGGGGCTGCTCGGCCTGCTGGATCACCAGACCTGCGTCGCCCTGGGCTGGAGCACCGCCCCCGACTGGCTGCAGGGCCTGGTGCTCCAGGCCCTGCGCACCCGCAGCAGGGCCGCCGCCCTGGTGGCCGCGGGCCGCCGCGCCCTGGGCCAGCCCAGCCCCGCCCGCTTCTATTCCCAGCGCCCCACCCCCAGCTATGGCGCCACGTTCCGGCTGGAGCAGCTGGGCCCGCCGCCGCTGCTGGGGGAGCTCGCGCCACCCCCCTCCAATGCCCCCTCCGATGGGCCCTGAGGCGCCAGGGGGCTGCCTGCCCCACGGGCCCTAGCTAAACAGAAGGCACAGCGCCGCTCCCGCCAGCCCATGGTCGCCCCTTTCCAGTCCCCCCACTTCGCCATCGCACCCACGGAAGACGGCTGGATCGTCGAAGCCCGCGTCACCAAGGATCTGGCAGGCGACTGGCTGCTCAGCCGCCACGAGTTGGAGGAACTGCACGGGCTCCTGGAACGGGTGATCGCCTCCTGAAGCCCTCCATTCCCCCCGATCCGGTGTCGCCGGAGCTGGAGGCGCCAGCCCAGCCCCCGGGCCGCCTGCTCAGCGTGCTGGGGGTCAGCTTCGGCATCGCCGGAGCCGTGGGCGGCACCATCGGCGCCGGCATCCTGCGCACCCCCGGCCTGGTGGCGGCCCAGATGGGCAGCGGCGCCTGGGTGGTGGCGGCCTGGCTGGCCGGCGGCCTCTACGCCCTGCTCGGCGCCATCGCCGCGGCGGAGTTGGGGGCCAGCCTGCCCCTGGCGGGCGGCTGGTACGTCTACGCCCGCCGCTGCTTCGGCGACGCGGCCGGCTTCAGCGTGGGCTGGATGGACTGGATCGGCCACTGCACCGGCATCGCCTGGGTGGCGGTCACCGTCGGGGAGTACGCGGTGTTTCTGCTGCCGGGCCTGGCGGCCCACGAAAAGCTGGTGGGGCTTGGGGTGCTGGTGCTGTTCACCCTCATCCAGCTGCTGGGGGTGGAGGCCGCCAGCGGCAGTCAGAAGCTGCTGAGCCTGGCCAAGGCGGTCGCCTTCCTGGCGGTGGTGGCGGCCTGCTTTCTGCTGGGCGGCCCCGACACCCGCGCCGCAGCAGCCGCGGCGATCCCCACCGACCCGGCGGCCGCCCTGGCGGCCCCGGTGGGCTGGAGTGGCCTGGCGGTGGCGCTGGTGTTCTCCCTGCAGGCGATCGTCACCACCTACGACGGCTGGCACAGCCCCATCTACTTCTCCGAGGAGTTCAGCGAACCGGAGGACGACCTGCCCCGCTCCCTGATCGGCGGGGTGCTGGCGGTGATCGCCATCTACACCCTGTTCAACCTGGCCCTGCTGCGGGTGTTGCCCCTGCGGGGGATCGCCGTCTCCAGCCTGCCGGTGGCCGATGCGGCCGCCCTGCTGTTCGGCGCCTTCGGAGGCCAGGCGATCACCGTGCTGGCGCTGCTGTCCCTGGTGGGCCTGATCAATGCCTCGATCATGGGCGCCCCCCGAATCCTTTACGGCCTCAGCCGCGACCGGCTGTTCAGCCCCCTGGTCGACCGGGTGAACCGGGGCGGCACCCCCACGGTGGCGCTGCTGCTCACCACCCTGGCGTCAGCCCTGCTGGTGCTCTGCGGTGACTTCACCATCCTGCTGGGCCTGGCGGCGTTCCTCTACGTCAGCCTCTACCTGGTGGGGATCGTCTGCCTGTTCGTGCTCCGCTTGCGGGAGCCGGAACGGCCCCGGCCGTTCCGGGCCTGGGGCTACCCCTGGAGCGCCGCCATCGTGCTGGTGGGGTCGATCGCCTTTCTGATCGGCGCCCTGCTCAACGACACCGCCAACAGCGGCTGGGCCCTGCTGCTCATCGGCATGAGCGTGCCCCTGTTCCAGGCCACCCGGGCCCTGACGCCGGCCGAAGCGTCATGACCTCCCCCTGGCCGCCGGCCTGGTGGGACGGCGCCCTGGCGGGGGAGATCATCCAGCGCAGCGGCGAGCACCTGCTGCTGGTGGGCACCGCCATCGGCCTGGCCCTGGCGATCAGCCTGCCCGTGGGCCTCTGGATCAGCCGCCGGCCCCGCTGGGCCGGGCCGGTGCTGGCGGCCGCCAGCACGGTGCAGACGATCCCGAGCCTGGCGATCTTCGGCCTGCTGCTCACCGTGCCGCTGCTGGGGGGCATCGGCACCACGCCGGCGATCGTGGCCCTCACCCTCTATGCCCTGCTGCCCCTGCTGCGGGGCCTGGCCACCGGCCTGGCCCAGGTCCCCCCGGGACTGAAGGAGGCCGGGCGGGCCCTGGGCCTGAGTGGACGCCAGGTGCTGCTGCAGGTGGAGCTGCCCCTGGCGCTGCCCAGCCTGATGGCCGGCCTCCGGGTGGCCACGGTGATCGGGGTGGGTGTGGCCACCATCGCCGCCGCCATCGGCGCCGGCGGCCTGGGGGTGTTCATCTTCCGGGGCATCGCCACGGTGAACAACGGCCTGATCCTGGCGGGGGCCCTGCCGGCCGCGGCCATCGCCCTGATCGCCGATGCCGGTCTCGGGCTGCTGGAACAGCGCCTGTCCCAGCGCCGCCCGCAGGGCCGCCGCAGCGGCCGGCGGCGGTTCCTGCGACTCACCTGGGGCCTGGCGGGCCTCGCATTGGGGGCCCTGCTGGCGCTGCGGCTGCTGCCGACCGCCGGCGCCGGCACGGTGCGGATCGGCAGCAAGAGCTTCACCGAACAGCTGATCCTGGGCGAACTGCTGGCCCAGCAGATCGAAGCGACAACGCCCCTGAAGGTGCGCCGGGACTTCGGCCTGGGGGGCACGGGCCTGATCCACGAAGCGGTGCGCAGCGGCCGCATCGACGGCTACGTGGAGTACACCGGCACCGCCTGGACCACCCTGCTGGACCAGCCGCCACCAGCACCGGAGACGCCGAATCCGGGCCAGCGGGTGTTCGATGAAACCCGGCGGCTCTACGCCGAACGCTTCGGACTGACCGTGTTCCCGTCCCTGGGATTCGAGAACAGCTTCGCGATCCTGGTGCGCCGCGCCGAAGCCCGTCGGCTGGGGATCGCCACCATCAGCGACGCGGCCGCCCACACCCCCACCTGGCGGGCGGGCTTCGGCTACGAATTCCTCAACCGGCCCGACGGCTTCGCCGGCCTGGCCCGGCGCTACGGGCTGCGCTTCGCCCAACCACCCGAGGCCATGGATCTGGGCCTCACCTACCGGGCCCTGGCCGAGGGGCGCGTCGACCTGATCGCCGGTGACACCACCAATGGCCTGATCCCCGCCCTCGACCTGCAACAGCTGCGGGACGACCGCCACTACTTCCCCCCCTATGACGCGGTGCCCGTGTTCCACACGGCAACCCTGCGGCGGCACCCGGAGCTGGTGCCCGTGGTCACGGCGCTGGCCGGCCGGATCCCTGCCACCACCATGCAGCGACTCAACGCCCAGGTCGACCTGGACGGCCTGGCCATCCCCGAGGTGGTGCGCCGCTGGCGGCTTCAGCAGGCCGGCGCGTCCGGGCCGGACTGACCGGGCGGGTCGCTCTCCCCGGCGGCAGCGGATTCGGGGCGCCGAAACACCAGCACGGGCAGATCGCTGTGGGTCAGCACCCGCTGGGTCTCGCTGCCCAGCAGAAGCCCCGCGAGCCCGCGGCGGCCGTGGGAGGCCATGAAGATCAGGTCACAGCCGTGATCCCTGGCGGTGTCGATGATCGCCTCATAGACGACCGGGTGCTGGCCCACGGCGGTGTCGCAAGGCACGCCGGCCGCTTCGGCGATGGCCCTGGCCCGCTCCAGCAACGTGGCCGCGTAGGCCTGCTCCGCGCGGCTGAACTGCTGCACCATGGCCGGATCGAGCAGCACCGGATCGCCATAGATGGAGGCCTGCGGCGGCATCGCCAGGTTGGCGAGCACATGGAGGAAGGTGATGGTCGCCCCCGTCTCGCTGGCGAAGCTCACCGCCCGCCGGATCGTGCCGTCGGAGAGATCGGAGCCATCGGTGGGCACCAGCAGGTGACGGAACATCGGCCTCGCCTCGCGTGCGCTGGGGTGAGGCTCATGATCGCCCGGCGGGGGCGGCGAAACCCAGGCCGGCCAGGCGTCGCTCCACCCGCCGCGCCAGATCCGGGGCCAGACGGCCCTGATCGAGGGCCGCCAGGTCCTGCCCTCCCCCCGGCAGACGGGCCAGCAGATCCACGGCCGTGGCCGCCAGACCGGGATCGAGGTCCCCGACCAGACAGCGAAGAGCCTGCCGCAGCGCTTCCACCGGCCAGGCCCGAAGCCCCACCGCCAGGCCTTCCAGGGCGGCACGGCGCTGCCGCAGCGGCAGGGGAGCCAGGGCCCGATCCCGCAGAAGCTGGAAATCACCGGGATGGCGCTGATGGCCGAGCAGCGGCAGCAGGACCGCCGCCTGCGCCGAAGCGCTGCTGGCGGGAGCTTCGAGGGTCTGCCGCAGCAGGTCCCGGCAGGGGGGATGGCGGCGGCGACCGATCACCGCCAGCAGGGCGGGGTCAGCCGCAGGTGAGGCCAGCCACCAGGCCAGCAGCCGGGCCGCCGCCGGGCCATCCAGCCGATCCGCCAGGGCGGCGAGCAGATCGGGGGCGGGCTCCAGCCGGCCGGCCTCCACCGCCTGCAACCAGGGCTCCGGATCGACACTGGCCGCCCGCCGCAGGCCCTGCAGCCAGGGCCAGCGGTCGGGGCTGCCGCTGGCGGGCAACTGGAGCGGGTCCCAGGTGGCGACGGCGGCGGTCATGACGCCACGCGCCGCTGGGCGCCGAAGCGCTCCACCAGCAGGGTCTCGAGCACGTCACTGAGTTCGCTGAGGGGCACGCCCTTGTCGTGGAGTTCGGCCAGCTTCGGGTCCCCATCCATGGCGCCCCCCAGGAAGATCTTGGCCGCCTCCACCATCTGGCCGTCCTGGCGGGCCTTGGCCCCCATCAGTCCGATCTGGCCCATGTAGGGCTGGCCGCAGGCATTGGGGCAGCCGGTCCAGTGGGTACGGACGGCATGGGGAAGCTCCAGGCGCCGTTCCAGTTCGTCGATCACGGCCTGGGCCGTGCTCTTGGTGGGGATCAGGGCGAAACTGCAGTAGCGGTTGCCCGTGCAGCTCACCGCTTCGGCCTGCAGGGCCCCGGGCTCCAGACGGAATCGCCCCAGCAGGGGCTCGGCTCGCAGGGGATCGAGCCGATCGGCCGGCACGTCGATGATCAGGACGTTCTGGGCCTCGGTGAGGCGCAGTTCGCCACTGCCGTGGTCGCGGGCCAGACGGGCCAGTTCCAGCATCGACGCCGCGTCCAGGCGCCCCATCGGCACGTGCAGCCCGGCCCAGTGGAGCCCCGCCTGCTTCTGGGCCTGCAGCCCCAGGCCATCCCGGGGAGCCCGCACCACCAGGTGAGCGCCGTCGTGGGGGAGCGGCGCCGAGGCCGGCACCCCGGCCAGGGCCCCGTAGGCCTTCGCCACGGCGGAGCGGTAAGCCTCCAGGCCCAGCTCATCCACCAGGTACATCAGCCGGCTCCGGTTGCGCTGGACCCGGTTGCCATGGGCGACGTAATGGTGCAGCAGGGCGAGGGTGAAGTCGGGCAACTGGTCCGGGCGCAGCCACAGGCCGAGGGGGATAGCCAGTTCGTTGCGCTGGGCCGAGAAGAAGCCCCCCACCATCACCGTGAAGCCAAGCGGTGCCGCGGGATCCTGGGGATGGGGCGCCGGCAGGAAGGCCAGGTCGTTGTGCAGCAGGAAGCTGTCGGGGGCACCGCCCACCGCCACGTTGAACTTGCGGGGCAGGTTGCGGAGCCCGGCGTCGGCCAGCAGGCGCGACTGGATCGCCGCCACCAGCGGCCGGGTGTCGATCAGCTCCTCCGGATCGATGCCGGCCAGGGGGTTGCCGGTGATGTTGCGGGGGTTGTCGTGGCCCGACTGGCGGCTGGTGAGCCCGACCCGCTGCATCGCCTCCATCAGGGGCGGCATGTCTTCCAGCAGCAAGCCGCGCAGCTGCAGGTTCTGGCGGGTGGTGATGTCGGCGCTGCCGTGCTCGCCGCAGCGGTCGATGGCCTCGGCCAGCACCTCGAGCTGCTCGGAGCGGATCACCCCGTTCGGCAGCCGCAGCCGCAGCATGAAACGGCCGGGGGTGACCGGGCGGAAGAAGATGCCCAGCCACTTGAGTCGGATCGTGAGGGTGGCCTCATCGAGGGAGTCCCACCCCTCCGCGGCCAGCTCCGCCAGCCGCGGGGCCAGATCCAGACCGCAGAGATCGGCCTTGGCCTGCTCGACCTTGCTGAGGCCGGTCGGCGGTGGGGGGGAGACGTCGGTGCTGTTGTGAATGCTGTTGTCGGTGCTGTTCATGCGAGAGCGGCGGTCCGCATGGCTGGCCATGCGGAGGATCCCTGCCAGGCAGGTGGACGGAAGCAAAGCCTCGTGGGCGAGGTCGTCTCGAGCCGGTTCGGCGAGACATGAGCCCAGGACGCCAATGAGAGCTGCGTCGTCGGGGAGGATCGTTTGTCGGGGAGCGCCTGGGAAAGCTGCGCAGACCCCACGGATCAGGAAGGTCTTAGTTTCCGCGATGGAACTGCCCTCCCATGTCGTCACTGTTACCAGAGCCGGTCCGCCCGGACCCTGACGCCGCTTTGCAGGGGACGGTGCGCGGAGAGGACAGGGCGCAGGATCGGCGCCAGGTCCGGCTGCGGGCGCTCGGCCCTGAGCGGGCCCGCTTCCGTGAGCTGATCGGCAAAGTGGGCAGCGGCGAACACACCAGCACCGGCCTGGATCGGCAGGAAGCCCGTGAAGCCATGGACCTGATGCTTCAGGGCCTGGTCGATGACGCCCAGATGGGAGCCTTCCTGATCGCCCATCGCATCCGTCGCCCGCACCCCACCGAGCTCGCCGGCATGCTCGACAGCTACCGCCAGTTCGGCCCGGTGCTGGAAACACCAGGCCGGCGGCCGCTCTGCTTCGGGGTCCCCTACGACGGCCGCAGCCGGACCGCCCCCCTGCTGCCCCTGGTGGCCCTGGTGCTGGCCAGCGACGACCTGCCGGTGGTGCTGCATGGCGGGGACCCCATGCCGGTGAAGTTCGGGATCACCCTGGCCGAGCTGTTCGAGGCGATCGGCATCACCTGGAGCGGCCTGCCACTCTGCGCGGTCCAGCAACGCCTCGATCGCCATGGGCTGGCCCTGACCCACCAGCCCGACCATTTCCCCTGGGCCGAAAGGCTGGTGCCGGTGCGGGATGCCATCGGCAAACGCCCGCCGGTGGCGAGCCTGGAGCTGCTGTGGACACCGCACCGGGGTGATCACCTGCTGGTGAGCGGCTTTGTGCACCCACCCACGGAGACCCGCGCCTGGCAGGCCCTGCAGGACGGTGGGGAAGCCGACCTGCTGACGGTGAAAGGACTGGAAGGCTCCACCGACCTGCCCACCTCCCGCGCCGGCATCACCGCCCGGGTGCGCCAGGGCGTGCCCGAACGGATCCTGCTCCACCCCCGCGACCATGGCATCGCCACCGCCGAGGTGGCCTGGGAGAACCTGGAGGCCTGGCGGACGCAGGCATTGGCGGCGCTTTGCGGGGAAGGTCCCCTGGCCCCGGCGTTGCGCTGGAACGTGGCGGCCTACCTGTGGTTCTCCGGGCGCTTCGAACGTCTCGAGGACGCCCTGGAGCGGGCGACGGGCCTGCTGATGGCCCGCAGCGGCGAGCGGTTGCGGCGGGACCTGACAGAACGTGAAGAAGAAAGCGGCCGCCCCGCCCCCCCGACATGACCGCAAATCGGTAGCTATCGCCACAGCCCAAGTCCCTTCGCGAATGGTGTGATCTTGGTGTGGTCAGCATTTGCGCCGCACAACGACCTAGGCGCATTCTTTCCAGAAGCCAGGGTTATCACCCATACCCTGACTCATGCTTGGCGAACTCTGGTCCTTCCAGGGAAGATACCGAACCCTTCACCTCACGTGGTTCGCGTTCTTCCTCACTTTTGTTGTCTGGTTCAATCTGGCCCCGCTGGCCACGACGGTCCAAGCGGATTTCGGCCTCACCGTTCCCCAGATCCGCACCTTGGCCATCTGCAACGTGGCCCTGACGGTTCCAGCCCGGATCCTGATTGGGATGCTGCTGGATAAATTCGGGCCCCGGATCACCTATTCCACCCTGCTCGTTTACGCCGCCATTCCCTGCCTGATGTTTGCGGCCGCGCAGGACTTCAATCATCTCGTGATCGCCCGCCTGCTGCTCTCCATCGTTGGCGCCGGCTTCGTGATCGGCATCCGCATGGTGGCGGAGTGGTTCCCCCCCAAGGAAATCGGCCTGGCGGAAGGGATCTACGGCGGTTGGGGCAACTTCGGTTCGGCCTTCTCGGCCCTCACCTTGGTGATCGTGGCCGGATGGCTCTCCTTCTCCGGCGGCGCCGACATCGGTGGGGTGGTGCTCAACTGGCGCGGAGCCATCGCGCTCACCGGCATCATCGCAGCCGTCTACGGAGTCATCTACTTCTTCAGCGTCTCCGACACTCCCCCTGGCAAGACTTATCAAAAGCCCGCCAAGACAGCCGGCCTGGAAGTCACCTCCATGAAGGATTTCTGGGGTCTGCTGGGGATGAACGTTCCCTTCGCGGCGATTCTGGTCGTGCTGGCCTGGCGCCTTCAGAAGGTCAAATTCCTTGATGCCGGTGGTTACACCATCGCCCTTTTGCTGGTGCTGGCCTGGTTCATCTTCCAGACCTGGGGAATCATCCGCACCAACCGTGATCTGATCTCCGGCGCCAAGAGCTATCCCAAGGAGGATCGCTACGACTTCAAGCAGGTGGCCGTGCTTGAGCTCACCTACATCGTCAATTTCGGCTCCGAGCTGGCAGTGGTGTCGATGCTGCCCACCTTCTTCGAGACCACCTTCTCCCTGCCCAAGGCCACTGCCGGCATCCTGGCCTCTGCCTTCGCTTTCGTGAACCTGGTGGCCCGCCCCGGCGGCGGCCTGCTGTCCGATCGCCTCGGTAGCCGCAAGAACACCATGGGCTTCCTCACCATGGGTCTGGGCATCGGTTATCTCGTGATGAGCCTGATCAAGCCCGGCACCTTCACCGGCAGTGCCGGGATTGCGGTCGCCGTGGTGCTAACCATGGCCTGCTCCTTCTTCGTTCAGGCCGGGGAAGGGGCTACCTTCGCCATGGTGCCCTTGGTGAAGCGCCGGGTCACTGGTCAGATCGCCGGCATGGTGGGGGCCTACGGGAATGTGGGCGCTGTGGCCTACCTCACCATCTACAGCCTCCTGCCGCTGTGGATGGGGGACGGCTCCAAGGATCCCTCCCCGGCGGTCGTGGCGGCCTCCAACAGCGCCTTCTTCCAGGTGCTGGGGATCGCGGGCCTGATCGTGGGTTTCCTCTGTTACTTCTTCCTCAGGGAGCCCAAGGGATCCTTCGCCGAGGAACACGAAGGCGAGGCGGCCCTGGCCCAGGTCTGAGTCCGGGTTCGATCCGGTCGTTCGTCCAGAGGCCTCGTTCAGCGGCCTCTTCCAGCTGTGGAGGTCGGTTGCTTCGTCCGACTCCACCAGGCTGCGAACACCCGTTCAGGCCGTTCCGGACCGCCATTCCCACCCCCATCCACACGCAAGTCCCTGTTGACGGTCCCCTGCCGCGATGGCTGATCCAATTGCCGCCGCAGTCATCTCCCAATGCCCCTACTGCGGCGTGGGCTGCGGCCTCGAGATGCTGCCTCCAGGCGTGGCGGGACAGAGCGTGCGCCGTGATGCCGAGGGAACGCCGATGTGGACCGCCCGCGGCAGCCGCAGCCACCCCTCGAGCCTGGGGCAGGTGTGCATCAAGGGGGCCACGGTGGGCGAAACCCTCTCCAGGGGCCGCCTCAGCCAGCCCCTGTATCGCTCCAGCCTGGAGGAGGATTTCCAGCCGATCTCCTGGGAGGCGGCCTTCGATCTCCTGGTGGATCGGCTTCGCACCACCCTGGACAGCAGGGGGGCCGGGGCCATCGCCATGTACGGCTCCGGACAATTCCACACCGAGGACTACTACCTCGCCCAGAAACTGTTCAAGGGGGCCCTGGGCACCAACAACTTCGATGCCAACTCACGCTTGTGCATGAGTTCGGCCGTGGCCGGCTACACCCGCAGCCTGGGCTCCGATGGTCCACCCTGCTGCTACGAGGACCTCGACCACTGCAGCGTGGCGTTCCTGATCGGCACCAACACCGCCGACTGCCATCCGGTGCTGTTCCAGAGGCTGCTGAAGCGCAAGAAACGCCAGCCCCGCAGCGTCACGCTCGTGGTGGTGGATCCGCGGGCCACAGACACGAGCAAAGCCGCCGATCTCCACCTCGCCATCGCCCCCGGGACCGATCTGGCCCTGCTGCATGGCATCGCCCACCTGGTGCTGCGGCAGGGGGGCTTCGACAGCGACTTCATCGAAGAAGCCACGGACGACTTTGCCGCCTATGGCCAGCTGGTGGCGGACTGGACACCCGATCGGGTGTCAGGCCTCTGCGGCATCCCCGAGGAAAAGCTGCGGGCCGTGGCAAGGCTCTGGGCATCGCAGAAAGGCATCCTCAGCCTCTGGTCGATGGGGGTGAACCAGCGCCGCGAGGGCACCGCCGTGGTGGGGGGACTGATCAACCTCCACCTGCTCACCGGCGAGATCGGCCGTCCCGGGGCCGGGCCCTTCTCCCTCACCGGTCAACCCAATGCCATGGGCGGCCGCGAAGCCGGGGGGCTGGCCCACCTGCTGCCGGGCTACAGGCTGGTGGCCAATGGCGAGCACCGGGCTGTGGTGGAGCAGGCGTGGGGGTTCGCGCCGGGGTCGATCGCTCCCGAGCCCGGCCTCACCGCCTGGCAGCAGGTGGAGGCCATCGAGGCCGGCGCCCTCGATCTCTGGTGGGTAGCGGCCACCAATCCGCTGGTCAGCCTGCCGAATCTGGAGCGCGTGAAGGCGGCCATGGCCCGCTGCCCCCTGGTGGTGCTGAGTGAGGCCTATGCCGCCACGGAGACGGCCCACTACGCCCATCTGCTGCTGCCGGCCTCCCAGTGGAGCGAAAAGGCCGGCGCCATGACCAACTCCGAGCGGCGGGTCACCTACTGCCCGGCCTTCCGTCCGCGCCATGGCCAGAGTCGGCCCGACTGGGAAGTGTTCGCCGAACTGGGTCGACGACTCGGTTTCGAGGAGCAGTTCCGCTACGGCTCCGCTGCGGAGGTGTATGGAGAGTTCGCGGCCCTCACCGCCGGCCGGGTGTGCGATGTCTCCGGCCTGAGCCATGCGCTGCTGCAGCGGGAGGGGCCGCAGCAGTGGCCCTTCCCTTCCGGCAGCCAGCCCAGCTCCGCTTCCCGGAGGCTCTACGGCGACCTCCGCTTTCCGACTCCTTCGGGGAGGGCCCGCTTCGTGGCGGAGCAACCGCTGGGCCTGGCGGAACCGGCCTGTGAGGCCTATCCGCTGGTGCTCACCGTGGGGCGCTACCTGGGCCAGTGGCACACCATGACCCGCACGGCCAAGGCGGAGCGGCTGCAGGCCATGCATCCAGAACCACTCCTGGAGATTCATCCACAGGATGCGCAGCGCTTCGGCATCGACGATGGTGACCTGGCGTCCATCAGCTCCCGTCGCAGCCGGATCACCGCCAAGGTCCAGGTGACGGATCGGATCCGCCCCGGCTCGGTGTTTCTGCCCATGCACTGGGGCTTCAGCCAGGAGCTGGCCTGTGAAGCCAATGCCCTGATGCATGAGCAGGCCTGCCCCATCTCCGGCCAGCCGGAACTCAAGGCGACGGCAGTCTGCGTGGCTCCTGCTACCGCCGTGCACCGACTCCGGGAACAGCCTCTGGGAAGCGATCCCGCCAGCCATGCGGGGGGTGCCACAAGGTCATGAGGGCATCGGTCCAGTCGAGACGATCAGGGAGGCCTGAGCCGTGAGGCCTGTTGAGAAGTATCAAGAACTACAGAAAGTCGTGATGTCCGGACAGGGCCCACGAGAGTTGCAATCGGTGTCGTCCGCTGCGGATACTTTCCCCTGCATCCCTGCAGGATGAATCAATCACTGAGTTGTTCCAGTGCATCTCGCGATTTCACTGGGCCTGCTCCTGGGTATCGGTCATGGCTGGCTGGCCTCTGAGCAACGACTGCGGTCCACCGTCTCCACCCCTTTGAGCTGGCTTCAACCCGTCAGTCATGGCGAGGCGCTTTCCCCATACTGATGGGGTGCTGCCAGGCCCCCCGATGACCCAGATCAGGACCTCCAACCGCGCCGGGGCCACCCCCCTTGGGGTTGCCGCAGGATTTCTTGGTGCCTTTGTGGTGGCCTCCCTTGCCGTTCAGTTGATCCGTGGGGCCCAGCCTGCCGCCGGTACGGCCATGCAGGCCCCTGCCGGACCAGCCTCCGTTGTGGCCCATCAGGCCGCTCTCTGGGACACGCTGGGCAAGCCCTGACGCGCTCACTTCGTGGGGGAAAGAGTCCCTTGCCGGGTCGCGCACGGGAGTTGGGAGCAAGACCGCGGACGGACAACGGGCGCAGGCGATCTTCTGATCCACGACCCTGGACCAACCTCGGCGGCTGGCCCGAGCGGTTCTCACATCCCCAGGAGCAAGAATGACCTTCCAGCACAAGGGGCCGCCCGACGATCCCCCGCTCGGGGCGCCATCGATCCCTGCCCCAGCGGTGATGCCGAGCCGTGGAACGACCCAGCGGGTCCACTTCACCCATGGAAGGCCAGTCCTTGACAACAAACCAGCACGACCCAGCCCCCGGCAGCGAGGTGATCCTCATTCGCCATGGCGAAACGGAGTGGAGCCTCTCGGGGCAGCACACCGGCAGCACCGACATCCCCCTCACCGCGCGGGGCGAGCAGGCGGCCTCGGGGCTCGCCCCGCTTCTGGCGGCCAGGCCGTTCTCCCTGGTGCTGTGCAGCCCCCTGCAGCGGGCCCGCCGCACCTGCGAACTGGCCGGTCTGGCTGGGGAGGCCTGCCTCGAACCCGATCTGGCCGAATGGAACTACGGCGCCTATGAAGGCCTCACGACCGCACAGATCCAGGCGCGAAGGCCCGGCTGGATGGTGTTCCGTGATGGCTGTCCGGAAGGGGAGAGTCCCGCCCAGGTGGGGGAACGGGTCGACCGGGTGATCGGGCGGATTCGAACCAACGGCGGCCGGGTGGCCCTGTTCGCCCACGGTCATCTGCTGCGGGTGCTCGTGGCCCGCTGGATCGGCCTGACGCCCAGCCACGGTGCCCATTTCCTGCTCGATACCGCCACGCTCAACGTTCTTTCCGACTACCGCGGCCTCCCGGCCGTGAAATGCTGGAATGCGCCCCTGGCGCCAGAGGCCTGAGGGCTCCACCGCGTTCCTTGACCTGCGGCGGGCAGGAGGATTCAGAGGCTTCGGCAGCCCTTTCAACAGCCATCTCCCCCCCCCAACCCAGAGTGACAGACGCCTTCCCGATCGATCTGGCGGCCTACCAGCCCCTGGCCCTCGATCCTGCCCAGCCTGCGCTGAGCCCGTCCCAGCGGGAGGCCTTGCGCTCCAACATCCAGCTCTGCCGGGACGCCATCGTCTTCTTCACCGCCACCGGCGCCGCCCGGGGCGTGGGGGGCCACACCGGCGGTCCCTACGACACCGTGCCGGAGGTGATGATCCTCGACGGCTTCTTCCGCGGCGCCCCCGAACGCTTCCTGCCGGTGTTCTTCGATGAGGCCGGCCACCGGGTGGCCACCCAGTACCTGATCGCGGTGCTGCGGGGCCAGCTGCAGGCCGCTGATCTGCTGCATTACAGGGCGGCCTATTCGCGCCTGCCCGGCCACCCGGAACTGGGCCTCACCCCCGGCGTGGAGTTCAGCTCCGGCCGCCTGGGCCATCTGTGGCCCTTCGTCAATGGCGTCGCCCTGGCCCACCCCGGCCGCACCCTGTTCTGCCTGGGCTCCGACGGCGCCCAGCAGGAGGGGGACGACGCCGAAGCGGCCCGTTTCGCCGTGGCCCATGGACTCAACGTGAAGCTGGTGATCGACGACAACGACGTCACCATCGCCGGCCATCCCTCCGAGTACCAGAAGGGCTACGACGTGGCCCGCACCCTCGGCGGCCAGGGCCTGACCACCCTCACAGGGAACGGCGAGGACCTCGACAATCTGTACGGCCGGCTCTGCCAGGCGGTGGCCACCGACGGCCCGGTGGCGGTGATCAACAAGCGGCCGATGGCGGTGGGCATCGAGGGACTGGAGGGCTCCACCCACGGCCACGACGTGATCCCCGTCGAACTGGCGATCGCCCACCTCGAGCAGCGCGGCCAGGGCGCCGCCGCTGCCTATCTGAAGGGGATCGAGAAACCCGTCAATCCCACCATCTACCTGGGCTCGAGCCGCCACACCGCGGCCAACCGCAACATCTTCGGTGACACGGTGGTCGAGATGCTCGCCCGGCTGGAGCCCGCTGAACGCAAGGACACGGTGCTCTGCGTGGACAGCGACCTGGAGGGCTCCTGCGGCCTCAGCCAGATCCGCAAGGCCTACCCCGAGATCTTCATCAGTGGCGGGATCATGGAGCGGGCCAACTTCTCCGCCGCCGCCGGCTTCGGCATGGAGAAGGGCCGCCAGGGGATCTTCGCCACCTTCAGCGCCTTCCTGGAGATGTGCCTCTCAGAAATCACCATGGCGCGCCTGAACGGCGCCAACGTGCTCTGCCATTTCTCCCACGCCGGCGTGGACGACATGGCCGACAACACCTGCCATTTCGGCCTCAACAACGTCTTCGCCGACAACGGCCTGGAGGACGACCATCACCCCACCCGGCTCTATTTCCCCGCCGACGGCGGCCAGATGAAGGCCTGCGTCGAAGCGGTGTTCCACGATCCCGGCCTGCGCTTCATCTTCTCGACCCGCTCCAAGGTGCCCGCCCTGCTGGATCCGCAGGGCCAGGAACTCCACGGCGAGGGCTACGTGTTCGAACCGGGCCGCGACGAAGTAGTGCGCGAGGGGGAGGCCGGCACGATCATCAGCTTCGGGGACGGCCTCTACAGGGCTCTCGATGCGGTGGAGCGGCTGCGCCAGGAGGGCACCGCGGTGCGCCTGATCAACAAGGCCAGCCTCAACGTGGTGGACGAGACGATGATGGAGACCATCGGCCGCTCGCCGTTCGTGCTGGTGGTGGAGGCCTTCAACCGCCGCACCGGCCTGGGCAGCCGCTTCGGCACCTGGCTGCTGGAGCGGGGCTACCACCCGAGGTACGCCCACCTGGGCACCTGGCGCGAAGGCTGCGGTGGCCTCTGGGAGCAGGCACCGCACCAGGGCATCGACAGCGACGGGATCCTGGCCCACGTGCGCAGCCTGATGCGCTGAGCAACCGCTTCGGAGCCATGGCTCCCCATGTCGGATCCCTGACCCCTCCGGCCAGGGGATCGGCGAGTTACGGACTTTTTAACGCCAGCAGGCGACAGTGAAGTCAAGAAACCCATGCACGTGAAGGACATGCCCACTTCGACCATGGCCCCGTTCGACACCCACGCCTCAAGCCCCCAGGACGAGCAGGAGCTGTCCCTGATCGACGCCTGGTGGCGCGCCGCCAACTACCTGGCGGTGGGGATGATCTACCTGCGCGCCAACCCGCTGCTGGCCGAACCCCTGCGCCACGAGCATGTCAAGGCTCGTCTGCTGGGCCACTGGGGCTCCTCTCCCGGCCAGGCCTTCCTCTGGGCCCATGCCAACCGGGTGATCCGTCGCCACGACCTCGACATGATCTACCTGTCGGGGCCGGGTCACGGCGCCCCCGGGGTGCTGGGTCCCACCTACCTCGACGGCAGCTACAGCGAGGTGTACCCCGACAAGAGCCAGGACGCCGAAGGGCTGAGCCGCTTCTTCAAGCAATTCTCCTTCCCCGGGCACATCGGCAGCCACTGCACCCCCGAAACGCCCGGTTCCATCCATGAGGGGGGTGAGCTCGGTTATGTGCTGTCCCATGCCTGCGGGGCGGTGTTCGACAACCCCGACCTGATCGCCCTGGCCTGCGTGGGCGACGGCGAGGCCGAGACCGGGCCCCTGGCCACCTCCTGGCACATCAACAAGTTCCTCAACCCGATCAGTGACGGGGCCGTGCTGCCGGTGCTTCACCTCAACGGCTACAAGATCGCCAACCCCACCCTGCTGGCCCGCATCCCCCGCGACGAGCTCGCCAGCCTGATGCGCGGCTACGGCTGGGAGCCGATCTTCGTGGAAGGCAGCGAGCCGATGGCCATGCACCGGGCCATGGCGGCCGCCATGGATCAGGCGATCGGCCGCATCCTGCAGATCCGCGCCGACGGCCGCGCCAGCGGCGAGGCCGTCCGCCCCGCCTGGCCGATGATCGTGCTGCGCTCCCCCAAGGGCTGGACCGGACCGGCCTACCTGCACGCCAAGAAGCTGGAAGGCTTCTGGCGCTCCCACCAGGTGCCCCTGGCCGCGCCGAACACCGATCCGGAGGAACTGCAGCTGCTGGAGGAGTGGCTCAGGAGCTACCGGCCCGAGGAACTGTTCGACGAGAACGGCACCCTGCACCCGGAACTGCAGGCGCTTTCACCGCAGGGACTGCGGCGGATGGGTTCCAACCCCCATGCCAACGGCGGCCTGCTGCGCCACAAGCTTCGGTTCCCTCCGCTGGAGGACTATGCCGTGCCCGTGGTGGCACCCGGCACCACACAAGTGGAGAACACCTATCCGTTAGGGGAACTGCTGCGCGACATCATCCGCCTGAATCCCGATTCGATGCGGGTGTTCGGCCCCGATGAAACCGCCTCGAATCGCCTGCAGGCGATCTATGAGTTCAGCAAGAAGGTGTGGATGGAGGAATTCCTGCCGGAAGACCTCAACGGCAGTGAACTGGCCCGCAACGGACGGGTGGTGGAGATGCTCAGCGAGCACACCCTGGTGGGGATGATGGAGGGATACCTTCTCACTGGGCGTAACGGGTTCTTCCACACCTATGAGGCCTTCGCCCATGTGATCGCCTCGATGTTCAACCAGCACGCCAAGTGGCTGGAATCCTGCATCCTGCATGCCCCCTGGCGGGCCCCGATCGGCCCCTGGAACTGCCTGATCTCCTCCACGGTGTGGCGCCAGGACCACAACGGCTTCACCCACCAGGATCCCGGCTTCATCGACCTGGCCGGCAACAAGAGTGGCGATGTGGTGCGGGTGTACCTCCCGGCTGACGCCAACTGCCTCCTGGCGGTGGCGGAGGAGGCCCTGGTGGAGACGAACGTCTGCAACATCATCGTTTCCGACAAACAGAAGCACCTCCAGTACTTCAGCCTCGAGCAGGCCAGGCGCCACGTGGCCAAGGGGATCAGCATCGTCGGCTGGGCCAGCAACGACGACTGCGGCACCCAACCGGACAACCCGGATGTGGTGATGGCCTGCGCCGGCGACATCCCCACCAAGGAGACCCTGGCGGCGGTGGAGATCCTGCACCGCGAGATCCCTAATCTGCGCATCCGTGTGATCAACGTGGTCAAGCTGTTCGCCCTCACCGAGCCGAATGAGCACCCCCACGGCCTCAGCGACAGGGATTTCGACACCCTCTTCACCACCGACCGACCGGTGATCTTCAACTTCCATGGGTATCCCTGGCTGATCCATCGCCTCACCTACCGCCGCACCAACCACGCCAACATCCACGTGCGCGGCTACAAAGAGAAGGGCAACATCAACACACCCCTGGAGTTGGCGATGAACAATCAGATTGATCGTTTCAATCTCGTGATTGATGTGGTCAACCGGGTGCCCTTCCTGCGCTCCCGCGCCGCCCATGTCAAGGAGCGCATGCAGGACACGATCCTCGCCCACCGGGCCTATGCCCACACCCACGGCACCGATGCCCCGGAGGTGACCAACTGGCGCTGGACGTCGCCGAGCGCCGAGCCCGGATGATGTCACCGGCCACCGCGACAACGCAGGGGGCCGGTGAGGTGCTGGTGCTGAACGCCGGCAGTTCCAGCCTCAAGGTCTCCGTGCACACGCGTGCGGGGGCCTGCCTCTGGAGGGACCAGCGCAGCTGGAGCGTTGGCGCCCCTGAGGGAAACGCCCCGGGCGAACGCCTGGAAGCGGTGCTGGACGCCTGGCTGCCCGAAGCGCTGGCAACCTGGACGGGTGGGCTGAGCCTCGCCGGCCACCGCGTCGTCCATGGCGGCGAGCGCTTCACGGCCCCCGTCCGGCTTGACGAGGAGGTGCTGGGCGTCCTGGAGGAGCTGGTGCCCCTCGCTCCGCTGCACAACGGACCGGCCCTGCGGGTGATGCGCTGGTTGAGCCATTGGCAACCCGCCATCGAGCAGTGGGCCTGTTTCGACACGGCCTTCCACCGCACGCTGCCGCCCGAAGCCCACACCTACGCGATCCCGGCCCGCTGGCGCGCCGAAGGCCTGCGCCGCTTCGGCTTCCACGGCCTCAACCACCAGCATGTGGCAGAGGTCGTGGCCCGGCAGCCCAACGAGTTGCGGCTGATCAGCTGCCACCTGGGTGCCGGCTGCTCCCTCTGCGCCATCCGTGGAGGGCGCAGCATCGCCACCACGATGGGCTACACCCCCCTGGAGGGTCTGGTGATGGCCACGCGCAGTGGCTCGCTGGATCCTGGCCTGATGCTGCACCTGTTGCGTCAGGGGGTCTCGGTCGAGGAGCTCGATCACGTCCTGCAGCAGGAGAGCGGGCTGCTGGGCCTCTCGGGACGGAGTGCCAGCATGAAGGATCTGCGCCTGGCCGCCGCCAGCGGACACCGGGACGCCCAGCTCGCGATCGCGGTGTTCCGCCACCAGCTTCTGCAGGGCATCGGGGCCATGGCCGCCTGCCTGAGGGGGGTCGATGTGATCGCCCTCACCGGTGGCATCGGCGAGCATGACAACGCCCTCAAACAGGAGCTGGAGGCGGAGCTCGCCTGGCTGCGGCCCTTCGAACTGGTGCAGATTCCCGCCGACGAAGAGGGGGTGATCGCCCGCCACTGCGGCGCTCCAGGCGCCTGAAGCTTCATGGGCGCCTGGGCCTCCCTCAGGGGCGCCGCCAGGACTCGCGATGCATCCAGCTGATCCAGTCGGCGGAGATCTGCTTGGGGCAGGCGGCCTCGCATTCCAGATGGCTGCTGCAGCTGCCGAACCCCTCGCTGGTCATCTGCGCCTGCATCGCCCGGGCCCGTTGGCGCCGCTCCGGCTGGCCCTGGGGCAACTGGCCCAGGTGCGCCAGCTTGGCCGCCACGAACAGACTGGCGGAGGCATTGCGGCAACTGGCCACGCAGGCTCCGCAGCCGATGCAGGCGGCCGTGTCGAAGGCCTGGGCGGCCTGCTCACGGCCGATCAGCAGGGCGTTGGCTTCCGGCGCACTGCCGGTGTTGATCGAGCAGTAACCGCCTGTGGCGATGATCCGGTCGAAGGCGGAGCGATCCACAGCCAGATCCATCAGCACGGGAAAGGCCCGGGCGCGGAAGGGTTCCAGCGTCAGCACGTCCCCGTCGCGGAACTGACGCAGGTAGAGCTGGCAGACGCTGGTGGCCCGCTGGGGCCCCTGGGCCTGCCCATTGACCAGGAAGCCGCAGGAGCCGCAGATTCCCTCGCGGCAGTCGTGCTCGAAACCCACCGGACGCCCACCGGCAGCGATCAGCCGTTCGTTGAGCAGGTCGAGGGCTTCGAGCAGGGAGAGGTCGGTGGACACCGCGTCCAGCCCAAAAACCTCGAAGCCGCCGGGCTCGCCGGGTCCGGCCTGGCGCCAGATCCTCAGGCTGAGGGAAACTGTGGTCATTGGAACAGTATCGGCATCGGCATCGCCGTCGGCGGGCCCAGAAAGGGGCCAGGGTCAGATTCTGCCGGCGAGGGGCCGCGATGGTGCCATTCCGCTTCATCCACGCCGCAACGCCGACGGAAGCGCCGTGAAAGATGCGATACTCATACAATTTTCAGAATAGGGTTCCGGCCCCCCATGCCCGATCGGGTCCCTGCTGCCGCGTGAACGACCATCGCAAACTTGTCGTGGAACTTCGCCGGTCGATGGGACGGCTTGAGGCGGCTCTGGGCACGATCAGCGACGCTCTGGTGATCACCAGCAGCGAGGGGCGGGTGCTCTGGTGCAACGCCAGCTATGCGCGGCTGGTGGATCGGCCGCCCCCGGCGGTCCTGGGCGAATCGATCTACGACCAGCTTCCCCGTGACTGCGAGAGTGCTCCCCTGCTCAACCCGGAGCTGGTGCTCGCCGGCGGCGACCTGGGGGGCCACTTCACCCGGGTGCTGCATCGCAACGAGCTGCGGGCCATCGAGGTCGAATGGAAGCCGATCCGCAGCGAGCGACTGCGTCCCTTCATCTTCTGCTTCCGGGACGTCAGCGCCCTGCTCTCCTATGAGCAGCTTCGGGTCGAGGTCGAGCGGATCGAGCGGCGCCGTCAGCAGACCGAGAATCTGAACCGGGCCCTGGAGCTCGAACGTCTCGCCCTGGCCAACAAGGTGATGGAGTGCCCGGTCACCGGCCTGCCCAATCGCCGCGGGCTCCACGTCAGCATCCGTGCCGCCCTGAAGACCCAGCGGGACAATGGCGGCCGGGTCAGCATCCTGTTCTGCGACCTCAACGGCTTCAAGGCGATCAACGACCTTCACGGCCACCAGATCGGCGATGAGCTGTTGATCGAGATCGGCCGCCGCCTGCAACGATCACTGCGCTTCGGAGACATCCTTTCGCGCCTCGGCGGCGACGAATTCGTGATTCTCACGATGGGGATTTTCAATGAGGCTGACGCCCTACAACTGGCGATGCGACTCAATGACGCTGTAGGTCAGACATGGTCGACAGAAGACCATACCATCCGCCCTTCGATGAGCATCGGCATCACCATCTCAGACGATCCAGAGATCTCCGTCGATGAATTGATTCGACGGGCCGATCTTGCCATGTACGAAGCAAAAATCACCGCCGCTCAGCACATCTCCTTTTACCATCCCTCCATCGACAAGAAGGTCAGGAAGAAAATCCACCTGCGCCGTCAGCTGGAGGGGGCGATTCAGCACCAGACCTTCTTTCTGGCCTATCAGCCGATCGTGGATCTGGGGGATCGCATGGTGGTGGGCATGGAGGCGTTGCTGCGTCTCGGAGCCGTCGCCTCGCCGATCGCCACTCCCACCGAGTTCATCCCCCTGGCCGAGCGCACGGCCCTGATCCTGCCGATCGGCCGCTGGGTGATCAGCGAAGCCCTCAAGCACCTTTGCCAGCTGCGCGCCGATGGTTCAGAGGTCACCATGGCGATCAATGTGAGTCCCATGCAGCTGAAGGAAGCCGGCCTCAGCGACTACTTCCTCACCCAGGCGGAACGGGCCGGCGTGGATCCCTCCTGGACGGTGATCGAGGTGACCGAGAGCATCCTGATCGAACATCCCGACCGGGCCACCTCCGAGCTGCGCCGATTACGGGAGGCGGGGGTCAAGGTGCACCTCGATGACTTCGGCACGGGTTACTCCAGCATGTCCTGGCTGGCACGTCTGCCGATCGACACGATCAAGGTGGACCGGAGTTTCATCGCTGACTTTCTCAAGGATCCCCGCAAGGCCGTGGTGCTCGAAGCCATGATTCGCCTCTCCCGCGACCTGGGCCTGGGACTGATCGCCGAAGGCATCGAAACCGCCGAGCAGCACGAGGGCCTGCTCGCCATGGGCTGCAACCAGGGACAGGGTTACCTCTTCGGTCGGCCCCAGCCGCTCAACCGTAGTTGCGTGGCCCCGGTGTGACGGATCGGAACGTGAGTGGCTCGGCATGGCGCTCGGGGGTCCTTCCGGGCCGGTGCTCCCAGGCCGCGATGTGGGCGAAACGGTCGTCGTCCCGCAGGGCTTCCCCGGCCGGAGTCTGGTGCTCCTCGCGGAAGTGGGCGCCGCAGGATTCCTCCCGCGCCAGGGCATCCCGCAGCATCAGATCCGCCAGTCCGAAGAAATCCTCCAGCCGCAGGGCCTTCACCAGTTCCCCGTCGAGCACGCCGTCCTGGCTCGGGATGCAGACCTCCCCCAGGAAGCTGAGCCGCAGGGCCTCCAGCTCACCGAGGGCCGCGCTGAGGCGATCCGCCCGGCGGCTGATGCCACAGGCGTCGATCATCAGGTGGCCCAGCCGGCGGTGGAAGACATCCACCGGTTGGGAGCCCCCCGTGCGGCGCAGGGCTGCGATGCGGGCCTCCACCGCCGCCAGCGCCCCGCGACAGGCCGGATGGTCGGCAGGCAGGGCGCCGGCTTTGCTGTCCGCCAGCCAGCCCGTCACCGTCAGCGGGGCGATGAAGTAACCGTCGGCCAGCGCCTGCATCAAAGCACTGGCCCCCAGGCGGTTGGCGCCGTGCTCGGAGAAGTTGGCCTCGCCGAGCACGAACAGGCCGCTCACCGAGCTCATCAGGTGATAGTCGACCCACAGCCCCCCCATCGTGTAGTGGGGAGCGGGATAGATGCGCATCGGCGTGACCCTGGGGTCATCGCCGGTGATCCGCTCGTACATCTCCAGCAGGTTGCCGTAGCGGGCCTCGATCGCCGCCGTGCCATCCCGGCTGATGGCCTCGGCCAGGTCGAGATAGACGGAACGGCCGCCGGGCCCGACACCCCTGCCCTCCAGGCAGAGCTCCCTGGCCCGCCGTGAGGCCAGATCCCGCGGCACCAGATTGCCGTAGCTGGGGTACTGCCGCTCCAGGAAGTAATCGCGCTCCGCTTGCGGGATCGCCCCCGGCGGCCGGTCGTCGCCAGGGCGCAGCGGCAGCCAGATCCGGCCATCGTTGCGCAGGCTCTCGCTCATCAGGGTGAGCTTGCTCTGGTGGACGTCGCCGCTGGGGATGCAGGTGGGGTGGATCTGGGTGAAGCAGGGGTTGGCGAACCAGGCTCCCCGCCGGTGGGCCTGCCAGATCGCCGTGGCGTTCGACTTCAGGGCATTGGTGGAGAGGTAGTAGACGTTCGAATAGCCACCGGTGGCGAGCAGCACCGCATCGGCACTGAGCACCTCGAGGGCGCCGGTGCGCTGTTGGCGGCAGACCACCCCCCTGGCCCTGCCGCCATGGACGATCAGGTCGAGCATGTCGCGGCGGCAGAGCAGCTCCACCCGCCCGGCGGCCACCTGCCGCAGCATCGCCTGGTAGGCGCCGTAGAGCAGTTGCTGGCCCGTCTGGCCCCGGGCATAGAAGGTGCGGCTCACCAGGGCGCCGCCGAAGCTGCGGTTGGCGAGGGTGCCGCCGTACTCCCGGGCGAAGGGCACCCCCTGGGCCACGCACTGGTCGATGATCGCGCCGCTGATCTCGGCCAGCCGGTGGCAGCCGGCTTCCCGGGCGCGGAAATCGCCGCCCTTCACCGTGTCGCGGAACAGGCGCTCGACGCTGTCGCCGTCGTTGGCGTAGTTGCGGGCGGCGTTGATGCCCCCCTGGGCCGCCACCGAGTGGGCCCGGCGGGGGCTGTCGTGGTAGGTGAGCACCTGCACCCGGTAGCCCTGCTCGGCCAGGCTGGCGGCCGCCGAAGCCCCCGCCAGACCGCTGCCCACCACCAGAATCCGCAGCCGTTGCTTGCGGTTGGGGCTGATCAGCGGCAGGCTCTCGCGGCACCGCTGCCAGGCGGTGGCGACAGGGCCGTCCGGCAGGCGCGGATCCAGCGGCATCGGCGTGCTCATCCGCCGGCCAGCAGCGGGCCGGCGGGCCGCAGCACCAGGGCGATGGAGACCAGGGTGAAGCCCGCCCCCAGCAGCAGGGCCAGGCCCCTTCCCCCCAGCCGCAAGGCGGCCGCATTGGCGGGCACCAGCAGCCCCAGCCGGCGCACGGCGCTCTCGGTGCCGTGGATCAGGTGCAGAGCCACCGCCACCCCGGCGGCCCCGTAGAGGGCCAGGCACCAGGGCGACGCCAGCACCTCCATCAGGGCGGCCAGCTCAGCCCCCGCCGCGGGCCGCGGCCAGCGCAGCTGGACGAGGTGCAGGCAGAGAAACAGCAGCAGCAGCGAACCGCTCCAGGGGATGGCCCGGCCCGCCAGGGCCGCCACGGGCTCCCACGGGCCCTGGCGGCGGCTGCGCAGGGGGCCGGCCAGCGGCCCGCGGGCGTGGCGGTTGGCGACGGTGCGCTGCAGGGAGAGCAGGGGGTGGCCCAGACCGGCCGCCAGCAGCGCGACCTCCAGCCAGGGGAGCCAGGCCTGCTGGTGCAGGGAGGCGGCATAGGTTTCGAACGACGGCGGATCCACCACGGCCAGGAGCACGCCGCCGAGATGGACGGCGAGGAACAGGACGAGCACCAGGCCGGTGACGGCGATCCAGAATCCGGTGATCATGCAAGGACGGTCAGCCAGATGGCGGTCAGCGCCCCTGGAGGCAAGGTGGCAGAAGGCATCAGACCCCCATGAAGCGATCCGATCAGTCGCCCCTCGTCAGCGTCATCGTACCCAACTTCAACCACGGGGCCTTCCTCGGCGAGCGGCTGCGATCGATTCTCGAGCAGACGTTTCAGGACTTCGAACTGATCGTTCTCGATGACGCCTCCAGCGACGATTCTCTCGCGGTGATCCGGGAGCGGCTGGGGGCCCATCCCCACCGGCTGGTGTGCAATGCGGTCAACTCGGGCCAGCCCTGCGCGCAGTGGCTGAAAGGCATGGCCATGGCCAAGGGCCGCTACATCTGGATCGCCGAATCGGATGACACCTGCTCGCCGCTGTTCCTTGAAAGGATGGTGCGCCACCTCGAGAACGGCCGCGTGCTCGCCTACTGCCGCACCACCTCGATCGATGCCACGGGCGATCCGCTCGCCGACCAGAGCTTCTGGCCGGACCACTTCGACCCCGAACGCTGGCAGCGTTCCTTCACGCTCGAAGGCTCCGAGCTGTGTCGCACCTACATGGACCGGGGCAACGTCATCGCCAATGCCAGCGGTGTGGTGTTCCGCAGGCCCGATGCCGCGACCCTCCAGGCCCTGGGCCCGCTGACCGCCGGCCGGCGCTGCACCGGCGACTGGCTGTTCTGGAGCCACTACCTGATGCGGATGGGTGGCACCGTGGCCTTCGACGCCGACGCCCTCTCCGGCTTCCGCTGCCACGACCAGACCACCCGCAGCACCGTCAGCCGTCGCCAGGAAAGACTCCGCTTCGCGGAATACTCCTCCGCCATCGCCTCGGTGCTGCGGATCACCCGGCCGAAGCCGGCCTGGCACTGGCATGCCGTGGCCACCAGCGGCGGCTGGGACTGGATTCTCTACGAATACCTCTGGCGCTACCGGCCGTCGCTGGTCGAGAAGCTGTTGATCCGGATCCTGCACGGCCCCCTGCGCCTGGGGCTGTACGCCCGGCTGCTGCAGTCGCCGCTGCTGCGCCGCCGCTACCTGCGCTGGCCCACCGGCTGAACCGCCAGGGCCGGGGCCGATCCGGTGGCCGCGACTATCGTTGCTCCCGGCAGCCCAGGGTGGTCATTGCGCGTCGCCTTTGCCCACTACAGCCAGGCGGATGACATCAGCGGCGTCACCACCTGGGTGCTGGGACTGGCCCGACGACTGGCGGCCGACGGCGTCAGCGTCGCCATCCATTTCGTCATCGCACCCGGTGAAGGGGGCCGCGAAGGGAGCGGGGAAGACGGCGGGGAACCGGCGCTGTTCGCGTCCCTCCGGCGGGAGGGGATCGCGGTGTTCGCGACACCCAGGCGGGCCAGCCTGGCCGCGGACGCCCGGGACACCCTGGCCTTCCTCAACCACTGGCGGCCCACGGTGTTCCTGCCCCAGTGCAAGCCGGCCCACTACGCGGCGGCGGCCCAGGCCGGGCGCCGGGGGCTGCCCTGGGCCCTCACCCTGCATTCGGATGATCCCGATTACTGGGCGACCGTGGCGGCCTTCGGTGGCGCGCGCCAGGGAAGTGTCCTCGTCTGCGTGTCCCGCCACATCCGCGAGGCGTGCAGCGCCCGGGGCATCGATCGGCCGGCCCGGGTGATTCCCTACGGCGTCCAGGTGCCGCCGACGGCAACGGACTTCCGCGCCGATCCCTTCCGGGTGGTGTTCAGCGGCAGGATCTGGGAGCACCAGAAGCGCGCCTCCCTGGTGATCCGGACGCTGATCCGGGCCTGCGGGTCGGGGGGCTCCATCCGCGCCACCCTGATCGGCGACGGCTATGCCCGGCAGGCCTGTGAACGCGAGGTGGCCGAGGCCGGCCTCGCCGGGGCGATCGACTTCACCGGATCGCTGCCGCCCGAGCAGGTGAAGGCCCGGCTGCTGGAGGCCCAGGCCATCCTGCTGATGTCCGACTTCGAGGGGCTGCCCATCGCCCTGCTGGAGGCGATGGCGGCCGGGGTGGTGCCCGTGGTGCGCCGCATCCCCAGCGGCATCCCCGAGCTGGTCGAGGACGGGCGCACCGGCCTGCTGGTGTCGGAGGATCCCGACGAGGCCGCCGCCGGCCTGCGGCGGCTGGCCGACGATCCCGTCCTCTGGCGCCGCTGCTCGACGGCGGCCAGGGAGCTCGTCAGCACCCGCTACAACGCCGACGCCAGTTACCGGCAGTGGCGCCGGCTGCTGGAGGAGCTCGATCAGCAGGGCAGGGCCGCCGCGTCCGGCCCCTACCCGATCCCCGGCCGCCGGATCGACGGCCTGGGGAGGCTTCCGTCCTCCTTCCATCAGGAGTACCGGCCCCCCCGATCCCGCTCGGCCGGCCTGCGGCAGGCCCTGCGCACCGCCGTCGCCAGGGCCAAGCATCGGATCAGGGGCGCCCTGGGTCGTCGACGGGACGGGTGACGCCGCCATGGGAGGGTGCCAGGGATCCCCGGCTCCCGGCCGTGCGACTGTCGCGCCCCTCCACCCTCCTCTGCGCCTTCCTGACGCTGCTGAACGACCGGCTGGGGGAGAGCATCGTCTTCCCGCTGCTGCCGTTCCTGCTGGCGGACTTCACCACCGACGGCCGCACCCTCGGCCTGCTGGCGGGCAGCTACGCCATCGCCCAGTTCACCTTCACCCCCCTGATCGGGGCCCTCAGCGACCGCTACGGCCGCAAGCCGGTGATCACCGCCTGCGTGGCCGGCTCGGTGCTGGGCCTGGGCCTGTTCGCCCTCACCGTGATCCTGCCCTGGGGCCGCGTCTGGCCCGAGGCCGCCGCCGCCGGCCTGCCCCTGGCCCTCCTGTTCGCCGCCCGCCTGATCGACGGGGTGAGTGGCGGCACCGCCGCCACCGCCGCGGCCGTGCTGGCCGACATCTCGACGCCGGAACGGCGGGCCCGGGCCTTCGGCCTGATCGGCGTGGCCTTCGGGCTGGGGTTCATCCTCGGCCCGGCCCTCGGCGGACTGCTGGGCCGCATCAACGTCAGCCTGCCGCTGCTGCTCGCCGTGGGCTTCGCGCTGCTCAACCTGGTGGTGGTGGTGACCCTGCTGCCGGAAACCCATCCGCCCGAGGCGCGTCTGCCCCTGCCGAGGCACTGGGAGCTGCAGCCCTTCGGCCAGTTGCAGCGGGTGTTCGCCGATCCCAGGGTGCGCCGCCTCTGCGCCGCCTTCTTTCTGTTCTTCCTGGGGTCAGGATGGAATGGCAGGAGCTTCAGCTTTGGCTTGTTGATCGTACCCGTTCAGAGGGCGGGATGCCTACCGCGCCAATCCACCTCTGATCGCTCAGTGCTGAGGGTCCAAGGAAGAGACAACGTGTGTTGAGAAGTTCATGAATTCGGGAGCAGCGATGGCATCACGCCACCGCGATGATGGGCAATCCAGGCCTGCTCCAGGAACTGCCAGACATCGCGGTCCTGTTGCCTGAGAGTGGTGGTGGCCGTGAGCAGACGACTGCGGCAGATTGCACCGCTGGTTGATTGGACGCCGTGACTGATCTTGCGCTGAATCACCGACTGGCGCAGCGCTCGCTCAGCGGCGTTGTTGGTGGGCTCGACGCCTTGGATCTCCAGAAACTTCCAGAGGGCATCGCTGCGTTGCAGCACCTGCTGACAAGTGCGCACCGTCTTGGCCCAGGGTGTTCGCTCACCGCGCTGGTAACCCAGCTCCACCACCTGCTGCAGCGTGGCCTCAAAGGAGCGGCGGATTGGCCGGCAGCCCTGCTGCAACGTGGGCCAGTCGTTCGCTCCCTCCTTCCATCTGTACCACTGGGCAAACAGTTGCTGCTGCAGGTCCAGCAGCTCTGCTCCGAACTTGGCGCTGGCACCAGGGCGCTGGGCGATGGCAGTGAGATCGCGGATCAGGTGCGCCCAGCACAGCTGGCGCTGCTCAATTGGCAGGTGGTTGTAAGCGGAGAAGCGATCGCTCACCACGATCCCGCCAAAGGCGTTCCCCAGCAGCTCCATGGCCGCTGCAGTTGAGCGGCTGAGGCCCTGCAGGAACACCGTCGCCACTGGGGTGACCATGACCCACTGCCAGCCGCGGCGGCCAGCCGGATTGTTGCCGTCGGCATTGCCGGTGGGGGCGCCGGTTTCATCGACGTAGGCCACCGGCTGCTGCCGGGCGGCATCCAACGCTTCTGCCATCGGTTGGGCCAGTGTGGCGCTCAGCCGCTGGCGGATCCCAGCAATCCCTGCGCGGCTGATCACCACCCCCAGGTGATGGAGCAGTTCCTGGGTCTTGCTGATGCTCAACGGGAAGGCACTGCCCAGCAGACCCACAAGGGTGCTGAGCCGGGGTCCATAACGGGCCGCTTCCACATCTGCCGGCAGGGTGGCGCAGGTGCTGGTGGAGCAGCAGGGACAGACCAAGCGGTGCAGCCGGTGTTCAATCACCAGCGGTGTGATCGGCGGAATCTCGATCACCTGATGGCGCAACGGCTCTGGATCAACACCGTCCAGCAGCTGACCGCAGCGGCGGCAGGATTGGGGGTGGTGCTCCACCACTTCATCCACCCGCTCGATCGGCAGCAATTCCGGACCGGATCCTGGATGGCCCGGCTGGCCGCCCCGCTTGCGGTCACTGCCCTTGCGCCGCTCAGGCGGCTTAAACCCAGGGCCATCGCTGGAGGGTGGTTTGGAGGAGTTGCGAGAGCTGCGGCCGATCCGCTCACGCAATTGGGCCAGTTCTGTGGCCAGGGTGGTGAGTTGCGTTCGGAGCTGTTCGTTCTCCTGGTGCAGCACATGAATCTCCTGCTGTTGATGCAGGATCAGAGAACGGGCACTGGTCGGCCATGCCAACCAGTCCGCATCTGAAAATCCCGGCAGGAGGAGTAGTCATCTCAGGCAGTCTCTGCCTGAGATGCAATCGGGAATCACGCCGCCGTCAAGGGCTTAGCCGTAGCGATGTTCGCTCCGAGCTGTCCCGACCCCTGAATGGGTACTGTTGATCCTGGGTTTGCTGCTTCCAGAGCCCGGCGTAGATTCCCCGCTGGTTGATCAATTGTTCGTGATTCCCCTGCTCCGCAATCTTCCCCTTCTCCAGCACGCAAATCAAATCAGCCTTCACGATCGTGCTGAGTCGGTGGGCAATCACCAGCACGGTGTGCTGCCCTTCGAATTGGTCGATGGCCTGCTGCACGAGCCTTTCACTCTGGGTGTCGAGGGCGCTGGTGGCTTCGTCCAGCACCAGAAGGTCTGGATTCCTGAGAATGGCCCGCGCCAGTGACAGACGTTGGCGCTGGCCACCGCTGAGGCGGTAACCGCGTTCACCAATCAGGGTGTCGTAGTCATCAGGTAGGTCAGAGATGAAGCCCGTTGCCTGGGCCTTTTCCGCAGCGGCCAGGATCTCGGCCTTAGTGGCGTCAGGAGAGCCGAAGCAGATGTTCTCTGCAATGGTGGCGTTGAACAGGAAAGTGTCCTGGCTCACCACGCCGAGGCGCTGCTGCCAGGAGATCAGATCAAAGTCTTGAAGTGGATTGCCATCGATCAGGATCTCCCCCGCGGTGGGGCGGTAAAGGCCGCAGAGCAGATCGGCGATCGAAGACTTGCCCGCCCCACTGCTGCCCACCAGCGCTACGGTGCTGCCGCGGGGTACATTCAGATTGATGCCGATCAGGGAGGGCGGGAGCTCAGGGTCATACTGCAGGGTGACGTTGCGCAGCACAATCCCCTGACGCAACTCCTGGAAGGGGATGCCTCCACGGCTGCGGAACTCCTTATCGGAGGGTTCCAGCAGCTTGTTGAGCAGATCCAGCGGTGCCGCGTTCGCATTGAGGGTTCCGAAGGCCCCAGCAATCCCCCCGAAGCTGCCGTTAAGCCGCTGCAGGGCCAGCACAAACGTCACCAGGCTGGGCAGCACGCCGGAATTGCGATTACCGAAGAGCAGCAGGCTGAGGGCCGCAATGGCCGCAATCAGCAGGATCGGCAGAAAGGTGGTGACTGGCCCTGTAATCGCACCGACCCGGCTGGAGGCGCGTGAATTTGCTTCGATCGCAATGGAGCGGCGGCGCACATCCTGATCGGCTGCATCCAGCTGACCACTGGTATGGAGCAGGCGCAGACCCTGGATGTTTTCGGTGATGCGGCTGGAGAGCTCACGGCCCAGCTCGGTTCCAAGGAAGGAATAGCGGCGCAGGCGGGGCAGGATCTGTTGCTGAACCAGCGCAAGAATTCCCCCCATGATCAGGGCGGCCACCAGCAGCCAGGGGGAGAGAGTCAGCAGCACACCCAGATAGGTGACAGCCATCAGCACGGTGAGCACCAGACCACTGATCACATTGATCTCGGTCATCACAGCCCCAGGGCCGCTGCCACCCACGTAGAGCAGATCGCCCACCCGATAGCGGCTGGAGCAAGGGAAGCTGAGGCTGAGGATGAGCGAATGGATCATCGCCATCAGCCGCGACGAGGTGCGGGCGCCGTAGTAACCCATCGCCAGCGAGCCCAGGTACATCGCCACGCTCTGCAGCAGCTTCGTCAGCACCGCCAGGCCGAGCAGCAGCAGGAAAAGTTCGTTACGGGGAAGGGCGTTAAGAGCGGCGATGAGCTGGGGCAGGTCTCCCAGAAAACCCTTGGTGGTCCAGTCGATCGTCTGGCCAACCGGTTTGGAGAGCAGGTCCACGGCCAGGAACACCACCCCGAGGGTGGCACCTTCGGCGGCAGCCTGGAGGAAGTTGCAGAGCATGCTGAAGGTCAGCACCCTCCATTCCTTACGCGCCGTCTGCCGGATCAGCCGCGATGCGGGCCGCGGATCGCGGAGGGGCGCCAAGCCATGACGAACGAGACGACGGATCAGGCGGATCGGATGGGCCAAGCAGTGAGGTGGAAACGGCTGATATGTCAGGCATCCTGACCTGTTATACAACGGGTTCCCGACTCCCTACCCAGGGCCTGTGGGAAGGTTGCAGAAAAGCGGTCAGTCATCCTCTGCCGCGGATCCGGTGGCTGGGCGGATCAGGCCCTTGATCGACCCAAACCCACCTTCCGTGACCTTGATCGCCGCAGAAGCCCGCCCATCGGTGCCGCCGAAGCAACGGCTGCTGGCCTCGCTGCTGCTAGGGCCGCGGCACGACAACCTGCTGTGCCGCTGGTTTGTGGGCTTGAGCCCCGACGATCCGATCACGCGTCCGAACACAGACGCCCTGCCGAGGCCACAGGCCGATCGCCGCGGAGACGCCGGAGCGGAGGCTGGCTCTTGAACGAGCCGCTGATGGGCATGTCCCTGCTCGGCAACGCACTCACTTGCCGGTGGAGGACCCGCAGCTCCAGGCCTGGGCTTCTCACGCCCGGAGGGGCTGAAGCAGAGTGATGGGCACGACTGCCAGTCCGCTGCTGAAAGAGCGGTCGGAGGCCTGCTCATCACAGGCGATCTCAGCCTTCGCTGCGACCGGGATTCCGAGCGTCGCAAAGGACGCCGCAGGGACGATGCTCGCACTGCGCTGTCCCGACCTCTGGATGGGTTCGATCTGCCGAGGGGACGGATTGGATCTGATCGATATTCAGGACTCTCCGTTCTGCCTGGAAATGGCAGCAGTTCCGAATGATGGCGCTACATTGCACTTTCTGGCCAACCAGCTTTCGTTCCCCGCTTTGACAGGAAACGACGATCCTCAACGAATCACGGGAAGTGTTAGCAGATGCAGTTACCCATGGTCGCAGAGACTTGAAGCTCCCGTTGCGCGTCGCCTTCGCCCAAAACAGCCAAGCGAATGATGGCAGCGGTGTCACCGCATGGGTCTTCGCCCTGGCCAGACGACTGGCGGAGAATGGTGTCGCTGTCGCCATCCATTTCGTGATCGCGCCAGGCGAGGAGGACGATGCGCGGGAAACCCTTGCCTTTCTCAACCTCTGGCAGCCAACGGTGTTTCTTCCGCAGTTCAAACCCGGCCCACTTCGCGGCGGCGGCCCAGGCAGGGGCCAGATGATTGTCCTGGGCGCTCACCATCCATTCGGGTGACCCTGATGACTGGGAAACGGTGAGGAGCTTCGGGCGATCCCGCGACGGAAGTCCTTCGTCAGCGTCTCCCAGCACATCCGGGAGGAACTCAACCGCAGGGGGATCGATCGGCCTGCCAGGGTGATTCCCTACGGTGTAAGCCTTCCCTCCACCACAACGAGATTCCGCAGCGATCCCTTCCGGGTGGTCTTCAGTGGCAGGATCTGGGAACACCAAAAGCGCGCCACCCTTGTGATTCAGGCGCTGATCAGCGCCTGCCAGCTGAGTGGGGCCATCAGGGCCAGCATGATCGGCGATGGCCATGCCCGGGCGGCCTGTGAACGGCTGGTGGCCGATGCCGGCCTCTCCGAGGCGATCACCTTCACCGGCCCCCTCGCCCCTGACCAGGTGAAGGCCAGGCTGCTGGACGCCCAGGCCATCCTGCTGATGTCCGATTTCGAGGGGCTGCCCATCGCCCTGCTGGAGGCGATGGCCGCCGGGGCCCTGCGCCGTCTCTCCGACGATCCCGCCCTCTGGCGGCGCTGCTCAGCGGCGGCCAGGGATCTGGTCGCTGAGCGCTACAACGCCGACGGCAGCTACCTGGATTGGCGCCAGCTGCTGCAGGAGCTGGATCAACAGTTCAGGGGCGCCGCGTCCAGCCCCTATTCCATCGACTGCCGCAGCATCGACAGCCTGCGCAGGCTTGATCCCCGCTTCCATCAGGAATACAAGCAACCCCTGTTGCAGACCGCCAGGCTGCGGCAGAGCCTGCACACCACCCTGGCGATGGCCAAGCATCGGCTCAAAACCGCCCTGGGCCGGCTGTCCTGATCCGCCACCCCCGCCATGGGAGGGTGCCAGGGATCCCCAGCCCCCCGCCGTGCGCCTCTCGCGCCCCTCCACCCTCTTCTGCGCCTTTCTGACCCTGCTCAACGACCGGCTGGGAGAGAGCATCGTGTTCCCGCTGCTGCCGTTCCTGCTCGCGGACTTCACCGCGGACGGCCGCACCCTCGGCCTGCTGGCCGGAAGCTACGCCATCGCCCAGTTCGCCTTCACGCCCCTGATCGGGGCCCTCAGTGACCGCTACGGCCGCAGGCCCGTGATCACCGCCTGCGTGGCCGGCTCGGTGCTGGGCCTGGGCCTGTTCGCCCTCACCGTGATCCTGCCCTGGGGCCGCGTCTGGCCCGAGGCCGCCGCCGCCGGCCTGCCCCTGGCCCTCCTGTTCGCCGCCCGCCTGATCGACGGGGTGAGTGGCGGCACCGCCGCCACCGCCGCGGCCGTGCTGGCCGACATCTCGACGCCGGAACGGCGGGCCCGGGCCTTCGGCCTGATCGGCGTGGCCTTCGGGCTGGGGTTCATCCTCGGCCCGGCCCTCGGCGGACTGCTGGGCCGCATCAACGTCAGCCTGCCGCTGCTGCTCGCCGTGGGCTTCGCGCTGCTCAACCTGGTGGTGGTGGTGACCCTGCTGCCGGAAACCCATCCGCCCGAGGCGCGTCTGCCCCTGCCGAGGCACTGGGAGCTGCAGCCCTTCGGCCAGTTGCAGCGGGTGTTCGCCGATCCCAGGGTGCGCCGCCTCTGCGCCGCCTTCTTCCTCTTCTTCCTGGGGTTCAGCGGCTTCACCGCCCTGTTGGTGCTCTATTTCAAGCAGGTGTTCGGCTGGGGGCCGGGCCTCTCGGCGGGCGCCTTCCTGGTGGTGGGCGTGGTGGCCACGGTGGTGCAGGGGGGACTGATCGGTCCGCTGGTGCAGCGGCTGGGGGAGTGGCGCCTCACCCAGATCGGCCTGGGCTGCGTCATGGCGGGCTTCCTGCTGGTGCCCCTGGCGGAACGGCAGACCGCCGTGCCCGTGGTGTTCACGGCGGTGGCGCTCCTGGCCCTGGGCACCGGTCTGGTGACCCCCAGCCTGCGCAGCCTCGTGTCAAGGCGCCTCGCCGATGCCGGTCAGGGTGCCGCCCTGGGCAGCCTGCAGGGGTTGCAGAGCCTGGCCAGCTTCCTCGGACCGCCCCTGGCGGGTCTGGCCTATGAGACCATCGGCCGCAGGAGCCCGTTCTGGTTGGGGATTCTCCTGATGGCCGTCGTGGTGTGGCTTGTGGCGGCACGATCCCACTCGGGATCCAAGCGTCAAGCCGAAGCGACACCCTGAAAGCGGGATCGCCATTGCTACGTTGCGTTTTCTCATGCCCGCGGAGCCCCACCCTATGTCGTCCCAGCCGGTCGTCGCTCCCGATCTGTACATCAACCGGGAGCTGAGTTGGATCGACTTCAACCATCGGGTGCTGTCCCTGGCTCTCGACGAGCACACGCCGCTGCTGGAGCAGGCCAAATTCAGCGCCATCTTCAGCAACAACCTCGACGAGTTCTTCATGGTGCGGGTGGCTTCCCTGAAGTCCCAGCTGGAAGCAGGGGTCACCGCCCGTAGCGACGACGGCCTGACGCCCAAGGAGCAGCTGGAGGCGATCCAGGCCAAACTGCGTCCCCTGCTGGAGATGCAGCAGCAGCACTATCGCCACTCCCTCAAGTCCCACCTCGCCGAGTACGGCGTTCAGCTGATCGATTATCTGAGGCTCAGCGAGGCTCAGAAGACCTGGGCCGACGACTATTTCCGCAAGGCGATCTTTCCGGTGCTCACCCCCCTGGCGGTGGACCCGGCCCACCCGTTCCCGTTTCTCAGCAACCTGAGCCTCAATGTGGCGGCGCTGATCCGCGACCCCGATACCGGCCGGCAGCAGTTCGCCCGGGTGAAGGTGCCCCAGAAGATCCTGCCCCGGTTCGTGCCGATCCCCACCGAGCTGAGCGGTGTCGTGCCCACCCCGGGCTATACGGCGGTTCCGCTGGAGCAGCTGGTGGCCTTCAACCTTCGTCTGCTGTTTCCCGGCATGAGCATCGAGGGGCACTACTTCTTCCGGATCACCCGCGATGCTGACCTCGAGCTGCGCGACCTGGAGGCCGACGACCTCATGGAGGCCCTGCAGGAGGGGCTGCGCAAGCGCCGGGTGGGCGGCGAGGTGGTGCGGGTGGAGGTGGCCGACGAGATGCCCGAGGAGGTGGTGCACCTGCTGATGGAGGGCACCGACGTGGAGCCGGAGGACATCTACCGCACCAACGGACCCCTCGGCCTCGACGATCTGATGAGCCTGATGGCGATTCCCCTGAGCCAGCTTCGGGACGCGCCCCACAAGGGCCGCACCGTGCCGGCCCTGGTGCGGGCCCAGCGCAGCCAGCTGGAGGATGGTTCCATCAAGCAGGAGGAGTTCGAGAGCATCTTCTCGGTGCTGCGCCGCGGCGATGTGCTGCTGCACCATCCCTTCGACCTGTTCTCCACCTCGGTGGAGGAATTCCTCAGCCAGGCCGCCGCCGATGCCTCGGTGCTGGCGATCAAGATGACCCTCTACCGCACCTCGAAGGACTCACCGGTGGTGGCCTCCCTGATCCGTGCCGCCGAGAACGGCAAGCAGGTGATGGCGCTGGTGGAGCTCAAGGCCCGCTTCGACGAGGACAACAACATCCAGTGGGCCCGGCAGCTGGAACGCTCCGGGGTGCATGTGGTGTACGGGGTGCTGGGGCTCAAGACCCACACCAAGGTGCTGCTGGTGGTGCGGCGCGAGAAGGGGGCCCTGCGCAGTTACGTGCACATCGGCACCGGCAACTACAACTCCAAGACCTCCTCGCTCTACACCGACGTCGGCTTGCTCACGGCCCGGGAGGACTTCGGCCAGGACCTCGTGGAACTGTTCAACTACCTCACGGGTTTCTCCAAGCAGCAGAGCTTCCGCAAGTTGCTGGTGGCACCCGTCACCCTCCGCAAGGGCATGGAAGGGCTGATCCGGCGGGAGATCGACCATGCCAAAGCCGGTCGCGGAGGGCACATCCGAGCCAAGATGAATGCCCTGGTCGATCCGGCCATCATCGCCCTGCTCTACGAAGCCTCCGCTGCCGGCGTACGGATCGAACTGATCATCCGCGGCATGTGCTGCCTGCGCCCAGGCGTCGAGGGGGTCAGCGAGTGCATCACCGTGGTGAGCGTGATCGGTCGTTTCCTGGAGCATTCACGGCTCTTCTGGTTCGCCAACGGGGGCCAGCCGGAGATGTTCTTCGGCAGCGCCGACTGGATGCCCCGCAACCTCGACCGACGTGTCGAGGCGGTGGCACCGATCGAGGAGCCACGCCTGCAGAAACAGATCGAAGCATTGCTTGAGCTTTACCTCACCGATACGGGCGCCTGGCACATGCACAGCGATGGACACTTCTCGCAGCGTCAGCACGACGGCGAGCCAAAACTGACGCAGATCCAGCTCATGCAGCGATGGCGCGGCGGCCTGACAGCAGAGGCAAAAGCGTAGCCATCACGACACAAGCAACATTGCTCAGGGAAAATACAGGCCATCTTCCATCGGACCCTGGTAACAACCTTGCTGCGGTGCTACATTCCGCCCAAATTCATTCGGGAGCCTGGGGTGATGGGGACACCTCTGCATTCCGCCCTCTCCCTGCTGAAAAGCAGTGAGAGCGGGGCTTCGTCCACCAGGGCGAAGTCCAACGGCGGTTCAGTCAGCACCAAGACAACAGCCCGCCAGGGAGGGCGCCTCAGCGCCGATTCCATCGGTTGGTATCTCAGCACCATTGGCCGTGTGCCTCTTCTCACACCGGCTGAAGAAATCGAACTGGCCCATCACGTCCAGGCCGGCAAGAAGCTTCAGTCCCTCAGCGACGACGCGCTCACGGCACGTCAGAAGCGACAGCTGCGCATGGGCCAGCGGGCCCGCGACCGCATGATGGCCGCCAATCTCAGGCTGGTGGTGAGCGTGGCCAAGAAATATCAGAATCAGGGTCTGGAATTGCTCGACCTCGTCCAGGAAGGGGCGATCGGCCTGGAGAGAGCCGTCGACAAGTTCGACCCTGCCATGGGCTACAAATTTTCCACCTACGCCTACTGGTGGATCCGCCAGGGCATGACCCGCGCCATCGACAACAGCGCCCGCACGATTCGCCTGCCGATTCACATCAGCGAGAAGCTCTCGAAGATGCGGCGCATCACCAGGGAACTCTCCCACCGGCTCGGCCGTCAGCCCAACCGGCTGGAACTGGCCCACGCCATGGGAATGCGGCCCGAGGAGCTCGAGGAACTCATGACCCAGAGCGCCCCCTGCGCCTCCCTCGACGCCCATGCCCGGGGGGAGGAGGATCGCAGCACCCTGGGCGAACTGATCGCGGACCCGGCCAGCAACGAGCACTTCGATTCGATGGACCGCCTGCTCCAGAAGGAGCACCTCGGCGCCTGGCTCTCCCAGCTCAATGAGCGGGAACAGAAGATCCTGCGGCTTCGCTTCGGGCTGGAAGGCTCCGAGCCCCTCACCCTCGCCGAGATCGGTCGTCAGATCAACGTGTCCCGGGAACGGGTGCGGCAGCTGGAAGCCAAGGCGATCATGAAGCTGCGGTTGATGAGCAATCTCCATCAGGCCGCCTGACCCGACCTTCCCTGCTTTCGTTGGTCCTTCCACTGGAGCATGACGGGGTTTCCCAGCTCACCGGTGTGCTGGCGGTGGCCGCCTGGCTGTCCCTGCTCAGCGGTGCCGCCCTGCTGCTGCGACACCGCTGGCCCGAGCAGCGGGAGTGGAGCCGCAAGCTGGTCCACATCGGAGCCGGGCCGGTGGTGCTGATCGCCTGGGCCTTCGGGGTGGAGCGGCTGATCGCGGTGCCCGCCGCCGGTGCCATCACCCTGCTGGCGGCCCTCAATCACCGGGTGCGGGTGCTGCCGGCGATCGAAGACGTGGAGCGGCGCAGTTACGGCACGATCGCCTACGGAGCCTCGATCACCCTGCTCCTGTGGATCTGGTGGCCCGCCCAGCCCGCCACCGTGGCGGCAGGTGTGCTGGTGATGGCTTTCGGGGATGGCCTGGCCGGTCTGCTGGGCCCGCTGATCCCTTCACCGTGCTGGACGGTGTTCGGGGAGCGGCGCTCGCTGGTGGGCACCGCCGCGATGGGGATCGCCAGCCTGACCGTGCTGCTCAGCCTCGGCCTGCTGGGCGGCGGCCCCGCGCCGGCCTGGATCGCCCTGATCGCCCTGGTGGCCACGGGGCTGGAGCAATGGGCCCTGCTGGGCATCGACAACTTCAGTGTTCCCCTGGCGGTGGCAGGGCTGTGGTGGTGGCTGAGCTGATGGGGCCGATCGAGCGGATCCTGATCGGTCTGGCCCTGGTGGCGGCCTGGCTGGCCCTGCAACAGGCCGCCCGCCGGTTTCGCCTGCCACCCCCGCCGTGGCGGCTGCCGCTGCTGGCGGTGATCCTCTGGTGCCTGCTCAACGGCACGGCCCGACCGGCCGGGCTCCAATGGCTCGGCGCCCTGGACGAGCTGGCCACCGCCTATGCCCTGGTGGCCCTGGTGGCCTGGCTGACCCTGGAGTGCCCTGAAGCCCTGCGCTGGTGGCAGCCCACCGCCAAGATCCTGCGCGACCTGCTCACCCTGGGCCTCTCGGCCCTGGCCACCGTCGTGGTGCTGCAGAGCCAGGCCAATCTCAACCTGGTGGGCCTGGTGACCACCTCGGCGGTGCTCACCGCCATCATCGGCCTGGCGGCCCAGGAATCGCTCAAGGATCTGTTCGCAGGGATCGAACTTCAGTTGGATCCTCCCTTCCGGGAAGGGGACTGGATCAGCGTCGGCGAGGAGAGCGGCACGGTGGAGTCCCTGCACCTGATGAGCACCCGCCTGCGCTGCAGGGATGGCTCGACCGTGAACCTGCCCAACAACACGGTGACGGACAACCCGATGCGGCGGTTCAGCCGACACAAGCCGGTCGGCAACCACTTCGAGATCGCTCTGGGCTACGAAGTCCCTCCGGCCCGGGCCCGCCAGCTGCTGGTGCGGGTGATGCAGGACAACCCCCTGGTGCTCAACGACCCTCCGCCGGAGGTGCTGATCAGCGCCTACGAGGACTCCCAGATCCGCTACGAGCTGCAGGCCGCCCAGCGGGGACCGTCGGAGGGGGAGCGGCTGCGGCTGCGCAGCGAGCTTCTGGAGCAGATCTGGTACGCCGTGGAGCGGCAGGGCTGGGACTTCCCCTATCCGGTGCGGGAGCTGAAACGGCGGCATGTCCAGCGGGATCCGGCCCATCCCACCGGCGTGGATGCCTCGCTGACGGCGGAACTGCTCCGGCGCAGCTGGCTGTTCGCCCAGCTGGATCCCGAGCAGGTGGATCGGCTGGCCACATCGGTGCGTTGCCTGCGCTTCGGCTCAGGGGAAACGATCGTGGGCGAGGGCGAGGAGGGGGATGCCCTGTTCCAGGTGGTGGATGGCGAGGTGGAGGTGTTCAAGGCCGACGGCTCCCCCCTGGGGCGGTCGGTGGCGGTGCTGGGAAGGGATCAGGTCTTCGGAGAGATGACGGTCTGCACGGGGGAACCCCGCACGGCCACGGTGCGTTCGCGGGGGGAATGCGTGCTGCTGGAAGTGGAGCGGAAGGACTTCATGCCCCTGGTGGAGGACGATGCCGGCCTGCTCGGGGCCCTGGCCGCGATCGTGGGGCAACGGCGCGCCGAACTGGAAAAGCTCTCCTCCCCCGATGCGGCCCGCCGCGAGATCTCGATCCTCGAGCGCATGCGCCAGCTGTTCGGCATCCAGGTCGACTGAGGCGCAGGCCCCGGACAACCCCTGGGCTGCTCAGGCCCGCAGCAGCTGCTCGCAGCTGAACTCCCAGTCGCGTTGGGTGCCGATCCCTGCCACCAGCAGCCGCTCGGAGGGCTCCTCCCGCAGCCGCAGCTGCCACTGGCGGATCACGTCGGCCCGCTCCATCCAGACGTCGAGCACCAGCCGCTGGATGGCCTCCCCGTCCCAGCGGCGTCCCCGGGCCGTGTCGAGGGCCCAGCCGAGCAGGTCATCCAGCTGGAAGGGCCGGAAGCCGGCGTAGATCGGACCGGGGGCTGAGGCGCCGTCAGCGGGAGAGGGGACGGACTTCTGTTCGAGATAGAACAACTGCAAGGGGTCCGACAACCCGCAGAACTGCAGGAGATAGGTCATCAGCGAACCTCCACGATCTTGCTGAACCCAAACGTACCCAGAACAAGCCAGTTGACTGTTCAGCAAGAACAGTCTGTTGCAGAAGATCGCATCAGCACTCTCATCATCAGAGTGCTGATTCGTGCGGATGGGTGAATCCAGCCTGTAGTCCAGCCCCTCAGGCCAGGGCGAGGCTTCTGGACTGGGCCTGTTTCACGGCCTCGGCGAGCTCAACCAGCAGATCCAGCGTGGTGGCCAGATCGATGCAGGCATCGGTGATGCTCTGGCCATAGGTGAGCGAGGAAAGATCGGCGGAAATCTTCTGATTTCCTTCCACCAGATGGCTCTCCAGCATGACCCCCATCACGTGGATGGAGCCGCCGCTCACCTGCTCGGCCACCTGGCGCAGCACCTCCCCCTGCCGCCGGTAGTCCTTGTTGGAATTGCCGTGGCTGCAGTCCACCATCAGCCGGGCCGGCAGACCGTCCCGGGCCAGCAGGGCCGCCGCGGCCTCCACCGCCTCGGCGTGGTAATTGGTGCCGCTCTTGCCCCCCCGCAGCACCAGGTGGCCATCCGGGTTTCCGGTGGTGGAGACGATGGCCGCCTGGCCCTCCTTGTTGATGCCCAGAAAATGGTGGGGCCGGGCGGCCGCCTCCATGGCATTGATGGCCGTGGCAGCGCTGCCGTCGGTGCCGTTCTTGAAGCCGATCGGCATCGACAGGCCCGAGGCCATCTCGCGGTGGGTCTGGCTTTCGGTGGTGCGGGCGCCGATGGCGGTCCAGCTGATCAGGTCGGCCAGATACTGCGGCACCACCGGATCGAGCACCTCGGTGGCCGCCGGCAGGCCCAGTTCCGCCAGGTGCAGCAGCAGCGAGCGGGCGCGGCGCAGGCCGGTGTTGATGTCGTAGCTGCCGTCGAGGTGGGGATCGTTGATCATTCCCTTCCAGCCGACGGTGGTGCGCGGCTTCTCGAAGTAGACCCGCATCACGATCTCCAGCTCGCTCCGGTGCCGGCGCTGGGCCTGGGCGATGGCCTCGGCGTACTCGCGGGCGGCGGCCACGTCATGGACCGAACAGGGGCCGACGATCACCAGCAGCCGCTGGTCGCCGGCATGCAGGATGGCCTTGATCCGCTCGCGCGCCTGCTGCACCGTGCGGGCAGCCTGCTCCGAGAGGGGCAGCTCCGCGTGCAGCACCGCCGGCGGCACCAGCGGCCGGGTTTCCACCACGTGGAGGTCGGAGGTGGGGATCATGCGGCCGCCGGCGGGGAATGGTCAGACCCCCCAGCCTACGAACTGACGTTCCCAGCCCCCCATCACCACCGCCCTCAGCGCCGACTTCTGCAGCCGTCGTCACCAGTGGGCGGACCCGCGGGGAAGAACAATGGAACCCATGCCCATGCCACCCGGGGGTTCGACCCGGTACCACGCCCATATGTCCGTCACCCCAACCCCCGCCTCCCTGCCGCCGGCCGAGCTGCTGCCCACCTACCGCGAAGCCGCCGCCGCGCGGCAGGCCCTCGGCGTGCCGCCCCTGCCGCTCTCCGCCCCCCAGGCCCAGGCCCTCACCCAGCTGCTGGAGCAGCCCCCCGCCGGGGAGGAGGCCTTCCTGCTGCACCTGCTGAGCGAGCGGATTCCGCCCGGGGTGGATGAAGCCGCCTACGTGAAGGCCGGTTGGCTCAGTGCCGTGGTCAAGGGCACGCTGTCCAGCCCCCTGGTGAGCGCCCTGGAGGCCACCCAGCTGCTGGCCACCATGATCGGCGGCTACAACGTGGGCGCCCTGATCGAACTGCTCTCCTGCCCGGAGCCCGCCATCGCCGCCGAGGCCGCCGAGGGGCTGAGCCGCACCCTGCTGGTCTACGACGCCTTCCACGACGTGCTGGAGCTGGCCGAAACCAACCCCCTGGCCAGGCAGGTGGTGGACAGCTGGGCGGCGGCCGAATGGTTCACCGCCAGGCCCCAGCTCCCCGAAGCGATCACCGTCACGGTGTTCAAGGTGGAGGGGGAGACCAACACCGACGACCTCTCACCGGCCACCCATGCCACCACCCGTCCCGACATCCCCCTGCACGCCATGGCGATGCTGGAGACGCGCATGCCCGAAGGGCTGGCCCTGATCACCGAACTGAAGGCGAAGGGCCACCCCCTGGCCTACGTGGGCGATGTGGTGGGCACCGGCAGCTCCCGCAAATCGGCCATCAACTCGGTGCTCTGGCACATTGGCACCGACATCCCCCACGTTCCGAACAAGCGCAGCGGCGGGGTGGTGCTGGGGGGCAAGATCGCGCCGATCTTCTTCAACACCGCCGAGGATTCCGGCGCCCTGCCGATCGAATGCGACGTGGCGGCCCTGAGCAGCGGCGACGTGATCACGATCCGGCCCTACGCCGGCACGATCGAGCGGGCCGAGGGCGAGCCCGGCGCCGGCGAGATCCTGGCCCGCTTCGAACTCAAGCCCAGCACCATCGCTGACGAGGTGCGCGCCGGCGGCCGCATCCCCCTGCTGATCGGTCGCTCCCTCACCGACAAGGTGCGACTCCAGCTGGGCCTGGCCCCCTCGGACGTGTTCATCCGTCCGGTGGCCCCCAGCGACACCGGCAAGGGCTTCACCCTGGCCCAGAAGATGGTGGGCAAGGCCTGCGGCCTTGCCGGGGTGCGCCCCGGCACCAGCTGCGAACCGCTGATGACCAGCGTCGGCAGCCAGGACACCACCGGGCCCATGACCCGCGATGAGATGAAGGAGCTGGCCTGCCTGGGCTTTTCCGCCGATCTGGTGATGCAGAGCTTCTGCCACACCGCCGCCTATCCCAAACCGGTGGATCTGAAGACCCACGCCGAACTCCCCGACTTCATCAGCTCCCGGGGCGGCGTCGCCCTGCGCCCCGGCGACGGCATCATCCACAGCTGGCTCAACCGCATGCTCCTGCCGGACACGGTGGGCACCGGCGGTGACAGCCACACCCGCTTCCCGCTCGGCATCTCGTTCCCGGCCGGCTCCGGCCTGGTGGCCTTCGCCGCCGCCATCGGCGCCATGCCCCTCGACATGCCCGAGTCGGTGCTGGTGCGCTTCAGTGGCTCGCTGCAGCCGGGCGTCACCCTGCGGGACGTGGTGAATGCCATCCCCTACGTGGCCATCCAGCAGGGCCTGCTGACGGTGGAGAAGGCCGGCAAGAAGAACATCTTCAGTGGCCGGATCATGGAGATTGAGGGGCTTCCCGATCTGAAGCTGGAGCAGGCGTTTGAACTGACGGACGCCACCGCCGAGCGCTCCTGTGCCGGCAGCACCATCAAGCTGAGCGTGGAAACGGTGAGCGAGTACCTGCGCAGCAACGTGGCGCTGCTGAAGAACATGATCGCCCGGGGCTACAGCGATGCCCGCACCATGGCGCGGCGGATCAAGGCGATGGAGGCCTGGCTGGCCGATCCGGTGCTGATGGAGGCCGATGCCGACGCCGAATACGCCGCCGTGATCGACATCGACCTGGACGAACTGACCGAGCCGATCCTGGCCTGCCCCAACGACCCGGACAACGTCAAGTTGCTGAGTGAGGTGGCGGGCGACCGGATCGATGAGGTGTTCATCGGCTCCTGCATGACCAACATCGGTCACTACCGCGCCGCCGCCACGGTGCTCGACGGGGCCGGCACCAGCGCCGCCCGGCTGTGGGTCTGCCCCCCCACCCGCATGGACGACGAGGTGCTGCGCTCCGAGGGGTACACCGCCAAGTTCGAGACCGCCGGCGCCCGCATGGAGCTGCCCGGCTGCTCGCTCTGCATGGGCAACCAGGCCCGGGTGGAGGACAACACCACCGTGTTCTCCACCAGCACCCGCAACTTCAACAACCGCCTCGGCAACGGCGCCCAGGTGTACCTGGGTAGCGCCGAACTGGCGGCGGTGTGCGCCCTGCTGGGGCGCATTCCCAGCCCGGAGGAGTACCTGGAGGTCGCCGCGGCCAAGATCGATCCCCTCTCCGACCAGCTCTACCGCTACCTCAACTTCGACCAGATCGATGGTTTCGAGGATGCCGGACGGGTGATGAGCGTGGAGGAGGAGGAGAAGGTGCTGGCGGAGGTCTGAGCTGCCGCTATCGGGTGCCCGGCGATGGCCTCCAGAGTCCCAGTTGCATGGCTTGGGCTCTCTAACTCCGCCTCTCGGTAGATCTGCTGGTTGCATGGGCTCGCGGCCTGGTGATCCAGCGCCGCCAAAGCGACCTGGACCAGGCTCAGGTTGATTGGCACCGTCGAGCCAACGGGAATGATCTCCGCCAGCTCAGTGCCCTCAGTTGCCTTGCTGCGGGTCGACAGTGTCACCCAGGCACCGGGCTGGAGAAGGCCCTCCAGGGCTGCCTTGGCGGCCAAGCCAGAGCTGCCCTGTCGGAGTTGCGGGGGCCGGAGGGAGGCCAGCCGCACCGTGAACGGGTCGCCGTAGGGGGTGACAACGATCGTGTTGCCATCCCTCACCACAGGCTGGGGCCTCAACCCCCCACCACCAAGGCGTCGGCAATCTCGTAGCGCTCAAAGTTCTCCCCAAGCAGCAGCACCGACACATCCCCGCGCCGCTGCACCGAGAGCTTCTCGGGCTGATCGGACGCGACGGCCTTGCCCTTCACAAACAGGAACTGGCGTTTCTGGCCCTCGGGGTTCATCACCACCACCGTGGCGCCGATCTTGGCCCGGCGGATCACGGAGGCCTTGCACCTGGTGGCCTTGCCGCTGCTGCCGGACGAACAGGGCACCTCCGCAGAGGCGTGGTATGGCGTGCCTGGGATCAGGGCATCGCGGGACGCGGGCACGGGGGCGAGGGGAGCACCACTGATCCCCACCTTGAGGCTGTAGGTGCTCGTTTCGTTGCGGCGCGCCGCCGGCCGCATCAGATACACCCTCACCCTGACATCGCCGTCGCTGGGCAAGGGCCCACGGAAGCGGTTGCCGGAACTGCTGCCGATGAACAGGGCGGTGTCGGTCCCGGCCGCCATCACGTTGAAGTAGTTCTGTGGGTTGGAACCCTTGAGTTCAACGCTCAGGGTCTGACCGGCGCCGGCCCGCAGTTTGTAATCGACGGTCTGGTCGCCCTTGAGCTGACCCTTGAGCAGGGTGGAATCAGCTCCGGCTCGAAACGTGACTCTCTGGCTCTCAATCGCGGCCTGGGCCATTCCAACCCCAGCTGGGAGGCTAATGGCCAGAAAGCCGGAAGCAACAAAGGCGAGGGGAGCACGCATCGGTCCTTTGCTCGAGCCAAGGCAAACCCTACCTGGCTTGCTCCCGGGAACGTTTCCTCCCGCCTGTGAAAGGGTTGGGTGGGCCGTTCCGGTCTGTTGAGAACTGTGGAATGAATTCTCGAGCTCCAGCTTAGGCCGCACGTCGTTGGCAGTGCCGCAACGTGATGCGCACAGCATGCCCTTCAGTACGGATCATCTGTCAGGCGCTCCGACAACCACCACAGATTTCCGAACTGGTCTCGGATGCCTCCCTGCCTGTCGTTGTATGGCATGTTCGCCACATCCATGATCTTTTCGCCCCCCGCAGCAATGGCCTTCAACATCGCCTCATCAGCATTGTCGACGTACAGGTAGTGCGAAGCCGGCATGGCAGGAAACTCTGCTGATGCCTCACTGACCATGATAGTTGATGTTCCAAGTCGCACTTGTGCGTTCGCGATGCGCTCGCCGTTCATGTGGCGGCCAATCTCGACAGCACCAAATGCCTCAGCGAGGAATTGAAGAAAGAGGTCAGCACCTTCCACGAAGAAGTACGTAGTGACGGTACTGAAGCCCTGTGGAATTCGCATGGAATCTCCGTTTATGCGGCCTAACCCTTCTTGAGCGGAAATGTTTAAGTCCCAAATCTTCCGCCGTGGGAAGCATCCGTTCGAGTTGCCCTGAGGGCAACACCGCTAAACCCCGTCGACTCAGGCAGAACCGGAGAAACACCCTGCTGCCGTAGCCCAACCTGGCAATCCTTCAGCGCTCCATCCAGGGAGTGGTTGAACCCAATCTCACCGCATTGGGACGGGTTCGTACAGAAAAACCTGAGCATGGAACTCCACCGAACGTCACCCCGAAGCGCTGAACGCCGGGCGCCCACGGGCTTGGCCGATCAACCCAGCGCCGCCACGGCCCGCTCGCAGCGTTCCAGTTCGGCCTCCAGCAGGGCCAGCAGCTCCGATCGCTCGGCCGGCAGGGGGAAGGGCCCTGCCTCGTAACGGGCCTCCACGGCGAACTCCTGCAGCGCCGCCAGCCGGGGCTCCAGAGGCTGCCCCGCCAGGGAGGCCAGGTCGGTCAGTTCATGCACCCGTGGTGGCCGGCGATCGCTCAGCACGATCCAGGCCTTGAGAAGCTTCTCCATCACCTGCTGGGCGGTGAATCCCCAGTCCTCCTCCGGATACGCAGGATCGAGCCCGATCCGCAACGTGCGCAGATGGCGACGCACGATCGCCAGCAGCAGGGCCGCGTCCTCAGCCGGCGACATAGAGCACCTTCCCCTCGCGGGCCACGTCGCCAAACACGTGCCAGCGGGAGCCACTCAACCGTTCCGCGTCAGCGGCGCCGGCCACCACGAGGTCCACCCTGACGCCGAGGGGCCCTAGGACAGCTCGAAAGCGCTGCCAGCAGGCGGCCTTCTCGGCGGGGGTGAGCTGGGCGCGGCCCAGGATCACCGCCAGATCAAGGTCGGAATCGGGGCGCGCCTCGCCCCGGGCCCGCGAGCCGAACACCAGCACCGCCATCACATCGGCGTCGGCACAGAGCCTTGCAAGGGCCAGGCGACAGGCCTCCGGATCCAGGCCGGGGCCGAGAACCGGCAGCGGCGCCAGCCCCTGGGGCTCACGCCAGGGAATCGCGGGCGGAACGAACGGCTGTGCGGAGGCGGAGACCATGGCAAAACGCTACCGCCGCTGACCGCGAGGGCCCAGCGACGCGACCCCAACAAGCTGGGCCTCCCCGTTCCTATTCGCCGCCCTGGACAATCAGCAGCTTCCGTTGTTGCTTCCAGCGCAGCACCTGCCAGACCAGAAACACCATCACCAGAGGCAGCACCGCCACCAGCACCACGAACCGGTAGGCGTTGTCCATGATCTCACCGCCAGCCGTGGCGGACAGCACCTGCTCCACCAGATAGAGCCCATAGAGCCCCAGCAACAGCCACCCCTCCAGGCGGGAGATCGACCCATTGGTCCAGAAAATCGGCAGGCAGGCCAGGGTGGTGGCCACCATGATCGGCAGGTCGCGGCTGATCATCACCGGGTCCACCGGCAGCCCGCGGCCGCCGGACACCACGGCGCACAGGCCCAGGATCAGCACCTGGTTGAGAAGGTTGCTGCCCACCACATTGCCGATGGCCAGATCCGCCCGACCCCGGTAGGCCGCCACCAGCGACGTGACCAGCTCGGGCATGGAGGTGCCTGCCGCCACGATCGTCAGGCCAATCACCGTCTGACTCACCCCCAGGGCCACGGCGGCCGTGGTGGCCCCCTTCACCAGCAGCTGGGAGCCGAGCACCAGCAGGGCCAGGCCCGCCGCCAGCTTGAGGGCGGCCACCGGCGGGCTGGCCCGCCCGTTCTCGAGGTCCTCCTCCTCGTCCGCCGAATCCTCAGAGGCGGAGCGCATCTCCCAGACGACGTTGGCCACCATCGCGAACAGCAGCGCCACCCCCGCCTGCCAGGTGAGCCGGCCCCCCGAGGCCATGCCCCACACCGCCATGGAGATGCCCAGCAGCAGCGGCACATCCCGGCGCACCAGGCGGCTCTTCACGCGCAGGGGGACGATGGCCGCGCTGGCGCCCAGCACCACCAGAATGTTGAAGATGTTGCTGCCCACCACGTTGCTGACGGCCAGGTCGGAATCCCCCTGAAGGGTGGAGATCAGACTGACGAACAGTTCCGGGGCGCTGGTGCCCAGGGAGACCACCGTCAGGCCGATCACCAGCTGGGGAATGCCCAGCAGCAGGGACAGGGCGACCGAACCAGCCACGAACAGCTCGCCGCCGCCGAACAGCACCAGGATCCCGAGAATGATCTCGACGGAACTCGGCAGCGTGGGCATGACAGCTGTCGTACTGCCCTCGATCTTAGTGAGACGTCACCGGGTCGCCTGAAGTGACACCCTGGAACTCCCCTCCGTGCCGCCCCCCTGAATCAGGAAACCCTGCTGTTCCAGCCGGCCCAGCCGGCCGCCGATGCCCTGCGCACCGTGCTGGCCTTCCCGAGCAGCTATTCGGTGGGGATCACCAGCCTGGGGTATCAGGTGGTGTGGGCCAGCCTGGCGCGCCGCAGCGACCTGGATGTTCGCCGGCTGTTCACCGACCAGGGGGACCCGCCGCACCGTCACTGCGACCTGTTCGGCCTGTCGCTCAGCTGGGAGCTGGACGGACCGGTGCTGCTCGACCTGCTGGAGCAGCAAGGCATCCCCCTGTGGAGCCACCAGCGGGGGGAGGACGATCCGATCGTGTTCGGCGGCGGCCCGGTGCTCACCGCCAACCCCGAACCCCTGGCCCCCTTCTTCGACGTGGTGCTGCTCGGCGACGGCGAGCTGCTGCTGCCCGCCTTCATCGATGCGCTCCAGGCCACCCGGGACCTGCCCCGCCCCGAACGCCTGCGGTCCCTGGCCAGGGTGCCGGGCGTCTACGTGCCCGGCCTGTACGCCCCCCGCTACGACGCCGAAGGTCAGCTGCTGGCGATCGAGCCCATCGAAGCGAGCCTGCCGCCGACCATCACCAAGCAGACCTGGCGCGGCAACACCCTGAGCCATTCCACGGTGATCACGCCGGAGGCGGCCTGGCCGTCGATCCACATGGTGGAAGTGGCCCGCAGCTGCCCGGAGCTCTGCCGCTTCTGCCTGGCCAGCTACCTCACCCTGCCCTTCCGCACCGCCTCCCTCGACGACGGCCTGATCCCGGCGGTGGAAACGGGACTGGCGGTGACGCAGCGGCTCGGCCTGCTGGGGGCCTCGGTGACCCAGCACCCCCAGTTCGGCGACCTGCTCAGCTGGCTGGATCAGGACCGTTTCGAGGGCACGCGGGTCAGCGTCAGCTCGGTGCGGGCCGCCACGGTGACCCCCCAGCTGGGACGGATCCTGGCCCGCCGGGGGGGCAGATCCCTGACGATCGCGATCGAGAGCGGCAGCGAGCGAATGCGCCGGGTGGTGAACAAGAAGCTGAGCGGCGAGGAGATCTTCGCCGCGGCCCGCTACGCGAAGGAGGGCGGGCTCAGCGGCCTGAAGCTCTACGGCATGGCCGGGCTGCCCAGCGAGGAGGAGGCTGACATCGAAGCCACCGCCGACCTGCTGGAGGCCCTGAAGAAGGCCACCCCCGGACTGCGGCTCAGCCTGGGGGTGAGCACCTTCGTGCCCAAGGCCCACACCCCCTTTCAATGGCAGGGGGTACGGCCGGAGGCGGAGAAACGCCTGCAGCGGCTGGCGCGTCGCCTCAAACCGAAGGGCATCGAGCTGCGGCCGGAGAGTTATGGCTGGAGCGTCATCCAGGCCCTGCTCTCCCGCAGCGACCGGCGCCTGGCGTCGGTGATCGCCGCGGCCCGGGGCCAGCACGACAGCCAGGGCGGCTGGAAGAAGGCCTACCGGGCCGTGCGGGGCGGAGAGGCGGCATCATCGAGCGATCTGCCTTTTCCCCTGCCCGCACCGCCCCCCTGGGAGGAGGTGGTCCACGCCACCTGGCGCGACGACCGGGTGCTGCCCTGGAGCCATCTGGAGGGACCTTTGCCGCCGGCCACCCTGCTCAGGCATCGGCAGGAAGCGTTGGAAGCCGGTAGCAGCGCAGACCCGCCAGCAGCACCCAGCCCGCCACATTGACGCGGCTGTCATAGAGGGGGATGTCGGTGGCATGCAGGGCCACCAGCACCAGGGCCGCGGCCCACCAGGCCCGATCGAACAGGCCCCCACCGGCCATGCCCAGCCGGGCGGCCCGGAGCAGCAGCCACAACACCAGGCCCACCACCAGCACGGCGACCGGCACCCCGTGGCTCAGCGCCAGATCGATCGGCAGGTTGTGGGGGTGGCCGTGCCAGAAGCCGGTGCGCATCGGGTAAATGATGCTGAAGGCGGCCGCGCCCCAGCCCAACCAGGGCCGTTCGGCGATCAGTCCCAGGGCCACCTGCCACTGGGCCAGACGGGTGATCGCCAGCGGCCGCTGACCGCCGGAGTCAAGGTCGATCAGCCGGCCCCAGATCGCCTCGGGCACCAGGCTGCGGGCCAGCTCCTGCGGGGCGTGCGGCACCCAGGGCAGGGTGGCCAGGCCGATCACCGCCAGCACCACCAGCAGCACCGGCAACAGCCACACCCAGCTTCCCGGCCCCGCCACCAGAGGCACCGCCAGCATCAGGGCCCCCCAGGCATTGCGGGAATCGGTGAGGAACACCGCCGCCACCAGGGCAGAGGCGATCACCAGCACCACCCCCCGGCGCCGCCAGCCCAGGTGGGCCTCCAGCAGGGCCGCCAGGGTGAACGGCCAGGCCAGGACCATCCAGGCCCCGGCGATATTGGCGTAGTCGAACAGGCCCGCCAGCCGCTGCGGCGGGTTGCCGCCGGCCTTGAGGTGCCAGATGATCAGCCCCCCCAGCCACTGGAAGGGTCCGCTCCAGCCCCACCAGAGCTGGCCCAGCCCGGTGAGGATCACCGGCACCGTGCCGGCCACCAGAGCCAGGGCCACCCGGCGCCGGGCGGCGGGGGTGCCGAGATACACCTGAAAGCCCCAGAAGCCCCAGAAAAAGGGCAGCCAATTGCCCAGGCCCAGCCAGGCCAGTTCGTTGCTGGCGGCCCGGAAGCAGCCCAGCACCATCAGCACTGCCGCCGCCAGAAGCACCCCGTTGGCCCGGTCGGCCAGGAGTGGCCGGCGGCCGCGGCTGCCCAGGATCAGGGCCAGCAGGAGCGCCAGACCCGCCAGCAACGCGCTGCTGGCCAGCAGGAAGATTCCCAGCTGGAAGCACCGCCAGCCCAGCGGGGTGGCGGCAGCCGGCCGATGCGCCAGCAGGCGGTCGTCGAGGGCGGAAAGACGGATCACCGGAACGGCGGCGGCGGCAGCGGGGGAACGGCGGCGGGTCCCCTTGAAAGGGTCAATCAAACACGGCGGTACGGCCCCTGTAGACCATCACCTGTCGGCGCAGGAAGAGGCGCACCGCCCGGGCCAGGGCCAACCGTTCCGTGTCGCGGCCCTTGCGGATCAGATCCTCCACCTCGTCACGGTGGCTCACATGCACGGTGGCCTGCTCGATGATCGGACCACCGTCCAGCTCCTCGGTGACGAAGTGGGCCGTGGCGCCGATGAACTTGACGCCCCGCTCCCAGGCGCGGTGGTACGGCTGGGCCCCCTGGAAGGCGGGCAGGAAGGAGTGGTGGATGTTGATCACCTGGGAAAAGCCGGCCAGGAAGGCCGGGCTGAGCACCTGCATGTACTTGGCCAGAACCACCAGCTCAATGCCCTCCTCCTCCAGCAGGGTCAGCTGGGCCTGCTCCACCTCCGCCCGGGTGGCCGCCGTGATCGGCAGATGCACGAAGCGCGCGCCGAAATCAGCCGCCAGCGGGGCCAGATCCGGGTGGTTGGACACCACAAGCGGCACCTGCATCGGCAGCTCCCCGGAGCGGGTGCGCCAGAGCAGGTCCACCAGGCAATGGTCCTGGCGGCTGGCGAAGATCGCCACCCTGGGCGCCGCATCGGAGAAATGCACCTGTCCTTCGCCGCCGAGGCGCCCGGCCAGGGCAGCCACCGCCGGCACGATCGCCTCCCGGGGCAGGCCGAATCCCTCCAGGGCCCATTCGATCCGGCTCAGGAACAGCCCGGCTCCGGCATCGGTGTGGTGATCGGCATGGAGGATGTTGCCGCCGTTGGCCGCCACCCAGCCGGAAAGTTCGCTCACCAGCCCTGGCCGATCGGGGCAGATCAGCTGCAGGATCGCCGTGGGAGAACGCATCGATGCTTCCGGGTCGGAGCGGACGGGACCGTCATGCTGGCGCAGGCGGGCCGGTAAAGTCACGGCGCAAGCCACGTCCCAGCACCCTCCCATGGCCGTTGCGTCGATCCCCGCGCCCACCGCCCTGATGGGTGTTCTGCGCCGCCTCGGCCTGCTCGCCGTGGCCCTGGTGCTCAGTGTCTCGCTGGTGGCCTGCTCCGGTGACCAGGGCCGCAAGCCCCCCACCATCAGCCCCGCCGACATGACCCTGATCGCCCGCCAGGCCGAAGGGTTCCTGGCCTCGAAGGAGCGCCTGCCCGAACTGGCCGATCTGGTCAACGAACGCAACTGGGTCTTCACCCGCAACCTGATCCACGGTCCGATGCAGGATCTGGGTCGCGAGATGCTTTACATCAACCAGCGGCTGCTCCCGGCTGACCGGGCCGAAGCCGCCAAGCGGGCCACCAAGCTGAAGGCCTCCCTGGCCAAGCTCGACGAGGCCGCCCGTCTTCAGGATGGCGAGAACCTCCGCAAGGACTACATCAAGGTGGCCACCGGCTTCAGCTCCTACGCCGAGGTGATCCCGGCGGAAGCCCTCGCCATGGCGGAGGCCTTCGCCGCGGAAGCCAAGGTGTCGAACGCCGTGCCCCCGGCCCCTTCGGCCACCACCCCCGCCCCCCAGCCCATGTCCACCTCCGACGCTGCCTGACAGCCGCCCGGCTCCTTCCCGGTTGAGGATGCCCCCAGCGCCGGCCCGCTCCACCTCCGTGATCGTTGTGGGGGCTGGAATCGTGGGACTGGCTTGCGCCTGGTGGCTCCAGTCCCGCGGCCACCAGGTGCTGCTGCTCGATCCGGCCCTGGGCGGCGATGGCAGCGGGGACGGCATCGAGCGCAGCGGCAGCCGGGCGGCCCTCGGCGTGCTGATGGCCGACACCTTTCACCGGGACCGGGGCCGGGCCTGGGATCTGCGGCAGCGCAGCCTGCAGCTCTGGAGCCAGTGGCGTGGGGAACTGGCACGACGGGGCCATCCGATCCCGCACCGGCCCGGGATGCTGCTGCTGGCGGCGGATGCCGCCGAGGAGGAGCGCCTGACGGCGCTTGGGAAGCGCAAACGGGCCCTGGGCCTGCCCCTGGCCCTGTGGGATCGGCAGCGTCTCGCGCCGCTTCTGCCGACCCTGCCCCAACCCTCCCTGGCGGGCCTCCATTCCAGCCGCGATGGCCAGCTGGATCCCGGATCCGCCCTGGCCGCCCTGGCGGCGGATGGCCGGGAGCGTGGGCTGACGCTGCGTTCTGAGGCCGCCGTCGCCCTCATGCCCCAGCAGGGCGGCTGGCGGGTGGACCTGGCCGGCGGCGGATCGGTGCAGGCCGCCTGGGTGGTCCTGGCGCCGGGAACCGCCGCCGGCGCCCTGCTGGAGGGTGTTCCTGGCGCCGCCAGCCGCTGGGCGCTGGAGCCGGTGCTGGGACAGGCCCTGGAACTGGAGCTGGAGGAGCCCCTGCCCACCCCATGGCCCGGAACGGTGGCGTGGCGGGGCCTCAATCTGGTGCCCCGTCCCGACCTGGAGGGTGGCCGGCGTCTGTGGCTGGGGGCGACCCTGGAACCCGGCTGCAGGGCCGACCCGGACCAGCTCACCCAGCTCCACCGGATGGGGGGTGCGGCGCCGGATTGGTTGCAGAGGGCCCGGGTGGTGCGCCGCTGGCAGGGACTGCGCCCCCGTCCGGTCGGTCGGCCGGCCCCCCTGCTGGAGATGCCGGCCCCCGGACTCCTGCTGGCCGGCGGCCACTACCGCAACGGTCTGCTGCTGGCTCCGGCCAGCGCCGCCTGGGTGGCCGGGCGGATCGAGGCGGGCGACACGCCGATCCAGCCGGCAAGGGGGAGCTGTCCTTAACCAGGTCTTGGGGCTTCTGGCCTACGTTCCCGTGGCTGCTCCCTTTCCGTAGCGATGAATACGCCCATCACCCTGCTCCGCCGGTCCCTCTCCGCCGCCCTGGCGGTCGGCAGCACAGGAGCCCTGCTGGCCGGCTGCGGCGGAGGCGGCAGTGTCACCCTGAACGGTGCCGGGGCCTCCTTCCCCGCCGCCATTTACCAACGCTGGTTCCAGGAGCTGGCGGCCAAAGGCGCCCAGGTCAATTACCAGTCGGTGGGATCCGGGGCAGGCGTGCGCCAGTTCATTGCCGGAACCGTGGACTTCGGTGCCAGCGACGTGCCGATGAAGCCCGATGAGATCGCCCAGGTGAACCGGGGGGTGGTGCAGATCCCGATGACCGCCGGCGCCATTGCGGTGGCCTACAACCATCCCGGCTGCGAGCTCAAGCTGAGCCAGGCCCAGCTGGTCGACATCTTCCTGGGCAAGATCAGGAATTTCAGTGAAGTCGGCTGTGAGGCCAAGCCCATCAAGGTGGTGCACCGCTCCGACGGCTCTGGCACCACCGCCAACTTCACCGCCCACCTGGCCGCCATCAGCCCGGCCTGGAAAGCCGGCCCCGGCGTCGGCAAGACGGTGAACTGGCCCCTCGGCATCGGCGCCAAAGGCAACGAGGGGGTCTCCGCCCAGCTCGGCCAGGTGGAGGGGGGCATCGGCTACGTGGAAGTGGCCTACGTGAAGGGCGACCTGCAGGCCGCGGCCCTCACCAACGGCTCCGGCGAAACGCTCAAACCCACCACCGAGAGTGAAACCATGGCCCTGGCCTCGATCGAACTGGGACCGGAACTGATCGGCAGCAATCCCAATCCCGACAAGGGCTATCCCATCGTCACCTTCTCCTGGATCCTGCTGTACAAGACCGGCAACGCCGACAAGCTCGACGGCCTCAAGAAGGTGTTCGACTTCACCCTCTCCGAGGGGGCCCAGGCCATGGCCCCCGAACTGGGTTACGTGCCCCTCCCCCCCTCGGTGCTTGCCAAGGGGCGCGAGCGCCTGGCCAGCCTGGAGAAGTGATCGCCTGAGAGGCCATCCCCCTCAGGGAACTCCGGCCATCAAAAAAGCCCCCTTGCAGGGGGCTTTGCTGTGGTGATCGAGTGGGAACCAGCCGCAGACCGGCTCCCCTTCGAATCATTTGCTCTCGGTGAACTCGGCGTCGATGACGTCATCGGCGGCAGAGGCGGTGCCGTTGCCATTGCCGCCGGGGGCGGCTCCGGCGGCGGCACCCTCGGCCCCGGCCTGCTGGTACACGGAGGCACCGGCGGCATAGAGGGCCTGCTGGAGCTGCTCAAGGGTGGCCTTGATGGCCGGGGAGTCGTCCTTCTCGACGGCCTCCTTGAGGTCCTTCGTGAAGCCCTCCACCTTGGCCTTGTCCTCGGCGCCCACCTTGTCGCCCAGTTCGCCGAGCTGCTTCTCGGCCTGGTAGATAAGGGTCTCGGCCTGGTTCTTCAGGTCGATCTTCTCCCGCTTCTCCTTGTCGGCGCTGGCGTTGGCCTCCGCATCCTTGACCATCTTGTCCACCTCGTTGTCGCTGAGGGTGGAGGCCCCGGTGATGGAGATGCTCTGCTCCTTGCCGCTGCCCTTGTCCTTGGCGGTGACGCTGAGGATGCCGTTGGCATCGATGTCGAAGGTGACTTCGATCTGGGGCACGCCCCTCGGGGACGGGGGGATGCCGTCGAGGCGGAAGGTGCCCAGCGACTTGTTGTCGGAGGCCATCTCGCGCTCACCCTGGAGCACATGGATCTCCACGTTGGTCTGGCCATCGACCGCGGTGGAATAGACCTCCGCCTTCTTGGTGGGGATGGTGGTGTTGCGGGTGATCATCTTGGTCATCACGCCACCGAGGGTCTCCACGCCCAGGGAGAGCGGGGTGACATCGAGCAACAGGATGTCCTTGACCTCACCGGCCAGCACACCGCCCTGGATGGCGGCGCCCACGGCCACCACCTCATCGGGGTTCACCGTCTGGTTGGGGTCCTTGCCGGTGACCCGCTTGACCAGTTCGAGAACGGCAGGAATGCGGGTGGAGCCGCCCACCATCACGATCTCGTCGAGCTCGCTGGTGGAGAGCTTGGCGTCCTTGAGGGCCTGCTCCACCGGCACGCGGCAGCGGTCGATCAGCTTGGAGGCGAGCTCCTCGAACTTGGCCCGGGTGAGGGTGAGATCAAGGTGCTTGGGACCTTCGGGGGTGGCGGTGATGAAGGGAAGATTGATCTCGGCCTGAGTGGCGCTGGAAAGTTCGATCTTGGCCTTCTCGGCCGCCTCGGTGAGGCGCTGCAGGGCCTGCTTGTCCTGGCGCAGGTCGATGCCTTCGTTGGCCTTGAAGTTGTCGGCAAGGTGGTCGACGATCACCTTGTCAAAGTCGTCGCCGCCCAGATGGGTGTCACCGCTGGTGGAGAGCACCTCGAAGACACCGTCGCCCACCTCGAGCACGGACACGTCGAAGGTGCCGCCGCCGAGGTCGAAGACGAGGATGCGTTCGTTGCTCTTGCGATCCAGGCCGTAGGCCAGTGCGGCAGCGGTGGGCTCGTTGATGATGCGCAGCACCTCGAGGCCGGCGATCTTGCCGGCGTCCTTGGTGGCCTGGCGCTGGGAGTCGTTGAAGTAGGCGGGAACCGTGATCACCGCCTGGGTGACGGTTTCACCGAGGTACTTGCCGGCGTCCTCGGCAAGCTTGCGCAGCACCTCGGCCGAGATCTCCTCGGGGGCGAACTGCTTGCTCAGAACCGGGCACTTCACCTTCACGTTGGCGCCGGCCTTCTCAACGCCGTAGCTCACTTCCTTGGATTCCTCGTTCACCTCATCGACCCGGCGGCCGATGAAGCGCTTGACGGAATAGAAGGTGTTCTCCGGGTTCATGACCGCCTGGCGCTTGGCGATCTGCCCCACCAGCTTGTCCTGGTTCTTCGTGTAGGCGACCACCGACGGCGTCGTGCGGAAGCCCTCGGCGTTGGCGATCACCGTGGGCTTGCCGCCCTCCATCACGGCGACGCAGCTGTTTGTCGTACCGAGGTCAATACCGACGACCTTGCCCATGAATGCCCACCTCCTGGTGTGGATGAAGTTCTGACTGATGCCATCTTCTGCATCCGGGGTTGACCCAGGCGAGGGGTGGTTCCCGAACCGGTGCCGTACATGGAAGGGGGTGGGGGCCTGTCTGAGCCTGGGATCCGGCGGCTCTACGGTCGGGCGGCAGCCGCTCGCGCGAGCCCATGGCGACCTCAAAGGCAGCCCCGGTGATCGGAGGCGGCACCGCCCTGGTGGGGGTGCTGGGGGATCCGGTGCGCCATTCCCTTTCCCCGGCGATGCACAACGCCGCCCTCGCCGCCCTCGGCCTCGACTGGGCCTACCTGGCCCTGCCGGTGACGGCCGCGGACCTGGCCGTGGTGTTGCGGGCCCTCGAAGCGATCGACTGTCGCGGCCTCAACGTCACCCTGCCCCACAAGCAGGCCGCGGCCGAACTGGCGGACGCGCTGACGCCGCTGGCGCGGCGGCTGGGGGCGGTGAACACCCTGGTGCGGCGCGACGGCGGGGGCTGGCTGGGCACCAACACCGATGTGGAAGGGTTTCTGGCTCCCCTCGGGCCACTGGCCGCCTTGCCGCAGCCCGGCACCTGGGCGGCCCGCGACGCCCTGGTGCTGGGCTGCGGCGGCAGTGCCAGGGCGGTGGTGGCGGGCCTGGTGGAGCTGGGTCTGGGACGGATCCGGGTGGCCGGCCGCGATCAAACCCGGCTGGCCCGTTTCCTCAGTTCCTGCGCCGACTGGGCTCCCGGCCTCCTGCCCCTGGCCTGGGATTCCGATCCGGCCATCCATCCGGACCCCCTGGGGGCGGCACTGGCCAGCACCGATCTGGTCGTGAACACCACGCCCCTGGGCATGGCCTCGGGCCGGGATCCCAGCGCCGCCGAACGCTCCCCCCTTGCTGCCGACCAGGTGGCACTGCTGAAGGCGTCGGCCACGGTCTACGACCTGATCTACACCCCGAGACCCACGGCCCTTCTGCGCCTGGCCAGGGAACGGGGCTGCAGGACCATCGACGGCCTGGAGATGCTGGTGCAGCAGGGGGCCGCCTCCCTGCGCCTCTGGAGCGGACTCCCGGAGGTGCCGGTCATCGCCATGCGCGCCGCGGCCCTGGCCCGGTTGGATGGCCCCTAGCCTGCGGGGACTGTCTGCGTCCCCAGAGCCCCATGGAAGGTCCTCCGATCTGGCAGAGGCTGCTGGGAGCGCTGGCCTACCTGCTGCCCCTGAGCGACGCCCTGCGCTTCGGCCAGGCCCTGTTCGACATGTTTCCCCTGCTGCAGTGGCTCGCGCTGCCGGCCCTGCCCCTGGTGCTGCTGGAGCAGGCCATCCCCTTCGGCGGGCTGGTGCTGTTCCTGCTGCTGTTCCTGCTCGTGGTGCGCAATCCCCGGGTGCCCTACCCCATTCGCTTCAACGTGCTGCAGGCGATCCTGATCGACATCGTGCTGGTGCTGCTCACCCTGGCCTTCGACACGGTGCTGGCACCGCTCGGCGCCGGCTTCGCCATCCGCACCCTCTCCAACACGATCTTCCTGGGCACCGTGCTGCTGGTGCTGTTCTCCGTGGTCCAGAGCCTGCGGGGCAAGGAAGCCGACATCCCGACCGTCTCCGAAGCGGTGCGAATGCAGCTCTACTGATCAGCCCCAGCGAAGGGGCGACGGCGCTGCGATAGGTTTCTGGATCCGTCGCTGACGGGCCCCGTGCCCCTCAGCCCCTCCACAGGCGACCATGACGCAGCCGTATTACGAAACGATGTACATCCTCCGTCCGGACATTCCGGAAGAGGAAGTCGAGACCCATGTCGCCAAGTACCGCGACATCGTTGTCGAGGCCGGTGCCGAAGTTCTCGACACCCAAATGCGCGGCAAGCGCCGCCTGGCCTACCCGATCGCCAAGCATCGGGAAGGCATTTACGTGCAACTCAACCACAACGGCGATGGCCAGCAGGTGGCCCTGCTGGAGAAGGCCATGCGCCTCTCCGAGGATGTGATCCGCTACCTGACCGTGATCCAGGACGGTCCCATGCCTCCGCCCCGCAGCGCCCCCGGTTCCACGGTGGACGTGGCTCCGACCGAAGCGGCGACGGCCTGAGCCGGGTTGTTCCGCGCTGATCACTGGGCCTAAAGTGCGCCCAATGGGTGGTAGGCCATGACTGGGGCGGACCGATGGCTGTGACGGACAAGGAGGACACCTACCCGGACGGGAAGGTTCCATCCAGGGCCGTTCCGGCCCAACCTGCCTTCACGCCTTCCAGCTGGCCCTCGAGCCAGCTGGCTCCCGGGGCGGTCCCGCCGCCAGCCAGCTTCAGCTTCGGAGAGGCTCCAGCCGGTCCGGACCCCAGCGCCGCACCGGGCGTGCCGCCGGCGACGGCGACGTCAGGGGAGGCCCAGACCCCTGCGGTCGCCGCTTCCAGCCTGGCCATCACCACCACCGGCCCTGATCCGCAGCAGCTCGAGCTGGAGCTGGCGGCCGCCAGAGATGAGCTCAAGGCGCTGCACGAAATGCTGGAGGACCTCCCCGAGATCTTCGAGCGCAAGTTCCAGCAGCGCCTGGCCACGGTGATGGAGCACCAGAAGCATCTGCTGGACGACAACCAGGCCCTGCGGGAACGGTTGTACAGCCTCAACCCCTCCGCTGCCGACGGCCCGCCGCCTGGCTCAGGACGTCCCCAGCCCCTGTTGCTGCCCACGGTGCCCAGGAAGCAGGGCTGGGGCCAGGCCCTCAAACGTGCCCTGCGGCTGGGTGGCCCGGAAACCAATGGGCGCTCCGGCCAGGAAGCACCCCGGAAGATCAGTCGCCACGACGACGGGCGGCCCATAAGCGCGTAGGCATCCCCCAGACATAGATGAAGCCTTCGGCGGCCCGGTGATCGAACAGGTCCTCGGCCCCGTAGGTGGCCATGTCGGGGACGTAGAGGCTGTCGCTGGCGCTGGAGCGCCCCACCACCGTGGCACTGCCCTTCTGCAGCCTGATCCTCACCCGACCGTTCACCGTGGCCTGGGTGCGGTCGAGGAAGCCGTCGAGGGCGTCCTTGAGGGGGCCGAACCAGAGGCCCTGATAGACCAGATCCGCCCAGCTCATCTCGATCTGGCGCTTGTAGCGGAGCACGTCGGCGGCCAGGGTGAGGCTCTCGAGCTCCTGGTGGGCCCGGATCAGCAGCAACAGGCCAGGGGTTTCGTAGATCTCCCGGCTCTTGATGCCCACCACCCGGTTCTCGATCATGTCGAGGCGGCCGAAGCCATGGGCGCCCGCCAGGGCGTTGGCCCGCCGGATCAGGGCCACCGGATCGAGGCGCTCGCCGTCGATGGCCACCGGATCGCCCTTCTCGAAGGCGATCTCCACCACCTGCCCCTCCGCCGGGGCGTCGGCCACGGACCGGGTCATGGCGAACACCTCCTCCGGCGGCTCCACCATCGGATCCTCCAGGGGGCCGGCCTCGATGCTGCGGCCCAGCAGATTGAGATCGATGGAATAGGGGGATTTCTTGCTCACCGGCGCCGGGATGTCACAGCGCTCGCCGTAGGCGATCGTCTCCTGGCGGCTCATGCCCCATTCCCGGGCCGGGGCCAGCACCTTGAGGTCGGGGGCCAGGGCGCCGATGGCGACATCGAAGCGCACCTGGTCGTTGCCCTTGCCGGTGCAGCCGTGGGCCACCGCATCGGCACCCACCTCCCGGGCCACCTCCACCAGACGGCGGGCGATCAGGGGCCGGGCCAGGGCCGTGGACAGGGGATAGCGCCCCTCATAGAGGGCATTGGCCCGGATGGCGGGGAAGGCGAACTCGCGGATGAACGGTTCGATCAGATCGTCCACCAGGGAGCGGCTGGCGCCGGCCGCCAGGGCCTTGAGGCGGATCGGCTCGAGCTCATCCCCCTGACCCAGGTCGGCGGCGAAGGTGATCACCTCCTTCACCCCCCACTCCCGCATCAGATAGGGAATGCAGACGCTGGTGTCGACACCACCGGAATAGGCGAGCACCACCCGCTCGGCACGCGGCGTGCCTGGACGCGGTTCACCGCCCGCCACCTGCTGCCCCATCTCCGCCATCCGTGACGCTCCTGCGCTGTGGCGACCGATTCTGTCGCCTGGGGTCATTCTCCCCCCTGGTCCGCCTCCGGCAGGCGCCAGCGGACCAGGACCACCAGGGCCAGCAGCAGGGGCGGCCCGAGCACCAGGGCCGCCACCACCGCCGGCATGATCGGCAGGGGCTGGGGCCAGCGGATGGCGGCCGCAGCCAAAAGGGTGCTGAGGACGAGGGCCGCCGACCAGAGACGGCCCACTTCCAGGATCTTGGCGATGCTCATGGGCGACGCGGTAGGGTGTTGAGTCGGTCCTTGACGACCCAGCCTGACGGCATGAGCATTCTCGACACCATCAACCCCTCCCTGACCCGCTACCGGCGCAATGAGCCGGCGCCGGTGTTGCCGCTGCGGGATGAGCCCGATCTGCTCAGCCTGCTGGAAGCCAGCGGGCGGCTGGTGGCCGATGAGGAAACCGCCAGCACCGATGTGAGCACGGTGGAGGAAGAGGAGCTGTCGGCGCTGATGGGAGAGAAGGAGGATTACAGCCCGGCCGACGAGCCCTCGGAGGAAGACTGGGAGGACTGACGGCCCGGTCCGTCACCACCCTGCAACATCTCCGATGGCCTCCCGCGACGGCCGCACGGCTGCGGCCCTGCTCGCCCTGATCCTGCTGGCCGCCTGTCTGGCCAGCGACGCCCTCGTGGCCAATTCCATGCTGACCCTGCCGCTGGTGGTGGCGGCCCTGGGCAGCGGAGCGGTGGCGGCCCTGGGGGTGCCCCGGCTGCGGGCCCTGAAGCTGGGGCAGGTGATCCGTGATGAAGGTCCGCAGGCCCACCACAGCAAGGCGGGCACGCCCACCATGGGTGGCCTGCTGGTGGTGCCGGTGGGGGTGCTGGTGGGGGGACTGATCAGCCCGGAGGATCCCCGCCTGCTGGCGGTGGCGGCGGTCACCCTCGCCTACATGGCCATTGGCGCCGTCGACGACTGGCGCAGCCTCACCCGGCGCACCAACACGGGTCTGAGCCCCCGGGGCAAGCTTCTGCTCCAGGCCCTGGCGGCCATCGCCTTCCTGGTCTGGGCCCACCAGGGCGGCTGGCTGGGGGGTGGCGTAACCGGCGACCTGGGCCTGCCCTTCGGCCGGGTGTTGACCCTCGGGTTGCTGATCTGGCCCCTGGCCCTGTTCGTGTTCCTGGCCGAGAGCAACGCCACCAACCTCACCGATGGGCTCGATGGCCTGGCCGCCGGCTGTGGCGCGGTGGTCTTCACCGGCATGGGGCTGCAGCTGATGCTGCGGGGGCACGGGGGCGATCCGGTGCTGGCCTCCTTCTGCACCGCCATGGCGGGCTGCTGGCTCGGCTTCCTCAGCCAGAACCGCCACCCTGCCCGGGTGTTCATGGGGGACACGGGCTCCCTGGCCATGGGGGCGGCCCTTTCATCGGTGGCGCTGCTCAGCGACAGCCTCTGGCCCCTGCTGCTGATGGGGGGAGTGTTCCTGGCCGAGTCCCTCTCGGTGATCCTGCAGGTGGCGGTGTTCAAGGCCACCAAGGGTGCCGACGGCCAGGGTCGCCGGCTGTTCCGCATGGCTCCGCTGCATCACCATTTCGAGCTGGGGGGGCTTCCGGAGCAGCGTGTGGTGGTCAGTCTCTGGGGTTTCAGCCTGATACTGGTGCTGGTGGGGCTGGTGCTGCTGCCCTGAGCAGCCATTCTTCGTCGCCGGTCGAGGCGACCCCCGCCGACCGCTCCGTCGCACCCCCCGGCCATGGCGTATTTCACCTGGAAGGAAATGGGCCTCACCGCCGACTGCGCCAGCCTCGACGCCATGGCGGCGCGGCTCGAGGAGGCGGCGGCCCTGATGCGCCGCATGGCCAGCGAGGGCTTCAAGGTGGAGCGCCATCCGGAGGGGCAGCGCATCACCCACCCCGATCCCGCGGTGTTCGGGGCCTACGGGTTCGTGAGCGAGGAATCGGCCGAGAGCCAGCTCACCCTGCTGGAGGAGCCCGGCGCCTGAATGGCCAGCCGCGGCGGATCCACGCCGGCTCAGCGGCGCAGATACCCCACCAGCCACACCAGCACGAAGGCCAGGGACGAGACGCCCAGGTAGATCAGGGTCCACTTCTGGAAGCCCGCCACATCCCAGCCGAAGGGCAGCAGGCCGTCGGCCGCGTCCCCGACGGTGCTGAAGGCCAGGGGACCGAAGCCCCGGGGCAGGTCCCAGAGCAGGAAGGGGAGAGCCGCAAGCATCGCGGCACGTTAGGGGAAGGGGCGCTCGCCGCGTCAGGATCGCCCCATCCGCTCTCCAGCCATGGCACCAGGCCCTTCCCCCTTCCCGCGGACCGTGATGCTGCTGGGCAGCGGCGAACTCGGCAAGGAGGTGGCCATCGCCGCCCAGCGGCTGGGTTGCCGGGTGATCGCCGTCGACCGCTACGCCGGTGCCCCCGCCATGGCGGTGGCCCAGGTGAGCGAGGTGGTGGCCATGACCGACCCCGACGCCCTGAAGGCGGTGGTGCGGCGCCATCGACCCGACGTGGTGATTCCGGAGATCGAGGCTCTGGCGGTGGATGCCCTGGCGGAGCTGGAGGCGGAAGGCCTCACCGTGATTCCCACGGCACGGGCCACGGCGGTGACCATGAACCGCGACCGCATCCGCGACCTGGCCGCCACCGGGCTGGACCTGCGCACCGCCCGCTTCGCCTATGCCGAAAGCGCCGCCGAACTGGCGGCCGCGGCCGCCCCCCTGGGCTGGCCGGTGGTGGTGAAGCCGGTGATGAGCTCCTCCGGCAAGGGTCAGAGCGTGGTGCATGGCCCCGACGAGATCGAAGCGTCCTGGGCGGCGGCGATGGCCGGAGCCCGGGGGGCAGGTGCGCGGGTGATCGTGGAGGAATTCCTGCGCTTCAGCCTGGAGATCACCCTGCTGACGGTGCGCCAGTGGCAGGGCCCCATCCTGTTCTGCCCACCGATCGGCCACATCCAGGAACGGGGCGATTACCAGTGCAGCTGGCAACCGGCCCGGCTGGGGAAGGCGCAGCTGGCGGCGGCCCAGGCGATGGCCCGGGCCGTCACCGACAACCTCGGCGGCGCTGGCCTGTTCGGCGTGGAGTTCTTTCTCTGCGGCGAACCCGGCCATGAGGAAGTGGTGTTCTCCGAGCTCTCCCCCAGGCCCCATGACACCGGCCTGGTGACCCTGGTGGGCCAGAACCTGAGCGAATTCGAACTGCACCTGCGGGCGGTTCTGGGGCTGCCGATTCCCGAAATCCGCAGCCTCGGAGCGGCGGCCTCCAGGGTCATCCTGGCCGGGCCTGAAGCCCCGGGCAGCGCAGCTCCGGACGCGGCAGGGGAGCCCGTGGCACCCGCCTATCTGGGGCTGGAGCAGGCCCTGGCGGTGCCGGACAGCCAGGTGCTGCTGTTCGGCAAACCCGAGCTGCGGCCCTGGCGGCGCCTGGGGGTGGCCCTGGCCCGCGGCCAGGATGAAACGGAAGCTCGCCAGCGGGCCGATGCCGCCGCCGCCCATGTGCGCGTGCAGACCAGCCGATGAACCGTCGCCACCACTGGATTTTCAGTGATTCGAGCTTTATGGTGCGCTCCTGCGGGTAGCACCATGACTCAGGCCCATTCGCCCTCGAGGCCCTCTCCCTCCCGAAAGTCCCGGGAGCGGAAGGAACGGGGGTCCGTGGCCCTGCCCGAAAAATCCAGTCACCATCACGATCCGAAGCACCGGTCCCCAGCCCAGAACAAATCCCGCAGCCGGCCCCTGCTCACCTTCGGGCTCGGTCTGGCCGTGGGTGCCGTCCTGGCCGGCCCCCTGCCGGCGCGGATCGCCCCGTTCCTGGCGGGTCTGATTCCCACCTCCCGCGGCATCGGCGCGGTCCTGAATCCCCTCTCGATCGAGAACCGCCGCATCCTGGTGCTCGGTCGCGACGTCGTGGGCGAGAACACCGACGTGATGTTCACCGTGCAGCTCGACGGCGACATCACCCACATCCACCAGGTGCCCCGGGACACCTACATCGAGTCGCCGCAGCTGGGGGTGGTGAAGGCCAATTCCCTGTTCGCCCTCGGCGGCATCGAGACCACCAAGGAGGAAGTGGGCAAGCTGCTTTCGGCTCCTGTCGACCGCTACCTGAAGGTCAACCTCAACGCGGTCACCAAGCTGGCCGAAGCCCTCGGTGGCGTCGAGGTGGACGTCCCCAAGCGGATGTACTACGTCGACAACGCCCAGGGGCTCTACATCGACCTCTACCCCGGCAAGCAGCTGCTGAAGGGCAATGATCTGGAGGGTTTCCTCCGCTTCCGCCATGACGAACAGGGCGACCTGGGCCGAATGGAACGGCAGCGGCTGGTGATGGCCCAGGTGTTCAGCAAGCTGGCCCAGCCGGCCACCATCGCCAAGCTGCCGGCCCTGCTGGAGATCGCCGGCAACGACATGGTGACCGACCTCTCGCCGATCGAGATGACCCAGCTGATGTCCGCCCTCGGCAAGACCAAGCTGAGCACGCAGGGGCTGCCCGGCCGGCTCTACTGGCACAACGACCTCAGCTACTGGATGCCCGACAGCAACGTGGAACACCCCAGCGGCAGCGGCGAAGAGCCGCTGCCCTGAGCTGAGACTTCAGACCGGGCCCCGGCCGTCGTCGGGGGCGCGCCAACCGGCGGTGAGCTCAGCCAGCAGCTGGGCCAGCCCTTGCTTCTTGGGCAGATCGGCTTCGGCCGCCCACTCAATTTCCCGGATCTTCGCGTCACCGAGGCCCAGAAGCTCCACCAGGTGGCGGTAGGCCACCCGTTCCTGGGCGTTGATGCTGGACTCCGAAGGCGACCGCCTGCCCACCCTCACCATCATGTAGCTGAGCTTCAGGGCCAGCTGACGGTCGTCGGCGCTGACCAGCTGGGCCACCAGTTCCTCCAGGTCGGCCACCGGCAATCTCTCGGCCAGAAAGGCCTCCAGCTCCGCTTCGCCAAGGACGTTGGGGATAGCACCGTGCAGATGACGGGCCACCTGCTCGGCGAGCAGCTCCCGTTCGGCGGCGGAGCATTCACCGTCGGCCCAGGCCACGGTGCAGACGATGCGCAGCAGGGCCGCCTGGGCGGGGGTGAGTTCAGCCATGGGTCAGGCGGCGAGGGGAATGGGGGGATGCTGCTCCAGCACATGCCGCAGGTAGCGGCCGGTGTGGCTGGCGGCGTTCTCGGAGACGGCCTCGGGGGTGCCGACCGCCACGATCTGCCCCCCCTTGTCGCCACCTTCCGGGCCCAGATCGATCAGCCAGTCCGCGCAGCGGATCACATCCAGGTTGTGCTCGATCACCAGGATGGAATTGCCCTTGTCCACCAGGCGTTGCATCACGTCCATCAGCTTGTGGACGTCGTAGAAGCTCAGGCCGGTGGTGGGTTCATCGATCAGGTAGAGGGTCTTGCCGGTGGCGCGGCGGGAGAGCTCGGTGGCCAGCTTCACCCGCTGGGCCTCGCCGCCGGAAAGGGTGGGGGCGGGCTGGCCCAGCTTGATGTAGCCCAGCCCCACGTCCACCAGGGTGCTGAGGCGGTCGCCCGCCTGGGGGATGGCGGAGAACACCTCGGCGGCCTGCTCCACGGTCATCTCCAGCACATCGGCGATGGTGTGACCACGGAAGGTGACCTGCAGGGTCTCGCGGTTGTAGCGGGCCCCCTTGCAGACGTCGCACTGGACATAGACGTCGGGGAGGAAGTTCATCTCGATCACGTTCACCCCCTGGCCGCTGCAGGCCTCGCAGCGTCCCCCCTTGACGTTGAAGCTGAACTGGCCCACCTGGTAGCCGCGGGCCTTGGCCTCCACCGTGGCGGCGAACACCTGGCGGATGGGGTCGAAGGCGCCGGTGTAGGTGGCGGGGTTGGAGCGGGGGGTGCGGCCGATCGGTGACTGGTCGATGACGATCACCTTGTCGATCGCCTTGATGCCCCGCAGCTCCTCGAGGCCGGAGGGGAAGGGCACCTTCATGCCGAGGCGGTTCTCGAGCGCCGGGTGCAGCAGCTCGTTCACCAGGGTGCTCTTGCCGCTGCCGCTCACCCCGGTGACGCACACCAGCCGGCCGAGGGGGATCTCCACGTCGATGCCCTGGAGGTTGTTGCGGGTGCAGTTCGCCAGGGTGAGCCGGCGGCTGCCGGCATCGCGGCGCTCGGCGGGGGTGGGGATGGAGCGGCGACCGCTCAGATAGGCCCCGGTGAGGGAGGCTTCGGCCCCCAGCAGGTCGTCGAGGGAGCCCTCGGCCACGATGTGGCCGCCGTGGACACCGGCACCGGGGCCAATGTCCACCAGGTAGTCGGCGGCACGGATCGTGTCCTCGTCGTGCTCCACCACGATCAGGGTGTTGCCCAGATCGCGCAGCTTGGTGAGGGTGGCGAGCAGGCGGTCGTTGTCGCGCTGGTGCAGGCCGATGCTGGGCTCATCGAGCACGTAGAGCACGCCGGTGAGGCCGGCGCCGATCTGGGTGGCCAGGCGGATGCGCTGGGCCTCACCGCCGGAAAGGGTCATGGCGGGCCGATCCAGGCTGAGGTAGTCGAGGCCCACATCGAGCAGGAAACGCAGGCGCATGCGGATCTCCCGCAGCACCAGATCGCCGATCTGAATCTGGCGGCTGTTGAGCAGGGGCTCCGCCCCTTCGCTGGCCCCCACACCCATCAGCGCCTCGATGCGCTCCAGGGTGTCGGCCACGCTCACGGAGGTGAGCTCGTGGATGGCGTAGGGCCCCACCCGCACCGCCAGGGCTTCGGGCCGCAGCCGCAGGCCGTGGCAGCTTTCGCAGGGCACCATCTCCAGGTACTTCTCCAGCTTCTGGCGCATGGATTCGCCGCTGGCATCGCGCAGCTGACGCTCCAGGATCGGCAGGATCCCCTCGAAGGGCCTCACGTAGCCCTCGCTCTTGCGGTAGCGGCTGTCGGCCTTGATGGCGATGGGCTCCTGACTGCCCTGCAGCAGCACCTGGCGCTGCTCATCGGTGAGCTGGTTCCAGGGGGTCTTGAGCTCGAAGCCGAAGGCCTCGCCGACGCTGAACAGCAGCGAGAAGTAGTAGCTGTTCTCCTTGTCGCTCCAGGGAGCGATGGCCGCGTACACCGGCAGGGACGGATCGGGCACCACCCGCTCCACGGTGAACTTGCGCAGATGGCCGATGCCGTGGCAATCGGGGCAGGCGCCGTAGGGGCTGTTGAAGGAGAACAGGCGGGGGGACAGCTCCTCCATCACGGCGCCGTGCACGGGGCAGGCGAAGTTCTCGGAGTAGAGCCGTTCGCGCTCCACCCCCTCGGGCAGGGGCTCGTTGGCCTTGGGCACCACTTCCACCAGGGCCAGGCCCTCGCCGCGCTTCAGGGCGGTGCGCAGGGAATCGGTGAGGCGTTCGTTGATGCCCTCGCGGGCCACCAGCCGGTCGACCACCACCTCGATGTGATGGGCATGGTTCTTGTCGAGCTCGATGTTGTCGGCCAGCTCGCGCACCTCGCCGTTGATCCGCACCCGGGCGAAACCTTCCGCCACCAGGCCCGCCAGCAGCTTCACGTGGGTGCCCTTCTTGCCGCGCACCACGGGGGCGAGCAGCTGATAACGGGTGCCTTCGGGGAGGGTGAGGATCTGGTCCACCATCTCGTCGATGGACTGGGGCCGGATCGAGCGGCTGCACTGGGGGCAGTGGGGTTCGCCGGCGCGGCCGTAGAGCAGGCGCAGATAGTCCTGGATCTCGGTGACCGTGCCGACGGTGGAGCGGGGGTTGTGGCTGGTCGACTTCTGGTCGATCGAGATGGCCGGCGAGAGCCCCTCGATGGCATCCACATCCGGCTTGTCGACCTGGCCCAGGAACTGGCGTGCGTAGGCGGAGAGGCTCTCCACGTAGCGCCGCTGGCCTTCAGCGAAAATCGTGTCGAAGGCGAGGGAGCTCTTGCCGCTGCCGCTCACGCCGGTGAACACCACCATCCGGTTGCGCGGGATGGTGAGATCCACGTTGCGCAGGTTGTGCTGGCGGGCCCCCCGCACCCGGATCACATCCTCGAGGCTGCCGCCGTTCAGGGTGCGCAGGGCCTTCTCCACCACGGGTGTGTCTGCCTCGGCCTTGCTGGTGGATCCGGCGCGGGCACGGGGCATGGGGAGCGGTCGGCAGCCGATGAGTCTACGGGGGACGGCCCTGGGACAGGGTCAGGCCAGTGCCGGCAGGGGGGCGGCTTGGGCGCAGAGCTGCTCGCTCACGTCCCACAGGCGCCGGCACTGGTCGGCATCGAGGGCCGCTGGGGCGATGCGCACCTCGGTGGGCCAGCCCCGCAGGCCGCCCCACTGGTCGGGACCGTAGTGACCGCCGGGCCTGGCCGCCGGCGCGGTGGCAGCGAACAGCTGGGGCAGGGCCCCCATCGCGGCGCTCTGGAACAGGGGATCCATCAACCGGTAGGCGATGGGCTCGATCCAGGAGCCGGTGGCGGCGATGGAGGCGGGCTGGAGATTCGTGCGGGCGAAGCCGGGGTGGGCGGCCAGGGAAAGGGTGGCGCTGCCCTGGTCAACCAGGCGGCGCTGCAGTTCGAGGGCGAACATCACGTTGGCCAGCTTGCTCTGGCCATAGGCCCGCCAGCGGTCGTAGCGGCGTTCCCCCTGGAGGTCGTCGAAGGCGATGCGGCCGAAGTACTGGGCCCCGGAGGTGACCGTGACCACCCGGGCACCGGGTTGGTCGCGCAGCAGGGGCAGCAGGGCGAGGGTAAGGGCGAAGTGGCCCAGATGGTTGGTGCCGAACTGGAGCTCGAAACCCTGGCGGGTGAGGCTGCGGGGCGGGGCCATCACCCCGGCATTGTTGATCAGCAGATCAAGGCGGCCGTAACGCTCGGCGACGGCCCTGGCGGCGGCCGCCACGCTGGCCAGGTCGGCCAGGTCGAGGGGCAGCACGTCGAGGGCGCCGGTGGAGGCGGCCGCCGTGAGCAGCTCCTCACGGGCCTTCTCCGCCTTGGCAAGGGATCGGCAGGCCAGCAGCACGGTGGCGCCTTTGGCGGCCAGGGCCCGGGCGGTCTCCAGGCCCAGGCCGCTGTTGGCCCCGGTGACCAGGGCGATCCTGCCGGACTGGTCGGGACTATCAGCAGCAGTCCAGCGCATGGCGATCAGGAGCGAAGAACGGCGTGGGTGGGTGGCGTGTCGGCGGGACAGGAACTCCCCTCGACAACCGTAACGGAATGTGACGGGCCTGGTCCTTGCCTATGTCGGGCCCGGGGCTTCCCGGCGCAGCAGGAAGAAAAACGGTCTCTCCATGCCCTTGAGATCCATCACGCCCAGCACGGTGTCGTCATCCACCTGGCGGAAGACGTCGTTGATGGGCAGATGGTCGTAAAGCATGGTGGCGCTTACCACACCTCGGTAGCTGGTCATCCGCAGCCGGGCCCGGGAGCGGGTGGTGCTGAGCAGGGGCAGCAGCAGCTGGAACAGGCCGCCGGCCAGCGCCGATTTCGGAACCGGGACACGGTCAACCAGGCGCAACCCCGGCCCCACGACCTTCGGTTCCACGCAGGTCAGACCACCCCCAAGGGTCGTGAACACCAGGGGATGGACGTCCTCAGCGCTGTCGAAGCGCTTGCCGTGCCAGTGGAAGGCCTCCAGGGCGCCGTCGAGGGGGTGGCCGGTGGGAACGCCCTCCCCCGTCCAGGCGCCGAGCAGGAAGGGGATCTCCACGGGGGGGAGACCGTCGAAGCGAGCGAAGGCGGCTTCGGTGGTGGTCGTGGTGGTGAACATGCCGTGATGGGGACCGCTCGGGCGACGGGTGTGGCGGCAACCGATCAAGCCCTACTGATAAAGGATTCCGGGGTGCTTCAGCCAACCCGGCTGGTGACGGCTGCTTTCGTTGTCGTCTGCCAGGAGCTTGGTGTCGTCTGCCAGGAGCTTGGTGCGGATATCTTCAAGCGCCAGCCTGGCCACCCTGGATTGCCGTCCAGGCCGCCAGCACCTGGGCCACCGACCAGGCCTGGGCGATGCAGCCCCGCGGGGCATGGGGGGCGTCGCCATCAAAGATCTCGCTGAGGCTGCCCAGCCCCGCCGCGCCCAGGTGATCGGCCATGGGCTCAAGAAACGAGAGCGCCCCGGCCACATCGCCATGCAGGCGGAAATGGGCCAGGGCAAAGGGCCCCAGCCACCAGGCCCACACCGTGCCCTGGTGATAGGCCCCATCCCGCCGCTGCACGTCACCGCCGTAGTGGCCCCGGTAGTCCAGATCGGCCGGATCCAGGGTGCGCAGCCCGTGGCGGGTGAGCAGCCGCTGGCCGCAGATCCGCAGCACGCTGGTGGCCTGCTCCCGGCTGAGCAGCGGCTCCGGCAGCGCAAGGGCCAGCAGCTGGTTGGGGCGCAGCCGCTCATCGGCTTGTCCCGAAGGCCCGTCGATCCCATCGAAACAGCAGCCCAGCCGTGGGTTCCAGAAACGCTGGAAGCCCGCCGCGGCCCGATCCGCCAGAGCCTGCCAACGGCCCGGATCGGCCCCCGCGCGCCGGGAGAAGTCCGCCATCGACCGCAGGGCGTTCACCCACAGGGCATTCACCTCCACCGCCTTGCCATGGCGGGGGGTGATGGCCCGATCGGCCGGCTTGGCATCCATCCAGGTGAGCTGGGTTTCCCCCTCCCCGGCCCTCAGCAGCCCATCGGCCGGGTCCATGCGGATCCCGAACCAGGTGCCGGCCAGGTGATGGCCCAGGATCGTCACCAGCAAGGGATGCAGCTCCCGGATCAGGGCGTCGCTGCCGCTGGCGGCCCGGTGCTCCACCAGGGCCTGGAAGAACCAGAGCGTGGCGTCCACCGTGTTGTAAGCACCCCGATCCAGGGGTTGATCGGGCCGATCCGGGAAGCTGTTGGGCACCAGCCCGTGGCTGACATGGGCCGCGAAGGTGCGCAGGATCCGTTCGGCCACCTCGACCCGACCAGTCACCAGGGTGAGACCGGCCAGGCTGATGAAGGTATCGCGGCCCCAGTCGTTGAACCAGGGGTAACCGGCGATCAGCGACGCCCCCGCCGGACCTGCGGCGGTAGGGGCCTGCCCCGCCAGCGGCCGCTCCACCACAAAGGCATCGGCGGCCAGCACCAGCTGGCGGATCCAGGCGGGTGCCGCGGGCGCCAGCACGGGTTGGGCCGCCTGCCAGCACTGCAGCAGCCCGGCCCCATGGGCCTGCCGTTCCGCCAGGCCCCGTTCCCCATCCAGACACGGCGCTTCCGAAGTGCTGGCCACGGCGGTGACCCCAGGGCCTTCCTCCCTCAGGGTGACGGTGAGTGTGGCGGCCCGCAGGTGCTCGGCCGTACTCACCAACCCCCGCTCGGCTTCGGCCGCCAGGGGCCCCACCTCCACCCAGGACGGCTGAGCCTCCAGCTCCCACCGGCCCCGGTCGCTGAGGAGAACGAAGGGGACCCCGGTCTCCGGATGCACCCGCAGCCCCCGCTCCAGCGGCTCCAGGGTCAGCACCGGCCGCTCGCCGCCATGGTGGGAGCGGTGCTGAACAAAGGCCGTCAGCGTGAGCTCAAGGGGACCGCCGCCGCGCACCAGCCGGTAGCTCACGGTGGTGGTGTTGGCCCCCTGGGCCATCCACACCCGTTTCTCGACCATGGCGTCGGCCACGGCGAAGCGCCAGCAGGGCACGGTGCCCTCCAGCGCAAACGAGACGATCTGCCGATGCCCGAGGCCGGTCACGCTCCCGTCGGTCCCGCGCACCGACGCCTCCAGCTGGCTCACCAGCAGGGTGCGCTGCACCGGCGGCGAGAGCGCCGCGATCAGCAGGCCGTGGTAGCTCCGGCTCGGGGGCCCCGACACCGTGCCCATGGCATAGCCGCCCAAGCCGTTGGTGACCAGCCACTCACGCTCCCCGGCCAGCCGCAGATCGCCGCAGATCTCGCTGCCGAAGCTCACCACGTTGGTTGATCCAGGTGCTCTGGCTGGATCAAGCCTCCCAGATCTCCGCCAGATCCGGACAGAGGGGCGGGAAGCCATCACGCTTGGCTTCGCTCAGCGCCTGAGGCCATGGAGATCCGCCCAGCTCTGCAGTTGGTTCACAAATCGAGCTCCAGCACCGCCTCAGGGTTGGCGGCACAGCGCATCCAGGGCCCCATGGCGACGGGCATCAGGCCAAAGGGATCGGGCCGACTATTCTGGTCAGGTGACCAACACCCCATTCCTCGGATGCAGCGCCTCAGTGTGGCCGTGGCAAAAGCGCAGTTTTCTGCCCTGCTGACCCGGGTGGAAAGCGGCCAGGAGGTGGTGATCACACGGCGGGGCGTGGCCATTGCCCGGATCGTGCCCGAACCTGCCCAGCCCCCCGCCGCGTTTGATCTGGAGGAGCTGTTCCGTTTCACCGATACCCAACCCATGCATGCCGGGCCCGATGCCGGCACCGTGCTGAGCGAACTGCGCCGCGACGCCCGCTGCTGAAGGATCGCCAGCTGGTAATGGAGCCCTATCTCGACACCTCGCTTCTGGTGGCCCTGCTGATCCGGGAGCCAGGCACCCGGCAGGCCCAGGCCTACCTCTCCACCGTTCAGGATCAAGCCTGGCTGATCAGCCCCTGGACCGTCACGGAGTTCTCCTCCGCCCTGGCCCTCAAGGAGAGGGTGGGCACGATCAACCGCCAGGAGCGACTGGCGGCCCTGGGGGAGTTCGGCAGGTTCTGCCAGCTGCGCTTGGAGCTGGTGCCGCTGGAAGCCGCGGATTTCGATACTGCAGCGAGGTTCTGTGACGGCAGCGAGGCACCGTTGCGGGCCGGCGACGCCCTGCATCTGGCCGTTTGCCGAAGGGCCAGAGGCTCGCTCGCCACCATGGACAGGGGCCTCGCCGCAGCCGGCCAGGAAATGGGGCTGGGGGTGGAGCTGATCGAGGCCTGAAAGGGGGGCAGCCCCAGAAAAATTCGGCGCGCCTGAGGCTCCCGACCCAACTGCCGGTAGGCCACCGTGGGGTCGCGCCGCACTGCGCACACAACGAACCGATGGCCTTCCCGGGTGGGAATGAACTGCGGTGTCCCTGTTGAGGCTCTGCCTCGCGAATAGTTCGCTTGCTGGTGCTCGCCACGAAGCCGTCGATGGACCACTTGGCGAAGGCTTCAGCTGAAATCAACAGCTCATTCCGGGTTTGAACGGCCTGGCTGGCAGATCTCGCTAAGTCGGAGGAACCAACGGCAGAGGCCCGATGAGCTGGCTTGAGCCCACCAACCTGCTGCTGCTGGCCTGCGCTGTGATCTACGGCCTGATCGGCGAATGGGTCGATGGCGGCATCCTGCTGGTGTTCGTGCTGGGCATCAGCCTGCTCGATGCCGTCCAGCAGCAGCGCAGCAACCGCGCCCTGGCGGAACTGGCCCGCCTATCAGCACCCCGCGCCCATGTGCGCCGCGACGGCCAGGACCTGGAGCTGGCGGCCGACCAGGTGCGCCTGGGGGATCGGCTGCGCCTGGAGGAAGGCGACCGGGTCGCGGCCGATGCCACCCTCAACGAGGCGGTGGGGCTGTGGCTGGATGAGTCCCTGCTCACCGGTGAATCCCTGCCGGTGGCCCGCAGCGAACCCGGGGAGAGGGTGCTGGCGGGTTCCCTGGTGGCCGGCGGACGGGGCTGGGCGGAGGTGGTGGCCGTGGCTGACGCCACCGAACTGGGCCAGATCGGCAAGAGCCTCACCAGCGTGAAACCACCGCCGACCCGGCTGCAGCGCCAGACCCGTCGCCTCACCTCGCGCCTCACGGTGATGGCGCTGGGGCTCTGCGCAGCCCTGGCCGTGATCCAGGGAGCCACCAGCGGCCAGTGGCCCCAGGCCCTGCTGGCCGCCCTCGCCCTCGCCCTGGCAGTGCTGCCCAATGAGATTCCCGTGGTCCTGGCCCTGTTCCTGGCCCTCGGCGCCCTGCGCCTGGGCCGGATCGGGGTGCTGGCCCGCTGGCCCGCGGCGGTGGAGAGCCTGGGCAGCGCCACGGTGCTCGCCGTCGACAAGACCGGCACCCTGACCGAGAACCGCATGGGGGTGCAGCAGCTGCTCACCTGGCCGCCGCTGGAGCGCTGGCAGGCCGGCGAGGCCCTGGAGGAACCCTTTCACCACCTGGTGGAGATGGCGGTGCTGGCCAGCCGTGGCGATCCGGTGGATGCGATGGAGCTGGCGATCCAGCGCCTGGCCGCCGACCAGCTCGATGGCACCGAGCACCTCCATCCCGACTGGCCGCTGGAGCGTGAGTACCCCTTGCAGAGCGATCTGCTGGTGTTCTCCCGCCTGTGGCGGGACAGCGGCGGCCAGCAGCAACTGGCGGCCAAGGGGGCCCCGGAGGCGATCGCCGATCTGTGTCACCTCGATGCCGACCAGACCACCCGCCTGCTGGCCGCCGCCGACGGGCTCGCCAGCCAGGGGCTGCGGGTGCTGGCGGTGGCCCGGGGTCTCGATGGCGTGCCCCGGCACGACGGGCCGCCACCAGTGGCCAGCGCAGAGCCCGCCGCCGCCCCGCACGACTACCTGTTCGAGCCGGTGGGTTTCGTGGCCCTGGCGGATCCGCTGCGGGCGGATGTGCCGGCGGCGATCGCCACGGCGCAGGGGGCTGGCGTTCGCGTGGTGATGATCACGGGAGACAGCCCGGTGACGGCCCGCTCGATCGCCGATCAGGCCGGCCTGCCACCGGGTCCGGTGCTCTCCGGCCACGAGCTGTCACACCTCGAACCTCAGGCGCTGGCCGCCTCCATCGCTGAGATGTCGGTGTTCGCCCGGGTGATGCCCCAGCAGAAGCTGCAGCTGGTGCGCGCCCTGCAGGCCGCCGGTGAGGTGGTGGCGATGACGGGCGATGGGGTCAACGATGCCCCCGCCCTCAAGGCCGCCGACATCGGCGTGGCGATGGGCCAGCGCGGCACCGCCGTGGCAAGGGAATCCGCCGATCTGGTGCTGCTCAACGACACCTTCAGCGACCTGGTGGCGGCCCTGGAACTGGGGCGGCGGGTCGATGCCAACCTGCACCGGGCGCTGGGCTACACGCTGGCGATCCACCTGCCGATCGCGGCGCTCGGCCTGGTGCCGCTGCTGCTGCGTGGCCAGGCCCTGATCCTGCTGCCGGTGCACATCGCCCTGCTGCACCTGGTGATCGATCCGGCCTGCACGGTGGTGTTCGAGGCGCTGCCGGCCACGCCGGGCCTGATGCGGCAGCCGCCCCGCCCGCCGCAGGCGCCGCTGTTCGGCCCCGACACCTGGCGCCGATCCCTCATCCAGGGCGCGGTGGTGATGGTGGCCGCCCTGGTGCTGGCCTTCTGGCCCGAGATCGACACGGCCTCACGCCGCAGTCTGGTGTTCTCGCTGCTGTTGCTCGCCGGTGGTGGGCTGGTGTGGCTGAACGGGGATCCCCGCAGTCGCGTCACCGCCGCCGGTGCCGGCATCGGCCTGGGGTTGTGGCTGCTGCTGCTGGCGCTCCCCGGACTCCAGGGAGTCCTGCAACTGGCGCCCCTGACGCCGGGTCTGATCCTCACCCTGCTGCTCACCACCGCGGTGGCCCTGCTGGTGGTCGGTGTGCTGGATCGGTTCGGCCTCCGGCGCCGCTGAATCCAGCAGGCTGGCGGCATAGCTGTGGGCTTCACCGGAATCGCCGCCGGCCAGTTCCGCCAGTTCCGCCTGGCGCTCGCGAGTGTCCCGCAGGTGGGACACCCGCGTGTGGGTGAGACCCGCCTCCACGCTCTTGCTGACGCGGAAGTGGTGTTGGGCCGCGGCGGCCACCAGGGGCTGGTGGGTGATGCAGAACACCTGGCGACGCTCGGCGAGGCGCCGCAGCAGCTGGGCCATGGCACCGCTGACGCGGCCGCTCACCCCGGCGTCGATCTCGTCAAACAGCAGGGTGACGTGGGGGTCGGCCGCCGCCAGGCAGGTTTTGAGGGCCAGCAGGAAGCGGCTCATCTCGCCGCCGGAGGCCACCTCCGCCAGCGGTGCCGGGGGCTGGCCCGGGTTGGCGGAGAACAGGAACTGCACCGCATCGGCCCCCTCCTCGCCGGGCTCGGCCCCATGGAGTTCCACGGCGAAGCGCACGTTGGCCAGGCCCATGGGCCGCAGGGCGGCCATCAGCTGGTCCTGGAGGCGACGGGCGGCGGCGCAGCGGGCCCGCGTGAGCACGGCATTGGCCCGATCGCGCTCCTGGCGGGCGGCGGCCTCGGCGGCCTCCAGGCCCGCCAGGGCCGCCTCGGCATCCGCCTGGGCCAGCTGCTCCCGCAGGCTGTCGCGCAGGGCGATCAGCGCCGGCAGGTTCTGGCCATGGCGGCGCTCCAGGGCCTTGAGCTGGGCCATCCGCTCCTGCAGCAGGGCCAGGCTTTCCGGGTCGCTCTCCAGCAGGGAGCCGTAGCGATCCAGATCCCGGGCCAGATCCTGCAGCCCGGCCAGGGCCTCGGCGCAGGCCCCGTGCAGGTCCACCACGCTGCTGTCGAGGGCGGCCATGGACTGCAGCTCCTGATCGCAGGCCGCCAGGTGATCCAGCACCGACGGGGCCGCTTCCGCCCCCTCCACCAGCCGGCCGATCAGGGTCATCACCCCCTCCTGCAGCCGCACCCCGTGGGCGAGCCGGTCCTGCTCCCCCTGGAGCCGCTGGCGCTCGGCGGGATCCTCCAGCGCCGCGGCCTCCAGCTCCGCCAGCAGCTCCTCCTGGCGGCCCCGTTCCAGGGCGAAACGCTCCCGGTCGGCGCGGGCCCGCGCCAGGGCGTCGGCCTCCCCCTTCCATCCCTGCCAGGCAACGCGGGTGGCCTCCAGAAGCGCGGCCAGGCCCTCCCCGGCGAAGCGATCCAGCCAGCGCCGCTGCTGGCCGGGCCGGCCCAGCTGCTGGGTCTGGCCCTGGACGGTGAGATCGAGCAGCAGGGGCCGAAGTTCCAGCACCTGGCCGCGGCCCACCACCACCCCGTTGATCCGGTGGCGGCTGGTGAGGCGCCCCTCCTGCAGCCGCCAGTCGCGGCTCAGCAGCAGTTCCCCGTCCTCGGCCTCCAGCTCCTGGCGCTGCAGCCACTCGCGCACCGGGGGAGCCAGGCTGAAACTGGCCTCGATCCGGCCCCGCTCAGCACCGCGCCGCAGCAGGCGGGCCGCCTGGCTGCCCTGGGCACCGCCGAGCAGGGCATCGAGGGCATCCAGCAGGATCGACTTGCCGGCGCCGGTCTCGCCGGTGAGCACGGTGAACCCGGTCGAGAACACCAGCTCCAGGCGCTCGATCAGGGCAATGTTCTCGAGACGCAGACCCGTGAGCACCCAGGCCTCCGGCAAGCGATCGGTACGTCGCCCGACCGTAGCGGCTGTGACTTTCGTTTAGAAGGGGGGTTCGCCTGCCGGCGCCACGGCGGTGCTCCCCAGCCATGGTCTCCTCCCCCCCAGCCCCCGCCGCGACCAGCGAGCGCCTGAGCGTCGACGTCGAGATGGGTGACTTCCTGGAGGCCGCGGGCCTGCTCAGCTACGACCCGGCCGCCATCACCCGGATCTACGCCGGCCACCCGATGCGCCTGGCCCGGCGGGTCTGGCAGACCCTGGTGCCGATCGGCCTCTACCTCACCGGGGTGGGCTTCGACTGGATGACCGGCCAGCTGGCCACCCCCGCCCGGGCCCGGGCAAGGGCCCGGGAGTGCGCCGAACTGCTGGTGGCCCTGGGCCCCGCCTTCATCAAGGCGGGCCAGGCCCTCTCCACCCGGCCGGACATCATTCCGCCGGTGCTGCTGGAGGAGCTGGCCCAGCTGCAGGACCAGCTGCCGGGCTTCGACAGTGCCCTGGCCATGGCGTGCATCGAAGAGGACCTCGGGGCTCCGGTGGAGACGATCTTCGCCTCGCTGGAGAAGGAACCGATCTCAGCGGCCTCCCTTGGCCAGGTGCACCGGGGCGTGCTGATGAGCGGCGAGCGGGTGGCGGTGAAGGTGCAACGGCCCGGGCTGCGGGAGCAGATCACCCTTGATCTCTACATCGTCCGCAACATCGCCGCCTGGCTGAACCGCAACGTGGGGGTGATCAAGAGTGATCTGGTGGGTCTTATCGATGAACTCGGCAAGCGGGTGTTCGAGGAGATGGACTACATCAACGAGGCCACCAACGCCGAAACCTTCGCTCGCCTCCACAGCCACAATCCCCGCATCGCCGTCCCCGCCATCTACCGCCAGGCCACCAGCCGCCGGGTGCTGACGATGGAATGGATCGACGGCGTCAAGCTCACCAACCTCGACGCGGTGCGGGCCCTCGGCGTCGACCCAGACCACATGGTGGAGGTGGGGGTGAACTGCAGCCTGCAGCAACTGCTGGAACACGGTTTCTTCCACGCCGATCCCCACCCCGGCAACCTGCTGGCCCTTCCAGACGGACGCCTTGCCTACCTGGATTTCGGCATGATGAGCGAAGTGTCGCGCGAAGCGCGCACCGGGCTGATCCAGGCGGTGGTGCACCTGGTGAACCGCAATTTCGGCGCCCTTTCGAAGGATTTCGTCCAGCTCGGCTTCCTGGGGGAAGCGGTGAATCTGGAGCCGATCGTGCCGGCCTTCGAGCAGGTCTTCGGCCAGGCCCTGGAGATGGGTGTGAGCCGTATGGATTTCAAGGCGGTCACCGATGACCTCTCCGGGGTGATGTACCGCTTCCCCTTCCAGGTCCCCCCGTATTACGCCCTGATCATCCGCTCCCTGGTGACCCTGGAAGGGATCGCCCTGAGTGTCGACCCCGACTTCAAGATCCTCGGCGCCGCTTACCCCTACTTCGCCCGCCGGCTGATGGAGGATCCCGATCCCGAGCTGCGCCGCAGCCTGCGGGAGATGCTCTACGACGGGGACGAGTTCCGCTGGCAGCGGCTGGAAAGCCTGGTGGCCAGTGCCTCGCTCCAGGACCAGCTGGACCTGGAGGGCCTGCTCGACCAGGTGCTTGATTTCCTCTTCTCACCCACCGGCGGGCTGCTGCGCCAGCAGCTTGTCGATGCAGTGGTGCAACAGATGGATGTCCTGGCCTGGAACACCACCCTGCGGATCGGCCGGCGGCTGCCCCAGCGCTTGCTGCCGCCGGGGCTGAGGGCCCTGCCCCCCGGCCCGCCGGCGGCGCCGCTGATGGATCTCGAACCGATTCAGGAACTGCTGGCGATCCTGCGGGACCTGCCCGGCTTCGAGCCGTCCCTGCTGCTGCGGCGTCTGCCAAGGGTGCTGGGCGAGCCCGATCTGCGCCGCATGGGTCTGCAGGTGGCCAGGGGACTGGCCGAGCGGGGTGTCGTGCACCTGCTGCGGGATGTGCTGGTGACCCCTGCGGTGCGCCAGGCCGCCGGGATCTCCGGCCCCTGAGATCCGTAGAGTCAGCGCAATACAAGGGAGACAAGCGTGAACAAGCGGCGAAGGCTCGTGGCCGCTGTCCTGGGTCTGGGGCTGTGCTGGTCGACTCCCGCGGCCTTCGCCACCGAGAACCTGGTGTTCACCAGCGGCGCCTTCCGACGTTCGATTCCGGTGGCTGATCTGGAGCATCTGGCCACCACCGGCGAGGCCCGGGGCCTGCTGGCCGACGTGCTGCGCCTGGGCCGCCAGAACCCCAAGAACGCCAGCAAACTGCTGAACGAATCGGTGCGGCTGCCGATCGTGCTGATGAGCCGGTTGCTCAACACCCGCATCGGCGAGGCGATCCTGGCCCGCCTGGCCCGGATCCTGTTCCCCCTGCGGGCCCCGGAAGCGGGGGTGCCCGCCCTTCGGGCGGCGATGGTGCTGGGCACCTACGAAGGCAAAGGGTCCCTCTCGGCCATCTCCTTCCTGCGGGCCTACCCAACCCGGGAGCTGGAGGTGAGCATTCCGGCCCTGATGGGGCTGGTTTCCAAGGCCTCCTCGATCAGCGAACTGGTGCGCTTCTTCTCCGAATCCCCCCTCGACGGCCTGCGGGGCGGCGACGCCCAGGCGGCCCCCGCGCCGGCCTCCCCGGCACCCGTGACGCCGGCCCCGGCCACACCCGCCCCCTGACGTCCCAGACCGGAGCCCTACATTGACGTCAGCCTCGCCGCTGTCCCAAGTGCCCCTGCTACGAGCCCTGCGACGCCTGGGCCGGCAGCCCACCATGCAGGACTGGCCAGGGCTGATCGAGGCCTACCGCAGCTGGCTGCCCGTCAGTGACGCGACGCCGGTGGTGACCCTGCGGGAAGGGGCCACCCCCCTGATTCCGGCGCCCGTGATCGCCGAACGGGTGGGCCGTGGGGTGAAGGTGTTCCTCAAGTACGACGGCCTCAACCCCACCGGCTCCTTCAAGGACAGGGGCATGACGATGGCCATCAGCAAGGCCAAGGAGGCGGGCTCGGAGGCGGTGATCTGCGCCAGCACGGGCAACACCTCGGCCGCCGCGGCCGCCTACGCCCGCCGGGGCGGCATGCGGGCCTTCGTGCTGATTCCCGACGGTTATGTGGCCCAGGGCAAGCTGGCCCAGGCCCTGCTCTACGGCGCCGAGGTGCTGGCGGTGCAGGGCAACTTCGACCGGGCCCTGGCGATCGTGCGGGACGTGGCCGACCGCTACCCGGTGACCCTGGTCAATTCCCTCAACCCCTACCGGCTCCAGGGACAGAAGACTGCCGCCTTCGAGGTGGTCGATGCCCTCGGCGAGGCCCCCGACTGGCTCTGCATCCCTGTGGGCAACGCCGGCAACATCAGCGCCTACTGGATGGGCTTCAAGGAGTACCGCCAGGCGGGCCACAGCAGCGTCCTGCCCAGGATGATGGGCTTCCAGGCAGCCGGTGCCGCCCCGATGGTGCTGGGCCACACGGTGGAGCAGCCGGACACCATCGCCACGGCGATCCGCATCGGCAATCCGGTGAACAAAGAGAACGCCATCAACGCCCGGCGGGAGAGCAACGGCGATTTCATGGCCGTCACCGACGCCGAGATCATCGAGGCCTACAAGCTCCTGGGTCAGGGGGAAGGGGTGTTCTGCGAACCGGCCAGTGCCGCCTCGGTGGCGGGCCTGCTGAAGCGGCGGGAGGAGGTGCCGGCCGGCGCCACGGTGGTGTGCGTGCTCACTGGCAACGGCCTCAAGGACCCCACGACGGCGATCGAAAACAACGACGCCACCTTCCACACAGGCATCGCCCCGGAAACCGAGACGGTGGCCAAGGTGATGGGCTTCTGACGCTCGCCCGCTGACGGGTTCGGCGTCTGGCGCTCGCCAAAGCGTCTGGGGAAATCCTGGGACATTCCCCCCTTTCTGCCGGGACAGACAGGGGATGGGAAAACCCCCATGGCAGCCGACGAATTCCCCAGGCCCGGGATTCGGGGGAAAACCCCTCGAAATGGCTCGATTGTTCGGCCCATTCCCCAGCCCTCTGCTTGACAAAAGCCAGTGATGCCAGTGGAAGAAAGCCTCTTTACCCGTTTTCCCCCGCCCCTACGACGACGGGCTGTTTTTTCTTTCTTCAATCCTTGATTGATCCTCTGAACAGTCGGGAGACCACCCGTTGCGCTTTGTCGCGCCCTGTGAAACCGTGGGACCTCAAGAACGCTGCCCTGCCGTCGCCGGCACCCTCCATGAAGCTGGTCTGCTCCCAGGCTGAACTCAGCGCCAGCCTCCAGCTGGTCAGCCGGGCGGTGGCGACCCGGCCCACCCATCCGGTTCTGGCCAACGTGCTGCTCACCGCCGATGCGGGCACCGGCCGGCTCAGCCTCACCGGCTTCGATCTCAGCCTCGGCATCCAGACGAGCCTGCCCGCCGCCGTCGAGACCAGCGGCGCCATCACCCTGCCGGCGAAGATGTTCGGCGAGATCGTGTCCCGCCTCGCCACCGACAGCCCCATCAGCCTCAGCTGCCCGGAAGGGGAAGAGCAGCTGGAGCTCACGAACCTCTCCGGCAGCTACCGGATGCGGGGCATGCCCGCCGACGACTACCCCGACCTGCCCCTGGCCCAGAGCGGCACCCCGATCCGCTTCCACGCCGAGGCCTTGGTGAAGGGGCTGCGGGCCACCCTGTTTGCCAGCAGTCCCGATGAGAACAAGCAACTGCTGACCGGTGTGCACCTGCGTCTGGATGGCGAGGGTCTCGAGTGCGCCGCCACCGACGGTCACCGCCTGGCGGTGCAGCGTCTCTCCCACGCGGTGGAAGCCGCCGGCCCCGACCAGGACGCCTCTGGCGGCGATGGCGAGGATTTCGCCGTCACGGTGCCGGCTCGCTCCCTGCGGGAGCTGGAGCGCATCCTTTCGGGTCGCGGCTCCCAGGAGCCCCTCAGCCTGTTCTGCGAGCGCGGCCAGGTGGTGGTGCTCTCCGCCGACCAGGTGCTCACCAGCCGCAGCCTCGATGGCACCTACCCCAACTACCGCCAGCTCATCCCCCCATCCTTCCAGCGCCGCATCGTGCTCGACCGTCGCGCCTTCATCGCCGGCCTTGAGCGGGTGGCGGTGCTGGCCGATCAGCACAACAACGTGGTCAAGATCAGCGCCGATCCCGCCGCCGGCACCGCGACGATCCGGGCCGACGCCCAGGACGTGGGCAGCGGTTCGGAATCCCTGGCGGCCACGATCGAAGGGGAGGAGATCGAGATCGCCTTCAATGTCCGGTACCTGCTCGATGGCCTCAAGGCCATGGGTTCGGACCAGGTGGTGCTGCAGTGCAATGCCCCCACCACCCCGGCCGTGCTGTCGCCGGTGGGGGCCGACGAAGCCTTCACCTACCTGGTGATGCCCGTCCAGATCCGCACCAGCTGAGCGCGTGAGCCTTCCCGAGCAGCTGCTGCTGAGCGATCTGCTGCGGCGGCAGGTGCGTTGCGATCAGGGCCTCGAGCGCGGCGTCGGGGTGCTGGCCTGGATGCATCCGCCGGTGCACCGGCTGCTGGGCTGGGCCAGCCGCCCCTCGGCCTTCGCCCAGCGGCGGCTGGTCTGGCGGCTGGATCAGCTGCGCGGGCTGGGGGAGCAGGAGGTGTTCGTGAAGGGGGAGCCGGCCGAAACCGATGCGGTCACCCTGGAGCGACTGCCAACCCTGATCGATGCGGCCCTCACCGGCGCCGATGACGTGCCCCTGGGACTGGTGGCCGACGCCGCCGTGGAGCTGCGCAGCGGCCGCATCCTGCACTACCTGGTGGCCCGCAGTGATCCGCGGCTGCCGGGAAGCAGCCGCTGGCGCCTGAGCCCCGATCGGATCGTCGATCAGCAGCCCGGCCGGGTGTTCACCGCCCTGCGGGGTCTGGATGACCTGCCGGTGGCCCGGGCCAGCGTGCGCCAGCAGCTGCTGCGCCGCTCCCGCCGCTGGAAGGAGCAGGTGAAGGAGGTGGGCGGCCGCGTCGAGGAGCGTCTGGAGGGCTGGCTGGAGGAGCCCCCCTGGCCGGAGGCCTTCCGCGAGGAGATCCCCTGGCCCGAACGCGAGCAGGACCCCAAGCGGGGGCGGCGCGACCACGACGCGAACGACCGCTATCCGCGCGACCGTTACGACGCCGACCGTGAGCAGGAGCCCGATCCGCTCGAGGATTGGCCCGAGGCACCGGAGCCGCCGGAGGAGCGGCCCCGGGAGCCGCCCCCGGACGAGCCGGCACCCCGCCGCGACCGCTACCGGGGCCGGGAGCCCCACCACTCCGACGACCCCTGGATCTGATACTGGAGGGCCGTTGCCGCGCCCCCCGGTGATTCCTGCCTCGACTCCGTCCTTCTCGGTGCCGGAGGCCCTGCGCAAGGAGGGTCTGAGCCAGAGCGATTACGACGAGATCGTGCGTCGCCTCGGCCGGCCCCCCAACCGGGCTGAACTGGGCATGTTCGGGGTGATGTGGTCGGAGCACTGCTGCTACCGCAACTCCCGCCCCCTGCTGGGCCAGTTCCCCACAACCGGGCCCCGGATCCTGGTGGGGCCTGGTGAGAACGCCGGTGTGGTCGACCTGGGCGAAGGGCAGCGGCTGGCCTTCAAGATCGAAAGCCACAACCACCCGTCGGCGGTGGAACCCTTCCAGGGGGCGGCCACCGGGGTGGGGGGCATCCTGCGGGACATCTTCACCATGGGGGCGCGCCCGATCGCCCTGCTCAACGCCCTGCGCTTCGGTCCGCTGGAGGAGGAGCGCAACGTGGGTCTGATGGAGGGGGTGGTGGCCGGCATCGCTCACTACGGCAACTGCGTCGGCGTGCCGACGGTGGGCGGTGAGGTGGCCTTCGACCCCAGCTACGGCGGCAACCCGCTGGTGAACGCCATGGCCCTGGGCCTGATGGAGACCGACGACATCGTCTGCTCCGGGGCGGTGGGTGTGGGCAATCCGGTGGTGTACGTGGGCAGCACCACCGGCCGCGACGGCATGGGTGGGGCCAGCTTCGCGTCCGCCGAGCTCACCGAAGCCTCCCTCGACGACCGGCCTGCCGTGCAGGTGGGCGATCCGTTCCTGGAGAAGGGGCTGATCGAGGCTTGCCTGGAGGCCTTCCAGAGCGGTGACGTGCTGGCGGCCCAGGACATGGGGGCCGCTGGTCTCACCTGCAGCTGTTCGGAGATGGCCGCCAAGGGGGGCCTGGGCATCGAGCTCGACCTCGACCGGGTGCCGGCCCGAGAGTCGGGCATGACGGCCTACGAATTCCTGCTGAGCGAATCCCAGGAACGGATGCTGTTCGTGGTGGCGGCGGGCCGGGAGGAGCCCCTGATGGCCCGCTTCCGCCGCTGGGGCCTGCAGGCGGCGGTGGTGGGCCGGGTGCTGCAGGAGAACGTGGTGCGGGTGCTGCAGCACGGCGACGTGGCGGCCGAGGTGCCCGCCAGTGCCCTGGCGGACGACACGCCGATCAATCACCACGAGCTGCTGGCCGAACCCCCGGCCGAGATCCGGGCTCACTGGGGCTGGAGCGAAGCCGAGCTGCCGCCGGCATCGGAGGCTGGCGGCCTTTCCCTGGCCGATGGACCGCTGGGCTGGGGGATGGTATTGCTGCGCCTGCTGGATGACCCCACCATCGCCAGCAAGCGCTGGGTCTACCGCCAATACGACCACCAGGTGCAGGCCAACACCGTGGTGCTGCCGGGGGGTGCCGACGCCGCGGTGATCCGGCTGCGGCCCCAGCAGGGGGAAGGGGCGATGGCCCCGGCCAGCCGGGGCGTGGCGGCGGTGGTCGATTGCCCCAACCGCTGGGTGGCCCTCGATCCGGAACGCGGCGCCATGGCGGCGGTGGCGGAGGCGGCCCGCAACCTTTCCTGCAGCGGTGCCGAGCCCCTGGCGGTCACCGACAACCTCAATTTCCCCTCCCCCGACACCCCCATCGGCTACTGGCAGCTGGCCATGGCCTGCCACGGGCTGTCGGCGGCCTGCAGCGCTCTGGAAACGCCGGTCACCGGCGGCAACGTCTCGCTGTACAACGAGACCCGCCTGCCCGAGGGGCAGATGCAGCCGATCCACCCCACCCCGGTGGTGGGCATGGTGGGGCTGGTGCACGATCTGGCCCATGTCACCGGGCTGGCCTGGCGCCAGGCCGGCGATGCCATCTGGCTGCTGGGGGTGCCGCTCCAGGAGAGCGGCGACGAACGCCTGGGGCTGGGGGCCAGCAGCTACCTGGAGGTGGTCCACGGCCGGCTCACGGGCCGCCCGCCCCTGGTGGATCTGGCCCTGGAAGGCCGGGTGCAGGGTTTCCTGCGAGCGGCCATCGCCGCGGGCCTGGTGCGCTCCGCCCATGATCTTTCCGACGGCGGCCTGGCGGTGGCGCTGGCGGAGGCGTGCATCGCCTCCGGCCTGGGGGCCCGCCTGGAGCTGCCCGCCGGCGACGCGCGCCCCGACCGGCTGCTGTTCGCCGAAGGCGGCGCCCGGCTGGTGGTAAGCGTGGCGCCCGAGCAGGAGCCGGCCTGGCGCGCGGCCCTGGCGGCGGCCATCGAAGATGGCGCGCCGCTGCCGGCCCAGCTCCTGGGCCGCGTGACGGCCGAATCCCGCCTCAGCATGGGCCGGGACGGCCAGCCGCTGCTGGAGCTGGAGCTGGAGCAACTGCGCGACACCTACGAGCAGGCGATCCCCGGCCGGTTGCGGAAAGCCGGGCCTCCGCCCGACAGGTAATGGGCCAAGATGGGACATCTCCCTTGGTGTGACCCCCCGTGCCCTTCGCCGAGCAACGCGATGCGCACGGTTCGCTGATCCACCCTGACGGCTCCGACAGCGGCCTCCCAGACACCGACCGCTCCGACAAGCCGGAGGAGGCCTGCGGGGTGTTCGCCGTGCTGGCGCCGGGTCAGGCGGTGGCCAACCTCACCTACTTCGGGCTGTACGCCCTGCAGCACCGGGGCCAGGAGTCGGCCGGCATCGCCGTCTTCGACGATGTGAAAGTGCGGCTGCACAAGGACATGGGCCTGGTCAGCCAGGTGTTCGACCAGGAGATGCTGGAGCGGATGCCGGGCCAGCTGGCCGTGGGCCACAACCGCTATTCCACCACCGGCAGCAGCAAGGTCTGCAACGCCCAGCCTGTGGTGCTGATGACGCGCCTGGGCCCGCTGGCCCTGGCCCACAACGGCAACCTGGTGAATGCCGCGGAGCTGCGGGTCTCGCTCGACCACCTGGCGGGGGAGTTCACCTCCACCACCGACTCGGAGCTGATCGCCTTCGCGCTGCAGGTGGCGGTGGATTCCGGCCTGGGCTGGAACGCGGCGATCCGGGCGGCGGCCGCCCGCTGCCGCGGCGCCTTCAGCCTGGTGATCGGCACCCCCGACGGCCTGTTCGCCCTGCGCGACGGCCACGGCATCCGGCCCCTGGTGTTCGGGCTGCTGGGCGAACCGGAGCAGGGCCAGTGGGTGGCCAGCAGCGAGAGCTGCGGCCTCGACATCATCGGCGCCAGCTTCGTCGATGATGTCCAACCCGGTGAACTGATCCACTTCCGCCAGGCCGATCCGATCCCCGAGCGGCAGCGCTGGTGCGAGGAGCCCAGCAAGCTGTGCGTCTTCGAGATGATCTATTTCGCCCGGCCTGACAGCCGCTTCTTCGGCGAATCGCTCTACAGCTACCGGGTACGCATCGGTGAGGTGCTGGCCCGGGAGAACCCGGTAGCGGCCGACATCGTCATCGGTGTGCCCGATTCGGGCATCCCGGCGGCGATCGGCTATTCGCACACCAGCGGCATTCCCTTCGCCGATGGTCTGATCAAGAACCGCTACGTGGGCCGCACCTTCATCCAGCCCACCCAGGCGATGCGGGAGGCGGGCATCCGCGTGAAGCTCAACCCCCTGCCCGATGTGCTGTCCGGCAAGCGGGTGGTGGTGATCGACGATTCGATCGTGCGCGGCACCACCAGCCGCAAGCTGGTGGCGGCCCTGCGGGAGGCGGGTGCCACTGAGGTGCACATGCGGATCAGCTCACCCCCCGTCACCCACCCCTGCTTCTACGGCATCGACACCGACACCCAGGACCACCTGATCGCCGCCCGGCTGACGCTCGAGGAGATCGAGCGGCACCTGGGCGTCGACTCGCTCAGCTACCTCAGTAAGGAGGGGATGGTGGAGGCGGCCCAGGCCAACTCCAGCCATTTCTGCACCGCCTGCTTCGATGGTGATTACCCGATCGAGATGGATGAGGAGGTGCGCAACAGCAAGTTGATGCTCGAGCCCACCGGTCTGGCGGCCCGGGTGTAAGTCCCGGCGGCCAGCCCATGCGCATCGCTTTTCTCGATTCCTGGCTGCAGGAGGTGGCCGAGGGCAGCGGTACGGCGGTGGCCATCGGTGGGCTGGCGGCGGCCCTGACCGCCCGGGGCCACCAGGTGGAGCGGCTGGTTCCCCAGGGCGCCTGGCCTGGAAATCTGCTGCTGCGGCGCCTCTGGTTCAACCTCAGCCTGCCCCGGCGCCTGGCCGCCGCCGAGGGCCGCTACGACCTGGTGGTGGGCTTCGACATCGACGGCTTCCGGGTGGCGCACCGCTGCCCGGTGCCCTACGTGTGCTGCATCAAGGGGGTGCTGGCGGAGGAGTCGCGCTGCGAGAGCGGCTGGCCGCGGCGGATGCTCTGGAGCCTGTCGTTGCTGGAGCGGCTCAACGCCCGCCGGGCGCCGCGGGTGCTCTCCACCAGCCGCTATTGCTGCGAGCGCATCGAAGCCCTCTACGGGGTGCCGGCCCAGCGGCTGCGGCTGGTGCCGGAGGGGATCGAGATCGGGCTGTGGAACCCGGCGGGAGGGGACGCCGCCGCCTTGGCCGCCCTCGACGGGGCCCGGGAGCCCCACACCGTGCTGTGCGTGGCCCGCCAGTACCCGCGCAAGCGGGTGGCCGATCTGATCACGGCCTTTGCAGCCGTGCACCAGCGGCTGGCCAGCGCCCAGCTGGTGGTGATCGGTGATGGGCCGGAGCATGGCGCCCTGCAGGAGCTGGTGCGGCGGCTGGGGCTGGGTGCGGTGGTGCAGCTGCTGGGGGCCCTGGCCGATGACGCTGAGGTGCGGCACTGGTACCGCCGCAGCGCGGTGTTCTGTCTGCCGTCGATTCAGGAGGGTTTCGGCATCGTGTTCCTCGAGGCGATGGCCAGCGGGCTGCCGGTGGTGAGCACCACGGCCACGGCGATCCCCGAGGTGGTGCCCCACGGCCGGGCCGGGCTGCTGGTGCCGCCGAAGGATCCCCAGGCCCTGGCCGAGGCCCTTCTGAGCCTGCTCACCGATCCCGAGCTGCAGGCCCGCTGCCGTGCCTGGGGCCGCGAGCATGTGGTGCCGTTCAGCTGGGACCGGGTGGCGGAACGCTTCCTGGAGGCGGTGTCGAGCCAGGCGCCTTCCGGATCATGACCAGGCCGCGGCTGCGGCCCGAGGTGCGATCCAGGGTGCGGATCGCCTTCCAGAGGTCGGCGACGGGGACCCACACCGAGGGGTAGCGGTAGCGGGCCACATCAAGGATCAGCACCCGGTCGCTGGGGGCGTGGAAGGCGGCCAACGGGGCGATGTGGCCGCCGCCGGCCTGGCCCAGGGATGGGCGCAGGTAGTTGGCCAGCAGGCGGTCGCCGGGTTGGTTGAGGTTGGTGCGCAGCAGGGAGCGGAACTGCTCCAGGCTGAGCTGGTCGCCGTGGATGGCTTCGGCCGCCACCCCGTGGGCCGCCAGCAGGCCGGCCAGTTCGGCCAGGGTCATGCCCTGGCGCCGCACCACCTCGGCGCTGACCACCTGGCTGCCGGCGGGTACCTCGAAGACGTTCTCCTGGGTCCAGAAGCGGTAACGGCCGTAGCCTGCCGCCGGTGGAGCCGGCACCCCCAGGCTGTTGAGCACCATCACGGCACTGGCCACGCCGCAGTAGGCGAGGTTCGCCTGGGTGAGGAACTGCTCGGCCAGGGGGCCGTAGTCGGCCCGCGCCCGGCTGCCCGCCAGCAGCTCGATGCCGGCCGGCTCCATAAGGGGGATCGGGGCGGCTTGCAGGCGCCCGGTTGCCAGGGGCACCGCCAGGGCCAGTGACAGCAGCGCCAGACCGGGAAATGGGGTTGTGGTGCGCGTCATCACGGCTGCCGTGGGCCCCGGGGTGGGGCGGCCTGGGGTTGAAGGTAGGTGGCGTGATCGGGCCGTCGTGGGATCAGCCGAGCTCCAGGCAGGCCAGGCCGTAGACATCTGCCAGCGAGACCGCCGGCGGCGTGCCCCGGTACATGCGCAGCGTCCGGGAGAGGGGCACAAAACCGAGTTGCTCCAGCAGCGGGGCGGCGTCGGGATTGGCGCCGGGGGCATCGATCAGGACCGTGCCGGGATGGCGATGCAGCAGACCCTCCAGCAGGGCACGGGCGGCGGCGGGGCCATCGGCCACCAGGGGGCCGAGGCGCCAGCCGTCGCCATCGGGCAGCAGGCAGGGGCGCACCCGGCCGAAGCCGTGACAGGCGCCCTGGCGATCCACCAGGGCCAGCACCGTGCCCGCCGGATGCTGGAGCCACTGGCGCAGGAAGTGGGGGCGGGGGGAGGGCTCCCGCTGGGCATCGAAGCGTTGCAGAGCCGCCGCCGGGATGGCGTCGCCCTCCAGCAGGCACCAGGGGGGCTCCTTCGCGGCTGGCGATGGGGCTGCCGGCGGCGGCGGGGCGCCGAGCCGCTGCCAGCGGGTGGTGGGGGAGGCGTGCGCGAAGCCCCAGCCGGCGTAGTCGTCGATCCGGTCGGGGGCGGCCTCGAGGCCGATGCAGGGCACGTCGGCCAGGTGTTCCAGCGCCTGGCGCCACAGCTGAACGCCGTAGCCCCTGCCGCGCTGGGCGGGCACCACCAGGAACAGGCCGATGAAGCCGTAGGAGGCGTTGTAGCGGACCCCGGCGATGCACCCCACCGGCTCGTCGCCGAGCCAGCCCACCCAAAGCCCCTGCCGGTCGGTCTGGCGGTAGATGGCCACATCGCCCACGCCCGGCGCGAAGCCCTCCCGCCGGGCCCAGCCGGTGATGGTGGGGATATCGGCGCGCTCCAGGGGGCGGATCGTGAGGGGGGAGGGCATCGGACGTTTCTGCTGTTGCGGCTCACGCCGTATCTGTGGACAGGCTGCAGCGGGGAACCCTCAGGAGGTCCACCACACTCTCGAGGTCATGGCCGACGCCAGCCGCGCCCCCGGTCTTATCCAGCGCTATCGCGAGGAGCTGCAGGAGCGCCATTACGCCCGCCGCACCGTGAACACCTACGAGCAGCGGCTGCGGCGTTTCACGGCAGACGCCACCCCCGCGAACTGGGTAGCGCCGAGGTGAACGCCTTTCTGAGCCACCTGGCGGTGGAGCTGCAGGTGAGTGCCTCCACCCAGAACCAGGCGTTCGCGGCGCTGCTGTTTCTGTACCGGGAACTGCTGGAGCGAGATCTTGATCTGGAGGGGGTGGTGCGGGCGCGAACACGGCGCCGGCTGCCGGTGGTGCTCAGCGAAGCGGAGGTGCGGGCGGTGCGCCAGCGACTGGAGGGAGAGGCGGCCCTGGTGGTGGGGCTGCTGTACGGAAGCGGCCTCAGGCTGATGGAGGCGCTGCGCCTGCGCGTCAAGGATCTCGATGTTCAGCGGCGTGAGCTCACGGTGCGCGACGGCAAGGGCGGCAAGGACCGGCTGACGCTGCTGCCGCAGAGCCTGGTGCCCGAGTTCCAGGAGCATCTGCTGAAGGTGCCCCAGCTGCATCAGGCTGATCTGGCGGCGGGCTGGGGCCGGGTGGTGATGCTCTACGCCCTGGCGAGGAAATACCCGAAGGCCGATCGGGAGTGGGCCTGGCAGTGGGTGTTTCCCCAACAGAACCGCTGGCAAGACCGAGCCTCAGGAACCCAGGGCCGCCACCACCTCGATCCGAGCGTGGTGCAGAAGGCGGTGAAACGGGCCGTGGCCGAAGCAGGTGTGACGAAGGCGGCCAGTTGCCACACCTTTCGCCACTCCTTCGCGACCCACCTACTGGAGCGGGGGCAGGACATCCGCACGATCCAGGAACTGCTGGGACAACAGGACGTGAGCACCACCATGATCTACACCCATGTGCTGAACCGTGGGCCGCTCGGTGGCTGCAGCCCAGCAGACATGATATAGCTATGGCTACATGTGGTTATCGGACCAGTGAACCATGGCCTACGACTTGGCCTTCCAACTAAGAGCGCTGTGCAGGAAAGGATTCTCGTCCAATGATTCACTGGCGTCAGCTGTGGTTCACGGAAAGGGGCGGAGGAAGGTCCGTGGTTCACGGAACAAGCCAATGAATTGTTCTACGGAGCCTAAGGCAAGTGCCTGCACACGAGATCGCCGTCTCGCAGCCTTTGGTAACTTACCGGTTTGACGCTATAGTTTACAGATGCCAGTTATCAGCCGCTTCCTTGGGATCGCGATAGCCATCCTATATCGAGATCATGATCCACCACATTTCCATGCAATCTATGGCGAGTATGAGATCACAGTCAACATAGTAGATGGTGTTGTCAGCGGTCAATTTCCAAGACGAGCTCTATTTCACGTATTGGAATGGTACCAGCAGCATCGCGATGAGTTGATGCTTGATTGGGAGCAAGCGCGCCGCCACGAGCCTCTCTCACCGATTCCCCCTCTAGAGTAGTTCCACCATTGAGTACATCATGCTTCACGTCACATCTGCTCAAGTCCTTGCAGGGCACCGACTCTTGCTTCAATTCAACGATGGGACTCACGGTGAAGCTGACGTTGCTGCAGAGCTTAAAGGTCCAATCTTTGAAGAGCTTCTTGATCCCCAAAAGTTTAGTGATGCCTACCTAGATCCTGAGCTTCGTACAGTTTGCTGGCCGAATGGTGCTGACTTGGCGCCAGAGTTTCTGAGAAGTCTAGTATTGCAAAAGCAGCCCGTATAACATCCAGATGCAGAAGACGGGAGCAGGAATTTAGCGTCGTACGCGCAAGCTCTTGCCCGCTTCTGATCTGGAGCGTTCGAAGGATCGGGTGGAAGGGAGAGGCATCGTCGTAAATACCACGAGCATGGCAATATGCCTGCGCTAGGCACTGGAATTACTCACGAAGTCAATCGTCCATTCAGATTCTTGAGTCCAAAGCTCTGCGCATGGACTCAGATCTGAGCTAGATTAAAATTCGAGCTTGGGAACAGGCATGACTGCAGCACCCGCCTACACAGCTGTGATTCGGCAGGATGGACTTTGGTGGATTGGATGGGTGGAAGAGGTTCCTGGTGTGAATGCTCAAGAGCAGAGTCGCGAAGCGCTTCTGGAATCACTCAGTGAGATTCTACGAGAAGTACTGGAATTTAACCGTCAGGATGCCTTGAAAGCCGCAGGTCCAGGGGCCGAGGAGCTTGCCTTGATCCTGTGAAGCGAAGGGATCTGCTTCGTTACCTCAGCGGTTGTGGCTGTGAATAGTTGCGGGAAGGTGGTAACCATTCATGGTGGTGGAATCCATCACAGAATCTTCGCAGCTCGCGCAGCTCGATTCCGCGCCATACTGAAGTCAAGGAATTACTTGTGCGGAAAATATGCAAGGATCTCGGCCTGCCTCCTCCATGACAGCCGTGATGGTTGCTTCATCTGGCGACAGTCCGGGCTGCTTCAACTTCTCCAGGGTGGGCTTGAGCTCGATCTCCGTTGGCGGGCGGGGGGCTTCCTTCAATATCCCGGTGAGCTGCAGCGGTGGGCCGCGCACGACTGTGGGGCTGCCGGGCACCGGCTTGAGCTGGAGCGTGGAGCACAACCCGGATCGCCCCGCTGCCATCCCCGCCGGAGTTGCCGAGGGCCTGCCCAACAGCCGCCGGCTGCTTGTGCCACGAGTCAAACGTTCTCTATGAACACTGACGCAACTACATCAAGGATGGGAGTGTGGCCTCCCGGAGCCGGCCTGCAGGGGCAGGCTCCAAACCACCCCATGCTGCTCTGTTCAAAAGACAGGGTGGTGAGCGATGGGGAAAAGGCGGACGTGATCCGTCAGGTGAGTGATGGGAAGATGAGCGCAAGCGAATCGCTGCTGACGCATCGAAAAGGCTTTCAGTCGCTGTCAAAACGGGTGGAGGTAGCCGACACCCGGATCAGTGTGGACGTTACCTGCTTACGGTCCACGCGGCAGCCGGTGTTCAGGCGACATGAGCCCATCACAGGCCTCGGTGTGGAACGTGGGAATCTGCCATGGGGTGTTAAGGGAAAGTTTCAAGTGGCCACAACCACGAGGGCGAATACCAATACCCATGG